>CAVQHT010000010.1:0-72292 GCA_963712355.1 uncultured Acidobacteriota bacterium
CGGCGTCACCGACAACCTGTTGGTCACGCCTGTGACTACTCGACCTATTGCATCACCGCGCCGCTCGATTCCCGCTTACCCAATGGCGGCGGTTATCAGGTATGCGGGCTGTACGATGTGTCACCCGCAAAATTCAACCAGAGCCAGAATGTCGTCAAGGGCGTGAAGAACTTCGGCGACCGGACACGCGTGACCGATTTCCTGAGCTTCAGCGTCGCGTCGCAACTTCGTCCAGGCTTGGTGCTCGGCGGCAGCGTCGATACCGGGCAGTCGGTGGATGACGCCTGCTTCGTCGTCGATTCCCCGCAGGCACTCGTGAACTGCCATACGGTCACGCCCTCAGTGCGCAGACGCTCGTCAAAGCGCACGTCAGTTACCCGTTCCGGCAACTTCGTCGGGAGCGCTGTTCTGCAGAACGTCTCCGGGCTCGCCTACGCCGCCGACTATCCGGCGCCGAACGATGAGATTGCGAAGTCACTCGGCCGCAACCTCGCGGCCTGCGGGACGCGGGCGGTCTGCACGCTGACCGCCACTGTGCCGCTGATACCGCTCCAGACCATGTTCGATCCGCGGCGGACGCAACTCGATCTCCGATTGAGCAAGGTGTTCACTGGGGGAACCAGAATGAGGTGCGCGCCAATCTCGACGCCTACAATGTGACCAATGGCGGCGCGGTGCTGTCTGCGAACAACACCTACGGTCCGGCGTGGCGAAGACCAGTGGGATCGTCCGTACAAGGGAGCGGATTCGTCGACGGTCGTCTGATCGAATTTGGTGGCGGGCTGACCTGGTAACGTTCGAAACCGTCTACGCGAAATTCCCGGTGCCGTTCTCGAAGGAAAAGAACGTCAACGGCGAGGTGCGTTTGGAATACGTTGTGGATCGAGAGGGCGTGCCGACAGTGAAGTCACGACACCGCTTTTGGCCCAAGTAAGGGGCAGGGTTATCGAGAGCGGTATCCAGCAACCACCCACCTCACGCCCAACACGAGCGCCCCAGGTGCGACGCCAAAGGCCCAATACATCCGAGGGGCGGCATCACCCTCGGACAGTCGCATGTAAGAAAGAACAACCACGACACATACGGCTGACGCGAGCACGGCAAGCCTGTTAGGCCCCGACATGGCGGGCATGATTTTAGCCGATTCCGGGCCGCCAGCGGCTCACCACGCCTTCCCGAGTCTCGTCAGAAGAGCGATACGCCGGTCAATTCGGCAAGCCTGGCGGCGAGCTCGTCTTGAAAGCGGGAGTCAGACACTTCCCTGGCTGGGGTCTGCGGTCGGCGGTGATGCCAGTATCGGCCGCTGACCGCCGCCGCGGGATCGTCGCTGACGGCAAGCCACGTCTGCGTGAGGTATCCCTTATCGAAATCGTCCGGCGCTCCCGGACCGCCCATCTTCGTCGGAACCCAGCCCGGGTCGACGGCACTGCTCAGAACGTCGGGCCAGCACCGCGCGACCGCGAAGGCGAGCGCTGTCAGATAGAGCTTGCTGTCTGAATACGCCTGACTGGAGTTCCAGCGCCGCTCAATCCAATCGATGTCGCGCAGCGAGGCGACGCCGCCACGGTGCATGCCGCTACTGAGGTACACCAATCGGCGCGGACGCTCGATCAGAGCCGTGAGCATGTAGGGCGCCAGCGTATTGACGGCGAGGATGGTCGCGTGGCCTTCCGGGCGTGGTGAGCGGCCGTTCGTGGACGACATCGCCGCGTTGTGGATGACCGCGTCCATTCGTCCGATCGCGTTGACCTGCGTCTGCGACGCTTCTCGTCTCGACGGCGCTGCCAAGATCACCGACGACCACGCCGGCCGACCGTGACGCGAGATCGTCGAGCGCGGACGGCCCGCTGGCGAGACCGCGCGTGCAGAACGACCAGATGGCCCTCGTCGATGAGCGCCCGCGCCGCCGCACGGCCCAGGCCATCGGTGCTGCCGGTGATGAAGATGCGAGCCATGGCGTTACCGAGTCATTGCCAATCCCACGATACACGTAGTATCCCTTGACCGCCTTATATTTCTTCCATAAGATAGAACAATTATGAAGCGCCACAACGGCAGCCTCGAACTGATGATCATGCTGGCGATCATGCGGCTGGAGGACGCCGCCTACGGCGTTCCCATTTCCCGCGAGATCGAAGCGTCGGCCGGCCGCGCGGTGGCGATGGCGACGGTCTACGCCTCGCTCGATCGGCTCGAGGCGCGCGGGCTGGTGAAGTCCAGGCTCGGCGATCCCACCCCGGAGCGCGGCGGACGCGCCAAGCGCCTCTTCACGATGACCGCCGCCGGCATCCGCGAAGTTCAGGACGCCCGGCGAGCGCTGACGCAACTCTGGAACCGTCTGCCTCAATTGAAAGGACAGTTGTCATGACGATCCACCGGCCGCCCCGACTCGCCACCTGGATCCTGAAGCGTCTTGGCTCGACCGTCATCGAAGACGCGCTGGTCGGAGATCTCTTCGAGGCATATCAGACGCGGCGCTCGCCATTCTGGTATTGGCGGGAAGTCGGCGTGGCGATCGGCGCAGGGGCGGGCCGCGACGTCTGGCGCCACCTGCCGGTGGCCCTCGGCGCCATCGTCACGGGTCTCTTCGTCGCAGCCGTGCCCGTCTGGTGGATGCAAAGCACTTCCGCCGCCTTGCTGACGAACGTTCCCCTTCTGGTCTGGATCCAGACCCTGGCGGCGTGGCTCGTCATGTTCGGTTCGACGGTTCTGAGCGGCTGGCTGGTCAGCCTGCTGTTCCGCGCCCATCGCGCGGCGGCCGTGTTGTCTCTCGCAGCGGCGATCGTCGTCGCTGACGCGATCCTTCTCAGCGCAACCGATCTCGGCCCTCTGGCGCTCGGCGGCGTGGTCTTCCTCGCGGGCCTCGCAGCCATTGGCGGCGGCTCACTGACCGGCGTTCGCGAAGTTGCGGGGCGCGGATAGCGCAGCACCGTGCCTCGGCCGTGGACCGCATTTTTTCCCTGCCATGCGCGCCGTGGAGGTGTATAAGGTACCCACTCGGCCGCTTTAACAATCTGATCGGTAAGAGGGTGCCCATGGCAGACACGCCGCCCATGGATCCGACGATCGGCGCCGCAGCCAGCTCCGCCTCTCGCACGAAGCGAATACCCCAGGCCTGCCGCTGGGGCGAGGTCACCCTGTATCAGCCATTTCCGGAGTGGCTGAGCGCGTGGGACGACCCGTGGACGTGCTGCCATCCCGCACACAGCGGTCCGCTCGAAACCTCCGACATCTGCGCAACCTGTCGCGACTGGAGGCCCGCAGCGACGAAGGGTTCGCTGCCGCCGAGGGAATCATGATCCAGAAACCTCGCTACCCGGGGATCCGCGTCACCGCAAACGGGAACCAGCTCGTGTCCTACCACACCGAAACGCGAATTGCCGACGCCGGTGTGTTCTACCCGATCACGCCATCGACGGAAGGCGGCGAGCTGTACCAGCAGGCGTTCGCCGAAGGCAAACTCAACGTCTTCGGCCGCAACACGATCGCCGTCGAAGCCGAAGGCGAGCACGCCGCGCAGGGCGGCGCCATCGCGCATTCGGTCTGCGGCAAGCGCGTCGTCAACTACACGTCGGGCCAGGGCGTCGTGTACGGCGTCGAGCAGTATTACCACGCGCCCGGCAAGTGCTCGACGATGGTGCTGGAGGTGGCCGCACGCGCGCTGACCAAGCACGCGCTGAACGTCCACTGCGGCCACGACGATGTGTACGGCGCGCTCGACACCGGGTGGATCATCGTGTTCGGCAAGGACGCGCAGCAGGCCGCCGACCAGGCGCTGATTCTGCGCCGCGTGACGGAGCTGAGCCTGACGCCCGGCATGAACGTCATGGACGGCTTCCTCACGTCCCACCTCGAGCGGACGTTCTACAAGCACGAGGCGGAGCTGATTCGCGAATACCTCGGCGCGCCCGAAGACATCATCGAGTGCCCGACGGCGAGCCAGCGCGAGCTCTTCGGTCCGAAACGGCGCCGCGTGCCCAAGATGATCGACCTGACGAACCCCGTGCTCCTCGGCCCGGTCCAGAACCAGGAGCACTACATGCAGGGCGTCGTCGCCCGCCGCGAACAACTTCACCGAGCCGATTCTCGAGTTCTTCGAAGACGCGTACGAGGACTTCGGCAAGCTGACCGGCCGCCACTACGGCCTCGTCAGCCAATACAAGACCGACGATGCCGACACGGTGTTCGTGTCGCTGGGATCGGCGGCGGAGAACATCGAAGCGGCCGTCGACTACCTGCGCGAGCACCGCGGCGCGAAGGTCGGATCGATTCACATCAACGTCTTCCGGCCGTTCCCCGAAGCGGCGGTCGTCAAGGCGCTCGCCGGCAAGAAGAACGTCATCATCCTCGAGCGCACCGACGAGCCGATGGCCGGCGACAACCCGATGGGGCGCGACATCCGCACGGCGCTGCACAAGGCGCTGCAGGGCGAAGACGGGACTGCCGCGCGATCACGGCCGACCAGATGCCGCGGCTCTTCGCCGGCGTGTACGGCCTGGGCTCCCGCGACTTCCGTCCGGAGCACACGATCGGCGCGTACGAGTTCGCGACGGCGAACGCGCGCGCGCAAGGACGGCAAGCGCGCGGCCGACGGCGTCGTCGTTCATGGTGCTCGGCGTGGACCACCCCTACGAGGTGAAGGCCGACGAAACGCCGTCGCTCCTGCCCGAAGGGTCGATCGCGGTCCGCTTCCATTCCGTCGGCGGCTGGGGCGCGATCACGACCGGCAAGAACCTCGGCGCAATCATCGGCGACCTGAACGATCTGCTCTACGAGCGCGACAAGCGTCGTCGACGAGTTCGGCAACCCGAAAGAGATCATCCACGTCAGCGCGAACCCGAAGTACGGGTCGGAGAAGAAGGGCGCGCCCACGTCCTACTTCATGGTCGCCGGCGCCCGAGCGCATCCGGGTGAACTGCGATCTGCGCCACGTCACCGTCGTGCTGTGCTGCGATCCGAAGGCGTTCACCCACACCAACCCGCTCGACGGCATGTCCGAGGGCGGCTGCCTGCGTGTGGGAGTCCGAGGAAGAAGGCGAGCAGGCGTGGGAGCGGCTGCCCGATCTGGGCGCGGCAAGCAGATTCATCGACAAGAACATCCGCGTGTTCACGCTGCCCGGCTTCGAGATTGCGCGGAAGGCCACCGAACGCGGCGACCTGCAGCTGCGCATGCAGGGCAACGCGTTCCTGGGCGCGTTCTTCGCGGTCTCGCCGCTGCTCGAGGAATTCCGGCATCACCCAGGAGCAGTTCCGCGAGGTCGTCCACAAGCAGTACGTCAAGAAGTTCGGACGGCTCGGCGAAGCGGTCGTGACCTCGAACATGGAGGTCATGACGCAGGGATTCGAGCGCGTGCGCGAAATTCGCGTCGGCGAGCTCGCGGCGCGCCGATCGGTCGACGCTTCGCGGGCAAGGCGCTGCTGCCGGTGGTGTTCGACGGAACGGGCACGACGACGGCGTGCGGCTCCGGATGCCGCTCGCATGCCATGCCCGAAGGCCAGGACGAGCGGACGCCGTTCACGCGGATCGCGGCCTTCGACTCGCTGTTCCGCGGCGGGCCTCGGTTACAACCAGCCGGCCGACGCCGCTCGCCGTCGCTCGGCGTCATGGCGGCGGGCAGCGGCGACACGGCGTCGAAGTACGTCGCGCGGCGCGAAACGCCGCTCTATATTCCCGAAAACTGCACGCAGTGCATGGAGTGCATCGCGGTCTGTCCCGACACCGCGCTGCCCAACTGCTCGCAGGACCTGGACACGATTCTGCGGACGGCCGTCACCCACTACGTCACCGACGCGGGCGAGCGCACAGAAGATGCTCCAGCTCCTGCCCGAGATCGAAAAGCGCACGCGCGAGATGATGCGCGACGGCCTCGCGAAGGATCCGACGCCGCTCCCGCAGATCATCCGGGAGGTGACCAACGAGGTCGAACGGGTTCTCGCCGCGAGGCCAAGCGCGAGTTCTTCGACGTCATCGACAAGGTGCCGTTGGCGTACGAGAAGACGAACGCGATCTTCGCGACGCCCGAAAAGAAGAAGCCCGGCGGCGGCGGCGTCTTCTCGATCTTCGTGTCGGACCTCTGCAAGGGCTGCGCGGCCTGCGTCACGGCGTGCGGCGAGCACCGCGCGCTGCGGATGGTGCAGGAAACCGAAGACGTCAACGCCGAGCACGAGACGGGCACGGCGTTCCTCGATCTGCTGCCCGACACGCCGCAGAAGTACCTGGGCCTCTACAACGACGCGCGGCCGCAGGACTCCAAGACCGCCACGCTGCGCAACATGCTGATGGTGCGCAGGAACTACGACGCGCTGGTGTCGGGCGACGGCGCGTGCGCCGGCTGCGGCGAGAAGAGCATCCTCCGCGCGATTGCGGCGGTCACCGAGGCCTACATGCGGCCGCTGTATCACGCGAAGGCCGACCGGCTCCGGGCCAAGGCCGACCGAGCTCGAGAAGATCGGCGTCGCAGAAGCTGGCCGCGCTCAAGGCGCGGAGCGCAGGAGGAGTACGAGCTGCTCCGCCAGGCCGTGGCGCACCTGCTCATGGGTCTCGGCGGCGAGGACGACAAGGACACCAAGGCGCGCATCGCGGCGCACGGTCCGATCTCCGACAACGAGATCGTCGACGCCATCACCGCCGTCATGCGGCAGGAGGCGTTCAACCACGAGAACCTCCAGCCGATCGACGGCCGCCTGGCCAACGGCATGTCGGTGATGGCCATGGCCGCGCACACCGGCTGCAACACGGTCTACGGATCGACGCCGCCGAACAACCCGCATCCGTATCCGTGGATGAACTCGCTGTTCCAGGACGGCATCACGGTCGGCTGGCTCCTCGGCGAAAGCTTCATCGTCGATCACGGGCGCCGATCGGTCGATTCCGGAGCGGCTCGCCGACGCGCTGATGCACCGCGAGACGCGACGTCATCGACCGCGCGCGAATACTACGAGTATCATGCACTTCAGCGACGCCGTGATGACCGACCAGGAAATCCTCGAGCTTCCCAAGGTCTGGGTGGTCGGCGGCGACGGCGGCATGGGCGACATCGGCTACCAGAACATGTCGAAGGTCATCCTGCAGAACCGCCCGAACGTGAAGGCGGTCATGCTCGACACGCAGGTCTACTCGAACACCGGCGGCCAGAACTCCGACTCGACGCCGATGCTCGGCGGCAACGACATGAACGTGTTCGGCGCCGCGACGCAGGGCAAGAACATCGAGAAGAAGACCGTCGCCGAGACGTTCCTCGCCGGCCACGGCTCGCCGTTCGTGGCGCAGGTGTCGATCGCCAACGCGCCGAAGCTGTACCGGGCCATTCTCGACGGCCTCGAGTACCGCGGCACGATGTTCATGCAGTGCTTCACGACGTGCCAGCCCGAGCACGGCGTCGCCGACGACATGGCGCTCGACCAGGCGCAGCGCGTGCGCGACTCGCGCGGCGCGCCCGAGTTCGTCTTCAACCCGCGGCTCGGCGAGAGCTATCAGGAAGCGCTCGACATCAAGGGCAATCCGTCGATCGACATGGACTGGTACGAGACGAAGTTCAAGGCGACCAACGAGACCGTACCGCTACACCGTCGCGCACTGGTGCGCGACCGAGGCGCGCTTCCGGAACCACCTGAAGAAGATCAAGGCGGAGGACGCCGCCAAGCTGATTCCGCTCGAGAACATGCTGGTCCGCATCACGCAGCAGGACGTGGTCTACCGCCGCTACCTGGTGCCGAGCCACCGGTCGTACGTTCCCGACTTCGGCGTCTACATCAAGGTTGCCGGGCACGAACGGCACATGTCGAATACCGGGCGCTGTCGCGCCAGCTGGTGCTCTTCTGCGTCGAGCGCCGCAAGGCCTGGCGCATGCTGCAGAGCAAGGCCGGCATCGAGAACCGCGAGTACAAGGCGCAGCGCTCGCTGCTCGCCGACGTCGACGCCGGCACGGATCTCGAAAGAGGAACTGTTCGCGCACGCGGAGGAGCTGCTGCGGGCGCGCATCGGCGGCCGGCCGGTCACAAGCCGTCGACAAGCCGGTCGCGCCGCGAAACCGCTCGCCGCGGCTGTGCCCGGCTGCCGACGCCGTCCGCGCCGCCGGAGAGCCCGGGTGGCCGAGCGCCTCGGCACCCGATGGCTCCTGACGCGACCGTTCCCAATCGCTGAACGACGCTCCGCCGGCTGGGGGCGTCGTTCGTTCCTCCGCTGTCCGGTCATCCGACCGGATTCAAGCCGACGAAAAGGAGTCGCTGACCATGAAGCGAAGCGCGAGTGCCGTTTGGAAGGGTGGGCTCAAGGATGGAACGGGCACGGTGTCGACGGAAACCGGCGCGCTGTCCGAACGTGCCCTATAACTTCCGCATGCGGTTCGAAAACGAGAAGGGCACGAATCCTGAGGAGCTGATCGCCGCCGCGCACGCCGCGTGCTTTTCCATGGCGCTGTCGATGATTCTCGGCGACGCCGGGATGAAGGCGGAGAGCATCAGCACGAAGGCGACCGTGACGCTCGAGCAGGTCGACAGGCGGATTCGCCGTAACCTCCAGCGCGCTCGAAACCAGGGTGAAGATTCCCAACGCCGACGAGGCCGCGTTTCAGAAAGCCGCAGACGCCGCCAAGAGCGGCTGTCCGATTTCCAAGCTGCTCAACGCCAAGATAACGATGGACGCCAAGCTCGTCTGAACACTGAGCGCTCCCCATACCGACGCGGGGACAGTTCAGAGTTCAGCGCCGGTTCGCGCCGTCGGCTGGTACGCGACTGAACGTACTCGTTCAGGAGCGTGATGGTTTCGACCTTGTCGTCCAGGTCGACAGCCATGAGGTCCCGCATCGAGATGATGCCGGCCATGCGCTCGTCATCCATCACGATCAAGTGCCGGATGTGTGCCTGCCGCATCCGGTCGAGGCAGGCTTCATAGCTTTCGCCGACGTCGGCGACAACCAGCTCGGATGACATGACGTCGCGAATCGGAGTGCGAGCCGGATCAATGCCGGCGGCGACGATGCGCGTGAGCGCGTCGCGCTCAGTGAAGATGCCGACGAGTCGATCCGCGTCGGTGACCGGCACGGCGCCGATGTGGCGAGCGGCCATGACTCGCGCCGCATCCGTCACCGAGGTCCGAGCGTCGACCGTTACGATGTCCTGCCCGCGGACGATGTCTCTTGCGGATTTCATACGGTCCCCTTCGCGCTGGAGCGTTGTTAGGCGACGCGCGTCGTCTGGAGACGAGAAAAGGCTCCGGTAAGCCCGACCAGCCGTACCGTCGCAGAAGCGCTGGCGCAGGCGCTGTTATTCTACGCAGGCCACTCGTCTCGTCAAGCGAGACTAATCGACGTGTTTCTGAACGGATTCGGCCGCGCGAGGTGGGATTTAGGCGCGGCGGGGGCGAGGACCCTTAGAACAGGGTCCGAAGAAGGCGATCGAGCAGATAGCCGTGTGTCACGGCGACAGAAAACATGACGCACGCCGCCGCAGCAACCATCACACGGTCCGCGCGGTTCAAGAGGCGCCAGCCGCTTGGCCGGGCGACCAGCAAGAGGCTGATGGCCGCAATGCAGATACCGGCCGCAACGTCCCACGATGAGTGCGTACTCATGTGTAAACGCGCGTACCCGAACTCGGCACCGAGCACGACGACGATGAGGGCGTTGAGCCAGGGGCGCATGGCCGCGCGGCCAATCAAGAGACACGCGATCGCGCTGAACGTAAACGTCGCCATGCTGACGTGGCCGCTCGGCCGGAAGGTCACCGCACCGAGCCTCAGCGCGTGCGCCTGAAACACGTACGTCACCGCGAGGCACAATCCGAAACCGATCGCCAGTTTGGACGGCGATCGCCCAATGCCGGCCGAGCAACAGCACCGCCAGCACCCCGGCACAGATCGGCAGCACGACGCCGATGCCGGCCGTGTGGCTCACGAATCCTGGTGACAATGTTTCGATGATGAACCGCCGTCCTCAGCGCAGCTTGTATGCGCGCACGTAGTCCACGTACAAGTCGATCGGGCTCACGCGCGCTGCTTGCCTGCTCGGGCAGCCCCTGCAGGCTGACGAGCATGTACAGCGGCACACGATATTCCTTAAGTGTCGGAATGCGCTTCTGCTCGAGACCGTCGAAGTAAATGATGATCAAATCCTGCGTGACGAGCGCCCCGTAGGTGTGCCAGCCACCGTCCGCCAGGGCCTGAATGCGATTGTATTCGCCTTTCTGCCAATGCTGTGACACCTGGCCGACCTGATAGTCGTCGGCCGGCCGCAGATGCAACGTGGAGTGGTGACCGGTGGAATCTTCGGCCGGGTAGTATTCGATGACATCGATCTCGGCCTTCGTCACCTTTGGATCGGTGTAGAGCGCCTGTGAATACAGCCAGAACGCCGGCCAGGCGCCGTACGTCCCGGGAGGCGGCATGCGCGCGCGCATTTCGAAGTAACCGTACTGCTGCGCGAATCCGTCGCCTCGCGAGTCGGACGTCTGCATGTGACCGGTTTGCCACGCCCCACGTTCTGTCGACATCCGGATCCTCAGCACACCGTCATTCGCCGAAAACGGGCTTTTCGGCGCATCCGGGCCAAGGAACTCGGCAAACCCGACCTTGGCGTGGACCGGTGCGGACCAGGGCCTGCCGCCGCCATCAACCCCGATTGTCCTCACCGAGTTGAACTCGTCTGCGAACGACGGCGCCAGCGTCGACATATCGAGCGGTGTGCCCGCATACGCTTCGCTCCACGTGACATCGCTCGATGGCCCATAGGGGTCCGGTCCCGGGTTGGCGGATGGCCCTCCGGGAATCGACGCGGGATCGTAGGCGCCGATTGTCTGGAGATAGGTCGTCAGCGCGTTGTACAGCCGCGTGCGCTCGTCATCGCTGAGCGCAGCGCCGACGTAGAACGCGCCGATTTGTCGAGTGGAATACCCGCCCGTCCCGCCGGTGTTGGCGCCGCCGACGTAATACGGGAGAGTGCCGAGCGAAACCGCGTCCCCGCCAGACACCGCCAGCTCACGTGCATCCCTGAAGAGTCGTTGCGTCGATACGGTGGCGCCCGCGGCGATGCTTCGTGAAACGCTGGTCAGACCGGCGGCGGTGGTGACCGCGCCCGCCGCCGTCCGAAACGTGTTCGGCCGATTGCTGCGGGCCGCCACCGTCGTTGGTGCTCCGGTCAGGAGCATGGTCTCCAGCGCCTTGACGAGGGTGTAGTCATTGCCCGCTTCGGCCATCGAGGGATCGTCGAGCGCGTAGTCGTTCGACACGACAAAGACGCCCATCTCGATCGAGTTGAGCTTCGCGCGCTTTGCATCCTTGTTCGGAACAAAGCCGGTGTTGAACGCGCTGAATTGGCCATCACCGCGGATGCCGTGATCGACCTGGAAATCGGGATTGCCGACACGGGTGAGACGGAACTGCCGCGGGTTGACCACGTCCAGCAGCGCATCTTCGCTGTGGGCGGCGGTCAAATACAGCAAATCCAGCTTGCCGAGAACGTCGGGCACCGACGTCACGAGCGCATCGATGACGGCGACCCGTGCCGCAGACGGGCGATCCGTCATCGCGTTGATATACGCAGCGGTGATTGGATGGACATTCGATTGCGGAGGCTGTCGCGCGGCGGCAACCAACCGGACAACGACGACCGCCGCCAACAGGACGAACACGACGAGACGCGGCTGACGCCAGTTGCGAGTCGTTCGTGGGTTCTGCTCTGCCATCAGGGTCCTCTCATGAAACAGTGACGGCTTTTCCCGTCAGCACGTGCGCGTAAACGTCATCGAGCTGGCCGACCATCCGGTCGACGCTCCACGACGAGAGATCCAGTGCCAGTGCCGCTTGACGGAAGGACGCCGCAAGCCGCGGATCATCGAGCAGGCCGCTCGATGGCGGGGGCCATGAGCGGCAGTCGATCCGGCTGCACCAGAAATCCGCTGGTGCCATGTCGTACGACGCGTTCAATTCCCGGCAGGGCGGTCGCGACGACCGGCCGGCCGGCGAGGACATACTGCACCACTGCGCGCGGCAGTCCCTCGCGCTCGGACGCGAGCACGCAGACGTCGGCCGCCGCAATCCAGCGCTCGACATCGTCGCGATACCCGAGGAGCGCGACCCGGTCGGCCATCCCGAGCGCTGCGGCGCGACTCGACGATCCGGCTGCGCTCATTGCCTTCACCCAGGACGATCAGGAAGACATTCGGGCGGCGGGAATGGATGGTCGCCATGACGTCGAGAAATTCAAGGACTCGCTTGCGAACTTCGAGCGCCGCCACCATGACCAGGAGCTGACCGTCCTCCGGCATCGGCGTCGGTCGCCCGAACGCCGCCTGAATCTCCTCGGCGGCGATCGGCTGCGCGTCGACGAAGCGATCGAGATCCATCCCGCTCGGAATGACCACGTGGCGGTCCGGCCGGCCGACGCGATGGGCCAGACCGGCATCACGCATGCCTTCGCTGACATCCACGAACGCGTCGGTGACCGCCGCCACTGCACGCTCGGCGCCGAGATAGGCCAGGCGCTGCAGCCTCCCGACATTGAGAAACGGCAGGATGTGCACCCCGTGGACGATCGCCGGAACGCCCGCCAGTCGCGCGGCCACCCGCCCGATGATGCCCGCCTTGCTGGTGTGCGTGTGCACGACATGTGGCCGCGTGCTGCGCAAGGATTTCGTCAGGTCGAGGACCGCGCGCAGATCCCGCCGCGGGTCGAGTTCGCGCACCAGGCTCGGCAACACTTCCACCGACACGGCCGGGTCGAGCCGTTCCAGGATCGCCGTTGAATACTCGCGCCCGCAGATCAGGCGGACGTCGTGGCCAAGCCTTGCCTGGTGATTGCACGACAACAGCGTGTTCTCGTCAGCACCGCCGCGAATCATCCGCGTGATGATGTGCGTGATGCTGAAGCGATCCGGCGCTTCGCGCGGTTCGCTGGCGAATGCAAGAGCCGATTTCATGCCGGTCGCACCGTGGCCGCATCCTGGTACGAGGCCTGGCGTCTGTTCCTCGCGATCGAAAATCTCCCGGCCGCGCTGCCGGAACGCCTCGGGCGCATAGAGACGCCGCATGTGAGCGCGCGCGGCGCGCCCCAGCGCCGCCCGCCGGCCGGGATCCCGGCTCAGCGCGTCGAGGGTTGCGACGACACGCCCGGGATCGGCCTCGGGCAGCGTGAGGATATTTGTCCGATCGATGCCATATTCGCGAATGCCTCCGACATTGGTGGCCACGACCGGCAGGCCGGCGCTCATCGCTTCAGCGACGACGATGCAGAATCCTTCGTTGTCGCTGAGATTGACGAAGACATCAGCCGCCGTCGCCGCCTCGAGCCAGTCAGGCCGGTAACCATGTAAATGGACGCACTCGGCAAGGCCGGCGCGCTGAATGCGGGCGTGCAAGCGCCGCGCGCCCGGGCCCGTCGCCGAAGATGTCGACGTACAGGGTTCGGTGCGCGGCAAGTTCGGCCGCGGCGTCGATGAGGGCGCCGAAATTCTTTCGCGCCACGAGCCGGCCGGCGGCGGCCACGCGGAAGGGGCCGGCCGGGTCATATCCTGCTTTGACTGGATGGTCCTGCGCCGCGAACAGCGGGACGACGAAGCGGCGTCGTGTCCGAGGCGTGAAGTAGTGTTCGGTCGCGTCAAGCGTCTGTTGACAGTCCGCCCAGATTTCATCGACGCGCCACGACAGCGCGTACAACAAGTACTGGTAGATCCAGCCCAGTCGTCGCGCCTGATAGCGCTCGATGTGCTCGAACGACACGCATCGAATCGCCGGGAAAGAAGACCGCCACGGCCCGTCCGATCACGTTTGCCTGCTTGAGCGACAGGATGGCGACGTCCGGCCGCCACTGCCGGAACTGCTGCCAGACCGCCCAGGCGCCGGACACGCAGGCGCGCGCGCTCAGCCGATTTCCGGCGTTCACGATCAGCACGCGTTCATCGCCGAGGGCGGCCCGTACCCGGTCGGCCAGCGGCCCGCGGCCATGGCAGAACGCCAGCACCCGCAGGTCGTGGCCGTCGAAGAACCCCTGTTCGACCAGCGTCAACAGGCCATGCTCGGCCCCTCCCGGATCGAAGCCGTTGATGACATACAGCAGTCGCATCACACACTCCCGTCAGCGATGCCCGAGGTACTGG
Source organism: uncultured Acidobacteriota bacterium (assembly GCA_963712355.1). Taxonomy (GTDB): domain Bacteria; phylum Acidobacteriota; class Vicinamibacteria; order Vicinamibacterales; family CAVVIG01; genus CAVQHT01. The sequence continues at coordinate 14,089 of CAVQHT010000010.1, forward strand.
GCAATGACCTCGTTCACCGTCAAGGCGTCTTCCGCTTTGCGGCCGAGAAAGAACACGCCGTTGGCGCCCTCGATCAGGCGCGACGGCTTGATGAACCGGTCGCTCAGCGCCAGGAGCATGAAGGGCGCACTCAAGACGTCGCCGGCCGTCGATGACCCCGTCATGGCGCGGAGGTAGTAGCGAATGGACCAGTAGAGCGACAGCCCCGGACCGCCCATCGCGCCGCGTTTGATCTCCGCAAATTTTTTCCACAGCCAGCGATGACCGAGTTCGGTGAAACGCGTGAAGTCGTAGGCGCCTTCGTGCACCTGCTGCATGAACGGCGTTTCGGCGTAGATCACGCCGCCTGGCTTGAGGATTCTGAAAATCTCGGCCACGACAGCCTGCGGCTCGAGCACGTGCTCGAGCACCGCCTGGATGCACACGCCGTCAACGCAGGCGTCGTCGAGCGGAATCGAGTGCGCATCGGCGACAAAGTGCGTGAGCGGCGAGGGATAGATGTCGAACGACATCAGCCTGACGGTCGGATCGGCATAAAGCGGCTCGGTGCCGTTGCCTTGCGTCGCGCCGCCGATCATCAGCACGACCGGCGACGCCGCTGGCAGCTGCTGCCGAAAGAGCTGCAGGTTGGCGCGGCTGATCGCCGCAGTCCCGACGACCGCTCCTTTGAACAGCCTCAGCGCGTTGGTGCGACGCGGCACAGCCGAATAGCTGCCCCTGGACGACGGCGCGAACCAGGCGGGCCGGGCCACGCTGTCGTGGAAGTCCACCAGAATCGGCTGGCCGGCGACCACCGGAAACGTCGTCAGCGCGTCGGCGCTGGAGCTGACGCTTTCGACGACGCCGTCGCGGCGGACGATTCGCAGCGGCCGCCGGTCCCGACCGGGCGTCCGCAGCAGCCCTTCAACTTCGCTGAAAGAGGCGAGCATCTTGTGGTGCCGTGGAGGCGCCGAGACGGTGATAGAGCTTCACCGCCTGGCGCCAGGCGCCGCGCCGCACGCGGCGCGGCACGAGCATGAACAGCAGATAGGCGTAACTTCTGGCGTAGAGGGGCGAGGCGATCACCGCCTTCCACAGCAGGCCGAGCGCACGCCGGTTCTCGCCCTTCTGGCTGCAGTCGTTGCCGACTCTCGCGTAGCGAACAGGCCATGCGGCGGCCGACCAGGCGCGCCAACGATGGATGCCGCGCGGTGTACCGGGCGGTGAGCGCAAGCGCGGAGAGGAATGAACACGTCGAGGCGGTTCGTGACATTCCGGCCGTGACGCCGCTTTCGCGTCAGGCCGCCCGGGACGTGCTGAAACTGCCACCGTTCGGCGATCCGGAGGCACATCTCCGTATCTTCGGAGACCTTCATCGTCGCGTCGAACAGGCCGACGTCTTCAAATACGCTGGCCCTGATCAACATCGCCGACGGCACGATCGGTCCATCGTGGACGAAGTAGTCCTCCAGCGTGTTCCGCTGCGTGCCATGAAAACGTCTGACGCGGACGAGCATCGGCTCGTCGCCATCAGTCGAGAAATCGATGAAGTCGCTGTACACGAGGCCGATGCGATCGCCCAGCGCGAACGCCGGCAACTGTCGTTCGAGCTTGGCCGGCTCCCAGACGTCGTCGCCGTCGAGCAGCGCAATGACGTCGCCGCGCGCCTCCGAGATGGCGAGGTTTCTCGCCGCCGGGAGCTTGATGCCGCGTGTGGTGATCACGCGAAGCAACGGCTCCTCCCGGGTGAGGCCCTCGAGGACGGACGCGGAGTCGTCGGTGGATCCGTCATTGACCACGATGATTTCCGCGAGCTGGTCCCGAGCGGTCTGATTCGACACGCTGCGGACGGCCTCGGCGATGAAGGCCCCTTCGTTGTGACAGGTCAGAATCGCGGACACGCGCATCAGATCTCCAGGATCGGCGCCGGCCGGCGCCTGAACAGAAATTACGATTGCGCCAGGCCGGGCCGCAGCACGAACGCGGCATGGCCGGCACGAACGACGGCCTGAACAGTCAGCAGGTCTGGCATCAGCGACAGCAGAATCAGCGGCACGAACGAGTGCGTGCCGGATGCCTCAAACGATACGTAGGCGAGGCACGGGATGAAGAGCACCGCCAGCAGGACGCCTCTGCGAGGATCGCGCCGGCGCTGCCCTGGCAACGCCAGATGGATCGTGCGGCGCCCGCGTTCAAACGCGGCAACCCAGGCGATCACGTAGAGCAGAAGGCCGACGATTCCGTTTTCGATGGTGATCCGGAGGAACTCGCCGTGAATGCCGGCGCGAAGGAACTCGGGCAGGAAATAGAAGCGCTCGTCAATCAGCATGCTGTAGCGATTCGTGCCGGCGCCAAACAGCGGGTTCTGCTCCAGGAGCTCCCGCCCGTACGAGAGCACGAAGCTGCGCTGCGCGTTACTCAGCGTGTCGCCGTCGGCCACGGTGCCGGTGGCCATCGCCGAGTCGTAGTCGCCAGTGCTCAAGGGATTGACGAGACTCCCGAGCTGACGCGCAAGATACGGATCGTCAACCGTACTCGCCAGCACCGTCAGTGCGCCAATCCCGACAATCACCACCGGAACGAGCCGAAGGACGCGGCCCCTGGCAAACAGGATGGCAGACAGGCCGAGATAGACGAGCAGCGCCTTGCGCTCTCCTGACATCAGAATCACCGCACCGGTCGCGACCCAGAGGAACAGGAGACGGCGCCTGACTCGCGGCGGATCGATGACGAGCAGCAGCGCCGAGGACCAGCGGCAGGAAGGTGAACGCCGCCTTCGGATCGCCGAGGCGTTTCCATCCGGTCCAGTAGCCCTGGGAGATGTGCCACGCAATCGAAAACACAGTCACCGCCACGAGGCCGACCACCGCCAGATGCGCCAGGCGCCGATAGTCGATCAGATGCGCGCTGCTCGCGACGATCCAGGCGAACAGCAGACACAACCCGACCTGCAACGCCTCGCGGATGCCGTTGTTCTCGGACACGGTGAAGGCCGAGGCGACATGCAGCGCGAAATACGGAAGGATCACGCCCAACCCGAATGGGATCCCATACCGTGGGACCAGCCGCCCCTTCGTCAGCAGCCACGCCGTCATCACCACGCACAGCACGTCGAACGGGCGCAGCTGCACGAGGCCTGTGACGATCTTGAAGGGCGTGAACAGGCTGAGGAGCGCGAGGGTCAGCAGGACCGTCATGATGTGGCCCACCGTTCGGGCGGGGCCGCCGACAGGGCGCGATAGAGATCTTCGTGAGCGGCGGTCACGGCCTGCATGCTGAAGCGGGCCACGGTGGTCGCGTGCGCCGCAGCGCTCATCTCGCCGCCAGCGATCCGCATCGACCGCCATGGCCTCGGCGAGCGCGCGCACGAAGCCGTCGGGATCCGCCGCGTCGAAAATCAGACCCGACCGCCCGTCGTCGACGATGTCGTCGACGCCGCTGACCCGCGAGGTGATCGGCGGGACCGACGCGCTCATCGCCTCCAGCAACGAATTCGACATGCCCTCGGACGTCGAGGTCGATACGTAAAAATCGGCCTGCGCGAACAGCGGGATCACATCGCGCACCGGCGGCCTGATGAAGACTCGATCGCCGGCGCCAAGCGTCGCGACAAGCTCTTCAGCTCGGTTTCGCAGGCGCCAGCGCCGACCAGCGTCAGCGTCGCCCCTCGGCCGGGTAGCCGGCTGAAGTCCCGGATCATCCGTTCCAGCGCCTTCTCGACGTCGAAGCGGCCCGCGTAGAGAAAGCGCGCGGCCCTGCCCGAATAGTCACGACGCTGAAGCTGCGGCAGCGTCTGGACACCGTTGGGCAGGAGACGGATGCGCTCGGGCGGGATGCCGAATGCGTGAAGATCGTGCGCGATGTCGGCGCTGTTCGCGATGAAGCACGACGTGCGGTCGGCAACGATCGGGGCCATCCACCGGCCAATCAATTTCTTATTGGCCACGAGCCGCAGATCGAAGTGCTCACCGCCGCGTCCGAGTTTCACCACGGTCGGAACGCGCAGCAGATGCCCCATCACGATCGCGGGGACCGCGTGCAGCCGTCCATGAATCACGTGAATGACGTCATAGCGCCGCCGATGCAGCGCCAGCCAGAGGCCCACCCGCAACGACCACCAGAGCCACGACAGGATGTGCCATCCGCCGTGGCTGGGTGGATGGCGCAAACGGAATCGCCGCACGACCACGCCGTCGTCGGTGCTGTGCTTTGGCGTCTGTGGCCGAAGACGCGGCGCCAGGATCGTGACACCAACGCCCCGCCGCGACAGCTCGCCGGCCAGCTTTCGTGTCTGCTGCTCGGCCCCGCCGAAACCCTCGGGCAGAAAATCCGGCACCACGAACACGACGTTCATGCCCGCACCGTGTCGCTGCTCCCGACCGTCGTCGCGGCAAGGGGCGCAGCAGCGAGGAACTGCCTGGCGGTGACGATGCAGACCAGAAGGTGCGCGACGAGGCCGAGAGCCACTGATATCCCGACGCCGATGAGACCAAAGCGATGGGCCAGCGGATAGATCGTCGCCGCCATCACCACGAGTCGCGTCGCATTCATGTGGAAATTGATGTCCGGCCGGCCGACCGCCACCGAAAGGGCCCCGGCGACCGATAGCACCGCCCGAAGCATGGCGCCCACGGCGAGAATGCGCATCACCGGCACGATGCCATCCCAGCGCTCGGACAGGAACACCTTCTGAATGAGAGGAGCACCGGCAATGATCGCTGCGCTGATGGCGAAGGCGGCGCACGACACCCAGAGCACCGCCTTGCCGAAGAACTGCGACAACGCCGCCCGATCGTGCTGGAGTTTGCTGAAGACCGGCAGAATCGAATCGCTCATGCCGCGAGTCAGCAGCGTCGAGGGAAGTTCCGTGATACGGAAGGCCAGCGCATAGAAACCCAGGGCCGCCGGACCCATCGTGCGACCGACGAAGAGGTTGTCGCCCGTCAGGCACAGGTAGATGACCACCTGCGCGCTGACCATCCAGCGGCCGAACGAAGCGAGTTCACGAGCGTGCGCCAGATTGATAGTCGAGGCGAGGACGATAGGGGCAAATCACGTAGGAGACGACGGTGCGCGCCGCCTGCCCGGCGATGAAGGCCAGCATCAAGGCCCAGGCGTCGGGCCGCATCAGCAGCAGTGGCACGAGCACGATCACGCTGACGACGGGGTCCGCCAGGTTCATGAGCGCAATCGGCAGGAACCTCAACTCCCGCTGCAGCCGGGCGATCGCCGGATTGGTCAGCGCGCGCAGCATCACGACTGCCGCCAGCGCACGGACCACGATCACCGCCGACGCGATATTGAAGAACCCGGCAATGGCTGGCGCCAGGAGATACAGCGCCGCGGCCAGCAGCGCGCCTCTCAACAGCTGCAGTGAGAATGCCGTCTCCAGATGGTGTTCGATATCTCCCGGCCGCCTGACCAGTGCCACCTGGATGCCCGGCTCCGTCACCATGTCGAGAAAGGACAGCACCGCCATCGCGACGCCGAAGGTGCCGACATCCTCGGGCGCCAGCATCTTCGCCATCAGCAGCAACCGCAAGGCGCGGATGCCTTCGGTGATGACTCGCGCGGTGGTCGCGATGCCGGTGCCGCGAACGACCGCCCGTTCGGCTTCCGATCGAGCCGGCGCGAGTGCGGCGCGAACCCGCCGCACCAATCTCATTCCTGGTCCGGCAGGGACCGCACCGACAGGTGCGACCACTCCGGTCGAACCAGGAGGAAGGACGGCGGGGTGTCCCTACTTGTCGCGATTAGTGGCATCGACAATGACGTTGAACCGCTCGAACCACCAGGCGCGCGCCCAGTGCGCGCGTGCTTGCAGGGCCGGCCATGACCGCAACATCGCGACCGGCCGCGATCCGGTGGGTATCGGCGCGACCGTGCCCACGGCGTCGGAGAAGCCGGCGGCCTCACCAGGTGCGCGGCGCTGCGCGGCGTCCACGCAAACAGGTGCTTGATACGGATCGGCGCCCGAACCACGCTGCGACCGCCAGAAGGGACTTTCAGCCGGAATGACCAGGCGCAGGCGGCCTCCGGCCTTCAGCGCCCGGCGCAGCAGCCTGAGGCTGTCGATCGGATTCTCGACATGCTCCAGCGCAGTGATGGCTGATCGCCACGTCGGCGATCGCCGGCGGCACGTCTTCGAGGGATGAAAACACCTCGAGTCCAGACGCACGCGCCTCGGCGGCGGCGAACTCATTGACTTCGACGCCAATCCGGCGCGCCGCACCCAGACACGACAGAACGCCTCCGGTGCCGCAGCCGAAGTCGAGAATGCATCCTTCGGTGTCGGACAAGTCGCTGAAGACGTGCGACCGCAATGACTGCGCGGCGGCCGAACGGGAGTCGGCTCGCTGCTCGTGATAGCGGCGCCCCTCCTCCCCGGTGTATCGATTATGAGGAATGGACATTGATGTCAGCTGAACGGGCGACATGTCAGTAGGCGCCCCGGCCGAGCACGACCGGGATCGTTTTCAGGAGAATGGCCAGGTCGCGCGTGAGCGACCACGAGCGGATGTACTCGCGGTCCATGCGCACAACCTCTTCGAAGTCGGTGACGTCGTTGCGCCCGCTCACCTGCCAGGGACCGGTCAGGCCCGGCACCACGAACAGACGCTCGAGATGGTGGGGCGCATAGTGTGCGAGTTCCTCAGGCACACACGGACGGGGGCCGACGAGGCTCATGTCGCCGCACAGCACGTTCCACAACTGCGGCAGCTCGTCGAGCGACGACTTCCGCAGAAATCCGCCGATGCGGGTGATGCGCGGATCCTTCTTGATCTTGAAGAGCCGTGCATCGGGATACTCGTTCAAGTGCTGCAGGCTCGCCTTGAGCGCATCGGCGTTGGCGACCATCGTGCGGAACTTCAGAATCTCGAACGGCCGTCCGCCGACACCCGCGCGCCGTTGCCTGAAGAGGATCGGACCTGGAGAGTCGAGCTTGACGGCGATGGCCACGGCGAGCAGCACCGGCCAGATCAGCATCAGCCCCAGCACCGTGAACAGCACGTCCATGGCGCGCTTCGTCGCGAGCTGCGGCAGTTGCAGCTGTAACGGATTCAGCTGCATGAAATCGCCGATGGCGCTGTGCCGCATTTCCATGTGCAGCGACGACAGCGGCTGGAGCGCCCGGGGCCAGACGGTCATGCTGGCGCCAAGTTCAAGACATTCCTCGGCCAGGCGTTCCATCTGGTTGAGCGACGTGTCGGCCAGGAGGACCACGCCCTGCGCAGACGTGGCGGTCATCGCATCGCGCAGATCGTCGACCGAACCGATGGCGCGCCGCGACTCACTGCCGCCGGGCCGACGCCCTCGTCCGGGTCGAACGCGAGATCCGGCCAACGATGCGGATCTCCGAATGGGCCTGCCCGTACCGCGCTAGAAACGCCGCGGCATCGTCGGCCGAGCCGATCGCCAGGACGCGACGCTGGAAATACCCGCGCCGATACGCGGCCGTCACCGCCGGTCGAACAGCAGGCGGCCGAGCCAGACGTAACTGAGAATCCAGACCGACGCATACAGGTAGGCCGTCTTGTTCGGGACATCGGCGCCATGGCCGAATATGCGGCCCTGCAGCCAGCCGATCAGCGCCGCCACGGCGATGCCGCCCGCCAGACGTACGAGATCGAGGCGATACCGGCCGCCGGAGTAGGCACCGACAACCATGAGCGCGAGCGGCTGGAGGCACAGCACCATCGCGACCAGCGGCACATCGTCGGGCACCGGCCTGACGCCCTGCGGCCGACACCAGACTCCAGGTCCAGAGCGACACGTAGACGCCGAGCAGCCCGGCACACGTGTCAATGGCGATCAGGCCGACGACACGCGCGATACGGCGCGACGACTCGCTCCAGCCGCGGCGGGCCGAGTCGTCGAGGACGCCGCGCACATCGCACGACGGCAGTTGAACAGCGTCGATCAACTTTGAGGCAATCGCTGAAACATGAGCCACGGGCACGATCCACCGGTCCTTGCGATAAATGGGCGTGAACAGAGCGCTATGAGGAGCCTTGGGCGTAGTAGCGGCTGTATTTCCTGCGGTAGTAACGGGCGTAATAGAACGGATGCGCGTCGAGCTTGATGCGGTTGAGCACGGCGCCGGCAAAGCGCGCGCGCGCGCGCTCCAACTGATCGAGGGCTGCGCGCGCGTGGTGACGGCTGGTCATGTCGGCGCCCACCACAAACACGACGCCGGTCACGGCGTGGGCCAGCGTGAGCGCGTCGGCGACGGCAATCGTCGGCGGCGTGTCGATCAGAATCCAGTCGAAGTGCGCTTTCAGCACGTCCAGCACCTGGATGCATCGGGTCATCCCGAGCAACTCCGACGGCTGCTCCACCATGTGTCCGGCGGGCAGCACTGACAGGCGCGGGATCGATGTCGTCCTCAGGCAGGTCGCGAGTTTCTGCTTGCGGGCAATGACGTCGGTGAAGCCTGGCTCCTGGCTGATGCCGAGCAGTTCGTGCACTTTCGGCCGGCGCAAGTCGGCATCGATCACCACGACCCGGCACCCCGCCGCCGCCATGGCGATGGCCAGATTCACCGTCACCAGCGACTTGCCTTCGCCGGGGCGAGTACCTGGTGATGAGGAGCGAGCGTCCACCCTGCACCGACGAGCCGAACAGCAGGTTGGTCCGAATCGTCTTGAACGCCTCGGCAAATTCAGGAGGCACGCGGCCGTTGATCAGCAGATGCTTGGGCAACCGCCAGCCCCTGGCTCTCGGCACGAGGCCGAGCGACGTCAGCCGCAGATGCCCGCGCACATCGTCCGGCGTCTTGAGACGGGGGTCGAAATACTCGATGAAGAACGCCAGGCCGAGGCTGCAGAAGGCCCCGCCGAACAGCGCCAGCAGCAGCGTCATCGTCCGCTTCGGACTGACCGGATGCAGCGGCACGTCCGCACGATCGACGACCCTGATGCTGGAGGTGCTGACGTCGGCCGAAACGCCCGCTTCCTTCGTGCGCTGCAGAAGGTTGTTGTAGAGCTGACGGTTGCCCTCGGCCTCTCGCTGGAGGACGGAGAACTCAATGCCTTTGCGGCTCTGTCGTAACGATTCCGATTTCTGCTGGCCAAGCGCATCGAGCAGGCTGCGCTCGTGCGCCGCCGCGTTCTCGTAATCCGCGCGTACCGACTGGACGACCTTCTCGATCTCGCCGCGTTCGCGGTCTTCCGCCATCTGCAGCGCCGCCTTGGTCTTGATGATGTCCGGATGGCGATCGCCGAGCTTCTCGCTGAGCAAGCGCAGCTGGCTCTGCAGCTTGGCGATCTCGCCCCGCTCCTCCTGGATGACCGTGTTGGCGAGGATGCTCGGAAAGGTATTCAGCGCCTCGGGGTTCTCTTTGGCGCTCTCGATCTGCCGGAACATCGACTCTTTTTCAATCCGCTCGGTCTTGGCCTTGGTGACGGCGGAATTCACGTCCACCAGCTTCTGGAGCACGATGTCCTGGCGCTGATCCAGCGTGACGCCGTCGTTCTGTTCCAGATAGCGCTGGACCGCGGCCTCGCTTTGCTCGACCTTCTGCTTCTGTTCTTCGAGCTGCCCCTGCAGCCACCCCGATGCTTCCTTGCTGGTGGCCGTCCGGAACTGGAGGTTGCGCTGGATGTAGGCGTCGGCCAGCGCATTGGCGACCGTCGCCGCCGTTGTCGGATCGGGTGATCGGAACGACACATCGACCAGACGGCTGTTGCGCACGGGCTCGACGCGCAAGTGCGACAGGAATGTCTGGACCTTCCTCGTCTCGACGGACCCGTCCGTGCCGGCCGCTTTGTCTGCGCCGGAGGATTCCTCCGAATCGTGTACCCGGGGTTCGGAACCGGTGACGCGCGCTTCCAGATCAATGAGGCGCGCTTTCAGATCGGACAGCCACTGCGGCCCTGCGTTCGCCGGCTGGGTGACTTCCGCGCCGTCCCAGAGCTTCAACGCATCAATCGTCTGCTTCGCCAGCTCGCGGCTTTGCAGCAGCTTGTACTGCGTCTGGTAGTAGTCGACCTTGCCCTGCTCCGGTGGCTCGTTCTCGGAGAAATGAACCGCGTTCCCTCCGTCCGGGCCGATGAACAACTCGACCGTCGCTTCGTATTGGGGCGTCGCGCGGTGCAGATACGCCGCGGCGCCGGCCAGCACCAGCAGGAACGTGATCGCCACGAGCCAGCGCTTCTTGTAGACGATCCGCACGTAATCGACGAGATGCGGGTCCTCGACATGGGCCAGCGCCGCTGCCGCAGCGTCACCGATATCTGCCTGCGGCAGCATCGTGTCTTGTCCGTCTCGTTGCACAACTCTCAACATTGGTCGGTCTCAAAAGAAAGCGCTCAGGAACGGTGATGGTGTCGCCTGGCTGGACAAGATCGGTCAGCTTCGCCGACAACTCGCGTTTCACGCCGTTCACCGTGCGCATGATGCGAATGCGGCCCATCGCGCCTGCGGACGTGACGCCGCCCGCCAGCGACAGCGCCTGCAGCACCGTGGTGGCCGAGCGCATCGGATACGCGCCCGGCGCCTTGACCTCGCCGAAGACAAACACCTCGTCGGCCTTGCCGACGTAGACGGTGTCGCCGTCGTGCAGCTCGACGACTTTCGGCACGACGCCGGTTTGCAGATCCTTGAGATTGATGCGCTGGGCATCGCTGGGGGCGCCGCCCTCTGGCGTGGCACGGACCGGGCGCGCCAGCACGCGCTCTGACGACGGTCACGACGTCCGACGCGCCGGGCGTGGTGGAGCCGGCGCGTGACAGGAGTTCGACGAGCGTCATGTCGCGCGTCAGCGAATACGTGCCCGGGGTCCGCACCTCGCCAACGACGAAGACGCGCTGGCTGTGGTACTCCCCAACCGACACCGCCAGTTGAGGGTCCTTGAAGTAATCCGTCCTTGAGCCGGGTCTTCAGCTCTTCTTCGAGTTGACGAATCGTCCGGCCGCCGGCAGAGATGCGTCCGAGAAATGGGAATGTGAACGTACCGTCGAGCTCGATCGCAAATTTGCCGCCGAGATCGGGTTGGTCGTAGATCGACGATCGACAAGCACGTCCTGCGGCCCGAGCAAGTAATTCGACGCCGCCCGGGTTGACCGGTGCTCCGCTGGGTTACCGGCGCGGGGGTTGCCGGTGCCGCGGTTGGCGGCGCCGGGGTCACCGGCGCCTGCTTCGCTGGCGTCTGGTTCGAGGGCGCCTGGTTCGACTGCGCTGATGCGATCCCGGCGATCGCGAGCCAGGCGCTGAGCACGAGTGCGGTTCGGTAAGTGAATCGTGGTCATAGATGACATTTACAGACCGTAGATGACATCCGTGCTGACAGCGAGGTCGCGGAAGTCGCGGTCGCGGTTCGAGTAGCGTTCGGTTCTCGTGCCGTGAATGCCGATGCGCATGTTGCGGCCCATGCGATAGCCGACACCGGCACCAAAGACATACGTGCGGTCCTGCCTGGGCGGGACGACCGGCGGAGGCGCGACCGGTCCGACCATGACCCCGTAGAACTCCGTGAAGTCGTAGGGGTGGCGCTCCGCTTGAAGCACGAAATCAATGCCATGCGGAACGGCGTGGGTCACGGAAAGCCGGACGCTGTTGTCGACGAAATACGGTTCTGCGGCTGAACTCGCCCCGACGATGTCGCGGTCGTAGCCGGTATTGATGCGGGTCGCCTGTCCCGCCCGGAGCGAGAGGCCGAGATGCGCGACGATGCCGCTGAAGTCGGGCATTCGCGTCGGATCCTTCGCGGTCATCCAGCGGTAGCCGACATAGGCCTGTCCCGAGACCAGCGCCCGCGGCTTCAGCTCGACGCCGGGCATCACCATCACGCTGTCGCGATCTCTCGCCGCGTCGTATGTGAATCGTTCCTGGAGACGTTCGGCACGTACCGCCACGGACTGTGAACTCGGTCAAGCGGAGCTTCGGGGTCAGCGCAATCGAGTCAGCGGTACCGTTGAGCGCTTGCCGAAGATCGATCTGTTCGAAATCACTGGCCTCATACTCCGTCGTCGCATGCGCCGCAGAGACCTCGACCGATGTCTTGACTGAGAACGCTCAGCGCGACGCTGCCGACTGAGCTGGACTCGAACCGCCGAGATCGGACATCGATGTCGTAGTTCGGGCGCTGACGCGAACTGAGTGCGGTGTGCTGAAACGAAACCGTCGCCCGCTGCAGATACCCTTCCGCTCGGGCTTCGAGGCGCGGATCGATTGATCGTTCGTTGACAAAATGTGAGAACCAGACCATGTCGGCGCCGCCATTCACACGAAAGAGCGCCCGATGGGTGACTGGCAGCGCAACGGTCAGGGCCGGCGCGAAAATGGCCGTCCAATCCGACTGCGGCGCTTCGGTCGAATTGAAGACGTTGTCATCGAATCCGGCGTGGAGGGCCCAGCGAGGCGTGAGATATAGCGGTCCGAGCTGCATCGGCGCTTGATCGCGTGCGCGCTCAGTCGGCGGCACGAGGTCCGTCTGTGCGCCCGCGGGCGCCGCCGCAGATCAGCCAGATGGCGACCGACACGCAGCAGAGATTCCGACCGGCCTTGCCTCGCCGCGAGCGACGTTCTGGTGTCATGCGCGTAGAGCTTCGCCCTCTAACTCACAAGCCGATTGTTTGGTAAAGAGGTCGTCACGGGTCGTGATGTACGACGCGCCGATCTCTTGGCGCGGCGAGCAAAAGTTCAAGAGCGCTCGCGGCGTTGCCACGGCACCACTGCACGCATCGGACCAACTTTGCACCGCGCGAGCTTAGGGTCGCGCTTGCGCGACTTGGGTGTGGCCGGATCACTCGGCTGAGTAATCAATCGCTACAGCGGAAGGGACGGTTGTGTTCGTCGTGATCCGTCACCGTCACGCTGGTGATCCGCGTGGCTCGCGCGACGCTTCCGCTTATCGTCACGCTCGTCGTGAAGTTGAACGGGGTGCTATGACCAGTACGCGCCGATCAATACACAGCGATGAACAGATGTGTCTCTTGTTCGATAGTCGCGCTGGTCGTGCTCGTGCGTTTCGCGCATGCGGCTCTCAGATTCACATCGCGATTTTCAGCCAGCACGTTTACAAGCTGGTTCCGACAAATTTGCAAACATCATGCGTCGATCCCACCAAACGGTAGGGGTCAGCGACTTCAGGTGCGTCCCTGGCTCACTCGTCCACTTTTGTCCTACGCATTACCGAAGGTACGGTAGTACGGGCCGCACTGGCGGCACTGGCGGCTGTGCAACCCGCGGCTATCTTTTTGCAGCTCTTCCATGATCACGTTCGATCGGCGTCAGCAGATCTAAAGGAGGCCGCATTTGACCGACATCACGAAGCCTCTCGGCCGCAGTCTGGGCTGGCGAGCTCGCGACCTGGGCACGGCCTACGAGTGCCCGTGGTTTCGAGTCCGCCACTTCGAAGTTCACAAGGGCGGACAGGTGGGCACCTACAGCTACGTCGAGCACCACGGCTCGGTCATCGTCGTTCCGGAAACTATCGACAAGATGTTCCTGCTGATGAAGGCCTACCGCTTCACGACGGACGAGTGGTCCTGGGAGGTACCCGGCGGGACGCTTGCGGATCGAATGATGCATCACACCGTCGAGGATGTCGCGCGGCAGGAACTTCTCGAGGAACTCGGCGGCACGTGCAGGCAGCTCGAGCCGCTTGGGTCTTTTGACATGACCAACGGCTCAGCCGCGCACCGAGTGCACATCTTCCTGGCCGCTGGCGTGACGATTGAAACAGCACCGCAACGTCAGCACTTCGAGGAAATCGGCGTCATGCAGTCGTTCTCGCACGATGCCGTTCGAGCGCTCATTTCCCGCAACGAGATCAAGGACGGCGACTCCACCCTTGCGCTGCTGCTGGCGCTTCAGGCCCGCGTATCCGCGCCGTGATCAGACGTCCATCACCGACCGTGTTGCGGTTAGTACCACTGTGTGGATAGTCACAAGCGAGAGACTACATGCGACACGTGAACGTGACACTGTGCGACGTCGTTGTGGTCGGGGCCGGGATCGCCGGTGTGTCGATCGCCGAGCGCATTGCGCGCGAAGCTGCGCGCCAGGGCCGGCTGATTCGCGTTCTCGTCGTCGAAGCGGGCAATGAAATAGGAGGCGGCGCGTCCGGCAAGCTGGAGGGCTGGTTCCATTCTGGTGCCCTCTATTCGATGCTCGACTCGACCTCGACGCTGTTCGCGCTCGCGCATTCGTTCGAGGATCTGTACAACTGGTACTTCTTCGATCCGCTCTTCAAGGCCTCCTCGCGCGGCTGCAATCTTCGTCCATTGGGACGCGGCGGGAGGCGCCTCGATTCAATTTCGACTCCAACAGCCCCACACCGCTGGTTTACCGCTCCCATGCCGTACCTCGTCCCGGGTGCTGCCGCGGGGATCGCGACCGCGAACGGCAACGCGGGCGCAGGTGCCGGCGACATTCGAATCAATCGAAGCCTCGATCGGATCAACCGCATCTTCACCACACCTTCGTGGCGTGATCAGCAACTGGGCTGCTGCTATGCCCCGCATTCGGTCGGCGACGCTACCGCCGCCGGCCCGCGCCTGATCCGCGATTCCACGCTTGACGCGCTCATTCTGAAGCATTCAGTGTGGCGACGACCGCCGCCTGGCGGCCAGTCGATTCACCTGACGCCACGATGAATCCGACCAGTATCCTGACGGCGCTGTCCTCGTCAGCGGCTGACTTCGGCGTCACCTTTTGTTGCGGTTACGCCCTCGATCACGGCTCGATTCGCATCGACGCGCACGGCACCGCGGATTCCATCAAAGGTCTGGTGCTCGATGGCGGCGACTCGAAGCCGGCCCTGCATGTGATCGCCTCGGAGTACATCTTTGCCGTTGGCGCAGGATTCGCTGACGTGGATTTTCTTCGCGACCGACTCGATCTGAGAATCCAGGTTCATCGCCGGTCCAGCGTGATGCTGGTTGCGGAACCGGCGTTGTGTCCTGCGAGCTTTGTCCGCCTCGATGCCACGCCGGACCTGGTCTTCAACCACATCTGCCGGCGTCGGCCGGCAGGCGACCGGATGGTCGACTACTCGTTGATCGCCGACGACAATTCTCTTCCGGGCACCTCGGACCACCGGGGGGCGGCGGACGTCGCGCAAACGCTGATCGCGAAATCCCGCCACTACTTTGGCGAGGCGCTCGATCGCAGCCGCCTTGGCTGGTATCAGTGTATGAAGACCGAGTTCAGCCAGCATGGTGATGACACTCGCCAGTATCAGTACTGGTGGGCGCCGCAGTTTCGTTACTGGTCCACTCCGCGATGGGACGCAGCCCGCGACGGCGTGGCGCAGACCGAGGCGGAGCACGTCATCAAAGAACTCGTGCGCGCCGGAGATACGGAACGTGGACATCCCGCCCTCGGTCACTTCTCCGGGTCCAGCTGGGCCGTCAAGAAGGCGCTCCACTTTGCGCTGCTGGCGCTCGTATCGGCGGAGCGCGACGGTCATCGTGCGGATGCGCAGCGACGTTCTGCCTTCGATTCGTATCAGCGTGAAACGATCCGGGCGTTTTCAGAAACTCAACTCAATGACCGCTTATCCTTCGAGGACGCTCACTCCACACGAACGCGGACGCCCTTGCGCGGTCCCAATTTCCTCGTCGTCGTACCGGGCAAGTTCTCGTTGTTTCCGACCGTCGCGCACGGTGTCTACCTTGAACTCGAGTCGAGGGGACTGTTTGCCGCGCTTCCCCTCGGGGCGGCGAGCCATGCGAGTCAGCCGCGCGTGGCGGTTTCACATTCGGAAGCAATCCTGTCAACGCCCTCCGGCCCCAGCAAGCCGAAGAGCCTTCGCGTGGACCTGCGGAAAGGACGAAAAGATGGCGTCGCTTAAGGTCGCTGGTTTCAAGAGATCCCTGCCCGATGACGAACGCAGGCAGATCCTCGCGAGTATCGACAAATGCCTCCTGACGGGACAGTTTGCGCCCGGTGAACACGTCGAGGCATTCGAGTCCGCGTTCGCCGAGTATGTCGGACGGCGGCACGCCATCGCGCTGAGCAGCGGGGGGAGCGCTTTGGAAGTGGCCATGCGCGCCCTGGATGTCGCGGGCCGCGAAGTGTTGGTTCCCACGAATACATTCCTGGCCACCTACGCCGCTGTGGTCGCCGCTGGTGGAATCCCGGTACTGATTGACATCGATGTGATGACCGGATCGCCAAGCGCAGCACAGGTCGACCACGCGATCGGACCGAAGACCTGCGGCGTGGTGATGGTCCATATAGGAGGACTCATCAGCCCGGAGATCGAGGCGATCGCGGCACTCTGCGCGCGGCGCGGCGTCTGGCTCTTCGAGGACTGCGCGCACGCGCACGGCAGTTCGGTCAACGGCATCATGGCTGGCGGCTTTGGAATTGGCGGTGCGTATTCGTTCTGCTCAACGAAGATTGTCACCTGCGGTGAAGGCGGCATGCTGGTCACCGACGATGCGAAACTGACTGCCAGGGCGCAGCTGCTGCGAAACTATGGCAAGCCGGAGCCGTGGGTGACGATCAGCGTGGCATTCGGAATGAACTGGCGGCTGAACGAGCTCGCGGCGATCGTCGGTGCCAGTCAGGTACGTTCGCTCGACGGTATCGTCGCGCGCCGCCGCGCAATCGCGAATCGTTATACAGAGCTGCTGGCTGAACTCGATGGCTTTGTCCACCTGGAACCAGCCGGGGAGTCAAGCTGGTACAAGTACATGGTTCTGATTCCGTCACACCTCGATCGAGAGAGGCTTCGACATCAATTGAAGGATGCCGGCATCGGAATTCCAGGAGGAGTTTATGACGTGCCCCTCCACAAGCAACCCGTGCTGGCTTCCACGACGGCTGACCACTTCCCCGGATCAGACGCATTCTCGGCAACGCACCTCTGCCTGCCCATTTACCCGGAACTCACTGATCTCGAAATCAGCTACGTTGCCGATCAGCTGAAACGGTTCTGGGCGAGCGATCGCGCGTACCAACACTCGTCGGCCTAATCGCTACACCGGAATTCCCTTCAACAGATCTCGACGTTACAACAATCTCTGCAGTGACAACGCAGCGCGAGCGTTAGATCTCGCATCGCAGGATGCGACGATGCGCGTAAAATCTTGCGGTTCTCCATGGACGCTCTTGATCTGATCGGCCTCACCGCGCTGATGCAACGCTCGGGCGGCAACCCTGACGTGAGGATCGGTATCATCGACGGTCCGGTCGCCATCGGACATCCCGATCTCACACCCGAACGCCTCCACGAGATCTCGCAAGACCGCACGGCGGCCTGCAATCACACCAGCAGCACCGCGTGCCTTCATGGCACATTCATCGCCGGCATTTTGTCTGCCAAACGGAATTCCGTGGCGCCCGCGATCTGCCCCGACTGCACGTTTCTCGTGCGTCCGATCTTTTCCGAATCGACGTCAGGCAACAATCCCAGTGCGACACCGCAGGACCTGGCCAGGGCCATCATCGACTGCATCGACGCCGGCGCGCGACTGCTCAACTTGAGCCTCGCTCTCGTGCAGCAGTCGAACAAGGGCGATCAGATCCTCGACGCCGCCTTGCATCAGGCGGTCAGGCGGGGCGTGATCGTGACGGCAGCCGCCGGAAACCAGGGGCTGCTCGGCAGCACGGCTCTCACCCGCCATCCATGGGTCATTCCCGTGGTCGCCTGTGACCTGCAAGGCCGCCCGATGAGTCAGATCGAATTTCGGTGGCTCGATCGGCAAGCGCGGATTATGCGCGCCCGGCGATCGCATTACGAGTCTGGGTGCCGATGGTCCGCCGCTGACGCTCGGAGGGACGAGCGTGGCGGTGCCGTTCGTCA
This sequence comes from uncultured Acidobacteriota bacterium, assembly GCA_963712355.1. Taxonomy (GTDB): domain Bacteria; phylum Acidobacteriota; class Vicinamibacteria; order Vicinamibacterales; family CAVVIG01; genus CAVQHT01. Next base: position 31,826 of record CAVQHT010000010.1, read on the forward strand.
CAGGGGCCGCCGCGCTGTTGTGGTCTGAATTTCCCAGTGCGACCGCGGCGAACATCAAGCTCGCCATGATGGAGGCATCCGCGCCGCGCCGCCCCTCCGTGGTGCCGCCGCTGCTCGACGCATGTGGCGGCATATCACGCGCTGACCGTCGCGACGATGAGAGCGAGGACCGCATGACGAGGACTGGCGAAGGCAAGCGACGCAAACGCGCCGACACCACGGACGCGCGCGATCGTCCGGTGCACGAGGTCCGACTGCCTGGATTTGTCACCGACGAGCGAAATCGGATTGGGCGATGCCATCGAGCGGGTGACGTCGTACATCGGCGTCCGGCCGTGCGGCGGCTGCAAGCGTCGGGCAGCCGCGCTGAATCGTTGGATGGTGTTCAACAAAAGAGCTCACGGGCAGTGATGTAGAAACGTGCGCGTCCGCCTGGCCGGCGGCGCGTCTCAAGGCGAAACGAGAAACACGATGAACGAGCAACACGAAGCAGTCGAACACGTGACGCCGCTGGAGATGCAGGCTGGAGGTGGAACCTATGCGGCTTCCGGCGCAGGTTCCCTCGGTGCCACGACGGGTCCCTTTGTCTACGCCATCGGCCGCGTCGAAGCACGTTTTCCCACCCTCTCCGCCGAAAAGGAGTTCGCGCAGGCAACCGGGCGCGCCGACACCGCCGGGAAAACCGACCAGCAGACGTTTCACGATGTCCTCTCGAAACGCGAGAACCGGTACCTCGCCAGACAGCTGTGCTGGGTGTTGACCATCCAGGGGTTGGAGACCTATCTGCTGCAGCCGCGAGACCCGGGCGACATCGATCTGCTGGTGGAAGCGATTCGTCCGGCGCCAAGCCCGAATGACATCGATGTCGTGATCGGCACACGCGGCGGCATCGCGCCGCCCGAGATGTGCAACGGACTGATGGTTCCGATCGTCGCGTTCGATCAGATTTATTCATTCGACCGTGACGCGCTCATCAAGGCCATCCCGAAGCCAGAGAAGACGACCGCCGCGCAGTTCGCCCGGGCCGCCGACGAGCTCTTTTATCGGATCATGCAGATGACCGACAATGCCGGCGCGACCAGACGAGCATCGCGCCTTGAATTATCTCGCGATGCGCTATCCAGCCATCTACGCGAAGACGGCCGAGGAATTCGCGGGAGACTTTTCCTTGAGCAGCGTCGATGTTCGCGTCTCACCCTTGAGCGCCACCCGCAGCATCGTCGAAGTGGTCTTCTCGTACACCAACCGCAATACCGACTACACCGAAAAGTTCTTCACGCGCGTCGACATCACCGAGGAGTTTCCGTTCCTGGTCACCAAGCTGTCGCCCTACTTCGACCGATGAAGCAGGCGGCTGACGGAGCCGCGAAGAATTCCTCACACGATCCTGGGGAGATTGTCGTCAGCAACTATCAAGAGGAGGGACTGCGATGAACATGCCTGGATTCAGTGCTGAGCGTTCGCTGCAGGCGACGCGTGGTCGGTATCGTGGCAGCCGCGTGGCCGCCGCGCGATCGGGCGGCGTCGTTCCCGCGATTCCGAGGTGCGAGAACTGCGATAGCCTTCTCGACTATTGCGCCGAACACGGTGGCCGGCCGCGCGCCGCCTGCGCGGCCTGCGCCGCAGGCGTCTGTGATTCAAGCGAAGAGAATCCGGGCGGCCGCTGCTACCTCGACCCGATAAGCGGCAGGAGAATTTGCGATTAGGAGAGGCGGCCTGACGCGTGCGGCCACGTCATGCAGGAGCGTGCCGCGCGCGTCGCCCCACCGGCCGTCCCTAGTGCAGTGCTGGAAATAGTCGACGCAATTCTCGCAGCCGGATCATCTTCAGCGGGCTCCGCGCCTCGTGTTGAATCTGCTCAACGCGGCTCGAGAATAGCGCGGCGCAAATCGAAGCCAGCCATATCGCGTACGCGCTGTTGCGGTGATGTTTCCGTGATGCAGGAAACCAGACCAGATCACGTTTGGTCGATTCCGCCTCGACTCGACGAACGAATGCCTGTGGCAGGGAACGCAGGCGATTCCGCTGCGGCCGAAGGCATTTGCCGTCCTGAAGCTTCTGATCGAGCACTCGGGCCAGCTCGTCACCAAGCAGCAGCTGCTCGATCACGTGTGGCCCGCCACTTACGTCAGCGACGCGGTCCTCAAGGCCAGCATCAGGCAGCTGCGCGAGGCGATGGGCGACGCTGCCGATGCCCCGCAGTACATCGAGACGGCGCACCGCCGCGGCTACCGTTTCATCGGACACGCGTCGGGCGGCCGCGCCGCCGTCGAGCAAGACGCGCCTGCCCGCGATGCGCTGCGCCCCCAATCCGCCACGGACAGCGGTTCCAGCGTCGCCGGCTCCGCCGCAGAACGTGCTCGGCCGCGACCGCGAACTTGGCAAGTTGCGGGAATGGCTGGAGCGGCGCTCGCGGGCGAGCGCCAGGTCGTGTTTGTCACCGGCGAACCGGGCATCGGCAAGACGACGCTGGTCAACGCGCTGCTGCAGGAGGTCTCAGCCGCAACGAGCGTGTGGGTCGCGCGAGGGCAGTGCCTGGAACAGTCCGGCGCCGGCGAAGCGTTACTTGCCCGTGCTCGAAGGACTCTCCCGGCTTGGCCGCGCGCCAGGCGGCGAACGAATCATCCAACTCCTGCGGCAGCACGCGCCGGCGTGGCTCCTCGAGTTGCCGTCGCTGCTGCCGCCGGAGGAACGCGAGATGCTCCGGCAGCAGGTCGGCGGGCGCAACGCGCGAGAGGATGCTGCGCGAGATGGCCGAGGCCATCGAGGCGATCGACCGCGGACCAGCCGCTGATCCTCGTCCTCGAGGATCTCCACTGGAGCGACTTCTCCACGCGTGGATCTCGTGGCGTACCTGGCGCGACGCCGGGATCCCGCCCGGCTGATGGTCATCGGCACGTATCGGCCGGTCGAGATGATTCTCGGCGACCATCCGCTGAAAGCCGTCAAGCGGGAGCTCCAGGCGCACGGCCTGTGTCGCGGAGCTGCCACTCGAGTACCTGACCGAGGAAGCAGTGGCGCAGTATCTCGGCGGTCAGGTTTCCGCGGCACCAGCTGCCGAAGCGGCTGGCGCGGCTGGTTCACCGCCGCAGCGAGGGCAACCCGCTGTTCATGGTCAACCTCGCCGAATATCTCATCGCCGAACAGATCATCGCGCTCGTGCGACGGCGAGCTGGCAGCTGCGCGGCGAACCTCGCCGACATCGAATCGGAAATCCCGGACGGCATCCGGCAGCTGATCGAAAAACAGATCGAGCGTTTGAATCCAGACGAGCGACGCGTGCTCGAAGGCGCGAGCGTCGTCGGCATGGAGTGCTCGTCGGTGGCGATCGGCGCGGGACTCGACGAGCCGACGGCGTGGGTCGAGGAGCGCTGCGAGGCGCTGGTCACACGGTATCAGTTTCTGTCGCCGGGGCGGCTCGTCGAGCTCCCCGACGGCACCATGACCTCCCGCTACAAGTTCAGTCACGTGCTGTATCTCGAGGTGCCGTACCGCCTGCTGCCGCCCATGCGGCGCTCGCAAATCCATCGCCGCGTCGGTCACAGCGGCGAAGCCATCTACGGCGATCACGTCGGCGAGATCGCCGCGGAGCTGGCGATGCACTTCGAGCAGGGCGCCGATACGCCGCGCGCGGTCAAATATCTGCTGCATGCCGCGCGGAATGCCGCGCAGCGTTCCGCCCACCACGAAGCGGAAGCGCTGGCTCGACGTGGATTGCACGCGCTGCACCGGCTGCCGCCATCGCTCGAACGCGATCAGCAGGAGCTCGGCCTGCGTTTCATGCTCGGCGTCGCGGTGATGGCCAACAAGGGATTCGCTGCGGCCGAAGTCAAGGAGGTCTTCGGAAGCCGCACTCGCGCTCTGCGGCCGCGCCGAAACCTCATCGCAGGCCTTCAGAATCTCAATGGCTGCTGTTCCTGTTTCACTACTTCCGCGGCCGAGCTGCGGCCGGCAGAGGAAATCGCCCGTGAGCTCTTGAAGCTCTCCGGAAACCATGGGCGACCCGTTCTTCGTGTTCGAGGCGCACCGCGCCTTCGGCGCCCATCTCCTCGAGCAGGGTCAGTTTCAACGAAGCCCTCGAACACCTCGAACAGGTGTCGGCACTTTACGACCGCGAAGCGTCGGCACGAGTCCATGACCGGACAGAGCCCCAGGGTCGTGCGCCGAATGCGTCTGCGCGCGAGCGTTGTGGGCGCTGGGTTACCCGGATGCGGCTCGCCCAGCGGGTCGAAGGCGCGGTGTCGCTCGCCGAAGAGTTCTCGCGCGCGGAGAGCCTGCGTGATTGCCAGTCATTTCGCGGCCCACCTGTATCAACTGCGCGAAGAACCCGCTGCGCGCGCAAGAGCGAGCGGAAACGGTGATTGGAATCGCCGAGGAGTACGGGCTCCCGCTCTGGCACGCCTTCGGGCGCACGAACCGCGGTTGGGCGCGAATGGCCCAAGGAGAAATCGAGGAAGGCATCGACGAGCTGCGGCGCGGCCTCGCCATGTACGGAGGCGACCGGCGCGACGCTGTGGCGACCCTATTACCTCGGCCTGCTTGCGCAGGGGCTCGCCAGGCTCGAGCGCGTCGACGCGGCCGTCGCGGAAATTACGAACGCGTTGGCGCATGATCGAGACGACTGGGGAGTACTGGTGCGCCGCCGAGCTGCAACCGGATCGACGGGCGAGCTCGTAATCCAGCAGGCCGCCGGCAACGCAGAGCAGTCGACCGCTGCGCCAAGGCTGCCATCGGCGACCTTCACGCACGCCGAAGACTGTTTCAGGCGATCGATGGCTATCGCCCGTAAGCAGCAGGCGCAATCCTGGCTCCTGAGAGCCGGCACGAGCCTGGGACGTCTTTACGCCAGGCAAGACAAGCGGGCCGAAGGGCGCCGAATCGTCCAGGAAGCCCTTTCATCGTTCACCGAGGGCCACGACACCGTGGACCAGATAGTCCGCACAGGCTTTCCTGAAGGCCGCGAACCTCGCCGCGCGCTCGCGCAGCTACGCCTTCCCCTCCCCGCCATCGGCACGCGATCACCGAAACGTCACCGCGACATGACCGTCGCGTTATGACTCCCCTGTCGGGCGGCCGCTACTCTGGCCTCGTCGCGAATCAATCGCGCGAGATGGCAACCAGGGAGCACATCAATGGCAAATCAGGCGGTTGTTGAACGCCCGACAATCACGGAACGCGGTCGTAGCCCGCTCGTTGATCACACTTCGATCGTCGACGCGCTCGTGAATCGGGCCGTCGCCGCACAGCGGCAGATCGAGAGCTGGAGCGAGGACGCGGATCGATCGGCTGCTTCTGGCGCTGGGCGAGAGCGTTGCCGAACGCGCTCGGGAGCTGGCCGTCGCGACGGTGGAGGAAACCGGCATCGGCAACGTCCAGGACAAGACGCTCAAGAACGCCGTCGCCGGCCGGGGCATCGCCGCGCAACTCGAGGGAAAAGTCGGATACGGCCCAATCAGCTTCGACAGCAAGCGCCGGATCGTCGAGATCGCCAGCCCGGTTGGCGTCGTCGTCGGCCTGATACCGGCCACGCACCCGGTCGCGACCTTCATCTTCAAGGCGCTCATTGCGATCAAGAGTCGCAACGCGATCATCCTCAGCCCCAGCCGGCGCGCGCAGGGGGTGTCACAGCAGGTCGGGCTGATGATCCAGCGGGTCTTGCGCGAGATGGGCGCGCCCGTCGGCCCTCGTGCAGTGGACAGCTGAAGAGAACACGCGCGAGACCACGACGGCGCTGATGTGCCACAAACAGGTGGGCATGGTGCTGGCCACAGGCGGGAGGGCCATGGTTGAAGCGGCCTATCGATCGGGGAAGCCCGCCATTGGCGTGGGGCCTGGCAACGCGCCGGCGCTGATCGCTGCCGATGCCGACCTTCCGTACGTGGCGCGGAGCGTCGTGCAAAGCAAGGCGTTCGACAACGGTCTCATCTGCGGCGCGGAGAATCACCTGGTGGTCGACGCGAGCGTGCGGCCGGCGCTCATCTCGGCGCTCGAGAGCCGAGGGGCGGCCGTGCTCACGGAGTCGGAGGCCGCGCGCTTCCTCGTTGCGGCAGTCAATCGCGAGACGCACCGCTTGACGCGCGCCGTCATCGGACAGGACGCCTCGACACTCGCCGAGTTGGCGCACATCGAGCGGCCTTACGAGATCCAGCTCCTGGTCATTCCCACGATGTCGGTCACTCCCGACAATTACCTCGCCGCCGAGAAGCTGGCGCCGGTCGTCAGCCTGATCACGGTTCCCGACATGGACGAGGGGCTGAACGTGTGTGGTGCCCTGATGGACATCGATGGCACCGGTCACACCGCCATCATCCACACGCAGAACGGCAATCTCGTCCGGCGCTTCGCGACGACCATCCGGGCCAGCCGCATCCTCGTGAACACGCCGGCAACGCAGGGTCTGCTCGGGCTCACGACCGGCTTGGCGGCGTCGTTCACGCTCGGTCCGGGCACCTGGGGTGGAAGCTCCACGACCAACAGCGTCACCTACCGGGACCTGCTGAACATCAAGCGCGTGGCGTACCACACGTTCAAGACCGTATGACACGGTGAACAAACCCAGATTGAGGAGATGGAACGATGAATACCGTTCAAAGCTATGTGCAAGGCGCCGGCGATCGCCCGTTGATTGGCGCGACGATTGGAGAAATGTTCGACGAGATGGCCGAAACCCACGGCGCCCGTGAAGCGCTCGTGGTTAGGCATCAGAACGTGCGCTGGACTTACGCCGAGTTGAAACGGCGCGTCGACGAGCTCGCGGTGGGCCTGATGCGCCTCGGTCTCGAGCCGGGCGATCGCATCGGGATCTGGTCGCCCAACTGCGCCGAGTGGGTCCTGACCCAGTTTGCCACCGCCAAGGCCGGGCTCGTGCTCGTGAATATCAACCCCGCCTATCTGCGCAGCGAACTCGAGTACGCATTGAACAAAGTCGAATGCAAGGCGCTCATTCTGGCGCCTGGCTTCAAGACCACCGACTACCTCGCCGTGCTGCAGGCCCTTTCGCCGGAAATGAAGGACGCCACGACCAACGAATGGCGGAGCGCTCTACTGCCCTCGCTGCGCACGGTCGTTCGCCTCGGCACGGAGCGAACTGCGGGGGTGTGGAACTTCGACGAGCTGTCGCAGCCGGCCGATGCGGCCGGTCTCGCCGAGCTGGCCGACCGCGGCAGGCGCCTGCAGTTCGACGATCCGATCAACATCCAGTTCACGTCGGGAACAACGGGCGCGCCCAAGGCCGCGACCCTGAGCCATCACAACATCCTGAACAACGGCTTCTTCGTCGGCGAGACGCTGCAACTCACGGAACAGGATCGTGTCTGCGTTCCGGTGCCGCTCTACCACTGCTTCGGCATGGTGCTCGGCAGCCTGAGCTGCATGACGCACGGCGCGACGATGGTGTTCACGGGCGAGGCCTTTGATCCGTTGGCGGTGCTGCAAACGGTGCAGGCCGAACGCTGCACGACACTCTACGGCGTGCCGACGATGTTCATCGCGGAGCTCGATCATCCGCGCTTCGCCGAGTACGATCTCTCGAGCCTCCGCACCGGGGTCATGGCCGGGGCGCCCTGCCCGATCGAGGTGATGCGGCGGGTCGTCGACCCGGATGCACATGCACCAGGTGACGATCGCATACGGCATGACCGAAACCTCGCCGGTCAGCTTCCAGAGTGCCATTGACGACACCGTGGAGCGCCGCGTCTCCACCGTCGGCCTCGTGCAGCCGCACCTGGAGGTCAAGATCGTAGATGCCAGCGGGCGCATCGTCCCGCGCGGACAAACCGGCGAACTGCTCACGCGCGGCTACTCGGTGATGCTTGGCTACTGGGGAGATGACGCTCACACCAGGGAGTCCATCGACGCCGCCGGCTGGATGCACACCGGCGATCTCGCCACGATCGACGAGCAGGGCTACTGCAGCATCGTCGGCCGGGTCAAAGACATGGTCATCCGCGGCGGCGAGAAGATCTACCCGCGGGAAATCGAGGAGTTCCTCTACGCGCACCCGAAGGTCCGGGACGTTCAGTGCGTGGGCGTGCCCGATGCCAAGTACGGCGAAGAGCTCTGCGCCTGCGTCATCCTGCGCGACGGCGAGCAGGCGTCCGAGCAGGAGATTCGCGACTTCTGCGGCGGCAAGATCGCGCGCTACAAGATTCCGCGCTACGTCCGCTTCGTGACCGGCTTTCCGATGACCGTCACCGGCAAAGTGGCCAAGTACCTGCTGCGCGAACAGATGACGCGCGAGCTGGGCGCGCGCGACGCGAAGGCCGCTTGAGGCCGGTCATGCATTGGCATACATCTGAAAGCGGTGGTCGGCGCCTTCCGCGAGAAATCCAGTGGTCGCGAGCTCCTCCAGCACCTGCTCGCACAGTGCGCTCATCCAGGGCCCAGAATCGCGACGCCTCGTCGGTGGTCAAGCGAAGACCCGGCATGTCCTCGAACTCCTCGCGGATCCGCTGTACCAGTTTTCGATACGGCTGCTTCATGGCATTCCCCATCACCGTACACGCTGATAACGATCCCATTAGAACCCCCCGTTCGCGGCCGGGCGGAACAGGCCGCGCGGCGGCGCCGGCGCCGGCAGCGGAAGAACGTTGGCGGGCGTGGCACCGACGGTGTCCCCGGCAGCTGAGCGGAGGCGCCTGCTGAATCGCTTCGAAGTTCACGAGCGCCGACTGGTAGTCGAGCGTCGTCTGCAGCAGGCCGACCTGCGCTTCCAGCAGGTCGCGCTGCGCCTGCGTGACGAGGAACGTCGTCGACAGTCCAACTTCGTAGCGGCGCTGCTCGGACTGCAGCCGTTCCTGCGCCAGCGCCTCGCCGGCGCGCGCGGCGTCCACGCGTTCGGCCGTGCCCGTTATCTGGCGCGCAGCCCGGCGCACCGCTTCCACCGTCTGCACGCGGAGGCTCGCAATCCGCTGCGCCGCCTGCCGGCGCTCGACTTCGGTCCGCGCGAGGCTGGCGGTTTCGTAGCTTCGGCCCAACGGGTAGCTCACGGTCACGCCGAGGCTCCACGCCGGAAAATCGTTCGTGAAGACCTGGCCCAGCGCGTCGGCAAACCCCTCGTTCCGCGTGCCGATGATCGAACCTGGAAAGGCGCCGGTCCGCAGGAACTGCGTGCCGCTCAGGCCGTTGCCGCGATACGAGGTCTCGAGCCGCACGTCCGGCAGGCGCTGATTGCGAAGAAAGTCCGCCGTCGTCCCGAGGTTGTCCAGCTCCTGATGAGCGCGCGCCAGGTCGTATCGACCGTCGAGCGCTTTCGCGACGGCGGCCTCCTCGTCTGGCGGAGGAGCGCCCAGCGTCGGCTCTTCGATCGGGTCGATCGGGGTACGCCAGAAGGCCGCGTCCGCCGGGTCGACGATCAGCCGGCGCAGCGCGTCTTCGAGATCGGCCGCGCCCGTCCTGGCGCGGATCAGGTTCTCGCGCCGCTGCGCGACCTCGGCTTCCGCCTGCACGAGATCGAGCGGCGGATTCTGCCCGGCGCTGACACGAATGCGGTTTTCACGCGCCAGCTCCTGGGCCAGTTCGAGCGAACGCTGCTGCACGTCCACGTTGGCGAGCGCCGCCTTGAACGTCCAGTAGGCCTGCTTGACGGCGGCAACCGTCTGGACCGCTGCCTCGCGGAAGCGAAGTTCGGAGGTCTCCTGGTTGCGCTTCGCGATGACGTACTGCTGCCGCGCCGGATCGATCTTGCGGTCCTTCAGCAGCGGTTGCGAGAACGACACCTGGAATCCCGACTGCAGGCTCGGGTCGAAGCTCGAAATCGGGTTGTTGCCCGTCGTCCGCGCCGTGTCCCACGACACGCCCCAGGTGCCGGAGCCCCATGGCAGCCGCTGACTGACGCCGGTCGACGAGAACAAGTCGTTGGCGTCCACGCCGCGATCGCCGAGCAGGAAGTTCGACGGCGGCGTCACGGTGCTGGAGCGGCCGAACACCGTCGAGAAGACCGGTGTAAAGGCACTTCGGCTTTCCCCGACACGCGCAGCCTCGACCTCTGTTCCGAGGCGGACGATCGCCAGTTCCGGATTGTTCTCGACGGCGCGACGAACCGCGTCGTCCACCGTGAGCTGCAGCGCGCCGGTCCGTTGATCGGGACTCCCCGCCGTGGCGACCTGCGCGCGTCGCAGCGGACGGCATCAGCAGGCCGGCGGCCACGAGCACCGCACGCGCGGTCCGCAAATATTCGATGTTCATGAAGCACCTCGCAGTCATACCGCCTCCGCCAACTGGGCGGCTTTCGCATCCGCTCCGGCCCGCACTTCGACCGCCGTCACACGCGACCGCGCGACCAGCACGTAGATGGAGGGAACGACGAACAACGTGAAGAACGTGCCGATGAGCATGCCGCTCACCAGCATGATGCCGATGCTGTTTCTCGCTCCGGCTCCCGGTCCGGTCGCCAGCACCAGCGGAAAATGTCCGACGACGGTCGCGGCCGTCGTCATGAGAATCGGGCGAAGCCGGGTCTCGGCCGCCTCGATGACGGCCTCGAGCTTGTCCTTCCCCAACTCACGAAGGTGATTGGCAAACTGCACGATCAGGATGCCGTTCTTCGACACCAGGCCAACGAGCGTGATCAACCCGACCTGGCTGTAGATGTTCAGCGTCGTCAAACCGAGGAACGAGAAGAGCAGCGCGCCGGAGACGGCCAGCGGCACGGAGCCGGCGAGGATGATGAACGGATCGCGGAAGCTCTCGAACTGCGCCGCCAGGACGAGATAGATCAGCACGGCGGACAACAGGAACGTCCCCAGAAACGCGCCGCCCTCGGTGCGCAGCTGCCGCGATTCGCCCGCGTAGTCGATCGCGAACCCCTGCGGCAGAATCGCGCGCGCCTCCTTCTCGAGAAATCCCAGCGCCTGGTCGAGCGGCACCGGCGGCGGGATCACGCCCTGGATGCGAACCGCATTGAGCTGCTGGAACTTCCTCAGGTCGCGCGGCTCGGTCGATGTCTTCAGGTGCGCGAACGTCGAGAGCGGCACCAGCTGATCGTGCGAGCCCGTGATGTACATCTGCTGGAGCTGATCGGGCGTCAGGCGCTCCGCGCGCGCCACCTGCGGAATGACTTTGTAACTGCGTCCCTGGATGCTGAACCGGTTGACATAGTTGGCGCCGAGCAGCGCCGACAGATCGCGGCCGGCCTGACTGAGATCGACCCCTTGAGACCGCAGCTTGTCGCGATCGAACACGACCTCGGCCTGCGGCTGGTCGAACTTCAGGTCGGCGTCGGCGTAGATGAACATCCCGCTTGCGAACGCCTTCTGCACGAGCGTATTGGCCAGGTCCACCAACTGCTTCGGCTCAGCCGCCGAGGCGATGACGAGATCGACCGGGAAATTGCCGCCGCCGGGCAGTGGCGGCGGCATCTGCGGGATGACGCGCACGCCGGCGATCTTCGACAGCGGCCCCATCGACTCCATCATCAATTGCTGCGTCGTCTTGGTCCGCTCGCTCCACGGCTTCGTCACCATGCCGCCGAAGCCGCCGCTCGGCGTGGTGATCTGGAACACGCTGGCGGTTTCCGGAAACGAGTGATAGACGTCGTAGATCTGGTCGCTAAAGAGCTTGGTCTGATCGAGCGTCGCGTTCGGCGACGCCTGAACGAAGCCGAAGAAGAATCCCTGATCCTCCGCGGGGGCCAGCTCGCGCTGCGAGAACATGTAGAACGGCACGACGAGCAAGGCGACGACGATCCACACGGTCAGGACGACCGGACGATAGCGAAGCGTCGCTGCCAACGCGCGCGCGTAACCGAGCCCGCACCCCGTCGAAGCGCCGGTTGATCCAGCCGGCGAATCCGCGCTCGGTATCCCCCGCCCGCAGCAGCCGCGCGCCCATCATCGGCGAAAGCGTCAGCGCGACCACGCCCGACACCACCACCGCGCCCGCCAGGGTGAACGCGAACTCGCGAAAGAGCGATCCCGTCAGCCCGCCCTGAATGCCGATCGGCGCGTAGACTGCGGCGAGCGTGATCGTCATCGCGATGATCGGCCCGACCAGCTCGCGCGCCGCATCGAGTGCGGCCTGCATGCGGCGCTTGCCTTCGCGCAGGTGGCGCTCGACGTTTTCCACCATGACGATGGCATCGTCCACCACCAGTCCGACCGACAACACGATCGCGAGCAGGGTCAGGAGATTGATCGTGAATCCGGCGACCATCATCAGGAAGACGGCCCCGATCAGCGAAATCGGAATCGCGACGATGGGAATCAGCACCGAGCGGAACGAGCCCAGGAAGAGGAAGATCACGACGATGACGATGAGGAGCGTTTCGGTGAGCGTCCGCAGCACCTCGTTGATCGCATCGTGGATGTACTCCGTCGAGTCGTACGGCACACCCACCTTCATGCCGGCGGGAAGCTGCGCGCGGATCCCCGGCAGCGCCTCGCGGACCTGGGCAATCACGTCGAGCGTGTTGGCAGTCGGAAGCACCCAGACGCCCATGAAGGTGGCGGACTCGCCGTTGAAGCGAATGTCCTGCTCGTAGTTCTCCGCGCCAAGCTCCACGTCCGCGATGTCGCCGAGGCGGACGACCACGCCGCCCACGTCCTTGACGACCAGCGCGCGAAACTCCTCCGGCGTCCGGAGGTCCGTGTTGGCAATCAGGTTGACCGAGACCATCGAGCCCTTCGTCTGCCCGAGCGCCGACAGGTAGTTGTTACGCCCCAGCGCGTCACGAACCGTCGACGGGGCAATCCCGTGGGCGGCCATCTCGCCCGGCTTCAGCCAGATGCGCATCGCGAACGTGCGGGCGCCGAGAATGTCGGCCCGCTGGACGCCGCTGATGGCGCTCAGCTTCGGCTGCACGACGCGGGTGAGGTAGTCGGTGATCTGGTTCGGATCCAGATCGGTCGACGAAAAGCCGAGATAGATCGCGGCGAACTGATTGTCGGCGGTCTGCAGGTCGATGGTGGGCGCCTCGGCCTCCGGCGGGAGGTCGTTGCGCACCTGCGCCACCTTCGCCTGAATCTGCGTCAGGGCCGCATTGGTGTCGTAGTTCAATTTCAGGTGCACCGTGATGGTGCTGAGTCCCTGCGCGCTCGTCGACTCCATGTAGTCGATGCCATCGGCGCTGGCGATCACCCGTTCGAGCGGCGTCGTGATGAAGCCGCGCACGAGATCGGCGTTCGCGCCGACGTAGACGGTCGACACATTCACCACCGCGATGTCGCTGCGCGGATACTGGCGGACGCTCAGGGCGCGAATGCCCTGGATTCCCGCGATGAGGATGATCAGGTTGACGACGATCGCGAGGACCGGTCGTTTGACGAAGAGATCGGTGAACCTCATTAACTGTTCTCCGGCTTGGGGGCTGGGCTGTTCGCCGGCCGCACGGTGTTGTTGATTTGAATGGCCGCGCCATTTCGCAGTTTGAAGACCCCGGAGGTGACGACTTCGTCACCCGGGTTGATACCGGAAAGGACCGAGATCTGGTCGCCTCGCGCCAGTCCGAGCTTGACCATCTGCTGCCGCACGCCCTTGTACGACTGGCCGTCCGGGGTCTTGAGTTCCGCGACGACAAATACCGAATCGCCGTACGGTGCGTAACTCACCGACGATGCCGGAAGTGAAACGACAGTGCGTTTCGGCCCAAGCACGACTTCGGTTTGCACGAACATCCCGGGGCGCAGGGCGCCCCTGGGATTCGCGAACGTCGCCTGGACCTGGATGTTCCTCGTCGCCTCGTCAACCTTCGAGTCGATCGCCGTCACCCGGCCGGCCCCTTCGACTGCCGTGTCGTTTGCCGTGATGCGCACCGCGCGGCCGACCGAGAGCGCGGCGCCCGATTGCTGCGGCACGGAGAAGTTCACGTAAATCGGGTTGAGCGACTGCAGTTCGACCAGTTCCGCGCCGCCGGCCAGGTACTGCCCGAGATTGACCTGACGGATTCCCAGGACTCCCGAAAAGGGCGCGCGAATGGTCTTCCGGTCAATCACCGCGCGCACTTCGCCGACGCGCGCGTCCGTCTGGCGATAGTCGGCGGTCGCGCGATCGAGCTCCGCCTGAGACACGACGCGCTCGTTGAGGAGTCCCTGCATGCGGTCGAACGTGAGACGCGCCAGCTCGCGCTGCGCCTCGAGCGCCGCCAGTTGGGCCCGCTCCTGACGCGTGTCGAGCACGGCGAGCACGTCGCCGGCGCTGACCGACTGCCCCGATTCGAAGAGCACCCGTTCCACGACGCCCGGCAGGTCCGCACTGACGCCGACTCCCTGCACGGCCGCCGTGCTGCCGATGGCACTCAGCGTCGTGGCCCACTCCTCTTCTGCCGCCACGATCGTCGTCACCGCTTCGGGCGGCGGCTGGAATGCCGCGCCCTGGGCGATCGCGGTCTGAATCTGCTTGAATTTCACGAAACCGAGACCCGCGAGAATCGCGAACGTGATTCCGAGGGTGACAATCATTCGCTTTGCCATGTTCATGCTCCGCATCTGCCGAAAACTATTTCGTGCTGATCACCGGCCGACATTCAGAAGAACGGCTCCGTAGATCCGGTGGCCGAACCGGTCTTCTCTCCCGAAGAACGCCGGCGCATCGTCCTTCGACTGCACGCCGATGAACCGGTAGTCGGCGCGCAATCCCCAGCGGCCGGCGTACCACTTGACGCCGCCGCCGACGTTGCCGGTGAAGAAGCTCTCCGTGCCGTTGATCCCGAGGCTGGCCTCTTCGAACAGGCTGAGGCCGCCGACGCCGCCGGTGACGTAGGGCACGACGGAGCTGTGAGTGGGCGCGGACACGACCACGTTGCCGCTGTAGTTGAGGATGTCCGGTGTCTTGCGATTGGCGGCGGTCACTGAGCCGAACTGCAAATCCTGCGCGATGCCCAGCGCACCGCTCACTTCGCCTTCCACGCCGACGTAGCGGTTGAAGTTGAACGTGAACGGCCCCACCGAGGTCGTAGTTACCGAAGCTCGGTTCCCCCGTGTCGGTGTGCTCCGTGAAGAACACGCCGCCGGCGGGAATGAAGCTGACCTCGACGCGGCCGGCTCCAGGCTTGACGTCCTGCGCAAACGCGCGGCCCGTGCCGGCGCCAACAAGCGCGGTGAGTGCAAGTGCTACTGTGATTACTCGTGTTACTCGTGTCATACGCAACCTCCTCGAATGTCACTACTGTGCGCGTCGCAGCAGCGACTCACAATCGGGCAGGAGCGCGATCTCTTCGTACGGCATCCGCGTGATACGGGGCTCCCGCAACAGCACGAACGCGATCTACGACTTTTGGACGATGAGAAGGTCGTCCTTCATGACGCGGCGGAAAGAGGTTGATGTCGCGGTGATCTGCTGAATAATTGGAGAGACGGGTCGTGCGGACAGGCCATGCATGACCTTGATGGAGGCGTAATCGTGGACGCACTGGCGCAATCTGTTCCCAACTCGTCGTCGTGCGAAGCAGAGCCCGAGGGCTGCCGGCCGCCGCGGGAGGCCCTTTCCCACGATCCAGAGGTGCTGCGCGCTGCGTTGATTCGTGAGGCGGCCGAGCGCCGCCGCGCGGAATGCCGCGCGAACATGCAGACCGAAATCGTCAGGCTGGCGCTCGATCTGCTCGTCCGTGAGCCGGACATCGCCGGCTTCTTCGGCGCCTTGAGCAAGACGATGGTCGAGGAGAGCGAAGGGCACACCTGCGCGGTGTGGCTGATCGACGAGGACCTTCAGCGGTGCGATCTCTGGATGGCCTACGTGAAGGATCGCCTGTTCACGCCGTCGAAAACCGAAGCGGGCGCAGGCGCCGACAGCGATCCGACGGCCGCGTTCCCCTGCGAAAGCATGGCCGGCCACCTGTTCGGATTTGCGCCCGGCTGGATCCAGACGATCGAATACGACGCCGACGATCCGCGCCTGCCCGAGTCCATCCGCCAGTTCGGCGACTGCATGGAATGGGGCGGCGTCATTGCCACGCCGCTCCTGCTCGGCACGCGCAATCTTGGCTGGATGACCGTGTGCAACCGCCGCAGCTCGGAGCCCGGGGATCAGTGGTGGCGGGTCATGCTGATCGAAGCGATCGCCCGGCAAGCGGTGCTCGCGCTGCACCACAGCCGGCTCGTCGACCTCAATCGCCGCGAAGAACGTCGCAAGGGCGTGCTCGAAGAACGCAATCGGATCGCTCGCGACATTCACGACAACCTCGCGCAGGGCTTCGCGGCGATTCTGATGCAGCTTCAGGGCGCGCAGCGCGAGATGTGCAGCCTTTCGCCGGCGGTCGCCAGGAGCGTCGAAACCGCCGTCGAACTCGCGCGCATGCACCTGACCGAAGCGCGCCGGTCGGTTGGCGCGCTTCGACCGAGCGTGGGCAACGGCGAGAGCATCGCCACCGCCCTGAAGCGCCTGGCCGACCTGGGACGTCGCACCGGCACCGTGCCGATCGACATCGCCGTTGACGAACTTCCTCGTTACGGCGACGGCGTCGAACGGGAGATCGTGGCGATTGCCCAGGAAGCGTTGACGAACGCGGTCCGCCATTCGCGCGCGAAGCGGATCACGATTCGCGCGTCCAGCGTGCACTCCGTCGGGCTTCGCCTGTCGGTGGCCGACGATGGCCGCGGGATCGCGAGGGAGCCGAGCGGCGGCTTTGGCATGACCAGCATGCAGGAGCGGGCCGAGCGGATTGGCGCCTCGCTGACGATCGTGACCGCACCGCGCAACGGCACCGAGGTGGTGATCGCCTGGCAGCCGGCGTCGCTGCCCACACAGGTCCATGCCGCAAACTGACGTCGCCACCGTCGTCGACGACTCGAGCGCGCGTTCTGCTGGTGGATGACCACGCGCTGCTCAGAACCGGCGTCGCCAACATCATCAACCAGGAAGCGGACCTGCACGTGATCGCCGAGGCGGGCAACGGCCTCGAGGCGATTGACGCGTACGAGCGTCACCGTCCCGACGTGACGCTGCTCGATCTCCGGATGCCGGTGATGGAGGGCGTGGAAGTCGTGCGGCGGATTCGCGATCGCGATCCCGGCGCGCGCGTCATCGTGTTGACCACCTACGATACCGACGACGAGATCTCGCAGGCGCTCAAGGCCGGCGCAAAGGCCTACGTGCTGAAGGACATTTCAGCCGACGGCCTCGTGAGCTGCATTCGAGACGTCCTGGCGGGCAAGACCTACCTGGCGCCGGCGGCAGCGGCGAAGCTGGCGGAAGGCGTCACCCGCGTCCAGCTGACACCGCGGGAGATCGCCACGCTCAAGTTGCTGGCCGACGGCAAAGCGAACAAGGAAATCGCCAGCGCCCTGGACATCAGCGAGCGCACCGTCAAGACACACCTCGGCCATCTCTTCGAGAAGCTGGGCGTGACGAGCCGCACCGAGGCGATCAAGGTGGCCAACCGCCGCGGCCTGGTCCGCCTCGATTAGCTGCCCCGCCCTACCCGCCCTACCTGCCCCACCCGCCCTACCTGCCCTACCGCTGCCCCCTAGAAAGAGTTTGTTACCTCGGCATCAAACGTTATTACTATGGAGCGCCCGTCTCGCCCGTTCGACTCTCTCTTGACGTCGCGTTCCAAACCGTAAAGATTGCACCAGCTCGACCATGACGCACTTGCCGCGAAAGGAGACTCCGATGCCACGCCATCCAGTAGGACAGAGGCTGAGAGGTTTTGTCGGACTGCCCGTCGTCATCCTGCTTCTACTGCTGACCCAGGCCGGACAGGCGCAGCCCACCAACGCGCTGCAGTTCTTCAAGAACTACTTTCTGACGGGTGACTACCTGGTGGCGGGCGTGGGCCTTCGCGGAACCGGCGTCAGCGGCATCGCGACGGGAGACATTCACTTCAGCGGAACGAACGTCGTTCCACCCGACGCCGACATCATGGCGGCGTTTCTCATCTGGGAATCGGTCGTCACGAGCCAGACGGCGCATGCCACGGCGGGCGCGGCGTTCCGTGGACACGACATCTCGTCGATTGCGGTGGAGCTGAACCCGAGCGGCACGTCGCCGTGCTGGAGCCCGGGGGTTGCCAACAGCGGACGCCGGATGAAGACGTACCGCGCCGACGTGCTGCAGTTCATCGGGCAGAAAACCGACGACACCGGGCAGCCGACCGGAAAACGGCTGGTCAACGATGTGGATCTCGACGCCGCCGGATTGCCTCCGAACACCGTGCAGCTGCCCGACGCGGGCACCGGCAACGTCGTGCCCTCGACCGCCGGCGCGAGCCTGCTGGTCGTCTATCGCGATCCGAATGCTCCGCTCAAAGGCATCGTCATCTACAACGGCGGCTTCTCGCTGAACAATGCGAACCAGCCGTTCAACCTGAACGTGCAGGGCTTCTTCCAGGCGTCGACGGTGGCGCCGCAGGCCAGGATGTCGCACATCGTCGGCAATGGCCCGACGCAACTCGGCGAGCAGGTCGTCGTGAACGGCGGCGTCGTGGCCGTCAGCCCGTTTGTCGGCGCCGACGGTCCGGCGCCGGTCCCGCGTGGGATACCTGGACGCTGCCGACGCCGCTTCCGATCGCCGGCGATGCGGCGTCCGTGACGATCGCCGTGAACCGGCTGCGATCACACCTCCCCCGACTGCCTCTCGTGGGGCGCGGTCGTGGTGAGCACGACGGTGCAGGACACCGACTCCGATGGTTTGCTCGATGTGTGGGAAACCACCAGCGGGCTGACGGATCCGGACGGAACGCCGCTGCCCGATCTGCCGGCAATGGGCGCCGACAAGAACGTCCAGGATCTGTTCATCGAGCTCGGGTACATGGCATCGACTAACGGATACAACACGCCGTTCGGGCCGGTGACCGCCGCATTCCCACCAGCCCTCGGCGGCCGTGCTCAACTACGTCGCCACGCTGTTCCGCAACGCGGGTCCGCGGCCGGGCATTCCGTGTCCGAACGGCTTCTGCCCCATCAACGTGCACTGGGACGTGGGAAGGGCCTATCCCGGCGCGATTCCGAGCGTGAGCCAGTGCAAGAGCAACTGGACGCCGGCCTGCGCGATCGTCCCGCCGACTCTGGCGCGCGGCGGCGAGCGGATTGAAGAAACGGCCTGCACCGCGCCGTGCAACTTTCCCGATTTCCCTGGCACGGTCGGCTGGAAGACGGGATTTCAGGTCCTGCGCGATCAGCCGCTCAACTATCCCGACGAGGCGTCGTGCGTGGCGGCCGGCGCGTTGTGCCGCCGGCGCTTCGACGCCAACCGATTCCACATCTTCAAGTACGGCCTGATCGCGCACGCGACCGGAGTCCCGCGCGAGGACGACCCGGCGACGCCGTACGACGAAACCCGGGCGCCGCGATCGATCTCGGGCGTGGCGGACGGCGGGCACGGCGGCGGCGATTTCATGGTGACGCTCGGGTTCTGGGGCAACAACTTCATCGGTTCGGACTTCGTGCAGATCGCGACGCTGGCGCACGAGATCGGCCATACGATGGCGCTGCGGCACGGCGGCGCACGGCCGACGCCGGCTGATCCGGCAGTCAACTGCCGGCCCAACTACGAGAGCGTGATGAATTACCTGTTCCAGGTCCGCGGCGTTGACTCACGCCAACTGGCCCGATCGTCGCGTTCTCCCGTCAGCGCCTCGCCAATCTGGATGAAGGCGGCCTGACGCAGTCGGCCATCACCGATCTCGACGCGGCGGCGCCAGCAAACGCGATGGCATATCCGACACGCTGGTTCGCGCCGAAAGCGGGCAGCCTGCTCGATTCGCTGATCGACACGACGCCGGCGACGCGGCACTGCAACGGCACGCCGCTGACGGCAGCGGACACCGTGGCGATGATTCGCGTCGACGCGACGACGACCGGGGCGATGGATTGGAACGCCAACGGCTTCTTCGCACCGCCCGATCCGGCAGTGTTCTCGCAGGACATCAACTTCAATGGCAAGACCGACGATCCGGCGCGAGATGGCACGTTCAAGGGCTTCAACGACTGGCAGCACATGGATCTGCGGCAGACCGCGAGCCGCCGGAACAAGAACGGGCTGTCGCTCGAAATCGACTATACGGACGTCTCCGGCGACGAGCAGCCCTCGTTCGGCAACGAGCAGCCCTCGTTCGGCGATGAGCAACCCGCCTTCGGCGACGAGCAGCCCGGCATTCGGCGACGAGCAGCCGTCGTTCGGCGACGACCTCGATTTCGAAACCGCGACGTCGGTCGCAATACCGCCGCGCTTCTTGAACTTCACGACCACGAACCAAGCCATCGACCTGCGGTGGGATCCGCCAGCGGCCGGGGACGCGACGCAGTATCAGGTATGGAGAGCGACCGGTCCGATTGGACCGACCAACCTGCCGATCAAAGATCTTTTCGACCGTGCAGCTGAATCCGCCGAGGACGTTCAGCGACACGAACACGCAGCCCGGCGTGACGTATACGTATTTCGTGACGGCAATGGTGGACGGCAAACAGAGCGGGCCGTCGAACATCATCACGGCCAGGCGATAAGCGATGGGTGAGATTTAAGATTGCAGATTTCAGATTGAAGATTTCAGATTGAGGATTTTCGGGTCGCTCCGAGAGTCTTCAATCTGGATCGGATCCGTCAAATCTGAAATCTGAAAGTCTGAAATCTGAAATTCGGATTGCTTCCGGCCGTCGGCGAGGGGCGGATCCTCGCCGGCGGCCGACCTGATCTCGAGGTCCCGAAACCCTCCTTTCTAGAGTTCGATTCGCGCCGTTATTGATGAGCTTTACGATTTAGCACCTGCACGGCGCCTCCAGTAGCCTACAATTAGCTAGCTCTACAGTTCATGGCGATGACGATGGCGATGTTCCACGGAACATGAGTCAGCGCGTTACGTCAACGCAGAGTGGCTGATATGTGCTGCGCTATTCCAAAAGAGTTAATTACCTCGACATCAAGCGTTATCAATAGCGGGCGCTCGTTTTCCCGTTCAGCGCTCTCGACGTATTCCAAGCTCTAGAGATCACAACAGCTCGACCGTTAGCGCATTGCCGTAAAAGGAGACTTCGATGCCTCGCAATCAAGTAGGACAAAGTCTGAGAGGGTTTGTCGGACTTCCCGTCGTCGTCGTGCTCCTTCTGCTCACCCAGGCCGGACAGGCGCAGCCCACCAACGCCCTTCGATTCTTCAAGAACTACTTCGTGACGGGCGACTACCTGGTGGCCGGCGTCGGCCTGCGCGGCACCGGCGTCGGCGGCATCGCGACGGGAGAGATTCACTTCAGCGGAACGAACGTCGTTCCGCCCGATGCCGACATCATGGCGGCGTTTGCGTTTTGGCAAACCGTTGTCACCAACAACTCGGTGGCTGGCACGACCGGCGCGACGTTTCGCGGACACGACATCTCGTCGACCGCGGTGGAGCTGAACCCGGATGGCACGGCACCGTGCTGGAGCTCGGGCGGCGGCGCCGGCGGCGCCAGCGGAGCACACCGGATGAAGGCTTACCGCGCCGACGTGCTGCAGTTCCTCGGACAGAAGACTGACGGCAACGGCCAACCGATCGGAAAACGCCTGGTCAACGATGCGGATCTCGCCGCCGCCGGATTGCCCCCGAACATCGTGCAGCTGCCCGACGCGGGCAGAGGCAACGTCGTGCCATCGACCGCCGGTGCGAGCCTGCTGGTCATCTATCGGGATCCGTCCGCGCCGCTCAGGGGCATCGTCATCTACAACGGCGGCTACACCATGGATAACTCGAGCCAGGCGTTCAACCTGAACGTCCAGGGCTTCTTCCAGGCCTCGACGATCAATCCGCAGGCGAGGATGTCGCAGATCGTCGGTGATGGTCAGCCCAACTTCGGCGAGCAGGTGACCGTCAACGGCGCCGTCGTCGCGACCAATCCCTTCTCCGGCGCCGACGGTCCGGTCGGCGATCCCGCATGGGACACGTGGACGCTCCCCACGCCGCTGCCGATCGGCGGCGATGCGGCGTCGGTGACGATTGGCGTCGGGCATGGGCACGGGCTCGTTCGACTGCATCTCGTGGGGCGCGGTCGTCGTCGAGCACGACGGTGCAGGACACGGACTTCGGATGGCTTGCTCGATGTGTGGGAAACCACCAGCGGGCTGACGGATCCGGACGGAACGCCGCTGCCCGATCTGCCGGCGATGGGTGCCGACAAGAACGTGCAGGATCTGTTCGTCGAGCTCGGGTACATGGGATCGACCAGTGGTTACGACACGCCGTTCGGCCCCGTCGCCGCACATTCCCACATGCCGTCAAGTGCCGTGCTCGATGCCGTCACGAAGCTGTTTCGCAACGCGGGCCCGCGGCCGGGCATTCCGTGCCCGAACGGCTTCTGTCCGATCAACGTGCACTGGGATGTGGGCACGAACTATACGGGCACCATTCCGAACTGTGAACCAGTGCAAGAACAACTGGACGCCGGGCTGCGCGATCATTCCGCCGGCGCTGGCGCGCGGCGGCGAGCGGATTGAGGAAGCCGCCTGCACGGCGCCGTGCAACTTTACTGACTTCCCCGGCACGGTCGGCTGGAAGACGGGATTCCAGGTCTTGCGCGATCAGCCGCTCAACTACCCGAACGAGGCGACGTGCGTGGCGGCGGGCGCGTTGTGCCGCCGGCGCTTCGACGCCAACCGATTCCACATCTTCAAGTACGGCCTGATCGCCCACGCGACGGCAATCCCGCGCGAGGACGACCCCGCGACACCGTACGACGAGACCCGAGCGCCGCGATCGATCTCGGGCGTGGCGGACGGTGGAATCGGCGGCGGCGACTTCATGGTGACGCTCGGGTTCTGGGGCAACAACTTCATCGGGACCGACTTCGTGCAGACCTCGACGATCGCACACGAGATGGGCCACACGATGGCGCTGCGGCACGGCGGCGCACGGCCGACCGCGGCCGATCCGGCGGTCAATTGCCGGCCCAACTACGAAAGCGTGATGAATTACATGTTCCAGGTCCGCGGCGTCATCACGCCAACTGGCCCGATCGTCGCGTTCTCGAGGCAGCGCCTCGCCAACCTGGACGAAGGCGGCCTGACGCAGTCGGCCATCACCGATCTCGACGCGATTCCGTCAGCAAATGCGATGGCCTATCCGACGCGGTGGTTTGCGCCCAAGTCGGCCAGCGTCCTCGACTCCCTGATCGACTCGTCGCCGGCGACACGGCACTGCAACGGCACGCCGCTCACGGCGGCGGACACGGTGGCGATGATCCGCGTCGACGGCACCAGCACCAGCCTGATGGACTGGAACGCCAACGGATTCTTCGCGCCTCAGGATCCGGCGACGTTCCCGCAGGACATCAACTTCAACGGCACGACCGACGACGACGCGAGAGACGGCACGTTCAAGGGCTTCAACGACTGGCAGCACATGGATCTGCGCCAGACCGCGAGCCGCCGGAACAAGAATGGCCTGTCGCTCGAAGTCGACTACACGGACGTCTCCGGCAACGAGCAGCCTGGGTTCGGCAACGAGCAGCCTGGGTTCGGCGACGAGCAACCGGGCTTCGGCGACGAGCAGCCGGGCTTCGGCAACGAGCAGCCCGGGTTCGGCGACGACCTCGACTTCGAAACCGCCACGTCTGTCGGCAACGCGCCGGACTTCCTGCGCTACACGACGACGAATCAGAGCATCGATCTGCGCTGGGATCCGCCGCACGCCGGAAACGTGACGCAGTATCAGGTGTGGAAGGCGACCGGTGCGATCACATCAACGAACCTGCCGACGAAGATCTTTTCGACGACCGGGCCGAATCCGCCGACGACGTACAGCGACAGGAACACCCGCAACAATGTCGTTTACACCTACTTCGTGACCGCAACGGTGGGAGCGAAACAGAGCGGGCCGTCGAACGTCATCGCGGCCAATCGGTAAGTGATGGGTGAGAGCTTCAGATTGCAGATTTCAGATTTCAGATTGAAGATTTTCGGGTCGCTCCGAAAGTCTTCAATCTGGATCCGGATCCGTCAAATCTGAAATCTGAAATCTGAAGTCTGAAATTCAGATTTCTTACTGTCCTGCGCGCTTCCGGACGTCGGCGAGGAGCGGATCCTCGCCGGCGGCCGACCGGATCTCGAGGTAGGTCTTGTAGGAGTCGGTGAATCCGGCGGTCTTCAATCCCTCGCGCACGCGTCCCTGGTAGTAGTAGACCGGCGGCAGGTAGCCGTAGGTCGGCTCGGCATCGAGCGCGAGGGCCATCGCTTCGCCGCGACGTTCGATGCAGCGGTCGAATTCCGAATCGGCTTGCGTGTAGGCGGCCGCGGCGAAGTAAGCTTTTCCGAGATCGAAGCGGCCGATCCAGGTGTCGACGAGCTTGATCGACTCGGTGATCCGATCAACGGCTTCTCCCGGCCGCCCGTTCTTGAGCGCGAGATCGCCTTCGATGATTTTGGCGTAGGCGCGTGGTTCGGCCTGCAGCTGCGACGCCAGACCGGCGGCCATTTCACGCGCGCGATCGGCCGACCCGGCCTCCGCCAGAATGCGTCCCGCAAGAAACCTGATTTTCACCGCGCTGCCGGTCGCGAGTGCCCGCTCGGCCGCGGCGATCGCGCGAGCGTTGTCGCCGCGCGTCAGCTGCGTATAGGCGAGGGCCACCAGCTTTTCGGCCGCCGCATCCGGGCTCTTCGCCGCGACATCCGCCGCCGCGCCGCGCTCGAAGAGGGCGACGGCTTCGGTCAACCGACCCTGATACAGGGCAAGATCCCCGAGGCCGGAGGCCGCAATCGGCGGACTGATCCTCCTGAGCCGTTCGTAGGTGTCGGCCGCCTCTCCCGCTCTCGCCCTGCCCCAATTGCGCGAATGCGAGCGCGCTGAACGCCGTCGGGTACGACGGGTTGAGGGTGAGCGATTCCTGCGCTTCGCGCTCGCCCATGGCGAAATCGCCGCCATAGACGGCGTTCAACGCCAGGTTGCCGCGATAGCGCGCGCGTTTTGGCAGAATCGCGACGGCCTTCTGCATCTCGTCGATCGCCGTCGGCATGTCGCGGAGCTGTTTGGCGCAGAGCGCGAGGTTGTTGTGTGCCGACGTATCCGAGGGGTAGCGGCGCACCAGCTCCTTGTACTCTTCCACGCATTTCGCGCGGTCGCCCGTCAACAGGAACGACAGGCCGCGGATGCGGTAGCGCTCGCGCTCGGTGACGCGGTCGAGCCGTGCGACACCCAGCTGGATGTAGTTCTGCGCCTCCTGATGCTGCCCAAGCGCTTCGGCCGCGGCCGCCATCAAGCCGTAGGCGGCGCCGAAGCCGCCGTCGATCTGCGCCGCCTTCGCGCCATGATCCAGGGCGTCCTTGTTCTTGCCGCTGGCCAGCGCCTCGGTCGCGAGCGCGTACTCGTGAATGACGTCGAGCGACGTCGCGGTCAGCGTTTCCATCGCGAACAATCTTCGCCGACTCCGGCGTCTCGTCACCGAGCGCGCTGCGCAGGCGCGCCGCCAGCAGCGTCACGGCGCTCATCACCTGCCCCTTCGTGGCGACCGTGGTGTCGGCGGTGGTCACCGTATCGCCGGGGACCGACTGAATCGCCTTCACCGACACCTTGTAGCCCTGGCCCTGCTTCTCGACCGCGCCGGAGACGACGATGCCAAGTCCTTCGGAAACCGCGACCTTTCGTGCCGCGTCTTCGTCGAGCGGACCGGTCAGGTTCGCGACACCGAGCGTCGCCATCTGCGAGCGATCGAACGCGCTGATGAACCCGGCGTCCTCGAGCCCGAGCCTGAGCGCCGGTTCCAGCGCCCGATCGAGCGACGCGTCGCCGGTGTTGTTCTGAAAGTCGGCAATCACCACCGAGACCGGATCGTGCTGCTTGAGCGGTGGCGGTGTGCGTGTGAGCCACCACGTGCCGGTGACCAGCAATGTCACCAGCAGCACGCTCGCCGCGATCATGCGCGGTGTAAAATGGCGCGGCTCCGGAATCGGTATCCCCGCGTCGTCCAAACGCGCGAGATCGGCGGCCAGCTCCTCGGTGGTCTGATAGCGCTTCGCTGCGTCCGGCTCCAGGCACCGCGACACGAGCCGGTCGACATCGTCCGGTACTTCCGGCACAACGGATTTCACGGGCGGCGGTGCGTGTTCCATCCGCGCCTGCAACTCGTGCAGCGCGTTGCCCGCTTTTGCCGCGCGCGGCTGGCCGGTGAGCATGTCGTACAGGATCAAACCCAACGCATACAGATCGGCGCGCTGATCGACAGCGATGCCTTTTGCCTGCTCGGGCGCCATGTATTCGACGGTTCCGATCACGGAGCCGAACACCGTCGCATCGGGCGACGACAGGGCCCGGTTGAGATTTCTGATAGTCGTGATCGGCCCCGGCATCGGGCCGACGGCTGAACCACCCGTCGATCGCGCGATCCCGAAGTCCATGATCATCGCCTCGCCATCGCCGCCGATCATGATGTTCGCGGGCTTCAGATCGCGGTGGACGACGCCAACTTTGTGGGCTTCGATGAGTCCAGCGACGAGCGCGCGAGCGATGCGCAGGACACGGGGAACAGGCAGCCGTCCCTCGTGTTTGAGAATCGACGCGAGGTCTGCGCCATCGACGTAGGGCATCGTGATGTACTTGATGCCGTTGATCTCGCCGAGGTCGTGAATACGGACGACGTTCTTGTGGGTGACCTGCCGCGCGAGCAGGAGCTCGCGCTTGAAGCGGCTTTCAATTCTCGCCGCAGCCGTTGGATCCGCCATGACCTCGGGACGGATGACCTTGATCGCCACGGCGACACCGAGCTCCGAGTCCCACGCCTGGTAGACCGCACCCATGCCGCCGACGCCGAGGATTCGGATGATGTGATAGCGGGGCCCGAACGCCTGGCCGACTCCAAGCGGGCCGGAATCGCGGGAACCAGGGGCCGACGGCCCCGAGGCCGATATCGCCGTCGGCGGCTCATCGGCAAACCGCACGCGGGTCGGCTCGTCCAGAGAGTGAGGTTGAGCTGCCGGTTCCGAATCCGGTGTGACCGTGGCGTCAGCGCCAAACCCTGTTGCTGCTTCGTGATCCGTTGGATCTGGCTGGCGGCGGGGTCAGGACGGCGGCGACCGTTTTGTCGTGCAGTCCCGCACAATTTGAACATCGGCCTGACGAAGGGACAGTCCTACCGCAAAGCGGGCAAACCATTTGAGTTCAAACCATTGCAGAGCCGCATCATAACATGGCCGAAATCAAGGTCCGCGATGCCGGAATAGCGGCATCTACTCTTCATAACGTCGGTTTGAGAGACGATGTCGAACGTCTGATGTGGGTCGGCGAAAGCTCAGCGTATGACCAGTGCTGTCAAAGCGCTGCCATAGAGTTCTCGTGACAGCAATGAATCCCTCACTTCCACGCCAACCGCAGACCGATCAACTCGACGCACAGGCCGCCGCCTTTGCGCAACTCCTCGGCCTGGCGCCGAACGACCTGGACGGCGCCTATCGAAAGGCCGTCTCACTCGGCGACGGCCTCTTTCCGCATCAGATCGAAGGTGTCGCCTTCCTGCTCGGACGCCGCCGCGCCATCCTCGCCGACGACATGGGGCTCGGCAAGACGCGACAGGCGATCGTGTCTCTTCGTCACGCCGCGCCCGGCGGGCCGTATCTCGTCGTCTGCCCGGCCTCGGTGAAGCGCAACTGGGCGCGCGAGATCGAGCAGGCGATCCCCGGCGCCTCCGTTCGCATCGTCGAGGGCACGGGCGCAGCGCCCGCCGCCGATTCGGAATGGACGATCGTGAACTACGACATCCTGTCGAAGCACGTGGGTGCGCTCGAACGCGTGGCCTGGGCGGGGCTCGTGTTCGACGAGGCGCACTACCTGAAGAACCACACGAGTGCCCGCAGCAAGCTCGCGCGCCGTCTTGCTGAACACGCCACTACCATCGCAGCGCGAGAGCCCGCCGTGTATTTGCTGACCGGCACACCGCTGACGAACCGGCCGCGCGATCTGTTCGTGCTGCTGCAGCTCGTCGGCCACTCGCTCGGACGAAGTTTTCTCTCGTTCGCGAAGCGCTATTGCGCCGCTGAGAAGACCGACTACGGTTGGAAGACCGACGGTGCGTCGAACCTCGGGGAGCTGACCGTGCAGCTGCACGGCGTGATGCTGCGCCGCTCGAAGGACCAGGTACTGACGCTGCCTCCGAAGCTGCGAACGTGGCTGCCGGTCGATGTCCCGGCAGGGACGGGCGCGCGCGAAATCCGGGACGTGATTGAGTTGCTCCTCGGGCGCCGCGACCCGCGCCCCGAAGGCGCGAGCGTCCAGGACGACGGCCGCGCCAGGACGCAGCTGCTGGCGCTGCTGACGAAGGCGCGGCAGAAGCTCGCCGTCGCGAAGGTCGGCGCGACCAGCGACTTCGTGTCCGGCGCGATCGATCAGGGCGAAAAGGTCATCGTCTTTTCCTGCTTCGACGAGCCGCTGCAGTCGCTCGCGAAAGATTTCGGCGATGCGGCGGTCCTGCTGACCGGCCGCACGCCGACCAGCAAGCGGCAGGCGCTCGTGGATCGGTTCCAGGAAGACGAGACCGTCCGCGTGTTCCTCGCCAACATCATCGCCGGCGGCATCGGCCTCAACCTCACCGCCGCGAGCCAGGTCGTCTTCAACGATCTCGACTGGGTACCCGCCAACCACTGGCAGGCCGAAGACCGCGCCTACCGGATCGGTCAAACGCGTACGGTCAACGTGACCTATCTGATTGGCGCCGGCACGGTGGACGATTTCGTCCAGGCCGTGCTCGAAACGAAGGGCGCGCTGGTCAATGCCGTCGTGGAAGGCAAGGCGCTGGCCGGGGATCTGCCGGGCAACGTGCTCGATGAACTGGAGCGCGCGTTGCGCGCGATTTCGCCCGGGCTTGCCGACACACCCGCCGCCATCGCGGATGCGGACGTGATCGAGCGGCTGCTCCGGGACGCATCGGACGAATTGCGGGCGCAGGCATCTCGCCCTGGAGACGGCGAAGAGGGCGGCGCCGCCAGGCGCCCCGAGCACATCGATGCGCTCCGGCGTGCGTTGGAGGCGCTCGCGCGCGTGCTCTCGGGGCCGGCAGTCAGCCGCTACCGGATCGCGAGCACGTCGCAGTCCGGTGTCGAATACCTCATCACGGCGGACGGCGCAGATGTGACGTGCAGCTGCCCGGGCTTCGAGTACCGGGGCCAATGCCGCCATGCGCGCGACGTCAAATCAGCGCTCGCAGCGGGATCGGCCGTTCCCACGGCGTATGTCCCCGTCGCCGTTTAACCCGGTGTCACTACACAGAACAACACTTATGGACGCGAGTGGCAGGTCCCGAGTACTGTGTTGCTCGCCTGCCCGGTATCCTGAAGCCGGGCGTGCCGTTCAAGTTCTGAAGGAGGAGCCGGGAAAGTGCGCGTCGCGAGCCGGGCCATTGCGATCTGGGCGGTCCTTCTCGGGGGAAGTGTCGGTTATCTCCACCTGCAGAACGTGCGCGCCGCCGATCCACAGTCGGTCGCGCCGGCGCCTCCCGCCGCCGCCAGCGATCCTTCGTCCTCCTCGCCGGATATCCGCGCCGCGCTCGATCAGGTACCTGTGTCGGCTGTCACAACCCGCGGCTCACAAGCGGCGGGATCGATCTCGAACAGGCCGATCTCTCGGGCGTGCCGGCGCATGCTGACCTCTGGGAGCGCGTAATCGCCAAGCTGCGGACGCGCGAAATGCCGCCGGCAGCCGTCCGCCGCCGGCCGGATCCCGAGACCTACGCGCACCTGACCACCTGGTTCGAATCGGCCATCGATCGCGACGCTGCGGCGCATCCCAATCCGGGCCGCGTCGTCCTGCACCGCTTGAATCGCGCCGAGTACTCGAACGCGATTCGCGATCTTCTCGCGATCGACGCCGATCCGCGCGCGCTCCTGCCGGGCGACGATGCGGATCAACACGGGTTCGAGAACATCGCCGGCGTGCTGTCGATATCGCCGGCGCTGTTCGAGCGGTACATCGCTGCGGCGAAGCGCATCAGCCGCCTCGCGATCGGCGACGTCAACATCGCGCCGGTCGTCGAGACGTATCAGACGCCAAAACTGGTGACGCAGGACGATCGCGCCGGCGAAGATCTGCCGTTCGGATCGCGCGGCGGTCTCGCGGTGCGCCACTGGTTCCCGGTGGACGGCGAGTATGTCATCAAGGTCCGGCTGAAGCGGCAGCTCTACGACTACATCATCGGCATCGGACGGCCGCACACCCTCGAAGTGCGGCTCGACGGCCGCGCGACTGAAGATGTTTACGGTCGGCGGCGAGGCGAGGGGCAAGCCGACACCGTACACGTTTGCCGGCAACATCCTGTCGGATCCCCAGTGGGAGAAGTACATGCACGAGGCCGACAACGGCCTCGAGGTCCGCGTGACGGTGAAGGCCGGGCCCGCGACGGTGGCGGTGGCGTTCCTCGACACCCTGACCGAGCCGGAAGGCGTGCTGCAGCCGGATCAGACCGGCTTCGATCGCGCGGTCAACGAGCTCTACGACGGCAACCCGGCGATCGACATCGTCTCGGTCGGCGGTCCCTACAACGCGAGCGGCGTCGGCGACTCGCCGAGCCGGCGCCGGGTGTTCGTCTGCCAGCCGTCGGGCGCGAGCGACGAGGATCGCTGCGCGCGCGAAATCCTCGCGCGCCTGGCGCGCCGGGCGTATCGGCGTCCGGCGACCGACGAGGATCTCGACACGTTGATGTCCTTCTACCGCGCCGGACGGACGGACGGCACGTTCGACGCCGGGATCCAGCGCGCGCTCGAACGCGTGCTCGCCGGGCCCGACTTCCTGTTCCGCATCGAGCGCGATCCCGCGGGCGTCGCGGCGGGCACGGCCTACAAGGTCTCCGGCATCGAGCTCGCGTCGCGGTTGTCGTTCTTCCTCTGGAGCAGCATTCCCGACGACCAGTTGCTCGATGCCGCCATCCAGGGCCGGCTCGACGATCCCGCGGGGCTCGAGCGTCAAGTCACGCGCATGCTCGCCGACCCGCGATCGAAGGCACTGGTCGAGAATTTCGCGTCGCAGTGGCTCGAGCTGGGCAAGCTGCGCGCGCTTCTCGGCGGATCCCGACACGTTCCCCGAATTCGACGACGGTCTCAAGAGCGCGATGCGGACGGAGACCGAGCTCTTCCTCGGCGAGCAGTTCGCCGCCGATCACGGCGTGCTCGAGTTGATCACCGCCGACTACACGTATCTCAACGAGCGGCTGGCGCGGCACTACGGCATCGCCGGCGTCTACGGCAGCCGCTTCCGCCGCGTGACGATCGCCGATCACCAGCGCGGCGGCCTCCTCGGCCAGGGCAGCGTGCTGGCGCTCACGTCGTATCCGAACCGGACCTCGCCGGTCCTGCGCGGCAAATGGCTGCTCGACAACATCCTCGGCACGCCGCCGCCGCCGCCCCCGGCAGATGTGCCCGGACTCAAGGACAAAGGCGCGGACGGCCGGCCCGCGACGGCGCGCGCGCTGATGGAGCAGCACCGCAAGGATCCGCAGTGCGCCGGCTGTCACGTGCGGATGGATCCGCTCGGATTCGCGCTGGAGAACTTCGACGCGATCGGGCGCTGGCGCGGCGTCGAGCGAGGGCGCGCCGGTGGACGCGAACGGGACGCTGCCTGACGGCACGCAGTTCGAGGGCCCGGGCGGCCTCAAGACGCTGATGGCGGCGCACCGCGACGATTTCGCTTTGACCGTGACGAGAAAGCTGATGACATACGCGCTCGGCCGGGAAGTCGAGTATTACGATCTGCCGGCGGTCCGCCTCATCGTCCGCGACGCGGCGGGCAGCGATTATCGGTGGTCGGCGATCGTGCTGGGGATTGTGAAGAGCGTGCCGTTTCAGATGCGGAGATCGGACTCATGATCAACACCAAGAAGGCGATTCCCCGTCGGACGATCCTGAAAGGTCTCGGGACGGCGCTGGCGCTGCCGCTCCTCGACAGCATGGTCCCGGCGCTGAGCGCGCAGGGCCGCGTCGTCGCGGCCGGCGTCAAGCGGTTCGGCGCGGTCTACGTGCCGAACGGCATGATCATGAACAAGTGGACGCCGCAGGCGGAGGGCGCCGGCTTCGAGTTCACGCCGATCCTCAAACCGCTCGAGCCGTTCCGCGATCACCTCGTCGTGCTGACCGGCATGAACAGCAAGCCGCCGGTGCTCGGCCCCGGCGAGGATCCGGGCGTGCACGCGCGCGCCAGCACGCGCTTTCTCACCGGCATGCCGCCGAAGTTCACGACCGGATCGGATCTGCTGGCCGGCACCTCGATGGACCAGCTGCTCGCGAAGGCGATTGGCCAGGACACGCCGCTCGCCTCGCTCGAGTTGAGCATGGAGTCCACCGAATCGGCGGGCACCTGCAATCCCGGCTTCAGCTGCGCCTACACCAGCACGATCGCCTGGCGCACGCCGACGACGCCGCTGCCGATGGAGAACAATCCGCGCGCGGTGTTCGAGCGGATGTTCGGCGAAGGCGGAACGACCGACCTGCAGCTGCGCGCGATCCGGATGCAGCAGGACCGCAGCATCCTCGACTCGATCACGGATCGCGTGCGCTCGCTGTCGCGCGAGCTCGGCAACGGCGATCGCGCGAAGCTCACGGAGTATCTCGAAGCGGTGCGCGATGTCGAGCGCCGCATCCAGCGGGCCGAGGCGCACAGCGCCGAGCTGCCGACCATCGATCATCCGGCCGGCATTCCGGATACGTTCGCCGAACACGCGAAACTGATGTACGACCTGCAGCTGATCGCGTATCAGTCGGACATCACGCGCATCGCGACATTCATGATGGGACGCGAGTTCACCGGCCGCCAGTATCCGGAGATCGGCGTTCCCGACGCGCATCATCCGATCTCGCATCACCAGGGCGATCCGGAGAAGCTCGAGAAGCTGGCCAAAATCAACACGTTCCACACGACGCTGTTCCGCTACTTCCTCGAAAAGCTGAAGGCGACGCCCGACGGCGACGGAACGCTGCTCGATCATGTGACGCTGATGTACGGCGCCGGCATGAGCGAGCCGAACGGCCACTCGCCGGAGAACCTGCCGATCCTGCTGGCCGGCGGCGGCGCGGCGGGGTTCACGCCCGGCCACCACATCCGGTTCGCGAAGGGCACGCCGCTGGCGAATCTGAACGTGGTGCTGCTGAACCGGTTCGGCGTCGCGGTCGAGCGCCTGGGCGACAGCTCGCCCGACGCGTTGAAGACGATGAAGCTGTGACGAGCCCGTCGATGGCGCGCACGCTGCGACGGGTCGTCGGAGGTGCCGCGCTCGCTGCGGCGCTGCTGGCCCACGGTTCGCGTCTTGGCGCGCAAGCCGATGGCGGCTTGATCGCTGCCATCAAGAATCGCGATCTCGAGCAGGTGCGGCTACTGCTCGAGCAGCACGCCGACGTCAACGCGCGCGGGGCCGACGGCGCGACGGCGCTGCACTGGGCGGCCTACTGGGACAAGAGCGATCTCGTCGCGCAGCTGCTGAAGCTGGGTGCGAAGCCAGGCCTCAGCAACGACCTCGGGGTCACGCCACTCGGCCTGGCCAGCGCCAACGGCAACGCGGCGATCGTCGACGCGCTGCTCGCCGCGGGCGCCGACACGCGCGTGTCGCAGGGCATTCCACCGCTCATGAGCGCGGCGCGGGTCGGCAGCGTGGATGCCGTGACGGCGCTGCTCGCGCATGGCGCCGACGTCAACGTGCGCGAGCCGGGCGCCAACCAGACGGCGCTCATGTGGGCGGTCGCGCAGCAGCACGACGCCGTGGTGGCGGTGCTGCTGCAGCATCACGCCGACGTCAACGCGCGATCGGCGCGTCACGCGGCTGACGGTCAACCGCGGCGGGCCGATTGGCAGCCCCGAGCGGCCGGTCATCGAGGACGTCAACCGCGGCGGCAGCACGCCGCTGCTCTTCGCGGCGCGCGTCGGCGATCTGCGGTCGGCGCAGTCTGCTGCTCGATGCCGGCGCGAACGTCAACGACACGCTCGCCGACGGCACGAGCGCGTTGCTCCTCGCCGCACATAGCGGACACGGCCAGCGTCGCCGAGCTCCTGCTGTCGCGCGGCGCCAATCCGAATCTCGCCGGCGCCGGGCTATGCGCCGCTTCATGCGGCGGTCTTGATGGGCGACCGCCAGCTGGTGGGCGCGTTGCTCGCGCACCACGCCAATCCGAACATCCAGCAGGCGAAAGGCAACCCGGTGCGGCGCACCGGCGAGGATCTCGTCCTGCCGAACTCACTCGTCGGATCGACGCGCGTACTATCTCGCCGCGCGCTTCGGCGAGGTCGAGATGATGCGGATGCTGATCGAGGCCGGCGCCGACCCGCACATCCGCACCGCCGACGGCACGACGCCGTTGATGACGGCGGCCGGTGTCGGCTGGGCGCTGCCGAACAATCGCCGCGGCGTGGACATGACGACGAAGAAGTCGGCGTGGCTGGGGCAGGACGCGGAAGAGGCGATCACGCTCAAGGCGGTCCAGTGCGCGCTGCAGTACGACACGGACGTCAACGTGTCGAACGCCGCCGGCGAAACCGCGCTCTTCGGCGCGGTCCCGAAGGGTTTCCGCCAGGTCATTCAACTGCTCGTCGATCGCGGCGCGCAGGTCGATGCGAAAAACCGCCGGGGCCAGACGCTCCTGTCGCTGACCCGCGCGCGCCTCGTGAACACCGCCGCCACACCCCCGGAAGTGCTCGCCGCCACCGCAAGGCTGCTGCGGAAGCTGGGGGCCACGGAGTGAATCTAGCACGAAATTGAGGGAATTGATAGGAAGTCAGGAATTGAGGAATTAAGGAAGTTGACCTCTTCACTCTTGCTGCCTCACATCGTCGCGTTCGATTCGAATTCCTCAACTCCTCGACTTCCTCAATTCCTCAATTCCTTAACTCCTCAATTTCTCGATTGCGAGAGCGGCTGAGCTTCTTTTCGCTGCGAGAGCCGTACACTGCGAATATGCCGGACATTCCCGAGCTTCAACTGAACCATGGCACGGTCCGCGATGTGCACGACGCGGACACGATCAAGTTCCGCGACGCTGATGTTGTCACTCCCGTCGATCGCACGAAGTGGGCGATTCTGATCGCCTTGGTGGTGATCGCGGCGATTGTGCTCTACGCCGCGTTTCGGCCGCGACGCGCGGCGCCGGTGGCTGCCAGGGCGCCGGCTGCGGCAGCGCCTGCACCGGCGGCTCCCGCTCGAACTGGCCCGCTCGTCGAGGCCGAGAAGATCGCGCTGCCGCCGCTGCCAGAAACCGATGCGATCGTGCGGCAGCTCCTCGTCAAGCTGTCGTCGCATCCCAAGGCGCTCGCGTGGATGGCGACCGACGGGCTGATTCAGAACTTCGCGGTCGCGACGCTGAACGTGTCGGAGGGCACCACGCCGGTTGTTCACTGGCCCGGCGCTCAAGCCAACCGGGCGCTTCACGGTGATCGAGACGCGACGCGGTCCTGTCCTCGATCCGAAGAGTTATCACCGGTACGACGACTACGCAGCGGCAATCGGTGCGCTCGATGCTCCCGGCACGGCGCGGCTCTACCTGACCCTCAAGCCGCGGATTCTCGACGCCTATCGAGAGCTGGGAGTTCCCGAGGGCGACTTCGATCCGGTCCTCGAACGCGCGATCGGCGTGCTCCTGACCACGCCCGCGGTCGAAGGCGAGATTCCGCTGCGGCTGAAAGTGCTCTCCTACCAATTCGTTGATCCGGACACTCAAGCGCAGCCGGCCGCCGCCAGGCAGTTGCTGCGCATGGGACCAGACAACATGCGGATCGTTCAGGCCAAGTTGCGCGAGATCGCCAGGCAGCTTGGACTGCGTCCGGCGGGATGACCGCCCTCGCGGAATCTTCAACCGACTGAGGCTGCCTCGACGATGTCACTCTTCATGTTTTCGATGATCTGCAGGAACTCCGACTGCTCCTGAGGCGGGACGTGCTGCTTAAGAAGAGCGGCCGTAAACAAGTCGATCGCGATCTGCCAATCGACTTCGTTGATACCGAGCCCCTTGTGAGCGGTTTTCATGTCACGTCCTCGATAAACGCATTCGCCGCCCGTTATCGCGCAGAGGAATTCGACAATTCTCTGCTCCAGTTCCTTCACCGCCTGGCCGGCGTGGACGTTGGGGAAAAAACATCCCAGGTACTTGTCTGCGAGAGACCACGCCACGAAATCTTCCGTGACCCTCGCGAGCACGTCGTTCCCCCCCAACCGCGTGTAGAGACTGGCGGTCGTTGACGGCCAATCCGCGCGGTCCCCCACGTGGACCGCATAGACGTCAAACTCGAGCCGCAGCGTCCTCATGTCCACCCTGCCCACGCCGATGCACTGGGCCCGGTTGAGCCACGCGAACCGCGCGTCAGCGGTCGCGTATACCGGCGTGACGACGACCGGAGGCAGCGGATCGAAATCATCGCGCAGCGCGCGAGCGTAACCGTTCGGGCCAAGATCGAAGTGGCCGCCATACGAAGCGTAGATGCGCTCGCCGGTTCGCGTTTCCAGACATGCCTGGACGTTCACAATCCCGACTCCATCTTGACGGATACGCGTCCAGTCGGCCGCACCGGGCAGGATCCTGGCGTCGAGGCCCGGTCCGACGAAGCTCCCCTCCGTGACGTGCCAGTTGATGCGAAAACCATCGGGCATCACGCCGACCACCTCCTTGCGGAGCATCGCCGTCAGCGAACCCAGGAACTTCGCATTCCAGGCCCAACGAGGTCGCTCGCAAGTGACCTTGGCCGCCGTGCCCGAACGCTCTTCATGTGGCGAAGCCGCAGACAGCGCCTGCAGACTCGACGCGATCTCCTCCCCGACGAGCCGCAAGACAGGCAACCGTCCGACCACGCTGCCCGGCCCTCCAGGCAGGACCGCACGCAACAAGGGCACGTTCCGAATGGCGTCGGACGCGATCGACGCGCTGCGTAACGGCTGCGGCGCCTGGTCCGCCAATCCCGTAATCACTCCCCGGACGCTCGGGATGTAGCCAAGAACCTTCGGCGTGAAGTCCCACGTGAGCAGCATTCGACCTTCTTCCGAGCTGGAGTCGAACACCACGGTTCCGGGGATCACGGGCTGCAACCGCGGCGCAACGTCACTGTGCCACTGCCAGCGCACGACCGGCCGCTGCTCGATGCGCGCAACCGCCGGGTAGACGTCCTGGGTGCCACGAGGGAACGACCTGAGGGAAATGCCAGCGGTGGCTGCCGCTCTTGCCACATCCGGCATGTACGCACACGGATCGTCAGTCAGTTCAAGGTCGGCTGTCACCACGCCCCGCTCTCCCTGATCCGTGATAGCGAGGCAAAGCCGCCGCCCGTTCCGCATCATCTCGATACGGCCCGGGCGTTTATCGTACCCATGCGCTCGCGCCCGACATCGATGGCAACCTGGGTTGTGTCGATGAGCCGCACCATGAACAACTGCGCTCGGTTCTCGTACACCGCTGTTGCTGAATCGAAGCCTCCGTCGAGCATCGCCAACACGCTCGACGCGCCGTTGGAATCCGCCTTGATGATCCCCGAATCCGACGGAGCATCGTCGCGCACGGCGACGACCACGATAAACAGGGCGCCGTACGGCCCAATCGTCGTGTCCGTGAACCTGTTCGACCAGAGTTGAGCGACGGCGGTCTGCCTCCCGTCGGTGTATTTCAACGTCACGGCCCTGTAGCCGCTGCCGGCCAATGCTTCGTTCACAGCCGACACGCTGGCGCATTCGCCGTAGAGGTGCACCGTTTCGCCGTTGTAATACTGGAGCTCGTTCGGAATCACCGCGCCATTGGCGGTGACGTATGTCTTGCCTGTGATGACGTACTTGTCGAAGATCGGCTCGTTCCGCTGATTGACGATACCGGGCTGGGGCGGCACAAGCGCATTTCGCATCATGCCGCTGTCGCGACTGGCTATGCCCATGCTAGTCTCTCCAGCTCTCCCGTCGATTCGTCGTCTGGGAGTCGCGTCGGCCGCGTCCGCGGTGGAAACGTATCACGCCCGCTGGCCGACTCAAAGCAGCCGCAAGTCTCGGCCCTGTGGGCAAGACCGTTGGGGGTGCCGGAGGTCGCAGCATGACACCGTTTCAGGAGTGGCTCGGGCAGGTCGGTCTGGCGCACTGCGCCCAGGTCCTGATCGAGAACGGGATCGACTTCGACGTCGCTCAAGGCCTGACCGAGAGCGATCTGCGGAGTGTCGGCCTCAACCTGGGCGATAGCCGGAGATTGTTGCAAGCGCTGGTCAGGATTGGCCAGAAAGCAGCGGCATCGCCGGCCAATGCCGTAGCGGCGGACATTCCCAGGAGGATGCACGTCCCGCCGGACGAGCGCCGGCTGCTGACGGTCGTGTTCTGCGACATCGTCGCCTATACGGACCTCGCGCATCGCCTCGATCCGGAAGAATTGAAGGCCGTGATTCGGGACTATCGGAGGGCCTGCAGCAAGGTGGTGGCGCACTTCGACGGGTAGTCGCGCAATACCTGGGCGACGGCGTCATGGTGTATTTCGGCTGGCCCGCCGCGCACGAGGACGACGCCGAGCGCTCCGTGCGCTCGGCGTTGAATATCGTGCAGGCGGTCAAGGGAGCGGGGGGCGCCCAGGCGCTTTCGGTTCGCATCGGCATCGCCACGGGGCCCGTGGTGGTGGGCGAAGCGTCGAGAAGCGGTGATGCCGACGACGGTTTGGCGGTCGGCGAAACGCCCAACGTCGCGGCCCGCCTCCAGGGACTGGCCGGAATCGACGAGATCGTTATCGGGCCAACGACGCGGCGGCTGGTGGGCAATACCTTCGAACTCGATGACCTGGGCATGCACGCGCTCAAAGGGATCGTGACGCCGATGCACGCCTGGCGTGCGAAGGCCGTAATAAAGACAGAGGGCCGATTCGCGGCGGCGCACAGCGGCGCGACGCTGACCGAGCTCGTGGGCCGCGACGAGGAGATGGCACTGCTGCAGCGCCACTGGAACTGGGCTCGCAGCGGCGAGGGCCAGGTCGTCATGCTGAGCGGCGAGCCTGGCATCGGCAAGTCGCGACTCACGCAAGTGCTGCGAGATCGCCTGAAAGGCGAAAAACACACCAGCGTCGGCTACCAGTGCTCGCCCTTCCGTCTCAACTCCGCGCTGTATCCAATCGTCGCGCACATCGAGTTCGCCGCGGGCTTCGCTCGCGACGATTCCGCCGAGCAGAAGCTCGACAAACTGGAAGCCATGCTCGTCGGCACGCCAGCACAACGCACCGAGGCAGCGCCCTCTTCGCCGCCCTTCTTTCGCTGCCCACCGACCGCTATGCGCCCCTGGGGCTCACGCCGCGCCGGCAGAAGGAAAAGACGTTCGACGTGCTGATTGGGCAGATCGAGGCGCTCTCCCGAATCCAGCCTGTATTGCTCGTGTTCGAGGACGCTCATTGGATCGATCCGACGAGCCAGGAACTCCTCGACGTGTTGATGCCGCAGCTCCGCGCGCTACGCGTTCTGGTGATCCTCACCCACCGGCCCGAGTACATCCCTCACTGCCGCGAATATCAGACGTGGCAACCATGACGCTCACCCCGCTGCCGCAGCACCTGGGCAGCGAGTTGGTGGGCAAGGTCACCGCGGGGCAAGCCGTTGCCGCCGGATCTCCTCAAGCAGATCGTCGATCGTACCGACGGCGTCCCGCTATTCATCGAGGAACTGGCCAGGTCGGTGCTGGAATCGCAGTTCATCCATGAGGAGGAGGATCGTTTCACGCTGCTCGAGCCGCTGCCGGCGCTGGCGATTCCTACCACGCTGAACGCCCTGTTGATTGAACGTTTGGGTCGACGTGCGGGAGTGCGCGAGCTGGCCCAGATTGGTGCGTGCATCGGACGGGAGTTCTCTTACGAACTGGTGGCTGCCATATCTTCGTACAACGGAGGAGAGTTCGAAGAAGAGCTCCAGCGATTGACAGCAACCGGTCTGGTGTTCCGCCGGGGCGCGGGCCCGGATGCCACTTTCACGTTCAAACACGCGCTCGTGCAGGATGCCGTTTACGACTCGCTGCTCAAGAGCAAGCGACAGGAGCTTCACGCGCAAATTGCGGAGGCTCTGGAGGCAGCATTCCGGGACCGCGTGGCCCGCGAGCCGGAGTTGCTTGCCCATCACCAGACCCAGGCGGGCCACCTCACGCAGGCAATCCCCTTGTGGCGAAGAGCCGGCGAGTCCGCGCTGGCGAGGGTCGCCCTGCAGGAGGCGGTGGCCCACCTTCAGAAGGGGCTCTCCATCGTCGATCGCCTGGCGCCCTCAGGGATCGGGACAGCCTCGAGCTTGCGCTGCGGGAGCCGTTGCACTCGGCGCTACTTCAGTGGCATGGCTGGGCGGCGCCGGATGTCGGGGTGAACGCCGAAGCGATCCTTCGGCTGGCACAGAGCCAGGGCAATACAAGGAGTCTGCTGATTGGCTTATGGGGAATGTGGGTCTGCACGGTCACGCAGGGCCGAGTGGCCGAGGCGCCGGTCTGGGCCGAACGGCTGCTGGCCGAGGGCAGCACACGCGGCGAGATCGACATGCAGATCCTCGGGCACCGCGGCAGCATGTTCACCCATTTCTATCTGGGCGAGCTTCGCCAGGCGGAAGCCCACGGCGACCTGGCCCTCGACCTTTATGACCCTTCGCGCGCCGCGCGCTGGATAGAGCTTGTCGGCAATGACGTCAGAACTTCCGTTGGCGTCTGCACGACGCAGG
>CAVQHT010000011.1:0-372258 GCA_963712355.1 uncultured Acidobacteriota bacterium
GTCCAACCGACCTGAAACACGCTGACCAAATCGTAATAGACGAAAATCTCAGGAGTGCGACCTTTCAGTAAGCCAGTGTTGAGGCCAGTTCTCTCAGGCCAAGGTTGCAAATCGCGAGCGCCGCATCGGATGCCTCCTGCTCCGTAAAAGCTCGCGCCTGAACGGAGCATCCCGCCACCGGGGTGCTCGCCAGATACGCGAGCTCCTCCGTTCTCGTCGAGTAAGCGACCGGATTGATATCGAGGGCCATCTGCATCTGTGCGTGTATGCGTGCGAGGTGAGGCGCAGCATCCTGTGGTGCACTGAGCAAGGCTCGAGGCTGTTCAGTCAGCACGCCCGCCTCTCGGAGGAGATGCACGACCTCCGCGATTGCATCTGTGGCGTCAAGCGGAGCGTCCGGGGACAGCGGGCGTTCTCCGGCGAGCGAGCGGTTTCACGGTCCGCGCCGGCGTCTGAGGGTGGCGTCCGCTCTATCGCTCGAAAATACGCGACGGCAATTGGACTGGGAGGACGGCGCCGTGGGATCGCCTCGCTGAAGGTGTCGCGCGGCGTGGAGAAAGGCGCGAGCCTGCGTCGGCGTGACGTACCCGCGCTGGTCCCGTCGTTGTTCACGACCGACGGCCAGCTCGAACATGTTCCTGCTCTCGGTCGTCGAGCAGGTTGTGCAACTCATCACGCTCGAATCCGGAGTTCGAAAGGCTCCGGCAGCCGGACATCACACGATGGAAGTAGTCCGGTGAATCCGAATCGAGGAGCAGCAGCAGCGAGACGATCGGATCCCACGCGTCTCTGCGCCTGGCCTCGACCCGGTAGCCGCCGACCTCGCAGACGAGCCCATCGTGCTTTCTGGGACGCTCGATGGCCTCATCGCCCTCAGGAGATTCCAACGGCGACACGGCGGCGCGATCGAAGACGAGCATGTGCTCGGCGAGCGCCGCGATCGCCAGATGGACGTCCATGCCCACAATCTTCTCCGCGGCGAGGGCTGCACCGGATCCCATCAGCACGTCGAGCCACACGCCGAAACGATCCGCGTCGAGCTGCTCGTCGAGTCCCGGC
Source organism: uncultured Acidobacteriota bacterium (assembly GCA_963712355.1). Lineage (GTDB taxonomy): Bacteria > Acidobacteriota > Vicinamibacteria > Vicinamibacterales > CAVVIG01 > CAVQHT01. Next base: position 1,060 of record CAVQHT010000011.1, read on the forward strand.
CGCAGCGGACGCCATAAGTCGATATCGAAGACACGCTGCAACTGATCAGGCGTGGCCAATGCCACGAGATCACCACAGTCCTCCAGCCCGTGACTATGGATGACGCGGTGAAGCAGCTCAGGCGGCGGTTGAGAAAAGACGCGTGCGAGATGCGGCGTGTCCAGAATGCGATCGAGGAGCCCGGGCTGGTCGCGAGCGTTTTGCCGGGCTAAATCGTGGCTTCGTGAAACCGGGCGATCAATCGGGGTCGTATGGGGCAAGGCGTTCGCCTTCTTGCGACGGCCATGAGGAACGCGTTTGGGCATGGGACCGGGGATGATACAGGTCCGGGCGCGAAACAAACAGTCTTGAAGAGCACAGGCAGGTAAGGGAGAATAAATACAGGAAAGAGACGACCTCACTCCGCGGATTTACGATTCCGCCCGCGCCAGCATTTTCGGATTTCAATCGATTTCAGGTGACGTGCGTGAAAGCTGTCAATGGTAAGTCGGTCGATTCGCGTTCACGAGGCGGGATGAACAAAGAAAGAGACGCCCGATTTCCCGACTGAAATCGTACAATTACGTCTTCTGCCGTCCCGCCGTGTACAGCCCGGTGCCGCTGCTGGAACGAGCATTGCCACAGTGCCCTGCAGTGAATCAGCCTTTCGCCGATAAACCCGGCAGACGCGGAGACCGAGGAGCAGAGCATGTGGAAACGTGATCAGGCCGCAAAACCAACCAGTGGGCAGCCAGCTGTGCCGGCCGTGCCGAGTCCGCAGGTGGTGACGCCTCCTATTTCGCAGGCGGCGGTGCCCGTCGCCGCAATTGAACCAACTCAGAGCACCGGGAGAAGCGAGACGCGTATGGTGAACATCGGTAAATCCGTCGTGATCAAGGGTGACCTCAAGGGCAGCGAAGACCTCACGATCGAAGGGCAGGTCGAAGGCACGATCGAACTCAAGGAGAACGTGCTCACCATCGGTCCGAACGGCAGGATCAAGGCCCAAGTGTTTGCCAAGACGGTCATCATCCTGGGAACCGTGCACGGCAACGTCACCGCGTCGGAGAAAGTCGATATTCGCGATGGGGCGTCGGTGGCCGGCGATGTCGCCTCGCCTCGAGTCGCGATCGCCGAAGGTGCCCAGTTCCACGGCGGCGTCGACATGCAACGAGGTGCGAAACGGACGCAGCAGTCCAACGTGGCCGCCGCGGCGGGAGCCAAGCCGTCCCTGGTCACACCATCCACCGAACGGGATCAAGCGGCCATGGCTGCCGCATCGACGCACTGACTATCTGCGCTGCAGACGCTGGATCCTGAGCCGGGACACCACCGAGGGCTTCGCTTGCCGCTTTGCCACTGGTAGACACGGCTTTGCCGGCCGCGCCGACCTTGGTGGCCGGTTGTTGCTGGCTAAATCCGAATCGGTGTCTCAGTCCGACCAGTGCGGACGGGTAGTTCGCCTTACGGCAGCGCGCCGATCAGCGCGGGCCAAACGCCCGCATAGGACTTCAAGGGGAGTTGGAAGTCGCAATCGCCCATGGTGTCTCGCCAAGTCTAGAGACTGCGGCGTCACATGACCTATTCTTTGGAGCCCTAGCCCAGCCGTATAGAATCCCGCCTCCACCGTTTTCCCAAACCGCAGTGAGTGAGCGCGACCCCGCGCTCTCGTCGGACGAACATGGCCCCTGCGGTTCGATCGAGCCCACCGACTTCGCATCCCTGAACATGATGGTCAGCTATACCCAGGTTGGGCGTGGCGTAGAATGCCAGGCGAAACGCTCGTTATTTTGGAGGGACTATGCGACGTATCTCGAGCCTGACGTTGCTCGTCGTCGCGGCGGTGGCGGTGTTAAATATCTCCGCCCAAGTGAACGACCCGACAGGCCCGCGCGTTCACGAGGTATTGGGTGTCGTCACGAAGGTGTCGGCCTCATCGATCACAGTGCGGGCGAGAGACGCCGAGCGCGAGTTGATTCTCGACAGGTCGACACGCGTTGTTGGCCGCAACCGCAGCAGGCTTAGGAACGATTGGCGCATTCGACCGCGCCGTCTCGGAGACTGTGCAGGTTGGGGATCAGGCGTTGGTCACTTTCCGAGATGACCGCACCGCACTGAGGATAACTATCGCATCGGAAAATCGACTGACGACAAATCCTTAGGTTTGAGAAGCCTCAACGGTAGCCGAACAAGGGCGGAACAGGACAACCACGAGTGCCGCCCATACGGCTTACACGGGCAGGTAGGCGATTTGCCATCGCTCGAACGCGGCAAACGAGCCCCGGTGGCGCAGGAAGCGCGCATAGAGCCACGCCGACCACGTCAGGTTCACGAGCAGAATGAGGTTCTCGCCAAGAGCCGCCACCCGATTGGGAGTGAAGCCAAACTCGGAAATGCGGGCGGAGATCGCCGCGAGCGCCACGCCGTCGACCACGAGTGCGCTGACCACGAGGAGAGCTGCAGGCCGTCGAAGAAATCGGGCGGTGCCTGCGGGTCGCGCGCGGAGGCGGCGTAAAGCACCAAACCCACGACAGCGCCAGCAACAGGTCGAAACCGATGAGCACCTGGCGCTCTACATTGATGAGGCTGCCGGTCCACGCCATGTGCCCAGAAACGCCAACAGCAAAACCGTGAACAACGGTGTAAATAGCCTGGTCAGCGCCGGTGCCATGTTCTCGATGACGCTTTCTTCGCCTCCAACAGCCAGGATCCGATGATGACGGCGCCCGCCGCCCGCACGGGACAATCCAGCCACCAATCAACCAATCAGCCTTCATCCCGATGGATGCGAACAACATCACCGTAAAGCCGATCAGGACGAACCCTCCAAGTGCGATGAGCACGTAGTAGATCGCCAGCTCGCCTGAGAACCGCACGAAGTCCATCCGGCCGCTTCAACGAACCAGCAGTTTAGGACGTACGCGAAGCCGACGACCAGCCACAGAGCCATGGGTAAATGCAGAGCCGTCAGCTTCTCGGTGTCGCTGTTCGCGAGGAAGGGAAAGATGTTGGCGAAAACAGCCCCCGCCGCGAAAGGAAGATGAGCCAGAGTGCGCTGGAACGCCGGATCCGCGTTTCCAGATGAAGTAGATCGTCAACAGCGGCAAGACAAACAGGCTGGCATTCCGGAAGTAGAAGGCGGCGGGTCAGCCTCGGGGTGAGTGGAAACCGAACAGCGCCGGCACCTTGAGGCCAGCGCCGCGGCCACGGCAAGGCCCAGGACAGAGCAACTCGGCGTGTCGGCCCACGTAGATACATCGGCAGCGCCAGGGCCAACGACCAACTGCTTCCACAACCGCTCGGAATGCGCACGTGCGAACTCGCGCGACAGCGCATCGAGGCTGCCCATGCGCTTGACCGCGACCAGGAAGGCTTCATCTCCTGCCAGGCCGGCCTCGGTCAGCGCCGTCAGCTGGTCGCGCAGATGCCCCTCGAGCTCCTCGATGTCGGAACCGTGAAGGGCCTGCCGGCGGTGCAGATACTCGCGCCACTGCGCGATTTGTTTCTCGAGCGATTGATCGGCGAAGGTCGTCATACCGTGCAGGCCTGCATCCAGATACCCCGCAGAGTATCGTCGACGACCTGCCACTGCTTCCGCTGGGCTGCCAGCTGCGCCCGGCCGTCTTTCGTGATCCGGTAGTACTTGCGCCGGCGGTGGCTTTCGGACGCGGACCACTTCGCCGCGACAAGACCGAGGCGCTCGAGCCGGTGCAGCACCGGATAGAGCATGCCGTCGGTCCACTGCAGATGCCCGCCCGACAACTCGGCCACTCGCTTGATGATGGCGTAGCCGTAACTGTCGCCTTCATCGAGGATGGCGAGCACAAGCGGCGTGGCGGACGCAGCCACCAGGTCCTTACTCATGTCCATACGTAGAAGTTTTATACATTGGTGTTCTATGTATGTCAATCGCAGGGCCGTTGCCTCGACTCCTCCTGGGACCCTACTCTGAAATCCTATTGAAGACCTCGGCGCAGTTTTGGATGCGACTTCAAGCTGATTGGGATCTGCATCAGGCGATGCAACGCAGCGCGCGAAGGGCGTCGTGAACAATCGCGGCGAGGTTCAGACAAATGACAGAGCAGTGCGACCTGCGGGCATCGCCTTCCACGGCCGTGTTGTTATGCGCTGGTCGAAACTCCGCTTAGAATCACAAGGTGCGCGCGCCGCGTTCCAGCATGGTGCGTTTCTTCACGGTCCTTTGCCTGTTCCTCGGTATGGGCTGCAGTGGAAGGTCAGTCCCAACAGCACCGATGTCGCCGGCTCCACCGGCCACTGCATCGAGCGCCTGCGCCGGCGATCCCGAGTGCCAGACGCTGTCCACAGTTCAGCCGGCGCGGGCGTACTTGCTCCACGTGCCAGGCAACTTCCGACCGAACGCGAGCGGTCTGGTGATCGCGCTTCATGGCTCGAATGGATCCGGTGCGATGTTCCGCAGCCGCAGCCAGCTGAGTGCGAAGGCTGATCAGGCCGGCTTCGCGGTGGCTTACCCGTACGCGCTTCTCGCACCGGGCGCGGGCATCACGGAGTGGAACGAGTTCTTCAACAATTCGTTCGCCGGCAATCCACCCGATGACGTCGGGTTTCTCCGTCAGCTAATCGGCGCGCTTCAGGCGCAGCTTCATCCGGATCCCAGACGTATTTACGTGACCGGATTGTCAAACGGCGGCTTCATGACGCATCGCGCCGGCATCCAGCTATCCGATTTGGTTGCCGCGATTGCCGTCGTGGAAGGAGCCGTCGTGTCGCCGGGATCCATCCAGAACGTCCCCGCGCCGCTCGGCCCGGTATCCGTTCTCATGTTGCACGGCGACCAGGATTCGACCGTCCTCTATTGCGGCGGGCAGGCGTACGCCTCGCAGGAGCAATCGCTCAACTACTGGAGCGCCGCGAACCGGTGTTCGACGACCGACACGACGGCGCCTCTCTGCGATGCGCAAGGCATCACCTCTGTGGCGGCAAAGAATGCTTCCGGGTGTGCCCAGGGCACTGAAGTGAAGTTCTACAAGCTGGTGGGCGGCGAGCATGATTGGTACACGGTCCCAATGAACGCGCCGGGGAATTCTCCGTTCAATCCGAACTTCGACGCGAGGTCAGGCGAGACAACAGACGATATCGTGTGGAACTTCTTCGCCACGCATCAAAAGCAGTGATGATCGATCTCGTGGTGCCGGCAAGCAATCGTGTCTGGGCTATTTCTTAGTCGCCGACGGCAGATTTGAATCAAGCTTGCGATAGAACTCAGGTGTCTCGCCGGGATACCAGTAGCTTCGATGGCAGTTCTCGCAAGCCGATATCGAGGTTTTCAGCGGCATCCCACAGTTCGGCAACGTCTTTCCTCTTGACGATATCCAGTACCTGAAGTCCGACGTTTCGAAGGGCCTCGATTCGTGCATTCCACTCGACTGGGTCCTTGTCGATTTTCGACGTTATTTGGTCCGGCGACAATTCAACGGCATCCGGTCCGATGCTGTCATTCAGATCGCCGGCGGGCGCAAACGGTCGCCGAACCTTCAGCAGGTACGCCCCTTCGGCCATTGTCACCGCGCCGATGCGAATCTTGTTCCAGTCCGCCTCCGTTTTCGGCGCTGTTTCAATGGTGCCCTGCATCGTAACCACCGTGCTGACCGCATCGAAAATGTTGTCGGCGATCGGATCGATCAGGTCACGCATCAGTTCTTTGACTGAGACAACTGGCCTCATATCGCCCCATAACTGAGCCGCTACCGTACCGCCGACGCGTCCCCCTGGACCGCCATTGTTGTTCGGCGGTGCCGGCGAGGGCGAACAGGCCAGCACCATCAGCGAAACGATTCCGCCGACGCAGATGAAGAGATGGGTGACTTTCAACAGGCCTCTCCTTTTTCTCGAGACGTGCTTTTCCGATCTTGCCGTTGGTTTGCCAAATTATCGCGATCACGGACCTGCACGGGAAGTCCTCATACAAGTGCGAATGTTCCCTCGAGGCGGCTCCGCGTGCTGCTTGGTTGTAGGATAAGGCGGTCCCAGACAAGCCGACGCAGGAAGGCACCATGACCATGTCCATGAGGAAGCGATTACGGCCGGCCAGAATGGTGACAGCCATTGCGACCATGTCGTTGACGTGCGTCGTCGCGTGCCGGACGTCCACGACGAACGTTGAGGCACCGACGGTCGCCAAAGCAGGATCAACGCCAAAGACGCTGTGGGGGAAGCCAGATCTTCAGGGGATCTGGTCGAGAGAAGTTGACATCCCGCTGGAGCGGCCCGCCAAGTACGCCAACCAGGAATTCTTCACCGACGAACAACGCGCCGAACTCGACCGTCTCATTGCCGGCGTCGTCAACCGGGAAAGCGACGAAAGCCGACGGGCGCGGGGAACCGAGCGAGACGTCAATACCGAATTCACCCAGGCACCTTATACGGTGCATCTTCCCGTCGGCAAGCGAACGTCGCTCATCGTCGATCCACCGGATGGAAGGATTCCTCCCGTCACGCCGGAGGCTAAACAGGCCCGCGACGCGTTGCGCCAATTCCAACTCGCTCTGTTGCAACCGACGGCAGCGTGCAAGGAGAATCACCCCGGATGCGCCGGCGGCAAGTACGGACCGGTGTCACCGAGACGGAACGAAACGCCTCCGGTGTACTTGAGCGGGCCCAATACGGTTGGAATCAACCGCGCTAACGGGCCCGAGGATCGCGGTCAGGGAGAGCGCTGCATCGGCACGGCCCTCCCGACTCTCGGAGATTTCATTGGCGGCGCCATTCAAATCGTACAGAGCCCAGCCGGGGATCTCGATTCTCTACGAGGCCGGCACGGGGTTGAATCGCTTCCGGCCGATCCCGATCACGACGGACCCACACGTACCTGCTGCGATCCGCCAATGGTGGGGCGACTCACGTGGGCGCTGGGACGGTGACTCGTTGGTCGTGGACGCCACGAACTTCTCGCCGAAGTCGGGTTTCCAGGGCGCTCACGAAAATTTGCATCTTGTCGAACGCTGGACGCGTCTCGACGCGACCACGCTGGAGTACACCGTGATGATCGACGACCCGACGACGTGGACCAGTTCGTGGACGGTCAAGCAGGAGCTCAAGAAACAGAGCGACGCGGCCAATCAAATCTACTTTGAACCGCGTTGCCACGAGGGCAATTACGGCCTCGCGGCGTTGCTGCGGGGCGCGCGTGCCACGGAACAGGAGTTCGCGGAGAAACGCGGTCCCGACCCCGCGAGGATGTGCATCAACATCGCAGGGTGCGGAGGGTTTATCCGCGGCGGATTTGCCGACGATGGACCGGATGCGGACCCGTTCCGAGCGCCGCCACGGCGTTGACAGCGCTTCATTTGTATGTAGTGCGGACCTTCAGGTCTGCCGTGACAGGCGAGCCTGAAGGCTCGCACTACAACGTTTTAGCGGAGGCCAGGTTAGCGCCAGCCGAGTTCCGGAGCGACGTACTTCAGGATGCTCTCGATGACATGCGCGTTGTAGTCCACTCCAAGCGTGTTCGGCACCGTCAGGAGTAGCGTGTCGGCGGCGGCAATCGCCTCGTCATGCGCCAGCTGCTTGATCAGCGCGTCCGGCTCCGCGGCGTACGAGCGACCGAAGATGGCCCGCGTGTTGGCGTCGATGAAGCCGACGTAGTCCTGGTCGCGGGCGTCGCGGCCGAAATACGCCCGGTCGCGGTCATCGACGAGCGCGAAAATACTGCGCGACACCGACACCCGCGGCTCACGCTGGTGCCCGGCTTCCTTCCACGCCTCGCGATAAATTTCGATCTGCTTGCGCTGCTGCACGTGCAACGGCTCGCCCGTTTCATCGTCCTTGAGCGTCGAGCTCTGGAGGTTCATGCCCAATTTCGCTGCCCACCTGGCGGTCGCGTTGGAACTCGAACCCCACCAGATGCGCTCGCGCAATCCTGCTGAATAGGGCTCGAGGCGCAGCAGCCCAGGGGGATTGGGAAACATCGGCCGCGGATTGGGTTCCGCGAAACCCTCGCCCTTCAGCATGTCGAGGAATACTTCGGCCTGGCGACGTGCCATGTCGGCAGCCGACTCGCCCTCACGTGGCACATAGCCGAAGTACTGCCAACCGTCGATCACCTGTTCCGGCGATCCCCGGCTGATGCCCAGTTGTAGACGCCCACCAGCGATGATGTCCGCCGCGCCGGCGTCCTCGACCATGTACATCGGGTTCTGGTACCGCATGTCGATCACGGCGGTGCCAATCTCAATCTTCTTCGTCCGAGCGCCGACAGCGGCGAGGAGTGGGAACGGCGAGCCGAGCTGGCGGGCGAAATGGTGCACCCGGAAGTACGCGCCGTCGACACCCAACTGTTCGGCAGCGACAGCGAGCTCGATGGACTGGAGCAGCGAATCGGCGGCGGAGCGTACCCGCGAGCCGTACGCGTCCGTCCAGTGTCCGAATGACAGGAACCCTATCTTCTTCACGTCAGGTCTTGGTCACGGCCAGAGCCATGATAAATCGCTCTCAGCCCGGCGCCTCTAGGTTTGCGCTCAGTGCGGACTCCTCGCCTTCTTGACGACTCGACAGGAATCACCGCCTCACGAATTTCAGCACCTTCCGGTCGCCGATCGACGCGCCCCAAATCGTTCCCGCTTTGTCGACGGTAATCCCCTCGGGAAAACTCGCGCCGCCATTGGGATGCGGGTCCGGGATGAAAGCCGTGACCTTGCCGTCCTTGACGCTGCCGATGTAAATCCCGCGATGGAAACCAGGGTTATAGCCATAAATCCCCGGCACGTTGCGCGATTCTGAATCGGCCACATAGAGCACGTCGTTCACGATGCGCACGCCGCTCGGCCGGCCGAACTGACGCCACTCCGCAATGAATTCGCCGCGCGGGGACAAAATCTGGATCCGATTGTTGGTGCGATCACCGACGAAGATTCGCCCTCGTGAGTCCAGCGCCAGGGAGTGTGGGTTGTCGAACTGCAGGGGCCCGGTGCCCGGCATGCCGAACTGCTCGATGAATTTCCCTTCCTTCGTCGTGTGCACGATCCGGCGATTCGATGCCGTATTGATGTGACCATCCGCAATGTACAGGTCGCCGTTCGGCGCGATAGCCAGGTCCGATGGCTCGTTGAACAGATCGCGAGAGCTGTTCGTGCCGCGGACACCTGGCTTGCCGAGTTCGAGCAGCACGCGGCCGTCTGGCGAGTACTTGAAGATCTGGCTGCCCTTGACGCCTTCTACGACACCGGCGTCGATGATCCACACGTTGCCGTCGCGATCGAATTCGATCCCGTGTGGGAACACGAACTTGCCGGCGCCGAAGCTGCGCAGCAACTTGCCAGAGGGATCGAACTGCAGGATCGGATCGAGCGTGGACTCGGCACATGAATTGACACCGCATCGCTCGAAGACCCAGATATCCCCCTTCGCGTCGACATTAATCGCGTTCGTCGACCCCATCGTCCGGCCCGTCGGCATCGTGACGATGTTCTCGACGGTGCGATACGGGTTGGGAAGATTCGGGAGGGCTAAGTTGTGCCCGACGCCAGGTGGCGCGGTGCCCCCCGTCGGATTCTGAGCGCCAGCCATCGGAGAGTACGTCGCGATGATGAGACCGCCGGCGACGAACAAACCAGTGATGCAATTACAAACCGTGCTGGACATGTGAGGTTCTCCGGTACTGTCGGCTGTGCTTGAAGTATTCGAGCGGTGATCCACTCATGTGAGATAGGTGTCGGTGGCCAGCGCAGATCCCAACGCGTTATAACTCGTGCGGTGAGTTCCGGCCATACCAAATCCGTGGTAGAAGCGCCCGCCGAACGCGGCATTTGGGTTGTATTTCGAATTTAGTTCCGTATGAATGCGCGCCGGGAAGACAAGTATCGAAGTGCCCGTGCCACGGAACCTGTCAAAGCGGAACCTCCGTCGCCCCAGCTTCGAGGCGCTCATGAACCCGGCAAGCTTCGTGATCCTTCGTGTCCTTCGCGCCTTCGTGATTTGCAGGCGATACTAGGGAGGTAGACCGATCTGCAAGCGGCTTTAGCGGAGGCCAGGCGGGACAGAAACCGGATGACGGGTGTCCGAACCGGCGATCCGCTCACAGCTGTCGGGCCAGCCCTGGTCGCAGGCGCGCGAGTACAGCGACACGAAACTCCGATCGGTGATCGGCCCTTTGCTCCCTCGCAGGAGAATTGGAAGTTCCTCGAGCGGGGGAGAGTTTCTGGACCAGGTGCCGGTGCTCGCCACGGTCGGTGGCGTTGGCGCACGCGGGTTGAAAGCCAAGCTCGCAGCCCCGCTGCAATCGACGCGACGCGCGCCCGCCCGATCCATCTCCTTGTCCGCCAGCAGAATGCCCAGCTCGTTGCACGACCAGCCGGAAGCTGCCCGGCAATAGGTCGCGTGCAGCTGGACAAGATAGCGGCATGCGCGCGCGCGATCCTGCTGGCAGGCCTGCTGCCAGAATGGAATCCACTGGCCACGATGGCGATCGCCCACGCCCTGTGCTGCGCTCATGATCGCAAACACGATCGCCCAGACCGACATGTACGCCAGATTGCGGCGGCTGACAGAAAGTGAACGTCCGATCCTCGCTGGATCGAACCGCCGCAACGCTTCGGATCGCACGACCCGGTCGATCGATTTGACCGACAGGTTGAGCAGCGGGACCTGCAGGAGCTTGTCGTAGAAGGTGGGCAGCCCGGCCATGCCGAGCAGCGCATACAGCGCAATCGTGCTGAGCCCATAGAGCACGCCGAAGATCATGCGCCCCAGGTCGGTCCGCGGCGCCGTGGACGGATCCGTGAAGAGCAGATGCATTCCGAGGAAGACCGCAATCGGAATGTAAGAATCGAAGAAGTAGTACGTGCCGGTCAGCGCGTAGTAACACAGGCCAAAGAGATACGTCGTCAGAACCGCCGCCATCGTCATCGTCGTCACGCCGAACAGGAATTGTCCCGGCAGCGCCACCAGGAACAGGAACAGGTACATGTGCGGCGGATAGAACTGCGTGATGGCGATGTCCTTGCCCCATGTGATGTCGCTCGTGCCGGTCACAATCAGCGCCAGAGAAAATACCGTGAGCGTGAACGCAGACGGATTGAAGATGTGCGTCTGCTGTCCGTCCCTGTTCCAGCGGATGAACTCCTTGCGCCGCGAACGCCGACCGCGATCATCACAAACTGCAAATAGAACCAGTCCGGTTTGAACCAGAGAAACAGGTTCGTGCTGAAGACGATCGGGAACGGTCCGAACCCGAGCGTCGCGGTGTCGCGTCGTGACCAGGTGAGCAACAGGTCGAACGCGTAGGCGAAGAGGAGCTGCGCGACGATCAGGAAGGCCGATTCGTAGACCGTGCCGCCAGTACCAGCCCCAGTACAGAAGGATCGAGGTGTGAGCGCACGCCTGGACGTAGTGCTGCTTTCGCAACACGATCTCCAGCGTGAACCGGCGGCGTTGGCGCAGAGCGGAAACGAGCAGCACGCCGTTCCACGCGAGCAGCACGGCGCCCGTTCCGAGAAACGACCAGAGCAGTCGGGGGGACTGATGAACGGGCGCGTACCGAGCGCCCGTCATCATCAAGGCAGTGAAGAGAAGCGGCAGGACGAGCGCGCGTCCCGGCGACAATCCCGTTTACTTCTTGGGAGCTTGCGGTGTCGACGCCCGGGCGAGCCAGCTCATAGGGCGCGCCCGTACCCGACGATCCCAGGAACAGCTTTTTCCCGTCGGAAAACGTCAGGTCGCGACCGTTCGCGCGCCGTGTGCCGTCCTTCGCCCGGTAGCCGTCGACCTTGATGACCGTCCCGGGCATCAGCGATGCCTTCGTGAATCCCCGCCGAAAGAGCACGTTCGGCGTCCCAGCCTCGAACGCCCACTCCTCGACGGTGCCGTCGGGCTTCTTCACGTTCATGTGTATCCAGACGTGCGGATTCGTCCACTCCATCCTCGTGACGGTCCCGGTGAACTCGACCGGCTTCTTCGCGTCGAATTCGGCTGCGAAGGCGTGATGGGCGGACACCGACACGGCGGTACCGGCCAGGCACAACCCGATTCCAGCAATCACGATGGCCAGCTTCACTGTCATGGGCGTCAACCTCCCTGCTGTCGTTGCTGCATCAGGTTCAATCGAGCGCGCCTTCCGGTCAGCGTCTGTACCAGTCGTGCAGGCGGTCGCCCGGCGGAATCTTGCGGGTGATGTCCACGATCATCGTCTCGCCTTCCCAGTGCTTGACCAGCTGCTGTTTCCGAAGATGCCCGTACATGAATTCTTCCGAAAACTCGATGCACGGATAATCGAGCACCGTCGCATTCGCTTCCAGGCGTCGATAGAGCGGCATCGCGATGGTCCACGGCCGCGTGAAGGTCTTCGGATCTTCGATCGTCACTTCGTAGCGGATGGCGTCGGGAGAGATCGGCGAATAACGCTCCACCAGCTTGAGCGCGTCGCTGTGGAAATTCCCGGCTCTGTCGAACCAGTTCTTCCCATTGAAGTTCGTCACTTCGACGACCAGCGTATCGTTCTCCCAGTGGCCGACCGAATGGCCCATGTAGGTATCATCGGGCGGGCCCTCGACTTTGTTCAGATGGATCACGCGGCCCGCGTTCGAGAACGCGAAGGTCATGTGAATCTTGTCGGTGCCCTGAACGATCGCGAACGGATACGGCATGTACATCGCGCGCGGAGTGCCCGGCAGGTAGCACTTGAGCTCGGGATCGCGGTCGATCCAGTTCTCGCTGTTCTGTTGTTTGATGGCGGCAGCTTCTGGTTTGTACGGAATCTGACCGTCGCCCTGCACGACGCCAAGCGATGCCGGCACACCTGCCGCGGCACCCAGCGCGACGACGGGCGCCGCCGGAACGCTGGCGTACTCGTAATCGTAGACGCCCTTCTGCGTCACCATTCCCGGCGCGCGCTTCGTGCGCCTGCAGATCCCAATTGGCCTCGTTGAGCGCCTGCCAGACGCCATTGAAGTTCGGCTTGCCGTCTGCCGTGCGCGCCGGCCGGCCGGGCGGCCTGACTCGGCTGGCTGGATGTGCACGACGCCGACGTCGCGATGGCGGCGCTCGCGGCCGCAACGATCAACGCGGTGACAACGCGTCGCATGATGCCTCCTTGAATGCTTGCCGCTTACTGAGGATTCTCGGGATTCAGGAGGCAGCTCGCCGTGTCCTGCGACGCCGGATCCGGACCCTTCCCTTCCTTGAACTTCTTGTCGTCCATGCTGCGCGCCGACGAGCAACGCCGGCAGGCCGTAGTTTCCCTCGTGGCACCGCGGCTCGTAGTAGATGCGATTCTCGGTGTCCGACTGCATGGTCAGTTCCTGCTTGGTCGTCCAGGGCGCCGACCACACCGTTGGATCCGTCATGGTGACCGCGTACTCCAGCGTCTTCGCATTCAGTCGCGTGATGCGTTCGACGAGCGTCAGGTTCTCTGCGGCGCCGCGGATCGGAAAGTTCGGCGAGAAGTTCGTTGTTTCAACGACGAGCGTGTTTCCCTCGAAGTGTCCGCGCGAGTCGCCGTGGCGCAGGCGGACGTTTGCCGGCGGATGGCTTCCACTCAAATAGACCACGCGCTGGAATCCCTGACCCTGCCCGGTGTCGATGCCGAACGCGATGATGTCCTGCCCCTGCACGATGCGGCGGAATCCGGTGTAGTCGGGCTCCGCGCCGAGCATGCAGCGGTCGCCCATGCTCTGATCCTCGGGGCCGTCGTGGCGGTTCATGCGCTGCGTGTTGTAGAACGGGGGCACCTCATTGAGCTTCGGCGAGGGCGGACCGTACTTCCCGCCGGCGCAGCCGTTCATCTTGTTCTTGCACGTGTCGGTGTTCTGAAGCAGCGCCAGGCGGAACTCCCGATCGAGACGGTTCCGCTCCTGCATCTGCGGCGTCAGCGCGGGGATTCGGCCGTTTGCGGGATCGACGACGAGCGACGTCCGCCGGCCAGTCGGCTTCGCCGAGGTGAACACCGCGTTGTAGGCACCGGCGACGTCCTGCCGGCTCCCCACTTCGGCCCGCTCGTTGCGTCCGATGTTGCCCGACCGCTCGTTGTCCTGGGCGGTTCGCTCGTCCTCCGTGAAGAACTCCTTATTGGCGTACTTTGCCGGCCGTTCGAGCGGCGTATCGAACTCGTCGAGCCAGATGCCCTGGAGATCGGGATGGCCCCACGCCGTTTTGGGAACTGCGCCCCCTTCAGCTGCCGGTTTAGACGCGGGGGCCTGCCCGGCGGCGGCTTGGTGCAGGAACAGCACCACGGCCGCCATCACCGCCGCCACGCCGAGCGACTCGAGAAATCGTCGCCTCATTTCGTCTCTCCTGTGACTCGCTCGTCGCGCGAAGAAGTTTCTGCAGTAGACAGCTGATCGCGCACATTATAGACAGCTCCCTTTCGTTCTGAACGCTTTTCGACATCGTCCCTGGACTCGCCAGACTGGCGACGTTTTTGGTCGTGGCTTCGTGGCGAGATACTGCGGCCGCAACCGCACGACCACGACGATTTGCGGCTTCCACCCGCCTTGCAGAGCAAGGGAGCAGACCATGTCTGTGTTTGAACGCGCTCGACGCTCTTAGCTCAGGCTGATCGCCAAACCACGTCGGTCAGCGCCAGATCATCGCCACACTTTGGTGTATGGGCCGAGAACGCAGGCTCAGACGCTAAACCCGGCGTGCGGGACGACGGCGACGATGCCATCGGTCCGCCGACGACTGAGAGCGAATAGATGGCGCCGACGCGATGCCGACGGCCACCTTATCTCTCGGCGCCCTCTTGACTCGCGCTCGGAGCGTGCGTCGTGAACCGCTTCAGCAGGAATTCTTGCAGCAGATTGTCGATCGCGCCGCCGCCGATCGAGAGCCCGGCGTACTTGAGCGTCAACGGCAGGCTGTTCGGATTTTCCGACTCCCGGTGGGTAATACAGGTTCGAGACCGCGCCGACGGCGAGATGGCCGAGAATCCGGGAATAATTTGGCTGCAAGCGGCCGTCGTCACCTCGGCTGACGAATGCGCGGGAAAGCGCGTACCCGACCCGAGACGAAGTGCTGCCGGTCCCCTTGTAGAAGTAGCGCGGATCCTCCTTGAAGGCGATCGGCAGCACGGCTTTGGTGAGCACGGTGCCCGTGAGAATCGTCGCGGTCGCCGCAGCGTAGCGCTTGGCGTACCCTGCTTCGTCGCCGCCGAACCCGCTGAAGTCGTTCCGCGCCTGCTGAACGCCGACCAGCACCGCGAGCGAGACATACTGCACCGGATAGGTGATTTTCGCCCAGGCCAGCTGAAACTTCTGCCGCGCGTCGAGCGGCACCGCGTTCGGGTCGTAGCTGACGTTGAAGTTCTGAAAGACACCGAAGATGCGCTGCTGTTCCTGCGTCTTGAGTTGTGCCTCGGCGATCGCGCGGTTCGGCCTGACCTCGATGCTGACCGCACCGGCCGACAGCGTCAGACGAATGAGCACCAGGGATGTTGTCGCCCCTGGTGCGAGTTGGCCGGCGAGCGTCGAGGCGGCGAAACCCGGCGCCGAGACGGTCAGATGAAACGGCCCGGCGGCCACGTTCACGAACGCAAACCGGCCATCGGCGTCCGAGACGGTTTCGGTCGGCGACGCGCCATCTTCCCGCGCGAGCGTGACCGTGGCGCCGTCGACGGGTACGCCGACCGGGTCGATCACCTGGCCCGTGATCGTGCCGGGGCGGGGACCGTTGTCCGCGACAGTCTGTGGCGCGGCCGGCGCCGCGTGCAGCAGGGCGGCCACGAGGACGATGGTGACCGCAGCGGCACGAGCGCCACGCCACCTCACTCGATGTGGGCCATCGCTCGTACAGTCGTGAAGCAAGACGGATCCGCGTCCCGCAAGACCTATACCACGCAGCGGGGAGGCAGAAGTAGCCAAATTGCTAGAGTTCTCGCGGAGCGTAAGGACACGCCGACAACGAAGTGTCTCTTATCCGTTACGCAGCGACTCCAAAATCCCACAACACACGGATGTGGGCCGTTACAACATTTTCCCGCTGAGTTCACGCGAAGGTTCGCAGACTCACTCGGGCGCTTGTTACCGCCTCGTCGCAACAGGCGGAGGCATCGTTCGTCGTCCATTCACAATCGGGGGCAGGCCCTTCACCTCAAAGAACGTCTCGGTGATATAGCGCCTGATGCTGCTCGGATCATCGCCCGCCGTATTGGCGTCATAAGGCGCCGTCAAGTTAGCGGCCAGGACCTCGTCAAGTGTTTTGCCCTGATCGACCAGAGCTTTTACTTTTGCCAGGATGTCGATCAACATCGCGCGGTACGGGCAGGAGATCCTTCTTGTGGATCAGCGTCCCATGGCCGGGGACCAACACGGTGCTGTCGTCAGAAAGCGCGCCCATCATGTCGACGGCTTCAACCATGCCGTTGATCGAGCCGCCGTTCGCCTGGTCGGCAAACGGATAGCCGAAGTTTCGGTAGAAATCCTCGATGTAGATAACGTTCGCTTTTTCAAACTTGATGATGGTGTCGCCGCCCAGATGCGACGGCATCATCGGAATGAAGTCCACCGTTTCGCCGTTCATGCTGATCGTGACGGCGGGCTTGCCTTTGCTGGCGGGATCGTACTTGTAGGTGACCATTGGCAACGCCATGGCGCCCGTACGTCGCGCTGGCTGGACTCCCGGGCGGCATCATTTCCCGGCGCAGATCTTCCTGACCGAACAGCACCGCGCCCTGCTTCTGGACGATCGCCATGCCGCCGCTGTGATCGGGATGGGCATGGCTGGTCACGAGGATCCGGATGGGTTCCTTTGACAGCGTGCGAATGCAATCAATCGTCTTTTGAGTCAGCTCTTCGTCCTGCGAATCGATCATCATGACGCCATCGGGTCCGTAAAGGGCCATCACGCGGCCGCCGGCTGCGTCGGGGTGAGTCGTGTCGAGCCCGGGTGAACCATGCAGGATCGCGAGATTGTTCCCGTACTTGGTTTCAACGGTGATCTCGATCTTGTCCCACTGCGCGAAACTTCGAGGACCAGCCGTCTGCGTGGAACCGTTCGCCTGCGCCAGCGCCAGTGCCGGAGTCAGCATCGTCGCGGCGATCCCTCTGATCAACAAAGCCCGAATCTTCATTTTGTCGCTCCCTTTGATACTGACAGACCAACTGGCGTCGCGACACGCGTTGAGTGAGCCACTATCTGCGGCCGACTAGTTCGACGGAGCGAACGCGAGGACGACATTGCCGGCGCCTGCTCCTCGTCCCGAGAGGCCGGCATAGCCGGAATTCATGAAGAACATTCCGTCGACAACGGTCGGACCGGCGCCGTTGATCGATCCACCTTTTCCGGGTACACCATTGACGGTACCGTACTCGTGAGCCGAGTCGTACTGCCAGATCACCTGGCCGTCACTCGTCGAATACGCGCGCATCATCCCATTCGTCGCGCCTGAGAAGACCACGCCGGGGATCACGGTGGCTGCGGCCGACTGTCCCTGTACGCAGACTCGGTCGTTGTCCGGCGTACAGCGAATCGGCGGCGGCCGCGTGAACCACACGCGCTCACCGGTGCCGATCTTGACCGCCGCAATCCCGCCGGCTTCTTCAGGGCCGTATCGTGAATCGTTGTTCGGGAAGTAGACCATCTCTTCGTCGGCCGCCGATCCGAACTCCATCCCGCCACCTGCGCTGCCCTTGCCGACTCGATGCTGCCACACGATCGCGCCTTTGTTGTCTGGATCGAGTCCCCAGCCGATTCCCGATTTCTGGCCGATGACAATGATGTTCCCTCCGTCCGGCAGCGTCCGCAGGATCGGTGACTGGCCGAAGTCGAAGTCGGGACCGAGCGGATCGGGGCATTGTTCCGATCGCCCCGGAGCGTTGACCGGTTGCAGGCATGTACCCGTGAGGTACGCGTCATTCGCCGTCGTCTGCTTCGACCAGACGATGCGGCCGGTTTTGAGGTCCATCGCGACGACGGCATCGGTGGTTTCGGCGGCAGGCAGCGTGTAAGCATCGCTCGTCGCGACGTACAACACTCCGCGCTTCAGATCGATCGTCGGCGCCGACCACACGGCGGCACCCGCTGGTCCGTACAATTGCGTGCCGGTCGACGTCTTCTTCGTCGGACGATTCGGCTCGGGAATGGTGTAGCTCTTCCAGATCTCCGCTCCCGTCGATGAGTTGTAGGCGATAACGCTGCCGCGGAACGTGCAGCATTCGTAGGTCGGCTGAGATCCGCCTTCTTCGAGTGAGGCGACCGGCACATACAGCACACCGTCGTGGAGCGTCGGCGCGCCGGTCAGTCGGGCGCGCGGATGGGAATCAGTATGGTGCGTCCAGAGGAGCGCGCCCGTCTCAGCGTTGACTGCGTAGATGTTCGCTCTCAGATCGCCGAAGTAGAGGGCGTACCGTGCCGATCCCGCGCTGGAGACGGGACCGACGGAAAACGCCGTCCGCACGCCACCCTGGGCTGCGAACGACCAATAGACACAGCCGGACGCCGCGTCGAGCGCATAGACGTAGCCGGTATCGGCGCCGACGTAGACGCGCCCGCCGACGACTGTGGGTTGTGCGTAGGCGGTGGCGGCGTTCGGCAACCCGAACGCCCACTTGAGTTTCAGTTTGGGCACCTGACCGGCCGTCAGACGCGCCGACGCGGCGGGCTGATATCGGGAGTTGTCGAGATCGGCGCCCCACCCGTTCCACATCGGGCCCTGCATCGGGTCGCCGAGCGGCTTCGGCTCACAGCGGTTCGTCATCGACGCCGCGTCCATCGCGCCGCGACGTGCCGAACCCACGTCCCGCCGCGTATTCCGCGACCGCACGGCGCTCGTTGTTACTCAGCGCGCGCGCGTTCGTCGCCATGATGCCGGTCGTCATCGCTTCGAGGATCGACTCGGGCGTGCGCTGCGCCAGCGCCCGCAGATCGGGCGCGCGGCTGTCCGCGGCCGGCGCCGCATGACACGACGCGCACGCACGCGCGAAGACGGTCTGCCCCGGACTGGCCGGTGCTGCTGCTGCCTGTCCCCGCTGAGCGGTCATGCCTCCGGAGGCGAGCGTGACTCCGAGAAGCGTGCCGCCGATCGTCAGTCCGATTGCAGATTCACGGAGCATCGTGCCCTCGCTCGTGTGGTCGGCGTTGCCGTTGGACTCCTTCGCGCCCAAATCCTACGCTTCGATCCATCCACCGTCAAAGACGACCCTTCGGTATCACGAGAGCCGAAGCGTCACCGAGGTCTTGAGAACCTACATGAAAATATTGACGCGGCGCAGCCAGGAACGAGCGAGAGCGAGTGAGTGGCGCGCCCGCCGCGACTCGAACGCGGGACCCCCGGCTTAGAAGGCCGGTGCTCTATCCAACTGAGCTACGGGCGCATGGGTGAACAGCCTCGATCGATGCTCGAGACTGACGCTAAGTTTAGCAGGCTCGATGGCACCGGCCCCGCTGGGCGAGCGCGACCACTGACCCGGATCTGAGTTACCTCTGCGGCGCAGGCGGGTTACGATGACCGGCGTGCAGTGCGTCCATGGCATGGACAGCCGGTTCTGCGCGATCTGCAACCGGGCGACGCGCGGAGCGGGCGGGCGGGGAGCCGGATCCTCGAGCAGCGGGACGAGTCTCGCTGAAATCGTCGAATTCCTGAACGCCGAGCACGTTCGCGCCATGTACGGCGCCGTCGCCGAGCTCCTTGGCGTGGTGCCGCGCTCGGTCGGCACGCTGCTCGGACATCGGCGGCCGGAAGTGTCCTGGATTGTGAATCAGTCAACCGGGTTGCCGACCGACTACAACAGCACCGAAGTCCATCCCTCGTTATTGAGCCGCGGCGACATCATCTCGAGCGGGCGGGAGCTCGCGCTGAAGATGTCGGCGTGGAAGCTCGCGCCGCTATGATGCTGGGCGATGACACAGGATCGCATCTATCGCGCGGGGCAGTCGATCGAGGATTACTGCCGCGCGTGCAAAGCCGACCGGAGTCACGCGGTGATCGTCGTGGACGCCGACGGCCGGCCGATCCGCGTCGCCTGCGGCTTCTGCCGCAGCGAGCACAACTACCGCGGTGGTCCCGCTGCTCCGCCCGCCAGCCCCGCGACGGCGGCGCGACCGCGCGCGCGCGCCGCTGGCGATCCGTTTCCCCTGGTCAGCGACCGTGAAAGGGTGGCATCGACGATGAACCTCAGCACGCCCGTGGCGCCCGCCGATCTTGAATTGCTGCTGCGGCGAATCATTCGCGAGGAGACCGGCATCTCACCGGTCACGCCGGCCGAGAAGTGGCGCGGCGGCACACTCGTCCTGCGTCCAGGCACGCCTGGCGCGCAGGAGAAGAGCTGGCCGATTGAAACCTTCTTCCACAAGATCGTGATGCTGCGGAACCGGCTGCGGACGCTCGAACAGCAGGTCAACGCGTCCGATCTGCCGGACGATGTGAAAGTGAAGCTGCAAAGCTATGTGAGCGGCTGCTACGGCACGCTCACCAGCTTCAACGTCTTGTTCGCGGACGAGGCCGATCAATTCTCGGGGAGTGGCGACTGAATGCATTCGATCAATGACCCATCCAGTTCATCACGATCGTGAATGGTGACACGCCGCTTTGCACCACCACGAACCGTTTCCCCGTCGGCGGCGACGCCGCCAATGATCGCGTTGGGTGGTGTCTGGAAGAGAGGCGTCGGCGTGGCAGGGCGCAGGTCATCGCCGGCAGGGACATCGATCGCCATCAGCCGGCCGTCAGAAGCCAGGTAGAACAATTCGCGCCCGTCGGGCCGCCATCGCGGCGAGGTGCCACCGCCTTTCGATACGAGGACACGCCGTCCGCCGCTGGCCGATCCGTTGCCGAAGTCTTTCTGGGAATGCGGTGACATACACCTCGTTGGCGCCCGATCGTTCGAGACGTAGGCGATCCAGCGTCCGTCCGGTGAAAAGGCGCCTTGCTCCTCGTTGAATTTCGTGCGCGCGAACGCGAGCGGCGTGACCGCGGCGTTTGACCCACGGGCCTGCGCCGGCAGCACCCACAGATCCCGATCCGGTGACCCGGTCCACGGACGCGTACAGAAGAACCCGGCCGTCCGACGACCAGCTGAGAGGCTTCGCGATCTCGACGCCGGATACGAAGATCTGCCGCTGATCGGCCGGATCGTTCAGCGGCTTGTCGAAGAAGGTCGTCAGCGCAGTACCGCCAAACAGCCGGTAGATCACCCGCTTGCCATCCGGGGCCCAGACCGGAAAACCCGAACTGAAAATGCCGGACGTGAAGCGCGTCGCGCTGCCGTTCCGCGCCAGATCGAACAGCCATAGGTCAGCGCCGGCCCGATCCCGCGGATTGGTTCGCGACGCCATCAACTGAGTGCCTCGGGCGCAAGCGCAAGGCTGCCGTAGAGACCCGGCTCGGAAATCCGTCCGAGTGCCGTACCCTGACGGTCGAACCACGCAATCGGCGACGCCGGATCGGACGTGCGATACACGAGCATGCCGTTGAGCGATGTCGAAAAGAACGCGGTGTCGAGGTAGGCGCCGACCTGCTCCGCGACCGGCACTGCGTCGCCGGCGACGTCGAGCCGCTGCTCGTCAAACGGCTGCGCCATGAGCGTCCCTTCGCGCACGAACAGCAGGCGTCCGATCGATCCGTCGCGCGCCGGCGCGTAGGTCACGCCTGGGTGCGTACGGGAGCAACCGCCGCCCGCTTTGTTCCTCGGGCTTCGCGTCGAGGCTGCCGACGAAGATCCCTCCGCTTTCCGGCTGGTCCCTCGAGACGCGAATGTAGACAAAGTGACGTCCGTCGGGCAGGAACGTCGGGAGCAGGTGCGAGACTTCTTTCCTGGCGGCGTCCAGCGTGGTCGCGAGCGTGGCGGGTCCGCCGTTTTCCGGCACGCGCAGGATGCCTCCCTGCAGATTCCCGACGAGGATATCGCCGCGGCTGTTCCAGCTGCCGCCAATCGCTCCGGCGGTCAGCGTGCACAGCGTATCGGCCGGACCGCCGGCCACGTTCATTTTCTTCAGGACTCCACCGGCATCGAAGGCGATCGCGCGGCTGTCAGGCGACCAGAAGAACGGCGGGCCGTATGCGGCCACTTCGGATCCGAGCAGCGGCTTGACTTCGAGCGAATCCATCGCCCGGATGAACAGGCGCGTCAAGCCGTCGTCGCCGATTCCTAGAAATGCCAGCTGGCGTCCGTCTGGCGACAAACCGAGGTTGCCGGACTGCGCCACGCTGACCTCGACCGGGATTTGAAAGCGCACCGGCGCGCCGGCAACGGGCGGCATTTCGCGGAAGTGCCTGAACGCGATCGCGCCGAGCGCGAGGAAAAACAGTCCCGCAACCGCCCAGGGGAGCCACGGTCGCTTTGTGACTGTGACGCGGCGCGAGTCTTCGAGCAGAAGCTCGACGTCGCCAATATCGCGGAGCCGCCGCTTTGGGATCCTTCGTCAGGCAACGGCGCATGAGCGGCCGGATCGACTCGGGTACCGCCGCAAGATCGGGTTCTCTGGTGAGGATCGCCGCCACCATGTCCGACGCCGTGTCGCCATGAAAGAGCGCGTACGCCCGTGAGCATTTCATGCAGGACGACGGCGAAGGCCCAGATGTCGGCGCGCTTGTCGATCGATTCGCCGCGCGCCTGCTCGGGCGCCATGTAAGCGGCCGTACCGAGAATCGTGCCGGCCAGGGTGCCCGTGGGCGACGCCGTCGCGAGGTTCGTGACGTCCGACGGCCGCGCGCCGCTGCCCGCGGCGCCGGTTGATGCCGATCTTCGCCAGCCCGAAATCGAGGATCTTCACGGCGCCATCCGTCGTGAGCTTGATGTTCGCCGGCTTCAGATCGCGATGGACGATGCCTCGCGAATGCGCGGCATCGAGCGCATCGGCCACCTGCCGCGCGATCCTCAGCGACTCGTCAAAAGGGATCGGGCCGCGGCTGATCCGATCGGCCAGCGTCGGACCTTCCACCAGCTCCATCACGAGATAGTTGGGGCCGACGTCGTGCAGCGTGCAGATGTTGGGGTGGTTGAGCGCGGCGACGGCGCGCGCTTCGCGTTCGAAGCGATCGTTGAAGGCGTCCGAGGGAAATCTTGATCGCGACATCGCGATCCGAGCCGCGAATCCCGCGCGCGGTAGACCTCGCCCATTCCGCCGGCTCCGAGCCACCGGACGATTTCATATGGTCCGAGCCGCGTTCCCGGCGTGAGCATGCCGTCATGACTCGACGGCGATTCCTGCGGGGAGGTCATGACAACAGGTTGGGTTGTTGTTGAAACCGCTTCGATTCCTGGCCGCAGGTCGGACAGCACTTGTCCGCGTATGAACAGAACACGCAGCAGTCCCCGAGTCTGAGCTTCAGGAGGGTGCGAGAGCCCTTGCAGGCGTAGAGGTACAGGCAGAATGTCTCCGGGATTTCTTCGAGCGCCTGATGGTGGCAGAGCGGGCAGGTGAGTGCGTCGCCGTCACAGCGGGAGGATACAACGCCGGACGGCTCGGTGTAATTCTCAGCCTTCTTCCGGGGTCCGGCTGAAGCCGGACACTACGTGCTTGTGAAAGCGCCAGGCCACACGACGCGGCCGTCAGCCAGAACGGATGTCACCCAGTCCTGAGACAACACCATCTTGTGGCTGCGCGCCGGCGACAACTGCTCCTCCGCGTGCATCTCGCGCACGCGACGGAACACCAGGTTTCCGTCTTCCATCCCGACGAATTGCCATGCCGCCGAAGCGCACCTCCGCGCGCCCGCCGCTATCGTCCGCCCACACGATCTGATCGGTCGGCAGCGATATCCGCAGGCCGTCCGCGAACATGACGAACGTCCCTGGCGGCCCGTTCCGCAGAATCGGCAGCTCCGACGGCCGGTCCGTCTCGCGGAACAGTGTCGTGCCGGGGGCGAAGTCGATGGACAGCATAGGGACAGGGACATGACAGGAGGCTGGAGGTTGGGGAGTGGAGGTTGCGGGACACTCGATTCGGGGCTCGGGACTCGGGACTCGGGACTCGGGACTTGTCACAGAAGACGGCATCACGAAGACACGAAGGTCGCGATAGAACCTTTTGGGTGTGATGAGTTCGAACTCACTCCGTGCGAAGCGCGATGATGGGCGGAATTGTACCTCGCGCGGCCCGCGGGAATCAGTGACGCGATGAGCGCGCAGACCAGCAACGCGCCGGCGGCGCCGGCGAGCGCGATCGGATCCCAGAACGACACGCCGTAGAGCCGCGCGGCGATCAGCCGGCCGGCGCCGATCGCGAGCGGCACGCCCAGCAGCAGACCGAGCGCTACGCGCGCAAAGGCGCTGCGCAGCACGAGCGCCGATGACGCGTCCGCGGTCGGCGCCGAGCGCCATCCGCACGCCGATCTCGTTCGTGCGCTGCGTGACCGAATAGCTGGTCACGCCGTAGAGACCGACCGCCGCCAGCACCAGCGAGACGACGCCGAAGAGTCCGGCGAGGCTGGCGACGGCCCGGTCCTGGTCGAACGACAGCGCCACCTGCTGGGTCATCGTCCTCACGCTGAGCAGCGTCACGTTGGGATCCACTTCGGCGATCGCTTTCGTCACGATCGGCTCGAGCGCACCCGGTGACTGCGGCGTGACCAGCATCAGCCCGCCGATCAAATGCGACGCGCGTTCGATCCGCTGCATCCCCTCGCTCTTGTAGTTCACGTTCTGCGCGAGCGGGACGTAGAACATCGGCCGCGCCCCCTGGCGCAGCGTGAAGGCGGCGAACTTCGCATCGCGCACGATGCCGACGATCTCGAACGTGCCCGCGTTCTGGGTTTCGTCGAGCCCGAAGTGCTGGCCGAGCGCATCCTCGTCCTTCTTGAAGAATCGGCGGACGAACGACTCGTTCACGATCGCGACCGGCGCGCTCGCCTCGGTGTCGGCGTCTGAAAACTCGCGTCCGCGGACGAGCACGACCCCGAGGTCGCGCAGGTAGCGCGCGCTGACGCGATCCCACGACGCGCCCTGCTCCTCGAGACCCATGCGGCGGATGACCGGCCACCAGGACGAGCTCGCCCCAGTTGTCGGTCAGCGGATTGTAGAGAGCCAGCCCGGCGCCCTTGACGCCGGGCAATCGCGTGACGCGCTCTTCCATCGCGCGGTAGAGCGCGGTCAATTGCGTCGTCGCGTAGGTGACCGGCGGCCGGTTCAACTGGATCAGCACGCGATCCCGCGACGCATAGCCGAGATCCTGGTGTTCGAGCTTGTTGAGGCTTCGCCCGAGCATGGCCGCGCCCGACGACGAGCACGACCGACAGCGTCGCCTGCACGACGAGCAGGGTGGTGCGCGCGACCGATCCATGACCGCCGGTACGTCCGGCCCGAACCGCGCAGCGCTTCGATCGGATTGGCGTGCGTGGCAAACCAGGCGGGGACCGTACCGAAGACGACGCCGGTGACGAGCGCGAGGCCGAAGGCAAACGCGAGCGCAAGCGGCGACGGTATGGTGCTGATCGGCAGAAACGTCGCCGTCGTGAACGCCAGCGACAGCAACAGCCTCGTCGCGCCGATCGGCGACGACCACGCCGGCGACCGCGCCGACCAGCGAAAGCAGCACGCTCTCGACGAGCGCCTGCGTGATGAGGTGCCGCCGGGTCGCGCCGACCGCGAGCCGGATCGACGTCTGCGCGCGCCGGGCCACGGCTCGCGCCAGCAGGAGGTTCGCGACGTTGGCCGAGGCGATGAGCAGCACGAGGCCGCAGACGGCGAGCAGAATCTCGAGGCTCTCGCTGTATTGCTCCTTCATCACGCCGACGCCGGCGCCGGCCGGAACAATCGTGATGACCTGCTGCGGCAGCGGCGCATCACGTCCGGCATCCAGTTCGACGGATACCCGGAGTCGTGCTCGAGCCACTGGTGCAGCACGGCGGTCAGCCGGGGACCGACGGCCTCGATCGACGCGCCGGGGCGCACGCGGCCGATCGCCCTCAACCACGCCGCGGTCGGCTGCCGCAGCAAGCCGCCGCTGCCGTTCATGAGCGGTTCCTGCTGCAGCGGAATCCAGACATCGGGCGGATTGCTGCGAAGCGTCTCGCCGAAAAACCCGGCCGGCGCGACGCCGACGACGGCAAACGGATGGCCCTCGATCGACGAAGGTCGCGCCGACGACCGTCGGGTCGCTGCCGTAGACGGTCTGCCACGTGTGATGGCTGATGACGACGACGGGCGGCGCGGACGGCTGGTCGTCCTCCTTCGTGAAGACCCGGCCGCCGAACGCGCCGACGCCAAGCGTCGTGAAGTAGTTGCCGGTGACGAACTCGGTTCGGAGCGGCCGCGGCGCCTGGTCCACCCGATCGCGGCGGACGCCGAACCGCGGGCTGGACGCCTGGAACGCGGCAATCTGTTCGAATTCCGGCGCCTCGGCGACGAGCCGCTCGTACAGCGGAAACGAGAACATGCCCCAGCGATCCTGGGGGCCGCCCTGCACGCAGCAGTTGTTGCCGTCGCCAATCCGGTACAGGCCGTCGGGGTTGCCGACCGGCAGCGAGCGCAGCATCACGGCGTGGATGAGCGTGAAAATCGCCGTCGTGCCGCCGATGCCGACCGACAGGGTCAGGACCGCCGCGGCGGTGAAGACCGGCGATAGCCGGAACTGGCGAACGGCGTAGCGGAGGGCGCCAAGGGCGGTGTCCATCAGGATTACTTAGACGGAGCAAACCGTCGCCACGTTGGCAGGGGCCCTCTGTGCCTGTCACACGCAGCCGAAGTTGTGACTCAGCGATGCGGTGAACTTGATCAGCTTGCGCGTTGCGTCAGCGTCACAAGAAAATGCGAGGCTGGTTTGGTGAAGGAGGTTGCTCATGTCGAAAGCTAAACACGCCGTTCCCGAAGGCCACCACACGGTCACGCCGCAGCTCACGCTCGATCGCGCCGTCGAGGCGCTCGAGTGGTACAAGAAGGCGCTCGGCGCCGAAGAAATTTCCCGCGCCGTGGGCCCGGACGGAAAGATCATGCACGCGGAAATCCGCATCGGCGACTCGCGGATCATGCTGAACGACGCGATGAGGGGCGGTAAGGGACCGAAGGCGCTCGGCGGTTCGCCGGCGTCGCTGTGGGTCTACGTCGAGGATTGCGATGCGGTGTTCAACCGCGCAGTGGCGGCGGGCGCGCAGGTCCCGACGGCCCGATGGGCCGCGTGGCCGATCAGTTCTGGGGCGATCGCTGCGGCATGTTCACCGATCCGCACGGGTATCGCTGGACGATCGCGACCCACAAGGAAGATCTCACGCCGCAGGAGATGGACCAGCGGTCGGCCGAGTTCTTCAAGTCGCAGGCAACGCCCGCCGCGCACTGAGCGGGTCGACGCCAGTTCGCGCGAAATTCAGCCGGGGCAGCCCTTTACTGCCCGACGTGTTCGAGGTCGGCCGCCGCTTGATCCAGCAGGTCGGCCTCGCGCATGACGGCGCGTGCGACGCGCACGATTTCGCGCTCGGCTTCCTCGTACCGCGCCTGCTCGATCCCTTCACGTACGCCGGGAACGGTCTTCACGCCGTAGCCGGTGTAGGTGCCGGGCGCGTAGAGCAGGTGCCGGTACCAGGGACGGCCGGGCAGGCCATCGGGATCGGTCAACACGCGCTCGCTCTGGATCAGCCGCTGGTTCACGGCCGCGACGACGTCTGCGGACGCCGCCAGATGCGGGCGCGCGGCGTCGGCGGCCTTCTTGTAGCGATCCGCCGCGCGCGTCAGCGCACCGGTCGCGTTGTCGAGCGGCGCGAAGTTGATCGCCGGCGGCACATCCTTCTTCTCCGGCACCACCAGCGGCTTCTTCGGATCGCGCACCGCCTGGAACACGCCGTCCTCGATCTGACGGTTCTGCTCGCGAATCTCGTTCTGCCGCTGCCGGAGCAGCGACTGCAGTTCCGTGTTGTAGCGGGTGACCGTGTCGGCGAGGTTGGTGAACTCGTAGGGCAGCAGGTCCGCGTCCGCCAGGCGGATGACCGCCGTGCCCATCGTTTCCGCCAGCGCGCGGCCGTACGCGAAGTCGGTATCGGCGAACTTCGTGTAGTGATAGAAGTCGTCGTAAATCGAGTGGTAGATCCCGTCGTCGTCTTCGCCGCCGTAGCTCAGAGAGAGTGACGGCGTGCCCGAGTGCTGCAGGAACGGCGAGTAGTCGGAGCCGGAGCCGAGCGCGCCGATGCGGAGATCCGGGCGGTTTCGCGCTTCGGCGCGAACCTCCGCGCTGCCGCGGGCAATCTCGACGCGACTGCAGCCGCTTCCAGACGGTGAGGCCCGTCTCCGGGTCCTTGATGTCCTTCGCCACCAGGTTCACGAAGTGCTCGAGCGTGTGCGAGCCGCCGGCGCTCGAGAAAGCCGCGGCCGTTGCCGTCGCTGTTGATGTAGACGACCGCTTTCTTCAGGTCCTCTTCGTGCTTCTCGACCCACTCGGTCGAGCCGAGCAGCATCGGCTCTTCGCCGTCCCACGCCGTGTAGACGATCGTCCGCTTCGGGCGCCAGCCCTGTTTGAGCAGCTCGCCGAAGGCGCGCGCCTCCTCGAGCTCGGGCGACATGCCGCTCACCGGATCGGACGCGCCATTGACCCACGCGTCGTGATGATTGCCGCGGATGACCCACTCGTCCGGGTAGGTGGATCCGGTGATCTTCGCGATCACGTTGTAGAGCGGCTTGATGTCCCAGTTCGACGCGACCTTCAGGTGCACGCGCGCGGGGCCCGGGCCCACGTGATAGGTGATCGGCAGGCCGCCGCGCCACGCCGACGGCGCAATCGGACCGCGCAGCGCTTCGAGCAGCGGCTGCGCGTCGCCGTACGAGATCGGCATCGTCGGGATCTTGGTGATGGTCGGCGCCTCGGCGACGGTCAGGCGCTTCGCGTCGGGCGTGGCGGCGACGCCCGGGGTGAGCGGATCGCCGGGGTAGAGCACCATGTCGCTGACGCTGCCGCGCTGCACGCCGTTCTTGTTGCGCATCGGCCCTTCCGGAAAAACCGGCGCGTCGACGAAGCCATCGTCTTTCGGATCCGAGTAGATCAGGCAGCCGATCGCGCCGTGCTCGGCGGCGACCTTCGGCTTGATGCCGCGCCAGGTGGCGCCGTACTTCGCGATCACGATCGCGCCCTTGACCGAGATGCCGAGGCGATCGAGCTCGTCGTAGTCGGCGGGCGCGCCGTAGTTCACGAACACCAGCGGCGCGGTGACGTCGCCGTCGCGCGAGTAGGCGTTGTAGGTCGGGAGCTGCTCGTCGGTCTGCGTGGAGGTCGGATCGCCGGCCACCGGCGGCTCCTCGAGCGCGGCGCGGAAACGCGTCGGCGCGACCAGTTCGAGCGCGCGATCCTTCGGCGTGGGGAACAGCACGTTGAAGGTTTCGATCTCGGCGTCCCAGCCCCACTCGCGGAAGCGCGCCAGGATCCACTCGGCGTTGTCCTTGTCGTAGGGCGAGCCGACGTGATGCGGCCGCGCGCTCAGGCGCCGCATGCTCTCGCGGATGTTGGCAGGTACGATCGACGCGCGAAACCGCGCTTCGGGACTGTCCTGACCCTGGCCGGCCACTCCGAGCGGCGACAGCGCGATCAGGACAGCGAGGGCAAATCGGAGAGGGCGCACAGACGCACGCATGGGAAGGCCTCCGAGCCTGATTCTAACGTCGAACCGCTCGCGATTACCCTCGCCGGCCCCTGGATACGAGTGACGAGTTACGGCCTGACCCGGACGTACTTCTGCAGCCGCTTGGGCGCCGGCTCGCCGCCGTAGATGTTGCCGTCGCGATCGACGGCGACAAATTCGGCGCCGTTGCCGGCCGTCTGCCGCGGGTCGCCCCACGGGAACAGGATGAACGCATTGATCCAGCCGGTCTTCGCGTCGCCGATCCGGATCCCTTCCTCCCACCCCGGATTCTGCACATCGTCGGACTCGGAGTCGGCGACGTAGATCTGGTCCTTGCTGTCGAAGGCGATGCCGCTCGGCTTGCCGAACTGCGTCCAGGGCGTCGTCAGGGACTTGCCGTCCTGGTCGAAGATCTGGATCCGGTTGTTGCCGCGATCGCCGACGAAGATGCGGCCGCGGCTGTCGATCGCGATGGCGTGCATGGCGTGAAATTCGCCGGGCGCCCATCCGCCCTTGCCCCAGGTCTTGACGAACGTCCCGTCCTTCGAGAATCTCATGACGCGATTGTTCCCGTTGTCGGCGTGCCCGTCGGCGACAAAGATGTCGCCATTCGCGGCCACCGCGACATCGCTCGGCGAGTTGAAGTGCTTCAGGTCGCTGCCGGGTTCGCCCTGGCGTCCCGAGCGTCATCAGCACCTTGCCGTCCGGGCTGAACTTCACGACGACCTGTCCGCGCATGTCGCCCTTGGGGGTCCGATTGGCCGCGACCGCGTCGGTCACCCACACGTTGCCGTCCTTGTCCACGTCGAGCCCGTGCGGCCAGATGAACAGGCCGCCGCCAAAGCTCTTGAGGACCTTGCCTTCGGGACTGAACTGGACGATCGGATCGGCTTTCGAGTCGCGGCACTCGTCACCGAACCGCGCCGGATCCTCGAGGCGTTCGCATCGCACGACCGCCCAGATGCGGCGGCCGTCCGGATCGATGGCCACCTTGCCGACGGCGCCCATCGGCCGGCCGTTCGGCAGCTGTGCCCAGCCTTCGACGATGCGATACGGGTTCGGAAGGACCTGAGCGCCGATCGTCAGCCGGAAGAGCGCTGTGATCGCGAGCGTCAGCGGGATCGCGTATCCAAGCCGTCGTGTATGTGGCATGGCAGGACTCCTGTTTTTCGTCGGGCAGAGGCGGCGATTATACGTGCGCCGCCCGGCGTTTCCGCGCGAACCACAGGAGAATCGCGACCGGGGCCAGGACGAGCGCAATGAACTGCGACGTGGACAGCAGGCCGCCGAACACGAACCCCCGATCGGCGTCGCCACGGAAGAACTCGATCACGAACCGGGCAGCCGCGTAGAAGAACGTGTACGCGAGGATGACCTCGCCATCGAACCGCTTGCGCCGGCTCAGACGGACGAGCCACACGAACAGGATCAGGCAGACGATCGACTCGTACAACTGGACCGGATGCAGGGGCACACCGAGCGGCGCCCCGCCGATGGCAGCCGCGTCGGGATCGGTGAACGTGACCGCCCACGGCAGCTGGGTCGGCGCGCCGTAGTCGTCGCCCGCCATGAGGCAGCCGATCCGGCCGATCGCCTGGCCGAGGGCGATGGCGGGGCCGCACAAATCCGCCGCGCGCCAGAACGGCAGCCGCGGGTGGCGGCGAAAAAATATTGCGGATGCGACCAGCGCACCGAGAAACCCGCCGTAGAAATCACCGGCGCTGGTCAGGGTCGAAGTGGAGAACAACTCGGATGGCGCCGCCGCGTACTCGAGGCCAGTCGCGGACGATCATCAGCACCTTGGCGCCGACGAGCGCCCCGACGATCGCCCAGAGTCCCAGTGAGGAAAGCGCGTCAACGTCCTGCTTGGTGCGCTGGCCTTCGCGTAACAGCCACCAGTAGGCGGCCATGTAGGCGGTCGCAAGCAGCAGGCCGAATGTATGGAGCGTGAAAAACGGCGTGGTGAAGAGACGGGGGTGCATCCGTCAAGCGTATCGGATGTCCCCCGTTTCGCGCAGACCTTGTCCTACCGACGTTGCCATCCTTCCGGATACGCCGCGCGGAAGCCGTCTCGATATCCGGACTGGTACTCCGGTCGCGAACCGACGCGCGGCGTTATAGCCGGAATCGGCGGATTCGAGTTCCCGCTGGCCTTCCAGATCCCAGCCCTGGTTGCGGTCGCGGTCTTCACGACCCGGCGGCGCGTCCTTCGATCTGGCCACGCTCGAACCCGGACTGATACGCCGCGCTGTGCCGGTTCAATTCGCCGCGGTTCGCGATCGTCCGGTTCTCATCGAGGAACTCGTTTCGGCTGATCACGTTGTCGTGGTTGCGATCGGCGACGCGGAATTCCTGCTGATTGAAATGCCACTCGTTGAGCGTGATCCGGTTGTCGCGGTTGCGGTCGAGGTCGCTGAAACCTCGCGCGGTCCAGTCGTTGAAATCGCCGCGCGCGCGGATCTCTTTCGCATCCCAGACCTCGGTACCCGAGAGCACGCCGTCCCTGTTGGTATCGTGCAGCCGGAATGCGCCTTCCTGTCCGCGCCATTCGGCCCGCGTCACCACGCCGTCGTGGTCGCGATCCATGCCCTGGATTTCGGCCTTTGACTGTGCGCTGGCGGTCTGCGCCGCGCCTGTGATCGCCAGTCCAGCGATCAATGCCATCGCCACTCGTGAAGAGGTCATCGCGTCCTCCTAATGTGTCGGTCCCACGTCATCGCGTGGATGGACTGCCAAACACATGCCAGGACGAAGCGCGGACCGTGCGACAAGTCAACCTGAACGCGAATGATAAAAGCGCTGTCACGGAGGTCACGGAGGAATAGTCGGATCAAGCCGGATCGGCATTCGACGTAAGGCGCCTCTGTTTTCTTCCGTGTCCTCCGTGGTGTGGTTTTTATGGTGCTAGTCGGCGCGGAGCGCCTGCATGACGTCGACGCGTGCAGCGCGCGCGGCGGGAATCACTGACGCGATCACGGCGGCGAGCATGAGAACGAGCGCGGCGCCGAGGATCGGAACGAGTCCCGGCAACTGCACGTTGGCGACGTAGCTCCCGGCGACGCGTGCGATCGCCCATCCGCCCACCGCGCCGATGACGACACCCAGCCCCGCGATCGCGAGGCCCTCGCCGAGTACGCCGGTCAGGATCCGGCCCGGCTGCGATCCGATCGCCAGGCGCACGCCGAACTCGCGCGTGCGTCCGCTGACCGAGAAGGCCAGCACGCCGCCGACGCCGACCAGCGCGATCGCGAGCGCGACGCCGGCAAAGCCGCCGAACACGATCGTGTTGAGGCGATCCGGCGCCAGCACTTCCGCGCGCACGTCGTCGAGCGTGGCCGCGCGCTCGACCGGTTGATCGGCGGCCAGATCGCGGACGGTTCGTGTGACCGTCGGCACGAGCGCGTAGGGATCGGTGTGGGTCAGCACGAACAGCCGGCCGCCGCCAATCTCCTGTTCGAACGGCTGATAGACGGTCATCGTCGGCTTCGGATCGATCCGCTCGTCATCGACATCGGCCGCGATGCCGACGATGCGCCGCGGTTCGGTGCTGACGTTGATGAATTTCATCAGGCCGTCGGTCCAGGTGAACTGGCGGTTCAGCGGGTCCTGCCCGGGAAAGAGCTCGTTGGCAATGCGCTCGCTGATGATGACGACCCGCTCGGCGCCGTTGCGATCGGCTTCCGTGAAGTCTCGTCCGGCGACGAGAGGAATGCCGAGCGTGGCGAAGAATCCGGGCGACACCGATCGAGACTTCGCGCGCGGACTGTCTTCGCCGTCCCGGCGCTTGAGACCGTCGGCGGTGAAGGCGAACGAGTTGCTGGCGCCGTCGCGCCAGGGCACGAAGCTTCCGAAGGCGACCTTGTCCACGCCGGCGACCGCTGCCAGCCGGTTCTGGATCTCGCGATAGAACGCGCGAACCTGCTCGGGCGTTTTACCGAAGGTCGTGACCGGAATATTGACTGCCAGCACATGCGCGGTCTCGAATCCAGGCCGGATGGCCTGCAGGCTCAGGAGCGTCAACAGCAGCATCCCCGCGCCGGCGAGCAGCACGAATGACGCGGCAATCTGGGTCACGGCGAACGCGCGCAGCCGCCGATTCGTCGCGCCGGTGATCCGCAGGCCGCCGCTCGTCAGGCCCAGCCCGTGCGAGGCATCGGCGCCGGGCAGGCGTGGCACGAACGCGAAGAGGACCGCGGCGAGCATCGCGAGCCCGACACCGACCCACAGGATGGTGGCGTCGAGCGAGACGTCGAGGGCGCGAATGGAAAAACGGGACGCGTATCGCCCGAGCACGGTGACCATCGGACCGGCGATCGCGATTCCGAGCACGGCGCCTGCGCCGGACAGCAGCAGGCTCTCGGCGAGCAACATGCGGCGAAGCCGGCCGACGCCCGCACCGAGCGCGCTGCGCATCGCCAGTTCAGATTCGCGGCGGATGGTCCGCGCGAGCACCAGGTTCGCGACATTCGAACAGGCGATCACGAAAACCAGCGCCGAGGCCCCGAGCAGCACGAGCAGCACGGTTCGGGCTCGCGCCGTGATCTGGTCGCGCAGGCGGACGGCATTGATCGCGAACGCGGCCCTCGTGGCGTAGGCCTCCGGATATTCGCGCACCATCGAGCCGTGGATGCCGCGCAGTTCCGCTCGCGCCGCCTCGAGATCCGTACCGGGCGCGAGACGCCCGAAAATCTCGGTCATGCGATGCTCGCGGCCGGTCACCATCGTCGCCGACAGGTGATGCGGGCTCGTGACGACGTTGGCGATGAGCTCGGTCTCGGCGGGGTAGGGCACCGACGGCTCGAGCACGCCGACGATCGTGGCAGAGCGGGTGCCGAGGCGCACGGTCTTGCCGAGGACGTCCGGATCGGCGTGCAGTCCGTTCGTCCAGAATCGATAGGTGAGCACGGCAGCGCCCGCCGCCGACGGTCCATCGTCGGTCTCGTTGAGGAGCCGCCCCATCACCGGCTTCAGCCCCATCACGTCGAAGTAGTTGCCGTTGACGACGCCGGCGCGTACCTGGCGAGGCTCGCCGAGGCCGACCATGGTGAAACCGATGGTCGAAAATTCGCCGATCGCCGCCAGCGTTTTCGTGCGCTCGCGCAGGTTCTGGATTTCCGGAACGGAGAACGTCGCGTTGTCGTTGCCCAGCCCGGGCGCGCTCTGGCGGATGTAGAGCAGCCGGCTTTCGTCGCGGTTGACGAGCGGCCGCAGCAAGCACGCCGCGCACGACGCTGAAAATGGCGGCGTTGGCGCCGATGCCGAGCGCGAGCGTCACGACGACCGTGACGAACAGCCCCTTGGCCCTGGCCAGCGAGCGCATGGCGAACGTGACGTCCTGAAGCACGGGTCAAGCCTCCAGATTGGGAATCGACAGATTATGGCGATCGTCGCCTCTTCGCCATGGTCAGACGCCAGGACATCGACAGCACGTCGCGGAGCGTCTCGCGATCGATCTGCGACAGGCGGACCAGGACGACCGGATACCGCTGGTAGTAATCCGTGACGTAGTAGGTCTCGGATGCCTCGTCGAGGAGGTATTCGCGTTCCTCGAGATCGGCCCTGACGACCAGCGTGCCTGGTTCCGCCGAAGGATGCCGCGCCAGGCCTGCCATGAACGCACCGCCAACTTTCAGCAGCGGCGATCCGTCGTACCTCGTCGCGGACTCGACTCCGGCGAGCGTGAGGCCCACAGCTCTGACGGCCTCGAACACATCCGCCGGCTGCCGGGCTACCGGCCTGCGTGGCCTCATCTTCTCCTAAATCCTTACAGCAATTTGTCCGCGCGACCGTACATTATGGGACGAGTGGCCTCCACATGAATCTGCCTGCCGGCACGAGTCGCCGCGTCGTCGCGCTCCTGGCGCTCGCCGCCGTGCTCGGACTGGCCGGCGCCGCCGCCGCGCAGCGCCGCTTCTTCTACGGGTGGGACGAGAGCGTCCGCAACATACCCTACGACGGCCGCTTCACGTTCGCCCGCGTGCGCTACAGCCCGGCGCCGGGCGGCAACTGGGCCGGCGGCCGGCCGTCGTGGGTCCACGGGTATCCGCTCGCGGAAGAAAACCTGATGCGGATCATGAAGGACCTCACGTACCTCGATTCGCACGTGGACGATGCGAACGTGGTGACGCTGGATGATCCGGAGCTGTTCAAGTATCCCGTCGCGTACATCATCGAGGTCGGCTGGTGGACGCTGACCGAACGGGAGGCGGCCGGATTGCGGGCGTTCCTGCAGAAGGGCGGTTTCCTGATCGTCGACGATTTCAAGGTCGAAGGCTGGCGCGGCCTGCCGGGCGGCGGGTGGGAACCGTTTGCGGAGAACGTCCAGACGCGTGCTGCCGGGCGCGAAGTTCTTCGAGATGAGCCCGACCGATCCGATCTTTCACTGCTTCTTCGACATCACCACGCTCGACAATTTTCCGCAGGCGTATACCACCGGCAAGGCGGTCTTCCGCGGCATCTACGAGGACAACGATCCGCGGAAGCGGCTGCTGATGATCATCAACTACAACACCGACATCTCGCAGTACTGGGAATGGTCCGGCCAGGGGCTGCGGCCGTTCGACGACACGAACGAGGCCTACAAGCTCGGGGTCAACTATCTGATCTACGGCATGACCCACTGATCAGCGGGTTCAGGCGATCGAGACGACGATCAACCGCCGAGACCGCAGAGTCCGCGGAGAGTGACTCGCACGAGGCCGCTCTGCTCCAACCGTGCCTTTCCAGTCGTCGTCTCTGCGTGCTCAGCGAGCTCGGCGTTGAACGTCGTGGATCGTCGCTAGGCGAGGATGCGCGCCGTGGTGATCGCCTGTCCCATGTGCCGCGTCGCGTGCTCGGCCGCGTGGACCAGCAATCCGAGCGTGGTGGACGGCAGCCGGGCGCGTCCGACTGTTCTTACGCTGAGCAACGTGTCATGCGGTGTCGTCCGAACCTGTTCGAGCGCGCGATCGAGCGCCGCGCGAGCCTCGTCAACGATGCTGCGCAGCGAGCCTGAGGCGTCAGCCTCGATGCGGGCGGCCGCGAGCTGATCGCTCGTGAGCGCCTCGCCGCGGGCGTAGGTGAGCAGCCGGTCAGTGCTGCCGGCAATATGCCGGATGTGGAATCCGATCGAGGCGGCGCCGTTCGGACGCTGCCACGCCTGATCGTCAGACACACGCGCCGCGAGCGATTCCAGGTCTTCCGCGACCTGCAGAAACGAGTGAGCGACCGGCATCAGGTATGGATCGAAGCCGGGCAGAGGTCCGCGCTGCCACACTTCAGTCGTCTGCATGGCGCCAATTCTCTCCCGAAACGAAAGCTTCACCACGGTGGTCACGGAAAAGCTCCAACACGGAGGTCACGGACACTAAACGGAGGATGTGGGCTCTCAGGCTCTCAGGCTCTGGGCTCTAGGCTCTGGGCTTTGGCCGATGTCGAATCCGTGTTCTCTGTGTTTTTCCTCCGTGCGTTTCCGTGGTGGTGTTTTTCGTGACACG
The DNA here is from genome assembly GCA_963712355.1 of uncultured Acidobacteriota bacterium. Lineage (GTDB taxonomy): Bacteria > Acidobacteriota > Vicinamibacteria > Vicinamibacterales > CAVVIG01 > CAVQHT01. The sequence continues at coordinate 37,954 of CAVQHT010000011.1, forward strand.
AAGATTCTGGTTGGGGAGCCGCGGCGCCTATGTAAGACTTCCCCGCATGATTCTGCAGGGCGTCATCCCGATCCTGGCGACGCCGTTTCACGACGACGAGACGCTGGACCTGGACTCGTGGACGCGACTCATCGAGTTCATGATCGCGGCGCGGCGTGGACGGAATCACCATTCTCGGCGTCCTCGGCGAGTCCAACCGGCTTCGCGACGAGGAGCGCGCCGCTCTCATCAAGGCCGCAGTCGCCGCGGCACACGGGCGCGTGCCGGTCATCGTCGGCACCAGCCACACCGGCACCCGGGTCGTTCAGGATTTCTCGCGCATCGCGCAGGATCTCGGCGCCGGCGCGGTGATGGTGACGCCGGCCAAAGAGCCGGTACCGAACGACGATCGCATCGTCGAGCTCTATCAGCGGCTGGGCGAGGGCCTCTCGATCCCGATCATCCTGCAGGACCACCCGGCGTCAACCGACGTGCACATGTCGGTGGCGCTGATGCAGCGGCTGCTGCGCAGTGTGCCCGCCATCCAGTGCGTCAAGGAAGAAGCGGTGCCGACCGCGCCGAAGGTTCGCCTGCTGCGCGAAGGATTCACCGAGCGGCGCGTGACGATTCTCACCGGGCTCGGCGCGCTCTACGCGCCGTTCGACCTGGAAGCGGGATCCGACGGGTTCAACACCGGGTTCGCATTTCCCGAAGTGCTGATCGCGATGGTCGGGGCGGCGCGCGCCTCGGACTGGCAGCGGGTGCACGATCTGTATTCGCGGTTCGCGCCGCTGATCGTGTTCGAGCAGCAGCCCGGCGTGGCGGTTCGCAAGGAACTGCTGCGGCGGCGCGGCCTGCTGGCGTCGGCCCGTGCCCGGCATCCGGGCGCGACGATTACCGCCGCCGCCGCCCGGCAGCTCGATCTGTTGCTCGAACGAACGCTGCCCGGCGTTGACGTGACAAAGCCGGTGACACTCGACGAGGAAGCCGCGAGCCGCGGGCCGTCGCGGCGTCCGAACGCGCGTGAAAAGGGGCATTCGATGACGACACAGGTAGTCGCGATGGACGGCCACGCCGACGGCGTGGATGCGGTCGCGCAGCGCGCACGGTACCGGATCGCGCAGCGCCTGGTGCCGTTTCTCTTCGTGCTCTACGTGTTCAATTACATCGACCGCGTCAACATCAGCTTCGCCTCACTGCAGATGACGAAGGAGCTCGGCTTCTCGAACGCCGTGTTCGGCCTGGGCGCCGGCATCTTCTTCATCGGCTACTTTCTGCTGCAGATCCCGACGACGATGCTGATCGAGTCGTGGAGCGCGCGGAAATTCATCGGTGTCAGCCTGATCGTGTGGGGCGCGCTGGCGGCGCTGACGGGACTGATCAGCAGCGCGCACGCAGTTCTACACGATCCGCTTTTTTCTCGGCATCGCAGAGGCGGGATTTTTTCCCGGCGTCATCGTCTACCTGACGCATTGGTACAGGAATCAGGATCGCGCGAAGGCCGTCGCGCTGTTCATGATCGCGATTCCGACCTCGAACATGATCGGCGCGGCCATGGCCTCGGTCCTGATGCAACTGACCTGGCTCGGCTACGCCGGCTGGCGCTGGCTGCTGATTCTCGAGGGGCTGCCGTCGGTGCTGCTCGGCATCCTGACGTTTTTCTATCTGACCGATCGACCGGAAGACGCGCGCTGGCTTGCCGAGGACGAACGCAAGTGGATTGCGGGAGAGCTGGCGCGGGAACGCGCGGCAAAGAAAGCGCAGGCGGTCACGAGCGCGTGGGACGCAGTGCGGCAACCGTCGGTGATTCTGCTGTCGCTCGCCTATTTCTGTTACATCACGAACAGCACCGGCCTCGGCACCTGGCTGCCGAAGATCGTGCAGCGGATTTCCGGCCTGAGCACCACGCAGGTCATCCTGCTTTCCGGCATTCCCTGGCTCGCCGCGATCCCGGTGATGGTCACGGCGGCGTGGCATTCGGACAAGAGCGGCGAACGGCGGTGGCACGCCGCCATCCCGATCGTGCTGGCCGGCGGCGCGTTGTGGATGAGCGTGCAGGCCGGCAGCAACCTGGCGCTCGCCATCGCCGCGTTCTCCGATCGCCACCATGGCGCTCTATTCGTTTCCCGTCGCCGTTCTGGGCGCTGCCGCCGCTCTTCGTGACCGGCACCGCCGGCGCGGCGACGATCGCGCTGATCAACTCGTCCGGAAATCTCGGAGGGTTTCTCGGTCCGTACGCGATCGGCTATCTCACCGACCGAACGGGAGACTACACGGCAGGCCTCTACTACCTGTGCCTCTCCACGGTCGTGGCGGGCGTCTGCGTGCTTCTGCTACGGAAAGCCGCGGTCCGCGCCGCGTGACGTAACCGGCCCATTCTCGCCAGGCGCCGTCGCACACTTCCGCCTGCTCTTACCATAAGGATTTCGTCGCGTCGATTTGGGCCTCGGCAGGGGTTCGTCACTGCAATGTCTCTAGACTTCGAGGATCATCGGACGGGACAATGGTTCTTGATCCGAATGAAGTTAACGCGCACCTCTTCTTTACGCAGTCTTGTTCGCATATCACTCGCTGTTTTCTGTGTCGCACTTGGCGTCGGTTCTGCCAGCGCGCAGGGATCGGCTGATCCGACCGGCACCATCGTAGGCACCGTCTCGACGCAACGAGGATCAGTAAAGCTCCCCGGCGTGCTGGTCAGCATCCGCAGTACGTCCGATCAGGAACTGGCACAACAGATCTCGAGCGACGACGGCCGCTTCGTGGTGTCGGATTTGCCGGCGGCACGATACCGCGTGCGTGCGTCGCTCGACGGTTTCGAGACGACCGAACAGGAAGCGGTCGTCTCGCCCGGCGGAACCGCGACCATCGTGCTCGATCTTCCGATCAGCACCGTGTCCGAGCACGTGGACGTCACGGCCAACGCGCCCGTCTTCCAGAAAGAGACGCTGGCGTCGAGCGAGCAGGTCGCCGCGAGCGACACGCGTCTGCTGGTGCCGGGCCAGGGCGTGCCGGGGGCGCTCCGCCTCATGACGGGCGTCATCGAGGTGCCCGGCGGCGACAGCATCGATGGCGGCCGCCCCTTTCAGGCGGGCATGCAACTCGGTTCGGCGACGCTGATCGATCCGGCCACCAATCTTGCGCGGTTCTCGCTGCCGGCGATCGGGATCGACACCGTATCCGTCCTGCCCAATCCCTACGAGGTCGAGTTCGGGCGGTTTTCGTCCGGTCTGGTGGTGATCCAGACCCGGCGTGCCACTGACAAGTGGCGGTTCGGCGTGAGCAACCTCGAGCCGGCGCTGCGGCTGAAACGCTTCACGCTGCTGAACGTGACCGGCGTCACGCTCTGGCAGCCCGATCTCGAGGTCGCGGGCCCGCTCGTGAAGGGCAAGGTCTTTCTCGAGCAGACGGCCCAGTATCACTATCAGACGACCGACATCCCGAGCCGGCCCGAAACCGAATTGAAGCACAACGAGTGGTTCAGCTCGTTCACGCGCATCGATGCGAACCTGTCGAAGCGGCATTCGCTGGCGGTGTCGGGCGGGTTCACTCCGAGCACGACCCGCCAGGAAACGCTCGGCACGTTCGTGCCGCCCGATGCCACCGTCAACCTCAATGACGATGTCGCTCATGGGATGTTGACCGAGCGAGCCCTCCTGGGAAAGGCCACGGAAGTCGAATCGACGCTGGAGATTCACGGGTACGACACCGACGTGGCGCCGCAGGGCCCGGCGGTGATGGAACTGCTGCCGGAAACGACCCTCGGCAACTTCTACAACGTCCAGCATCGCAGTACCGAGGCCGTGCAATGGATTGAAACCGCTGCGCATTCCTACAAGGGTTTTGGCGGCGCTCATCTCGTCAAGGTCGGCCTCGACGTGCTGCACAGCAGCTACGAAGGGTCGAGCGACAGCCGTTCGGTCCTGATCGACCGATCCGACGGATCGCTGGCCCGCCGGCTCGACTTCGACGGGCCGAGCCTCGAGTCCGTTCACAGCACCGACCTCGCGTTGTTCGCGGAAGACCGCTTTCAACCGGCCTCGCGCCTGTCGATCGAATTCGGCGGACGCTTCGATCACGACGGCATCACCGCGCGTTCGAACGGCACGCCGCGAGTCGGCCTGGCGTGGCGGCTCAACGACTCGGGTAGCGCGACGCTGCACGGCGGCTACGGGCTCTTCTTCGAGCGCACGCCGTCGGTCGCCGGAGCGTTCGAGCAGTTCGAGGAGCCGACCGACACGCGCTTCGACGCCGACGGCATGACGCCGCTCGGCCCTCCCGTCCTGTACACACACGTGACGGCGCCCGATCTGCAGTCGGCGCGGAGCTCGACGTGGGACATCGGCTACGACCATCGCGTGAACCACATCGTCTCTATTCACGCCGGCGTGCTCGATCGCGAAGGCAGCCACCAGCTCGTCGTCGAACCCGTGCAGACGTTGCAGGGCGGCCACTATCTGATGAGCAGCAGCGGTCGATCGCGGTATCAGCAGCAGGAAGTCAGCGTCCACCTCGCGCGTGATACGCGCGGGGACGTCAACGGCGTCGTACGTGCATTCGTCCGCGGACGAGAGTCTCAACACGCTGCTCAACTTCTTCGACGTCGTCATGCAGCCGGTCATCGGCGAGAACGACTATGCGCCGGCCATGGCGGACGCGCCGAATCGCTTTCTCCTGCGGGGCACCATGATGCCGACCGCCTCATGGCTCTTTCTCGGCACCGTCGACTGGCGGAGCGGCCTGCCGTATTCGATCGTCAACGACGACCTCGAATTCGTCGGTCCGCGCAACACGCTCCGTTTCCCGGTCTACTTCCGCGTCGATGCCGGCGTCGAGCGTCGTTTCACGATTGCCAAGCTGCACCCGTGGGTCGGCTTGCGTGTCTCCAACGCCCTGAATTCGTTCCTGCCGGCCGATGTGCAGTCGAACATCGGTTCGCCGGCGTTCGGGTCTTTTTACAACTCCGTGTATCGCGAGTACCGGCTGCGCATCCGTATCGAGAAGTAGGCCCTGCGCGGCCGGCGATATTTCGCGCTGTCCCATAATGGGCTAGGCGGTCGAGTCCCACGCGCGGGATCTTGACAACGCCACAATTCAGGCGCAATCTCGTCAAATTGTGCCCGCCGCCGGATCCCTTCAATGAGCATCCGCATCCTCGTCGTCGACGATCACCAGTGGTGGACGCGCCACGTCTCCGAGGAACTCCAGAACGACCCTCGGTATCGGGTCATCGGTGAGGTCGCCGATGGACTCGACGCTGTTCGCGCTGTCGAACGGTTGAAACCGGACCTGCTGGTCCTGGACGTCGGGCTCCCCACGATCAACGGCATCGAAGCGGCGCGGCGCATCCTGGCCGATGCCCCGGACACCCGCATCCTGTTCCTGAGCGAGCAGCGATCTCCGGATATCGCGCAAGCGGCCTTGCGCACCGGCGCGTACGGCTACATCGTCAAGTCGGATGCGGGAGGCGAACTGCTGCCGGCGGTCGCGGCGATCGCCGGCGGAAAGAGTTTCGTCGGCGCACGGCTCGCGACCGAGGTCGAGGCGATCGCGGGGCGGGCCGCGATCGGCGCAGCGGATCCGGCATCACGACGTCGTCTTCACGGAGGACGAATCGTCGCTCATCGATCGCTATGCACGGTTTGCCGGCGAGGCCATGGCGGCGGGCGCGTCCGCCTGCGTGGTGGCGACACCGCCCCGGCTGCACGCGGTCATGGACAAGCTGCAGGCGTCGGACGTGGATCTCGACGAGGCCGTCGCGCAGGGCCGCTATGTCGCGCTGGACGCGAACGAACTGCTCTCGAGCTTCATGGTGGACGGCTGGCCCGACGAAGCGCGCTTCACGCGGCTATCCACGGACCTCATCTCGACTGCAGCCGCCGCGTCGCGTCACGACTATCGCTGGGTCGTGGCCTGCGGTGAGTGCGCGCCCCCGTTGTGGAAACAGGGCAGGACGGAAGCGGCGATTCGCGTCGAGCACCTCTGGGATGATCTCGCGGCCAGGTCGGGCGTCGATCTTCTGTGTGGTTATTCGCTGGGACCGGCAGCGCACGCCGACGAGCACGACGCGATCGGCCATCTCTGCGACGCGCATTCCGCGGTCCATCAGGATCGCTAACGCAGAAGTCTGTCGGTGCGTGGGTGCAAGGGTGCGTAGGTGCTTCGGTGCGGTGCCGGATGCCTCGTGCTGAGCGCTGAAGTGCGGTTTCACCTGTAGTGTCCGGCTTTAGCCGTGACTTCGAGGTCCGCCTGAAGGCGGATCTAGTTTTTGAGGCTCGTTCTCAGTGGTACGGAGCGCGGGCGTAGACCTTTGTCCCGCGGCCTGGCTGTGAATCCACCGACAGGTCGCCGTTCACGAGCTTCAAGCGCTCGTGCATGCTGACCAGGCCGAGCCCCCGGCCGGTCCTGGCGGTTTCGAAGTCGAAACCGCGCCCCGGATCGCACACCTGCAGGTGAACGCAGCCATCCGATTCCCACAGCTTCACGTCGAAGGTTCGTGCCCCGCTGTGTTTCACGGCGTTGTGGAGGGCCTCCTGGAGCACCCTGAAGAGACACAGCGAGACGTTGGACGGAAATTCAGCAGCCGCGACCTTCGGTTGAGAAGTCGACCGCGGCATTCTGCTGTTCGGCGAACTCGTTGCAGTAGCTCTTCATCGCCGCGGCCAGCCCGAGCAATTCGAGCTTCGGCGAGTGCAGCTCGTGCGACAGCGCCTGGATGTCGGTCGCGATCTGCGAGGCCTCCTGGTAGAGCCTGGTCCTTCGACGGCGTTCGTTCGGCACCAGCTCCAGACCGTCCGGCAGAGTCGCGAGGTTCACCGTCAGCATCGCCAGACGCTGACCGATATCGTCGTGAAGCTCTCTCGCAATGCGCGCCCGTTCTTCCTCCTGCGCGTGGATCAACCGCCGGCTGACGCTCGACAGCGCCTGCTGGGCGCGGCGCTGCTCGGAAATATCGCGCGCGATCACGGCGGCGCCGATCACGCGCGCCGGCCGGATCGGTCAGCGGCGACATGGTGAGCGACACCTCGATCGTCTGTCCGGCTTTGGTCAGCCCGGTCGTCTCGTGGCGTTCAATCCGCTCGCCCTGGCTCAGGCGGTCGGAGAAGCTCGTTTTCTCCCGCGGCGCGGTCGGCTGGAAAGAGCCGCGACGAGGGCCCTCCGACGACGTCTGACGAGGTGAACCCGAAAATGCGCTGCGGCGGCGCCGTTCCAACTGAGGAGGATGCCGTTGAGATCTTCCGAAAAGATCGCATCGTTGGACGATTCCACGATGGTGGCCAGGTGCAGCCGCGCCTCCATCGCGCTCTGTTCGCGAACGAGCGCCTCGCGTTCGCTTTCGGCGCGGGTTCTTTCGGTGATGACCGCCGCCAGCGAGAGGCCGCTCACGGCGAGGACCGCAAAGAGCACATCGAGAAGAACGGCGTTCGTGAACGAGCTGTTGGCCGCAAAGGGCCCCAGCCCGAGAGCCGTCGCGAGCGTGGCGATGGTGGCGATGACGAAGACCGACAGGCTGGCGCCGCCGACGCCGAACTTGATGGCCGCCCACATCACGAACGGCAGGACCGCAAACGCCAGGACGTGCAGGCGAACGGAAAAGAAGGGCAGGTCCGCAAAGACGACGAAGCAGGTCGCGATCAGCAGCGTCAGAAGCACGGCCCACTCGGTCGCGCGCTGCCACGACCGGATGGCAAACAGCGCCGGCAGGGTGAAGACCAGCGGCGTGATGAGCAGCACGCCCGTGCTGTCCCCGAACCAGTAGATGAGCCACGCCGACGACAGGCCGGAATACGCCTGCACGTGGGTGAGAAACAGCGACAGAATTCCGATCGACGCGCTGATGGTTGCGCTGCCGAATGCCCCGGCCACGATCAGGCCGAGGGCGTCGCGCAGGCGTGGCAGCGACGGATCGAAGTCGCGGATCCGGCGAAGCAGCGCCGCGCCGGTGAGCGCCGCGACGGTCGCGCCGATGGCCTGGCCTGCCGCGGCCAGCGGCGGCACCGAGCTCGACGAAGCGACGAGAAACGCGCTCGCGACGATCCCCGGCCAGACGCGCGTGCCGCACGCCAGGAACGCCGCCAGTGCGATGCCATAGGCCGGCCACACCGGTCCGAGGTTGCTGCTGCGAATGTTGGTGGTGGCCTGACCGAGCTTGCCGGCCACGTAATAGGCCAGGAATACCGCAACGATCTGGAAGGCGAGCTGTCCCGGGTTCGCGGCCCAGCTCTTCGAAGCGGGCGCCGACGCGGGTGGCGTTGTTACATCCGAGAAATGAAACTTGTTGATGCGGGTGGTGCGCCGGGCGTCAGGGTCGAAAGTTGTCAGCGCATCCATCCGTGGCCTCGAGAGCGGGTAAAACGCGCTACATACTGCCACAACCTGCGACAATCTCGACGCGAATGCGCGCAACAATGCCCCGTTGCGCTTTCGACTAATAGGAATCAGTTAGTCGAGATTCCCAAAGACATGCAGGCCGTCCGGCCCGAGCGGCAGCGGCCGGACCCAGTCCACCGCGTCGTAGGGCAGCACACCGTAGAGATGCGGGAAAAGATTCGCCGCCGCGAGACGGCTCCCAGCGCACGCTCACGCGGTCGGTGTTCACGGCGACCAACAGGAGATTGTCGAGTCCGGCAAAATGCCGCGCCGCCGTCTCTTGCACCTGGGCGGCGGTTGACAGATGGATGAAGCCGTCCCGGAGATCGACGTCCGAACCCGCGAATGCGGCGCCCGGCCCAATCACTCTCCACAAATCTTCCGGCACAATCTTGTAAACCAATCCACGCAGTCCACTTTTCTTCACTGGCCGCGGGGCCCCACCCCCGCGGCGAACTGACGCTGACGCTCAGGCTCGGATCTCTTGTCCTCGCCTTCGCGTGGCCGCAGGCGCTCCCCACCTGGCCGCACCCGCCCTACCCGCCCCACCTGCGCCTACCCGCCCCACCTGCCCTAGTCCGTGACCGCCGCCGGCTTCAGGCCGCGCACGGACGCGCGTCGATCGAGCCAGTGCTGGAACTGCGCCATGTAGGTATACACCACCGGCGTCAGGTAGAGCGTCACCAGCTGCGAGAAGATCAATCCGCCCACGACCACGAGGCCGAGCGGCTGTCTCGCTTCGCCGCCCGCGCCGTAGCCGAGCGCGATCGGCACCGCACCCAGCAGCGCCGCCATCGTGGTCATCATGATCGGCCGGAAGCGAATCAGGCAGCCTTCGTAAATCGCCTTCTCGGAGCTCGCCCCCGCGCGTTCGGCTTCGAGCGCGAAGTCGATCTGCATGATGGCGTTCTTTTCGACGATGCCGATCAGCATGATCATGCCGACGAACGCATAGATATTCAGATCCATCCTGAAGAGGATCAGCGTGACGAGCGCGCCGAACCCGGCCGAGGGCAGGCCGGAGAGGATGGTGATCGGGTGGATGTAGCTCTCGTAGAGGATCCCGAGCACGATGTAGACGACCATGATCGCGACGATCAGCAGGATCGCCAGGTTGCCGAGCGAGCTCTCGAAGGCCTTGGCCGCGCCCTGGAACTGTCCGGTGACGCCTTCCGGCAGGACTGACGCGGCCACGTCCCCCACCTCTTTGAGCACGGTGCCGAGCGACGCGCCCGGCGCGAGCCCGAACGAGATCGTCACGGCCGTCAGCTGGCCGTAGTGATTGACCGTCTGCGGCCCGATGGTTTCCTTGGCGTGCGCCAGCGTGTCGAGCGGCACGAGGATGCCGCCGGCTGCCGCTTGCGCGGCGGCGGTCGCCGTGGCGCCTGCCGTGCCCGTCCCGGCTCCGCTCGTTCCGCCGGTCGGCACCGTTCCGCCGCTCGCCGCGGCATTGATCGAGGCGGTCGAGGCCGACGTCGGCGGGTTGGCGCCCGTGCTCTTGAAGTACAGCAGCGACAGCGCTGACGGATCCGCCTGGAACTGCGGCGCCAGTTCCAGCAGCACCTTGTACTCGTTGACCGGCGCGTAGATCGTCGAGACCCAGCGCGGACCGTAGGCGTCGTAGAACGCGCCCTCGATGGCGTTTGCGGTCACGCCGAGGGCGGCCGCCTTGTCGCGATCGATCTGGACGTCCACCTGGGGACTGGTCACCTCGAGGTCGCTGGTCAGATCGACCAGGCCCGGCAGGTCGGCGAGCGCCGTTCGCAGCTTCCGGGCCGCCGCATACAGCGCCTCCTTGTCCGGCGACTGCATCGAGAACTGATAGAGGCTCTTGCTGACCTGTCCACCGATCCGGATCGTCGGAGGATTCTGCAGGTAGACCTCGACGCCGGGAATGTCCGCGAGCGCGGGCCGCAGGCGCGTGATGATGTCGTTGGCCAGCATCGACCGCTCGCTCACGCGGTTTCAGGTGCACCACGATCTGTCCGAGGTTGGGTCCGCCGAGCGTCTGCGCGGCGCTGCCGCCGACCGTGGACACCAGTCCTTCGACATTGGGATCCTGCCGGATGCGCTCCGCCACCAGATTCTGGTATTCGGCGAGCTTTTCGTACGCCGTGCCCTGCGCCGCCTCGGTCGTCACCGTGATCTGATCGGTGTCCTGATCGGGAATGAATCCCTTCGGCACTTCGACGAAGAGCACGCCGGTCAGCGCCAGCACCAGGCCGAACGCTCCCATGGTGACGCCGCGGTGCCGCAGCGCGACCTGCAGCGTGCGATCGTAGCCGCCCAGCAGCCACTGGAACGCGCGTTCCGTCGCCTGGCCGAACCGGCCTTCGCCGTGCTTGGTCGGCCGCCGCAGGAAGCGGCTGCACAGCATCGGCGTCAGCGTGACCGAGACCACGCCCGAGATCAGGATCGCGACGCAGATCGTCACCGCGAACTCGCGGAACAGCCGTCCGAGCACGCCGCCCATGAACAGCACCGGGATGAACACCGCGGCGAGCGACAGCGTCATCGAGACGATGGTGAAGCCGATTTCCTTCGATCCGACGAGCGACGCGGTCAGCGGGTCCTCGCCCATCTCGACGTGGCGATAGATGTTCTCCAGCATCACGATCGCATCGTCCACGACGAAGCCGACCGAGAGGATGAGGGCCATCATCGACAGGTTGTCGAGGCTGTAGCCGAGCATGTACATCGCGGCGAAGGTGCCGATGATCGAGAAGGGCAGCGCGAGGCTGGGAATGACGGTCGCCCACACGTTCCTGAGGAACACGAAGATGACCATGATGACCAGCGCGAGCGTCAGCGCCATCGTGAACTGGACGTCGCGATACGACGCGCGAATCGTGTCGGAGCGGTCGTAGAGCACGTCCATGTGGACGCTGGCCGGCAGCTCGGCGCGGAACTGCGGGAGCAGCGCCTTCACGGCATCGGCGACGGCCATCGTGTTGGTGCCCGGCTGGCGCTGAATGCCCAGCGTGATCGCCCGCTGCTTGTTGTCGTGCGTGTAGAACCACGACGCGGTCCGCTGATCCTCGACGCCGTCCAGCACCGTGCCGAGCTCGTCCAGGCGCACCGGCGCGCCGTTGCGATAGGTGACGACCATCGCCTTGTACTCGTCGGCGCTCATCAGCTGCCCGGTCGCCTGCAGCGTGAAGGCCTTGTGCGGCCCGACAATCGTGCCGGTCGGCGAGCTGACGTTCCAGTTGCGCAGCGACGTTTCGATTTCGTTGATCCCGATCTTGCGCGCGGCCAGCGCGTGCGGATCGAGCTGCACGTGGACGGCGTATTTCTGGCTGCCGAGCACCTGGACCTGCGCGACGCCGGACACCATCGAGATCCGCTGCGCGATGCGCGTCTCGGCGTACTCGTCGAGCGTCCACGGCGGCAGCGTCGCGGACGTGATCACGAGATAGAGGATCGGCTGATCGGCCGGGTTCACCTTGGTGAAGGTCGGCGGCGTCGGCATGCCCTGCGGCAGCAGGCGCGCCGCCTGGGTAATCGCCGCCTGCACGTCCACCGCCGCACCGTCGAGGCTGCGATTCAGGTCGAACTCGAGCGTGATCTGCGTGGACCCCAGCGAGTTCGTCGAGGTCATCGACTCGAGGCCGGCGACCATCGAGAACTGATTCTCGAGCGGCGTCGCCACCGACGACGCCATCGTCTCGGGGCTGGCGCCGGGCAGCTGCGCCGTGACCAGCAGCGTGGGGAAGTCGACGTTCGGCAGGTCCGACACCGGCAGCCCGCGGTACGCGACCAGGCCGAACAGCGCGATGGCCGCCATGAGCAGGCTGGTCGCGATCGGCCGCCTGATGAATCCTTCGGAAATATTCATCGATTCTCCCGCCGCGGCTTACGACGCCGCCGGCGCCGGCTGTTCGCCGATGCGCCGGGTCTTGAACATGGACGCCAGATACGTGTAGACGACCGGCGTGAGATAGAGCGTGATCAGCTGCGACACCATCAGGCCGCCGATCACCGCGAGACCGAGCGGGCGCCGCGCTTCGCCGCCGGCGCCGTATCCGAGCGCGACCGGCAGCGAGCCCAGGAGCGCCGCCGTCGTCGTCATCATGATCGGGCGGAAGCGGATCAGGCAGCCCTCGTAGATCGCATCGGCCGGCGACTTGCCGTGCTGACGCTCGGCTTCGAGCGCGAAATCGATCTGCATGATCGCGTTCTTCTTGACGATGCCGATCAGCATCACCAGGCCGACGAACGAGTAGATGTTCAGCTCGTTGCCGAAGAGCCACAGCGTGATGAGCGCGCCCAGTCCGGCCGACGGCAGGCCGGACAGAATCGTGATCGGATGGACGTAGCTCTCATAGAGCGCGCCGAGCACGATGTAGACGACCGCGATGGCGACGACCAGCAGCATGGCGAGGTTGCTCATCGACTGCTGGAACACCTTGGCCGAGCCTTCGAAGCTCGGCGTGATGGTGGCCGGCAGCACCTCGCGGGCGACCCGCTGCACGTGATCGGTCGCCGCGCCGAGCGAAATGCCCGGCCGCAGCCCGAACGAGATCGAGACGGAGGGGAGCTGGCCCGAGTGATTGATCGACTGCGGGCCGACGCCTTCCTTGAAGCTGACGATCGATTCGAGCGGAATCAGGTCGCCGTTCGGCGCCTTGAACGCGATGTTCTTGAGCGATTCGCTCTCGTGCTGGTAGCGCGGGTCCATCTCGAGCAGCACGCGGTACTGGCTGCTCGCGCCCGTAGATGGTGGACGACCATTTCGGGCCGAGCCCGTCATACAGCGCGGTCTGAATCTGCGAGGTGTTCAAGCCGACCATCGCCGCCTTGTCGCGGTCGATGACAAGGTTGACCCGCGGGCTGTTCAGCTCCATGTCGGTCGAGACGTCCTGCACCTCGGGCACCTGCGCGACGATCGCCGCTTCGAGCTTCGGCGCCCACGCGTAGAGCTCCGCGGTGTCGAGCGCCTGCAGCATCAGGCTGTAGTTCTGGTTGCCCTGGCGTCCGCCAATCTGCAGCGACGCCGGCAGCCCGATGAACGCGCGGAACCCGGGGAAGCGCCCCAGCGGACCGCGCAGCTGCTGCGAGATCTGCTGCGCCGTGGCCGAGCGCGTCGCCCTGGGCGTCAGCGCCACCATGATGCGGCCGTTGTTCGCCGCGCCGGACGATCCGCCGCCGACCGACGCCAGGAACGAATCGACGTACGGGTTCTTGATCACCACGTCGGCGACCTGCTGCGTCCACTTGGCCATGTCGTCGTACGACGTGCCTTGCGCCGCACGCAGGTTCACGAACATCGTGTCGTTGTCCTGATCGGGAATGAACCCGGTCGGGATGATGTTGTACATGTGGACCGTGGCGACCAGCACCGCCGACAAATACCACCAGCATCGCCAGGCGGAAGCGCAGCACGAACCGGAGGCTGCGCTCGTAGCCGCGCAGCAGCGCGTCGAACGCGCGATCCATCAGGCCGGCGAGGCCGCGCTTGGTGTGCACGACGCGCAGGAAGCGGCTGCACAGCATCGGCGTGAGCGTGACCGAGACGACGCCGGAGATGAGAATCGCCGCGGTAATCGTGACCGCGAATTCGCGGAACAGCCGGCCGAGCACGCCGGTCATGAACAGGATCGGGATGAAGACCGCCGCCAGCGACGTGGTCATCGTCAGGATCGTGAAGCCGATCTCCTTGGAGCCCTTCAGCGACGCCTCGAACGCGCTCATGCCGGCTTCCATGTGCCGCACGATGTTCTCGAGCATGACGATCGCGTCGTCCACCACGAAGCCGATCGACAGGATGAGCGCCATCATCGACAGGTTGTTCATGCTGAAGTTCAGCACCTGCATGACGGCGAACGTGCCGAGAATCGAGAAGGGCAGCGCCAGCGCGGGAATCAGCGTGGCCGATCCGTTGTGGAGGAAGAGATAGATGACGCCGATCACCAGGATCAGCGTGATCAGCATCGTCACCTGGATGTCGCTGAACGCGGCGCGGATCGTCCGCGAGCGATCCTGGCGCGGCGTGAGCTCGGCTGACGGCGGCAGTTGTTTCTGGAACGACGGCAGGAGCCGCCGGACTGCGTCGGTGACTTCGATCGTGTTCGAGCCGGGCTGGCGCATCACCTGCAGCGTGATCGCCCGCTGCGAATACGGGTTGCCCTTCTCGTCCTTGCGATAGAACCAGGTGCCGTTGTAGACGTTCTCGATGCTGTCGATGACGTTGGCCACCTGATCGAGGCGGACCGGCGCGCCGCGCCGATAGGCGACCACGATCGGCTTGAACGCGTTCGCGTTCATCAGCTGGCCGCCGGCCTTGATGGTGTAGGTCGCCGTCGGGCCGAACAGCTGGCCGGTCGGCTGATTGACGTTCCAGTTCTGCAGCGCCTGATCGACTTCGTTCAGGCCGATCGCCTCGTCGTGCAGCTTCTGCGGATCGATCTGGACCCGGACCGCGTACTTCGACGCGCCCTGCACCACCACCTGCGAGACGCCGCTGATCATCGAGATGCGCGGGGCGATGACGTTCTCGGCGTAGTCGTCGAGCGTCGACATCGGAATGGTGCGTCGACGTCAGGTTGATCATCAGGATCGGCTGGTCGGCCGGGTTGTTCTTCCTGAATGACGGCGGTCCCGGAAGCCCTGCGGGGAGGAGCGGAATGACTTCGGCGATGGCGGTCTGCACGTCCACCGCCGCGCTGTCGATGTCGCGCCCGAGATCGAACTGCAGCGTGATGTTGGTGTTGCCGGTCCCGCTCGACGAGGTCATCGAGTCGAGGCCGGCGATGGTCGTGAACTGACGCTCGAGCGGGCTCGCGACCGCCGAGGCCATCGTGGACGGATCGCCGCCGGGCAGGCCGGCGCTGACGTTCAGCGTCGGATAGTCGACCTGCGGCAGATCGCTGACCGGCAGCGCGCGATAGGCGACCACGCCGAAGAGCGCGATCGCCGCCATGAGCAGGCTGGTCGCGATCGGCCGCCGAATGAAGATCTCACTGAGATTCACGGCCGCGCCCGTTCCTGCCGCGTCCGCCCCGGCCTTCGCCGCCGCCGGCCGCCGCGTTCTGCCCGGGCGCCTGCGTGGTAATGCGGCTGCCGGGCTCGAGCCGCAACTGGCCCTCGGTGACGACGGTCTCGCCGGGCTTGACGCCGCTCTCGATCACCACGTCCTGATCGACTTTCTGCGCGACCTTGACCGGGCGCTGCTCGACGGTCGAGTCCTGCTTCACGACGAAGATGAACTGGCCGTCCTGCCCGGTCTGCACCGCCTGCGACGGCACGACGGTCGCGCCGGACAACGTCTTGATGCGCAGCGACACGCGCACGAATTCGCCAGGCCAGAGCGCGCGGTCGTGGTTGTCGAACTGCGCTTTCAACTTGATCGTGTCGGTGGACGAGTCCACGGCGTTGTCCACGAAGCTCAGACGGCCCGTGCTCGGCGCGCCTTCTTCCTGCTGCGGCGTCGCGGTGACCGACAGCGGCTCGCGGCTCATCTGGTTCTTGATTTCCGACAAGTGAAGCGCCGGCACGGAGAACGTGGCGTAGACCGGTTCGATCGCCGCAATGGTGGTCAGTTCGGTGTTGTTCGCCGTGACCAGGCCGCCGGTCTTCACCGGCAGGTTGCCGGTCCGCCCGGAGATCGGCGCGCGGATGACCGTGTACTCCAGTTGCACGCGCGCGCTGTCCACCGCGGCCTGCTGCGCGACGAGCTGGGCGCGCGCGCTGGCAATCGCGGCCTTGTCGGCGTTCACGGTGGCGCCGAGCGCATCGGAGGCGGCCCTGGCCTGCTGCGACGCATCGCGCGCGATGATGCCGCGCTCGGTCAGCGCCTCGCTGCGCGAGGCCGTCAGCTGCGAGTATTCGGCCTGCGCCGCGTCACGAGTGAGCTGCGCTTCGGCCTGCGCCAGCAGCGCTTCGTCGCGCGTCAGGTTCGCTTGCGCCTGCGCGAGCATCGCTTCGTACGGCCGGGGATCGATCTGGAAGATCTTGTCGCCCTGTTTGACCGAATCGCCTTCGTGAAAGTACACGCCGGTGATCGTGCCGGTCACCTGCGAGCGCAGGCTGACGCTCTCGAACGCCTCGACGTTGCCGATCGCGAGGATGTCCACCGGGACGTCCTTGCTGCCGACGGCCGCGGTGACGACCGGCACGGCGCCGCCATCTCCGCCGCGCCCGCGGCCTCCGCGTCCACCACCACCGCCGCCTGACTGCGCTGCGGCGGATGGATGTCCTTCACACGCCGCCGAGGCGATGGCGGCGACGATACACAAGAAAACGGCACACGTTGCGGGTGTGCGGCTGCGATTCGACACGGCAAGCTCCACTGTCGGGCGCGGGCAGTGCGCCTCATAAACGTGATACAGCTTCAGCCGTTCGGGGATTTACACCCTTGCAGGATCGCTACGGTCTCATTGCGACTATTTGATGTTCGAGCTCTTCCGAGGCGGGCCGGCTCTCTGATTTCAGATAGATCGAAATCAGCGAATACGAAATCCGTCGGTCGTTTCGAATGGCGCGATCTCGGTCATCTCGACGTGCTCGACGCGCGCGCCGCGCGGACCGGCGGCAATGTCGCGCGCGAATTCGTCCAGGGCGTTGGCCGCACCGGAGGCTTCAGCTTCGACGCGGCCGTCGGGCAGATTGCGCACCCAGCCGTCGATCCCCTCGCGTGTTGCACAGGCCAGCGTGAAGAAACGGAATCCGACGCCTTGCACGCGTCCGCTGACTACGAAGCGTCTGGCGATGCGTGGCATGGATGAAACGTGAACAAGAACTCATTCACGAAGACACGAAGCGCACGAAGAACTCTTTGGTTTTCCAAAAAGTTACTTCGTGATCTTCGTGCCTTCGTGATGAAGGCTTTCGTGACCCGCGTCTTCGTGGTGAAGCTTTTTGTGAACCGCGTTGTTACGGTGTGACCGTCACCGTGACGTCGCCGTAGGTGAAGATCGATCCGTCGCTGGCGACGGCGCGCAGTTGATACGTGCCCGGCTCGCTGAACGTCACTTGATTCGTGTAGCGTCCGTCTGCCGGCGGTTCGGGAATCGATGTAGGGCGGCGACCACGGCGAGTTCGCGTAGGCGCGCGTGTCCATCCACGTCTTCATCTGATCCGGCGCGAATGTCGCCGCGGCCGCTTTGCCGCGATAGACGATCCACGACAGGCGCAGGCCCGGACCGCTCGAGGCGACGACGGCGACGGGCGGGCGGTAGACCTGCGCCGCAGTCGGCCGGCGCGGCGGCGACCGGAGCGCGCGGAGCCGGCGGCGGCACTTCCCGGCCGCTCGGGTTCGCGACCGGCGCCGGAGCTTTGCGGAAGCCGGGCTGCGGCTTGCGATCGCGCCGCGCCGGAATATTGTCCGGATCGCCGGCAATCGCAATCAGCGACAGAGGCTGACCGACTTTCGCGGTCCGCTTCTTCAGGTCCTTCGATCTTGAGGTCGGGCGGCAGGTTGTCGCGCAGCGAATCGTCGAGGCTGCCGTTGTCGCCGCCGACTTCGGTCGAGATCACCTGCTTGTCGATCTGGTAGTCGGTCTTCAGCGAGGCGTAGGCCTTGTCGGATTTCCCATTCGCGCTCAGGATCCAGATGATCTCTTTGGTGCCGAAGTCTTTCGGCACCTTGAACGTGAAGAGGAACGGATTGCGCCGCGGGTAGAAGTGCGTCGGCTGCCCCATGTCGGCCTGCACACCCTGGCCCTCGAAGTGATTGTCCGGACCGACCGGAATATCGAACTCCTGCAGCCAGTTCGTGTTCATGTAGCCGAAGTAGAGCGTGAACGACCCGTCGTCGTTCGGCATCCAGCCTTCGTAGGAGGGCGACAGTTCCTGGCCGCTCGAGTACGAGAACCGCGTCTGTGCGGTGAGGTCCGGGGCGAACACCCTCGGACCCTTGAGATCGAACCACACCGGCGCGACGACGATCGCCACCAGCACGACGAGATGCAAACCGTAGCGAACCAGCAGCCGCTGAAAGCGATCGGCGACTCACTGCTGATTGCCACCCTGGGCCGTGCTCTTGGGCGGAGCCGGCGCAATCGGCGGCGCCCAGCAGAGCGGGCAGCCGATGTCGTACTGGTTGCGGCTCGTCATCTTCTCCCGGCGCTTGGCCATCTCCGCCTGGAACTGCTCTTCGGTCAGCGCGACCGAGTATCCGAGGTCGATGAACATGTTCGAGACCGAGCGGCGGCCGCCGCCGGCCCAGTTGCGCGGATCCGCCGGATTGCGGTTCGCCGGCGTCGTGTCGAGGAAGCCGATGAGATGCAGGATGGTGCCCTTCGGCAGGAGCGGCGCCGCGTCGTCTTCATACAGATACTGCTTGACCCAGTTGTGGTCGTAGCCGACGCAGTTCAACTGCTGGACGTTCATGCCCCAGATCGCTTCGAGGCACATGCGAACGCCCGGCGCGTGCAGGTGCGGCTCGAACGCGATGATCTTGGTGTGCTCGGTCAGCGTCGCGTAGGCGTGCAGCTGCTGGTTCGCTTCGTTCGGCTTGACGTCGATGTCGTTGCCGTTGCCGAGGAACGTCGGCAGGCGGCGATACGCCGGCTTGTAGCCCGGCGGGAAGAACTTGAAGCCGAACTCGAGATGCGCGGTGGTCTCGTGGCCGTTCGAGTGCAGATGCGCAGCGCTCAAATCGAGCGACGAGTTCGCCGCGAGCAGCCGGCCCGCCTCGGTCGGGAAGATATCGGCGTTGCGTCCGACTTCGTGAATCGGCCAGCTCTGACCGGTGCCTTCGCCGCCGCCCGAGCCGTCGTGCGCCGCGCTCGAATACGTCATGTGATGGAACACGTAACGGCCGCCGACCGTCTTGACGCCGTCGCCTTTGGGGATGTTGTTGACCTCGCGGACTTCGACCGATTTCACCCAGCGGTCTTCCGTCACGCCGGTCTGCACGAGGCCGAGATTCGTCCAGACGTCGGGGCCGATCGCCGGCATCTTCACGTCGGGCGAGCGCGACGATGAGATCGGGTTCGCCGAGCGTCCAGCCTTCATCGGTGCCGCGCTTGGTCGCCGGCGGCATGTCGGCCGGATTGCCGCGCGGCGCGCCGCTGTCCACCCACTTCGCGATCTTCGCGATCTCGGCGTCGCTCAGCGACGGATCCTGCTTGAATCGCTGGATGCCGATGTTTTTCTCGACGTACCACGGCGGCATGACGCCGGCGTGCGGGCCGATGCCCGTGCGCTGCTTGATGGCGCGCGCGTAGGGGCGCACCTCCTCATAGGTCGACCAGCGACATCGGGGCGCCGCCGTCGGCGCGATGGCATCCCTCGCAGCTGCGCTGCAGGATGGGGGCGATGTCCTTCGTGAATGTCACCTCGGGTGTGGCTGCCGGGGCCTGCGCCGATGGCGCAGTCTGAACGAGCAGCGCCGCAGCAAGCACACCGACCGACCCCGCCCAGAAACTCGCACGCATAGTGTCTCCTTCGAAGAAGGCTCGCGACTCAGGCAAAAATACGCTCGCAGCGCCACGGAGTCAACGATTTACCGACGTGGCCCACTTCGCGGCCGAAACCGGCAAAGTACCTGATTACAGTTACTTACGGCCGCCGCGCGGATGAGCAGCGCGACTAGAATGCCGAGGACAATGGGCTTGTCCTCTGGTACGCGCCTCGGACCCTACCAGATCGTGTCGCTGCTGGGGGCCGGCGGCATGGGCGAAGTGTACCGGGCCCGCGACAGCCGCCTCGAACGCGACGTCGCGATCAAGGTGCTGCCGCCGCGCCTCACGGACTCGCCGCAGGCGCGCGAACGCTTCCAGCGCGAAGCGCGCGCCGTCGCCGCCCTGCAGCATCCCAACATCTGCACGATCCACGACGTCGGCGAGACCGGCGACGGCCACGCCTTCCTGGTCATGGAGCTGCTGCAGGGCCAGACACTGCAGCAGCGGCTGGGACGCGGCGCCCTCGACATCGCATCGCTCGTGGACCTCGGGGCGGTGCTCGCGGATGCGCTCGACGCCGCGCACCGCGCCGGCATCGTCCACCGCGACATCAAGCCCGCGAACATCTTCCTGACCGAGCGCGGGCCGAAGATCCTCGACTTCGGCCTGGCCAAGGCCGCGCCGCGCCCCGCCGCGGACGTTTCCCGCGACGCGACGACGGCCGACGCGGGCATGCTCACGGAAGAGGGCACCACGGTCGGCACGCTCGCGTACATGTCGCCGGAACAGCTGCGAGGCGAGGCGGTGGACGCCGGGACCGATCTCTTCTCGTTCGGCGCCGTGCTGTACGAGATGGCGACCGCGACACCCGCGTTCCCGGGAGCGACCAACGCGGTCATCTCCGCGGCGATCCTGCACGACACGCCACAGCCGCCACGAGCGCTTCGCGCCGACCTGCCCGGACCGCTGAACGACATCATCCTCAAGGCGCTCGAGAAAGATCGGCAGCTGCGTTACCAGCACGCATCGGATCTCCGCGCCGATCTCCGCCGCTTCGACCGCGACACGACCGCGAGCCGCGCGGCAGGCGACGGACGATCGACGGCCGAGCCGCGCCCGGCCCGGCGTGCGCGCTGGAAAGTCTGGGCGCCCGCGGCGGCGGTCATTCTTCTGGCGATTGCCGGCGCCGCCGGCTACGTCTACGCGCACCGCGCGCCGAAGCTCACCGACAAGGACACGATCGTCCTCGCCGACTTCGTGAACACCACGGGCGATCCGGTATTCGACGGCACGCTCCGGCAGGGATTGTCGATTCAGCTCCAGCAGTCGCCGTTTCTCAGTCTCGTGCCCGATGGGCGCATCAGGAAGACGCTGGGTTTGATGGGACGTCCGGCCGATACGCGCCTGACGCCGGAGGTCGCGCGCGAAGTGTGCGAGCGCATGGGCAGTACTGCGGTCCTGGAAGGATCGATTGCCAGCCTTGGCAGTCACTACGTCGTCGGACTCCGCGCGAAAAACTGCCGCACCGGCGATATCCTCGACGAACAGCAGGCGCAGGCCGCGCGGAAGGAAGATGTGCTCAACCTGCTGAGCGATGCCGCGAAGACTTTCCGGACGCGCGTCGGCGAATCGCTCACGACGGTCGAACGGCACTCGAAGCCGCTCGCCGAAGCGACGACCGCCTCGCTCGACGCATTGCGGGCGTTCAGCACCGGCTCCGAGCTGTTGAACTCCAGTGGCAACGCAGCCTTCGTCCCGTTTCTGAAGCGCGCCGTCGAGATCGATCCGGATTTCGCGCTGGCCCATTCGCAACTGGGGCTGGCCTACAGCTCACTCGGAGAATCGGTGCTCTCCAGGGAGAGCACGTCCAGGGCGTACGAACTGCGCGCCCGCACGAGCGATCGCGAGCGGTTCTTCATTGCGGCGACCTACGACCGCCAGGTGACCGGCAATCTCGCGAAAGCGGCTGATACGTTCGCCTTGTGGACACAAACCTACCCGCGCGATTCGGTGGCCCACGGCCTGTGGTCTGGCTACGCAACCCAGGGTGTCGGGAAATACGAGACGTCGATCGACGAGGCGCGGAAGGACATCGATCTGGATCCCGACTCGGTGTTTGGCTACATGAATCTCGCGTACTCACTCGCGTATCTCGATCGCTTTGCCGAGTGCGAGCAGACGCTGCGGCAGGCGGTGGACCGAAAATTCGATGCGCCCGAACTCCTGGTGATGCAGTACTTCCTCGCCTTCCTGAAGAACGACGCGTCCGGGATGGAGCGTGCGGTCGCCGATGCGAAGGGTAAACCTGGCGCGGAAGACTGGCTGACGCACTTGCGCGCCCTGCTTCTCGCCCGGTCGGGCCAGGCCGATCAGGCACGGAACCTGTCGCGCGATGCGGCCGACATCGCCGTGCGGGCGGGTGAGCGCGAACGGGCCGCGCTTTATCGATCCGCCGTCAGCGTATGGGAAGGCTTCTTCGACGATGGTGCGGCGGCGAAACGGGATGCGCAGGAGGCGCTGCAGCTGGCAAGAGGCCGGGACGTGGACTACGCGGCGGCATTCGCGTTCGCGCTTGCGGGCGACACCTCGCGGTCGCAGGAATTGGCGAGTGAATTGGACCGGCAGTTTCCCGAAGACACGTCCGTGCAGTTCACGTATCTGCCGATCCTCCGCGCACTGGCGGCGGTCAACGCGCACGAGCCCGCAAAGGCGCTCGAATTTCTGAAGGTCGCTGCGCCGTACGATCTGGCGATGCCGGGCGTCGCGTTCAACGGGTTCTTCGGCGGGCTCTATCAGGCGTATGTTCGTGGCATGGCGTACATGGCGTTGAAGCGCGAGCCCGAAGCGGCGGCCGAGTTTCAGAAGATCGTGGATCATCGCGGCGTGGTGCTCGCCGATCCGATCGGGGCGCTGGCGCATCTGCAGCTTGGCCGAACCTACGCGCAGTCCGGCGAGACCGGCAAGGCGGCTGCCGAGTACCACGTGTTTCTCACGCTCTGGAAGGACGCCGACGCCGACATTCCGATCCTCCGGCAGGCCAAAGCAGAATCGGCGCGGCTGCCGGGCGAGACGCACAACTAGCCTATGGCTCAATCAGGACGAGAACGCCACCGTGACCGTGATCCGGGACGCCGGCTCCTGCCCGACGAGGAACCCGCGTCGCCGCATCGCAGCTTCCGGATCTCGGAAGCCGAGCGCCAGCAGGTCGCCGAGTGCCTCCGCTACATCGACGAGGCGCGTCGCGCGCTCCAGGATCAGCAGAACCCCGACAACCGCGAGATCATCCGCGAGTTGCGGGCATCGGCCGACCGCATCTTCGACACGATGAACGGGCTGGAGGAACTGCCGTAGCATCCGCCTTCTGGCGGCCAAACCAAGGAGCTGGCGTGCATCAGCGATTGCCTGGCTCGCGCGTCGTCATCGCCTCTCTCGGCGTGGCCGTGGTGCTGTTGGTTCCGGCGCCCGCGAACGCACAGGTCACGCGTCTCGAGGTCACCTCACGGAGCCCGGTCGCAGGCGGCCCGTTCGGCGCCGCCGGTGAATACGAGAACGTGCGCGGCCGGGTGTACGGTGAAATCGATCCGGCCGATCGCCGGAACCGGATCATTCAGGATCTCGACCTCGCTCCGCGCAACGATCGCAGGCGGATCGAGTACGTCGCCACCTTTTCGCTGACGAAGCCGGTCGACGCCGCGAAGGCGAGCGGCGTCCTCATGTACTCCGTCGTCAATCGCGGCGACGGGAACGCATCCGCCGGACCGGCGGGCCACATCTCGCTGGTCAGCGGATGGCAGGGCGATGTCCCGCCGACGGCGAACAACCAGACCATTCGGGTGCCGATCGCGCGCAACGCTGACGGATCGCCGGTCACGGGCCCGGTCCTCGCGCGATTCAGCGACCTGCCGGCGGGCACGACCACGGCCGCGTTGCGCCTCGGATCGCTCGGCACGGCATCGTATCCGGCAGCGACGCTCGACACGTCACGCGCATCGCTCACGTTTCACGCCTCGGAAACGCGCCGACGGCCGGATCACCGGGAACGGTCGCGTGGCGAGCCGCGAATGGGCGTTTGCCGATTGCCGGACCGTTCCGTTTCCTGGCACGCCCGATCCGACGCGCCTCTGTCTGAAAAACGGATTCGATCCGGCGTTGCTGTATGAGCTGACCTACACGGCGAGGGATCCGCTGGTGCTCGGCGTCGGCCTGGCGGCGACGCGCGATATCGTCGCGTTCTTCCGGCATGCGAAAGCCGATGCCGCGGGCACGCCGAATCCGGTGGCCGGGCTGATCACGCACAGCATCGCGAGCGGGACCTCGCAGGCCGGAAACTTCATCAAGACATTCGTGCACCTCGGATTCAACGAGGACCTCGAGGGCCGCATCGTGTGGGACGGTGTCTTTCCATTCATCGCCGCCCGTCAGACTCCCATGAACTTTCGTTTCGCGGCGCCGGGCGGCGCGGCGACGCTTGACGAGCCGGGCAGCGAACCGATCCTGTGGTGGAGCCGCTACGCGGACACCGTTCGAGGCCGGACGATCGGCAGCCTCCTGGATCGGTGCAACGCGACCCGGACGTGTCCGAAGGTCGTCGAAGCATTCGGCTCGACCGAATTCTGGGGGCTGCGCATGTCTCCGGGCCTGGTCGGCACCGACGCCGCGCACGATATTCCGCTTCCCGACAACGTGCGCCGCTACTACATGCCGGGGACCACGCACGGCGGCGGGAGCGGGGGATTCGCGCTCGCGCAGCCGGTGGCCGGCCGCTGCG
The DNA here is from genome assembly GCA_963712355.1 of uncultured Acidobacteriota bacterium. Taxonomy (GTDB): domain Bacteria; phylum Acidobacteriota; class Vicinamibacteria; order Vicinamibacterales; family CAVVIG01; genus CAVQHT01. Next base: position 62,416 of record CAVQHT010000011.1, read on the forward strand.
AGTTGCCGCAGAATCCGAATCCCATGGCCGACACCGTGCGCGCGCTGACCGCGGCGCTGGTGGGGTGGGTGGTCCACGGCACGGCGCCGCCGGCGAGCCGGTATCCGACGCTGCAGGACGGCACGCTCGTCGCGCCGGACCGTACGGCGGCGACGTTTCGCGCGATTCCAGGTCTGCGGCCGGTGGCGGTCAATCCGGTGCTCGACTACGACTTCGGCGACCGCTTTGTCGCGAACGACCTGGCGGGCGTCATCACCAACGAGCCGCCGCGGATCACGCAGGTGATTGCGACGCTGGTGCCGCAGATCAACGCCGATGGCAACGAGACCTCCGGCATCCCGTCGATCCTTCACCAGGCGCCGCTCGGAACGTATCTCGGGTGGAATATCCAGGCATCCGGCTTTTTCAAGAATCAGATTTGCGGTTTCACTGGCGGCTATGTGCCGTTCAAGATGACCGCCACCGAGCGCGCCGCGGCCGGCGATCCGCGCCCGTCGCTCGAAGAACGCTACGGCACCCAGGACGGCTACATGTGCGTGGTCCGGCGCGCGGCCGCGCAGTTGGTCCAGTCCGGATTTCTGCTCCGTGAAGATGCGGACCGCACGGTGGCTGCTGCCGAAGGTGCGCGAGTCCTGCCGCCTTCGATCGAGAGCTCCGAGGCGCTGCGCCGCATCGCTGCCGATCGCTGCCGGTAACGTGGCGATGCTGAACGCTCGAACATTCGCGGGCTCATGCTGACCTGGCTGGGCCTCGCGACGATCGTCACGCTCCTGGTCCTGATCCTCTTCCGGATCACGTCGGTGCTGGTCGCGCTCACCATCGTGCCGATCGCCGCCGCGCTCCTCGGCGGATTCGGCCGCGAGGTTGGCGCGTTCGCGCTGGACGGGATTCGCGGAATCGTGCCCATCGCCAGCCTGCTGGCCTTCGCCGTGCTCTATTTCGGCGTGATGGGCGACGCCGGACTCTTTGACCCGGTCATCCGCGCGCTGGTTCGGCTGGTCGGAACCGACCCGATGAAGATCGTCGTCGGCACCGCGGCGATCGCGGCCATCGCGCACCTTGATGGCGCGGGCGCGAGCACCTTCATGATCACGGTGCCGGCCATGCTGCCCATCTACACGCGACTGCGGATGGATCCGCTGGCGCTCACGTGCACGACCGCGCTGGCAGCCGGCACGATGAACATCCTGCCGTGGGGCGGTCCGACGACGCGAGCCGCGGCCGCTCTTCGCGTGACGACGAATGACGTGTTCCTGCCCGTGTTGCCGGCGATGCTGGCCGGTCTCGTCGCCGTCTTCGTGCTGGCGACGCTGATCGGACGGAAGGAGCGGCGCCGGCTTGCGGGCGTTTCCCTGGCGGACATCAACGAGGCCGCTGCGCATCCGGCCGCCGCGTCGCATCGCTCCGGCGTCGTCGGCGCGCGCTGGTTCGTGAACCTCTCGCTGACGGTGGTGACTGTTGATCGCGTTGTTCGTCGACGTGCTGCCGCCGGCGGTCGTGTTCATTCTCGGCTCGGCGATCGCCCTGCTGGTGAACTACCCGAACGCGACCCGGCAGCGCGAGCAGATCACCGCGCACGGCAGCGCCGCGATGCTGATGGTCACCACGGTCTTTGCCGCCGGCGTGTTCACCGGCATTCTCACCCGGTCAGGGATGCTCGGCGCGATATCGGCGAGCCTGGTGCACGTCCTGCCCGAGGCGGCACTCCGCCATCTGCCGATCGGCATGGCGGTCACATCGATGCCGTTGAGCCTGGCGTTCGATCCGGATTCGTTCTACTTCGGCCTGCTGCCCGTCCTCGCGAACGCGTCCCACGCGGCGGGAGGATCGAGCATCGAGGTCGCGCGCGCCGCCGTGCTGGGGCAGATGACGACCGGATTCCCGGTCAGTCCGCTGACGCCGGCGACGTTCCTCCTGGTGGGGCTGGCGGGCGTCGATCTCGCCGATCATCAGCGGCGAACGATCGGCTACGCCTTCGTGGTCACGCTCGTCATGACCGGCGCGGCGCTGATCACCGGCGCCATCGGACTGTAATCCCGCGTTGCGGCCGCGCCGGCGGGTGTGAGCGCCGGGCCGAACGTGGTTGTTCTTGCGAATCCGCTGGCTGATAATGGCGCGTCGAATTGAGGAGGCCTTCATGCACAAAGCATTTGGACGAGCCGTAGCCGGCTGCGCGCTCTCGATGATTTTTCTCGCCCGCGTCGCCGGCGCCCAGGCGCCGCCCGCTCCGCCCACCGGCAGCATCGTCGTCGCGTCGCCGACCTACACGTCCCTCCCGCTGCAGATCGATGTCAACAAGCCGGCGGCCGACGTGTGGAAGCGGGTCGGGAAGTTCTGCGACATCGGCGAGTGGCTGCAGATTGCCGCGGGGTGCCAGATTACGGCGGGCAAGGACGGCGAGTTCGGCGCCGTGCGGTCGGTCGCCGGTGAAGTGCTGGTCGGCAAGACCGACCTGTCCTACACCTATACGCAGACGGTGCGGGAGGGGCGGCCCTACAACCTCTATCACGGCACGCTCGAAGTTCGCCCGGTGACCGCGACCACCTCGAAGATTGTCTACACGCTGTTCTTCGACAATTCGATGCTGCCTGACGCCGCGGCGAAGGAGCGCGATCTGCAGCAGAAAACCACGACCTTCACGCGCGCGATTCAGAACATGAAGACGCTTGCGGAGGGTGGAACGCTGCCGCCGCCGCCCGCGCCACCCGCGCGCGGCGCGACGCCGGGCTTCTAGATCTTCAGGTTTGGTGTCCTGGTGTCCGGCTTCCACGCCGGACACCACGTGCATCTGGAAAGGCACGATCGCCGTTACTTCGGTTCCGCCGCCTCGCCGGCGTGCGCGGACAACAGAAACCCCGTCATCATCTCGAAATTTCCTTCGTGGCAGGCGGACTCGTAAAGCGTCTGTTCGGTCCGCTTCAACGGCATTTCGGCCGTCCACGGCCGCGTCCATGTCGTCGGATCGTCGAACGTCATTTCATAGCGAATCGTGTCCGCGTCCACGCGGGTCAGCCGCTCCACGAGGTGGAGGTGCTCGGCGGCGCCCATGAAGTTGCTCTCGGTCGAAAAATTGATCGTATCGATGACCAGCGTGGCGCCTTCCCAGTGACCGCGCGAGTCGCCGCCCAACTGGCCGGCGCGTGACGTCAGGTGAGGGCGCCCATCGAGCGGCACGATCCGCGCTTCGTGTCCCGTTTCCATGAAGAGCACGACGTAGCCGGGCGATTGCACGATCTGGTAGTAGCCGAGATCGCCCGGGCCGTAGCGTCCGCCGAGCCGCGGCACGCCCCACGCGATGCAGCGAAACGCCTTGTCGAGATCTTCGGCTCCGTCCGGCCGCCGCGCCCTCGCGGCCGCGGTCTCACGCCGGCGCCGGCCTTCGGCGGTCAGCGGCGGAATGCGTCCGTCAGGCGGATCGACGACCATCGAGGTGTGGTGATCGAATTCCCGCTCGATCATGTCCTCGGACCCATGGGTAGACGTGGCGCTCGAGAATCGATCGGGGCCGTTCAGCGCGGCGAGAAACACCGCGTCGCCCGAGGCGAAGTCGCTGTTGCCGCCTTTGAAGATACGCTCGGCGTTCGCCTTGAGCGCGGCGAGCTCTTCGTCGGTGAGCAGCGCTTTCCCGGCGAGTGCGGCAGGACGCTCGAGCGGCGTGGCCGAATGGCTCAGCCACACGCCCTGCAGATCGGGTTGACCGTCAGGCGTTCGAGTCAGCGTCCACGGCTTCGCGGCGTGCGCAGGCCCCTGGGCCGCGATGGTCGTCATGGCCAGGGCCGGCTCCGCACGAGACGATCAGGCTCGACACGACGGCGCGACAGCGTCTGTCCATCTGGCCTCCTTAACGGCCCTGACGCCCTGCCTGGGACTCCATCCCTTTCTGCTCGAGTATCGGTCGCTGCGCCGGCGCGGTGAGAAATCGAACGAGATCGTGGACCGCCGGCATCCGCGTGCCGGCTGCACTCGCGCCGGCGACCATGGTGACATAACCTTCCACGTCGCGGGGAAATCTTCCGAGAACCTCGAGGCCTGGAACGGCCAGGATCTCGCTCACGGGTAACACGCCGAGCTCCGCATCGCCGCGGACGATCGCTGCCCCCACTTCGTCGCCGGTCGCCGCCAGCAGGGCCTTGCGCGCGACGATATCCGCGAGGCCAAGCCGCTGGACCGTCTCGGCAAAGAACACGCCGGTCGCGCCTTCTCGCGCGTACGCAATCGACTTCGCCTGCGACAACGCGCGCGTGAAGGCTTCGGTCGTGCTGATGTCAGTCTTGGGCGTGCCGGTGCGGATTGCGATGGCCATCGGCGACCGAGCCAGGACGCTTCGTGTGTCGGCACTGACCGTGCGCTGCGCGATGAGGTCGTCGATCGCGGCCGGCGTCAGGATCGCGAGATCGAACGATTCGCCGGCGTCGATTCGCCGCTTCAACTCGGCGGCGACACTGTAGACCACGACGACCTTGTGTTGTCGTGGCCTGCTCGAACTGCGGCGCCAGCGTCTGCATCACCGCCTTGAATCCGTTCGAGCACAGAACATTGATGGTGTCCGCGCTCGCATCGCGCGGCAGCGCCAGCAGGGCGATCATCGCCACGCCGATCGCTGCCCGGAGGGATCGCCCGATCGTCATGACGACCTTCGCGCCGGCTCGCGCCGTGCGGTCGCGTAGCCGGGCTTGATGATGTCGTAGATCACGCGAATCCGGCGGTCGTAGGGAATGAACGCGCTCTTCATCGAGTTGATCGTCAGCTTTTCGAGATCGTCGAGCCCCAGCCCGAACGTCTCGTGCGCCACCCTGAATTCCCTGGTCATCGTCGTGTCGCTCATCAGGCGATCGTCGGTGTTCAGCGTGACGCGGAAACCGCAGCGATAGAACAGCCCGAAGGGATGCTTCTCGAGGCTCTCCGCCGCGCCGGTGTCAACGTTGCTGCTCAAGCAGATTTCCAGCGGAATGCGCTTGTCGAGGATGTACTGCGCCAGATAGCCCATCTTCGCGACACTGGACGGGTCCTGCGTATCGAGCGCGATGTCCTCGATGAGCCGCGTCGCGTGTCCGATGCGGTGTGCGCCGCACCACTGAATCGCCTGCCAGATGCTTTCCTTGCCGAACGCTTCACCGGCGTGAATCGTGATGTTGAAGTTCTCGCGCTGGATGTAGTGAAAGGCGTCGATGTGCTTCTTCGGCGGAAACCCGCCCTCTTCGCCGGCGAGATCGAAGCCGACCACGCCGCGGTCGCGGAAGTCCACGGCGAGCTCCGCCATCTCTCCGGAAAGCTGCATGTTGCGCATCGCGCAGATGATCAGCCCGTAGTCCACGCCGAAATCGGCTTTGCCGCGTTCGAGCCCCTTCAGGACCGCCGTGACGACATCGTCCCAATGCAGTCCCTTGCTCGTGTGAAAGACCGGCGCGAATCGCGTCTCCACGTAGACGACGCCGTCGTCGCGCATGTCCTGCAGCATCTCGTAAGCGACGCGCTCGAGCGCTTCGGGTGTCTGCATGACGCCGCAGGTGTGGGCGAAGCCTTCGAGATAAAGCGGCAGGCTGCCGCGCTTCGCGCCTCGATGAAACCAATCCGCGAGTTCACCCGGATCCGCCGTCGGCAGCGCGGTGTATTGCTGGTCGCGCGCCAGCTCGAGGATCGTCAGCGGCCGCAATCCCCCGTCCAGGTGATCGTGAAGAAGGACTTTGGGTAACGGGCGAATCGTCGAATCGTTCAGGGTCATCTGCGTCCTTCGCCGACTCGCCGCGCCTATTTCCTGACGAACTTCTGCAGGCAGCCGCCCGACTTGCTGGCCTCGCAGCCGCCGGTCAGTCCGCCGAAGACGTTCCCCAGATCGTCAGCCGCCAGTCCTTCGGGCTGCGTGCCCTCGATGAAGTATTTCAGCGAGCCGTCTTTCGCGTTGCCGATCCGGATGCCGTTCTTCCATCCCGGGTTGCGCACCGGATTGATGGAATCGAACGCGTCGCTGGCCCCGACGATGGCGCGGTTCGATTCCGAGTCGGACACAATCAACGTGTCGTCCTTGAGAATCCAGATGCCGCTCGGCCGGCCGAAGTGCCGCCATTCGTCCACGAAGTTCATGTTGCGGTCGAAAATCTGGATGCGGTTGTTCGATCGGTCGGCGACGAACAGGCGGCCCTGCGAATCGAAGGCGAGGCCGTGCGGGCCGATGAATTCGCCCGGCTTGCGTGCCGTGGCGGCCGAACGCCTTGATGAATTTTCCGTCGCGCGTGTACCAGACCAGGCGATCGCCGTCCTGCGGGTTGACCTTCGGACGCGGCCAGTGTCCATCGGCGATGACGATGTTGCCGTCCGGCGTCGCGCGGCAGGCGGTCGGTTGCAGGAAGGTGTCGTTGCCGGCGAGAGACACGCCGGCCTTGCCAAGCGTCAGCAGCAGCTTGCCGTTCTGATCGAACTTGAAGACCTGATTGCCCTTGACGCCGGTGACGCCGGGCGTATCGGTGAACGGCCCGCTGTCCACCGCCCACAGATTCCCGTCGCCGTCCTGGCACAGCCCGTGTGACGAGGCGAACGTCACCTCGAACCGCTTGACGATATTGCCGGAGGCGTCGAAGTGCAGGATGCCCGGCTCGGAGCGGTGCTGCAGCCACACGCCGCCCTTGTTGTCGGGCACGATGCCGATCGCCGCGCCGGCTTTGATCTCGCCGAGGTGCGGCCAGTGCGTCGAGCATCCGGTACGGGTTGGTCATCGCATTGGCGGGCGGCGCCGGCGGCGGAGGCGCCGGCGGCGGCGCCTGCGCGACGAGCGTGGCAGCAACGCAGGCGGCGGCAACGACCGGCGCCAGGACGATTCGCAGGGTGACTGACATGCGCACTCCTCAGTCCAGATATTTGACGAACACGACTTCGTTCTGCTTCTCGTTGTAGATCAGTTCATCGACTTTTGCGCGGACCATCAGGATGCCGAAGCCGCCCGGCCGCAGCCCCTTCTGCATGCGGATGTTCATGTGCTCGATCGGATCGTCCGGATGGTTGATGGCCGCGTGATCGAGCTCCTCGGTCTTGAATCCCTTGCCCGGATCGGCGATCCGGTACATGACCATCCGCTTGGCCCGCAGGCAGGAAATGCGGACGCGGCGGCGCGGATCCAGCTTGCCGCCCCATTCCACCGCGTTCAGGAGCAGCTCGCGAAACGCGTAGCCGATCGACTCGCGCACCGACTCGGACAGATCCGTCTCGAGCTGCGCCATCACGGCGTGCAGCCGGTCGGCGGCGTCACGCGTGCACGGCACCGACAGCTCGACCCAGTCGGGCCGCGCCGACAGCACCTGGATCGGCTGCCCGTCCGCCTTCAACGCGTCGTGCACGAGCGCGACGAGCGCCACCGGGGCGATTGGCTTCTGCACGACCTGGTGGGCCTGCTCGCGAATCGCCCGGAGCAGCGTGTCCGGCGTGTCGTCGGCGGTGAGGACGATGACGCGGGGGCGCGTCTTGATCCGCTTCAACCGGCCGAGGACGCTCATCCCGTCGATGCGCGGCATCCACACGTCGAGCAGCATCAGATCGTACCGCTGCGCCTTGAGCCGCGCCATCGCTTCGACGCCGTCTTTTGCGACGCTGACCTTGAACCCGGCTTTCGCGAGCACGGCACGCGTCACGTGCCGGGTCGTTCGATCATCGTCGACGACGAGCACGCGCGCGGCGGGTGGCTGGCGAGGTGCCATGTGACGCCTTCTTTCGCTTGACAGTCTTCGGTCGCCGCGTCGGCCCGAGGGCGCGCGCCAGGGCGATCATCTCCCGTTCGAGATCCGACAGCGCCGACTCGACTTCGGCACCCGCCCCGCGACGCGCGACGTCTTCGAGACGGCGCGCCGCCTGAAACGCCAGCGGCGCATCGAGCGTGCCGAGCGATCCCTTCAGGGCGTGCGTGGCCTTCTGCAGCCGGTCCAGATCCTTGCGGGCCGCCGCTCGCCGGATGGCCGTCATCTGCGCCGGCGATTCAGCGCCGAAGATCGTCATCATCTCACGCAACAGGCGGCGATCGCCGCCAAGGCGGGCCTCGGCCTCGCGGATGTCGAAAACAGCCGATCGCGTCTCGGCCGCGCTCGATCGCGGTCCGTCCGCCGCCTCTGCTTTCACGCCCAGCCGCTCGACGACTTCAATCAACTCGTTGGGATGGAGCGGCTTCGCGACGTAGCCGTCCATGCCCGCCGCCAGGCACAGTTCACGGTCGCCCGACAGGGCGTGCGCGGTCATCGCCACGATCGGCAGGTGGGCGCCGGACGATTGCTCGATTTCGCGAATGCGCCGCGCGGCAGACAGGCCGTCGAGCTCGGGCATCTGGACATCCATCAGCACCAGGTCGAAGGTGCGCGGTTTGAGCTGCTCGATCGCCTCGAGCGCCCGCTTGCCGTTGACGGCGGTGGCCACCGAGTGCCCGCGTTTTTCGAGGACGCGCGTCACGAACAGGCGGTTCACGTGATTGTCTTCGGCCAGCAGCACGCGGAGCGGCCGTCGCGTACGGCCGACCTTCGCGGTCCGCGCCGGAGGACGCTGCGCCGCGCGTTCGCCGACGATCGACAGGATCGCGTCCATCAGATCCGACTGCTTGACCGGCTTGGTCAACCGCGCGGCAATCTTCAGGCTGCGATAGGCGGATGCCTCCATCGGATGAACCGTTGACGTCAGGACAATGAGCGGCAGGTCGCGGAACCGTCGATCGCGGCGGACGCGCGCCGCGAACGCGAAGCCGTCCACCCTGGTCATTTGCGCGTCGATGATGACGATCGCGTACGGACGCCTGGCGGCATGGGCCTCGAGCAGCGCTCTGATCGCCGGCGTCGCCGCCCTCGACTGCCCGCGGTTTCATCTTCCAGTTCGTGAGGATCTCGACCAGGATCCGGCCGCTCGTTGTGTCGTCGCCGACCACCAGCACCGGCAGCGCGTGCAGCTTCAGATGCAGCAACGCGTCGTCCGCGGCGGCCGCCTCGGGCGGCTGAACGAAGCGCGCGGTGAAGTGGAACGTGCTGCCGCGGCCCACTTCGCTCTCGAGCCACATCTTGCCGCCGAGCAGCGACACCAGCTCGCTGGCGATCGACAGCCCGAGCCCGGTGCCGCCGAAGGTGCGCGTGGTCGAGGTGTCGGCCTGGGTGAACGGTTCGAAGATCTGGGCGCGCTTGTCCTCGGGAATGCCGATGCCGGTGTCGCGCACCGCGAAATGCACCAGCACGGTATGCGCCTCGCGCGACGTGGTGCTGACCGTCACGACGACTTCGCCGCGCTCGGTGAACTTGATCGCGTTGGCGACGAGGTTGGTCAGGACCTGCGAGAGGCGGCCCGGATCGCCGGCGAGGCTGGTTCGGCACGTCCGGCTGAATCCGGCAGGCCAGCTCCAGCCCTTTCTGCTGCGCGCGGACGGCCAGCGCCTTGACGCTGTCTTCGACCGTATCGCGCAGCAGGAAGTCGATCGACTCGAGCTGCAGCTTGCGCGCGTCGATCTTCGAGAAATCGAGCACGTCCTTGATGACGCCGAGCAGCGACGAGGCCTGGGTGCTGATGGTGGTCACGTACTCGCGCTGTTCCGCGCTCAGCTTCGTGTCGATGGCCAGGTCCGCCATGCCGATGATCGCGGTCAGCGGCGTGCGGATCTCGTGGCTCATGTTGGCGAGAAAGTCGGCCTTCGCCCGCGCCGCCTCCTCGGCCCGCGCCTTGGCCATGTCGAGCTCGCGCACCAGCCGGGACAGCCGGTCGGCGTTCTCGGCTTCGGCTTCGCGCGCGAGATCGAGGTCGTGCGCGTAGCGGGCGAGTTGTTCGGTCGCGTTCTTGTGATCGGTGACGTCGCGCGCCGCCGCATAGATCGTCTGTTCGTCCGTGTAGGGGAACGCCACCCACGAGAGCCAGCGGTACGCGCCGTCAGCGGCGAGAAACCGGTTTTCGAATCGCAGCGTGTTGTCGCCGCTGGCGATGCGATCGGCTTCCGCGCCGGTGGCCACGCGGTCGTCGGGGTGGACGAAGGTGATGTAGGGAACCGCGCACAGCTCCTCGATCGACCGTCCGAGCACCCGTTCCCACGCGCTGTTCAGCCGTTTGAAGTAGCCGTCGAAGCCGGCGATGCACATCATGTCGAGCGACAGCGCGAAGAATCGATCGAGCTCTTCCTCCGCGCGCCGCCGCTTCATGAACTGGCCGATCTGGCTGCCGATCGTGCCGAGCATGTCGAGCAGCTCGGGATCGGGTTCGGCGAGCGCCCGGCTGAAGAACTCCATGGCGCCGATCACGTCGCCTTCAATCGTGATGGGGAAACCGAACGCGGCGCGCAGCCCTTCGCGCGACGCGACGGACGCGCGCGGAAAGTTGGTATCGACGGCGACGTCGGGAATGAAGGCCGGACGCCCGGTCGCCCACACTCGTCCCGGCAGCCCGATGCCGCGCTCGAACAGCGTTTGGCGGCTCGTTGTTTCGAAACCCGTGAATCCGGCCCCGGGCGCCGCCCAGGTTTCGACGCAGCGGAGACGGTTCGCGTGGCGATCGAGCTGCCACAGCGCACCGTACTGCCACCCGAGCGCCGTGCAGATCGCCTCGAGCACGCGCGGGATCAGATCGGCGAGCCGGCCCGGTTGCGCGAGGACCCGCGCGGTCGCGTATTCGGCGGCGAGGAGGGACATCTACTTCGCGAGCGGATCGGGACGAATCTGGAAATGCGCGGCCAGCGGCTTCGATCCCTTGCCGCCTTCGATGAGCCATGGCGTGCGGTCGCCGTTGGCGGCCCAGAGGCCGCGGCCCTTCCAGCCGCCGTTGGGATCGTCAATCCGCCCGTCGAATCCTTTCGCGTAGAACCCGAGCGGGTAGGGCACGCGCAGCACGACCATCCGGCCGTTCGCAAACGCGATGAGTCCGTCGTTCAAATTGCCCGTCGACATCGGCACATCGTCACCCAGACCGAACGTGTTGTGTTGATCCACCCACGAGTAATAACTCGATTCGGCGCTGTTGTCGCCGATACCCTCGAAGCCCGGACCCGGATACTGGTGGAAACTCCAGCCTTCCGGGCACTGGTCGCCGGTGGCCTTCGGCCCGTTCAACACGCCCTTGCACTTGCGCCGATCGAAGCTGCCCAGGTGACCGCTGCCGAGCGACACCCACACGACGCCCTGCCGGTCGATGTCGGCGCCGCGCACGCCGAACCCTGGTTTCGGCACGTTGTAGATCTCGGCGAGCGCCGTCGCCGGCGGATTCGATCCGGGCACGAGCCGGACGATCGAACCGGGCACACCCATCACCGCGCCCCACACGGAACCGTCTGCGGGGCTCGGCATGATCGCATAAAAGTTGGCGTCGATTCGGGTGTCCTTCGAGGGATCGGGTGGCGCGCCCGGTTCGACGTACGCATCGCGCTTTCCGTTGCCGTTGGTGTCGAGCACGAGCGCCGTCCAGCCCTGCGACTTCGCGGCGTCGCCGGTCTCGTCGAACATCTTCGTGTTCAGCCAGCCGACGACCGGCCCGCCGCCGCTCGTCCACAGCGTGTCGTTGGCGTCGTAGCCGAACTGCAGATGATGCGTCGCGAAGCAGGTGTCAACGAACGTGTACTTCTGCGTCTTCGGATCGAGCACCGCGAGGTGCCGCAACGCGCGATCGAGCGGAAATGCCTTGGCCGACGCCAGCTCGGAGCCCGCCCGGCAGAACGAAGGATTGTCCGGTCCGCGCACCGCGGCAGCGAGCCACAGCCGGCCCTTCCGGTCGAACATCGAGTTGTGGTTGTTGAAGCGCGTTTCCCAGATCACTTCGTCGCCCCAATAGGGCGACGGCTGCAGCGGCTTGAGTGCGGCGGCGTGGCCCGGGTCCCAGGCTGAGCGGCATGTTGGCGTCGCGCACCGGCGCCTTGAACGTCGTGGCGGTGTTCTTGACCGGGTCGAGTATCGGGATGAACTCGGAGCTGTACTCAGGCGATCCATAGAGCGGGCCGTTGGCGTTGACGGTCGGATACCGCCGATCGCTCGAGATCAGATCGTGGAGATACTGCTTCTCGTTCATCCAGTCGCGCAGCGTGACGACGATGTTGCGCTCGACGCCTTGCGGCCGTGACGGCTTGGCGTGCGGCAGTTCGCCGCGCGCGACCCGATCGGTCCAGTCGCCGAAGTTCTCGAACACCAGCGGCCCGAGGCCGTTCAACTGACCGAGCATCTGCTGTCCCGCCTGCCCCGACTGCACGCGCCGGCGCCATGCGTCGGCAGACGAGGCGAACTTTCCGAGGCTGGGGGGGAAGGTGCGGGTCGACAGTTGTCCGATCTGATGGCAGCCGATGCAGCCGGTGTTCTTCATCGCGCTGATCCAGTTCGCCTGGGTCAGCCGCGCGGGGATGCTGCTCTTGCCGCCGAACTGATCCGCCGCGGGAATTTTCAGCATCGAGTACCAATAGATGGCGGGGTAGTAGCGCGCGGCATCCGCTGCGGTCGGCGCGGGCGTTGCCGCGATCGCGAGGCGCGCGCCGGGGCGGCTCGTCGTCTTGGCGCTGTCAACCAGCCCGTAGCCGCGGGCCCAGACGCTGTAATTGGCCGGCGGCAGATCGGGAACGAGAAACCGGCCGCGATCGTCGGTGACGACGCTCTTGATGTATCGGACCGGCAGGTCGTGCGTTTCCGCGATGACCCAGACGCCGGCTTCCGGCCCGTTCGGGCCGGTCACGACACCAGCGATGTCGTCGTTGTCGATGGCGACATCGGCGGCAGGCTGCTGTGCCTGGGGCATCGTCCGCAGCAGGATCGGCGAGGCACCAAGGGAAAAAGCAACGCCGAGAACGAGCGGGAGAACACGGCTCTTCGGCATGGGGCGCTCCTGTGATGTCCAGGGCGGACAATACCACGCCGCCGCAGTCCCGAAACCCGATTCGTTTCGTTGAGGTCCGGCTAAAGCCGGACACTACTTACATCCCGCGAGTCAGGACGCCATTCGCGCGGTCACCGCCGGACGCGCGGAGAGGACCGCGGATGTTTCGAGATTTGTCCCGCGCTCGGCCACCGCGCCGGCAATGCGATCGGCGTCGCGACCGACACCGTGGATCATTTCCGACGACATCGAGTACAGGAAATGCAGGCCGACGAAATACAGCCCGGGGACGTTCGTCGCCACACCACCCGCGTGCTGCGGGTCGCCGTCCGCGCCAAATACCGGGAGATCGATCCACGAGAATCCGCCGCGAAACCCGGTGCACCAGATGACGTTCGTGACGTCGAGGACCCGTCCGTCGCTGAGCAACGGCAGGCCGTTGCGCACGCCGACGACCTTGTCGATGCGGCGGACGCCGAGCGCCTTGAGCTTGTTCGGCTTGACGCGAATGAGCGGCCGTCCGCCGTGGAGCAGCTTCGAACGCAGCCGCCGGCCGAGCGGGTTGGCAATCGACATGACGCGATGGAAGATGACGCGAAGCACGAACCAGTGCAGGAACAGCCGCATGGCGAGGCCGTCGATCCGGAACGGCACCTGGCCGGTATCCCGCCCCGCCAGCCAGACGTGGTGATCGGAAATCGCCTCGAGCGCGATTTCCGCGCCGGAATTGCCCGCGCCGACAATCAGCACGTCGCCGTCCGTGAGCTGTCCCGCATTGCGGTAGTCGAAGGAATGGATCTGGACGATGTCCGGATTCAGTTCGGCGGCGAAGGGCGGGACGTACGGCCGCTGGAGGTTTGCCATCGCGACGACGATATTGCGCGCTTCGAAGCGCCGGTCGCCGGCGGCGATCAGAAACGTGTCGCCGGTCCGCGAGACGCGATCGACGCGAACGCCGGTGCGCACCGGCAGCGCGAACGTGCGCGCGTAGAGCTCGAGATAGTCGCCCATCTCGTTCTTGGTCGGAAACGTGTCGCGCGGCGCCGGGAACGGCAGCCCGTCGAGCCCCGCAAAACGCGCGGGCGTGAAGAGCCGCAGCGAGTCCCATCGTTCGCGCCAGACGTCGCCGGTCCGCTGGTGTGCGTCGAGGATGACGAACGGCACGCCGCGCCGCGCGAGGTGATAGCCCACCGACAGGCCGGCCTGGCCGCCTCCGATGACCACCGTATCGATCCGTTCGACGTTGAATGTGTCAGCCACTGCAATCCTCATTTCCGCCGGCGGTCATCCGGACCGCCTGACACCAGCCACGATAGGAGACCGTGGCCGGTGCGCGCATCGGGCGAAGTGCTCAGGCCGCGGCGCGCGGCGTGATGGGTATTTCTATGTAGTAGGTATTTCTCTGAATGACTATTTCTATATTGACGCCAGGCTACAGCAGCTTGTGGCTGTAAGCATAAGCGGTGGCCGCAGATCGGGACGCCAGGTCGAGCTTGATGAAAATGTTGCTGACGTGGCGCGCGACTGTTTTTTCGCTGATCGACAGATCGGCGGCAATCGCGCGGTTCGTCTTGCCGGTCGCCACGAGCCGGAGCACCTCGACCTCGCGCCCGGTCAGCGGCCCTGCCGCCTCGGCCGGTTTGGCGACGCATAAAGCCGAGACCCGGACGGCATCGGGCGCGGCGCCGAGACGCTCGAAGATTTCCGCCGCAGCCTCGAATTCCATCTGCGCGCCGTCCTCGTCGCCAAGCTGCCGATAGGCGCGGCCGAGGAGCGCGCGGACGCGCGCGATCTCGTAGGGCGCGTCGATGGCTCGCCAGATCGACCAGGCGTGACGCACGTGTGCGACCGCGCCGCTGGCGTCGCCGTCCGCCAGGGCGACCGCGGCCCGGGCCTGCGCCGCGGCGGCATGAAGAAAGGGTGCGTCGATCTCGGTGGCGAGCTGCGCGAGTTCCGATGCGCTCGATCGACCGGCGGCGAGGTCGCCGGCGGCGAGCACGATTTCGACGCTCGCGCGCAGGACCTGCGCGCGGAGTCTCGCGCTGCGGTTCTCAGTCAGCGCATGCCGGATCGCGGTCTCGGCGGCGTGCAGGTCGCCCTGGGCGAGACGGAGCAGCGCCAGCCCGGGGTTGGTCTGGTGGCCCGCCTGGTTCGCCCGGCGATACGCGGCTTCTGCCTGATCGAAGTCGCCGCGCAGCCGGTGGACTTCGGCCAGCTGATAGTTCGCGGCGCCGATGTCGCGCGGCGCGGCGGATCGTCCGCGGCATGCGCGCTGCGCCTCGTGCAATGCGTCCTGCCAGGATCCGTGCAGCTGCAACAGTTCCGAGCGGTGTGTCAGGCACGACCCCTTGAACGGCGCCAGGTCGGGATGGCCCGCGCACCACTCGGTCAGCGCGGTCGTCCATTCCTGCGCGCGACGTAGATCGAACAGATCATCGCAGGCGCTGATGACGCCGCAGTAGACGACGCCGGTGACCATCGGTGTCACTTCGCCGCACGTCACCGAGATCATGACCTCGTCGATCATCGCCATGCCGTCGGCGACGTTGTTGAGGCGAATGAGCGTGCGCCCTTCGCCGTGGCGGGCGAGCGCGATCAGATCCCGGTCGCCGAAGCGCTTCCCCACGATGGCGGCCTGGTGGAACATGTCCTGCGCGGCAGGGATGTCGCCGTCGATGACCTTCATGAACCCCGCGAGCGACAGGCAGTATCCCTGCTCGACGCAATCCGCGCCGGCATCGTCCAGCAAACGGCGGGCGCGTGCGAGCCATCCGCCGCCCTGGGCGAATTGCGTGAAGCGTCCGAGCATGGCGAACGCGAGCCAGTAGGCGCTCCGTGCGGCGCGGATGACATCGCCGCGATCGAGAAATCCATGGTGCGCGCGCGTCCGGGCGGCGTCGCTCGCGGCGTCTTCGCCGATGAGATATGCGACCGTCGCGAGGCGATCGAGATCCTCGGGATCGAGCGGCGAGTCACTGTCGGCGGCGGACAGATGCGCGAATGCGTCCGCCCAGTCATCGCGCGCGAAAGCCGTACGCCCCTGGGTGAGCGCCTTGCTCATCGCTCGATCATAAGAGTCACGAAGACACGAAAGCACGAAGAAAAGACCCTCAAAGAACAAACACTTCGTGTCTTCGTGACTCCGGAATTTTGAACCGAGTTACACTCCCTCCGGCCGCACGATGAAAGGGCGTTTCATGGACTACGACCGGCGTGAGTTTCTGACGACGACGCTGGGTGCGTCGGCGATGGTGGCCGCCTCGCGGGACAGCGCGGCGGCGCAGGCACCGCGGAGCCCGGCATTGTTCCCCGGTTTCCAGGCGCGCGACATCCAGACGTCCGGCGCGACGATTCATACGCTCGTCGGCGGGTCCGGTCCGCCGCTCCTGATGATCCACGGCTACCCGCAGACCCACGTCGAGTGGCACAAGATTGCGCCGCGCCTGGCGCAGCGCTTCACCGTCGTCCTGACGGATTTGCGCGGGTACGGCGACAGCAGCAAGCCGCCCGACGGCGACAACCACGCGAACTACTCGAAGCGTGCGATGGCGCAGGACCACGTCGAGGTGATGCATGCGCTCGGCCACGATCGCTTTGCCGTGGTCGGCCACGATCGCGGCGCGCGCGTCGCCTGGCGCCTCTGCGTCGAACATCCCGAGCGAGTCACCCGCGCGGCGTATATCGACATCGTCCCGCTGCCGTATTCGAACGTGACGCGTGAGTTCGCGACGCAGTACTACCACTGGTTCTTCCTCATTCAGCCCGCGCCGCTGCCGGAAACACTCATCGGCAACAACGTCGAATTCTTCCTGCGTTCGAGATTCGTGCGGCCGGTCGGCGGAGCGGCGGCGTCGGCCTTTACGCCAGAGGCCTTTGCGGAGTACCTGCGGTGCCTGCAGGATCCCGCAACGGTTCACGCGACCTGCGAAGACTATCGCGCGGGCGCGTCGATCGATCTCGAGCATTCGTCAGCGGACGGTGACAAGAAGGTGACGTGTCCGCTGCTGGTGATCTGGGGCGAACGGGGCACGGTGGGCCGCTTGTACGACGTGATGGCGATCTGGCGGCAGCATGCGGTGAACGTGACCGGCAAGTCGCTGCCGGCCGGACATTTTCTACCGGAGGAAGTGCCGGAAGAAACGCTCGCGGAGTTGCAAGCGTTCCTCGCGTAACTCGCTTACCGCCGCGCGTCCACGCGCGCCGACAACGTCACCACATGTTCGCTGAGCATGCGAATGTCGTCTTTCAGATCCTCGTAGAGGACCTGAGTGAAGTGGCGCGAACGTTCGCCTTCTTCTTTAATCGCAACGTGCATCTCGTCGCGCGTCGCCAGAGGCGCAACGGCCTCGATCGATCGCCGCGCGCATCTCCGCGCGTGTCGCGAGCGGAGCGACCGCTTTGTCGATCGCGGCGTGCATCTCTTCGCGCGTCACAAGAGGCGCAACCGCCTCATCGATCGCCGACTTGATCGCGACGTGCATCTCCTCACGCGTCGCCAATTGGGGTAGAAACTGCTCAACCCGCGTCAGGCGGGTATCGAGTTTCCCGATTGCTTCCAGAACATCCCGCTCGGCCATCGCCAAACCCCGCCAATCTCCGACGTCGCACCCGTCGGGCATCCTACCATCGTCGGCATGAGCACGAGGAATGCCAGGTGTGAGCAGCGCTAGGTCGTCCGCCTGAGGATCATGAGCGAGATGTCGTCGCTCGTGGGCGCGTGGTCGACGAATGCCGCGACGCCCGCGAGGATGCGCCGGGCAATCTCGCTGAGCGGCAGGCCGCGCGTCTGTTGAACGACGGCGCGCAGTCGATCGTCGCCGTAGAAGTCGTTGGCCTCGTTCATGGCCTCAGTCACGCCGTCGGAATAGACGATGAGCGTGTCGCCAGGATTCAGGTCAATCGTCTGCTCGGAGAAGGTCGCGACCGGCATGATGCCCAGGACCACCGAGCCGGGCTCCATCGCGGTGACGGTATTGCCGCGCACGACGAGCGGCGGCATGTGGCCCGCGTTCAGCACGCGCACGTGCCCCGAGTCGGTCGACAGCAGCAGATAGACGAGCGACGCGAAACGGGACGGCAGGCCATCGCGCTGAAGGATGAAGTTGACGGCCGATCCGAGATCGCCGAGATCGTCGAACTGCGGCGCGAGGGCGCGCAGCGTCGCCTGGAGCTTCACGGACAAGAGCGCCGCCGGCAGCGCCTTGCCCGACACGTCGCCGAGCGCGACGAAATGACGCGTGTCGTCGATCTTGAGATGATCGACGAGATCGCCGCCGACGTCGTTGGCGGGCTGCGTGAAGAGCCAGACGTCCCAGCCCGGCACGACGGGCGTGGCACTCGGCAGGAGCGCCAGTTGCACCTTGCGCCCGGCTTCGAGCTCGTCGCGCGCCACCAGCTTGTCCTTGAGCTCGAGGATCAGGACCAGGAAGACGAGCAGGCTGCCGGTCAGCGGAAAGCGGAGGGTGAATCGGCGGTTTCCGATGTCGACCTGCTGCAGGCCGAGAACCAGAATTACCAGCGCGGCGGCCAGGATGATGCGCCGTGCGGGAGTCAGTTTTCGCAGCAGGCTTTCGATGAACCACCAGACCCGTCGCAGGATGCGCCGCACCGGCCTCATGGTGGCGAGCTGGCGCCGGTCGTCGTCGGTCAGATAGAAGGTCTCGAGATCGGCGAGCGTCCCGCCGATGGCGCGCTTGACGCCGCGCTGGCGGATGTCGTTCGCGACGATGTCGATGTCGGCCGACAGGGTCTGGAACAACGACGGCGACGAGCCGGACGCGCTGCGCCGGGACGCCCCGCTCACGCCTGCACCGGTTCGAACGTTGTTAACATGGGTGCCCACTAGTATTGACGATGGCCGCGCGATCCCGACTTCCCATTTCTTTGACGGCTGCGACGACCAGGGCAGTTCCCGCGCCGGGTGGACGGCGGACGGCGCTGCTCGAAACCGGACAGTTGGTGACCGCGCCGGACACGCGGCTGGAGTTCCGGATCGGCCGGATGATTGGCGCCGGCGGCTTCGGCGAGGTCTACCTGGCGCGGCGCGTCGGACGATCGGCGACGGTCCCCGGCGTCGTCTGCATCAAGGCGAGCGCCCACATCGACGGCTGGCTCCGCGAAGCGTACTTCGGTCAGCTGCTGGACGACCACCCGCGCGCCATTCGCGTCTTCGACGCATTTCCGCTCGCGCGGCGCGACGGGTCGTTCCTGTACTGCCTCGTGCTCGAGTACGCCCGTCACGGCGATCTCAGCTCGTTCCTGGAGCGAGGCGAGCGCTGGGCCGAGCCCGCCGTGCGGCGCGAGATGGCGGGAGTCCTCGAGGTGCTCGGCAAACTGCACCGCGGCCAGTTGCTGCACCGCGACCTCACGCCGGTCAACGTCTTCGTCTGCGACGGCCGCCGCCTCAAGCTCGGCGACTTCGGCATCGTCAGGCAGCAGAGCGATCGCCGCGGCGTCACCGCGCGGACCATGAACGCGCTGACCGCGCCGAGCGAGATCCTCGCCGGCGCTGCGCCGAAGTGGCAGGCGCGGGACGATGTGTATCAGGTGGGTCAGTTGCTGGGGATGCTCTTGAAGGGCGACGCCGGCGTGCGGATCGGCACGAAAGAAGTGCGCGGCCTGGTGTGCGGCGATCATCTCAAGGAGATCGTCTACCGGTGCATCGGCGAGCGGCGCAAGCGATACGAGAGCGCCGATGAACTGATCGAGGCGCTCCGCAATCCCCCGGCGAAGTTGCGCGCCGGCGTGCTGAAGTCGCTCAAGGGCGTCCATCTCGCGTTCACCGGCATCCTCTCGCGTCCGAGAAAGGACGCCATGCTGGCGGCGCGGCGTGCCGGCGCGATCGTCCACGGCGGTCCGTCCGCGCAGACCACCGTCGTCGTGCGCGGCCGTCCGAACGTGTTGCAGGCGGCGGGCCGCGAGGCGGGTTTGAAGCTGATGGAAATCAAGCGGCTCCGCGCCCGCGGCCACCGGATCACGCTGCTGAACGAGACGCAGTTCTGGCGCCTGGTCAGGCATACAAAAACACGCTAGGCATTGATAATGCAGGCATACGAATCTATGATATTTGTATGCGTACCACCCTTGATTTGCCTGAAGAACTGGTCGATCACGCCCGCCGGGCCGTCGGATTCAAATCCAAGACCGACACGGTGATCTTCGCGCTCCGCGAGATCGTCCGCCGCCACAGGATTGATGAGCTCAAGGCGCTCATGGGCACCATTCGTTTCGACTTCGATCCGATGATGCCGCGGAAGCGCGAGCGGCGGCAGGCGGCGCGGCGGCGCACATGATTGTGGTGGACACCTCGGTCTGGATCGCGGCGCAGCGTCAGCCGTCGGGCAAGGTATCCGGGACGTTGCACGAGTTATTGGACGCGGATGAAGTCGCGCTCGCGCTGCCCGTCTGGCTGGAACTCTGGGCCGGCGTCGCGAGAGTGGATCGCAAGGCCTTCAGGCGGGCGTTCAGTGCCCTGCCGATCCTCGTTCCCACCGAGGAAACCTGGCCGCCATTGACCGACTGGGTCGTGCAGGCGGCTGACGCAGGGTACCGTTTCGCGTTGACCGATCTTCTGATCGCACGGCTGGCCGACGAAATTGGCGGGCTCGTGTGGTCGCTCGACGGCGACTTCGATCGCCTCGCCGAGCTGAAACTTGTCCGGTCGTATCACTAGTGTTCGAGTCCCACGTCGCAGGAGCAGCAGCATGCCGAAGAAGAGTCCAGGTCCAGCATTTCCGGTTTTGACGCGACGCCGATTCCTGGAACAACTCGGCCTCGTCGGCGGCACGTCACTCGTCATGACCGCGATGCAGTCGCTGGATCTGATGGCCGGACAGGCCGGTGCGCGGCCGTCGCTCAGCGGACGACCCGCGAACGCGAAGGTCGTGGTGCTCGGCGCCGGCGTCTCGGGCCTCGTCGTGGGCTACGAGCTCGGAAAACTCGGCTACGACTACCGGGTGCTCGAAGCGCGCGACCGCGTGGGCGGCCTGGCCTGGACGGTGCGGAAGGGCAGCGAGCACACCGAGATCGGCGGCGAACGGCAGGTGTGCACGTTTGACGAAGGGCAATATGTCAACGTCGGCCCGTGGCGCATCCCGTACACGCACACCGCCGTCCTGAACTACTGCAAGGAACTCGGCGTCCCGGTGCAGATCTTCCTCAACGAAGCCGACGGCTCGTACTTTTTCTACGAGGGCGCGCAGGCCGGGCCGCTCGCCAACAAGCGCGTGCGTCTGCGCGAGGTGAAGGCCGACATGATCGGCCACACGAACGAACTGCTGGTCAAGGCGATCGATCAGCAGAAGCTCGATATGCCGCTGACGGCAGAAGACAAGGATCGCTTCGTCTCGTTCCTCGTCGCCCAGGGCTACCTCGACGCCTCGGATCGGAAATACAAGGCGTTCGAGAACCGCGGCGAGGGCGAACCGTACGACCTCGGCCTGCTGCTGCGCGCCGGATTCGGCAACCGCATGCGATCGGTCCCGCCGATCGACGGCACGGCGGCCGCGCCGATGTTCCAGCCGGTTGGCGGCATGGACCAGTTCCCGAAAGGCTTCCAGCGCGCGATCGGTCCGAATCGCATCACGTTCAACGCCGAGGTGCAGTCGGTCCATCAGAGCGACACCGGCGTCAAGATCGTCTATCTCGATACGAAGAGCGGCAAGAAAACCGAGGTCAGCGCCGACTACGTCGTCATCTGCATGCCGCTCTCGGTGCTGGCGGGCGTGGACATCAACCTCTCGCCCGAGATGATGGAGGCGGTGAAGGCGACCACCTACAGCAACAGCGCGAAGATGGGCCTGCAGATGAAGCGCCGGTTCTGGGAGGAAGACGACCAGATTTTCGGCGGTCACCTCTATTCGAACCTGCCGATCGGGGAGTTCTCGTATCCGTCGTACGACTACTTCACGCAGAAGGGCGTCCTGCTCGGGTTGTACGCCAATGGTCCGGTCGGCGACCTGCTCGATCAGCCGATCAAGGCGCGCATCGAGCACGTGCTGACGCACGCCAGCAAGGTGCACCCGCAGATCCGCAAGGAGTTCGAGAGCGCGTATGCCGTCTGGTGGAAAAAGGTGAAGTACAGCGAGGGCGGCTACGCCTCGGGATCCGCGCGTGCCCGCCGCGCGCAACTGACCAAGGTCGAAAACCGCATCGTGATCGGCTCCGCGGCCACCGCGCCGTTCTCCGAGCCCGACTGGCAGGAAGGCGCCGTGGCCGCCGGCTGGCAGGCGCTGAAGTCGATCCACGAACGCGCCATGCGGGGGTGAAAATGCGGAGGTTGGAGGTTGGGGGAGGTTGGGGACCTCCAACCTCGACCTCAGTCCACCCTCCAGCCCGGCGCCGCACGGGCGAGTAAGATGCCACAGCCCATGCCCGCCTCGAACCGCCAACCTCCAACCCCTGAACCTGCCAACCTCCAAGCTCCTAACCTCCAACCTCCAATCTCTAACCTCCGCGTTCCTGCCCCATCGATGGTCGGCCGGGTCGTCCGCGTCTCCGCGGGGAACTTCCTGGAGATGTACGACTTCATGGTGTTCGGCTACTACGCGACGGCGATCGGCGCCGCGTTCTTTCCGAGCGGCAGCGCGTTCGTCTCGCTGATGCTCTCGCTCATGACGTTCGGCGCCGGGTTCCTGATGCGCCCGCTCGGCGCGATCGTCCTCGGCGCCTACGCGGATCGCCACGGCCGCCGCGCGGGCCTCCTCCTGACGATCGGCCTGATGTCGATCGGCATCCTGTCGATCGCGTGCGTGCCCGGGTACGCCACGATCGGACTGCTGGCGCCGCTGATCGTCCTGGCGGGGCGGCTGGTGCAGGGATTCTCGGCCGGCATGGAGCTCGGCGGCGTCTCGGTGTATCTCTCCGAAATCGCCACGCCCGGCCGCAAGGGCTTCTACGTCAGCTGGCAGTCGGCGAGTCAGCAGGCGGCCGTGATGTTTGCGGCGCTCCTCGGCGTGGTCCTGAACCGCGCGCTGACGCCGGCGCAGATGACGGCGTGGGGCTGGCGCGTGCCGCTGCTGGTCGGCTGCCTGATCGTGCCGTTCCTGTTCGTGCTGCGGCGCTCGCTCGCGGAGACCGAGGAGTTCCAGGCGCGGCGCCGCTGTCCGGATACCCGCGAGATCCTCCGGTCGCTCGGCGCGAACTGGCCGATCGTGCTCCTCGGCACGCTGCTCGTCACGATGACGACCGTGTCGTTCTACATGATCACGGCGTACACGCCGACCTTTGGCACGAGCGTCCTCCGCCTGCAGAGCGGCGACACGCTGATCGTCACGCTGTGCGTGGGCGCCTCGAACCTGTTCTGGCTGCCGGTCATGGGCGCGCTGTCGGATCGGATTGGCCGCCGCCCGCTGCTGATCGCGTGCACGGTCCTGATGCTCGCGAGCGCGTACCCGGTCATGGTCTGGCTGGTCGATTCACCGTCGTTCGCGAAGCTGCTGGCCGTCGAGCTGTGGCTGTCGTTTCTCTACGGCAGCTACAACGGCGCGATGGTCGTGTTCCTGACCGAGATCATGCCGGTGGATGTCCGCACCGTCGGGCTTCTCGCTCGCCTACAGCCTCGCGACCGCCATTTTCGGCGGCTTCACGCCGGCCATCAGCACGTATCTCATTCGCCTGACCGGCAACCGGGCGATGCCCGGCGTGTGGCTGTCGTTCGCCGCGGCCTGCGGCCTGGTGGCGGCGCTCGCGCTGCGCCGGGCGGGCGTCGCGACCCTGGCGGCGCGGCGAGATCGTCGCGCCGCTTCGCTTAGAATCGGCGCATGCTGGCAGGTCTCGCCGCACTGGCCCTCGGGCTTCAACTCGCCGCCGCGCACACGCCGGAGCTCGCGCCGGGCATCACCTACGATCCGCGAATCCCGACGCTGCAGTCGGTGGTCGGCCATGACGTCGGCGGCCGGATCACGACACCCGAGGAAATTCCGGTCTACCTGCGCGCCTTGAACCAGGCGGCGCCCGATCGGACACGGCTGATCGAGTACGCGCGGAGCTGGGAAAACCGACCGCTCTGGCTGTTCGTCATCGCCACACCGGAGCGGATCGCGCAGCTGGATCGCCTGAAGGCCGACCGCCGCCGCCTCGCCGATCCGCGCGGGCTGTCCGGCGGCGACGCCGACCGCCTCATTCGCGAACTGCCGATCGTCACCTGGCTGATGCACGGCGTCCACGGCAACGAGATCTCCTCGTCGGACGCCGCGCTCGCCGAGGCCTACCATCTGCTGGCCGCGACCAACGATCCCGACGTGCCGTTGATCCTGCGCGAATCGATCGTCGTGATCGATCCGATGCAGAACCCGGACGGCCGGGCGCGCTTCGTCGCCACGAATCTCGCCGGCGCCGCCGCCGAGCCCGACGCCAATCCGGATTCCGCGGAACACGACGAGCCGTGGCCCGGCGGGCGGTCGAATCATTACCTCTTCGACATGAATCGCGACTGGTTTTCGCAGTCGCAGCCGGAAACGCGCGGCAAGATTCGCGCGATGCTCGAGTGGGTTCCGCAGGTCGTCGTCGATCTGCACGAGATGGGCGGGGATTCGTCGTACTTCTTTCCGCCGGTCGCCAATCCAATCAACCCGCACATCACCAAGGCGCAGACGGCGGCGCTCGAACTGTTCGGGCGCGCCAACGCCGCCCGGTTCGACGAACGCGGCTTCACCTATTTCATCCGCGAGAACTACGACGAGTTCTATCCCGGCTACGGCGATTCGTGGCCGATCTTCCAGGGCGCCATCGGGATGACCTACGAGCAGGCGTCGGCTCGCGGCCTGGTCTTCAAACGGACCGACGATCGTCTGCTCACCTACCGCGACGGCATCGTGCATCACTTCACGGCGGCGATGACGACGGCGGTGACCGCGGCAAAGAATCGCGAGCGGTTGATGCGCGATTTCTACGAGTTCCGCAAGACCGCGATCGAGGAAGGACGAGCGCGAGTACGTCATCGTGCCCGGCGTCGACCCCTCGCGCGCGTGGCGCCTGGCCATGAACCTGGCGACCCAGGGCGTGGACGTGCGCCGCGCCGAGGAACCCGTCCGGCTTGGCAACCGCACCGTGCCGGCCGGCGCCTACCTCGTCTCGAGCGCGCAGCCGGCCGGGCGCCTCGTGCGCAACCTGCTCGATCCGCAGACCGAGCAGGATGCCGCGTTCGTCCGGGAACAGGATCGGCGGCGGCGCCTGCGGATGGGCGACGAGATCTACGACATCACCGCGTGGAGCCTGCCGCTCTTGTACGACGTCGAAGTGCTCACGTCGGAGAACCGGCTGTCACGCCCAGGACGACGGCGCTGTCGACCGCTCCCGGCCCGGCGGCACCGCTCAAGCCCGCGCGGGTGGCCTACCTGGTGCCGTGGGGCAGTGACACGGCCGCGGCGGTTGCGGAAGCCCTGCGCACCGGCATTCACGTGCGTCATGCCGGCCGGGCGCTGACCCTGAACGGCCGCCGCTTTCCGATTGGCACCGCGATCTTCAGGATTTCCGAGAATGGACCGGACCTCGCGACGAGGCTTGCCGCCATCGTCGCGAAGTACCACGTCGAAGTGGTTCCCACCGACACCGGCTACCAGGAGGAAGGCATTTCGCTGGGCAGCGCGAACGTCGTGTCGCTGAAGTCGCCGCGGGTGGTGCTCGCCTGGGATGCGCCGACCCAGTCGCAATCGGCAGGCTGGGCGCGCTACGTGCTCGAGCGCCGGTTCGGCCTCACGGTCTCGGCGGTTCGCGTCACCGCGCTCGATCGGATCGATTTGTCTGCCGTGGACGTGCTGGTCCTGCCGTCGGGCGCGTATGCCTCGCTCGCCGGCGAGGAGGCGCTGCGCCGGATCCGCAGCTGGATTCGCGGCGGCGGCACGCTCGTGACGATTGCCGACGCGTCGCGCTGGGCCGCGGGCGACCGGGTCAACCTGCTCGAGACGCGGACCGAACTGCGCGGCGGGCGTCCGGAGGTCGAAGAACGGCCGGCTGCGGCGAACACCACGGGCGGCAGCTCACAAGATGCGAACAGCAGCAACGCGGCCGCCGCGAGCACTCCGCCGCCGTTCGATTACGACAAGTCGATCCAGCCAGAGCGCGAGCGGCCCGACAACATTCCCGGCGGCATCATCCGCGTCAAGATCGACGAAGAGCACTGGCTGTCGTCGGGCGAGGACGCGGTCATGCAGGTGCTGATCGAAGGGCGGCGGGTGTTCACGCCGATCCGGCTCGATCGAGGGCGGAACGTCGGTGTCTACGAGACGAAGGACGCCCTGGTCGCAAGCGGTCTCGTCTGGGAGGAGTCGCGCGATCAGCTCGCGCAGAAGGCCTATCTGATGTACGAGCCGCTCGGGCGCGGCCACGTGATCGCGTTCGCGGAAGATCCGAACTACCGCGCGTTCACCGAAGCGTCGGAGCTGCTGTTCGTCAACGCGGTCCTGCTCGGTCCGGCTTACTGAATGACTAAAAGCTTCACCACGGAGGACACAGAAGAAAAACCTCATCGCGGCGGCGCGGGCCTGAACGCCGGAGCGACGCCCATCGGCAGGCGCGTCGCGTTGTTCAGCAGCCCCAGGTACCCGTAGAAGCCCACAATCGCCACCGTGTCGACGACGCCGCCTTCGCCGAGGCGGGCAACCGCGTGGGTGTAGGTCCCATCGCTAATCGTCATCGTCTTCTGCAACTCGTCGCACATGTCGTAGACCAGCGTTTCGTCTTCGTCCATCTTGCCGGGACGCCGGCCCGCGGCGATCGCGTCGGTAATCTCGCGGCTCAAGCCGGCCCGATCCGCCATGCCGGAGTGCTCGACCCAGGAGCCGTTGTACAGCAGTTGCTTGGACACGATCAGGATCACCATCTGCGTGAGCCTGGGCGGCAGCTTGCCCTCGCGATTCAGATATTCGCCAATCATCTGCGTCGGGCGCGCCAGGCCGGGGTTGCGCAGCGTCGGCCACAAGTAGGCCGGCACGGTGCCGTTGCGCTCGACTTCCGCGGCGGCCTTCGCCTGCGCCTCGGTCATGGCGTCCTTCGCAATGGCCCCCATGCGAGGCTGCGGCGGCTGCCTGGGCCAGGGCCAAGTTCGCGTGGAAGGTGCAGGCCAGGGTCACAAGAAGCGCGCAGCCAGGAGCGAGTTTCATCACGTTACCTTTCGGTTTCCAAATGCGGCCGCCAGTGTCTCACAAGAGAACGCTTGCGTGCGGTCGGACCTCAACCTATCATCCGACCCTCGACACGAGGAGCCAACCATGCACATCCCGGTCGCCATCACCATCAACGGACGCGTCTTTCAGCGCGACGTCGAGCCGCGCCTGCTGCTCGTTCATTTCCTGAGGGACATCGCGCAGCTGACCGGCACGAAGGTCGGTTGCGACACCAGCCAGTGTGGTTCCTGCACCGTGCTCGTGGACGGGCTCGCGACCAAGTCGTGCACGCGACTGGCCGCGCAGGCCGACGGATCGAGCATCACGACGATCGAAGGGCTCGCGCAGGGCAGCGCGCTGCATCGCGTCCAGGAGGCGTTCTGGACCAATCATGGGCTGCAGTGCGGCTTCTGCAGTCCCGGGATGATTCTCACGGCGGTGGCGATGCTCAAGGACACGCCGCACCCGAGCGCCGCGGCCGTCCGGCATGGCCTCGAAGGAAATCTGTGCCGCTGCACCGGCTACCAGAACATCGTGAAATCGATCTGTGACGCCGCATCCGTGGGAGGCCGCGCATGACGACTGCCGTCTTCGGTTCATCCATCCGGCGCCGCGAAGACCCGCGGCTCATCACCGGCACGGCCACCTACACCGACGATCTCGTGCTGCCCGGCATGGTGCACGCGGCCATCCTGCGCAGCCCGCACGCGCACGCACGGATCGTCAAGATCGATACCGCGCGCGCCGCCAAGGCGCCCGGCGTGCTTGCGGTCTACACCGCCGCCGACACGGAGAACGTGCTGAAACCGATGCCGTGCGCGTGGCTCATTCCGAACTCGGATCTGAAAATTGCGGCTTACCCGCAGTTCGCCAGGGATATCGTGCGCTACGTCGGCGACGCGGTGGCCGTCGTCGTCGCCGAGAACCGCTACCAGGCGCAGGACGCCGTCGAGTTGATCGACGTGGACTACGACGCGTTGCCCGCGGTCATCGATCCGCAGAAAGCCAACGTCGGCGGGCGCGCCGCAGATTCACCCCGACATTCCGAACAACCAGGCGTTTCACTGGGTCGTGACCGGCGGTGACGTGGACGCCGCGTTCGCCAAAGCCGATGTCATCGTCAAGGATCGCATCATCCAGCAGCGGCTGATTCCGACCGCGATGGAACCGCGATCGACGCTGGCCAACTGGGTCACCGCGACCGGCGAGCTGACGCTCTGGAACACGACGCAGAACCCGCACATCCTCCGCTTCCTCGGATCGCTCATCACCGGCGTGCCCGAGGACAAGCTGCGCGTGGTCGCTCCGGAAGTGGGCGGCGGGTTCGGCAGCAAGATCGCCGCGTACCCCGGCGAATTCATCGCCGCGTTCTGCTCGATGAAGCTGGGCCGCCCGGTCAAGTGGACCGAAACCCGCAGCGAGAACTATCAGGCGACGACGCATGGCCGCGATCATGTGCAGGAAGTCGAGATGGCCGCGACCAGCGACGGCCACATCCTCGGACTGCGCTGCTCCGTGTGGGCGGGCATGGGCGCGTTTCTCTCGACGGCGGCGCCCGGCATCCCGACGATCCTGCACGGCCTGATGCTGTCCGGCCCGTACGACGTGCCCGCGGTGCGCGAGGACGTCTACGGCATCTACACGAACGCGACGCCGGTCGAAGCGTACCGCGGCGCCGGCCGTCCGGAGGCGAGCTTCATGCTCGAACGGATGCTCGACAAGCTGTCGGACGCGGTGCACGTCGATCCGGCCGAGATCCGCCACCGGAATCTTTTGCCGCCGTTCGAAGACGGCCACGCGGTGATCACCGGCCTGAGCTACGACAGCGGCAACTACCAGCTGGCGCTCGACAAGGCGCTCGAGCACATCAACTACAAGGGGCTGCGCGAGGAACAGGCGAAGCTCCGCAAGGAGGGCCGCTACCTCGGAATCGGCGTCTGCAACTACGTCGAAATCTGCGGCCTCGGGCCGTCGCAGGTCGCCGGCGCGGTCGGGTTCCAGGGCGGACTCTGGGAGAGCGCGATTGTCCGCTTTCACCCGAGCGGCAAAGTGCACGTCTTCATCGGCGCATCGCCGCACGGACAAGGCGAAGAGACCACCTTCGCGCAGATCGTGGCCCAGCGAAATCGGCGTGGACGTCAACGACGTGAAAGTCATTCACGGCGATACCGACAACACGCCGATGGGATGGGGCACCTACGGAAGCCGCACCACCGCCGTCGGCGGCGCCGCGCTCGCGACGGCGGTCAGGAAGATCAAGGACAAGGCGAAGCTGCTCACCGCGCACCTGCTCGAAGCCGCGCCGGAGGACATCGACTACGCGGATGGCCGTTTCTTCGTCAAGGGGACGCCGTCGCGCTCGAAGACGATTCAGGACATCGCGCTCTTCGCCAACGTCGCATGGAGCCTGCCGCAGGGGATGGAAGCCGGCCTCGAGGCGTCGAGCTTCTACGATCCGCCGAACTTCGTCTATCCGTTCGGCGCGCACGTCGCGGTCGTCGAAGTCGACAAGGAAACAGGGCAGGTCGACCTCAAGCGCTACGTCGCGGTCGACGACTGCGGTCCGCAGATCAATCCGATGATCGTCGAGGGCCAGGTGCACGGCGGCGTCGTGCAGGGCATCGGCCAGGCGTTGTGGGAAGGCGCGGTGTACGACGAGGCCGGCCAGCTCCTCACCGGGTCGCTGCTCGACTACGCGATTCCGCGCGCCGACGTCCTGCCGGAGATCGACGTGCTGTCGACCGTCACGAAATCGCCGCACCATCCGCTTGGCGTCAAGGGCATCGGCGAGGCGGGCACCATCGCATCCACGGCAACTGTCTACAACGCGGTGATCGACGCGCTCGAACCGTTCGGCGTCGACAACCTGACCATGCCGCTCACGCCGGAACGCGTGTGGCGGGCGATGCAGCGCTGAGAGGAGATCGAGCATGTTTCCGGCACAGTTCGACTATTTCCGGGCCTCGTCGATCAAGGACGCCCAGCATCTCCTGCGGCAGCATCCCGGCGCGAAGCTGCTGGCGGGTGGACACAGCCTGATCCCGCTCCTGAAGCTGCGGCTGACTTCGCCGGCCGCGCTCATCGATATCGGCCGCATCACGGAGCTCAAAGGCATCAGCACGGTGGGAGGCCATCTCCGGATTGGCGCGCTCACGACCCACGCCGAGATCGCGGCGTCGAAGACGCTGAAGGCCGAATGTCCGATGCTCGCCGAGGCCGCGTCGCATATCGGCGATCAGCAGGTGCGCAACTGCGGCACGATCGGCGGGAACGTCGCGCATGCCGATCCGGCCTCGGACCTGCCGACCGTCCTGTCGGCGCTCGAAGCACGCCTCGTCGCCGTCGGGCCTGACGGCGAACAGACCATCACCGCGGCCAATTTCTTTCAGGGCATGATGACCACCGCGCTCGGCGAGCACGACATCCTGACCGCGGTTGAAATCACGCCGCGGAAGCGCGGCGACGGGATGTCGTACGCGAAGTTCGTCCATCCCGCCTCTCGCTACGCCGTCGTCGGCGCCGCGGCGGTGGTGACGGTCGCCGGCGGCGTCTGCACGGCGGCGCGCGTCTCGATCGGCGGACTGCTGCCGGTCGCGACGCGGACGCCCGCAGTCGAGAAAGCGCTGGTCGGCGGCAAACCCACGCGCGGCCACGATCGCGGCCGCGGCCGAGCGGGTGGCCGAACACCTGGACGGCTACGTGCTCGAAGACGTGTTCGCGTCGGCCAACTATCGCCGGGCGATGGCGGCCGTTTACGTGAAGCGCGCCCTGACCGCGGCCTTCGAACGAGCGGCGTAGTGCGGCGGCCCGAATCCGTCGAACAGGTCGAGCAGATGTTCGGCGAACAGCACTATGTCGTCGAGCGGGCGCTCGCGCTGTCGGTCTACCTCGCGCTGAAGCTGCGAAGGCCGCTCTTTCTCGAAGGGGAGGCCGGCGTCGGCAAGACCGAAGTCGCCAAGGCGCTGGCCGCGGCGCTGCAGACCGAGCTGATTCGCCTCCAGTGCTACGAAGGGCTGGACGTGGCGCACGCGCTCTACGAATGGAACTATCCGCGGCAGCTGCTCGAGATTCGACTGCTCGAGTCCACGCACGAGCTCGATCGGCGCGCGCGCGACCGAGCGGCTGTTCACCGAGCCGTTTCTCATCAAGCGCCCGCTGCTGCGTGCGCTCGACCAGCAGCCGGGCGAAGTGCCGGTGCTGTTGATCGACGAGATCGATCGGGCCGACGAGGAATTCGAAGGCTTTCTGCTGGAGCTGCTGTCGGACTACCAGGTCACGATTCCCGAGCTGGGCACGATCGCCGCGGCGGAGCCGCCGATCGTCATTCTCACGTCCAACCGGACACGGGAAGTGCACGATGCGCTCAAGCGCCGCTGTCTGTACTTCTGGATCCCGTATCCGGACTTCGACAAGGAATACCGCATCATCACGACCCGCATGCCGGAGGCGCCGCGGCGGCTCGCGGCCCAGGTGACCGCCTTCGTGCAGCAGCTCCGGTCGGCCGATCTCCACAAGATGGCCGGCGTGTCGGAAACGCTCGACTGGGTCGCGGCGCTGGCCGCGCTGAACACCCGGCAACTCGACGAAACCATCGTCACCGACACGCTCGGCATCCTGCTCAAGGATCACGACGACATCGAAGCGATGCGCGGCGAGCGGCTCCGGCCGCTGGTCGCGGATGCCGTGGCGCACGCTGAAACGCTCAGCCTCTGACCGTGCGATGCCGGATCACCTGCTCGCGAACCTGGTTCTCTTCGCGCGCACGCTGAAAGGCGCCGGCATTCCCGTGCGCGGCGGCGGCGTCGCCGACGCCCTCCGCGCCCTCGACGCGATCGGCGTGACGCGCCGGCGCGATGTCCACGACGCACTCCGCGCCGTGCTGCTGTTCAGGCACGAAGACTTCGCGGCCTTCGACGAAGTGTTCGACCGGTTCTGGCGCGCGTGGCCCGAGCATCCGGGCACGCTGCCGCGGCCGATGCAGGTGCCGGCGCGACTCCGCAGCACGGTGCGCACGCTGGTGTCGGGCGAGAGCTCGCGCGCCGGCGACGGCGGGCCGTCCGATGCGCCTGCTGACGATCTGGCCGGCGACACTCGCGTCGCCGTTCGCACCTACAGCGCGGATCAGGTGTGGCGCCGCAAGGACTTTTCAGCCTTCACACCGGATGACGTCGAGCGCGCGAAAGCGGCGCTCGCGCGCCTGACCTGGAATCCGGGCATGCGCGTCACGCGCCGCTGGATGCCCGGGACCGGCGGGCCCGCCGATCTCCGCCGGCTGCTCCGCGCCAACTGGAAACACGGCGGCGAGATCATCACGATTCCCTATCGCCGCCGCCGGATCGCGCCGCGGCCGCTGATCCTGATGTGCGACGTCAGCGGCTCGATGGATCCCTACACCCGCATGCTGCTGCTGTTCGCGCATGCCATCGCCGGCGGCACGCGGCGCGTCGACGTCTTCGTATTCTCGACACGCCTGACGCGGGTGACGCGCGAATTCGAAGCGCCGGACGTGGATGCCGCGTTGAGAAACGTTGCCGGCGTCGTCGGCGACTGGTCGGGCGGCACGCGGATCGGCGACGCGATCCGGACGTTCAACGTCGAATGGGGGAGGCGGGTCCTCGCCCGCGGTCCGGTGGTCCTTCTCATTTCGGACGGCTGGGACCTTGGAGAGCCCGCGCTGCTCGCGCGGGAAATGGCGCGCCTCCAGCGCAGCGTGTCGCGGCTGATCTGGCTGAACCCGCTGCTCGGCCTGCCAGGCTACGAGCCGCTGACGCGCGGCATGCAGGCGGCGCTGCCGTTCGTGGACGACTTCCTGCCGGTCCACAACATGGCCAGCCTCGACGCTCTGGCGCGGCACCTGAATACCCTGCCGAGCGATCGACACGGCAGGGCCTCATGGAACTGACAGCTGAATCCCGCGCGGCTT
Organism: uncultured Acidobacteriota bacterium; assembly: GCA_963712355.1. Taxonomy (GTDB): domain Bacteria; phylum Acidobacteriota; class Vicinamibacteria; order Vicinamibacterales; family CAVVIG01; genus CAVQHT01. The sequence continues at coordinate 95,224 of CAVQHT010000011.1, forward strand.
CGCGCTACGCTAGGTCCATGAAAAAGACACTGTTGTGCTGTTCAGCACTGATCGCTTTCGGACTCTGTTTCGCCTCGTCCCTGTCGGCGCAGACGCCGCCGGCCACGCCGTCGGTCCAGGACCCGATGTCCACGTGGCTGCGGAACGCCTATCGCTCGAACCGGAACTACCTCGCGCGAACCGCCGAAAAGGTTCCGGAGGACTTGTATACGCTTCGTCCCGGCGCGCAGACCGACGTGCGCACGCTCGGGCAGATCATCGGCCACGTGGCCAACTTCAATTTCCTCTGGTGCTCGCAGGCCAAGGGCGAGCGCAACCCGGCCCAGGGGCGCGACTACGAGAAGGAAACGTCGAAGAGCGTGCTCGTTCAGGCGATCAACGATGCGCTCGTCTACTGCGACGGCGCGTATGCGGCGCTCACTGATGCCTCGGGACAGCAGATGCTGACGATCACGCAGGAGAACGGGCGGCAGACGCAGTCGCTTCGCATGAGCCTGCTGACGCTCAACTACGGCCACAACAACGAGCACTACGGCAACCTCGTCACGCTGATGCGCATGAAGAGCATCGTGCCGCCCTCGTCGGAGCCGCGGTAATTCGCCGGCGCCTCTGAATCCGACATGGATCTCGAGCTTCGCGGCCGGCGGGTCCTCGTGACCGGCGGCAGCAAGGGGATCGGCTTCGCCTGCGCGAAAGGGTTTCTCGCCGAGGGCGCGAGCGTCGCGATCGTGTCCCGCTCGGACGCGAACCTCGCCGCCGCTCGCGAACGGCTCGGCGCGGCGGTCTGCACCTGCCGCGCCGATCTCATCGACCCGGCCGCTGCGCTCGCCGCTGTCGATCGCGTCGAGCGCGAGATCGGGCCAATCGACATCCTCGTCAACAGCGCCGGCGCGGCAAAGCGAACGGCGGTTGACGAACTGACCCCGGATGCCTGGCGCGAGGCCATGGACGCCAAGTACTTCACCTACGTCAACGTCATCGATCCCCTGGTCAAGCGGATGGCGGCCCGCGGCGGCGGCGTCATCGTCAACATCATCGGCAGCGGCGGAAAAGTCGCGTCGCCGTCACACCTGCCGGGCGGCGCAGCGAACGCGGCGCTGATGCTGGCGACCGTCGGCCTTGCCAACGCGTACGCCCGAAAAGGCGTGCGCGTCCTCGCCATCAACCCGGGACTGACCGAGACGACGCGCGTGGCCGAGGGGTTGAAGGCGGTCGCGAAGCAGGACGGCATCACCGAAACCGAGGCGCTCGAGCAGAGCGTCGCCCGCATTGCGATGGGCCGCATGGCGCAGCCGGACGAAATCGCATCGGTCGCCGTTTTCGCCGCATCCGCCCGCGCCGGCTACCTGACCGGCGTCGTCATCACCATGGACGGCGCCAGCTCTCCCATCGTCGTCTGAGCGCTGTTACAAAGCGCTAACACGGAGTTCACGGAATGCGTTGCTCAGCTCCTGTATTGGCACGTGTCGTGCGAAGACTGCGAGCGGTTGAGGAACTTGTCACGCAATCGAAACCTGGGACGGAGTCCTGGAGGTTCACATGGCACTGGCAGGCATGTACGCGTGGGCGATCAAGACGGCGCAGGGGAAATTCCACGGTACCACCGAGGAACACGACGGGAAGCTGTATTGGCGCGGTACCGTGGCGACTGAAGCCGAGAAAAACGAGATCTGGAACGCCATCAAGACGATTCCCACCTGGCAGAACGACATCGTCGCGGACATCAAGGTCACCGGACCGGCGACGCCGCCTCCGGCTCAGGCCGCTCCGGCTGCAGCGCCTGCAGCCGCGAAGACTTACACGGTGCAGGCTGGCGATACACTCAGCAAGATCGCCAAGGATCATCTGGGCAACGCCGGTGCGTACATGAAGATCTTCGATCTGAACAAGGACCAGCTGTCCGATCCCGACAAGATCAAGCCGGGACAGGTCCTGAAGATGCCGTAACACGATCTCGAAGCCGGGCGCTGCCGCGACTTTGCCGGCGGCGCCCGCCGACCGTGGTGGCTCGCAGACTGCGGGCGCGCCCGAGCTGGCTTGCTATGATGCGGGCTCTCGAGGTGAAACCATGGCGTGCCAGCCCAGCATCCTGAAACAGGTTCCGCTCTTCGCGCTGCTCGACGACGACGAAACGGCAGTGCTCGCTGCACAGGTCGAGATCCAGACGTTTGCGCCGCGCCAACGCATCTACCGCATGGGCGATCAGGGCGGCCGCGGCTACGTGATGGTGTCAGGCAGCGTCAAAGTCTCGACGATCGACGATGACCAGCAGGAAGTGGTCGTCGATCAGCCGGCGTCGGGCGAGTTCTTCGGTTTTGCCTCGATGCTCGACGGCACGCCGCATCAGACCAACGCCTACGCGGCAGAGGATACGGTCTGTCTGGCCGTGGATCACAACGACATCCTGACCCTCGTCACTCGCAAGCCGCATGCGGCGATGGACATGCTCAGCGTCATCGGCCGGCAATTTCACTCGCAGCAGCAGTTGATTCGCTTGCGCGCCGCACGGAACCCCAACGAGATCATCGAGGCCGAAGCGACGGTCGGCAACAAGGTCGCGGATGCGGTCGCAGGGTTCGGCGGATCCTGGACGTTCATCATTACGTTCCTGCTCGGGCTCGTCGTCTATACCGCTGTCAACGTCGTGCTCGGACGGACCGCCTGGGATCCCTATCCGTTCATCCTGCTGAACCTGTTTCTGTCGATGCTCGCGGCGCTGCAGGCGCCGGTGATCATGATGAGCCAGAACCGGCAGGATTCGAAGGATCGGCTGCGCAGCGAGCTCGACTACGAAGTCAATCGCCGCGCCGCGCTGGAAATTCAGACGCTCTCAGGAAAGCTCAATACGCTCAACGACAAGATCGACGACGTCGAGGAATTGATTCGCAAACGCGTCGTGCCGATCGTTTAGTCCGGCTGAAGCCGGACACTACATCAGACTGTGGGATCCGGCGCGAGGTCCACACCCAGTTTCCCGTAGTACGCGACGACGGTCTCGTGCGAACCGGGCCGCGTGTAGACATCCGGCTGCGGCGTTTCGATGACCGCCGCGATGACCGCGGCCACTTCCTCGGCGCTCTGCGAACCCGGCAGCGTGCGCGAGTCCGGTCCCCCATGACGCGCGTTCACGCCAAACTCGGTCCTCACGACGCCCGGTGACACCAGCGAAAACTGGATGCCCGGGTGGTCCTGCTGGATTTCCGCGCGGAACATCGCCGTCAGCGCGTTCAGGAAGTGCTTGGCGCCGCAGTAGGCGGACCGGAACACGGCAAACGGAATCCTTCCGAGCATCGAGGACACGTTGATCACGTGGCCGCTGCCGCGCTCGATGAAATGCGGCAGCACTTCCTGCATGCCGTACAGCGCGGACTTCACGTTCACCCGCACCATGTCATCCACGTCGTCGCCGGTCAGCTGCGACGGCAGCCGCGTGATGCCCTGTCCGACGTTGTTCACCCAGACGTCGATCCGGCCGAACTTCGCCAGCGTCTGCGCGACGACCCGGCGGACTTCCGATCGCTCGGTCACGTCCGCGACCATCGCCTCGGCCTGCGGACCGCAGCGCGCGACGACCTCCTGCAAGGCGTCGGCGCGACGCGCGACGAGGACGAGCGACGCGCCACGCGGCGCCAGGACTGTGAGCCAGCGCCGCACCGATGCCGGTGCTCGCGCCTGTGATGACGATGACTTTGTTGTTCACGACGCGATGATTGCGGTACGTGAGACGCCGCGTCAAGCGGCGGCGATCAGCGCCGGGCGCGGCGCGCAGGCCGACGCGCCTTCAGCGGGCCCAACTCGGCGGCGAACTTCCATGCCGCCAGCAGCAGATCGCCCAGCGCGTCGTCGCGCACGCGCGACAGGCGCACGAGCAGCGACGGATAGTTCACGTAGTGATCGGTGAGATAGAAGGTGTGCCCGTCCGCCGCGATGAGCTCGTCGCGCTGTTCGATCGGGATGCAGACCACGAGCGTGTTCGGCTCGGCCGAGCTGTGCGACGGCCATGCACGCGAACATCCGTCCGCGGAGCTTCAGCGAGGGCGATCCCCAGGAGGTGCTCTCTTCCGTGCCCGCGAGGTCGCGAGCAAGCCGGCGGACGCGATCGAATCCGGATTTCATGCGGTTACCGGTAGGCCGCGGCCTGAATGCCGTACAGCTCGGCGTATTGTCCGTGTCTCGCCATCAGCTGCTCGTGCGTGCCGAATTCCACCAGCTTCGCGCCGTCGAGGACGACGATCAGATCCGCCATCCTGACGGTCGAGAACCGGTGCGACACCAGCACGACGATGCGGCCGGTCGGGTCGTGGCCGTTGCCGCGTGCGGCGCTGGCGTAGCGCTCGAACAGCGCGTGCTCGGTTTCGGCATCGAGCGCCGCGGTCGGCTCGTCGAGCACCAGCAGCAGCGGCTGGTCGCGCATGAACCCGCGAGCGAGCGCCAGCTTCTGCCACTGGCCGAATGACACCTCGACGCCGCCGGGCCACGTCGGCCCCAGCTGCGTGTCCAGTCCTTCCGTCAACCGCGCGACGACATCGTCGGCCCCCGCCCGCGTGACCGCGGTTGTGACCGCGGGCCGATCGTCAACCCGCGGCACGTCGCCGACGCCGACCGTGTGGCTGGCGTGGAACTCGAAGCGGAAGAAATCCTGAAAGGCGCCGGCGAGCCGCTGCCGCCATTCGCCGGCGGGTATGCGGGCCAGCGGTTTCTCGTCCACGTAGATCGCGCCGGACGATGGCTCGTACATCTTTGCCAGCAGCTTGACCAGCGTCGTCTTGCCCGCGCCGTTTTCGCCGACGACGGCGATGACCGAGCCGGCCGGCAGGGCGAGGGACACATCGTCGAGGACCAGGCGGGACGTGCCCGGATACGCAAACGACACGTGATCGAGGCGGATGCCCTCGGTCAACGTGCGGGGCGCGGGTAAATCGGCCGACTTGTCCAGCGACGCGGCGTAGTCCTCGAGCCAGGCGAGCCGGCGCGAGCCGTCCATCCAGAATCCGCGGAGGAATCCGATTTCGCCGACCGCCGCGCTGACGTAGTACGACAGCCGGGAACCCGCCGCGAGCACGAGCAGGATCGCGCCGGGCGTGGCGTGAAGCCCCCACGCGACGAACATCACGGCGCCGATGTACGCGCTCCCGAACACCGCCCACGCGAGCGCGTACCAGACGGCGGAGCCCCAGCGCGCCGCCGCGATGGGCCGGTAGCCCTGCTCCCAGGCACGGCGCCGGTCGTTCATCAGGCGGTCGCCGATGCCGGTGACGCGCACTTCCTTGCCCGGCGATGCCGTCGTCGCCGTCGTGAACAGGTGGCGCGCGAGACGATTGGCGGGGGCGCCGCGTTCCTGCGCCGCACGCTCCACCGCGGGGCGCCATGACGAGGTCAGCACCGTCGGTACGGCGAAGAGGACGAGCAGGATCAGCGCCGGGTGGATGGACGCCAGCAGCACGATCGTGATGCCCAGCCGGAGAATCCAGCCGCACGTCGTGAACAGCGACATGTACATGTGATCGAGAACGAAGACCTGGTTGCGCAGCATCGCCAGCCGATCGAGATAGTCGGGCCGCTCGTGATGCGCGATGCTCGCGACCGACGCCTGCAGCTGCGCGACGTGGGCTTCGAGCGCAATCGTCACCTTGTCGCGGAAGCGGCGCTGAACGCGGACGCTGACGATGTCGAGCAGCCACGTGCCGATCGACGACAACGCCATCCCGATCGCCGCGATGGTCAGGAGCGTCGGGCGATGTTCGAGGACGCCCTGGCCGACGAATTTCAACCAGAGCGCGAGCAGCGCATCCGGCACCGCGGCGAACAGCGCCAGCAGGAACGACGCGAGCATCATCCCGGGCTCGTTGCGGTAACCCAGCTTGCAGAGGCGCCACATCGACGAGAGCGCCGGCGGAAGCGGCGCGATCGGATCGACGGGCGCGCGGCCGGCGGCAGCGGCGTCAGTTGAGGACGTCATACGTCGCTCCCTCGTCCTCGCCGGTGGTGAAGCGCTGGGCCTGCAGGTCGAACATCGTCCGGTAGCGGCCGCCCATCGCCATCAGTTCGTCGTGTGTCCCGAGCTCGATGACGCGGCCGTGTTCGAGGACGCAGATCCGGTCCGCGTGCCTGACGGTCGAAAAACGGTGTGAGATGAGGATGGTCGTGCAGTTGCGCGTTTCGCGCAGCAGGCGGTCGAAGATTTCGGCCTCGCCGCGGACGTCGAGCTGGGCGGTCGGCTCGTCGAGCAGCACCACGACCGGCGCCGAGTTGCACGGCGCACAGCGCGCGCGCCAGCGCGACGCGCTGCCATTGCCCGCCGGACAGATCGGTGCCGCCCTCGTAGCCGCGCGCGAGAATCGTGTCGAGCGAGGCCAGATCCGCGGCGCCGGCCGATTCCAGCGCCTGCCGCACGGCGGTGTCGGGCGCGCCGCCGGGCGCGACGTTGTCGCGAAGCGGCAGCTCGAGGCGCAGGTAGTCCTGGAAGACCGCCGTGACGCGACTGCGCCAGGCCGCGATGTCCAGCTCGCGCAGATCCACGCCGTCCGCTTCGATCGCGCCCGACTGCGGGTCGTACAGCCGGCACAGCAACTTCGCCAGCGTGGTCTTGCCGGCGCCGTTCTGTCCGACGATCGCCAGCGAGGAGCCGGCGGGCACGACGAGGTCGAGGTGATCGAGGATCCGCGGTCCGTCGCCGTAGGCAAAGCTGACGTCACGGAAGCGGATCTCGCGCTGCGGCGCGCGTTCCGCGGAGCGCGTCCCCGACGGCAATGCTCCCGCGACGCGCATCGCCGGCTCGAGGCGCATGACGGCGTTGACCGGTGCGGCCGCGCCGTCGAGCACCCAGTTGAGTCCGCCGAAGGCGATGCTGGACGTGCCGATCGCCGCCTGCGCGAAGACGACGATCGCGGCGAGCGACACGCGACCTTCCGCGGCGCCGTGGGCCAGCGACCAGAACACCAGCAGGTTGGCCCCGCCGACCAGCAGCAGGCTGACGAGCAGCGGCCGTTCGCGCAGGCGCGTCGCTTCGTATTGAAGCTGGTGAAGGCGCGTCCGGCTTCTCTTGAAGCGTTCGAGCGTCCAGTCCGCAAGCCCGAACAGCCGCAGTTCCTTGGCCGCCGGCGCATCGACCGCGAGGCGATACGCGTAGTCGGCATCGCGCTGCGCGCCGCGGACCTCCGCGGTGTTGCGATCGCGCCAGACCGCGCTTTCCTTGAGCAGCCAGTGGGTGGACAGCCACGCGCCGCCGAGGAGAATCGGCGCCCACCAGGCGTAGAACGCCAGGACGACTGCGGATGCCACGCCCGCGATCATCTTGACGAGGCCGCCGGCGGTGAAGTCCATCGCGATGGAGAGCGGCGGCCCGTCATGCCGAGATCGAAGTCGCGCGCGACCGTCAGATCGTTGGTCAGCGTCGCGTCCTCGAGGTGACCCATGCCCGGAGGGCGAACGCACGCTTCGGTCAGCTGGTCGTAGAGCCACGACGCGGAACGATCGCCGAGGTTCGCGCCGATGGCGGTGTGAATCGGGATCAGCACCTGCAGCAGGATGAACGCCACGCCCGCGAACGCCAGCGGCGCGGTCAGGCTGTTGCCATGCTGGACGGCGCCGACGAGCACGCCCATCGCAATCCCGAAGATGACCGGCAGCACACCCCTGAGGACGAGGACGAGCCACCAGCCAAGCGCCAGGCCCGGAGCGGCCTGCGGCAGCATCGCGAAGAAGATCCATTCCTGGCGCGCGCGCAGGCGCTTCAGCACGGCCATAGGCTCTCATGACCCAGGGTGGTCGTGTCTTGTAAAAATATGACCGGCGCCAGAACGAAGAGTCCGGCTAAAGCCGGACCTTCACCTATTTGGAACCGGCGGTTTTCAGGAGATCGGCGAAGGGGGCCACGGTGCCGTGAATCGGCACGATCCGGTCGACCTTCAGCTTGCGGCGCGTGATGTTGTCCACGAGGTTGGCGGCAAACGCGTTGACCGCGGCGCCCGGCGAGAAGAGGTCCGCTTCAATCAGGATGCGGTCCTTCGGCAGATACGCGATGAGCATCGTGTCGGCGTGCTCGCTGCCTTCGACGTGATAGAGGTCGACCGTCATCGCCGCGTCCTTCAATTCGAGCGAGTCGTCCACCGCCCGCATCGTCAGCGGCTTGGGGGTTCTCGACAACGCGTCGGGCACGATCGTATGCGCGCGCGTGATCGCACTGCTGTAGAACGGCGCCGAAGACTTGTGGGCGATGACCGTGAGCCCTTCGGATGCCGCCGCACGCACGCCGCCCGAGTGGTCGAAGTGATGATGCGTCACGATCACCGTCGTCAGCGGTTTGCCGGGCACCAGCTCGCGCGCCTTGGCAATGACCGCCAGCGTCCGCGTGTCGTTCTGCGGCGCCTCGACCAGCGTCAGGTGATCGGCGAATTCCAGCAGCACGCTGTGGTGCGATTGCCCGGCCAGGAACCACACGCCTTTCGCCAGTTCCTGCACCGTGACCGTCGCCGGAGGCGGCGCGCTGATCGCGGCGCGGCGGCTGCAGCGGCGGGCGCTGCGAGATCGCCGGCGTCGCCGTCCACGGTCTGCGACGTCAGATGCAGGTCGGTCGCCATCACGCGATCGATCGTCGTCGTCAGGCGGGCCGGCAGTTTGAGGCCGCTGACATCGCGGTAGTCGGAGAATGCCGTTTCCATGGCGACGTCACCGAGATTCAGGTTGTCGGCCATGGAGACGATGCGGGTCGGGAGCCTGGTGCCGGTATCGATCGCCAGCGTGAACGTCTGGCCGGCGGCTGTCGTGACGTCGACGACGCGCTGCGTGTCGGTGGTTCGGGGATTGGCGAGCGTCGCCTTCGGATCGAGCGCCGCGCGAACCAGGACCAGCGGGTGGTGATGGAACTCGGCGCGGCGATCCTTCGCGACCGCGTCGGCAGCGCGCGTAGCCGTGCCGTTCAGGCGCGATGTTGTACGCGATGTCGCCGTCGAGGCCGAATACCTGGCGCTGCGGCGCCTGACCCTGGAAGTAGGTGAAGTTCGGCGTCCGCGTCTGTTCGGTGCGCGTTCGGCGTCCCGAGAGATCAACGACGCGCTTGAATCCGCTGACGACAAACGCCTGCGCCGTCCGCTCCGGCGTCAGGTCCTGGCCCAGGTTCCCGTTGGCGCCGTCGCCTTCGACGACCAGCGTCTTGACGGCGAGGATCCGGTCGCGCCCGCCGAGCGCCGCCGCGGCGTCGTTGACGATCTGCTGTTCGGGCGTCGGCCGCGCGCACGCGCTGACGAGACACGCCGCGACGAGGACGAACCGCCATGCGTGTGTCACGTGAGGCTCCTCAATGCGTCATCGCGTAGACGTACGCGTTGATGCCGAACGCGTAGCCGGGCACGGAGAATTTCATGAAGTATTGCGGATTCTCGGTTTCGCGCTCGTAGGCGTCGCCGAAATCGGTGTTGTGCGTCATCAGCACCATGATCCGCCCGTGGTCGTCGTTGATGGCGCGGATGTGCAGCTCGCGCGCGTCCGGCCGCTCCCAGGTGCGATCGCCGCCGTCCCAATAGCCGATGCCGGGAATCTGCGGGACCTTGGTCGCATCGAGCAGCTGATGGAACAGCGCGTGATCGCGGCCGAGATCGACGATCGGGTACTGGCCTGAGGGCAGGACGCGGTGAATCTGGCTTTCCCAGTACGCCCATGCGTACTCGCCCCAGAAGTCGTCCGCCCAGAGGAAGCCGCCCTTCTGGAGATACGTGTGCAGGTTCTTGACCTCTTCCTCGTCCCAGTAGACGCCGCCCGGTTCGGTCATCATCAGCGCGCCGCAGCGGAAGAATTCGGTGTCGCCGAGGCGCACGAGCAGGTATTTCGGATCGTTCGAGTGATCCATGCTGACCGGGATGCGCGAGAGCTCGGAAATGCGCACCGAGAGGTTGTAGTCGGCGCGCGGATAGTCCACGTCCCAGCCGGCGCCATCGCCGTTGGACGACTGGCGGAAGGCGACGCGGCAGAACTGGAATCCACCGTCGAAGTCTGCGGCGGTCGCGAAGCGCGGCGCCCGGCCGAAGTTGCGTCCGCCGCGGAACTGCGCCGCGGCGTACGAGGCGACCAGCAACAAGGCGCCGACGCCGGCCACGATGAGGATCCGTTTCACCCTGGTCGAGTGTAGATCAACCGCGACGCTTTACAGACTCCGCAGAAAGGCCAGCAGCTGCCCACGCTCCTCGGCCGTGAGGCGCAATCCGAACTCGTGTCCTTTGACCGCCTGCGACGGCTGGCCGGGCGCCTTGAAGCCGGATCTGACAAAGCTGTCCTCGAGACGTCCCGGGTCGAACATCTCCTCCAGCGACGTCAACGAACCGTCGTGCAGGTAGTGGCCGCGATACCAGACGCCTTTGAGCGACGGGACCTTGTAATAGCCGGTGCCCTTGCGGGTTTTCAGCGCGAGACCGGGGTCGGTGCCGACCGACACGCGGGCGATGTCGAGAAATCGCGCGTGCTCGGGCGGCGGCGTGAATCCCTGGGCCAGCGTCACGCGGTTGTTGGTGTAGAGCGGCGGCGTATGGCAGCCCGAGCAGCCTTCGCGCGCGAACAGCCGCTCGCCGGCCGGCACCCGCGGATCCGATCGGTTTGGATTCGGCGGCGGCTGCAGCGAGTAGATGTAGAGCGAAAGCGCGTACAACGCTTCGTCGGGCGTTCGGAACGGCACGCGCCGCTGCTCATCGGCTCAGCATGCGATACGGACCGAAGTCGGACGCGTCGCTGTATGTGACCAGCGCCGCGTAGCGCATCAGGTCGCCGGGTCCGCGATGCTGGTGGGTGGCCGTGTGGTCGATGTACTTGCGACATCCTTGATGCCGATGAGATCGGGAATCTTGGTCGTGTAGTACGCGCTGCCGTTCCACCGCGGGAAGAGGCCGGCGTCGAACGCCGGTCCGATGAGCGGACCGAATTGCGGCGGGGGCCATCGACTTGAGCGACTCGTGGACGTCGTCCTTCACCCACGGCGCGGCCCACGACCGCCAGAACATCATGCCGGGCGCATCGCCGCGCAACTCGACGGCCGAGACCGCCCACGGCGCCAGCTTGAACGGGTCAAGCGGACTGCCTTGCTCGTTCGGCGGCGCACCGTGCAGCAACGAGCCGTCGGGCATCGCGCGCGTGTGACAGGCGGCGCAGTTCACCAGGCCGAGCTTCAGCCCTTGCGGCGTCGGGATCCAGCGGAGGTCCGGCAGCGTGCCGTCCGCGCGCGGCTTGACCCTGGAACTCGCAAACGTTTCGAGCCGGCGCGCGGCGCTGATGGCCGCCGGATCGCTCACGCGAAACGCCGGGATGTCGTACTCCTCGAACACGCGCTTGCCGGCGCGGACCCAGTCCTCGTCGGTGTTGAGCGTCGATGGTTCGATGAGCGGTTTGGGGCCGACGGTCTGCAGCATCTCCCAGTAGCCGGCAGGCTCACGGCCGGGGTAGTAGACCGGATACGTGCGCAGGTTGTCGATCGGCGCGCGGTCGTATTCTTCCTGCGAGAAATGGCCGGGCCGGACGTTGAGTCCCGCAACCGGCGTCGCCCAGTCGCGAAGCGCCGCCTCATCCCAGGTGCGCGGGGCGTTCACCGAGAGTGCCAGCGGCACGCCGGCGAGTAAGAGCGCGAGCGTGTATTTCATGGGCCGTTCCTAGTTCATGGGTCGTTCCGGACGATCCGTCCACCCTTCATCACCCATGTAACGCGCTGAATCTCGCTGATGTCCGCAGTGGGATCGCCGGCAACCGCGACCATATCGGCGAATTTGCCTTTTTCAATCGATCCGACGCGATCGGTCCAGCCCAGCGCTTCGGCATTGATGAGTGTTCCCGCCTGAATGGCCGAGGCGGGCGTCATCCCGCGCTTCACGAGCGCGGCGAAATCGAGCGCCTGCTGGCCGTGCGGATACGTCGACCCATCCACGCCGCTGCCGACCATCACCTTCAGTCCCTTCGTCGCGATGCCCAGCGACACCGCCTTCTCGAAAATCGGGATGATGCGGTACTTGCCGCCGGTGTTGCGGCCGTCCGTGTCGTCCATGTTCGGCTCGGTGTAGCGGATCAGCGTCGGGTCGTAGAACAAGTGCTTGGCGACCATCATGTCGGCCTGTTCCTGCGTCAGCCCGAACGCGTGCTCGATGGTGTCGCAGCCGGCGACGATCGAGTTGCGCTGGCCCTCGCCGCCGTACACGTGACAGCCCGCCTTGTGGCCGAGCCGATGCGTCTCGTCGATCAACGCCTGCAGGACGGGCATCGGATACGTCACCTGGTACTCGACCTCGCCGTCCGGCTTGAACGAGTAGTTGCCGGCGGGGAAGAGCTTGATCCAGTCGGCGCCGTGCTCGATCTGCTCGCGGACCGCCGCGCGTGCTTCGTCCACGGATCGCACGACGGTGCTGGCCAGCGGATTCGCCGGCTCGGTCGCGGGGCGGGCGCCCCACACGATGCCCAGCGTGGATACCTGATAGCGCGGTCCGTCGAAGCGCCCCAGGTTGATCGCGTCGCGCATCGCGATGTCGGCGTAGCCGTTGCCGTGCGAGCTCATGTCGCGCGCCGTGGTGAACCCGGCGTGAAGATCCGCCTGCGCGTTCTGCACGGCGATGAGCATCGACTGCTCGGTCGTCATCTTCGCGGTGCGCGTGTTGAACATGTGGGTATGCGCGTCGATCAACCCCGGCATCACCGTGGCGCGGCTCAGATCGACGACCACCGCGCCCGCCGGGATTTTCACGGTGGCGGCCGGACCGACCTCCGCGATCCGATCGCCGTCGAGCACGATGACCTGGTTCGTCACGATGCGCGCGGTCCGGCTGTCGAACAGCCGCCCGGCGCGAACCGCGGTCGGCCGCAGGCCAGGCGCGCACTTGTAGATGCCGCCATCAGGACCGGTGCAGGGCGGCGGTCCGGCGCCGCGCCACCCGGTGGCCGGCGTCTGCGCGCCGATGGTCATTGCGGCGGCCGCGACGGCAACGCCGCCCGCGACCATCCCCATCCAGTGAGCTTTCATTCGCACGGTTCCTCCTCGCGCATATCTGTCGCACTCGGACGGGCGCCGCAAGATCGTTTTTCATGACGACGCCGCCTTTGATGACGACCTTGACGCGTTCCATTTCGCTGATGTCGGTGAGCGGGTCGCCTGACACGGCGATGAGGTCGGCCAGCTTGCCTTTCTCGATGCTGCCGACGCGGTTCGCCCAGTCGTAGTTGAGGACGCCGGCGGCCTGCACGAACGTGGACTGCAGCGCCTGCGCCGGCGTCATGCCCCACTTGACCAGCCACGCGAACTGATCGGCCTGCCGGCCGTGCGGAAACGGACCGTCGCCGGCGACGGCGCCGCTGCCGAACGGCATCGGCACGCCCGCTTTGAGCAGTTTCTTGAAGGTCAGTTCCGCCATGCCGAAACGCGTGACGGCATGCGCGCCGGTCAGCCCGAGCTCAGCGAGCAGCCGCTTGTCGCCGTTGTCGAGGCCGATCAAGATCGTCGATGGTCACCATGATCGGCAGGTGCTTCTGGACGATCGTCACGATCAGCGCATCGTCGCGATACAGCTCCGTCATGTGCATGTTGAGATCGACACCCGCATTCACGCAGGAGCGCATGCCCTCGCCGCCGTACGTGTGGCACGCGACCTTCAGTCCCAGCCGGTGCGCCTCGTCGACGATCGCCTGCACTTCCTCGAGCGTCAGCGACGGCGACGCGACGAGCGTGCCGTCAGGGCGGAACTCGTCGAGCGTGCCGCCGACGAAATCCTGGGTGGTGTAGATCTTCGCCCAGTCCACGCCGTGCAGCTTGGCTTCGCGCACCGCGGCGCGGGCCAGCCACGGGCCGTTGATGTTCTTGCCCTCGGTGAACGCGGAGTACGGACCGGCGGTCAGGTTTGGATACGCCGCGCTCGCGCGCTGGTTCAACGATTGTCCGGCCACCTGCATGCGCGGACCGCGGATCGCGCCTTTCGCGATCGCGTCGCGGAGATCGACGGTGCCGAACCCGCCGCGCGAATCCATGTCGATGGTCGTGGTGAACCCGCGTCCAGATCGCGTTGCGCGCTCTGGACCATCTCGATCGTCTTCGCGTCCGGCGCCTCGACCCGGCCGGCGTTGTGGACGTGCGCGTCGATCATGCCGGGAAGCACGGTTGCGGCGCTGAGATCCAGCACGCGTGCGCCGGGCGGAATCGCGACGCCCGGCCCGACGTCGGTGATGCGATCGCCCTGGACGAGGACGATCTGGTTCGTGCGGAGTGTGCCGTTCTTCGCGTCGAACAGCCGGCCGGCGCGGACGGCCAGCACCTGATCGGGCACCGCGAGATAGGGGGAACGCTGCACTGGCCGCTGTGCGTCGAGCACGACCGCGGCGAGAACGGCGCAGGCGAGAGCAGTCACGAGGCGCATGGGAGCCTTTCGCAAACTTTTCATCATGCCGTCGGGCGGCCCGATTCTGACACGGCCCGCGCGCCTGTGAGCTATCGGAGTTGGGACGCGATCGAACAGAATGGAGACTATGACGCTGCGTCAACTCGGGAAGAGCGGACTGAATGTTTCGGCGATCGGCCTCGGGTGCATGGGGATGTCCCAGAGTTACGGCCCGGGCGACGAGACCGAGTCGATCCGCACCATTCATCGTGCGCTCGAGCTTGGTGTGACGTTTCTCGATACCGCCGCCGTCTACGGTCTCGGCGAAAACGAACGGCTCGTCGGCCGCGCCATCCACGGATCGCCGGGCGCAGGTCGTGCTCGCCACGAAATGCGGGATCGTGCGCGGTCCCGACGGCAAGCCGTCGGCGCTCGACGGCACGCCCGCCGACATCACCGCATCGTGCGACGAAAGCCTGCAGCGGCTGCAGACCGACGTCATCGATCTCTTCTATCTCCACCGCGTCGATCCCCGGACGCCGATCGAAGAATCGGTCGGGGCGATGAGCGCGCTCGTCGCGGCCGGCAAAGTCAGATACCTGGGATTGTCGGAGGCCGGGCCGGGCACGATTCGCCGCGCGCACGCGTGTGCATCCGATCGCCGCGCTGCAGAGCGAGTACTCCTTATGGTGGCGCGATCCGGAACGCGCGGTTCTGCCGGTGTGCCGGGAACTGGGCATCGGCTTCGTGCCGTTCAGCCCGCTGGGCCGGGGATTTCTTTCCGGCCAGTTCACCGGCGCGGGCGATCTGGCGGCCGACGACATGCGCCGGAGCCTGCCGCGTTTCCAGGGCGATCAGCTGGCGCACAATCTGCGCGCTCGTGAAGCGCCTCGAAGCGATCGCCGGCGCGCCGGCACGCGTCGCCGTCGCAGCTCGCCCTGGCGTGGCTGCTCGCGCAGGGCCCGGACATCGTGCCGATCCCCGGCACCAAGCGGCGGACGTATCTCGAGAGCAATGCCGCCGCGGCCGCCATCAGCCTGACGGCCGCCGACCTGCAGGATCTGGCTGAGGCGTTTCCACCGGATGCCGCCGCCGGCGACCGCTACCCGCCGGATATGATGCGGTGGGTGGACAAGAGCTAGTGCGGGGTGCGGGGTGCGAGGTGCGTGCAGTGCGCGTGCGGGGTGCGACGGTGCGAGGTGCGGGGTGCGGACGAGCGCGCTGTCTCACGGTGAGCACAGCGTCGGCGCCCTGAGGTGACACCGCGTTGAGGATCGGGAGGAATTCCGGCCTCTGAGTCGGCAACGTTGTTGCTCGCGAACGATCGGCTGGAGGACGAGCAGATGAAGGCGCGTCACGCGATCGGGTTGGCCCTGACCATCTTTTTATGCGGCGCCATCCGGGTGATCGCCGGCCAGCAGGCGACGTTCAAGGGCGCGGTCCGCACGGTCGCCATCTACGCGACGGCGCTGCGCGACACGACGCTCGTGTCCGACCTTCAGCGCGACGACTTCCGTGTCGACGACAACGGCAAGCTGCAGGAACTCACCCAGTTCGCCAACGACATTCAGCCGATCACGGTCGTCCTGCTGCTCGATCGCAGCGGCAGCATGCGGGCCAACTTCGAGCTGGTCGAGAAAGCGGCCGAGACGTTCGTCCAGGACCTCGGCCCGCGTGACAAGGCGCGCATCGGCAGCTTTTCCAACCGCATTCAGCTCGATCCGCGGGAGTTCACGGGCGACCACGACATCCTGCTGGGGATCCTCCGCCAGGAACTACAGGAAGAAGGCCCGACGCCGCTCTGGAATGCCGTCAACGTCGGCATCACCGCGCTCCTTCACGAGGAAGGACGCCGCGTGATCCTCGTGTTTACCGACGGCGTCGACGAACCGATGAACCCGGGAGCGAACAGCAATACGCTCTCGGGCGTCATGCACCGGGCCGACGAAGAGAACGTCATGGTCTATGCGATCGGCCTCTCCGGAATGAATGGCCGGCCGGGCATGCCGCCTGGCATGGGCCGTGGAGGAATCGGGGCGCTACGGCGGCATGGCGCGCCCAGGGCCGCCACGTGTCAGCGGGCCGGATCCCGGGCTCAAGAAGATTTCGCACGAGACCGGCGGCGGCTATTTCGAACTGACCAGCGCCGAGGGGCTGGGCGACACCTTCAAGCGGGTGATCGACGAACTGCACCACCAGTATCTCCTCGGTTTTTCGCCGACGGTTCTCGATGGCAAGCGCCACAAGCTCACCGTGACCGCCAAGGATCCCGACGTCACCGTGCGCGCGCGTCAATCCTACGTCGCGGCCCAGGAACGGTGAGGCGGACCGCGTCGCCATGCCTGGCGCTCCTGCTGCTGGCGCTGGCCGGCCTGCCGCGCGTTGCCGCGGCGCAATCCGCGCCGGCGCTGCGGGTTGACGCGCGGTCGCGATCGGTCGCGCCGGGCGAGCTCGTGATCCTCACCATGGCCGGCGATTCTGCCGGCGATCGACAACGTTCGCGTCACGGCATTCAGTAAGGAGATTCGCGCCTACCGGTCGGCCGACGGTACGTGGCAGGCGCTCGTCGGGATCGATCTCGACCAGCGTCCGGGCCGCTATACCGCGAACATCGAGGCGGACGCCGGCGGTGCGACGATTCGCGAATCACACACGTTCATCGTCCAGCGGCGCACCTTTCCAACCAGGACGCTGCGCGTCAACCCGGACTTCGTCAACCCGCCGCCCGAGGAGCTCACGCGGATCGCCGAGGATCAGAAGTTCATTCGCACGGTCTACGCGAGTTCTGCCGCGACGCGGCTGTGGTCGGAGCCGTTCACGCGTCCCGTGCCGGGTACGGCGAACAGCGCATTCGGCAGCCGCAGCGTCTTCAACGGCCAGCCGCGCAGCCCGCACGCCGGCGCCGATTTCCTCAGTCCATCCGGCACGCCGATCGTCACGCCCAACGCCGGGCGTGTGCTGTGCGCGCGCAGCCTGTATTTCACGGGCAACACGGTGATCATCGATCACGGACTCGGCATGTTCTCGATGCTCGCGCACCTGTCACGCCTGGACGTTCACGAAGGGGACGCGGTGAAAGAGGGGCAGGTCGTCGGCCTGGTCGGCGCCACGGGTCGCGTGACCGGGCCGCATCTGCACTGGGCGCTCAGTGTCTCGGGCGCGCGGGTCGATCCGTTGTCCATGCTCGCCGTGCTCGGCGACACGCGGGCGCGCGCCGCCGCTACGCCGCCGCGGTGATCTGCGACAGCTGGCGCGACCAGCGCACGCCGTCCGAGTACACGTCGGGCAGCACGTCGGCACGCAGGCCGAGCCGTTCGGCGCCGGCGCAGGCCGAGGCCCACTCGCCCTGCTCGTAGGCAATCACCAGATCGAGTGCCGTCCGCGCGTCGTTCTTCCCGCCGACCAGCGCGTCGCGGATCGGCATCGGCAGCGGCATTTCGGTCAGCACGTTGCGACATCGGCCGCTTCAGGATCACGTCGAGCAGCGAGTAGAGCCCCAGCATGAAGTAGCCGCCGCTTTCCGGCCCCGACAGCAGTTCGCCGAGCCGCTCGCAGCAGCGCGCGCGCACCAGCGCCGTCGACACCGCGCCAGGCGAATTGCCTTCGCTCAGTCCGGCCAGCGCCCAGACCGACGCCCACGCGCGAATCTGCGTGACGCCGAGCAGCACCAGCGCGCTGCGGATCGAGGTCACTTCGCGCTGGATGCCGAAGGCCGCCGAGTTGATGGCGCGCAGCACGCGGTAACTGAGCGAGACGTCGTGCTTCACGAGATCTTCCACTTCGCCGAGGCTGAGATTCTCGCGGCTGAGCGCGGTCAGGAGCTGCAGATACGCCAGCCGCCGCGCCGGCAGCGGCGTCGTCGCGAACGTCGTCGGCCTGCAGTAGTAGTAGCCCTGGAAGAACGTGGAATCCGGCGGCGCGGGCCCGTTCCGCGACTTCGGTCGTTTCGACTTTTTCGGCCAGCGGGTGGATCTTCATCTGGTCGAATCGCGCGGCGAGGGCGCGCCACTGCGGGGCCGGCGTCGCGAGGACGTCGATCTTCACGTAGCGGACCCACGGCAGCAGCGTTTCCGCGTCGGAGCCCGGCGTGAAATCGTCGAGCGCGAGCGAGTAGCCCTCGGCGTGCAGGCGCTGGCACGCCTCGATGACTTCCGCGTCGATCGGCACGTCCTCGCGGATTTCGAGCACCGCCAGCTCGCGCGGCAGCAGGGAGCCGGCGCCGTTCAGAATCAGCGGGCGGGTCAGGTTGATGAAGGCCGGAAGACCGCAGGTCAGCGCGTCGAGGCCGACCGCCAGGACCGCGTCGCTCAGGGTACGCGCGCCCGCCAGGTCGCCGGCATCGTTGCACGCCGTGGCTTCGGGCGCATGGCGGTACAGCAGTTCATGCGCGACGATCTGGCCGCGGCGGTCAAAAATCGGTTGCCGTGCAACAGAGACGGCCTGACGAGGATCGAGCCCGATCGCCAATCTGACTCCTTATCGGATCACGCAGGGACAGCTGTCGCGCCATGCCGTCAATCGGCCGCCGGCGGCTGAGCATTAATCCGCGTGTCAAGAAGTCAGTAGAATGCACACTTCAGCAAAGGGCATCATGCGTTCATCCGTCAGGCTCGCCGTCAGGATGGTTCTCGGTACGTGTCTCCTCGCCGTATGGCCGGCGCTCGTTTTGGCGCAGTCCGGCACCGCGCCGACCCGGACCGCCAAGCCGTCCACCGACGCCGAAGACGCCGTGATTCAGGCCGGCGTCGCGCTGCACGACCAGGGCAAGTTCGACGAGGCCATCGCGAAGTACGAAGAGGTCCTGCGGCAGAGCCCTGACAACCTGACGGCGCTCTACGAGCTCGCCTACACGCTTCACGAGAAGCCGGATCTCGCCAGGTCCATCGAAGTCGCGACGCGCGGCAGCACCTACCAGTCCGACATGCTGCCGATGTTCTACGACCTGGTCGCCTCGTCGCTCGACACGATGGGCAAGCCCGAAGATGCCATCGCCATGTACAAGAAAGGGATCGCGCTCGCGCCCGACGCGACGACGCTCTACTTCAATATGGCGGTGACCTACCTGGAGAGCCTGAAGGATCCGACCGAAGCGCGCCGCTGGTTGAAGCAGGCGGCGATCCTCGATCCGCTGGAGCCGGAAATTCAGCTGATGCTCGGGCAGGTCTACCAGAATGCGGGCTATCCCACGCCCGCGCTGCTCGCCTTTGCGAAGTACCTGATTCTCGAGCCGACCGGCAGCCGCGCGCTGACCGCATACGGCTACTGGCGGCAGATTCTTCGCGGCGGGACCACCGGTGCGCCGTCAGCGGCGGCGCAGCCGATGCGCGACGCGGCGACGCCGCAGCCTCCTCGTCCCGGCGGCGAAAACCGACGAGGGCGATTTCGCGGATTTCGAAGCCGAGATCCTGCGCAGCCAGCAGAAAGCTGATCGCGGACATGGACGGCGGCGCGCAGGAGATGCCGACATTCCTGGCGCAGCTCACGCATCTCCTCGATGTGCTCGCCGCGCGGCCGGCCGCGCGCGATCAGGACACGTTCATCGGCAAGTACTACCTGCCGTACTTCCGCGAGCTGGACCAGAAACACTTCGTCGAGGTCTACGCGTACTGGTCGATGCAGCGCGCGCCGGTGCCGGGCGTCCGCGAATGGCTGACCGCCAATCAGGCGCGGGTGCGCGAGTTCCTCGACTGGACCGGGAAATACGAATGGGCGAAGTAGTCGCGCGCGCGACGGTGTAACGGCGAATCCATCATGGTGCATCGATCTCTCGAACTGCGGACCGGTCTCGAGCACGACTATCGGGATCTCTTTTCACCGGAAGTATTCGCCGCGCTCGAAGCGCTGCGCCCGATCGATGACGCGCGCAAGCGCGTGATGGCGGCGCGGCTGGATCGCCGCGCCCGTCGTGCGGCGCATCACGAGCGGATCGCGTTTCTCCACCCGGACGATCTGGTGCCGGGGACCAGTCACACGGTGCAGGATGCGCGCGGCGGCCGTTTCGCGGGATCGGAAATTCCCGTCGATTTGCGGCGGCAGTGGATCCAGGGCACCGGCCCCGGGGCCAAGCCCGGCGCCGCGATTCCGCAGAGCATCCGCAACGTCGCCCACGCGCTCCTGTCCGGCGCGGACGGCTGGATGTTCGACGGTGAAGACGCGCTCGGTCAGCTGTCGACGATGTCGCTGGACAACCAGCGCAACCTGAAACTGGCGATCGCGGGCGACCCGGTGTTCCTGCAGGCGGCGGAAACCGTCGCCGGCGAGATGAACGGGTGGGGCGAACAGTTCTTCGGTCACCCGATCGTGGCCGTCGTGGCGCGAGCAGCTGCGATTCACCACGAAGATTTTTCGTCCGCGAGGCCTGCACCTGGACGATCGGCAGATCCGTCATGCAGACGGCGCGGGATTTTCCGCGTCGATCGCCGACGTCGTGCTGTATGTCGTCAACAACGCGCGCGCCCTGGCGGCCTCTGGCGCATCGATCGTTCTCTACCTGCCCAAGATTCAGACCGCCGAAGAGGCTGCGGTCTGGAGCGCGCTGCTCGACCAGTTGGAGGCGCAGCAAGGACTGACGCCGGGCACGATCAAGACGCTACGTCCTCGTCGAGCAGATCGAAGCCTGTTTTCAGTTGATGGAGATCCGCGCCGCGCTGGGCGCGCATTTCGTGGGCTTCAACACCGGGCGGTGGGATTACATCAATAGCGTCGCCGACGCGATGGCCTGGGATCCGGGCTTCATCAATCCGAACATCGATGCCGTCACGATGACCTACGCGTACATGCGTGCGTATGAGGATCGCGTGCGCCGCGCCGTGAACACGCCGGATTCAGCCGGGCGTTGCGCGCTGTGGCAGGGCGGCATGGAGCCGAACATCCCGGTCGGATCGGCGGACGGCGTGAAACGCGGCATGGAACGCGCGGTGGCCGGCGCCGAACGGGAGCAGCGCGCGGGCGCGAGCGGGAAGTGGGTCGCCCACTGGAAAATGGTCGGCATCGTCCGGCCGGTGTGGGAGAAGGCCGGCCAGGACAATCAGCTGGGCCGATCGTTTCCGCCGCTGACGTATACGCCTGAGGACGCCGACGCGCTCGTGCAGCTCGAGCCTGCGCCGCGGACGATTCGCGGCGCGCGCGATCTGATCAGCGTTGCGATGCAGTACGGCAATGCCTTCGGTCAGGGGATGCAGGCGGCTGCGCTCAAGCCGGCCGATTTCTTTGGCAACGACGATGTGCTGTATCTGATGGAGGACATGGCGACCGGCGAGATTCGCCTGAGCATCCTGTGGGAGTGGCTGCACAAGCGCGCGCGGCTGACCGACGACGATCCGGGGTCAGCGGTCAAGGCGGGCGAGGTCTTCGGCGACGAGCTGTTCGTGCGGCTGTTGCAGGAGGAGTACGACAAGTTGCGCGGCGCCGGCGATCGCGACGTCCACGACAACTCGAAGGCGACGACGCTGCCGATCGCGCGGGCGATTGTCGAGACCTACGTGCGGGACAGCGTCAAGCTGCCGTGGTACATTGATTTGCTCAACATCACGCTGGGCGTGACGGACCTGGCAGAAGCCGAGCGCCGCATCGAGCGACTGCGTCGCACATTTGATCAACAGAACGCGCGCCTGACCGAAAACCTCGACTTCTAACCTGGTGTCAGATGGGTGTCTGACACCCATCTGACCCCGAGGCGCGGGGCAAGGACCACCGGCGGTGGCGTGAGTGGCGGGGACGAGCGGCATTCCTTGTGGCAAGACGCCACGAGTTGGTGTCAGATGGGTGTCTGACACCGTGGCAAAAAGGGGGGCGAGATGAGACGGGCACTGACGCTGGGAACGCTGATCCTGATCGGCGGACTGACGATGGTTGTCGCCGCACAGCAGCCGGCAGCGCGCGCGACCCTGCCGGACCTGCAAAAGGTCAAGGACAACCTCTACATCATCGCCGCGTCGAGTCCGGTTGACCGCTCGCAGTTCACCGGCGGCAACACCGGCGTCTTCGTCATGGACACCGGCGTCGTGGTCGTGGACACCAAGCTCGCGGGCTACGGTCCCGACATCCTCGCGAAGATTCGCAAGGTGACCGACAAGCCGGTGACGACCATCATCAATACCCACACCCACGGCGATCACACCGGCAGCAACGAAGGCTTCCCGGCGACCGTCGACTTCGTCGCCCAGGAAAACACCAAGGCGAACATGGCGCGCATGGATGCCTTCAAAGGCGACAAGGCGCAGTTCCTGCCGAAGCGGACCTACCAGGACAAGCTGTCGCTCTTCAGCGGCAAGGACCGGATCGACCTCTATTACTTCGGCGCCGGCCACACCAACGGCGACACGTGGGTCGTCTATCCGGCGCTGCGCGTGCTGCAGGCCGGCGACATGTTCGCGTGGAAGGACGCGCCGCTCTGCGATCGCGCCAACGGCGGCAGCGGCGTCGCGTTCCCGAAGACGCTGGCCAAGGCGATCGCCGACGATCAAGGACGTCGATACGATCATCCCCGGCCACAGCCCGCTGATGGCGCCCAAGGATCTGCAGGAGTACCAGCGCTACACCGCGGATCTCCTGTCGGCGACCGAATCCGCGAAGAAGGCCGGCAAGTCGTCGGCAGATGCCGCCGCGTCGATCAACCTCACCGCGAAATATCCGGACTACAAGTCCGATCGCGTGAAGGCGGCCGTCGAGGCCATCTACGCGGAGCTCGACGGGAAATAGCGAGCGGCATGAGGCGCGGACCGGTCGCGTGGATCCTGCTGCTGGCCGGCGGCGCCGTCGCCGCGCAGACGCCGCCGCACGCGCACCCGATTCCCAGCGTGCCGCAGGAGCTCCTGACGCGCGTCGTGCCTCATCGCACCGGCATCGGCCGCGCCCACGACGCGGTCGGCACGACGTCTCCTGAGGCACAGGCCTTCTACGATCAGGGACTGGAGTACCTGCACGGCTACCAGTGGATCGAGGCCGCGCGATCCTTCAACCAGGCACTGCGCGCCGACGCCCAGCTCGCGGTTGCGCAGATCGGTCTGACCTACGCCTACACCGAGCTCAATCAGCCGGCGATGGCGCGCACGGCGCTCGATCGCGCACAGACCCTGGCGGCTCGCGCCAACCCGCACGATCGCCTGCACATCGACGCGCGCGCCGCGCAGATGGCCGCCGAGGGCGCGCCCGCCGATCCGCGCGCGGCTCGCCGCCTACCGGAAAGCGCTCGACGCGGCGCTCGTGAAAGCGCCCGCGGACGCCGAGTTGTGGATGCTCCGCGGCATCGCCGAATCGCCCGATCCCGCTGACCGCGGACAGGGGAGTCCGCTCTCGTCGATACCGTTCTACGAAAAAGCGATCGCGCTCGGCGGCGTGTCGGCGCACCACTACCTGACGCACGCGCTCGAAAACGCCAACCGGGTGACCGAGGCGCTGCCGCACGCCGATGCCTACGCCCGCCTGGCGCCCACGCTGCCGCACGCGCTGCACATGAACGGCCACGTGCTCCGCCGCGCCGGGCGGATCGACGAGGCCATCGGCGCGTTCGAGGCGGCGGATCGCGCCGAGACCGGAGTACTTCCGCCGCGAAAACGTCGCCCCGGAATACGAATGGCACTACGAGCACAATCTGGATCTGCTCGCCTCGTCGTACCGCTACGTCGGCCAACTGCAGAATGCCGAGCGGCGTTTCAAGACCGCCTTCGATCTGCCGTCCTCGCTCGTCGTGCAGATGTACAACAAGCGCGCGTGGCCCGATTTCCTGACCTCGCGCGGCCGAGTGGACGAAGCGATTGCGGCGGCGACGGTCCTGGCCGGACACCAGGTCGCGCTCGTCAGGGCGACCGGCTATATCGAAGTCGGCCTGGCGCAGGTCGCCGCGGGGCGTTTTCAGGCGGCCGCCGAGGCGTCGAACAAGGCGCTGGCCGAAATGCGCGCGTCATCGGACGGACAGGCGCTCGTCGCACCGGCGCTGCGCGAACTGCAGGGATCGTTTCTGCTGCGGACCGGGCAAGGCGAGCGCGGGAAAACGATGCTGCGCGATCTCGTTCGCGATCTGCGCGCACGCACCGGCCCCGATAACTGGGCGCAGGCGCTGTTCACGCTCGAGGCGATCGCGAAAACCGCGCGAGATGCCGGCGACTGGCCGTTCGCGGATTGGGCCGCGCGCCAGATGCTCGAGCACGATCCGAATTACGCGGGCGGTCACTACGCGCTGGCGCTCGTCGCCGAGCACGACGGCAACGCCGCAGCCGCACGCGCGTCGTTCGAGGCCGCGCGGCGCTTCTGGGCGCGCGCGGACGTGTCGATGCCGGAATTCCTACGCAGTAGTGGTCAGTCTCCCACCCGCCGTATCCCCTGAGCCGGGTTCCCCGGATCGGGCTGACCGGATCGGCGAGTTCAGATTTGTGAAGATCGTGCGACCGACCGACCGGTCTGATCGATAAACAGGGCAAAAACCGTTGCATGCGAGGGTGCACGTACTGCAAAGTGCGAGCGCACGGGTTCGTGACGTTCTATCTCTACTGGAGGAGGCATCAGGATGCGCAAGGTTGTATGGCGGATGGCCGCGGGAGTAGCGTTGGGGCTGCTACTTCCGATGACCGCAGCCGCCCAAACGAGCGGGATCGCGGGCGAAGTCAAGGACACGTCGGGAGCGGTGCTCCCGGGCGTGACGGTTGAAGTCGCCAGCCCAGCGCTCATCGAGAAAGTGCGCTCGGCGACGACCGATGGCGCCGGCCGCTATTCGATTACCAATCTACGGACGGGCATTTATTCCGTCACCTTCACGCTGCCCGGTTTCAACACGGTGAAGCGCGAGGGGGTCGAGCTCACTTCGGACTTCACGGCCAGCATCAACGGCGAGATGAAAGTCGGCGCGATCGAAGAGACGATTACGGTGGCCGCCGACCTCGCCGATCGTGGACGTGCAGAGCATCACCACGCGCACGGTCATGACTCGCGAAGTGATGGATGCGCTGCCGACCGGCCGCAACATTCAGGCCGTCGGTATCATGATTCCCGGCACCTCGCTGTCGGTCGGCGGCGGCGGCGCGCTCTCGCGCGACGTCGGCGGCTCCGGCCAGCTGCAGCAGTCACCGCTCCAGTACCGCGGCTCGGGCGACACGGTGCAGACCATCGAAGGGCTGCGCCTCAACAACCTCTGCGCCTCAGGGGCAGTACAGCGGCGTCTACTGGAACGACAACAGCTTCCAGGAAGTCAGCTACATCACCGGCGCTGACTCCGCCGAAGTCGGCCAGGGCGGCATGCGCGTGAACATGGTGCCGCGCGACGGCGGCAACACGTTCAAGGGCGTGGTCTTCGGCAACTACGCGGGCGAGGGCTTCGTGTCCGACAACTGCGACGCGCCCGGCGTCGGCCAGCCCTGCACGCGCTCGAACCTGAGCGGCGACACGACCTTCAACAAGACCAGCAACAGCCTGACCAACGTCTCGGTCGCCCAGAAGATCTGGGACTTCAACCCCTCGATCGGCGGCCCGATCCTGCGCGATCGGCTCTGGTTCAACTACACCTTCCGGCACTGGGGCACGAACAAGACGGTCGCCGACAGCTTCTACGATCTCGTTCCCCGGCGACCCGTCGAAGTACCAGGCCGACCTCACGCGTCCCGGCCTCGACGATGGACACATCGTCAGCAACGTGGGCCGCATTGCGTGGCAGATCGATCAGAAGGACAAGATCGCCGTCTACCACGACAACCAGCGCAAATACCGCAACCACTGGGGCATCGCCTCGACGGTTCCGCCCGACGCCTCGGCGATCCAGGTGACGCCGACCAACTTCGGCCACGTCACGCGGTGGACGCGCACGCAGAGCAACCGCCTGCTGTTCGACGCCGGCATCTCGATCTACGACCAGGAGTACACCGGAGCTCTACCAGCCTGAAGTCACCGGCCAGACCGACAAGGTGTGGGATCTCGACGCGATCAGGAATTCCCGCGCCTACAACATCCTCGACAACGCCACCGGCAAGAACGCCGGCGCGTGGAACGCACCGGCCGATCACTTCTCGCTGCTGCGGACCTACTCCGGTTCCGCGTCCTACGTGACCGGTTCGCACTCGTTCAAGTTCGGGACGGCGGTCACGACCGGCAACTGGCGGCTGACGACCAGTGTACACGGGCGACGTGCAGCCGATCACGCTGAGCGCCGGCGCGCCGGTCTCGGTGACGCTGCGGCTCCCGACCGATCGCCGCAACGGCATCAAGGCGGACACCGGCATGTTTGCCCAGGACCGCTGGGCGCTGGGCCGCATGACGCTGAACCTCGGCATCCGCTACGACTGGTTCATCGGCGAAACGCAGCCTGAAGATCTGCTGGCCGGCCGCTTCAACGTGGCGCAGCACTTCGACAACTGCGCCGATGGCAAGAACGACCCGAAGGCGGGTTGCACCGGCACCGTCCAGAACTGGAAGGACATCTCGCCGCGCGTCGGCGTGGCGTACGACGTGTTCGGCAACGGCCGGACGGCGGTCAAGGCCAGCGTGGCCCGCTACGTCGCCGGCGAAGCGATCGCCACGGCGAACGCGGCCAACCCGATCACCGCGCTTGGTCTCACGGACACGCGCACCTGGCGCGATCTCGACAGCAACGGTTCGCCGTTCGACGCGAACGGCAACGTTCAGCTGGGCGAATTGACCGCCTCGAACGCGACGCCGACCTTCGGCAAGAACGTGTCGACGACGACGACCGACCCGGGCGTGCTGAACGGCTGGGGCAAGCGTGGCTACAACTGGGAGTACACGGTGTCCGCGCAGCACCAGATCGCGGCGCGCATGTCGGTCAACGGCGGCTACTACCGCCGGACGTTCGGCAACCAGACGTTCACCGACGATCTCCGCTACGACCAGAGCAGCTACGACGGGCCGTTCTGCATCACGACGCCCGCCGATTCGCTGCTCCCGGGCGGCGGCAACTATCAGGTCTGCAACCTGTACGACCTGAAACAGTCGGTGATCAATGCAGCAGTTGCCCGCGAACAACTTGATCCGCTTCTCGAACGACTTCGGCGGGGAAACCAACCTCTATCAGGGATTCGACGTCAACCTCGACGCGCGTCTTCCCAAAGGGGCGTTCCTCCGTGCGGGCTTGGGCGCGACGGGCCGGACGTTCGACAACTGCAATCTCGAGAAAGCCGGGTACGAAGCCGTCGTCCGTGTTGGCGACGGCGGTCGGGCACGGAGACCTACGCGGACGGCACGTCGTACTGCCACCGCGAATATCCGTTCCGTCCGGACTTCAAGGCGTCCGGTTCGTACACGCTGCCGTATGACATCCAGCTGAGCTGGCACCTACCAGTTCAGCCGCGGCGTGCAGACCGGCGGCGCGGGTCCGAGCATCCTGGCGAGCTGGACGCTCGGCCAGGCGGCCTTCGCGCCGGGCGGCGCCCAGAACGGCACGCCGATCAGTTCGACCCTCGGCCGCGCGCTGAACACCGCGACGGCGAGCAAGACCGTTCAGTTGATGCGCGAAGGGTTGGAGTACGGCGACAACAACCTGAATCAGCTGGACATGCGGGTGTCGAAGCGGGTGCGGTTCGGCCGCTACAGCCTGACGGGTAGACTTCGACCTTTACAACGTCTTCAACAGCAGCTGGCCGTTCACCGTCACCAACACGTTCTCGACGGCGACGACCGCCATCTGGCAGAAGCCGACCAACGTGCTGCAGTCGCGCTTCTTCAAGATTGGCGCGAGTCTCAACTTCTAGACGCGTCTGACGCGGGGCGCGGGGTGTTCAACGTGGGCACCCGCGCGTCCACTTCGCCCGGACGCCGCACGACATCGCACCGCGCACGTCGCACCGCGCACCGCACTTCGCACCACCGCACCCCGCACCACCGCACTAGCCGTGCGGCTGTTCCCGAGCGATAATGACCACTCATCAGGAGAAATCGATGACTCTGAAGACGATCCGACATGTTGTGTTCGCCGCCGTGATCTGCGCGCTCGCAGTCGACCATGGCCCAGGCCGGCCAGGCCAAGACCGACGTCACCGGCGCGTGGGCGTTCGAAGTGACGACCGATGCCGGCGTCGGCACACCGAACGTGACGCTCAAGCAGGACGGCGAGAAGCTGACGGGGCACTATTCGTCGCAGACGCTCGGCGAGGCCGATCTGACCGGCACCGTCAAGGGCAACGACATCACGTTCAACTTCCAGGCGGATCTCGGCGGCCAGTCTGTCCCGGTCAGCTACAAGGGCACCATCGAGGGCGGCACCTCGATGAAGGGCACCCTCGACATCGCCGGCGGCATGGCGTCCGGCACGTTCACCGCCAAGAAGAAGTAACCAGCCGATCGCCCGCGAGGAGGAACCCGGGACCGCGTGCCACCACCCGTCAGCGTTGATCGCCTGATGCGCGAGATCGAAGACGATGTGCGCCGAGTGCGGCGCGAGCGGCTGCTCGCGCGCGGCGCCGACCCGGACTATCGCGATCCGCTCATCTACGAAAGCGTCGACCAGGTCCTGCACCGCGCGCTCGAAGCGGCCGAACGCGACGCGCTGCTCCTGCCCGATTTCCTGAACAGCGACGAGGACTGGACGCTCTCGTCGCACCTCCGCTTCACGAGCCACCGGCCGGTGATCGGTCCGGTGCTGGTATTTTTCAAGCGGCGCGTCCTGCTGCCGCTCACGCGCTGGCTGTTCGAATACAGCCAGGACAATTTCCGCCGCCAGCAGCACGTCAACCGCGTGCTGTTCGCCTGCATCGAGGCGCTGGCGATCGAAAACGCCAGACTGAAACAGGGAGCGCCTGCGGCCATGCCGAACGGAGGACAAGGAGATCCGAAGTGAGGCATCGGCGTCAGTTCGCCGCGGGGGTGGGGCCCGCGGCCAGTGGAAGTCAGACGGCTCGTGAAGATTGCGTGCGTCATCCACCGCTTCGGCGCCGACCTCGCGGGCGGCTCCGAGGCGCACTGCCGTCATGTCGCCGAGCGGCTGGCCGCGCATCACGAGGTGACGATCCTCACGACCTGCGCCAAAGATCACGTCACCTGGCGCAACGAATACCCCGCGGGTGAGTCGCGGCTCGGCGCGCTCCGCCTGCTGCGATTTCCCGTCGCCCGCGAACGCTCGCTGCACCGCTTCCGCGACATCAGCGATCTCGCGTTCAGCCTGAGCGCCACCGAGACCGAGGAAACCGAGTGGTTCCACGAGAACGGGCCTGAAGCGCCGGAGCTTCTGAGCTATCTCGCCGCGCATGGCCGCGAGTTCGACACCGTCCTCTTCTGGGCGTTCCGCTATGCCGTGGTGTTCTTCGGCCTGCCGCTCGTCGCCGATCGCGCCGTGCTCGTGCCGACCGCGGAAGACGATCCGGTCATGGGCATGGAGATCGTCGGGCGCTTCCTGTCGCGGCCGGTCGGCTACGTCTTTCTCACGCCGGAAGAGCAGGAGCTCGTGGAGCGGCGCATCTCCGGACCGCTGCCGCCGTCCTGCGTCGTCGGCTCCGGGCTCGAGCCGGCCGGATCGGCGGATCCGGCAGCGCTCGCGGCGGCCGGCGTGACGGCGCCGTTCGTCCTGTACCTCGGGCGGATCGATCCGAACAAGGGATGCGGCACGCTGCTGCGTCATTTCATCCGCTACAAGTCGGAGCACCACACGCCGCTGCAACTCGTCATGGCGGGCCCGGCCAACATGCCGATTCCCGAGCAC
This sequence comes from uncultured Acidobacteriota bacterium, assembly GCA_963712355.1. Taxonomy (GTDB): domain Bacteria; phylum Acidobacteriota; class Vicinamibacteria; order Vicinamibacterales; family CAVVIG01; genus CAVQHT01. Next base: position 125,185 of record CAVQHT010000011.1, read on the forward strand.
CCGGACATCAAGCGCCTCGGGTTCGTGGACGATCGCACGCGCGATGCGCTCCTCGCGCACGCCGCGCTCCTCGTCATGCCCTCGCGCTTCGAGAGCCTGAGCCTGGCGCTGCTCGAGGCGTGGAATCACGCGACGCCCGCGCTCGTCAACGGGCACTGCGCGGTGTTGAAGGGGCAGGCGCGCCGCGCCAACGCCGCGCTCTACTACTACGACTACGACGAGTTCGCGCGCGCGCTGGAATACGTGCGCCAGCATCCCGACGTCGCCCGCGACCTGGGACGGCAGGGACTCGACTACGTCAACCGCCACTACCGATGGCCGCACGTCGTCGCCCAGATAGAAGACCTGCTGTCGCGCGTCCACCTGCGACAGGCGACGGCCTGACACTGCGCGGCAGCCGTTCAGAGCGTTCAAAGGAACGCGGGAATCGGCGCGGGCGGCGGAACAGGCCCGGGAAGCGCTGCGTTTGCGGCCGGGGACCCGGACGCGGACGTCCACCGTCTGGGACGAAACGGTGACGAACCGCTGTCTTTAGATCCTTGACAGGAGGGCGATATGGCCGATAATCCTCGCGACAAGGGGTGTCTCCGATGAGAACAGGCATTCGAACCGTGCTGACGGCGGCCACTGGAGCTGCGTTGGCCGCCGCAATTTCGCTTAGCGTCACGCCCGTACAAGGACAACAGGCGGCCGCCTATCGCGCGCCGCGCGCGGCGGACGGGCATCCTGATTTGAACGGCATCTGGCAGGCGATCAGCAGCGCCAACTACGACATCGAGATGCACGTCGCGCGCCCGGCGATGGCGCTCAGGCCAGGACCGTATGGTCCGGTGCCGGCCGCGCCGGTGCTCGCGCTCGGCGCTGTCGGCTCGGTGCCGGGCGGACTCGGCATCATCACGGATCCCGCCGACGGGGTCATTCCGTACAAGCCGGAGGCGCTCGCGCAGCGCAACAAGAACCGCGAGAACTGGCTGACGTCGGATCCTGAAATCAAGTGCTACCTGCCGGGCGTGCCGCGCGCCACCTACATGCCGTATCCGTTCCAGATCTTTCAGAGCAACAAGGCCATCTTCATCGCGTACGAATACGCCGGCGCGACGCGTAACGTCTATCTGAAGGATCCCGGTCCGGCGCCGGTCGACTCCTGGATGGGGCAGTCGGTTGGCAAGTGGGAAGGCGAGACGCTGGTCATCGACGTGACCGGATTCAACGACGGCTCGTGGTTCGATCGCGCCGGCAACTTCCACAGCGAGGCGCTGCACGTCGTCGAGCGCTACACGCGGACGAGCGCGGACGTCATGAACTACGAGGCGACGATGGAAGATCAAGAACGTCTTCACCCGTCCCTGGAAGATCAGCCTGCCGCTCTATCGCCGCCAGGAAAAGAACGCGCAGCTGATGGATTTCAAGTGCGTGGAGTTCGTCGAAGAGCTCATGTACGGCCAGTGGCGGAAGAAGCCGCTGCCGCGCTAATCTGAGATGCTATATGCGTACCAAAACATTGACCCTCACGAGCGGTCTGGCGGCGGCGCTGTCGCTGGCCGTCTCGTGGTCGGTGACCGTCGCCGGCCAGGGCGCGCCGCCACGGCCCGCGGCCGCGAAGAGCGCCGACACTCCGCGTACTGCCGACGGACATCCGGATCTGACCGGCGTCTACGACATCGCGACGCTGACGCCGCTCGATCGGCCGGCGATGTTCGGGGACAAGGGCGCGATTACGCCCGAAGAGGCCAAGCGCCTCGAGAAGCAGGTCGCCGATCGCATCGATGCGCGCGGCGCGGCCGAGCGACGGCAACCGCGCGGCGCCGCCGATTGGCGGCGACGGCTCGAGCCGGCGCGGCCGGCAACGTCGGCGGCTACAACAACTTCTGGATCGATTCGGGCACGCAGTACGTGACGATCGACGGCAAGAAGCGCACGTCGATCATCGTCGATCCGCCGAACGGTCACGTCCCGGCGCTGACTGCCGCGGCGCGTCAGCGGAACGCGGGCGCGCGGCGGGCAGCCGACCTCCGATCAGGCCGAGAGCACCGGCGATCCGGGTCTCGAGCGCGGCGCCGGCGCCTACGACGATCCGGAACGGCGGCCGCTCGCCGAGCGCTGCCTGCTCGGGTTCGGATCGACATCCGGTCCTCCCGCGCTGCCGGTCCTCTATAACAACCTCCACCAGATCGTGCAGACGAAGGACACCGTCCTGATCCTCAACGAGATGGATCACGATGCGCGCGTCGTGCGGATGAACAGCACGCATCTTCCGCCGACCGTCCGGAAGTGGCTGGGCGATTCGATCGGCTGGTGGGACGGCGACACGCTCGTGGTCGAGACCACGAACTTCACGGACAAGACGCGGTTCCGCGGCGCGACCGAAAACCTCAAGGTGACCGAGCGGTTTTCGCGGCTGGACGGGAAAACGCTCCTGTACCGGTTCACAATCGATGATCCGGCGACCTGGGAGCGGACGTGGACGGGCGAGTACACCTGGCCGGCCACCGACGACCTTCTCTACGAATATGCGTGCCACGAGTCCAACTACGCCCTTGGGAACATTCTCCGCGGGGCGCGGCAGCGGGATGCAGAAGAGGCTGCGAAACGCGGGGCGAACAGGTAAAATGGCCGGCAGGGCTAAGGGAGATATCTAACTATGCGCACTATGTTTTCAATCGTGCTGGCAGGCGTCGCCGGTGTCTTGATCGCGGGCATGCCGACCGTCATGGCCCACCATGCGTTTGGCGGCGAGTTCGACGCCAACCGACCGGTGCTCCTGAAGGGCAAAGTGGTCAAGGTGGAGCTGGTGAATCCGCACGCGTGGATTCATATCGCCGCGTCCGAAGTCACGCTGGCCGGTGAGAAGAAAGATCTCAAGGGCCAGACCGAGGAGTGGGCGGTCGAGGGCGGCACGCCGAATACGCTGCTGCGCCGCGGCATCACCCGCGACTCGCTCGTCCGGCAACCCGGAAGTCGTCGTCGACGGCTATCAGACGCGCGACCACTCGCTGCAGCGCGCCAACGGCCGCAACATCACGTTCACCGACGGCCGCAAGCTGTTCATGGGATCGTCGGGCACCGGCGCACCGAAGGACGGCGCCGACTCGACCGAGCCGCCCAAGTAATCGGCGCCGCGCGTCGAGTGGCTGAGGAATTCGCGAGAGCCACGAAGACACGAAATCACGAAGGCCTGGCGTCACGGTCGCCTTCGTGTCTTCGTGACTTCGTGGCTCTTTTTCGTAGAGGGGCTTCCATGACGTCCAGACTTCTCCTCGCGACCGCGGCTTCGGTGCTTGTCCTGACGAGCGCCAGCGTCGCGCAGGGGCCGCCGCCGCGCCCGGCGGCCGCACGCAGCTTCACGCCTCCGAAGACCGAGGACGGCCGTGCCGACCTGCAGGGCACCTGGAATTTCTCGACGCTGACGCCGCTCGAGCGGCCCGCCGATTTCGCCGGCCGGGCGACCATGCCGCTCGACGAGGCGGCGCGCTACGAAAAACAGGTCATCGAGCGGAACAACGCCGATCGCCGTGACGGCCCGGTCGAGGCCGACGTGGCGCGCGCCTACAACGACGGCTGGTACGACCGCGGCACGCACATGGCGGTGCTCGACGGCGCCGCGAAAACGTCGCTCATCACCGAACCGGCCGATGGGCGGATTCCCGCCTTGACCGCCGACGCGCAGAGCCGGCAGGCGGCGCGCGCGCAGGCGCGGCGCGATCATCCGGCGGACGGTCCGGAAGATCGGTCGCTCGCCGAGCGCTGTCTCGGCTTCAACGCCGGACCGCCGATGCTGCCCGGCCCGTACAACAACTACATGCAGCTGTTCCAGTTCAAGGATCACGTGATCATCTTCAACGAGATGATTCACGACGCGCGCGTCGTCCCGACCGACGGCCGTCCGCACGCGCCGGCGTCGGTGCGCAAGTACCTCGGCGACTCGGTCGGCCGGTGGGAAGGCAACACGCTGGTCGTGGACACGACCAACTTCACCGACAAGACCAACTTCCGCGGCGCGAGCGACCGCCTGCACCTGGTCGAGCGTTTCAGCCGGATCGGCGCCGAGACCCTGCTCTACGAGTTCACGCGTCGAGGATCCCTCGTCGTTCACGCAGGCCGTGGTCGGTGTCAGTGCCGATGAAGCGGACCGACGAACAGCTCTTCGAATACGCCTGCCACGAGGGCAACGAGGCGATGCAGGGAATTCTCCGCGGCGCGCGGTTTGGGGAGAAGAACTCGAAGAACTAGAATTCGGAATTGAGAATCAGGAATGCACGAGACGAGAATTCCTAATGGACTTACTTCCTGATTCGTGCTTCGTAATTCGCCTCTATCCAGAAAAGCCAATCCAGCGTCCGCCGGCGCCGACGCCGAACCAGAACGTCAGCGACAGCAGCGCGACGATCATGCCGGTGGCCGGTGACACGTGGTCGTTCTTCAGCACCTGACGCCGGATCGTGAAGGTGAAGAGGAGGGCGAGCGCGAGCGACGACATCTTCACCCAGAACGGCGTGCTGTAGTAGCACTTGGTCGGTTCGGAGAAGAACAGCAGCACGCCGGTCGCGAGCATGACGATCAGGCTGCCGACGAAAAACCGGTAGGCGTCGCGCCAGATCTCGTGCGCGGAGTGGCGCGTCAGCCCCATCCCGAGCAGCCGCAGATCGACGACCAGCACCGAGCCGCCGATCACGGCGAGCGCGAGCAGGTGCACCGACTCGATCACCGCGAACGCCCACGTCGACTCGCGGATGACGTTGCTCAGCGAGGTCGCTTCGACCCACTGGAAAAATGGAAAGATATCGATGGCCCACATGGCTATTGAGGTCCTGCCGGGCACCCTGCGGCCCAGACGATGAAGGCTGACTGATGCAGATCGCAGTCGAACCAGTTGTAGGCGATCATCCGGCCGAAGACGATGATGCCGGCCCAGAGGATCAGCGAGGCCGCCCCCGCAAACCGCGCGCGCGCCGGCGAGATCGGCGCGGTGTCCCACTCGCGCACGTGTTTCCAGATGGTGCCGTGGAACGTCCAGGCGTTGAGCCCGGCCAGCACCAGCAGGATCAGCTTCCCGCGGAACCAGATGCTGTGGTACGAGCGGATCGGGATCGCAAAGAACAGCAGCACGCCGGTCACCATCATGATGGCGAACCCGCCGAACAGCCAGGGCGCGAGGCGTTCGAACAGCTCGCTGACCGGGACGCGGCGCAGCGTGATGTTGAGCAGCCGGAGATCGAGGAGCACCGACATCCCGACAAAGATGCACAGCGTCAGCACGTGGACCGACTCGAGGAGCGGGTAGCCGTAGAGCGATTCGTGCAGCTGGACGCTCCAGGGCGTGTCGGCGAGCCATTGGACGAAGCCGGATAAGGACATGAAATTCCGTTTCAGGAAGAGGCGGTGTTAGATATCATCCGCTCGAACGGATTGTCAATCTCGCTCAAGGAGATCACATCATGCGACGCGCCGCACTGCTGTTCATCGGTCTCGCCGCCGCGGCCGCTCCGCTGGCGGCCCAGTCGGTCGGCACGATGAGCGAGCTGATGATCAAGATCATCTATCCCGCCTCCGATCCGATCTTCTACATCACGACGCGGACGCCCACCACCGAGTCCGAATGGGGCGAGCTGCAGGGCAAAACCCTGATGCTCGCGGAATCGGCGAATCTCATGATGATGCCGTCCCGCGCCCGGGACCAGGAGCAGTGGATGGCCGACGCGAAGCTGCTCCGCGAGGCCGGCGCCGCCGCGTTCAAGGCGGCGAAAGCCAAGGACGTCGCCGCGCTCGAAGCGTTGAACGACCAACTCTATCAGTCCTGCACGTCCTGTCACATGCACTACCGGCCGAACTACGGGCGCGGGCGGCAGGGACAAGACGCGACCCCCGGGGACGGAGCGGCTTCGTTAGCGATCAGATACCCGCGCTCTTAAGTAAATCGTAAAAATCCGGTTGACTTCGACCGGCACACCGCCGAGTATTCCGGCATCCACCGCGTCCGTTGGCTTCATGCGCTCGGTACACGCTCCTCGTCTGTACGCTCGTTCACGAAGTCCAAGGAGGCAGGCATGCGTCGACCCGGGTTGGGTGTGTTCGTCGTCGGCTTGGTCGGCTTGTTCGTTCTTCTCCTCGGCGCACCCAGGGCCGTTCTTGCCCAGCAGCGCGCGAGCATCATCGGCGTCGTGACGGATTCGACGGGCGCAGTTCTTCCCGGCGTGACGGTCGAAGCTTCCAGTCCTGTCCTTATCGAACAAATGCGATCGGCGACGACCGATAGCTCAGGGCGCTACGCGATCGTCGACCTGCGACCCGGCTCCTACGTCGTCACCTTCGAGCTGCAGGGATTCAATCGTGTCCGGCGTGAAGGCATCGAGCTCGAAGGGGCGTTCGCGGCGCAGGTCAACGCGTCGCTGTCGGTCGGCGCGGTCGCCGAAACCGTGACCGTCACCGGCGCCTCGCCGGTGGTGGACGTGCAGAGCACCCAGGCGCAGGCGGTTCTCAATCGCGAAGTCCTCGACGTGCTGCCCGCCGCGCGGACGATGCAGGGCGGCGCCAGCCTGGTGCCCGGCGTGGCGTTCTACAGCCAGGGCTTCACCAGCAACATGAGTTATCACGGGTCGCTGCGCCAGGATCAGCACATCTACTTCGATGGCATGAACATCGGGCAGAACCTGACGCAGCAGGGCCAGCAGGCGAACGGCGTGGGCGTCAACGAACTCGCGCAGGAAGAGCTCGTCTACGACGCCGGCGGCCAGTCGGCGGAGTTCAGCGTCGGCGGTGTGCGCATGGACTCGATTCCGAAGGAAGGCGGCAACCGCTTTTCCGGCGCGGCGCGCGCGTTCGGATCGAACTCGGCGCTGCAGAACGACAACATCACGCCGGACCTGAAGAAATACATCGATCAGGGCAATCGCCTCGACTACAGCTACGAAGTGAACGGCATGTTCGGCGGCCCGATCAAGAAAGACCGGTTGTGGTTCCTGTTCGCGCAGCGCGTGACGCAGACCAACAACCTGATCCCGCTGCCGAAGGGCGTCTTCCCGGCGTATCCGAACGGCGGCGAGTCCGAATCGGGCGGCTTCGTCGCGCCGCATTCGACCATCCGCCTGACCTCGCAGCTCTCGACGCGCAACAAGCTGGTGTTCGCCTTCTACAAGTCGCAGGGCGGATCGCAGCGCTCCGACGTCGGCTGCTCGGCGACGAGCTTCAATTCGGTCTCCTGCATCTCGCCGGAGGCCGCGTACTCGCTGCCGACGCCGCTGCAGTACGCGGCGCAGGCCAAGTACACCTCGCCGATCAACAGCCGGGTCCTGCTCGAAGTCGGCCAGTCGTTCTCGGTCGCGACCTACAAGTTCAAGTACCAGCCGGAGAATGGTCCGCTCGACATCCAGAACCTCAATCGCAGCACCAGCGTCCGGACGGTCGCGTCGGCGACCGCGCCGAACGACTACTTCAGCCAGGTCTGGAACTTCGTGGTCAACCTGTCCTACGTCACCGGTTCCCACAACATCAAGGTGGGCGCGAACGATCAGTGGGGCTGGGATCACACCAAGGTCGAACGGCACGGCGACGCGTCGGTGCTCACGTTCGTCAACAACGCGGCCGGTGTGCCGACCCCCAGCACCGCGACGCTGACCAACTCGCCCTACGATCGCAAGAACAACCTCAACGCGGTGCTCGGCGTCTACGCGCAGGACAAATGGACGCTGAACCGCCTGACGCTGACCTACGGCGGCCGCTACGACTACTTCAACGCGTCGGCGCCGGAACAGTCGGCCTCGGCCGGCCGGTTCATGGACGCGGCCGCCCAGGCGGCGCGCGCCGATATCGCGGCGGTCTCGTGCACGCCGTGCTGGAACGACTGGAGCGTCCGCGGCGGCGCGTCCTACGACCTCTTCGGCAACGGCAAGACGGCGCTCAAGACGTCGGTCGGCAAGTTCCTCGCGCAGGAAGCGCTGGGCCTTGCGGCGTCGGTGAATCCGCTCGGCGGTCAGTCCGACTCGCGCGCCTGGACCGACATCGACAAGAACGGGACGATCTTCGACGCGAACGGCAACGTCCAGTTCAACGAGCTCGGCGCGACCAACAACAACCGGTTCGGTCAGCCGGCCGGCGGCACGGTCATCGATCCCGATCTGCCGCGCGGCACCAACTGGGAAGAGACCGTATCGATCCAGCACGAGCTGCTGCCGCGCGTCTCGGTGACCGGCGGCGTCTACCATCGTCACTTCCAGAACCTGTATTACACCGCCAACACGCTGATCAATCCGGCGACGGATTTCACGACCTACACGGTCACCGTGCCGGCGAATCCGCATCTGCCGGACGGCGGCGGCCAGGTGATCACGATGTACAACCTGCTGCCGAGCAAGCAGGGGCAGACCAACAACGTGCGGCTCGCGTCGGACGCCAACTCGCGCGTCTACAACGGCTTTGAAGTCAGCGTGAACGCGCGTCTCGGCAAGGGCTTCGTGTTCGGCGGCATCACGTGGGATCGCACGGCGACCAACACCTGCACCGATCTGAGCAGCGACGCCGGCGGCACGCCGACCAACTCGAACCCGAACAACCTGCGGTTCTGCGAGCAGACGCCGCCGTTCCAGGCGCTCTACAAGGCGTCCGCGGCCTACACCCTGCCGTATCAGGTGCAGTTGAGCGGCTCGTTCCAGGCGCGCCCCGGCATCGCGATCGGCTCGTACCTACTCGTTCACGGGCCCGCAGGCCGGCGTCGTCATCACCGGCGGCGGCACGCAGACGGTCACGGTCGTCGACCCGACGACCCAGTTCTACTCCTACGTGAAGAGCAACGACATCCGCGTCGCGCGCACCTTCAAGGTCTCGCGCACGCGCCTGCAGCCGTTCATGGAAATCGTGAACCTGGCGAACCTCTCGACCATTCTCACGGTCAACGAGAACGTCGGGCCGAACTACATGGATCCCGGCAGCATCGTCCAGGGCCGCCGCTTCCAGCTGGGGGCCAGGGTGGATTGGTAGATCTCAGAAATTAAGGAATTTAGGAATTGAGGAATTTAGGAATTGGAATTGGAGGAATTGGGAATTGAGTAAGTAGGGGGAGTGGGGAAGTAGGGCAGCGAGGAGAGGAACTGTGGAATAACGGTGAATTTGGTGCATTTCGACTTCCAAAATTCCTCGCAATTCCGCTACAATTCCTCAAACTTCCTCAATTCCTCAATTTCCCCTTACACTATGTTCCGGAGGGCTTAATGCGTTTCATCCTCGTCACCATGGCAGCGATTGGCCTTGCGGGTGCTTCGTCTGCTCAGGCGGCGACGCCGACGTTCAGCAAGGACGTGGCGCCGATTCTCTACAAGAACTGCGTCGAGTGTCACCGGCCCGGCGCGATTGCGCCGATGTCGTTCATGACGTTCGACGATGCGCGGCCGTGGGCGCGGGCGATCAAGGCAGAAGACGATGGCGCGCGAGATGCCGCCGTGGGGCGCCGACCCGCACATCGGCAAGTTCGCCAACGACCCGAGCCTGAGCGCCGCGGAAATCGCGACGCTGGCGGCGTGGGTGGACGGCGGTGCGGTCGAAGGCAACAAGGCCGACCTGCCCAAGGCGCCGACGTTTGTCGAAGGCTGGGCGATGGGTAAACCCGATCTGATCTTCGAGATGGTCGAGCCCTTCAACGTCCCGGCGGATGGAACGGTGCCGTACACCTACGTCACGATTCCGACCAACCTGAAGGAAGACATCTGGATCAGCGGCGCTCGAATACCGCACCACCGATCGCCGCGTGCTGCACCACATCATCAGCGACCTCGTCGAAGGCAACGGACAGCCGACGCCGAAGCCGAGCCTGGTGAAGGATCGCTCGCGCAAGGATCTCGGCGGCATCGGCGGCTACGTGCCGGGACGCCTCGACACCGAGTTCGAAGAGGGCGTGGCGCGGAAGATTCCGGCCGGCTCCGACATCGTGCTGCAGATGCACTACACGACGATCGGGATGCCGGTCAGCGACCGGCTGCAGATTGGCGTCAAGCTCGCCAAGGAGCCGCCGACCAAGCTGCGCGCGGCAGCCGGCGGCCAGATGCCGAACACGACGTTTGCCATTCCGCCCGGCGCCGCCAACTACGAGGTGATGGCGAAGCAGACGTTCGACAAGGACACCTACCTGAACACGATGTATCCGCACATGCACGTCCGCGGCAAGGACGTCATCTACAAGGCGGTGTATCCGGACGGCAAGGAAGAAGTCCTGCTGAGCGTGCCGAAGTACGACTTCAACTGGCAGATGACGTACAAGCTCGCCGAGCCCAAGCTCCTGCCGAAGGGCACGACGCTGATGGTCGTGGCGCACTACGACAACTCGACGGCCAACCGGTTCAACCCGGATCCGACCGCGACCGTCCGCTGGGGCGATCAGACGTGGGAAGAAATGCTGATCGGCTACTTCGGTACGGTGAGCCGCACCGGCGGCCAAGTCCACCGCCAGCAGCACGGCCAGCCGCTGATGCGCGCGCGGGTATCGTGGGCGGTTCTTGAGTTTCGCGCTCGCGATACCCGCGGCCGCTCTCGCGCAGGCGCCCGAAGGCTCGCAGGTCTTCGACAACAACTGCGCGACCTGCCACGCCGGCCAACGATCCACGAACACCAAGCGTCGCCCAGCTCCGTGAGCGCACGCCCGAGGCGATCCTCGGCGCGCTGACGACCGGCGTCATGCGTCAGCAGGGCAGCGAGCTGACCGACGCGCAGCGCCGCTCGGTCGCCGCATTCCTCGGCGGCCGCCCGGTCGGTTCCGAAGCCGTGTCGAACGGCGGGCGCTGCACGCAGGCCCCGGCGTTCGATCAGGCGCAGGGTACGTCGTGGCCTGGCTGGAGCCCCGGCCTGGCCAACGCCCGCTTTCAGGCCACTCCCGGCGGCAGCCTCACCGCCGATTCGATTCCCCGGCTGAAATTGAAATGGGCGTTCGGTTTCCCGAACGCGACCTCCGCGCGCGCGCAGCCGACCATCGTCGGCGGCCGCGTGTTCGTCGGCAGCCAGGACGGCACCGTCTACTCGCTCGACGCGAAGACCGGCTGCACCATCTGGACGTTCAAGGCGGCCGGCGCCGTCCGCACCGCCATCGTCGTCGGACCGCAAAACGGATCGCGGACGCTGGCCTACTTCGCCGGGCGCGCGAACGTCTACGCGGTCAACGCGCAGACCGGCGAGCAGATCTGGATGCGCAGCGTCGACCCGCATCCGAGCGCCGGCGTCACCGGGTCGCCGACCATTTACCAGAATCGCCTCTACGTGCCGGTCGCGTCCGGTGAAGAGGGACAGGGCGGAAACGAACGCTACGAGTGCTGCACGTTCCGCGGCAGCATCGTCGCGCTCGACCTTTACACCGGCAACGTGGTCTGGAAGACGTTCACGATTCCGCAGGAGCCGCGCACGATTGGCCGCAACAAGAGCGGCACCGTGCGCTGGGGCCCCGCCGGCGCGGGCATCTGGTCGTCGCCGACCATCGACCCGAAGCGCCGCGTGCTCTACACCGCGTCGGGCAACCAATATACGGAGCCGCAGACCGAATCGAGTGACGCGATCTTCGCGATGGATCTCGACACCGGCAAGCTCGCCTGGCAGGCGCAGGTCCTCGCGAAGGACGTCTTCGTCGTCGGCTGCAACCAGCCGAACACGCCGAACTGTCCTCCCGGCAGCGAGCTCGGTCCGGATTTCGATTTCGGCCAGTCGCCGATGCTGACGACGCTGCCGACGGACGCGATCTCATCGTCATCGGACAGAAGTCCGGCCAGGGCTGGGCGCTCGATCCGGACAAGAAGGGCGCCGTCGTGTGGCGCTACGACGCCGGCAAGGGCACGGCGCTCGGCGGGATGGAGTTCGGATCGACGAACGACGGCGAGAACGCCTACTTCGCGCTGAACGACGGCAACTTCCCGACCGCCGGCGAAATGCACGCGGTGAAGCTGTCCACCGGCGAGCGCGCGTGGAAGACGTCGCCGCCGCGAGCTCGCCTGCGGAGAACGCGGCCGCGGCTGCACGCCGGGACTGCTCGCCGCCATCACCTCGATGCCCGGCGCGGTGTTCGCCGGGTCGATGGACGGCGGCATCCGCGCCTATTCGACCAAGGACGGGTCGATCATCTGGCAGTTCAACTCGAATACGGAGTTCACGACGGTGAACGGCGTGCCGGCCAAGGGCGCGTCGATCAGCGGCCCCGGCCCGGCCATCGCGGATGGAATGCTCTACGTCAACTCCGGCTACGGTGCGCTCGGCGGACGGCCGGGCAACGTGCTGCTCGCCTTCGGCGTGGAATAGAACGCTCCTATTTAATCATCTAGTCATCGAGTCATCGGGTCACACGATTTATCATCGGGTCATCGAATCATTGGATCATTTGCAATGACCAATGACTCGATGACTAGATGACCAAATGACCAAATGATCAAATTTCAGGGTTGTTTACTGTAGCGGCCCTGTCCCAGCCTCTTGAACGGTCCGCCGTCCACTGAAAATTCCTCGGTCATCGTGAACGACGTGTCGGACAGCACCTGGATGGCGCGGCGCAGCTGATAGGTCTTGCCGCCGCTCACCAGCGGCGCCGTCTCGAAGACGATCGCCAGCGGACTGTGCCAGTCGCCGACGCTCGTGAGCTCGATGCCGTCCGATCGCTTCTCGTTGTAGACCAGTGCTTTCGCTTCGTTGCTCACGCCGATCGAAATCGTTTCGGTGTAGGCCTTGCCGTAGCTGTTGCCTTCGACCTTGCCGGTGACGAACTGCGATGCGCCCGCCTTCGTGAACGTCACCATCCCGTTGCGCGCGCCGTTGCTCAGCGGCGGAAATTCACCACCGAGATAGTCGAACTTCCAGCGTCCCACGAAATAGTCCGGCCGCTGTTCCACCTGGTGCTGCACGACGTCGGCCCGCGGACGGCGCTGGAGCGTCAGGGTAATCGGGAATCGCTGCGCGCCGATCCCGATCTGGCCGGCGCCTTTCATCGTATTGCCTTCGACCGTCAGTTCGGCGCTCAGGGTGACGATGCCGAGTTTCGAGTCGGCCACGGCCTCGACCGAGACCTGGTTGCCGGTGACGGCGAATTTCCGGAACGGCGCGTCGCCGCCGTCGGCGAGTCCGCCGGTGGTGCCCACGTACTCGGCACCGCGCTTGACGATGCTCACGACGATGGGGCTGGTGGTGTCCGCGGAGGCCTGGACGGTGCCTCGCCAGTTGCCGACCAGTGGATCCGCGGCGGGCTGCTGGGCGTAGAGAGACGCCGCGTGAGGATTCAGGATGGCGTCAGGCCACTGTAATGGAGACTTCATGACGGCCGCCGAGGCGACCGGCACGAGAATGAGGCTCAAGAAAATGATGCGTCGCATGGGGGCATACTATACGCACTTTACGGGCAAATGCGACGGGCCGAAGGCGCTCGCCCACGCCAAACGTTCATGACCATTCCGCTGTGACCTGGCGTCTGTTGCTCGACCCTCGGCGTATCGTGATCTACAGCCATCGCTGGCTGGGGATCGCCGGCTGCATCCTGTTCATCGCCTGGTTCGCGTCGGGCATCGTCATGATGTACGCGCGGATGCCCGGCGCTCTCGTCCGAAGCGCGCCGGGCCGCGCTTCCGGCGCTCGACCTGTCGCAGCTGCGCATCACGCCCGGCGACGCCCTGGGAGGCGAGCGCGGGCGCCCCCCAGCGCGTGCTCGTCGGCATGCAGGAGGATCGGCCGGTCTATCGCGCGATCGTGCGCGGCCGGTGGAAGACGGTCTTCGCCGATACCGGCGACCCGCTCGAACGGCTGACCGAGGCGCAGGCGACCGCGGTCGCGCGCCGTTTCGCCGAGACGGCAACCGATCACGCGTTGAGCGATACCCGCATCGTCGAACCCGACCAATGGACGCTCGAGAACCGCGGCATGCTGCCGATGCACCGCGTCGTGCTCGGCGACGCGTCCGATACGCAGATCTACGTATCGGAGCAGACGGGGCAGGCGGTGCTGGAGACGACGCGTTCGAGCCGGCGGCTGGCGTATGCCGGCGCGGTGCTGCACTGGATTTACTTCACGCCGTTCCGCAAGCAGTCGGCGCTGTGGGCGCAGTCGATCGTGTGGCTCTCGCTCGTCGGCAGCATCATGTGCCTGCTGGGGCTGGTGTGGGGCCTGTGGCGCGTCTCTCCCGGCTCGCGGTATCGCCTGAAGCGCGAACCGTCGTGGAGCCCGTATTCCGGATCGATGCGCTGGCATCACTATGCGGGGCTGCTCTTCGGCCTCACCACCTTCACGTGGGTGTTCAGCGGCATGCTGTCGATGGATCCGTGGGACTGGCATCCGAGCACGGCGCCGACGAGAGCGCAGCGGGAAGTCTTCTCCGGCGGCGCGTGGCGCCTGGATCAGGTGAGCGCCGAGTCGATCCAGCGTGGTGCGGCGGCGCTCGCGGCGGCTTCGGCAGCGCCGGCGAAGGAACTGGAGGTCGTGCAGTTCAAGGGCGAACCGTTCCTGTCAGATCAGACGCACCTCGTCTCGATCGGCTCGGGTGGGAGCAAGCCGTTCGAAGTGTTCGATCGCGACACGATGCTCGCGACCGCGCGGGAGGCGATGCCCTCGGTCGCCGTCGAGGACGCCGTCTGGCTCGATGCCTACGATTCGTACTACTACGATCGTGACGGCGAGCTCTCGCTGCCGGTGCTGCGCGTCCGCTATGTCGATCCCCAGCGATCGTGGCTCTACGTCGATCCGCGGCGCGGTGCGATCGTCAGAAAAGAGGAGCGGCTCACCCGGCTGAACCGCTGGCTCTATCACGGCCTGCACTCGCTCGACTTCCCGTTCCTCTACTACCGCCGTCCGCTCTGGGACATCGTCGTCATCGTGCTGAGTCTTGGCGGACTGGCTTCGACGATCACCGCCGTGTTACCGGCTTTCAGGCGCCTCCGCCGGCACTGGCGCCGCGTGACGTCCTGATTCCGTCTGGTCGTCCACGGTCAACCGCCGAGAACGCAGAGCTCGCAGAATTCCACGGGAAAACCCAACTAGGTCTTCGTGCCTTCGTGTCTTCGTGACTCTGGTTTGTAGTGTGGCTCTGCGATCTTTGCGGACTCTGCGGTTGATTTTATCGTCGGCGGGTCAGGACCTTTTCCTGGAAGTCCAGTTGCGCCTTCAGCAGGTGATTGCCGATGCGCAGCGGATCGTTGAGTTCCAGGTACGGTTCGTTTGTCGCGTCGTAGACCGGCCATTTCGGCAGCCCTTTGCCAGCCGGCACGCCGGTCGCGACGAAACTGGACCAGTAGGTGAGCATCTGATCGGAGAGGCGGTGGTCTGCCTCGGTCCACTTGAAGCCGGCCTCGCGCGGGTCGCCGAATGTCAGCACGTTGAAGACGTACGGGATTTCGCTCGCGTGAAATGCGTGCAGTTCGCTCTGCCTCGGGCTCGGCGGCTGATGGCTGAAGAAATACAGATACGCACTCGACCCTGCCGCGGTCGTCATGCGCGCCCATGTCCGCATCTGCACCGAGAAGACGTGTCTCGGCCTGAGGCCAGCATGGCGTCGGCGATGTCAGCCTCGCTTTTCACGCCGTAGACGCTGCTGAACTCCGCCGCCAGATCCCGGTACTGCCCCTCGATGCGCCGCCGATAGTCGTCCATCGTTTTCGGCAGCGACGCGGCCGGTGTGAGCGACGTCATTTCGTTCGCGTTCGATCCGACGAGCACCGGCACGTTGTTGTGTTTCTTCTGCGCGAAGAGTGTGTGCACATCGTCGGGAAGCACCCAGCCGTCCACCGTTTCCTGAGTGCGGAAGCCGCGGACGTCCAGAAGCTTGTCGGCGGGCAGCGCCCGCAGATCGCGCAGGGAGGCTGCGCCGACGTTTTTCGCCAGCGCCAGGCCGACGTTCTCGGCCGACGTCATGCCCGGGCGGTCATCGTGCAGATGCGGCGTGCCGAAGAACCGCGCGCCGCTTTCGCCGATCGCGCGGATGAAGAGACCCTTGGCCAGCGGACTGGCGACGAGCGTGCTCACGCTCCACGCCCCGGCCGATTCTCCGCCGATCGTCACTTGCGCCGGATCGCCGCCAAATGCCGCGATGTTCTTCTGGACCCACTTCAGCGCCGCGATCTGATCGAGCACGCCGTAGTTGCCAGACGCGTGCATGCGGCGATTCAGCCGTCAACTCCGGATGCGCCATGTAGCCCAGCGCCCCGAGCCGATAGTTGAGCGACACCACCACGATGTTTTTCTTCGCGAACGCGCTGCCGTCGCGCACGTCGCTGATGCTCGACCCGTGCGTCAACGCGCCGCCGTGGACCCAGACGAAGACCGGCCGTTTGTCGCCGGCTTTCGCGGTGGTCCAGACGTTCAGGAACAGGCAATCCTCGCTCTGGGGTTGGAGCGGCCTGATGTAAACGGACCCGTCCGGATATTGCGTCTGCGGACACTCGGCGCCGTACTTCGACCCGTCGCGCACGCCCTGCCATGGCACCAGCGCCGCTGGCGGCTTCCACCGCAACTCGCCGACCGGCGGCGCCGCATAGGGAATGCCGCGATACGTGTTGACGCCGTCGGTGACGATGCCCGACACACGGCCGCCATCAACGGTCACGGTGTCGGGCGCGGCGGTTAACATCACTGACGCAAGGGCGAACGCGGAAACTCCGGCGAACAACAGGCGCATGGGTGCTCGTTATTGCTGCGATGTCGTTTTGGCCGGCTTGCGGTGTGCGTCGAAGAACTTGAACAGCCCGTCGAAGTTGGGCGCGACGACGCTGCCGTGATTGCCGCCGGGGACTTCGATGTACGTGACGTCGATCCCGAGCTCCTTCATCTTCGCCACCATCGTGCGCGAGCCGCGCACGTTGACGGTCGGATCGGCGTCGCCATGCACGACGAATTCGGGGATCGTCTTGATGCGCTCCAGCGTGGCCGGGCGCGCCCGAACCCGAGAACGGCGCGATGGCCGCCCAGATGTCCGGATATTTCGGCGCCATCTTCCAGGTGCCGATCGCGCCGAGCGAGTGCCCGGTCAGGTAAATGCGGCTGTCGTCGATCTTGTACTGCTTGCGCACGAGCTCCAGCACGCGCATCACGTCCTGCTCGCTCAGATCCTGCAGCCGCCGCGTCGTCGCATCGGCCGGCGGGTTGCCAACGCCCCACCCATAGCCGCCGTCGACGCGGTAGCCCAGCGGCGCGGCCACGATGTAGCCGTGCTGCTCGGCGAGGCCGGGGAACTTGCGGTCGTAGCCGTCGAAGAAACTGTCTTCGGTGCCGCCGAGTCCGTGCAGCGCGATGATCAGCGGGTAGCGCGCGCGTGCCGTTGTAGCTCGTGGGCACGTACATCCGGTACGGCAGGATCTCGCTGGCGGCGTCGAGCAGGTAGTGGCGCTTGAAGTCGCCCGTCTGCGTCGCGAACGGATTCTTGCCGCCTGCGCTCGCCGCGGCGACGGCCTGCGCCGCCGGGAAATCCTTGTCGGGATCGAACGTGCGCAGCTCGAGGCGGCCCTTGTTGACGTTGTTCATCCGATCGACGGGGAACAGGATGTCGGCGCGCACGTTCTCGGGCGCGCGCTTCGCGTCCGCTTCGATCTGCGTGACGATGCCGTCCAGGCCCTTCGCGCAGGTTCACGAGCAGGGTGGTGGTGCCGAGCGGCCGTTGCGCGTCCAGGACATCAATCGCCAGTTGATACGTGCCGTCCGCGACGTCGTGGACGTCGAGGTCGAGCGCGAACGGCGACTCGCGAAGGTCGCGCGGCACGTTCTCGAACGTCCCGAGTTCCTTGACGACCGCGCCGGGCGCCGGCGCGACCGCCCTGAGCCGCGGCGGGCCGCTGGCGAAGCCGCGCCTGGACCGTCAGCGGCCGGCTCAGTTCGATTGACGGCGCGTAGAGCTGCTCGACGCGCACCGGGTACGGCTTGGTCGAATCGGCAATGACGTGTTCGGTCCTGAGCGCCAGCGAGGTCGAGAAGTCGAGCGCATCGGTCCACTCGCGGCCGGAGAGCAGCGTCGTGCCTTTCGCCATCAGCCGGCGCATCTGCGCGTTCTGGCCAAGGCGCTGCGCGTCCGCAATCTGGCGATCGATTTCGTCGATCTGGGCCTTCAGTTCGCCCTGCGGATTGACGCTCGCTTTGCGCGTGTTGTAGCCAACACGGACCGAGGCCATGCTGGTGAGCGCTTGAGAGAAGCCGGGTGTAGGAAGGGCAGTGACCAGGGCGGCGCCCAGGCCGATCAGAATGAAGTGTTTCATAGCGCCGGATGCTACACGAACTGCCCGTTCGTGCGGCGGGAAAACGACGCTGTCGCCTCGGCTACTGCGAAACGAGATCGAGCGAGATTTGCAGGGGATTCTTGACCGCGGGGCCAAGCGGGCCGCTGTCCGGATCGCCGGGCGTGGCCACCACTTCGATTTTCGTGCCGGCCGGCAACTCGACCGGGTCGGCCAGCCAGTAGCGCCGCGGCCATTCCGGACGCGCCGCCCGGAACTTGATGAGCGGCACCTTGCGGCCGGACGCCGCGATCGCCGTCACCGTCATCGAATCGTAGGCCTGATCGAGCTGCGGCCGGACCGCCAGCGACTCGGCCGCCGTGCGGCAGCGTCGCGCTGAACGTGCGTGTCGCGCTGCCTTCATCGCCGCCGTCCACGGCGAAGGCTTCGATGGACTTGCCGGAGAGCGGTTCGTCGGTGAAGTACAGGCCGACCACGCTCTGGTCCTTCACGGCGTCCTGCTCCTGCAGGTACGGCTTCTTGTAGGCGATCTGCACGCGCAGCTTGGCGCCCGGTTCCAGCTTGAACCCGGTCCCTCCCGGCGCCGCCGTCGCATCGTCGCCAGGCTCCCACTCGGCGAGCACCGGTCCGTTGTCCACGCGAATCGTCGCGCGGCGAACGATCGACGAGTTGCCCGGCAGCAGGTCAGCGGCCTTGACCCACTTCACTTCTTTGAGATTGGTCGGCGAGCGTGAATTCGCCGGTCGCGGCCATCGCGCCCGCGGCGAGCGTGTATGCGTCGACCGGAACTTCGAGATCCGGCTTGCCGAGTCCCCACTGCACGTGCGCCTTCATGTCGGGCGGCATCTTGTGCAGATCGCCCTGCGGCGTGCCGCCGGCGGCCCACGTGACGACGATGTCGAGCTCGCGCGGCGAGAGCGAGTGCGGATTCTTGACGGCGGGGCCGGTCGGATCGGCGTAGTACGGCGGCATCGATCCGGCCACCAGGTTCTCGCGAATCGACTCGGCCCACGCGACCGCGCCGCCCTCGTCCTTGTAGGTCAACAGCGACATCGGCGCCGCGCCGCCCGGTACGTGGCAGCTGCCGCACTTGTCCCGCAGGATCGGGAACACATCGTCGTTGTAGGTGTACTTCGACGTGATGCCCTTGTGCGCGTCGATGGTCGTCGCCGTCATCGCGACGATGGCCAGCAGCCCCGCGCCGCCGAAGGCGACCCAGGTCTTCCAGCCGGTGGACCGCGGTTGACGCTTAACGAGTTTCATAAGCCGCCTTCAGATCGGTAACTGCAGATTCGAGACGCTGGTAGGCCTCGGTGATCTTTTCCTTGTTGCCGAGATCGCCGTATGCGTCGAGCTCCCACGCGGCGGTGACGACGCGCTTGACCGCCGACGAGACCAGCACACGCTGACGTTCGGGCAGCGAACGCGCATTCTGGTCGAGCACCAGGGCGACCGTTTTCGTGGCGGTCGCCGGCAGCCAGACCTGCGCGAGGTTGCCCTCGTTGACGAGCGTCTGCACTTCCTTGGCGCGCGAGGTCAGTTCAGCGAGCAGCCCCTGCGTATTCGTCGGCAGCTTCGATTCGTCGAGCGCCTCGGCGAGCGCCGGCGGAATCTGCGTCGGGCTGTCGAGAATCAGCGGTTCCTGTGACGCCGGCGCGGGTGCTGGAGTCGGTGCCGCCGGTGCGGGCGCCGGCTTTGCGGCCGCGGTCGGCGGAGCGGGTTTCGCCGCTGCGGGGCGCGCAGGCGCCGGCGTGTTTGCCGTCGTGGTCGCCGGCTTTGGCGCGGGAGCGGCTGGCGGCGTCGCGGGCGCTGCCGTGTCTTTCGAGAACTCGGCGAAATTGAAATCGAACCGCTGCTCGCGCAGTTCCGGCGCGAACTTGACCTTCGCGGCCGCCTTGAAGGGCAGCGCGCCGAGCGCCGGTGGAATCTTCGCTTCGAGCGTGGCGCCGTCGCGCGACGACCGTCAGCGGAAACGTTCCGAGTTCCTTGTCAGCTTTGTCGAGGACGATGACCGAACCGCTGAACGCTTTCGGATTCATCGGCTTGGTGTAGTTGTCGTAGAAGAACGCGCGGAACAGGGCGGCGCTCGGGTACGTGCCCTCCATGTGATGCCACGCATCTTCAGCCATGAAGAACTGGCCGCCGTGCCGCGGATTGTGGTCGCCGTGTGCGCGCAGTTCGTAGGCGATCTTGCGCGGCTGGCCGTTTGCGCAATTGCCGGGTTCAAGCACCTTCTCGTCGGGCTTGTCCGCGCAGGTCCAGAATTCAGACAGCGTGACCGGGACGAGCGTCTTCTTGTCGAGCGGACACGTGCCGGGACCGTCCCTGACGACGAGCGTCTGATGCGTCGGACACCAATACTTCGCGTCGAGGCGGATCGGCACGAGCGGCATTTTGCACTTGGGGTTGGGACAGATGCCCGGCTTGTCCTCGAGCACACCCTCGTCGCCCGGCATCGATGCAGACGTACGAGAGCGGCGGCAGCTTCTGAGCGGCGGTTTTGGCCTGCTGTCCGACGACCGGCACCGTTGCCAGCGACAGACCGAGCAGCACTGCGACGGCCGCGAGCCTTGAACGCATGGTTTTATTTTACCGAACTTATGACGCCGCGGGCGCCCTGGCTGGACGCCAGAGCCTCGAGCGCTTCGCCTATCTGATTCAAGGTATACGAGCGCGTGACGAGCTCGCGCAGCTTGAGGCGTCCGCTGCGATACCACTCGACGAGCCGCACGATGTCTTCCGTCGGACGGCCGGAACCGTACGCCGATCCGATGAGCCGCTTCTCGTGCATCACGAAGGGGAACAGCGGAACCTCGGCCTGTGCGTCGACGCGGGACAAGCCGGTGAGGACGACGGTTCCGCCTTTGCGCACGGCAGCCACCGAGTCCGCGACGGTTGACGGAGTCCCGACCGTATCGAACACGAAGTCGGCGCCTCGTCCGCCCGTGCGCTCCCGAATCGCCTCTACCGTGTTAGACGCCGCTTCGACGACATCCGTGGCGCCAAAGGTTCGAGCCAGCGCGAGCGGCGCCGCGTGGCGATCGAGCGCGATGATCTGCGCGCACTCCGAAATCGCGGCGCCCTGAATGACGTTCAGGCCAACGCCGCCGGCGCCGATCACCGCCACGCGCGCTCCGGCGGGCACGCGTCCGGCGGTCATCACCGCGCCGATCCCGGTCACGACCGCGCAGCCGAGCGTGGCCAGCGCGTCGAACGGGATGTCGCGATCCACGACGACCGCGCCCTGTTCCGAGACGACCGCGTACTCCGCGAAGCAGGCGGTGCCGAGAAAGTGATTCAGATCCTGGCCGCGCCCGTGGAGACGAATCGCGCCGGACGGCAGGCGATTGCGATAGGTCGTCTTGTCGAGGCGATCGCAGTGCAGCGCCCGGCCTTCGGCGCACGGCGGGCAGACGCCGCACGCGGGCGCCCAGCAGAAGACGACGTGGTCGCCCGGCTTGACGCGGGTGACGCCGGCGCCGACCTCCTGCACGACGCCCGCGCCCTCGTGACCGAGGACGAGCGGCGTCCGCAGCGGCCAGTCGCCTCGCGCGGGATGGAGATCGCTGTGACAGACGCCCGCGGCTTTGATTTCGACGAGGACTTCGCCGGCGCCCGGCGGGTCGAGCTCGACGTCCTCGACCGACAGCGGCTGGCCGCGCTCCCAGAGCACGGCGGCGCGCATCTTCACTGTTTGTAGGTTCCCATGCGCTTCGCCGTCTCGATCAGCGTCGGGTAGAACTGCACGAAGGTCCGCTCGACCGCCCCGTTCTTCGTGTGGCACTCGACACACCGCGCCGCCTGCGCCGGCGCCAATGGCGCCGCCGCGTCGCGCAGCGCGCCGCCGGGCGCGCCGAAGTTGAAGAACGCCCAGCCATCGGGAAAGCGCGAATCCTTGACGTGCGCTTCCATGCCGACGATGCCGGCCTGGAAGTGGCCGCCTTTGTTGATGGAGCCTTCGCTGGCCGACGCGCGGATTTCGAGAATGAAGACGGTGCCGTTCGGCCACGTGCCGGACTGCAGGAAGCCGCGGTACGACGAGGGATTCACGAACACGTTCGTGAACAGCTGGCGCGGCTGGGCGGCGGTGTTTTCCGGCTCGTAGGTCATGCCCAGGCCGGCGGCCAGGAACGTCCACTCGCGATAATCGACCGGCCGCACCAGGGTGTCGCCGGTGTAGCGCGGACCGTCGCCGGGCTGCTGCGCGTGCACCGCCCACGAGGCGGCGGCGATCCACGCCACGGCCGCGATCGCCAGAACTCGGTTGGTCATGACTGCTTCTCCATCAATCCCGCCATCGACGCGGCTTCGCGCGCCAGATATTCAACCCGTCCGCCGAAATTGGCGAACCGCGGATCGTCGGTCTGTCCACGCGAGTAGCGATAGAAGATCTGCTGAATCACCACCGCGATCTTGAAGAGCGCGAACGTTTCGTAGAAGCGAATCTGCGACACGTCGCGCCCCGATCGCGCGGCGTACCGCGTGACGACTTCCTCTTTCGTCAGATAGCCCGGCCGATGCGGTGACCGTCGTCAAGGCGTCGCGCTGCGACGGCGGAGCGGTCGGCGACCAGTATGCGAGAAAGATCCCGAGATCCACCAGCGGATCGCCGAGCGCGCTCATCTCCCAGTCGAAAACGGCGACCAGCTGTCCGAGGTCCAGCGGATCGAGCAGCACGTTATCGAGCTTGAAGTCGCCGTGCACGACCGCCGGCTGCTCGGGATCGCCGGGAACCCGCGCCGCGAGCCAGGCCGCGAGCGCCTCCATTTCCGGGACCGGCTCGATCTTCGATCCGTTCCACCGCTCGGTCCAGCCGTGCACCTGGCGTTCGACGAAGCCAGCCGGCTTGCCGAGCGCGGCGAGCGGTCCACGCGTCACGTCGACCGCGTGCAGATCCGCGAGGCGATCGATCAGCGCCTCGCTGACCAGGCGCCGCGCCTCCGGATTGTTCGCCAGCGGCAGCGGCTCCTCGTTCCGCACGACCAGGCCGCGACGGCGCTCCATCACGTAGAAGACCGAGCCGATGACCTTCGGGTCCTCGCACAGCACGTAGGGCCGCGGCGCCAGCGGAAACACCGGATGGAGCGCGGCGAGCCAGCGATATTCGCGCGCCATGTCGTGCGCCTTCGGCGGCACCGGACCAAGCGGCGGCCGCCGCAGCACGAGCTCCGCGCCGCCGAATCGCACGCAGATAGGTCAGGTTCGAGTGACCGCCGGGAAACTGCGAGACCGTCATGTCGGCGGAGAGGTCGAGGCCGCTGATCTGGCCCGGCTCGAGATGCCACCGCAGGTAGGCGGCGAGCGCGGCCCAATCGAGCTGCTCGGTCGGACGAACCTCGCGCGTATCTCCGTGCACGGCCCGGCTAGACTATCATGCGGCCACGATGCATCTCGACACCTCCGACCGCGCGAAAACGCTGGCGCAACAGCTCGCGGCGTTCATGGACGAGCACATCTATCCGAACGAGGCGGCGGTCCGCGCGCAGATCGCCGAGGGCGATCGCTGGCAGCCGATCCCGATGATCGAGACGCTGAAGCCGCAGGCGCGCGCCGCGGGCCTCTGGAATCTCTTTCTGCCCGAGAGCGAGTACGGCGCCGGCCTGAAGAATTCAGAGTACGCGCCGCTCTGCGAAATCATGGGGCGCTCGCCGGGCTTTGCCCCGGAGGTGTTCAACTGCTCGGCGCCGGACACCGGCAACATGGAGGTGCTGGTCCGCTACGGCACGCCGGAGCAGCGGCGCGCAGTGGCTCGAGCCGCTGCTCGCCGGCGAGATCCGCTCGTGCTTTGCGATGACCGAGCCGGACGTCGCCTCGTCCGACGCGACCAACATCCGATCGAGCATCGTGCGCGACGGCGACGACTACGTGATCAACGGACGCAAGTGGTTCATCTCCGGCGCCGGCGATCCGCGCTGCCGCATCGCGATCTTCATGGGCAAGACCGACCCGCAGGCGCCGCGGCACCAGCAGCAGTCGATGATCCTCGTGCCGATGGACACGCGCGGCGTCACCATCCGCCGCATGCTGCCGGTCTTCGGCTACGACGATGCGCCGCATGGGCATGCGGAGATTACGTTCGAGGATGTGCGCGTGCCGGCCGCGAACATGCTGCTCGGCGAAGGGCGCGGCTTCGAGATCGCGCAGGGCCGTCTCGGTCCGGGGCGCATTCACCACTGCATGCGGCTCATCGGCCTGGCCGAGCGCTGCCTCGAAGCGATGTGCCGGCGCGTGCTGACGCGGGTCGCGTTCGGCAAAACGCTGGCGGAGCAGGGCACGATTCGCGCGGACATCGCCGAGTCGCGCATGGATCTCGAGCAGGCGCGGCTGCTGACCCTGCAACGCGGCGCACCTGATGGACACGGTCGGCAACAAGGAGGCGCGCCGCGAGATTGCGATGATCAAGGTGGTCGTGCCGCGCGCCGCGCTGCGCGTCATCGACCGCGCGATCCAGGCGCACGGCGCCGCCGGCGTCAGCGACGACTTTCCGCTCGCCGCGGCGTGGGCCCACACGCGCACGATCCGGCTGGCCGATGGTCCCGACGAAGTCCACCGCGACGCGATCGCCAAGCTGGAACTACGCAAGTATCAGGGCAGGTAGGCCGGGTAGGGCAGGTAGGGCGCGTAGGGCGGGTAAGGCGGGTAGGGCAGTGCTGCGGCTGAGCGCCAGAAAGGAGCGCCTGCGGCCATGCGACGCCGAGGACAAGCAAATCCGAGGCGGAGCATCGGCGTCAGTTCGCGCTGGGGGTGGGGCCCCAGCGCCAGTGAAGACAAAGTTAGCGCCTGCGGCCATGCGAGGGCGAGGACAAGCGAATCCGAGCCCGAGCATCAGCGTAAGTTCGCGCCGGGGGTGGGGCCCCGGCGCCAGTGGAAGAAAAGTCGGGTAGCGCCGGGTAGGACCAGGTCGAGAGCGCCATGCTGAAACGAATCGTAGTCACGCTCGCGCTTGTTCGCGATCTTCGGCCAGCTGTCCGTCTCCGGCGCGCGCAAGCCGTTCAGCGTCGTCGAAGCCTCCATCAGCGAGATGCGCACGGCGCTGGCGAAGAAGCAGACGACCTCGGTCGAGATCGTCACGCAGTATTTGACGCGCATCGCCACTTACGACACCCGGCTGCACGCCGTGCTCGCCGTCAATCCGGACGCGCTGAAGGAAGCGGCAGAGCGCGACCGCGAGCGGCGCGCGGGTCACTTGCGCGGACCGCTGCACGGCATCCCGATCGCCGTGAAGGACAACGTCCACACCACGAACATGCCGACGACCGGCGGCGCGCTGGTGTTCGTCGGATTCACGCCCGGGTATGAGGCGACGCTCGTCACGAACCTCAAGGCCGCGGGCGCGATCATCATCGCGAAAACCGGCATGACCGAGCTCGCCAACTTCATGGCCGGTGCGCCGACGCCGATGCCGACCAACTACAACGCGGTCGGCGGGTTCGGTTTCAATCCGTACGATCCGCGGCGCGATCCGCGCGAGACGAGCGACGGCCGCCCGGTCCTCGCGACCGGCGGTTCCAGTTCCGGCGTCGGCACGGCCGCGAGTTTCTGGGCGGGGAACGTCGGCACGGAAACCAACGGCTCGATCCTCAGCCCGTCGAATCAGAACATGCTCGCGGGGATCAAGCCGACGGTCGGCCGCGTCAGCCGCTACGGCGTGATCCCGATTTCGGCGGACCAGGACACGCCCGGGCCGATGGCGAAGTTCGTCACCGATGCCGCCATCATGTTCGGCGCCCTCGAGGGGCGCTCGCCGGATCCGAACGACCCGGCGACCAAGCGCTGCACGCCTCCGGCGAAGAACGACTACACGGTGTTCCTCAAAGCCGACGCGCTGAAGGGCGCCCGCATCGGCATTCCGCGATCGATCTTCTACGACCGCGCGCAGTTGCCGGGGCAGGCGACGCCGTCAGGCGGCCTCTCGCCCGAGGCGGCGATCGTGATGGCCGATGCCATTCAGGTCCTGCGCAGCAAGGGCGCGGTGATCGTCGATCCCGCCGACATTCCGAGCATCGTCGATCCAGACGCGAGTAAGAACGTCGCCGTCTGGCAGGCCTGCTCGACCACCGAAGACACCGCGAAGGACAACGCCTGTTCGATTTCGCTCAACTACGGCATGAAACGGGACTTCAACGCCTGGCTCGGCACGCTGGGGCCGGCGGCGCCCGTGAAATCGCTGACCGAGCTGCGCGAGTGGAACGTGGCGCACCGGAACGCCGGGATCGATGCGGTACGGACAGGCACGGCTCGATCTCTCTGACGAGATCGATCTCGTTCGCGACCGCGCCCGTTACGAGCAGGACCTCGCCCGCGAGACCCAACTCAACGCCGCGCACGGCATCGACGAGGCGATGAAAGCGCATCAGCTCGATGCGATTCTGTTTCCTGGCGGGACCGGGGCGGCGCGTCGGCGCGCGTCCGGGATACCCGACGGTCATCGTGCCGTTCGGCACGGTGCCGAACAACGGCGGCGCGCCGTTCCCGGCCGGATTCGAGCCGAAGCCGGCGCCGTTCGGCGTCAGCTTCACCGGGACCGCCTGCAGCGAACCGCGATTGCTGGCGCTGGCCTACGCGTTCGAACAGGCGACAAAACGCCGGACGCCGCCGCCGAATCTTCCGTAAAATCCGTTCAATACCGGTCACACCGTGAACGTGCGGTGCTGACGCCGGCGCGCACGAATTCAGGCCAACCAAAATCACGCGGTTGGTGTCTAAGAGTGGGTCGCTCACCATGGAACGATTCATCCAGGATTTCAAGCACGCGCTGCGGATGTTCCGGCAGAGCCCGGTGTTCACCCTGACCGCGGTCGCCGCGCTCGCGCTCGGCATCGGCGCCAATACCGCGATCTTCTCGGTGATGAACGCCGTGCTGCTGCGTCCGCTGCCGTACACCGATCCCGACCGCCTGGTGATGCTGATGAACGTCGGCCCGGACGGCTCGGGCGGCGGCTCGTCACCGACCAAGTTCAATTTCTGGCGCTCGCAAAGCGAGGTGCTCGAGTACGTCAGCGCGTATCGCTACGGGCAGGCCAACCTGACCGGGGTGGACGTTCCCGAACAGGTCCAGTACGGACAGGTATCCGCGGACTTCTTCCGCGTGTTCAGCATTCCGATCGCGCAGGGGCGCGGATTTTCGGCCGAGGAGGATCGACCGAACGGCCCGCACGTCGCCGTCATCAGCGACGAACTGCGGCAGCGCCGCTTCGGCGGCGATCCCAACATCGTCGGCAAGACCATTTCGCTGAGCTCGGTGACCTACGAGGTCATCGGCGTCGTCGCGCCGGGATACCGCACCGAGGCGAATCCACCGGCGGAGGTGTGGACGCCTTTCCAGATCGATCCGCAGAGCAAGGACCAGGCGCACTACTTCACGACGGTCGCGCGGCTCAAGCCCGGCGTCTCGTTCGAGGCGGGCAACGCGAAGCTCACGCTGTCGGGCGAGGGATTCCGTCAGCTCTATCCGCGGGCGCTCCCCCCGAAACAGACCTTCGGCCTGCGGTTGATGCGCGAAGCGCTCATTGGCAACGTCCGCTCGTCGCTCTGGGTGCTCGCCGGGGCGGTCGGCTTCGTCCTGCTGATCGCGTGCGCCAACGTCGCCAACCTGCTGCTCGTGAGGGCGACGACGCGGCGCCGGGAAATGGCGATACGGGCGGCGATCGGCGCGCAGCGCAGCCGCGTCATTCGCCAGCTGCTGACCGAAAGCGTCGTGCTCTCCCTGATGGGCGGTGTCGTCGGCCTGACGCTCGGCATCGTCGGCATTCGCGCGCTGCTGGCGATCAACCCTGGCGGCATTCCTCGCATCGGGACGAATGCGGCCTACGTCGTGGTGGACTGGCGGGTCGTGGCCTTCACGCTGGTCGTGTCGGTCGCGACCGGCATCATCTTCGGCCTGATTCCCGCGCTCCAGGCGTCGCGCGCCGATCTCAGCACCGCGCTGAAAGACAGCGGCGGACGATCGGGTACGGGCTTCCGTCACAACAAGACGCGGTCGGTGCTGGTCGTGACGGAGATGGCGCTCGCGCTGATCCTCGTCGTCGGCGCCGCGCTGCTCATTCGGACCTTTGTGGCGCTCCGATCGGTCGAGCCGGGATTCGCCACGCACAACGTGCTGACGCTGCGGATGTCGCTCTCGGATCCGCGCTTCCAGAAGACCGACGCGGTCACGCGGCTGACCCGCGACGCCATCCCACGGCTCAACGCCATACCTGGCGTCGAGATCGCCAGCGCCACGTGCTGCGTCCCACTCGAAGGCGGATACGGCCTGCCGTTCATCATCGTCGGCCGCCCGCTCGACGGACCGTCGCACGGCGGCGGCGGATGGGTGACCGTCTCGCCGGGCTATTTCGACGTGTTCAAGATTGCGATCGTGCGCGGCCGCGCCTTTACCGACGCGGATCAAGGCGGCGCGCCGCCGGTCGCGATGATCAACCAGGCGATGGCGAAGCAGTTCTGGCCGAATGGCGATCCGCTCGCCGATCAGATCATCATCGGGCGGGGAGTCGGCCCCGAGTTCGAGGAAGGGCCGCGCCAGATTGTCGGAATCGTCGGTGACGTGCACGACGGCGGCTTGAACCGCGATCCGCGGCCGGTGATGTACGTGCCCGCCTCGCAGATCGCGGACGGCGTGAATGCACTGAACGTCCGCCTGTCGCCGATCGTGTGGGTGCTGCGGACGCGGGTTCCGCCGTACTCGCTGCGCGCGCCGATTCAGGACACGCTCAGGCAGTTGAGCGCGGGGCTGCCGGTTGGCACGGTGCGATCGATGGACGAGGTCATGGCCCGTTCGACCGCTTCAGCCGACTTCAACACGCTGCTGCTCACGGTGTTCGGCGCCGCCGCGCTGCTGCTCGCGGCCATCGGCCTCTACGGTCTCGTGGCGTACTCCGTCCAGCAGCAGACCCAGGAGATCGGCATCCGCCTGGCGCTCGGCGCGCCGACGCGCACGGTCCAGACCCGCGTGATGCTTCAGGGTGTGATCCTCGCGCTGGTCGGTGTCGTCGTCGGCCTGGCGGCCGCCTTCGCGCTGGCGCGCGTCCTCGCGAGCCTGCTGTTCGGCGTGACCGCACGCGACCCGATCGTCTTCGCCGTCGTGCCGCTTCTGCTGACCCTCGTCGCGATCGTCGGTTCCTGGATCCCCGCCCGCGCCGCCGCCCGCATCGATCCGATGATTGCGTTACGGGCAGAGTGAGCGCGCGGCTGGGCTTCGGGCTTTAGGCTCTAGGAATTCTGAATTCTGAGGTTCGGCCAATTCCGAATTCTCAATTCCGAATTCCCAATTCCCGAGTCCCAGTCCCCAGCTCCCAATCTCCAGCCTCCAACCTCCAATCTCCAACCTCCGCGTAAGATGTCCGACTCATGAAAGCTCCGATGGTCTGCTCTCATCGTCTTTGCGTTCTGTCTCGCGCGTGCACTTGCGCAAGCGCCGGCGTCCGTCACCGTGAATGTCAGCGAATCGGGTGGCATGCGGCGAACGCAGTTCCCGGTCAGCGCGAGAGTGCCGCTGCCGCGCGCGGCGCTGACGGATCCCGCTAGCGTCCGCCTGCTTCTCGGCCAGACGGAAGTCGCATCGCAACCTGTCGGCGGAGGCGCGCTGGCCCGACGGCTCGATTCAGTGGCTGGCGGTGGACTTCAACGCCACCATCGGCCCGCTCGAGTCGCAGGCCTACACGCTTCAGTACGGCGCGGGCGTGAAGTCCGAAACGGCTGCGCGCGGATTGGCCGTCGCGGAAGACGGCGACGGCATTCAGGTCGGCAACATCCGCTTCAATCGCAGCGGTCTGCCGCTGCTCGCCTCAGTCAAATATCGCGACGAAGCCATTGGCACTGGTCCCAACGGTCTCAGCGTCATCGACATGGCCGGAACATCGCGCGATCTGTCGAGCGCCGATGGCCTGAAAACGGAAATCGTCAAGCGCGGTCCGCTGTCCGTCGTCATTCGCTACTCGGGAGCGATCCGACTCGACTCCGGCACGGCGCCATTTACGCTGACCACCGAAATGCCGAACAGCAAGTCGTGGGTCAAGCTGTCCGCGTCGGTCTCGGATCCGTCGCGGCGCATCCGCGAGATCGTGCTGGCCACGCCATTGGCGCTCGGCCCGCTGCCGTGGGTCTGGGATTTCGGCACGACGCGCTGGACCTACGGCTCCATGCGGAATCCGACCGACTCGGTGGTAATGACTCACGTGCGCTCGGCGTCCGGCGCGGAGTGGACCGTCGCGAACGGACCGAAGGGGCGCGAGCAGACCTACGAGACCAGCCGCGCCGATCGTTCGGCATTCGCCGGCTGGGGCCACGTGCAGAGCGGCAAGGAAGTCGTCGCGTTCGCGGTCGAGGGCGTACCCTCGCGCCAGGGCACGTATCGCGTGGCCCTCAGCGGCGACGGCCAGACGACATTCGGTTTTGCGGCGGCGTCGCCGCAAACGTCTCACGAGCTGACGGTGTTTCAGCACTACGTGTCGACGCCCGTGCAGATCGGCGCGGCGACCAGTCCGGCGGCGATCCTCAGCCCGCTGACCGCCGTGTGCGAGCGCGATCAGTACACGCGCGCCGGCGTGCCGGTGCCCGCCGGCGTCAGGTAACCGCCATGCATATTCGTCGCGCCACGATTTCCGATCTCGAAGCGATCGTCGCCGGCAACATCGCGCTCGCCGAAGAATCCGAGCAAGTCCGTCTGGACGCGGCCACGCTGCGCGAAGGCGTGCGGGCGCTGCTCGAGGCACGCGCGCCGGGCTGCTACTGGGTTGCCGAACGCGAGGGCGAGGTCGCCGGTCAGCTGCTCATCACGTTCGAGTGGAGCGACTGGCGGAACCGGATGGTCTGGTGGATTCAGTCGGTCTACGTCGTGCCGGCTGCCCGGAAACATGGCGTATTCCGCGCGTTGTACCACACGGCCAGAAGTGAGGCGCAGGCGGCCGGGGCGGGCGGTCTTCGGCTGTACGTGGACACGACCAACACACGCGCGCAGGCCGTTTACACCGCGCTCGGCATGAACGGCGGTCACTACCGCGTGTTCGAGGACATGTTCGTCGAGCCGCCGCCGGTCTAGCGGCGTCATTGAACTGTTTCTGCCGGGCGATGCAGAATCTCGCCATGCATATGTCGCCGCTCACGCGCGCCGCCGTGGTCTGCCTGGCGCTCGCGGCCACGGCGTGGACCCTCGAGGGGCAGTCGGTGGTCCGCACCGGCGACATCACGATCCGCGGACTGAAGCCGGCGGATTTTCCGCGCGTCACCAGGCTCGCTGACAACGTCTACGGCTACGAGCAGATCGATCCCACCAAGCGTGTGGTCACCGCCAACAACCTGATCGTCGTGACCACCGACGGCGTGCTCGTCGCCGAAGGACAGGGGACGGTCGAGAACGTCACGCGGCTGGTTGCGGACATCGCGGCCATCACGCCACAACCGATCAAGTACGTCGTCGTCGGTTCGGAACATGGCGATCACACGGGCGGCGATTCGGCGTTTCCGGCGGGTGTCACCTTCATCAGCCATCCGTTTTCGAAAGCGAATCTCGAGCGGCAGTCGCAGGGAAGACGCCCCGGCCAGCCGCCGACGGTCGTGCCGACGGAAACCGTCGATTCGACGCGGGATCTCCGGCTGGGTGCGACCGACATCAGGATTCTCTTTCTTGGCCGGGCGCATACCGGCGGCGACCTCGAGGTCTACCTGCCGCGCGAAAAGATCCTGTTCATGAGCGAGGTCTTCCTGAACCGCATCTTTCCGTCGATGGCGAACGGCTATCCAACCGAGTGGGTCGCGACGCTCAGGAAGGCGGAGCAGATCGATGCGGCCACCGTGATCCCGGCGCACGGGTTTCTCGACAGCCCCGAGATCCTGAAAGAGGAGATGCGCAACTACCGGATGGCGATCGAACGCATCATGTCGGAAGGGAAGCGGCTCCACGACGCGAAGGTGCCGGTGGAGGAAGCGCCGGCCCGCGCTGACTTTGGTCCCTACGCAAACTGGACGCGCGAGACCGATAACGCGGCGGGCGCGCTCAAGCGCGTCTACATGGAACTGGACGGCGAGCTGAAATAGCTATTTCTCTTCCCAGGACGCGTCGGGAATCGGCTTCGCTTCGACGATTTCAATCAGCACGTTATCAGGGCCGGTGATGAAGAAGCTCTTGAAGCCGAATTCCTGCTTGACGAGTGATCGGCTCGGCGATCGTCACGCCCGCCTTCTTCATGCGATCGAAGATCGGCTGAATCTTCCGGTACGAAAACGCGATGTGATCGACGGCGCGGCCCTTCGTCGGCTGGAACGCGGTGATCGGCGCGTTGCCCTCCCACAAGGCCGGCACCGGAGTCGTGGCCGGCTGGCGGATCGCATTGATCGCCACGTTGTCCACGTTCTGCAGCGCCACGTTGCCGTTGGCGGCAGGGGGCCGCAGCGCGATGCCCAGCGTGTCCGAGTACCACTTCAGCGTCGCATTGGTATCGGCGGCGACGAGATGGATGTGGCCGTAGCGGTGATTCTGGAAGCCGGTCCAGACCTCGAGCACCTCTTTGTCCGGCCCGAACGCATACATGTAGTAGTTGTTGCCGAGCGCGGTCACCGGTTTCTGGAACTCGACGCCTTTGCCGGTCAGCGTGTTGAACTCGCGCGGGCCGTCGACGCCGCCCCAGCCGAGATGCCAGATGCCGGTCTCGAGCGCCCAGGCGGCCGGCTGCGCGACCTTGTTGAAGAGGATGAACGAGCGCTCGGTGAAGATCGCATCCGTGCGGCCGGCGAACTTGACCGGAACGCCGCCGAAGATTTGCTGGTAGAAGGTGCTCGACCGCTGCGGATCGACGACGTTCAGATGGAAATGATGGAAGTGCACGTCGTTGATCGTGGCCGCCGAGAATTGTGTGGCGCCGATCCACACCGCCAAGACGCCGCCAGCCAGCAGGGCACGCTTCACATCCGCCTCCGTTGGAAAAATCGACGCATCATACAACGCGCGCGCCGGCGATCAGGCGGTGTTGTCGGTGCGAACAGGCGTCTCGGGAATCGGGTCGGCCGGATCGGGAAAATACACGCGCGAGAGGTAGTGCAGCGCGATGCCGATGCCCCAGCGCCTCGGCGCCGTCCAGACGATGACCAGCGTGGCGGCGGCGATCACGGCAAAGCCCAGGGTGGGATGCTGGCGGGCGACGCCGAAATAGATGATCACGATGAGCAGCGCGATCGGAATGCGGTCGCCGATGATCGTGAAGGCCCACGTATCGCCCGAGTTGCGCTCGTAGATGAGACCGCAGTTCGAGCACTGGTCCAGGTGACGGCCCCAGCCCGCGAACAGCGGACCGACCCCGCAGTGCGGGCAGCGGCGCGACCAGCCGCGCCAGAGCGCCTTCCGCGCGAAATGTCGATCCGCCACGCCCCTAAATATATCCACCTCCGGCGTTGCGGGATGCGGATAGGCCGGCGCCGGCCGACTATCGGCACCAGCAGGTCGTCACCGTGCACGCTCGTCGCCGGGGCGTCGCACTTGCTGCCGGGATACTCGGCGGTCACCTGCCACGTGCCGCCGGTGACGCTCACCAGCATGTCCTCGAAGCACCCGTTCGCATCGGTCTTCACCGTGTGGAAGGTGACGTTGCCCAACGGATCGACGAACTTGATGATGATCGTCTGATTGGGCTGCGGCGGAATCGTGCACCCTTTCACGGTGATATGCCCGCACAGTTTCCGCGCTCTTCCCGGATCGAGCTTTTCGCCGCGCTCCTTCGCTTGACGCAGCAGGATCTCGAAATCCTTGTCCGAGCACTGACCGGCATCGGCTTCGAGCGTGATCGCGACCGGCCGCCGCAAGTCGACCTGCACGGCGGCGCCGCCCACCTGGATCAACGTATCGCCGCGCCCGGTCCAGCTCGTGATCTGAATCAGCTCGCTCGTGCAGTACCTTGCCGTCGGGCGGCGGTGTCACGGTCGCCGAGCCGACCATACGTTCGCCGGGGTTCAGCTGAATCTTGCGCGGATTCAGATCGACCGTCCAACCCTTCGGCGCGCCCTGGGCACGGAAGTAGAACAGCGCCGCGCGGTCGTACGGGTTCGTCAGGTTGTACGAGTAGGTGACCGGATGGAACGGACTGCTCGTCACGCTCGCGACGATGTGCAGGTTTTCCTGCGCCGAATTGTCGTTCGGGTTCGTGTCGGTGCCCACCAGGTTGATGATGTCCACCATCACGCACGCGTGCGGCTCATCGTCGGTTTCCGGCGTCCATTCGACGAACACGTTCGTGGTCGTACCGGCGTTGAGCACGTCGATGTGCTTGATGCCGACGAACTTGTCGAAGTCAGCCTCGCCGCCGACCGTGTGGTACGGCTCCGAGATCCGGAAGCGCACGTCGAAGTCGAAGGCATCCGCCGGTCCGGCGTTGTGGATGCGCGCGTAGATCCGGTTGACGACTTTCTGCACCGGGTTTTCGATTTGATCGTTCGGCGGCGGACCGCCGCCGAGATTGAAGCCGTTCTTCGGCGAATCCACCCAGATGTCCGGGCTCATCCACGGAACGAAATCGCCGTCGATGGTGTCGCCGCGCGTGATGAAGACGTTGTAGTCGGTGACCGGCGCCGTGTAGTCCACCTGGATGTCGAAATCGCCGCCGCCGGTGCCGGCCAGC
Organism: uncultured Acidobacteriota bacterium; assembly: GCA_963712355.1. GTDB lineage: Bacteria > Acidobacteriota > Vicinamibacteria > Vicinamibacterales > CAVVIG01 > CAVQHT01. The sequence goes on from CAVQHT010000011.1 coordinate 159,938, forward strand.
ACCGTGAGCGTGATCCCCGTTCCGGGAAGAGTGACGACGTCGCCGATGCTGAAGAACGCATCGGCCAGTCCGGTGGTCAGCAGATTCTTGTCGCGCAGGATCACCGGGCCTTCGCCTTGCGGCACGAGCTCGTTCACGTAGTAGATCGAGCACGCCGCTGCCCGGCAGCACTGTCGTCGTAGGTGCCGGGCGCGTTGCGTGCGCGCTTCGACGTAGTAGAACGCCTTCTCGGCGGCGCGGGTCGTGACGCCAGGAGTCAGCCCGATGGCGATGCCCTTGCGGTTCGGATCCGGGTGGCTGTTGACCGACATGGGAATCGGATTCAGGCCGGCGTACGAGCGCCCGGCGCCGGACGCGGAATGAACGTGACGGTGTCGCCGTGCGCCGCCGGCCATCCCGCCCGTTCCTTCGACCAGACGAGCGGGTGCGCGTTATTGAACATGCCGGCCATGTTGTCCCACTCGTCCACATACGGACGCGGGAACGTGACTCCTTCGTGCGCGTAGAGATCGACCGCGTTGAACTGATGCAGCATGCCGTGCGTGAAGCGCGCCGTCTGATTGGCGGAGGACTGGATGGAGACCGAGATCGGCCGGGTGAATCCGCCCGGCAGGTCGTACGGCCACGGCCGGTCGTCGCCCAGTCCTCCGTGAAGTTCAGATCGTTGGTGACGATGATCAGGCGCTCGACGGTGTCGAGGACATTGGGTTCGGCGGCGACCAGCTTGGCGACGATTTCTTCGGTCAGCTCGATCAGCAGGTTGCGCGACGGACTGTAGTAGTAGTCCTTGTTGTGATCGAGATCGATGGTGCCGCGATAGGCCGGCACGACCGAGGCCTGGCCGTAGCTGACCTCGCTGATGTAGTCCACGACCTCGTTCATCGTGTTCTGCACGAGCGTCAGGTTCGGTTCGGCGGCGATGTCCGAGAACCGGGCGCGGACCACGAGCGTGTCCTGCACGCCGGTCGTGAGAGGCGGCGCCGGCAGGTCGGCTGACGCGACGAGCGCGTAGCCCTGCGACGGGTTGCCGACGTTAACGGCAGTGCCGCGGACGCGGACGATCCAGTCGCCGGCCGCAGGCGCGTTGACCAGCACCATCTCGACGTTGTTGGTGTCGTCGGCCGCGCCGCCGGTCGTTGACACGCCGCCCGCGAAATCGTTGCCGAGGAACGTCTGCGCGCCGCCGGGCGACACGACTTCGAGATCGAGATTGTTGACGACCGGCGTGGCGCTGTTGGCCGCAGCCGGGCGCGTCGGTCCAGACGAGCGTGACCCGGAGCGGCTGCGTGCTGGTCGCGACGTCGAGATGAAATTCGTGGACGTCGCCGGTGTTCAGTCCCTGGGCGTGCCGGGTGTCCCACACGCGAGTCCGCCGCGCGGACGCGGGCAGAAAGAGCCCGTTCTGGAGCCGGATGAGTCCCCAGCCCTCGAGCGCACTCGGATAGCCGGCTTCGCCGGTCATGTCGATCGTGCTGTTGATGAGCGTGGCCTTGAGGAGGGCGCCGGACGGGACGAACCCGTGGTTCGGCTCCTGCGTCCCGGTCGGATAGAAGCCTTCCATGTAGTACTGGCGCGCGAGGGCTGCGGCGCCGGCCATGTGCGGCGTCGCCCAGCTCGTGGCGCATCCGGAGGTCGCCGTCGCACAGGCGGTGTTGACCGTGGCCGACGCGATTGCCGCAGCCGACGCCGACGAGATCGGGTTTCCGGCGGCCGTCCGCGGTCGGGCCCGGGTTGCCGTCGCCGACCGTCAACTCGTTCGGATCCGCCTGCGCCGCGCACACGCAGATCGCGTTCTTGGCCGTGCCCGGCGGGCCCTGTTCTTCGCCATTGTTGCCGGCCGACCCGAGGACCAGGTGATCCTCGTTGTTCCACATGAACGTGTCGGCGTCGGCCGCGGTCTGGTTGTAGCTCGCCGGATTGCCGCTGCCTTCCGTGTCGTCGTGCCAGCTGTTGGTGTGGATCGTCGCGCCAATCGCGGCGGCGGCGCTCAATTCGGAGAGCAGGCCATTGTCGCCGACATCCGCGCGCGTCCCCGAGGCGAGACGCGCCGCCCACGCGCTGCCGCGCTGATTGCTCGCGCCGGGGTTGTTGAAGTCGTCGCCGGCGGCGCAGCCGGCGACGAAGGTGCCGTGCATGACGGGCACTTTGTTGTTGCCGTTGCGGATCTGGACGACCTTGCGATGCGCGAAACCCGGCGTGTTGTTGACCGGATCCTGAAAGAAGCAGTGGTTGATGTCCACCGGCGAGCTGTCAATCATGCCGATGATCTGGTTCTCGCCGTGGATCCCGGCGCTCCAGATGCTGCGCGTGCCAGGCGTGCCTGACTGGTTCGTCCCGGCCAGGTTGGCGTTGTCGTCCTTCTGTTCCGCGATTTCCTCGACGATCTTCACGCTCGGAATCTCGGCGACACGAGGCACGATGTCGGCCGACGCTGCCTGGAACTGGATCTTGGGATCGCCGCCGCGCGAGCGGTCGTCGATCGCGCTGATGTTGGTGCCGCCGAGGCGCTCGATGGCAATCGCCACCTCCTCGATCGCGGCGTTCTTGAACAGCACGCATCGCAGCCAGAGTCCCCTGACGGCCTGCCGCTCGGCGGTCTTGAACGCACGGGTCCCGATGCGCGGCGCGATCTTGTATTCGGGACGATACGGAACGATGGCCCGAACCAGCGGATCCTGGACCAGCCTGGCGACCATCGCCGGCGAGAGCAGTTCGAGGTAGGCGAAGTCCGGCACGTATTGGGTGAGGGCCAGCCCGAACGATTGTTTGAACCGGGCCTGATCGGTGCGCGTCAGCGCACGTGTGAACTGGACGACCGACCACTCGTTGCCGGATGCGGTCGGCGTCGTGGTTGGCGCCGCAGCCGCTGTGGCCCCCGTGGGTACTGCTCGCGCCAGTCCGCGGTTCGGCCAGCGGGTCGAACGTCACGGACGCGAATCGGATCATTACTGCGGCTGGTTCAGGTGGCATGCGGAGACTCCCGGGTCAGCAGGCATGCGTCGGATGAACGCGTGCGCTGCACTCGGAAGAAAGAAACGACCGGATGCGCCGAAGCGAACACGGTTTCTTAATGCGCCGCCGCAGCTAGTCGTTCCTACCGGCTGCGCATGAGGTATTCGCGCGGCGGCTCCTGGCCGAGCAGATTCTTCACGAAGTAGTCCCAGCGCCGCCGGACCATGTAGGGCTCGTTGCCGAACCCGTGGCCGCGATTCGGCAGCATGATGAGATCGAAATCCTTGTTGGCGCGAATCAACTCGTTGACGACGAGCAGGGTATTGGACGGCGGCACGTTGGTGTCCATGGTGCCGTGCGCCAGCAGCAGCTTGCCTTTGAGGTTCTTCGCGACGAGCTGCATGGCCTGGTTGTCGTAGTTGGTCGTGCCGTCGGTGTTCGATTTGAGCAGCCCCTGCCACTTTTCCGCCCAGTCATCCTCGTAGTTGCGGTTGTCGTGGTTGCCGGCCTCGGAAATCCCGACCTTGAAGAAGTCGGGGAAGGAGAACATCGCGGCTGCCGTCGCGTAGCCGCCGCCCGAGTGGCCGTAGATGCCGGCGCGATCGATGTCGATCCACGGATAGCGCGCGGCCAGCTCGCGCATGCCCGCGACCTGGTCGGGGATCGTGTTGTCGCCCATGTTGCCGAAGTACGCCTCGTGAAATTTCTTGGAGCGCCACGGCGTCCCCATGCCGTCGATCTCGACCACCACGAAGCCGAGCTCCGCGAGCGCCTGCGCATCGCCGCGGGCCGCCGAGAAGCTGCGCGATCCGACGCTGCCGGTCTGCGGTCCCGGATAGATGTGATTGACGATCGGATATTTGCGCGTCGTATCGAGCGACGTCGGCGCGTAGAGCAGGCCGTAGAGATCCGTTGCGCCGTCACGTGCCTTGACCGTGATTTGCTGCGGCGGCTTCCAGCCCGCCGCCGTCAGCTTCGAGATGTCCGCTTTCTCGAGCGGCAGCGCCAGCGCGCCGGCACTGGTGCGCAGTTCGGCGACCGGCGGCGTATCCGGCGTCGAGTAGACATCCACGAACCAGTCGGCCGACGGTGACAGTGTTACCGTGTGATCGGCGTTGGCGGGAGTGAGCAGCTGCTGGTCATGCCCGTCGAACCCGACGCGGTACAGGTGACGGTAGTAGGGATCGCGGCCGCTCTCTTTGCCGACGGCCGCGAAGTACAGCACCCGGTTCTTTCCGTCCACGCGCAGGAGCTGTGTCACGTTGCCATCGCCGCTGGTGATGCGGTTCTTCAGGCGCCCGGTCGTGGCGTCGTGCAGATACAGCTGGCCCCAGTTGTCTTTCTCGGAAAACCAGATGACCTCGTTGCTGGCGGGCAGATAGCGCCAGTTCACGGCACCGTTGCCCGACTCGTAGAACGTGTCAACGGTCTCGGTCAGGACCTGGCGAACAGCGCCGGTCGCGGCATCCGCGATGTTCAGGACTTCCTGCTTGTGATCGCGCGAGGTCGACACGAACGCGACCGACTTCCCATCGTCGGACCACTGCACGTCGGTCCATTCGTTGCTGCGGCAGGAGATGTCGTCGCAGAGCGTCGAGCGATGCTGGTCCGGCGGCATCTGGAAGCGGACGATCTGCTTCGACACCGTGTCGATGACGACGCGCTGCAGCATCGCGACCGTCGCGTCACCCGGCAGCGGATATTTCCAGGCCTGCAGTCTCGGATGGCCGACGCCGGTGTCCACGAGGTACATCTCGCCGACGTTGCGCTGATCCTGTTGAAAGGTGGCGATCTTTTTCGAGTCGGGAGACCACACGAGAATGGGCGCGTCGCTCCGCGTCCAGCCGGCGTTGTCCGTGGCGTAGCCGAAGTCCTTGATCCCGTCGGTCGTCAGCGCGGTTTCGCGGCTGGCGCCCTGCTCGCGGATCCACAGGTTCCAGTCGCGGATGAAGGCGGTCTTCGTGCCGTCGGGAGATTTGATCCCGGCATCACTCGCTTCCGGCGGGGTCATCGTGTGACATGCGGGCAGATCGCAGATCGTTCGAGTCCTGGCCTTCGCGTTGACCAGCCACGCTTCGGTTCCGTTTGTGCCGGTCGTGGAATACCAGAAACGATCGTCGGCGAGCCACGTCGCACGCACGCCCGCATGCAGCACGAGCGAATTCACGTTGTAGCTCATGAACCGCTCGGCACGCGCGTAGTCGGCCGCGGTGACCGCGGCGCGCTCCTGCGCGACGATGGCGCCGGATAACGCCGCGACGCCTGCCGCTGTGACAAAAAATCGGCGGACCGTAAAACCCATTCAAGGATGATACAGCCCGCCGAGGTTGGGTATCTGCCTACGATTTCACAGGTGTGCTGTTGCGCTGCGCGCGCGGGCCCCAGGGGTCGGCCTGTCCGTCCGGCATGCCAGGCGCCGGATCGCCGACGCGGCCCGGATTATTGTCACCCGCTCCAGGCGGCGGCGGCGGGCCAAGCGTCACGCCATGACTGTCAAGATGGCGCGTGGCACCAAGCTGGCGCTTGCCATCCCGATTCTCTTTGATGAGATACGGCACGAGCAGCAATCCAAAGAGAACAACGACCGCGATCGCGGCCATTCCAACGTAGTTCCATTCCAAGGCGAAGAAGCCGATAGGCATAACACGCCTCCCACGGCCTCGTTGAGCAACGGCCGTGCCGCTTTGGTGCATTACAGAGGAGGTTGGAGGTTGGGGGCTCGGGGCTGGGGGCTCGGGGCTGGGGACTCGGGACTTGGGACTCGAGACTGGGGACTTGGGACTCGGGACTCGGAACTGAGGACTCGGACACTCCGGACTCGACGACTGACGACTGACGACTAGACGACTAGCGACTACTCGATAATCCACCTCTCCTGTCTAAACGCGACCGTGAGGGGGCGGCGATCGCTCGAGTTGTCGGCGAAGTCAGTGGGCCTCACCGCTTCTCCATCGGCGGAGAACACGAGCGTGTGATCGCCGGGCGCGAGGGTCCACGGGCCGAGGACCTGCGCGGCTCGCTTGACGTCCACGGCGATCGTTGTCGCGGGGCCGCCGTCGAGCGACACGGTCAGGTGGCGTGGGCCTCCGATTGCCGCGAGATCGACCGACAGCGTCACGCGCTGTGAAACCGCGGTGGTGTTTCTCACCGTCCAGCGGCCCTGCGGGCTCATCCAGCGCCACCACTCGTCGCCGTCATGTTCGTACGCGAAAAACCCGGCGGCGCCGACAGTCACGACCGGCGCCAGGTCGCGCGACACGTTGTAGATGTTCGAGTCGGCAAATTGCTGCGCCTGCGTGATGCCGGCCGGCAGCGGCGTGAGTAGCTTCGACGAGGCGGCGCCCCCTCGGACGATCACGTTCGTGTAGTGCAACGCCGCCAGTTTCGTCCCAAGCTCAGGGTCAGCACAGGTCGCGAGCGTGGCATCCAGGAACGTGACCTCGTCCTTCATCAGCCACGGCAGCCAGACGTCGGCGCCGCTGCTCGGATAGCAGTCGAGGATCTTCGTGCCTGGCGCCGCGCCGGCGAGCGCACGATGCGCGGAGGTCGGCAGGACGTCGTGCGCACGCGCCGGCAGCGGGAAAGAATTCGATGGCGCCGACGATGAGAAGAGCGGTCGCGATCGCGCGTCCTGCGGCAGACTGTTTCGCGAGCCACATTGCGCCTGCGCCCGCGGCAATCGCCACCGCCAGATTGACGACGATGGCGAAGCGCGCGTAGGTGCGGAAGACCGGCAGCACGCGGAACGCCAGGCATCCAGGGGCCATCGTGAGCGAGCCGCAGGATCCGGATGCGGGCCCGACCGAAATGATCGCCGCCGCCAGCCCGATCGCCGCCACGGCGATGATCGCGCGCGACTCGAGACGCCGCCAGTGCCAGATCGCCACGATCACGGCGCCAGCCGCGAGCGCGACGAATGCATAGCCGAGGAACACCTGCAGTTCGACCAGCTCGAGGTTGACGCCGGCGCGCCCGAACACGCGCTCCGCCATCTGGCCGAAAAACGGATTGTTCACCGACGGTGTGAAGTACGCCCACCACCGTGCGCGATAGAACCCGATGTCGTCGATCGGAAATGCGTCGGCTGACGCGTGCAGCACGTCCGGCCGGGCGTTCGCCACCAGCGCGACGCCGGCGCCGATCACGAGGCCTGCCACCGCCAGCGGCCAGACGAGCGGCCACAGGTTGCGATCGGCGTCAGGCCGGATCACCCAGAACGAGAGGAGCACGATCGGCGTCATCACCGCGCCGATATACGCCAGGTCGTAGTTCGAGAGGAGCAGCGCGAGGCCAGTCACGACCGTCGCGACAATGCGAAACGCCGTGACGCGATCGACGAGGGCCACGAGGCACAGGAAATAGAGCGGCAGCCAGTGCGTTTGCACGAGATACGGGTGATACGCCGCCTGCGCGAGGCGGGTCGGCGCGAACGCAAAGACCAGCCCCGCGACGAGCGCGGCGCCGTGCGACGCGGTGAGGAACCGCGCGAGCGCGTAGGCGCACATCGCCGACAGCGGGAACGACAGGAGGACGACCAGGTTCAGCGCGGCGATCGGGCCGACGACCGTGGCCAGCATTCGACCGGTGGCCATCGTGAGCGGCGGCTGCAGCGCGGTTGCCGGCTCGCCCGCGATTTCCGCGATCGCGGCGTGAACCTCGGGATGACGGCCGACAATCTCGCGCCCGTACACCATCTGTGACGGGTGCAGAACAATCGGCCACGCCATGGCGAGGGTGATAAGGGTCGCCAGCGCGCCGGCGACGAGGATGCCTGTGATGCGGGAAGAGATGTGTGGGCCTCTGAAAAGCGTCCCAGTTTAGCCTGCGTTGCCGTTTTTCGCGTCCTGACGCACCTCGGCCAGGAAGAAATACGCTGCCGCCGCGAAATGGCCGAAATATGATCGTTGGCCGTGTTTGACGGGTTCGTGCATCGACTCGCCTGCGCGCTGCTGCTGTCTAGGGAGTGCGGCCGCGGCGTCCGCCCAGTCCCTGCCCGACTTCCAGATCTCGCGCGCGCCCCAGGCGCCTCGTATCGACGGCGTCCTCGACGACGCGGCGTGGAAGGGGCCGCGCCATGGTGCTCGGCGAATGGCTCTCCTACGACCCGGTGCGGGGCGACCGGACGCCCGATCAGCGGACCGAAGTCAGGATCACCTACGACGATCGGTTTCTCTACTTCGCCTTTCACTGCTTCGACAACGAGCCGGAGAAGATCCGCACCACGGTCAGCCGGCGTGACGATGTGTTCAGCGACGACTGGGTGGGGGTGAGCCTGGACTCGACGGGCGCGGGGCAGCTGGCCTATCACCTGTTCGTCAATCCAAGCGGCATCCAGATGGACGCCGTGGACACCGCCTCCTCAGGCGAGCGCTTCGAAACTGACCTGGTGTGGGACAGCGCCGGCCGGCGCACGGCGGACGGCTACGTCGTGGAGATCGCGCTGCCGCTGCAGTCGATCCGCTTTGCGGAGAGCGACGCGGTCCGGATGGGCGTGCTGTTCTTCCGTCACGTCAGCCGGCGAGGCGAGTCGTATTCATGGCCGGACATGCCGCCGGGCCAGTGGGTCTTCAACCGGCACGCGCATCTCGTGTTCGACGACATCAAGCCGCGGCGGCTGCAGGAGCTGCTGCCGAGCATCACGCTGCCGGTCTCGCAGACGCGCGCGACGCCGCGCGACTGGAACGGCGTGGACGGCAAACTCGACGCCGGTCTGAGCGGGAAGTACGGCATCACGTCGGAGGTCACCGTGGACGGCACGATCAATCCCGACTTCAGCCAGGTCGAGAGCGATGCGTTCCAGGTCCAGGTCAATCAGCGGTACCCGGTGTTCTTTTCCGAGAAGCGTCCGTTCTTCATGGAGGGCCTCGGGCTGTTCAACATCGCGGGGACGGGCGGCGATGGCAACATGCGAACCGCGGTCCATACGCGGAAGATCGTCGACCCGGGCTGGGGCGTCAAGGTGACCGGCACGTCCGGGCCGCTGACCTTCGGATTCCTCGACGCGTCGGATCACACGCCGATCGATATCGGCGATCGCGGCGAGGCGGTCGCGGACGAGAGCAAGATTTTTACGATCGCGCGCGCGACGTATGGGTTGAAGGGCTCGGACTACATCGGCGCCATCGTGACGGATACGGAGCACGCGGGGCGGCATAACCGCGTCGCCGGCGCCGATCTCGTCTGGAAGCCGTTCGGCTCGCAGGAATTGTCGGCGACCTATTTGTTCTCGCGGACCGGATTGAAGTCGGAACCGGACACCGGCGGCGTCGCGGCGCAGGTGTCGTACAAGTTCGATTCGCGGCGGGTGTTTGCGATCCAGCAGTTCGAGCATTACGACACGCCGTTCCAGATGGACACGGCGTTCTACAACCAGACCGGGATCACCTCGAGCTTCTCGTTCGTGGACGTCAGCTTCTATCCGCCGAAGGAGAACCGTTTCGGTCTCATCCGCATGCATCCGTTTACGCTCTACAAGCGTTTGCACGATCGGATTCAGGACGGCGACGCCAATTTTGTGCTGACCGGTCTGCGCTTCAATTTCAGCCGGCAGGGATTCGTCGACGTGGATCACTCGTTCAGCCGCGAGCCCTGGCGGGGGCGCGAATATGACAGCGGCAACGACTTCAACACGTTCGGCAACGTGCAGCTGGTTCGCTGGCTGAACGTCGGCGGCTACTTCCGCACCGGCGCGGCGATCTACTACGACCCGGTCAATCCGTTTCAGGGGGCGGCGAAGGCGGGCGGTTTTTCGGTCACCTGGCAGCCGACGCAGCACTTCAATCAGTCGCTGTCGTACGACATGGTGAAGTTCGACCGCGCCGACACCGGCGCGCACGTCTACACGGTCCACATCGTCAATTCGAAGACCGTGTATCAGTTCAACCGTCACTTCCTGATCAGGCTGATCGAGCAGTTCGACAACTCCAGTCATCGGCTGCTGACCGATCTGCTGGCGTCGTACGAGTTCGTGCCCGGCACCGTCGCGCACGCCGGTTACGGATCGATCTACGAGGAGCGTCAGTATCTGAACGGCGCGCTCGTGCCCAACAATGCGGGCGACTACCTGACCGTCAGCCGCGGCCTGTTCTTCAAGGCCTCCTACCTGTACCGTTTCTGATGCGTTTGACGGGTGTCAGATGGGTGTCAGATAGGTGTCAGATGGGTGTCTGACACCCGATCAATGACTGCTGCGCGATGACCGCCTGAACGGGGCGAAGACTGCGCCGCCCTCGTACAATTGAGACAAATACTGTCGCCTTCATCTGAGGACTGCCAGAAACTCGGCAGATCCCGCGTACGAGGATCGCAATCATGAGCGTAGCAGCCAGTGCGAGTGGGTTGGATGATGTCGTTGCCGCCGCAACGGAGATGAGTGATGTGGACGGCCAGGCCGGGCGACTGGTGATCCGAGGGCACTCCGTCGAAGAACTGGTCGCGTCGCAGACCTTTGAAGATGTCGCGGCGCTGATGTGGAACGGCGCGCTCCCTGACACGCAGACCCGTGACGGCGTCCGCCAGGCGCTGGCGCGAGGGCGCGCCGAGGCCTTTCGCCTGCTGCCCGGCCTCGGACGTGCGCTCGACGCGCCCGATGCCATGGACGCGCTTCGTGCATCGGTCGCGCACCTCCTCGCGACGGGCGACGCCGCGCAGGATCGCGTGCAGCTGACCGCCGCGTTTCCCGTGTTTGCCGCCGCGTGGCATCGGTCACGCAGCGGGCAATCGCCGGTGGCGCCGGATCCCGCGCTCACTCATGCCGCAGACTTCCTGCACATGCTGTCGGACCGCGCGCCCGACGCGCAGCACGTGCGCGGACTCGACGCGTACCTGTGCTGCGTCGTCGACCACGGCATGAACGCCTCGACGTTCGTGGCGCGCGCGATCGCCTCCACCGGCTCCGACATGGTCAGCGCGATCGTCGGCGCGATCGGCGCCCTCAAGGGCCCTTTGCACGGCGGCGCGCCGGGACCGGTGCTGGACATGCTGGACGCAGTGGGCGCTCCGGCGAATGCGAGGACCTGGCTGGAAGGCGAGATTGGCGCAGGACGCCGAATCATGGGTATGGGACACCGCATCTACCGCGTGCGCGATCCCCGCGCGGCCGCGCTCGAGCGGGCCGCGTCGGCGCTGGAGCAGTCGCCGGCGGCTACGGAGCGGCTCAAGATGGCGCGGGCGGTCGAACGTGAAGCGGAGCGCCTGCTCGCCGAGCGTCATCCGGATCGCCCGCTTCGCGCGAACGTGGAGTTCTACACTGCGGTCCTGCTCGAGGCGGTCGGCGTGCCGCGCACGCTCTTCTCTCCGACGTTCGGCGCCTCACGCGTGGTCGGCTGGTGCGCGCACGTCGAAGAACAGCGTCGCGTCGGCCGGCTGATTCGTCCGGCGTCAAAATACGTCGGTCCCGCGGCGGCGTAGGCAGATACTGCGGCCTGGCCGCCTCCGGCCTCGTCGTCCCTGGCTGCGCCGCTCTGTCCCCGGGCGGCGGCCAACAGTTTGTGTCAGGTGTCAGATGGGTGTCAGACACCCATCTGACACCCATCTGACCCCGAAGTTGGGACACCCACTCACCTGATCTAACGTCGCGGGAGGCCGTCCCGAACCCCACCCCGATACTTGAACTCCGCGGGCCCCAGATCCGTCTACTTGGGGCACAATGTGCTTCGAACGACAGACACGAACTGGCGGGAAAGCACAAGCGAACCTTTCGGCTGTCGCCTCGCAATGCGGCGCCGGTCCGGCGACGTAGGCGCGGCGACACTGCACGATCGGGAAACGGGGAGGCCGTTATGACGAAACATCTCTTGGGAACCCTGGTGGCGGTCGCAGTTATGGTCGCAGCAGTTCCAGCCGTCTCGCGGGCGGGTCAGGCGCCGAAGACGATGAACACGTCGGGCACGGTGTCGGCCGTCACGCCGGCGCAGATCACCGTCAAAGCCAAGGACGCCACCACCGCAACCTACGACATCGACAAGGACACCGTCGTCACCGCCAAGGGCGCGAGCCACAAGAGCCTGGCGCTCAAGGTCGACGGCAAGGCATCGGTCCTGACCGAATTCGTGAAGGTCGGCGACACCGTCTCGGTCGGCTACCACGACATGGGCGGCTCGAAACACGCCGCAACCATCAACGTCACCGCGGCGGCGAAATAGCACTCACCAGATCGCAAACGGGGCGAGAGCGGACGTCAACCTGACGCGCTCTCGCCCCGCGTCTTTTCCCCGCACCCTACACCCACTCAGTCCATCACACTCCGCCGCTGACCATCGAGCACGCTGGCGCGCGCCAGCGCGCGCTGCACGACCGCGTCGGGCGCGCCGCTCAACTGCAGCAATGCAATCGCATTGCGCGACGTGGCAGGCCCCGGCTGCAGCAGATACTCGAAGACGAGTCCGTCCGGGCCGAGCGAATCTCGGAAGTGATAACTGACGTAGTGTTCGCGCAGCAGATCGACCAGTTCGCCGTCATGCGTCGCCGCGACCACCAGGTGCCGACCGGCGCCCTGCGGACCGGCAATCAACTCGATCAGCACCGACTCCGCCGCGGCGATCCGTTCCACCGCGTTCGTCCCGCGAAAGAGCTCGTCGAACAGGAAGAGATGCATCTCCGAGTCGGCGCTCGCGCGCACCAGGCTCAGGACCGCCTCGACCTCGACGAGGTAGTAGCTCTTGCCCGCGATGAGATCGTCGCTTCGTCCGATGCAGCTCCTGACGTGCAGCACCGGTGATTCGTAGGATCGCGCCACGCAGGTATTGATCGTTTGCGCCAGCACCGCGTTGACGCCGAGCGTGCGGAGGAACGTGGACTTGCCGGACATGTTGGATCCGGTCACGAGCAGGCCATGCGGCGGCCCGAGGACGATCGAGTTCGGCACGGCTTCACTCACGAGCGGATGGGCGATCTCGCGCAGGACCATCGGCGTACCGGCCGGTCGAAAGCTCGGCCGCGTCCACACGGTCGCGCCGGCGCGGAACGAAGCGACCGCGATCGCCGCGTCGATGTCGCCGACCGCCGTAATCACGCGCCGCAGCGACGCGCTGGATGCCTCGAGCTCGCGCGCGCCGAAGTACACCGCGTTCACATCCAGCAGCAGGAGGACGTTCAGGTACTCGATGATCAGCGACAGCGGCTCGACCATGGCCATCGGATCGCGGCTGACCCAGCGGGTCGCCGCCTTCAGCCGTCGCAGGTTCCCGATCTCAGCGGAGAGCGGACCGGCGATCGCGTCGATGTCAGCGCCCTTCAGAAAAGCCAGCGTCTCGCCGGCGACGATGAGCGAGTAGAGCTGGCGGAATGCGCTGACGACGGCCGAGATCCGGCGCCTGGTGCGGACGCGAATCAGCAGGTTGAGGACCGATGCGCCCACCGGCACGATGAAAATCGCGGGCCAGAACGGAATCGCGAGCAGACATCCGAGAATGAACGCGCTGAAGATCGGATAGACGATCTGCCAACTCTTCTTTTCGAGTGAGCCTGGCTGCGCGAGCCACCAGAGATCGTAGCCGGCGGGATCCTGCAGGCGCGACAGGACGACCTGCGCGCGCTCGCGCGCCGGCACATCATCCGCAAAACGCGTCGCCAATGCGTCGAAGGCCGACAAATTGTCCGCCGACGGCGACGTCCGCATGCGGTGATAGAGCGCCTGCTGACCGAGCGTGCTCTCTGTTCGATCGATCGCCGCGAATACCGCGTCGAGATCGAGATCGCTCCAGGTGCGATCGTCGAGCGATGGCGATCCGGCGGCGGTCAACGATCGATGGTAGTCGGCGATCGCGTCGGTTTTTCTCCTACGAGCGAGCGGCCGGCCCCATTCGGCGCGCACGCGCGCGAGCACGCGGCGCCGATGCTGTCGCGAGAGCCATAGCGCGGTGACGACACTCGCGATCAGCACGAACAGCGCGGCGATGAGAAGCGTCGGCAAGGAGAAGATCAGCTTAGCAAATCGCTGACGCGCGTGGTGCGCAATCGTGAACGCAAGAACTACATGGTTCACAGATCGCGCGCATGCATGGATGCCATCGGACTCCAGCCTCTGCCGCGAATACTCGTGAAAAATTTGAGGTCCGCGTCGCGGCGACACCGCTGCGCGTCTGGCCGCTCATTTTGCTCGGCTGCCGGCAGCCAAGTCCCTCGACAACTGAAAGCGCGCGCGCTCATCGTCGACCAGTCGTGTACCGACCGACGTCGTGGAAGTACTGGTCTGTCAGCCAGTCCAACCCTTCTTCAACGAGAGGAGACTGTCCATGGTGTATCCACAACCTCGCACGTGTATTGCGCTACTGTCAGCCGCGCTCGTCGCTGCTCATCGCCGGCGCCTCGCGCCCGTCCGCGAGCGGGCAATTCAGTCCCACGCAGCGCGACGTCGCCAGGCGCGCGCGCTTCACGCACGTCTCGAACGTCGATCCCGAAGTCTCGAACGGGCTCGCGCCGACGCCTGCTGCGACCGAGGCGCCTGCGGCGTTCGACAGCCAGACCAACGGCTTCGACCCGCAGGGCCGCCGTTCGACACGCTCGATGACACGAATGTCATCGCTCTGAGATCCTTCAACGAGAACCGGTTCATCTTCGAAGAGGTCGAGCGCGCGGAGGAAGGGCTCGGCCCCACCTACAACGCGCAAAGCTGCCGCGAATGCCACCAGAACATCGTGACCGGCGGCGCCAGCCAGGTGACCGTGCAGCGCGCCGGCCACCTGTCGAACGGTGACTTCTTCGATTCCCAGGGCGGATCGCTCATCCACTCGCGGGCGACCGATCCGGATGCGATGGAGCTCCTGAGCGCGAAGGATCCGATTCGCTCGTTCCGCATCTCGCCCAACACGCTCGGCGACGGCTTCATCGAAGCGATCGCCAACGACACGCTGATGAAGATCAGCAGCAACCAGCCGTTCTTCATGCGCGGGCTGCCGGTGCAGGTGGCCGTGCTCGAGGCGCAGAACCATACGCGCATCGGCCGATTCGGCTGGAAAGGCCAGCACGCCAGTCTCGAATCGTTTGCGGCGGATGCCTACCTGAACGAAATGGGCATTACCACGCCGACTGCTGCCGACCGAAAACACCTCGAGCCGGGAACGACGTGTCGCAATTCGATCCGGTGCCGGATCCGGAAGACGACGGGGAAGACGTCAAGGCGTTCGCCAATTTCATGCGCGCCACGAAGGCGCCGCCGCGCGGACCGATCACGGCGGCGGTCACGGCCGGTGAGCAGGTCTTCAACCGGATTGGCTGCAACACCTGTCACGTGGCGTCGATCACGACGGCGCCGGCCGGGACGATCATCAACGGCGGCGCGATGACGGTGCCGGCCGCGCTCGGCAACAAGATCATCCACCCGTACAGCGACTTCCTGCTGCACGACGTGGGAACCGGCGACGGCATTCCCATCCAGCCGACGGACGAGTACGCCAACACGGCGGACCGGATCAAGACGGCGCCGCTCTGGGGGCTGCGGACCCGCAATCGCCTGATGCACGACGGGACGTCGTTCACGCGCGACGAAGCGATTCTGCGCCACGGCAATCAGGCGGTGAATTCGCGGCGGCAGTTTCAGAACCTGAGCAGCGTCGAACGTGCGGCGTTGATGGCGTTCCTGAACTCGCTGTAACAACTGTCAGACCGGGGGTTCGAATGGACACTGCGCTAGGATCGGTCGACATGTCAGCAAATGCCGCGGCGACGGCCGATCTGCGAGTGGCGTTCATTCGGGCCTCGGTCTGGCACGGCTCGCTCGCGGAGGCGGAGGCGATCCTCGCTGCGCATCCGGGACTGGCGGGCCGTGACATTCATACCGCCGCGATTCTCGGCGACGAGCGCCGGGTCCGTCAGTTCCTGGCGATGGACCCTGCGTGCGTCAGGAGCACCTCCGAGCCGTTTGGCGCCGAACCGCTCGTCCTCCTGTGCCTGTCGAAATATCTGCGTCTCGACACGACACGATCGGCAGGATTCATCCAGGCGGCGACGGCGCTTCTCGATGCCGGCGCGAACCCGAACAGCGGATTCTGGACGACCGGTGCACATCCGGAGTTCGAGACGGCGCTGTACGGCGCCGCTGGTGTCGCCCATCACGCGGGTCTGACGCGGTTGCTCCTCGAGCACGGCGCGGACCCGAATGACGGCGAGGTGGCGTACCACTCGCCGGAAACGGACGACAACGAGACCTTGCGGGTGCTCATCGACAGCGGCCGGCTGTCGGAGGACTCGCTGGCCACGATGCTGCTGCGAAAATCGGACTGGCACGACTACGACGGCGTGAAGCTGCTGCTCGAGCACGGCGCCGATCCGAACCGCATGACGCCGTGGCATCGCACGGCGCTTCATCAGGCGGTGTGGCGCGACAACTCTCTCGCCATCGTGAAGCTGCTGCTCGACCACGGCGCGGATCCCCGCCTCAAGGGCGGGTCGAACGACGGCCGCTCGGCGTCAGCGGTTGCGATCGCGACGAAGCGCGGACGCGGCGACGTCCTCGAGTGGCTCGAAACGCGAACCGGCAGCCTTGCCCTGCAGGGCCTCGACGCGTTGCTCGCCGCGTGCGCAACCGGCAACACGCCGGAGGTTCGCCTGATCGCCGCGCACGAGCCGCTCGTGGTCGCGGAACTCCTGGCGGAGGGCGGCGATCGGCTCGCCGCAGTTCGCCGCCAACGGGAACACCCGTGGCGTGACCTGTCTGCTCGACCTCGGCGTGCGATGTCGACGCGATCTACGCGCAGGGCGATGGCTACTTCGGCATCGCGAAGAACAGCACCGCCCTCCACGCCGCCGCGTGGCTGGCGCGGCACGAGACCGTGATTTTGCTCATCGCGCGCGGCGCGGACGTCAATGCCCGGGACGCGGACGGCAGGACGCCGCTCATGCTCGCGGTCCGGGCCTGTGTGGACTCCTACTGGACCGGACGGCGGACGGCCGAATCGGTCCGCGCGCTGCTGGCTGCCGGTGCGTCAAAGGAAGGCGTGATGTACCCGTCCGGCTACGCCGACGTCGACGCGCTGCTTGCGGCTAGACGTAATTGAGATTTCAGACTTCAGATTGCAGACTTCAGATTTCAGATTTTGACTTCTGAACTCTGAACTCTGAACTCTGACTTCTGAAACTCTCATTCCTGATTGATCGCTTCAACCGGACCGCTCGCGTCCGCAGATAATCCCGCTCCGGAATGCTGCTGGTGCCTTCTGCAGCCTTGAGATACTGCGCGACCGCCGCGTCGCGCTTGCCTGCCCGCTCGAGCAAGTGGCCGCGGACTGCGGCGAGACGATAGTGACCGGCGATTCGTGAATCAGCGCCGAGTTCGTCGAGTAACGTCAAGCCGCTCTCCGGTCCATTGACCATGGCCGATGCGATGGCGTAGTTGAGTGCGACCATCGGGTTGTCCGACATCTTCTTCAGCACGCTGTAGAGCGCGAGGATCTGCGGCCAGTCGGTCGCCTCGGCGCTTGGCGCTTCGTCGTGGACCGCGGCGATGGCGGCCTGAAGCTGATACGGACCGACCGCACCTTTCGGCAGCGTCCGGCTGACCAGCGCAATGCCTTCCGCGATCGCCTGCCGATCCCATTTCGAACGATCCTGTTCGTCGAGCGGGATCAACTCGCCGGCCGGCCCCGTCCTCGCATTGCGCCGCGCATCCGTCAGCAGCATGAGCGCCAGCAACCCCGCCGCCTCGCCATCGTCCGGAAGAAGACGATGGACCGAGCGCGCCAGGCGGATCGCTTCGCTCGCGAGATCGGCGCGCACGAGTGCCGCGCCGGCGCTGCTCACATAACCCTCGTTGAAGATCAGATACAAGACGTGCAGGACGGCTCGCAGCCGCTGCACGCGCTCCTGCGGCTCCGGCATCTCGAATGGCACACCGGACGACTTGATGCTGGCTTTGGCCCGGCTGATGCGCTGCGCCATCGTCGCTTCCGGCACGAGGAAGGCGTTGGCGATTTCGGCCGTGGTGAGGCCGCCGATGGCGCGCAGCGTCAGCGCGATCGCAGACGGCGCCGTCAGCGCGGGATGACAGCACATGAAGAGCAGCAGCAGCGTATCGTCCTGTTCCGCTGTTTCGAGGCTTTCGACCGCGGGCGCGATCGGTTCAACGGCGAGGAATGGGCCAGCACAGAGAGAGTTTCGCGCTCCCTGCGGGCCGAGCTCGCTGCGGATGCGATCGGTCATGCGCCGCGCGGCCACGTGGATCAGCCAGCCACGCGGATTGCCGGGTACGCCGTCCCGGGGCCACTGGGCGGCGGCCGCGATCATCGCTTCCTGCACTGCGTCTTCGGCGGCGGAGAAGTCGCGGTACCGCCGCACGATGGCGCCGAGGACCTGCGGCGCCAGCTCGCGCAGCAGGTTCTCGGCCGCCGCATCGAGCCGCAGCGTCACACTTCGACCGGTGGCACGCTCATCACCTGCCGGACTTCGATCGCCATGTTCAGCGGGACGCCGGTCGGTCCGGGCGCGGCCGACGCGCGCGCGGCGAGTTGATAGGCGCGCTCCGTGGTGTCGACATCCACGATCCAGAATCCCGCGAGAAATTCCTTGGCTTCCGGAAACGGTCCGTCGGTCACTGCCGGTTCTCCGGTCGTCGTGGCGCGGACCACACGCGCTTCGCGGGGCATCGCCAGTCCCTGCGCTTCGACCAGCTCGCCGGCCTTGACCAGTTCCTGATTGAACGTGTGCATGAACTGAATGTGGGCTTTGAGGGCGTCCGGCGACCAGTTCCCGATGGCCCAGTCTCCGTTTCCGCGCGGCGCGTGCATCATCATCATGTATCGCATGTCCGTCTTCTCCTTTGGTGACGCCAGGGGCTCTGGCGTTTTCATTGGGAAGTCGGAGCCGACCGCCCGTTCTCGACATCCCGACTCGAGCAACAGAAGTAGTGTCCGGCTTTAGCCGGACCGTCATTCTTTTTACGTTGGCACCCGTCTCGCTGTCTATTTACTGGAGGCTGAGATGCGGAGGACGCTTCATCGTCTGTCAGGTCTGCTGTTGCTGACCGGAACGCTGTATTCCGACGCCAGCGATGGCTTCGACGCATGTCTACGTGCAGGTTGGGCCGCCGGTTGCGATTGTCGAGCCGCCGCCCGCGATGCCCCATCCGGGTTATGTGTGGCGTCCGGGATATTACCGGTGGAACCACAAGAAGTACGAGTGGGTGTACGGCGCCTGGGTGAACCCGCCGCGGGGCCATACCGTGTGGGTGCCTGGCCACTGGGCGCACGAGCCGCGCGGCTACTACTGGATCAACGGTCACTGGCGCTGACCGCGCCAACGGAAGGGCAATGGCGGGAACACAATCCCGCCATGCCTACGGCGCAGGGTCTTTCTGCCGGGTCTTGACGATTCCACCCATCAGCCCGATGCCGATGATCACGAGGGCTCCGGCAATGATCCAGGGCGATCCGATTCCTGCCCGTGTGGCGGCATATGCCAATCCTGCGACAACCAGGAGCGTCCCGACGAGGTAGACGATCATGTTGGTCATGTCTTCTGCTCTCCGGCCTGAGCCAGAGCAACTTCAGGGCCAACCCCAGCGCGTTGTTCGGTTAACCTTCCTGCCTCGTTCTCTACAGTGTCGTTTCTTCGCGACGCAGGAGACTTTCATGGGAACGCCCGGATCAGCGCCATGCCCAACCGGCTCCGCACCTGGACCAGGCGGGCCCTCGAGCATCGTCGTCGTCGAGATCCTGTGGGTGAAGCCGAACACCGATCTGGAAGGTGACGACGACTACATCCCGTTTTACGACAATCACGCGGACATCTACGGCCACGTGACGATTGACGGCGAGACCTTCGAACTTCCCAAGATCGACGAGTCGGATTTTCCGCACTGGGATTTGCAGGGACCGCGGTCGGGCGTGTTCGAGAAGCAGGTGTCGAGCAGTCCGGTGCCGATCAAGATCGACATCTGGGAGGCAGATTCCGGCCTGACCGGCGACGACGACCACGTCAAGGTCAGCCCGGTGTCCGGGAAATACCCGCTCGAGTTCCAGTTCGACCTGTGCGCGCTGACGCTGACCGGCGATGTCAACGCGCAATCGCAGGGGCTGCATACGATCTCGGGAGGCTCGGGCGACGATGCCGCGATGATCGCGTTCAAGGTGAGGCTGAAGGACGGCCGGCCGATGTCGCAGGACGATCTCGCGCTGGTCGATTTCGATCTGATTCAGGTCACGCCCCGGACAAGTCGAATGGTCGGACGGAAGGGCACCGTCGTGATGGTGCTCATCGCCAATAACTACAGCGTGGCGATGGACACGAACCTGCGAATCAGGATCAGCGGCGGCAGCTTCGTGCTGGACGAAACGTTTCCGCTGCATATCGAAGCGGGCGAGGTGAAGAAGGAATATCTCTTCACCGATCACCCGATCAACTTTCCGCCCAACCCGACTGCGTCATACACGCTCGCCGTCCTTGCGGAGATTGTCGATCCCGGATCCAGCGGCCTGCCGGCCGGCGACTGCCGACTGTCGAACGACCGCTATACGAACCGGACCACGTGGAAGGTCGTCGCGACCAAGACCAACTTCACGCTGCTCTGGGCGAAGGTCGGATCGCTGCTCGACATCGGCAACTATGCGCCGGACTCGCAGTTTCAGAAACTCATCGAACTCGGCACCGGCTACATCAGGGCGGTGTATCCGCTGTCCGGCCCCGGGTCTACGACCTCGTCGTCGGATATTCTGCCGCCGCCCCTGACCGCGGTGACCGACTGGCTCTTTTCGATTCTCAGTGCCTTCGGGATCCCGTTTGATGGGTTCGAACCGATCGCGCTGACCTTCGAACTGAGCGCGCTGGCCGCGCTCCTGCCGTGCGATCGGCTGATGGGTGTCCTGCCAAACAAAGACTGGTTCTCGCGGTTCTCGGGCTGGAGCGACGTCACCGGCTTCTCGCTGGGCGAGTTCGCGCCGCGGGCGGTGATTTTTCTGCCGCAGTCCGACAACGGATCGGAGATCGGGCCGCAGATGACGCTGCCCGCGCACGAGATGGGGCATACGTTCGGCCTCAGCGTGGATCCGTCGCTCAAATCGAGCTGGGTCTGCAGCATCGACTGGCCGATCGTCGGCCACGCGGCGTGCGGGCTCGTGGGCGGCTTTGACGAATACAAGAATCCCAACCCTGATTTTCAGGACGGCAACCCTTCAAGCGGGTACTGGGTGAAGCGGGGCGGCGAGCCGCCGGCGCTTGCGCCGCTGGCCGACAAGGAGCAGTGCGATTCGAACTGCCTGATGGGGAATTCGCCGGTCAACGCGCAGGACCACTGGGGACAGCTGGGCCGCTGGATCGATCCCGCCGACTACGACCAGCTGCTGGACAAGCTCGCGCTGACGCCCGATCCCGAAGTGATCTACGTATCCGGGATGATCGCGTGGAACAACCAGATCTACGTCGGCCGCTGCGTGCGCCTTGACGCCGGCGTGCCGGATCATTCCGGCAATCACGGCATGTATGGCTTCCGCTTTCTCGACGCGGCCGGCCGCATGATCAGCGAGGTCGGCCTGCCGGTCGCGTGGAATCATGCCGAGTTCAAGCGGCCGCTGCCGGTGACGTTCTTCGGCGTGACGCTGGAGTTTCCGAGGTCGGCCGTGCGGCTCGAGATCTGGAATCGCGGCACCGGCACGTGCCTGGCGTCGATGGACCTCGATCGCAGCGTGCCGGACGTCTACGTGGAGGCTGCCGGAGCCGGGTGGCAAGTCGGTCGTCCTGCGTTGGCACGCCCAGGACCGCGAGAAGTCGGCGTTGAGTTATGCGGTGATGATCAGCCCGGACGGCACGGCGTGGTGGCCGGTCGCGCATGGACTGACCCAGACCGAGTGCGTCCTGGATACCGCGTCGCTACCGAAGGGCGAGTATCAGGTGGAAGTGATGGCGCTCAATTCGATTCGCGTCGGCAAATCGAATCACGTCACGCTCAGAGTCTGAACGAAATTGAGGAACTAAGGAATTTAGGAATTGAGGAGTTAACCTCCTTATTTCCCACTTCCTCACTTCCTGAATTCCTGAATTCCTGAATTCCTCAATTCCTCAATTCCTCAATTCCTTAATTTCCAAGATTCGCCCTTACCGTCCCGTCGAACACCGCTCAGGATTGACCCCTTTGGGCAATACGAGCGGCGCGGCTTTGACCGTGCCGGTGTGTGCGAGCTGATCGAAGGCGACCTGCTGAAGCGTCTTCGCCTCTGAACGGGACAGTCCCAGTTCGTACGCCGAACACTCGTTGTCGCCGAGCGAGCGCGGATCGCGTCCGGTCACGTTGCCGAAGATCACCAGCGCTTCGAGATAGTAGCCGTGCGTGCTGGCGTGGTACTGGTCGTAGGTCCAGAGATTGAGTTTCCCCGCCTCGATGCCGTCGTAGGGATTCGGATCGGCGACGCCGGTCTGTATGGCACGGTTGAACGCTTCGCCGACCGGGATGACGGTCTTGACGCCGGCTGCGGCGGCGGCCTTGTCGTAGGCGGCGCGCACGTCGCGAGCCATCGCGTCAATCGGTTGCCCCGCCCACGCGCCCTTCTCCGGGTACGTCTGATCGGCGCGCGACCAGGTGGACATCAGGTACAGTTCCACGTTCGGATTGCGGCCGCGGAGAAAGTCGGCCATCTGCTTGCTGGTCGCCACGAGCTTGGCCGGGTCGCGCGGCTTGTCGGCGTCGAGCGTGCTGTAGCCGTGCATCACGACCTTGTCCCAGCCGCGCCGGCCGATCACACCGAGCTTGTTCTCGAGATGAAAATCCAGTCCGACGCCGCCGCGCGTTTCGAGCGACACGTCGTAGTCGAGGCCGGCCTGCTGGGTAAATGACTTGAAGAGCGCCGGCACGCCGCCGATGCCTTCGTTATTCAGATCCGTGACCGTATCGGCGCGATAGAAACGCACGGCCGAACCGGATCCGAACAGGAAGCTGTTGCCGACGAACAGCACGCTCGTCCCGGCCGCGAGTCCTGTGCCGCCGAGCGCGAGCATCGCCGCGGCCGTCGTCGCCAGTATCAATTTCATGAGTCCGTCTCCTGTGCGTATCGCGATACCGATGAATCGTTACCCGGCGTGCCGTAGGAATTCCAGATAGAGCTTGCTCACGGCTTCCGGCTGTTCCTGCTGGACCCAGTGGCCGGCGCCGTCCACGAGATGCGTGCCGGTCATCTTCGTGCAGAGCTGCTGCAGCCGCTCGAGCGCGCCCGGCGACTGATAGACGCCCCAGTCGCTTTTGCCGCCGATGAACATCGCCGGCACGTCGATCGTGCGGCCGGAAAACATCTGCAGCTCGCGATCGGTCGATCCGGTGCGGTAGCCCTCGAGGCCGCCCTGGAATCCGGTGCGGCCGTACTCTTCGCTGTAGACCTTGAGCTCCGCATCGGGCAGCCAGCGGCACGCGGCGATCGCCGCCGCCGACGGCATTTCCGCGGCGACGGTCTCCGCCATGCCTTTATCCAGATCCATCACGTAGTAGCGCGGCAGCTTGGCCCACTCGGCGGCGGAGCGCTCCTTCAGGCGGAACGGTTTGTTCTCGCGCCCAGTCCGCGCTCTTCATGTGGTAGTACGCGCGCAGGAAGGCGTGGATGCCCTGCGGCGGATGCCACATGTTCGCGTTGGCCTCGCGCGTCTGGTAATACCGCTGATAGTGCTTGCGCGGCGGGTTCAGCGCGGCGAGCTCGTCGTAGATCCGGTCCGGATTCGCGGCGGGCGCTGCCGTCGGTGGCGCGGCATTCGCGGTGTTGAACGCGGCGGTCGGCGGTCCGCCAAACGGCGCGCTCATCATCACGACCGAGCGGAAGATGTCCGGCCTGCGCGGTCGCGCACCAGCCGGCGAGCGGCGATCCCTGATCGTGGCCGATCACCGCGGCGACCGATCGGTAGCCGAACGCCGAGACCAGTCCCACCATGTCGCTGATCCGATTGAGCGTCCCGAACGGCCGCAGGTCATCGTCGAACTTCACGTCCGTCCCTGACGTGCGTCCGTAGCCGCGCACGTCCGGCGCAAACACGTGGAAGCCTGCTGCCGCGAGCGGCAGCATCACCTTGCGCCAGCTGTAGGCGAGCTCGGGATAGCCGTGGATCATCAGCACGCCCTGGCGGCCGGGCGTTTCGTAGCCGGCTTCGAGGACGTGCATGGTGATGCCGTTGACGTTCTGGACGAAACGCGAGCGGATGCCAGTGGGCAGCACCGAGGCACTGTAGGGCGTGAGCGCTGCCGGCGGTGGCGCCTGCGCCGCGCGTGCCGTTCTTGTCAGGGCGGCCGGTGCGAGGACAGCTCCGAGACCCTGGAGCAGCCGCCGCCGAGTGATCTCGCGCTCCATAAAAATCATGATGGTCTCCCCAGCCCCGAGTCCCGAGTCGCACGCCGCACCTCGCAACCCCGCACCGCGCACGGCCGCCAGGCCCCGCGAATGTTAACAGCACCGTGCGCTGAGTCGCACGTGCAACTCAGCAGGGGAGTGCGGGGGTGGTCATGTCCGGTCGGTGCGGGTCTTGCAGGGCTTGGGTCCATGATGAAAGCCCTTGGTGCGGCCCTCGTTGGAGCAGTTCTTCTGGGCGGCTCGATCGGCCTCACGGCGCAATCCAAGACGGTCAGCGCGCACGAGCGTCTCGATGTGCTGAAACGCGCGCAGGTCTGGAGTCCGACCGACGTGCCCTCGATGGACCTGCGCGTCGGACCCGAGGAACACGGATTCCGTCCGGGCGAAACGGTCAACTGCACTTATGTGGAGAAGAAGTTCGGCGGCCGGACGCCAAAGTTCGCGTGCGCGCGGGACTCCAAGCCGAAGGACGTCCTGAAAGTTCGCTACGGAGCCGACAACGGCGAGGTGTACGCCGGCGTCGCCGCGACGCGCCTGCTCTGGGCGCTCGGATTTGGCGCCGACGCGGTCTATCCCGTGCGAGTCGTCTGCCGCGGCTGTCCCGACCAGCTGAAGTCCGCCGGCAAGAAACAGGGCGACTCGATCGTGTTCGACGTCGCCGCCATCGAGCGGCCGTTCGACGGCGAGGACGTCGAGGCCAGGGGAGTGGACGACGGGTGGTCGTGGAAGGAACTCGATCAGGTCGATCAGAATGCCGGCGGCGCCACGCCTGCGCAGCGCGACGCGTTGAAGCTCCTGGCCGCGTTCATTCAGCACACCGACAACAAGGCGGAGCAGCAGCGGCTCGTGTGCCTGAGCGGCGGCAAGACGCGCGAGGAACTGGCGGGCTGCGAGATGCCGTTCATGATGATCCACGACCTCGGGGTCACGTTCGGCCGCGCCAACTTGTTCAACAAGGCCAGTGATCGGCAGCGTGAATCTCGAGGAGTGGTCGAAGGCAAAGATCTGGAAGGACCAGGAACACTGCGTCGCCAATCTCGCGCAGTCACAGACCGGCACGCTCGACGACCCGGTGATCTCCGAAGGCGGCCGCAGTTTTCTGTCCGACCTGCTCACGCAGCTCAGCGACCGGCAGATTTCGGACATGTTCGCCAGCGCGCGGTTCGCGGAGAAGCCGTCGGGCGGCGCGCCGATCGCGTCGTGGGTGGACACGTTCAAGAAGAAGCGCACCGAGATCGCGTCAGCGCGCTGCCACTGAACGTCGAGATCGCGGTGCGAGGCCGAGTCGACCTCCCGCTGCCGACCTAGCCGACGCGGACGAAGCCTTTGAGCTGCAAGTTCACGAGTGTCGTCATCGCCCACAGATCCACGGTGATTTCCGGATTGACGTCCTTGAGATCGATCTTCCGGCCGAGCACGCCCTGTCCGCACGCGCGAATATCCACGCCGGCCTGTTTCAGCGCATGCAGGAGCGCGATATTCGGGTTGTCCACCCCGTAGCGCGCCTTGTACGCCTCGTTCGTCATCACGATGTCCATGTCGGGGTTCCGCTGGTGGAACATGATGACGATGTGGCGATGGGCGGCGGGCACGCCGTACTTGCCGAGCGTGTTCAGATACTGCGCGATGCTTGGCAGCATTGGATTGATGTCGCTCTTGCTCTTCGCTTCCTGACCGTCGGCGAACACGACCTTGTAGTCCATGTGCGGGTCGGGCAGCTCCTTCGCACCGGCCACGTCGCTGGCCGCGGGATAGCCGGGCACCAGCAGCGGCGCGTCCGTCGCGGCCGTCACCGGAGCGAACGATGCCGACGCGAGCGCCAGAACGGCGATGAGTCCGAACGCAGCCTTCTTCATAAATCCTCCAGAGGTCACATTCTAATCCCGGCTTTAGCGCTCCGACGTCGGCGCGCGACACGGCTGGCCGCTGACGATCGTCGCGCCCGTCCAGGCCGCCGAGCCAGCCGCTGAGCGCCTTGCAACAATCGCTCAGCGCTCGATGGCCGACAGATCGAGCCGGCCGAGACGCTCCGCGATCCGCGAGGATGTCCATCTCGACGATCTTCCCGCCCGCAACCGTGAAACCGACCACGGAAAACAGCCGGCCGTCGGGATGGCGCGACAGGACCCCGACGTTGCCGTTCACGAGAACGACCTGGCTGGACAAGCCAAGCTTCGAGAACGCGGCGGCTTGCGCCACGACGGCCTCGGCGCCTCGAATGATCCGCGACAGGCCCGCCACCGCACCGCCATCAGCCCGCAGCACGATATCCGGATCGAGCACGGTCACCAGCTGCTCGAAGTTGCCGTCGCGCGCGGCCGCCAGGAACGCATCGACGACGCGCCGCTGCTCGCGGAGGTCGGCGTCCGGATGCGGGGCCTTGTCCTGGATGCGGCGCCGCGCGCGGCTGGCGAGCTGACGCGCCGCCGCGGGCGAGCGATCGACGATGGGCGCGATGTCGTCGAAGGCCATGCCGAACACGTCGTGCAGCACGAAGGCGAGGCGCTCCGGCGGCTCGAGGGTCTCCAGCACCACGAGGAGCGCGAGTCCGACCGAGTCGGCGAGCATGGCGTCGGACTCCGGATTCACGTCGGCGCGAGTGATGATCGGATCGGGCACGTGCACGTCATCGTCATCGAGGGCATCCTCCCGGCGCGAGGTCCGCGTTCGCAACATATCCAGGCACACGCGCGCGACGACGGTCGTCAGCCAGGCGCGCAGGTTTTCGACGGCGCTGACATCGGTCCGGCCCAGTCGAATCCAGCTTTCCTGGACCGCGTCCTCGGCTTCGGTCGCGGACCCGAGCATCCGGTACGCCACCGCGCGCAGATGAGCGCGGTGCTGTTCAAACTCCCCGGCGAGCCATTCAGGTGTGGGCATCGGTCACATTCCTCCGTCGCGTTCCGTCATGGTAGTGACGGATGAAACATCGATGATGTGACAGCCCGCCGTCGCGTTGCTATGGCGGGCAAGGAGGCCAGGATGAAATACGTGCTGCTCGTTTATCAGGGTTCTACGCCTCTGCCGGGTTCGGAGCGCTGGGAGGCGCTGTCGGAAGCCGAGCAGAAGGCGATCTACGCGGAGTATGCGGAGCTCAACAAAACCGAGGGCATATCGGCCGGGCTGCCGCTGGGTCTCCCCGACGCGGCCAGGACGGTGCAGGTGCGGGACGGCAAGACGCAGGTCAAGAACGGACCGTATCAGGCCGAAGGCGTCGGCGGGTTCTCAGTTTACGAGGCCGAGAGCATGGAGGCCGCAATCGCGCTCGCGGCGCGGATCCCGGCGGCCCGGCTGGGCGGGGCAGTGGAGGTTCGGCCGGCGGAGAAGTACCTGGTAATCGCACGAGTGACGGGAATGCGACGGCACATCACGCGTCACATTCTTTCGTCGCGGTCCGTCATACGCGTGACGCGGCAATGAGCCGCGCGCGTAATCAGGAGGTAACCGATCTTGAAGATCAAGTTGACGACGGTTTACGTGGACGACCAGGACAAGGCGCTGCGGTTTTACACGGACGTCCTGGGTTTTGTGAAGAAGGCCGACTTCTCGCAGGGGCCGTATCGGTGGCTGACCGTCGCGTCGGCCGAGGAGCCGGACGGCACGCAACTGCAGCTGGAGCGGAACGACAACCCGGCGGCCAAGGCGTTTCAGCAGGCGAAGTTTCAGCAGGGACAGCCCGCGGTGATGTTCAACACCGATGACGTCCAGCGCGACTACGAGCGGGTGAAGGCGGCGGGCGGCGAGTTCACGATGCCGCCGACCAAGGTCACCGGGTCCACGATCGCCATGGTGAACGACACGTGCGGCAATCTGATCCAGCTGACGCAGCTCACCTGGGGCGGCTAGAGTCAGACGGCGAAGGAGAAGAGGTTGAAGCGCGTAAGACGTCGCCGGGCCGGTCGGGCAAGTCGAAAGCTTCGAAGTAAGGGGAAGCCGGCGCTCCTCGCAGGCGGCAACCCGCAGATCGCGAAGGCCGACGGCGACGCCCCCGTGCAGGCCTACATCGCGGCCATGCCCGGCTGGAAGCGCGACGTCGGGCGCCGGCTCGACGCGCTCATCGTGCGCACCGTCCCCGACGTGCGCAAGGCCGTCAAGTGGAACTCGCCCTTCTATGGCATCGAGGGCCAGGGCTGGTTCCTCAACTTTCACTGCTTCACGAAGTACGTGAAAGTGGCTTTCTTCCGCGGCACGTCACTGCGTCCTCTTCTCCCCGGCGAGTCCAAGCACAAGGATGTGCGCTACTTGGATATCCACGAGGACGACCAGCTCGATGAGGAGCTCGATGGCGAGCTGGATTCGGCAGGCATCGGAGTTGCCAGGCTGGGTGCCGTAGTGCCAACCTGCGAGGCGACCAGGAGACGGATCGCGGCGCTCAAAGTCTCAAGGCGAGCCGCCGCGATATGCTGACGCCTTGTGAAACCCGGGCTCTACGAGAAGCTAATCACACTTGGCGTGGCCGAGCACCTCAAGGCGCTCGGGCTCGAAAGCGAGCGTGACGGCGCCGGTGAAATCGCACCTCAGGTGCTATCGCGACATCTGTTCGACGCAATGATCAAGGCGCTTCGGAACGTTCCTCTGGAAGAACGCGCCGCGCGTCAGCGAGAGCTTGCGAACAAGGTTGTCGCGTTGCTCGGAGCGGAGGTGCCGTCGGCCGGCATCGACCGCGACGATGAAGTCGCGGATCCGATCGAACTGCTGCTTGCGCTGCGCGATCCAACCGAGGCGCGGCTTGGCACAGGTGAAATCGAACGACCGAAGCTGCCCCTCGGGCAAAGCGATCTACTCATTAACGGTCCGCGCGACCTGGCGATCGGACACGAGATTCGCAGTGAGCTAGCGTCCGCGACTGCCGTCGACGTCATCGTGTCGTTTGTGAAGTGGACGGGCGTTCGCGTCATCAGACCCGAGCTCGAGGACTTCGCGCGCCGTCATCCTGGCAAGCTGCGACTCCTCACCACGACGTATATGGGTGCGACCGAGATCGAAGCGCTTGATGCTCTCGTCGAGCTCGGCGCCGAAGTGAAGGTCTCGTACGATGCTCGCCGTACGCGTCTACACGCCAAAGCGTGGCTCTTCCATCGCGACACCGGCTACTCGACCGGAATCATCGGCTCGTCGAATTTGTCTCAGGCGGCATTGCTTGATGGGTGCGAGTGGAATGTCCGCCTTTCAATGGTCGACAACCGCACCATTCTCGAGAAGTTCATCACGACGTTCGATCAGTACTGGTCAGACGTGGCCTTCGAGCCATACGACCGCGCGAAGTTCGCCGAGGCCGCCGAGTACCGCGACCCGGCCCGCGATCTGCTGGCCCGTGCGGTTCAGATCCGGCCGTTCCCGCACCAATCAATAGCGCTCGATCAACTCGCGAACGAACGCGCGCACGGCCACATGCGGAACCTCGTCGTCGCAGCCACGGGCACCGGTAAAACAGTCGTCGCCGCTCTCGACTATGCGCGACTGCGCAAAGAGCTCGGTGGTGACCCCTCGCTGCTGTTCATAGCGCATCGCGAAGAGATCCTCCAGCAAAGCCTCGCAAAATATCGTGCGGCGCTTGGCGATGGGTATTTCGGAGAGCTCCTGGTCGGCGCGCACAAACCACGCCGTGGTCGCCACGTCTTCGCATCCATCCAAGCGCTCCACGAAAACCGTCGCGCGTCGCTGCAACCCGATGCGTACGACGTAATTGTCGTGGACGAGTTCCATCACGCTGCTGCACAGTCGTACACTGACGTTCTCAACTACTTCAACCCGAAGATCCTTCTCGGGCTGACCGCGACACCCGAACGTGCCGATGGTAAATCCGTCCTGCCCTGGTTCGATGGTCGCATAGCCGCCGAGCTGCGGCTGTGGGATGCGCTCGACCAAGGTCTCGTCGTTCCGTTTCAGTACTTCGG
This sequence comes from uncultured Acidobacteriota bacterium, assembly GCA_963712355.1. Taxonomy (GTDB): domain Bacteria; phylum Acidobacteriota; class Vicinamibacteria; order Vicinamibacterales; family CAVVIG01; genus CAVQHT01. Next base: position 190,035 of record CAVQHT010000011.1, read on the forward strand.
CGTTCACGACGGCACCCACCTCTCCACAATTGCGTTTAACCGAGGGCGCTACGATGTTGCCAGCCTCGAGTCCCTGTATACGGCAGACCACGTGCGCGCGAACGCGGTCCTGCGCGCGATCCATACGACCATCCGCGTCCCCCACCAGATTCGGGCACTCGGCTTCTGCGTCTCGGTGAAGCACGCCGAATTCATGGCCGCCTTCTTCAACGCCAAAGGTTTGCCATCGTTGAGTGTCGACCACGAATCTTCTGATGCGAAGCGCGCTGCTGCGCTTCAGGAGCTGCGCTCCGGGAAGGTCAACGTCCTGTTCGTGCGCGACCTCTTCAATGAGGGTCTCGATATCCCGGGCATCGACACGGTGTTGTTCCTCCGCCCGACCGAAAGCGCGACAATCTTCCTACAGCAGCTCGGGCGCGGCCTTCGACACGAAGAAGGCAAGTCGTGCCTTACCGTTCTTGACTTCATCGGTGATGCACATCGCAGCTTCCGATTCATTGATCGCTTCCGCGCGCTCACGCGCGGGACCCGCGCCGAGGTCCACCGCGCGATCGCCGATGGATTCCCGCGTCTCCCCGCTGGCTGCGACATTCGACTCGACCGCGAGAGCCAGCACGCCGTCCTCGCCAATGTTCGCCAGTCTCTCTCGAACAATTGGAATCAACTCGCCGATGATCTTCGGCACGCCGGTGACATCCCGCTCTCCTCGTTTCTGACCGCAGCTGACCTCGAGCCCGAGGAGCTCTACTCGAACGACTCGCGGACGTTCACCGAATTGCGACACCGCGCCGGATTCCGCAAGGAGCCGCTGCCCAGAACTGAGCTCACCCGCGCGATTTCACGTCTCACGTATGTCGACGATGAGGTCCGTCTCCAGCAGTGGGCGGCATGGCTGGCACAAGACCGTCCGCCAGCACCGGACCTCTCGAATCCACTAATGCTGATGATGTTCTCGGTCCTTGGCTTCGTGAAACGGCCAGTAACCGAAATGTCGCAAGCGTTCGATGAGCTGTGGTCGGCACCCGACCTGCGTAACGAAATCGTCGAGCTTCTTCGCCTGCTCGACGACCGATCGAGGAGGCCGACATTCGCCTTTGCCGACCTTCCGTTCCGCCTCCACGCGAGCTACAGCCGAGACGAAATCAGCGCCGGGCTTCTCCAGACACGCCGCAAGAAGGAGAAGGGCACCGACAGGCGCGGCCCAGCAAAGCTCCTTCGCACGCAGGGCGGCGTCTTTCAATGCGAGGACGCTCGGGCAGACATTCTTTACGTCGAGCTCGATAAAGATCCGAAGCACTACACTCCCACGACGCTCTACGACGATCGCGCGATCACGCCGTCACTGTTCCACTGGGAGTCGCAATCACGTCACCCGCGCGGACTCAGGGACTGGTCGACGGTATCGCGCCAGCGCGAACTCTGACTGGCGCATCTTGCTCTTCGTGCGTCACAAACCCGACGACGCCCGCGGGTTCACCTCGCCCTATCTGTTCCTCGGCCGGGTGCGTTACGTCTCGCACGAATCCGAGAAGCCGATGCGAATCACGTGGAAGTTGGACGCCGAGATGCCGCTCGACTTTTTCTCTGAAGTGAAGATTGCCGCCGGCTGAGCACGCGCGGTCGTTCACAGGGGGGCAGCATTGTCGAACGTGGTTGCGAGCAAACGCTTGTGGGTAACCGGAGTTGATGTTCGCCAATCTGCATGGCGATGATCGCCGGGTGTGGCTGTGTACCGAAGGCGATTGGACAAGTGAAGGGTTGAGAACTAAGCGGTGAGGACGGCCCGACACATAAAGAGTACTCGGAGCGCCCGCCGTAGGTCACATCCGGATCGAACTCGCGGTCGGATCCGGTTGTGACCTACATATGACCTACAGTAGGAACCCTAGAGCCAAAAAGTGGTCGGGGCGACTGGATTCGAACCAGCGACCCTCTGCTCCCAAAGCAGATGCGCTACCAGGCTGCGCTACGCCCCGACTCCGACCGTGGACCACAATTATCCCACACTGACTGAAGGCCCCATTCTCCGACTCGTGGCGCAGGCCGCCGGGGTCGGGGTACAGTGGAACGAATGACATCAGGATCCGTGACCTCCCCAGACCAGCCACTGCAGTCCGGGCTGGAGCGGGAGGTCGCCCGGCGCCGCACCTTCGCCATCATCTCGCACCCCGACGCGGGCAAGACGACGCTCACCGAGAAGCTGCTGCTGTATGCCGGCGCCATCGAGCTGGCCGGCGCGGTCCGCGGCCGCGGCGCGCGGCGGCATGCGACCTCGGACTGGATGGCGATGGAGCAGGAACGCGGCATCTCGATCACCGCCGCGGCGCTGGAGTTCGAACTGGAAGGCCGCCGGATGTCGCTCATCGACACCCCGGGCCACAAGGACTTCAGCGAAGACACCTACCGGGCGCTGATCGCCGCCGACAGCGTGGTGATGGTCATCGACGCGGGCAACGGCGTCGAAGAACAGACCCGCAAGCTGTTCGAAGTCTGCCGCCGCCACCGCCTGCCGATCCTCACCTTCATCAACAAGTTCGACCGCCCGGCCCGCGATCCGCTGTCGCTGCTCGACGACCTCGAGACCACGCTCGGCATCGCCGCCGCCCCGGTCAACTGGCCGGTCGGCAGCGCCGAACAGTTCCGCGGCGTCTACGACATCCACAGCCAGCACCTGTTCCTCTACGAGCGCGAGGCGCAGGGGCAGTATCGCGCGCCGGTCGATCTCGCCGAACTGGACGATCCGCGCGCCAAAGAATTAATCGGCGACAGCACCTACGCGCACTTCGTGGACACGCTCGACGTCATCCGCGGCGCGGGCACGCCGTACAGCGCGGAGGAGTACCTGGCCTGCCGGCAGACGCCGGTGTTCTTCGGCAGCGCGCTCACGAACTTCGGCCTGGAACCGTTCCTGCGCGCGCTCGTCGAACTGGCCCCGCACCCGCAGCCGCGCGCCAGCGACTCGGGCCTGGTCCTCCCGACCGAAGACCGCTTCACGTCGTTCGTCTTCAAGATCCAGGCGAACATGGACAAGCGTCACCGCGACCGCGTCGCGTTCGTCCGCGTCTGCTCGGGCCGCTTCACGAAAGACATGACGCTGACCAACAGCCGCGTGGGGCGCACGGTCAAGGCGTCGCGCGCGTATCGCTTCTTCGGCCGCGACCGCGAGACGATCGAAGAAGCGTACGCGGGCGACATCCTCGGCCTCGTCAACCCGGGTCAGTTCGCCATCGGCGACACGCTGCACACCGGCGCGCCGCTCAAGTTCGCCGGGGTGCCGCGCTTTCCGGCCGAGCACTTCGGCCGCGCCCGCCTCAAGGACACGCGCTTCAAGCAGTTCGACGAGGGTTTGCGGCAGCTCGAGGAAGAAGGGCTGATGCAGCTGTTCTACGTCGCGTCAGGCCGCCGCGAACCGATCATCGGCGTCGTCGGCGCGCTGCAGTTCGATGTCATCGTGAATCGTCTGCGCACCGAGTACGGCGTGGAAGCCGATATCGATCCGGCCAACTACGCCGCGGTGCGATGGGTCGGCGGATCCACGCCGGCGGGTTCGTCGGTCGCCGGACACTACACGGTGGCGGCCGATCGGCACGATCGGGCGGTCCTGCTGTTCCAGTCCGAGTGGGAGCTGAATTACTTTCAGCGCGAACACCGCGACGTGGAACTGCTGTCAGAATCGCCCGCGTAGCAGGACGCAGCATTACGCGCCCCGCCTGGCGCGCGGGAACATTACTTGGGATCGCGCCGTCGATCCTGCCGCCGGTCCTGGCTGCGATCGGTCCCGGGGCCATCGACGACCTTCCCCTTGTCGTCGACCGCATCCTCAGCCTTGTCCTTCGCGTCGTCCTTTTTCTCCTTCGCTTTCTCCTCCGCTTCTTTCTTCTTCTCTTCTTTATCCTTGTCGTCGTCCTGCTTCTTCTTGTCCTGCGCGAGGGCGATGAGCGGGACGCTCAGCATCCCCAACCCCGCCAGGAAGAATGCTCGTCGACTGAAGGTGCGCTGCACAAGGTCTCCATTCGGCGCCCATGAACCACCGCGAGCGCCAGACCGGAATCTACTCCAACGGAGGGGGCGTGGCCACTTCAAAGCTGGCAGTATCACAGACGAGCTGATTCGATGCGGATCTCGCTCGTGCTCGAGCTCAGCTGCTCGCCGATCCTTCATCGCTTTTCGTGAACGGCAGCCGGTCGAGGAGATCCTGGGCGAACCGCTCGCTGTAGCCGCACAGGAAGGCGGCAATCCAGATCAACGCCTTCTTCTGGTCCGGCGTATCGAACCCGCTGAACTTCACCAGCTCGTAGGTAAGTACCAGGTAGGCGATCGCCGCGAACGCGACCGCCATGATCGGCCGAACCGCCGCGGAGATGAGGACCCATTTCCGGCGCAGTTCGTCCTTCAGATCGATCGTCGAGAGACGGGCGAGCACGCTCGTGAGGCTACCGAGTCCGGCAAAGGCGAAGAGATCGATGACCATTTCCGGCCTGGCCAGGTCGGTCAGCGTCAGCCAGTGCGCCACTCCCAGCACACTGCCGGCGAGGACTCCGATCGCGATCAAGCCAACGGCGATGCCGAGCAGGTAGAACATGCGGTTCTTGGTCTGCACGTCGTTCTGAAACACGACCTCGGCCTTCGCGAACGCTTCACCCGCTTTTGCCGGATCGCCGCCGATGGTGGCCGCGTTGGCCGCCGCCTGCAGCAGCTCGCGCACCGACGCGGCGGACCACAGCTCGCGCTGGACGACGCGCGCCTCGAGCGAGCGGATGTCGCCGAGAATCAGGAGTTGATCCGCCGTGGGGTGATCGACGGGTGGGATCGTGATCGGCGTGTACTCGAACGCCTTCTGCGCGGGCATGCGGATCCTCCAAGGTCCGGCTAAAGCCGGACACTACTCCGAAGTCCGGCTGAAGAAGCCGGACACTACGTATGAGCGGCTACGTACGCGACGCGGCGGCGCCGGCAGCGGCTGCTTGCGCATCACGAGCGCGGCCTGGTGCAGCGCCGCGTATGTCTCCATCGCCGCCTGCGACCAGATGTCGTTGTGGCCCGCGATGATCTCCTTCGAGCAGCGCACGATCCAGTAGGCGGTGTCCTTGTAGACGTACTGCTGATTCCTGATCGTCCAGGCGACCGGACGCCGGCCGTCGTAAATCGAGAATCGCCGCCAGTGTTCGGTCTGCGGCGGAAAGTTGATCATCCAGTCGCGGTCCGGTTGACCGGGGGCACCCGTCGTCGTGAACTGCAGCGGATCTCCGCTCCCCGAGCTGCAGATTCTTCCGCACGTAGCCGCTGCGGCCGGCGCCGTCGCCCTGCGGCGGCGCTGCGAGCCTGCCTCGATGAACCGGTTCACCAGCAGCGGGTTGTGGCCGGGCGTGTGCCGATAGTAGTAGGCCTGCGGAATGACGACGTCACGATTGCCTGGCGCGTCTTCGAGGATGAATTCGTTCCCCTTGTAGCGGCGGCGAAGCGTCGGCAGCAGTCCGGCGAGCCGGTTCGCGATCGGATGGACATTGCCGGTCGCCCAGTCTGCCTCGGACGTCAGCGAAAAGAAGATCGGCGCGTTCGCCCCGACGACGCCGGCGCGAATCATCGCCTGACGATGGGCGGCGAGGTAGCTTTGAAACTGCTTGGCGTAGATCGACGGCGCCGCGGAGTTGACGAGCACGACGCTGTCGAAGGGCAGCGGGTTGACGTTGTCGGAGTGGCGCTCCTGTCCCATGCGCCACGACTCGGTCAGCTGGCTGATCGCCGCATTCTGGAACGTGCGCTCGAGCAGCAGTCCGCCAAACGAGTGGCCGATCAGAAAGACCTCGCTCGCGGGCGCCTTGCCTTTCGCCGTGAACGCGAGGGTGAAGAGCGTCCGCGAGAAGGATGTGCCGCCGAACTTGTGCTCGGGCACGCTCTTCCGATCGAAGTAGGAAAAGCTTTCGAGGATCCGGTTCAGGTTGATCCAGCGTGCCGCCAGGCGCGTGTCCACGATCTCGCCGCCGTACAACTCCTTCACCTTGCGGAACGTCTCGTCCCGCTTGACGGTCGGCCTCAGGACGCCGCCGCGCCACGCCAGGTAAATCCCGTGGACCCGCCGCGGCTCTCCGGCGTCGTCGTAGCCCGCCGCCAGCTGGGAGAGAAACTGGTTGAAGTCCAGGACGTTGCCCGACTGTCCGTTGTGACGCCAGCCGTGCACGAAGATGACGAGGGTGAGCGGCAGCTTTTCGCCGGCCAGTTTTCCGACGCGCTCGTAGGCGTGGCGGTGCTGTTCGAAATTCAGGTAGTCGCCGCGTTCGTCGAATTCCACGAACGAGCACGACACAGGCGGACGGTCAGCGGCGGTGCTCTCGATATACCAGCAGGCCGATTTGGCCAGACCCGGCGGCGGGATCGGGCTGGCTCCCGTCGGCCGCAAGCGGTCCGGTCACAGCACGCAGCGGCGACGTTGTGGCTCGAGCGCCCCGCGACGAGCGTCAGCAACTCCGCCACGACCACCACGACGACGACGACGACCACGACGTAGAGAAGCAGCATGTGTGCGCGCTCCTGGCGTTACTTGTTTAAACGACGCCCGCCCCGAAGTTGCACACCCTCCAGCTACTTGCCGTCGACCGAAAACACCAGCAGCACATTGCCGCGGATGCCGCCCCATTGACCGTACCCGGAGGTCGTGGCCACGACGCCGTTGGCGATCGCCGGACCGCCGACATCGATCGACCCGCCCTGCGCGGCCACTCCGTTCGCGGTCTGGAACTCCTGCGCGGCGTTGAAGTCCCATAAGACCTTGCCATCCGTCGTCGAATAGGCGCGGAAATGACCGTCGATCGACCCCGCGAAGACGGCACCCGGGATCACGGCGTCCGGAGCGGACAGCGCGGGACTGCAGGACGGTTTGTCGCCGCACGCGCTGGCGCGTGCCACCCACGCCTGCGATCCGTTCGAGAGCCGAATCGCAAAGAGGCCGCCGCCCGCGTCAGGCTTCAGGCCGCCGCGGCCGAGCGACACCGGATCCTTGAAGGTGATATCCGAGACCGGCACGTACATGTTCGTGCCATCGCTGGCCGATCCCCACTCGATCCCGCCGAGCATGCCGCCCTTGCCGATCTCGACGGTCCACAGCTTCGCCCCTTTGTCGTCGGGGTCGAACGCGTGCACGATGCCCGACTTCTGACCGGCGACGAGGACGCGTTTGCCATTCGGCAGCGACACGAGGATCGGCGACTGGCCGAAGTCGTGGTCCGGACCGGCATTCTGCGGACAGTTGGTCGGTGTCGGCGCTGCCGCACGCCATCGTGTACGCATCGCCGGCCGTCACCTGCTTCGCCCACTTGATCGCGCCGGTGTCGAGATCGAGCGAGACGATGGCATCGGTCAGGGGAGCGGCGGGGGTGGTGTAGCCATCGCCGGTGCCGACGTAGAGCGAATTGGTGGACGGATCGATCGTCGGCGCGGACCAGATCCCCGCGCCGGCGGGGCCCATCAACTGGACCCCGGCCTTGTTCCGGCCTTGCGGCGAAGGCGTTTCCGGAATCATGTAGGTTTCCCAGACGCGCTCGCCGGTGGCGGCGTCGAGCGCGAGGACGTGTCCGCGAAACGTGCAGCACGGGTAGGCGGCTGCGGCGCCGGTGGCTTCCTCGCTCGAGGAGACGCCGACATACACGCGCCCGTTGTGAATCACCGCCGAACCGGTGATCCGCGCGGCTCGATGCTCGTCGACCTTCTTCTTCCACCGGAGTTCGCCCGTCGCCGCGTCCACGCCGTACATCGTCGCGCGCCCGTCGCCGAAGTACGCGGTCAGCCTGCCGCTGCGGTCGGCCGCGACCATGACCGACGCGCGCACGCCGCCGTCCGCCTTGAACATCCAGTGCTGGCAGCCGTCAGCGAGACCGAGCGCGTAGACCCGGCCTGAGCCGCTGCCGACGAACAGCCAGTCGCCGACGATGGTCGGATTGGCGGCTGCTGCGTTTTCGCCGTCAAAGCCGAATGCCCAGCGCAGTTTCAGCGAGGGTACTTGTGCGGCGGTGATGCCGCTCTGCTGTCTGATAGCGGTGGTTGGCGAGGTTGGCGCCCCATGCCTGCCAGTCGGATGCGCTCGGAGTCGGCGCAGCTGGTTGCCGTGCACGCGTGCGCGACGGACGGCGACGCGGCCGGCCGCGCGCTGGACAGGAAAGCGGCGACCGCGCGCCGCTCGGCAGGCGTCAGCGTCTCGCCCTGCGCGCGCATCACGCCGGTCTCGAGCGCCGCGACAATGCGATCCTGGCTGAGCGCGCTGATGACATCCCGCGCCGGTGCCCGCGCCACCGCGCCCTGCTCGTGGCACGAGATGCAGTTCTGCGCGTAGAGCGCCGCGCCGTCCTGCGCGGCGGCAGGAGCCGAGGCGGCGATCGACCAGACGCCTGCGATCAGCGAAGGCCGCCAACGCCGTTCGGGACATGGACATCCTCGACCTCTCCTTCAGTCGGGGCTTCAGTTCGGGCGGATTATACCCGCGGCTCGATGCGGTAAAGTTGAACGCGCATGGCCAATACGTTCGGACAGCTGTTTCGCGTGACGACGTGGGGCGAGTCGCACGGCGCGGCGGTCGGCGCCGTCATCGACGGGTGTCCGCCGCATCTGCCGATCAGCGAGGCGGACATTCAGCCGGATCTCGATCGGCGCGCGCCCGGGCAGAGCGCGCTCGTCACCCAGCGGAAAGAGTCGGACACGGTCCGGGTGCTGAGCGGCGTCTACGGCGGCGTGACGCTGGGAACCCCGATCAGCCTGTCGGTCGCGAACGAGGACATGCGATCCGGCGACTACCGCGAGATGGAGGAGAAATACCGCCCGAGCCACGCCGACTATACCTACGACGCCAAATACGGCGTGCGCGACTGGCGCGGCGGCGGACGGACGAGCGCGCGCGAAACGGTCGGCCGCGTCGCGGCCGGCGCGGTGGCGCGCAAGCTGCTGGCGACTCGTCACGGCGTGGAGATCGTCGCCTGGGTCTCGAGCGTCGGCCGGATCACGCGGCGTCATGCGACGTGGAGACCGTGACGCGTCAGGATGTGGACGCGACGCCGGTCCGGTGTCCCGACCTGTCGATCGCGGCGGAGATGATCGCGGCGATCGAAGCGATCCGGAAAGAGGGCAACTCGCTCGGCGGCATCGTCACCTGCGCGGTGCGCGGCTGCCCGCCCGGATGGGGCGAACCGGTGTTCGATCGCCTCGAGGCGGATCTCGGGAAAGCGATGCTGAGCCTTCCGGCCAGCAAGGGATTCGAAATCGGCTCCGGCTTCGCGGGCACGCTGATGACCGGGCGCGAGCACAACGACGAGTTCTACATGGCGGGCGACCGCGTGCGCACGCGCACGAACCGGAGCGGCGGCGTCCAGGGCGGCATCACGAACGGCGAGACGATCTACTTCCGCGTCGCGTTCAAGCCCACCGCCACCATCATGAGCGAGCAGCACACGGTGAACGTCCGCCACGAAGACACGACGCTCACCGGTCGAGGGCGTCATGACCCCTGCGTGCTTCCGCGTGCGGTGCCGATGGTCGAAGCGATGGTGGCGCTGGTGCTCGCGGATCACGCGCTGCGGCACGACGCAGTCACGCTGCGGCGGTGACGTTTAACCGCCGAGCTCGCGGAGTTCGCTGAGATATGGATTCGACGGGCCGATCGAATCCGACACCTTTGCGTGCTTAGCGTCCTTTGCGGTTGCTCTTGGACGTGGTACTGATTCGCGGAAGACAGGCCGCTAGCTGGTCGCGCGGTGGTGGACCATCGAGGCTGAGGCGAGCTCGGCGTCCTCTTCGTCAGCCGTCGGGTCCGGGGCGTGGGCGCGCGCCCGGTGTGCCGCGAGGGCGACGAAGAAGACGCCGGGCGTATTGCCCAGGGCCAGGATGCTGCCGCCGTGATAGCAGAGCATGATGATCCCGAGCGGCATCCAGAAGCGGTTCAGCCAGAGGTAGACCAGCCCGGCGAGGGCAGCCACGGTCACGAGATCCCAGACGGCCGCGGCCAGCCGACTGCGGAAGCGCGTGAGAATCTCGCCGGCCGAGAATAGCGACGGGCCCTCGGCGAGCGTCATCCGGAGCGGCGGCCGAGCGCGGGGCCGCCACCGGCGGGCGTGGCGCGGGCTTGGCGATCCGGGCCATCGCGACCGCGGTCGCCGACTGCGAGTCGGCTGCGCTGTGGGTTTCCGGAATGACCGGTTGAGACGGGTCGGGATAGCGCTCCTGGAATTCCTTCAGCGTGTCGTCGGGATCGAGGCCGATGGCTTCCGCGTAGGCGCGGATGAACGAGCGGCGGAAAATCCCGGTCGGCCAGCGCGACAACTCGTCCCGCTCGAGATCCTTCAGCAGGCCGATACTGATCTTGGTGCGCTCCGCGATCGACTCGAGCGCGATGCGCCGACGCTCTCGCTCAAAACGCAGTCGACGGCCGAGCAGATCTCCATCCATTGCAGTGGGGTAAACACCATGCAAGCTGGGATCCTGCCAGAGAGCGACTTTTGCGCTCGCGAGTGAACGGATCCGCGACACATGACATTCACTATGCGACACTCTGGCGTCATGACTGCCACGGCCCGCACGAGGCGTGGCGCCATCCTGGCCATCGCGCGCGCGCGATGGGTCGCGATATGTCAGTATCGCGATGTTCAGCTCCACGATCCTCATCGCCGCCTTCCCGAAACCCGACGGCGTGGTCACGGACCTGGCGGCGGTGCTCACGCCGGCCGCGAAGGCGGACATCGAATCGCGAATTCGCGAGGTCGAGCAGCGGACGACCGCCGAGGTCGCCGTCGCCATCGTCTCCTCGCTCGACGGGTTGACCGTCGAGGACTACGCCAGCCGGCTCTTCCAGCAGTGGGGCATCGGGCAGAAGGCGAGCGACAACGGCGTGCTCATCCTGGTCGCGCCGGCCGAGCGCAAGATCAGGATCGAGGTCGGCTACGGCCTCGAGCCGATCCTGCCCGACGGCCTGGCGGGGAAATCATCCGCAACCAGGCGCTGCCGGCATTCCGGAACGGCGACTATCCGCAGGGGCTGACCGCGACGGTCCAGCGCGTCGCGGCGATCATCGAAGCCAACCAGACCGTGACGCCCGCTGAACGCCGGCGCCTGGCCGCGGACGCCGAGGACCGTCCGCCGATGGTGCTGATGCTGCTGTTCTTCGGCGCCTTCATCGCGATCGGCGGGTTCGGCGTCGGCGTCGGCCTCCGCGTGAAGTCGGTCTTTCCGCTGCTGTTCGGCGGACTGTTCGGCGGCGTGCCGTTCCTGATGACGCTCGTGCCGTTCTTCAACGCGCCGCCGTGGATCCTCGGTCCGTTCGGCCTGGCGATGATGGTTCTCGGGTATCGCAAGGGAGAAGCATGGACCGACCTGGCGCGCGGATCGCGCTCGGGATCCGCTCTCGCCGGAGCCGGGTCGCCTTCGACCGGGTGGGTCATGGGCGGCGACTCCTCATCGTCCTCACAGCGAGCAGCAGCTCGAGCTCGTCGAGTTCGTCGAGCGACGGATTCAGCGGCGGGTCATCGGGCGGCGGGGGAGCGAGCGGCAGCTGGTGAATGACGAAAAAGCTCCACCACGCGAGGTACACGGAGACACGAGAGAAAGCACGGAGGTCACGGAAACCATTTTGGGGTTTTGGCCGTGCCCTCTGTCTTGTCTTCCGTGTCCTCCGTGGTGGGGCTTTTGTGATCAAAGAAAAAGGGCGACAGTTTTTAAGCTGTCGCCCTTGCTGAAGCCCGGAGCCCGAAGCCTGCGATGTCTTCTTACTGCTTCTTCGCGAGCGCGCGGTAGTACTCCTCGATCGACGTGCGGAAGCCTGCCGGCACTTCGTCGGAACCTGAGAGCGACAGCGGCTGGTCGCCGCCCTCGGCCTTCTTGCGCAGGTTGAACTCGAACTTCTTCAGCTTGTCGAGCGCCTGCTGCCTGCAGCGCGGCGAGGTTCGCGGGATCGACGAACGCCTTGTCGGCTGTCGAGGCTGCGCAGATCGCGGAGCGCCTGATCGAGATCCTGCGAGCGGCACGCGCCTGCGATTGCAGCTCGCTGGCGGAGGCGCTGCGGCGTCGGTCTGCCACTGCGCGGATCTCGTTCCGGAACTGGCGGATGTCGTTCGGGTCGTAGTAGCCGCCCACCCAGCGGCCGCCGTTCCAGTAGCCGCCACCGTATCGCGCCGCCGTTGGCGCCGCCGCCGTTACGATCGCCGCCGTTCGCCGCCTGCTGCTGATCGCCGCCGCCCTGGCCGCCCTGCTGACCGGACTGACCTTGCTGGCCCTGTTGGCCTTGCTGACCCTGCTGACCCTGCTGGCCCTGTTGGCCTTGCTGACCCTGCTGGCCCTGCTGACCCTGTTGCCCTTGCTGGCCCTGCTGCTGGCCCTGCTGAATTCTGCGCGTTCTGCTGGCCCTGTTGTCCTTGCTGACCCTGCTGACCCTGCTGCTGGCCCTGCTGACCATTGCGCCCGCGCTGATTCTGCTGCGCGCGGTCGCGCATGCGCTGATCGAGCGACTCGATGCCGCGCACGAGATCGCGCGCTCTTGTCGTCGGCGCGGCCGAGCGCGTCCTGCTTGTCGGCCTGGCCGAACGCCGCCTGCGCCTCGCCGATCTTGTTCTGCAGCCCTTCGAGGTTCGACTGGATGTCCTGTTCCATCGCCCGCGCGTATTCGCTCGCCTGGCCCTGCAGCGTGTTCTTCGTGTAGCGGATCTTCTCGCGCACGCGCTTGTCGGTGATGCTGCCGGCCGCTTCGTCGAGCTTCCGCGCCGCGTCCTTGGCGTCGCCGCGCGCGTCGTTCGCCAGCTTCTCGAGCTGATCCTGCAGCCCGGCGACCTGCTGGTCCATCGCGTCCTTGCGCTGCGCCAGCGACTGCGCCTTGCGCCTGGCGCTGCTGACCCTGCATGCCGTCGAGCCCGGCCACTTCGTTGCGCGATCTCCTTCTGTTCGTGCGCGAGCTGCTCGGCCTGGCGCATCGCGTCCTGTCACGTCGCGCTCGCCGCGCCCGGCCTGGTTGTGCTGCAGCTCTGCTGCGCCTGCTTCAGCTTGTCGAGCGCCGCCTGCGCCTGCGCGCCGCCGTCCTCGATGCCGTTGGCCGCGGCCTGCCGCATCGCGTTCGCCGCTTCCTGCAGCTGGCGCGCGGCATCGCGCAGGTTCTGGCGCTGCTGCTCGCGCGTCAGCTGCTCGAGCCGGCGCGCCGCTTCTTCGAGCTCCTGCGCGAGCTGACGCTGCGCGTCGCCGCCGCCGCCGCCGCTCTGCTGGCCGGCCGCGCTGCAGCGCGCCGCTGACGCTCGGCTTCCTGCTGCTGCCGCCGCGCGAGCTCCTTCAGCTTCTCGAGCGAGCTCGTCGACCTGCTTGTCGCCGCCCTGCTGCTCGGCGCGCTGCTGCATCTCGTACTGGTTGGCGAGCTTGTCCATCTCGAGCTCGAAGAGGTCGGCGAGATCCTCCGACATCTGGTTCTGGCCGCCGCCGCCGCCACCGCCGCCGCGCTGCTGCGACGACCTGGACTTCGTACTCCTGCTCGGCGTCCTGCAGCAGCTTCAGCGCGCGCTGCTCGGGCGACAGCGCTTCCTTCGCCTGCTGGCCCTTCAGGTTCGCCTTCGGCCGCCTTCATTTCCGCCGCGGCCTTCGGCAGCGCTTCGGCAATCGTCTTGAACGCCGGATCGACGGCGTCGAGGCGGCTGTTCATCTTGCCGCTCAGCTCCTCGACCTGCTCGCGCAGCTTCGCCTGCGCGAGCGTGAGGAACACGGTGTTCTCGCGGAACTTCTCCGGCCGTCATCTTCGGCTTGTCGCGCACGATGTTGAACGTCGCCGCGACGATCTCGCGCTGCTGCTGCGACAGCTGGCCGACCTGGTTGCCGCCGCCGCCACCGCCGCCGCCGCCCCCGGCCATCGACTGCGCCGGCTTGTAGTCCTTCTTGAACGGCCGGATCTGCACGAAGTAGATGTCGCTCGTCGTCGTCTTCGACGCCGGCGACGCGCGTCGTTGTCGGCCGCCTTCGCGTAGTAGGACACGAAGTCGCCCGGCTTGAGGCCCAGCTCCTCGAGATAGATCGTGTGGCTCGCGCGTCACTTCGGGCAGCGCCTTCGCGCCGCCGAACAGGTTGATGGTCTTCTCCGGCGCCGCCGTTCACCGAGTAGAACATCTGCAGCTGCTTCACGCCGAAGTCGTCGTCGGCCCGCACTTCGGCGAACACTTCTTCGACCGGGCTCGCCTGCGTGTCGCGTCCCGGCTTGTTGAAGTGCACCGACGGCGCCATGATCGGTCAGCACGTCGATCGTGTACTGCGGCGACGCGTTCACCTTCTCGCCGTGCGGGCCTTCGAGCTCGATCTTGTAGAAGCCCTGCTCGCTCACCGTGAAGTTGCCGGCGAGCGTGCCGTCGGCTTCCTTCGTCAGCGGCAGCGAGTCGCTTCTCGTTCAGCAGCACCCGCCCGCCCGGCGTCGCCATCGTCGGCGTGATCTTCAGGCGCACCTCCGTGCCCTTGATCGCGGCGATGTCGCCGCCCGGATCGACCGTGCGCGGCTCGAGGCCGGTGTAGGCGGGGAAGTGGTACTCGAGCACGAGCTTGTCGACCGTCGGCAGGTCGACGCACGTCCATCTTGAAGCGCGGCGACTCGACGCCGTTCGAATCGACGTAGTATTCGGCGGTCTTCTCGACGTGGAAGAGCATGCCCTCGAACGCGGCCGGATCCGCAGCCGGCACGAGCGGCACGCGCTCGAACTGCCCGCCGGTGTCGGTGCGCACCATCAGCGTCGCGTCGGCGGCGGTGAAGCCCGAGAGCTTCGCCTTGACCGTCTGATCGGCGCCGCGCGGGATCTTGGTGTTGCCGGGCGTGACTTCGATCTTGTACGGGCTGGCGGCTTCGGCGCTGCGCGAGATGATGAGCAGCGCCGACATGCCGCTGCGCAGGAACGCCGGACCGAACGCGATGAGCAGCGCGGCGACCGCGGCGACGCCGCCGAGCGTCGTCAGCTGACGCTGGAGGCCTGCGCGCTCGACGCCGATGCCGTTCTCGATGGCGCGGCACTTCTCGATCGCCTGATCGACCAGCTTCTCGACCAGCTGCGGCGACGGCCCGTGATCGGGTCGAAGCTCGTCGGCCGCGAGCGCCGAGGTCTCGATGGCGCTCAGGATCGCCGCTTCGAGCGTCGGGTCTTTTTCTTCGAGGTACAGCGCGACCTGGCTGTCGGTGACGCGGCGGCGCAGCGGCAGGACGAACCCGACCACCGACCAGCCCGGCGAAGACGAGCAGCGCGATGATGCGGAACGAGATGATGGCGGTCGGGCTGAAGCGCAGCGCCTCGAGACTCGACGCCGACAGGAGCAGCGCGAGCAGCGTGCCGGCGACGACGATGACCGCGCCGCGCAGGGCGAGCTTCAGGCGCCAGCGATTGCGGACGCGGTGGATGACATCGACGAGCTCCGGACGACGGTCGGAGCCACCGCGGTTCGTAAGCCATCGTGGGGCCCTCCTCCCACTGCGCGTCGTCTGCTCTGAGGTCTTAATCGATCGTTCGAGAATACACCGTACGTGTCGGCTTCGGACTCTAAGCGCCTGCGGCCATGCTGAGCCAGGACGGAGATCCGAGGCGAGCATCGGCGTCACGCCGCGAGTCGGGCCCGAGGCCTGACAAACTTGCGCGCTAAGTGAATCGTTCGTTGCGCGACAGTTGGTTGGCGACGACCATCTCGGCGGCCAGCAGCACCAGGCCGGCGATGAGCAGGTACCACCAGATGTTCTGACGCTTTTCGGCCTCTTCGGGCGTGAGCTTGGTCGGCGCCTCGCCGGCTGCCGGCCGCCGTGTTGACGGCGCGGCCGGTCACCGCCGCGACGAGCTCGCCGGGATCCAGCGGCGCGCAGGTCGGATTCCGCCGGGTCGAGGTTCACGGCGATGCGGTCGGGACGCGCCGATCGCGTTCGACGCGGCGCGGATCTCGTAGACGCCGTGCTCGTTCAGCTCGAGCATGCCCGGCTCGTTCGCGCGCGAATCGGCACGCGCTCGCCGGACGGCGTCATCACCACGCGATCCGCCTTGGTCTTGAGCAGCTGCGACAGATCGACGACCTGTCCGACCGTCGACCACGCGGCGATCTGCTCGTACTGCGCCAGGTAGCGCACGAGCTGGTGGACGAGCGGCAGGTAGACCGGCTTGAGCGCGAGGTCGTTCCACGAGTCGTCGAGCGTCGTCGTCCAGCACGATCACGCGGCCGGTGCCGACCCGCTTCTCCGCCGCCGCGACCGCGCCATCGTCGTACCGCGCGAGGACGCGATCGCGTCGGGCGCCGGCGTCGAGCGCGCGGTAGCGCAGGACGCGCGCGGCCGAGAAGTCGCCGCTGCGCGGCGCCTTGAAGACCTCGAAGACCGGATGGCTGTAGTCGCGGAAGCCGATCGTCGCGCCGCGGCCGTCCGTGCGATCGACGACGGCGCCGAGCTGTGCCGGGCAGCAGGTCGGCTTCGCTCGCCGGCCACGCGCTGTGTTCGCCGAAGACGACCAGCAGGCCGCCGCCGCGCTCGACGAAGCGCTTCAGCACGCCGCCGGCGAGGCCGGGCGGCAGCGATCGTGTCGTTCAGGATCACGACCGATCGCTTGCTCGAGCATCTGCGGCGTGACGCGCGCGGCCGGCACCGTCTCGACCTGAAACGCCGGCGTGTTGCCGATCGCCAGCGCCTTGTACAGGTAGAAGCTCGAATTGCCGGTCGCCGCTGTCGACGACGAGGACCGAGACCGACTGGCTCGGCGTCAGCACGAAGTCGAACGTGTTGTCGGCCGGCAACGGCGTCGGTGCCGGCCTTGACCGACGCCGTGCGACGACGGGTCGGCGAGCGTGAACGGCTGCGAACGTGACCGACGTCGAGGCGTTGGCGGCGACGTTCACCGTGCTGCGTCTCGATCACGTGGCCGTCGATCTCGAGCGTGACCGGCACGTTGGTCGCCGGCGCCGCGCTCTTGTTGGCGACGCCGGCGGTGACCGTGATGCGCTCCTGGTTGGAGAACGTCGCGCGCGCGAAAGACGACCGACGGCACGGCGAGGTTCGACACGTCGTCGGACGCCGACCGACACCGGCGTCAGCGTGATCGCCTTCGCCGAAGTGCACGTCTTCGGAGCCGGTCCAGCCGGTCTTCTGGAAGTCGGAGATCAGGATCGCTTCGCTTGCGCTGCAGCGTCGAGCGCGCGAGGATGCTCTCGGCCAGCTTGAGCGCCGGGCCGTAGCGCGTGCGCGCCGGACGTGACCTTGGCGGCGCCGAGCGCCGCCTCGAGGCGTCCGCGGTCGGAGGTGGCGCGGATCGTTCTCCTCGGCGTTGCGGCCGAACAGCACGAGCGTCGCCTTGTCGTCGGCGCCGATCGAGCCGATCGCGCTTGCGCGCTGCGTCGCTGCGCGCGCTGCCAGTGGTCGCCGTAGCCCATGCTCGCGGACTGATCGAGCAGGATCGACCACCTCGCGCGCTGCCGCCGGCGGCGGCCAGCGTCGCCGCGGCGCCTTGCGGGCAGGAACGGCCGCGCGAACGCCGCCACGATCAGCGCAATCGCCGCCGCGCGCATCAGCAGCAGGAACCAGTGGCGGATCCGCCGCCGCCGCACCGACTGATACGGAATCTTCTGCACGAACATCAGCGACGGGAACTCGACGACGCGCTTCCGCTCGCGCTGAATCAGGTGCACGAGGATCGGGACCGCGATGGCGCCGAGGCCGAGGAAGAACAGAGGGGCGAGGAAAGACATCAGAAATCTACAATTCGGAATCTTCAATCTGCGACTCGACGCTGACTCACCTGCACTCGCATCAGCTTTTCGCGGCTCGACAGGTAGCTGAACAGCGCGCGGTCGAGCGGTTCGGAGGTGTTGAGCAGCGCGTAGTCGATCCGCTGCTCGGAGAACTTGCGTCGTGCAGCGCGTCGATGTGCTCCTGGATCAGCGCGCGGTACTGCTCGCGGAACGAATCGGGCACGACCGGAATCTGCTCGCGGCTCTCCAGGTCCTCGAACGCCGACGCGTCCTCGTAGTCGAAGTTGATCTCCTGCGGATCGAGCACGTGGAACACGATCAGGTCGTTGCCGAGGAACCGCAGCGGCTTGATCGCGTCGAGGATCGCGTCCGGCTCGTCGTAGAAATCCGAAATCAGCAGCAGGATGCCGCGGCGCTTGAAGTGCTCGGCCATCTTGTGGAGCGGCGCGCTCAGGTGGCCGGGCCGCTCGGCCTTGGCGCGGTCGAGCGTGTGCAGCACCATGTCGAAGTGCTTGGCCGACGGCGGCACGTGCGTGACGATGTCCTCGTCGAAGGTGACGATGCCGACGCGGTCGCGCTGCTGGTGCGCGAGGTAGCCGAGGCAGGCGCCGAGGAACGACGCCGTATTCGAGCTTCGACACGCCGCCGCTCGAGAACTTCATCGACTTCGAGATGTCGAACAGGATCGTGAAGTTGGTGTTGGTGTCGGCTTCGTACTGCTTGACGTAGTAGCGATCGGTGCGCGCGTAGAGCTGCCAGTCGACGCGGCGGATGTCGTCGCCCGGCACGTAGCCGCGGTGCTCGGCGAAGTCGATCGACGCGCCGAAGAACGGCGCGCGGTGCAGGCCGTTGATGAAGCCGTCGACGACCGTCTTCGCGAGCAGTTCGAGGTTGCCGATGCGCGCGAGGATCTTCGGATCGACGAACCGCGCGCCGGCCATCTGCATCGCGATCGTCATGCGCCATAACTGATTCTTGTCTGGCTTCGGGCTTCAGGCTCCGGGCTCTAGGCTCATCCGACTTCGCTTGACTTCGCTCTGATTCCTGATCCTAATTCCGACTGTCTCCAGTCGCCGCCTTACATTCCCGACGCCGGAACGGCGACGCGCTCGAGCAACTCGTCGATGATCGAGTCGGTCGTGATCGCCTTCCGACTCGGCGCGGAAGTTGACGAGCACGCGGTGGCGCATGCACCGGGATGCGCCATCGAGCGGATGTCCTCGAAGCTGACGTGATACCGGCCGTTGGTCAGCGCGCGCGCCTTGGCGCCGAGCACGAGGTACTGCGCGGCGCGGACGCTGGCGCCGAACGCGACGCACTTCTTCACCGACTCGGGCGCGTTCTGCGCTTTCGGCCGGCTGGTGCGGACGAGCGACAGCGCGTAGCGCAGCACCGGGTCGGCGACCGGCACGCGGCGCACCAGCCGCTGGAACGCCACGAGATCGGCGCCGGTCACCGGCCGGTTGTAGTGCGGATCGATGATCGCCGGTCGTCGCGCGCACGACTTCGAGCTCTTCTTCTTCCGGCGGATGCTCGATCACGATGTGGAACATGAAGCGATCGAGCTGCGCTTCGGGCAGCGGGATAGGTGCCTTCGAGCTCGATCGGGTTCTGCGTCGCGAAGACGTAGAACGGCTCCTCGAGCTGATAGGTGCGCCCCTGGATCGTGACGCGGTGCTCCTGCATCGCTTCGAGGAGCGCCGACTGCGTCTTGGGCGGCGTGCGGTTGATTTCGTCGGCCAGCACGATGTTGCTGAAGATCGGGCCGGGCGCGAACACCATCTGGCGGCGGCCGGTGCTCGGTCTTCCTGGATGATGTCGGTGCCGGTGATGTCGGACGGCATCAGGTCGGGCGTGAACTGGATGCGCTTGAACTTCAGCTCGAGCACCTGCGCCAGCGTCTGGATCAGCAGCGTCTTGGCCAGGCCGGGGACGCCGATGATCAGGCTGTTGCCGCCGACGAACAGCGTCTGCAGCACCAGCTCCATGACGTCGTGCTGGCCGATGATCCGCTTGTGCAGCTCGGCGAGGATCTGCCTTGCGGCCGTTGTTCATCTGGTCGGCCAGCGCGATGTCGTCGGGCGAATCAAGGTTCTGTGCGAAATCGGCCACGCTCGTCTCCTCGCGGTAAGGGCGAAGTCTGAAAGCTGTCGCCTCGGATCTATTTCTTGGTTTCCATGTCCCGAATCGCGCGCGTCTTCAGCGCCAGGTCGGTCAGCAGCTTCTCGAGCTCCTCGTCGTAGCGCGCCGGGTCCATCGTGTCTTTCTTGAGCCGCAGCTCGGCGACCTGCCGCTCGAGCGCGTCGCGCTGCTCGAGCAGCGCGCGCAGCGCCGGGTCGGCCGCCTGCGCGGCCGCGGTGCGCGATCGCTCCGGCGCCAGGTACTGCATCGCCGCCAGCTTGCCCTGGTTGCCGTCGTCGAGCGTCGCGTGCTCGGTGAGGATGTGCCCGCCTGCTCGTAGGCCGCCTTCACCTTCTGCGCCGCGTAGTCGAACGCTTCCTGCATCGAGACGCGGCCGTTGCGGTCGCGGTCGGCCGCCTCGGTGTCGAGCGCCTCGACGAAGAACTCGGCGAAGCGCGTCTCGTTCCGCTCGCCGCCGGTCTTGCGTCGCCGTGACGATCGTCCGCGCCGGCCCGGCCAGCGGCTGGATGAACGCGCCGCTCGAGCTCGCCGTGTTGACGAAGGTCACCTTCTGCGTCGTGAACTTCTCGAGCAGCGTCGCGTAGTCGTCCGCCGTGAGGTCGGGGCCGGGCAGGTTGAACGCGCCGGTCTTGCCGTCGAAGCTGCCGTGGCCGATCAGCATGATGAAGATGTCGTCGTCCGGCTTGGCGCTGGTCGACAGGTCGGTGAACGCCTTCGTGACGTTCTCCCGCGTCGCGCGCGCCTTGCATCTTGCCGCCGCTCTGATCCGGGTTTTCGCCGAGATACGTGATGTTGGCGGCGGGCACGCCGTGCTTCTTCGCGGCGTCGACGACCGCCTGCGCCCACTTGTCGAATTTCTTGACGTGCTCCTCGTCGCCGCCGACGCCGGCAATGACGAGGAGGTGCGTGTCCTGCGCGACGGCGAGCGATGGCGCGAGACAGAGGAGGGCGAGGACGAACGACGGTCCGGCTAAAGCCGGACACTACGATCCGACTGACGCGGACGCACGTGCACGCGATCACGCCAGCCCTCGATGGCGGCGCAGACCCCAGTCGGCCGCGATCAGCGCGAGCATCACCATCAGGATGATCGGCATGTCCCACAGGTCGCGTTCTTCGACCACGGTGACGCCGCGGCCGCTGTAGCTGATCGCTTCGGGCAGTTCGGCGGCGTTGGCGGGCGTGAAGAAGTGGCCGCCGGTTTCTTCGGCGACGCGGTTGAGCAGCGACGAGCGCATCGCGGCGTCGAAGTATTCGCTGTCGCCGGCCGACGCGCGCGCGTGCATGCGCGTGCGTGCCGAGCGTCGTCCCGTCGCGCGTCGCCGATGGTCTTGACCTCGTACAGCCCGGTCTCGTCGGCGACGAACGCGCCCTTGTACTCGCCGTCCTTCGACACGGTCCACTCGAGCGGCACTTCAGTGATCTTGCCGGACGGCGACGTGACCTGCGCGACCACCTGCGCGTCGTTCACTTCGACGAACGCCGGGTCGACGACTTCCGCGGTGAGCTTCATCGGTTCGCCCGGCTCGACGCGATCGACTGCCGTCGTACAGCGCGACCGGATCGGGCACGCCGTCCACGAGCCAGCGGACGAGCCGCCGCCAGAACGTGGCGTGCGTCGTGTCTTCGACCGCCATCGTCGCGTCCATCTTCCAGATCCACGAATCCTGGATCGGGAAGCGCGAGCGACTTGCCGCGGCCGTAGCGCTGGTAGGCGAGGACGATCTGTTCCTGCCCGATCCTTGGTCGTGCCGGTCAGCAGGATCGTGGCGCCCGGCTTCACCGCATGAATCGGGTTGACCGTGCTGACTTCCGGCATCGTGTCCCACTTCGCCGCCGACGCCTTTTCGGTATCGGCGAGCTGCGTGACCGGATAGGTGAGGCCGGCGCGCGTCGGGTGGACGTTGACGTTCGAGAAGAACTCTTCGGCGCTCTTGCCGCGCGCGCTTTCCTGCAGTTCGACCGGCAGCACTTCGGCGACCGGCGTGCCCGCCCAGCCGCCTTCGGCAAACGATCGGCGGCCGCCGAGCATCAGCAGGCCGCCGCCGCGCTTGCTGACGAAGTCGGCGAGCATCCGCAGCTGATCGGGCGAGAACGACGCCGCCTCGACGCTGCCGAGGATGATCGCGCGATAGGCGAACAGCTCTTCGCGCGTCTTCGGGAATCCGCCGACGACCTCGTCCGGGCTGGTCACGTCGAGCCGCAGATACTTGTCCTCGGCCGTCCGCTGCAGGATCGTGACCGCCAGGTTCTTGTCGTCGGTCACGCGCGCGCCGGATGAACTTCATCTCGAAGCGCGGCTCGCCTTCCATGTAGAGCACGCGCTCGTGCCGATCCGCGACTTCGACCAGCGCGTCGCGGACGTTGTTCTGCGTGACCTGCTCGCCGGACTGCGGCTCGATGCTGAACCTGAAGAGCCGCGGCCCGGCGTCGTTTGCCGTGAAGGTCACGCGCACCGTCGTCGACTGCCCATCGGCCGGCAGCGTCACGTCCTGCGAGCTGACGATGCGGCCCTCGTCTTCGACGTGGAGCGGCACGGTGGTGCCGGCGTATCCGGTCTGCGAGATGACGACGTCGACGGCGAGCGAGGTGCCCTTGAGCGTCGAGCGCGGCGTCTCGACGCGCGTGATCTGGATGTCGCGTCGCGAAGTGATCCTGGCCGACGCCGACCGGGAACACCGGAATCTGAGCGGGCCTTGAGGCTCGCCAGCGACTCGTCGAGCGACGCATCCGAGGTGTCCGCGCCGTCGGTGACCATGACGAGGCCGGCGAGCGGCAGCCCGGACAGCTCGTCGCGCGCGCGCTCGAGCGCCTGGCCGAGATGCGTGGACGTGCCGGCGTACTTCAGATCGGTCGGCTTGCCGAGGCGATCGGCGGACGAGGAGAAGCGGAAGAAGCGAAGCACGAACCTGTCTGCGACAGCGCCTTCAGGAGCGGGCTGTCCGGCTGCCCGAACTGCTGCTGGACGAACGCGGTGCGCGGCTGGCCGTCGCGATCGGCGATCGTCATGCTGCGCGAGTCGTCGATCAGCACGCCGAGGAAGTTCTGCTGCGGGACGGCCGCCTTGAGGATGAGCGACGGCCGGAGCAGGCAGAAGAGGACGACAGCGATCAACGCCAGACGCAGCGCGACAAAGGCGACGCGGTCGCGCGTGCGCCCTTCAGTCGTGACGCCGCGGTAGGTGATCAGCGCAGCGGCGCCGATCACGGCCAGCGCGATCAGGCCGAGCATCGTGGAGCGCGACGCCGCGAAGGTGAAATCGCCCTGCCCGAAGACCAGCGCCGGATACTTGAAGAAGAATCTGAAAAGTCCGCTCACTTCGCGCCATTCTACTGGACCCGCGCGCGATGTCGCAGGACCGTGTTTTTGCGATTTGAACTGTATCTGTCAGTCAGTCAACAGACGCTGACGTCTTTTACTACACGAGCAGCCCAGCTTCAGACCGCAGCATATGGCAATCGCTCAATCCTGCCGCAATTATTGCGTGGCACATCGGTTGCTCTGGGGAGCGGCAGGGGAATCAGAACCGCTGGCCGGAACGCCCCTTCAACAGCGGATCACCCCGCCTCCCTCCTCGACCCGGGCGGTCGACCATCGGGTCACCGCCCGCGGCTCACCTTTCACTTTTCAGCCCTTCGTCACATTAGACTTCGGAGCGGCGCATTTGGGCGACACTTCCAGCGGCGCCTTTGGCGCCGCTCATGCTGCGGCACCTTTGGGCGCCGCACATCCATCTTCTCGATGAACAGCCTGCTCGTCGCTACGACCAACCGCGGAAAGCTGAACGAAATCCGGGGCCTGCTGGCCGGTTTGCCGCTGGACTTGCGAACCCTCGCAGACTTTCCCGATCTCGCCGCACCCGAGGAGACCGGGCTGACGTTTGCGGACAACGCGCGATTGAAAGCGTTTTATTACGCAAAAGCAACCGGCCTGACGACGGTGGCGGAGGATTCGGGGCTGGAAATCGACGCGCTGGGCGGCGAGCCCGGCGTGCATTCGGCGCGGTTTGGCGGCGAGGACAGCTCGTACGACGAGAAGTTCCGGCTGATTTACGAACGCCTGGCCCTGGCCGGCACGATCGAGAGCCCGGCGCGATTCGTCTGCGCGCTGGTCCTCGCGGAAGGGGAACGCATCCTTTTTGAAACCCGCGGCACCGTCGAAGGGCGCATCGCGCCGTCGCCGCGCGGGTCGGGCGGGTTCGGCTACGACCCGATCTTCTTTTACCCGCCGTTTGGCTGCACGCTGGCGGAGGCGGGGGACCGCAAATCAGAGGTGAGCCACAGGGCGGTCGCATTTAACAGGCTGCGGCGACGCACCTGCTGGACTTCTCGCTAACTGTTTTTTCACTGGCCGCGGGGCCCCACCCCCGCGGCGAACTGACGCAGATGCTCGGCCTCAGATTTCCTTGTCTTCGGCCTCGCATGGCCGCAGGCGCTTCAGTTCAAGCTTCGCCAACCTCCAACCTCCAACCTCAATCCCCAGCCCCGAGTCCCTAGCCCCCAGCCCCGAGCTCAAAACAGCTTCTGCTCCTTGGCCCAGCGCGTTCGTGTTCCAGCAGCCAGGTTTTCTTCTCCAGCCCGCCGCCGTAGCCGGTCAGCGTGCCGTTCGATCCGATGACCCGGTGGCAGGGGACGATGATGGCGATGGGGTTGGCGCCGTTGGCCATGCCGACGGCGCGCGAGGCGTCGGGCGACTGCACGCGTTTCGCGATCGTGCCGTAGGTGGTGGTCGTCCCGGGCGGAATCTCGCGGAGCGCGGTCCAGACGCGCACTTCGAACGGCGCGCCGCGCATGTCGAGCGGTCAACCCGGCGATGTCGGCGCTCTCGCCGGCGAAATAGCGATCGAGCCACGCGCGGGTCTCGCGGATCACCGCGTTGACGCCGTCCTGGATCGGCGGCGCGCCGAACCAGCGGGCCAGCCGCGCCTCGAGCCGCGACATCCGCCCTTTTTTATAAAACTCCAGCGCGCACAGCGCATCGTCCGACGCGAGCGCCATCATCGGTCCCACCGGCGTGTCCACCAGGGAACAGATGAGGGTCATGTCAGCAGATGCCCGACGATCGCGCGCTGTTTTTCAATGAGCTGCCTGATGCCGTGGTCGGCCAGCGTCAGGAGCGCGTCGAGCTGCGCGCGGTCGAATGGATCGTGTTCGGCGGTGCCCTGCACCTCGATGAACTTCCCTTTGCCGGTCTTGACGATGTTCATGTCCACGTCGGCGCGGGAGTCGTCGTCGTAGGCCAGGTCGAGGAGCGGTTCGCCGTCCACGATGCCGACGCTGATCGCCGCGACGTAGTCCGACAGCGGAATGGTGCGCAGGACGTCGCGCTCGCGCAGCTTCTCGCAGGCGAGCGCCAGCGCGACGAACGCGCCGGTGATCGACGCGGTGCGCGTTCCGCCGTCCGCCTGGATCACGTCGCAGTCGATCCAGATCGTGCGTTCGCCGAGCGCCGGCAGGTTGGCGACCGAGCGCAGCGAGCGGCCGATGAGCCGCTGAATCTCCTGCGTGCGTCCGCCGACCTTGCCGGAGCTCGCCTCGCGCTGCATGCGCGTGTTGGTCGCGCGCGGCAGCATGCCGTACTCGGCGGTCACCCAGCCCTTGCCGGAGTTGCGGAGGAACGGCGGCACGCGATCCTCGACGCTCGCCGTGCAAATGACCTTGGTGCGTCCGGCTTCGATGAATACGGATCCTTCCGCGTGCGGCAGGTAATGGGGCGTCAGTGTGGTGTCGCGAAGAGCGTCGGCGGGGCGGGCATCTGATCTCATTGTGCTGGGGTCCGGGCGGCCGGCGTCGGACTCTGCGTGTCCGGCACGGGGCTTTCCGGATTCGGTGTCTCCATCATCAATTGTAGGTTCTTCGTCAGCGGTCTGCGCAGATCCACGTGACCGGCGAGCGTCTCGACTTCCTTGCCGTCGACGAGCAGCTGCACGGACGTCACCGCCGGCAGGTTGATCGTCAGCGCGTGCACGAGCGCGTAGATGGTCAGCAGCTCGTTGACCGAGCCGCCGGGATGCGCGCTGGCGAACTCGGGGCTCAAATCGACGAACGCCTCGCCCTGCGGCGTCAGGAACAGCGCGCGGATGGCGGTGCCGGGCGGCACGGCGGAGACGAGCGGCGGATCGACCGGCGCGATTTGCGCCTTGAGGATCTCGCGCGCCTGGTCGACCGGCTGTTCGGCGTAGGTCACGTCGTGCTCGACGCTCGTCAGCCGCACGCCGTCTTCCGACACGTAAAAGAGCTGCGCCTTGATCTTGCGGACCGCCGCTGCCGGCGCGGACGGCGCGTTTGCCGCCTGGGGCCGCGCCGCGGGACGCGCGGCGTCCGGCAGTACGGCGAACAGCAGCCAGGTGATGACGGCGGCCACGCCGACACACGCCGCGGCGACCAGACCCTTCTTGATCGGCGTCATCGCGGGTCCGCCTCCGGGCCGGAGACCGCGTCCCGGAAGCGGACGATCGCGTCGAGCAGCGCTTCGACGAGCGACTGCTGGAAATCGGGCGAGGCGATCCGCTTCTCCTGCGCGGCATTGCTCAAGTAGCCGACTTCGACGAGGACCGCCGGCATGTTGGCCGACTCGAGGACGCGCAGCGGCGCGTGCTCGAACGGGCGCGGACCGAGCGGCACGCGGTCGCGAAGACTCTCGGTCACGAACTGCGCGAGCACGTCCGACTGATCGCGATAGCGAATCTGCGCGAGGTTCCACGGCACGAGCTCGAGATCGCGGAGCCCGCCGCCAAAGGCCGGCAGCCGCTCCGGGTGCAGCGTCGCGAGATTGGTCGCCGCCTGATCGAACGACGCCACGTACACGGTGGCGCCGGACACCTCGCTCCGGAACGATGCGTTCGCGTGCAGGCTGACGAACAGGTTCGCCTTGTTGTTGTTCGCGAGCGCACTGCGATCGGTGGCCGGCACGGCGCGGTCGTCCTCGCGCGTCATGATGACGCGCAGGCCGAGGCGCGCTTCGACGGCGGCCTTCAGCCGCCGCGCGATCGCCAGCGTCAGATCCTTTTCGGTCGTTCCGCCCGCGCCCTTCGCCCCGACATCGTCGCCGCCGTGGCCGGCATCGATGGCGAGCGTTCGCAGCTGGCTCGTCGCGCGGATGTCGGGCAGTTCGGGCGGCGCCGGCTCACCCTGCTGCGGCGATGGTGCGGGAGCCGTCGCAGGCGGCAGCGGGGCGTTGTCGGTCGCCGCCGGGAGCAGCTCGATGATCAGCCGCGTGGACGCATCGACGATCTGCGTCGACGTACGAACGAGTCCGAACCTCGGTCCCAGATCGATGGCGAACGACGTCGCATCGACACTGCGATAGCCCTGGATGAAGCCGGGGACGACGTCAGACGGCAGGGCGATGTCGATCGCGTCGGCGTCGAACTTCACGGTCAGCCGCTGGTTGCCGTCCTGGGTGAGCGACGGCGTGGCGCGCGGCGTGGATTCGACCGTGACGCGGGCCGACAGCCCGATCTGTTCGGAGCGGACCGTGACGCGCGGGACCCGCAGATCCCCGACGATCAGCAGATGCGAGGGACGGCGGAGCTCGAGACGCTGGTCGTAAATCGGCAGCAGCGCGCGGCTGATGAAGTCGATCGGCACCAGCCACTTGCCGGCGAGCCGGATCGGCGGCGCCGGCAGCGAGATCAGGCGCCCGGACACCGACGCCATCGCCTGATCCGCGGTCAGCACGACCGTCTGGCTCTTGTAGGACACGGTCAGCGCATCGCGCTCCTCGCGCACGACGAGCTGGAAGGTCGACGCGAGATCGTCGAGCGCGAGCATTTCCTGTCCGTTGGTGACCGTAATCGGCAGGGCCCGGCGCAGATCGCGTCCCATGACGACGAGGGCGGAGCCGGCGTTTTGTCCGGATAGCGACGCGGCGAGCAGGAGAACGAGTGCGATCGGGCTGAAGAGGAGACCGCGGGCAAGGAGGGCGCGCGTACGAACGTTCAATGGAGGATCCCGTTCACCCGAGATCCTCCATTGTAGCGGAAGCGCTGCGATCGAACCGCAGCGAGTGCGGTCGATTAGTTCAGCGGACGCATCGCGCTGCGGTAGGTAATCGTGCGCCCCGGCGTCACGTTGACGTCGAACGCCATCGGCTCGAAGCCTTCCTTGCGAACCTCGATCCTGTGCGGCCCCGCTTGGAGGTTGGCCTGCTGCGTCGAACCGTCGAAGTCGTCGACCGTTCCCACGAAGTTACTGTCGACAAACACTTCCGCATCACGCTGCGCCACGGCGAGACGGACACCGCCGTAGGGCTGGCCGGAGTAGCCGCCGTATCCATATCCATAAGGGGCTGCGGCAGCGCCGGGGTCGGGAGCGGGAGCGCGCGAGCCGGGCGCGGCTGGGTACGGATACTGCTGATACGGATACGGGATAGGAGCGGGCGGCGGATAGGCCGGATACCCGTAGACCGGATAGCCGTATCCGTAGTACGGACTACCGTATACGTAGCCGCCGTAGAAGCCCGGCGCGCCGTAGAAGAAACTGAAATTCACGCCCGGGTAATAGCCGTGATAGTGCGGCGCGTAGTAGTAGTGGCTGCCGTAGTACGGCGCGTGGTAGTAGGGCGCGTAGTGATACGCCGACCCGTACACCGGACCGCCCGGACGGACGACGGCGGTGCCGTGCGTCGCACTCGGACCACCCGGACCGGGACGCGCCTGCGGCGGTGCCGCGCGGCTGTGCGTGACCGCCGCCACTCCCGCCATTGCCGCCACCATGGCTTCGACCCTGAGCTGCCGCTTGCGAGGGTGCGACGAGGGCCAGCGCGGCCACGAACGTGATGGAACTGAGAACCTTGGGATAGCTCATATGGGTCGTCTCCAACACCCTGAGATTGGCAACAAGCCTGCCACTCTGCAGACCCTTATTTTGCCTCAAAATCCCGACCGCCGGCGTGGCTGAGGTCCGGCCGGCAGTCCTCGTCACAGGACGCCGCCCGGCAATTAGAGGACGGGATGGTTTATTGTTCTCGGCCATGGGTTGGCTGGATGGACGGGTTGCAGTCGTTACCGGCGCGAGCAAAGGCATCGGGCGCGTGACCAGTCAGGTGTTTGCGCGCGAAGGCGCCGGCGTCATCTGCGTCGCGCGGTCGGCGGATCTCGTCAACGAGACGGCGGCGCTCGTGAAGCGCGACCGCGGACGCGCGATCGCCGTGGTCGCGGACCTCTCCACGGAAGACGGCGCCCGCCAGGCGGTCGAGCGCGGCCTCGCCGAATTCGGGCACATCGATTGTCTCGTGAACAACGCCGGCGACGGCGGGCCGACGTCGCCCGTCCAGGACTACACGCTGGACGACTGGACGCTACACCATCAATTCCTGCCTGACCAGTTCGTACCTCTGTATCCGATTTGCCGTTCCCGCCATGATCCAGGCGGGCCGCGGGGCCATCGTCAACATCGCGTCGATGGCCGGACGCCGCGGGCTGCCGTACCGCATTGGATACTGCTCGGCAAAGGCCGGACAGGTCGGGATGACCTACGGACTCGCCCTCGAGCTCGGCCGGCACAACATCACGGTCAATGCGGTTCTGCCGGGCGCCGTCGAAGGCGATCGCATCGATCGCGCGATTGCCGGCCAGGCGAGCGTTCGCGGCACCACGCCCGATGCCGTTCGCAAGGCGTTCCTCGAGCGATCGCCGCTGCGCCGCATGGCGGCCGCCGACGACATCGCCTACGCCGCGGTGTTTCTCTGCAGCGATCACGCGCGCGCGATTTCCGGTCAGTGCATGCCGGTCAATGGGGGAGAGCCCGCGTCTTAACTCGGGCGGGGCTGGGGGCTGGGGCTGGGGACTCGGGAATTCAGAATTCAGAATTGGGAATTCAGAATTGCCCGGAGCCCGGAGCCCGGAGCCCGGAGCCCGGAGCCCGGAGCCCGGCTCGGAGCCTGGAGCCCGGAGCCTGGAGCCTGCAGGTAAGTTCAATGGGGGTTATTTGAAGGCTGTACTTTGCAAGGCGTTCGGACCGCCGGAGACGCTGGTGATCGAAGACATCGCGCCGCTGGTGCCGGGGCCGGGGGAAGTCGTGATCTCGGTCAAGGCGGCGAGCGTCAACTTTCCCGACACGCTGATCATTCAGAACAAGTACCAGACCAAGCCGCCGCTGCCGTTCTCGCCCGGCTCCGAGTGCTCGGGGATCGTGAAGGCGATTGGCGAGGGGGTCACCCGCGTCGCGCCGGGCGCGCCGGTCATGGCGTACACCACCCACGGATCGTTTGCCGAGGAAGTGAAGGTCCTTGAATCGCGCGTGCTGCCGATTCCGCGCGGCATGGATTTCCCGACCGCGTCGGCGTTCGTCGTCACGTACGGCACCTCCGATCATGCGCTCGCCGATCGCGGCGATCTGAAGGCGGGCGAGACGCTGCTCGTGCTCGGCGCGTCGGGCGGCGTCGGCCTCGCCGCGGTGGAGATCGGCAAGGCGCTCGGCGCGCGGGTGATCGCGTGCGCGTCGACCGACGACAAGCTGGCGGTCTGCCGCCAGCACGGCGCCGACGAGACGATCAACTACGCGACCGAAGACATGCGCGAACGGATCAAGGCGATCACCGGCGGCAAGGGGATCGACGTCGTGTACGACGCAGTCGGCGGCCCGTACACGGAGCCGGCGCTGCGCTCGACCGCCTGGCGCGGACGTCTGCTGGTCGTTGGCTTTGCCGCGGGAGAGATCCCGAAGATTCCGCTGAACCTGACGCTGCTGAAGGGGTGCGCGATTGTCGGCGTGTTCTGGGGCGACTACGCGCGGCGCGAACCGGATCTGTTTGCGCGACGTTTTCAGCAGCTGGCGCGGTGGTTCGAGGAAGGCGCGCTCAGGCCGCACGTGTCGGAGACGATGCCGCTCGAGCGCGCGGCCGAAGCGCTCAAGCGGCTGGAGTCGCGAACGGTGACGGGGAAGCTGGTGCTGACGATCTGAGGACTGGCTCCAGGCTCCGGGCTTCAGGCTGGGGCTTCGCCGTGTAGGCTTCGGGCTCCAGGCTCTGCGCGGCTCCGGCAGTGCACCACGCACGACGCACCAAGCACCCGGCACCGCACCCAAGCACCCACGCACCTCAGCACCCAAGCACCGACTGTGCTTTTAGTTGGCGAGCGCCTTCGCGATCGCGGCGCGGAGTTCCGGCGCTTCCGGCGTCACGTCGCTCGGGAAGAACGCCACGATCTGCCCGTGCTTGTCGATCACGTACTTCGAAAAATTCCACGCCGGCAGCTTGCCCGAACTTCCCGAGGAACGAATAGATCGGCGACTGGCCGGCGCCGGGCTTCGTCACGACTTTCTCGAACATCGGGAACGTGACGTCGTAGGTCAGCTTGCAGAAGGTCTGGATCTCCTCCGGCGTGCCCGGCTCCTGGCCGCCGAAGTCGTTGCTCGGGAAACCGAGCACGTTGAAGTTCTTGCCCTGCATCTCGCGCTGCAGCTTCTCGAGCCCTTCGTACTGCGGCGTGAAGCCGCACTTGCTCGCGACGTTGACGACCAGGCTCACCTTGCCGCGGTACTGACCGAGGTCCGCCGGCTTGCCGGTGAGCGTCTGGGTCTTGAGATCGTAAAACGAAGTCACGGCGCCTCCAGGCTTCTGACTCTGGGCGATGACCGGCGACACGGCCGGCAGGACAGCAACGGCCACCATCGCGGCCGCAAAACAAACGCTTTTCATACTTGCTCCTTCTGTCGGCACTAACTTTTTTTCACTGGCCGCGGGGCCCCACCCCCGGCGGCGAACTAACGCTGATGCCTCGCCTCGGATTCGCTTGTCCTCGGCTTCGGCATGGCCGCAGGCGCTCTTTCTTGCGCCGGGGCCTCACGGGCTCGCCGATGGCTCGCCTCGGAGCTCCGGCTGCAGGCCCAGGCCGCTCCCCCTCAGCACCAGCTCCGGCCATGCACTAAGCACCCACGCACCTAGCACCGCACCGAAGCACTCACGCACCTTAGCACCCACGCACCGACGTGCGTCGCAGTTCGTTACGCCCTCTCGAAGAGCGCCGCGGCGCCCTGTCCGCCGCCGACGCACATCGTGACGACGCCGTAGCGGGCCTTGCGGCGCTTCATCTCGTTCATGATCGTGCCGACCAGCCGCGAGCCGGTCATGCCGAACGGATGGCCGATGGCGATCGAGCCGCCGTTGGGATTGAGCTTGTCCATCGGGATGCCGAGGCGATCGCGGCAGTAGACCACCTGCGACGCGAACGCTTCGTTCAGTTCCCAGACGTCGATGTCGTCCGACGCGCAGTCCCTGCTTCTTCAGCAGCTTCGGCACGGCGAACACCGGACCGATGCCCATCTCGTCCGGCTCGCAGCCGGCGACCGCATAGCCGCGGAAGACGAGCACCGGCTTCAGGCCGAGCGCCTGCGGCGCGCGTCGCTGGACATGACGAGCGTGGCCGACGCGCCGTCGGACAGCTGCGACGAGTTGCCGGCGGTCACGATGCCCTGGCCGCTCTTCGTGTCGAACACCGGCGGCAGCTTCTTCAGCCCTTCGAGCGTCGTGTCGGCGCGGTTGCACTCGTCGCGCTCGACGTGCGCCGTCTTCCTCGCCGATCTTCTCGCCGGTCTTCTTGTCGAGAATCGCGCGCGTGACGTGCATCGGCGCGAGCTCGCCGGCGAAGAAGCCGTCCTGCTGCGCCGCGCGCGGTGCGCTGCTGGCTGACGAGCGCGTATTCGTCCTGCGCCTCGCGCGTGATGTGGTAGCGCTTCGCGACCACTTCCGCCGTGTCGCCCATCGCCATGTAGAGCGCCGGCAGGTGCTCGAGCAGCCACGGATTCGGCGACTTGTCGCGCTCCATCATCGTGATCGACTCGACGCCGCCGCCGATCGCCGCTTCGACGCCTTCGTTGATCACCATGTGCGCCGCCTGCACGATCGCCTGCAGCCCGGAGTTGCAGTAGCGGTTGACCGTCACGCCGGACGTCGTCACCGGCAGGCCGGCGCGCATCGCGGCGACGCGGGCGATGTTGTGTCCCGCCGGCCCCGTGCGGCTGGCCGCAGCCGAGGATCACTTCCTCGACTTCCGCATCCGTCGAGGCCCGGCGCCTTGCCGAGCACGTGGCGGATGGCGTGCGCGGCCAGATCGTCCGGCCGCGTCATGTTGAACGATCCGCGGTGCGACTTGGCGAGCGGCGTGCGTGAGCTGGCGACGATGACGGCTTCTCGCATGGTGGTGTCTATTGGCCGCAATCCTATTGTGGACTTCAGTGTCGCCCTCGATGATCTATCGGTGCTCTTCGTGGTTCTGGTCTTCGTGACTCTGCTCTTTGTATGACGCCTTTAGTGCGGCGTCGGATATCCCATCACACGCGGTTTCTGGTCGGCCAGGCTGTCGACGATCGCCTGCGACACGACGTTCGAGAACTGCGGGCGGATCTGCGACCGCGCGTACGGATTCAGCTGGACCATCAGGAGGGCGACGATGTCCTCCTGCGGGTCGATATAGAACAAGCGTGCCGTCGGCGCCGCCCCACGACCAGGTGCCGACCGACAGCGCGTCGGGCGATTCCGCCGGGTTGGTGAGGACGCCCGCGCCCAGGCCGAACCCGTAGCCGTCGCCGCGGATGTAGACCGGCTTGCCCGCGCCGATGTGGTTCGCGAACATCATGTCCACCGTCATCCGTCCGAGCAGCCGCTGGCCGTCGTACTCGCCGCCGTTCAGCAGCATCTGGCTGAAGCGGAAGTAGTCGGCGGCCGTGCCGTTCAACCCCGCCACGCCGGGAAAATACGTGGTCGGCTCGTGGAACTCGGGCTTGCGCAGCAGCGTGATCTTGCCGTCGCGATCCGGCCGGTAGACCGCCGCGACCCGCGACACCTTGTCGCGCGGGATGTTGTAGTAGGTGTCGTGCATGCCGAGCGGCTGGAAGATCCGCTCGCGCACGAACTGATCGATCGTCATCCCGGAAATCTTCTCGACGAGCACCGCCACGAAATCAGTGGACGACCCGTACTGCCAGCGGTCGCCCGGCTGGAACGCGAGCGGATAGTTCGCGGCCCGCTCGACGGCCTCCTGCAATGTCTTTGGACGCTCGCGGCCGGCGCCAGGTGCCGGGGTCTGGGCCGCCTGCTGCGCCATCAGCGCGGCGGCCAGCGCGGCCCCTTCGATCTCGGCCGCGGACGCGTCGCCGTCCGCCTGCGGACCGCCGCCGGCGGGCGGCGCCAGCGAGAGCCCGGAGGTGTGCGTCAGGATGTGCCGCACGGTGACCGGGCGCGCGGGAACGCGACGGCCCGACACCGTATCGAGGACCTGCTTGTTGGCGTAGGAGGGCAGCCACTTCGAAATCGGATCGTCGAGCATGAAGCGCCCTTCTTCCCAGAGCATCATCAGCGCGGTCGAGACGATCGGCTTGGTCATCGACATCAGCGAGAAGATCGTGTCCTTCTGCATCGGCGCGTTCTCTTCCTTGTAGCGGAAGCCCTGCGCGTCGAAGTGGACGATCTTGCCGCGGCGCGCCACCAGCGTGGTCGCGCCGGCAATCTCGTTGCGGTCCATGTAGCCCTGGATGTACTGGTGAATCCGCTCGAGCCGCTTGGTCGACATCCCGACCGACTCGGGCTTGGCCATCGGCAGCTCGCTCTGCTGGGCGCGCGGCCGCTCGAGGAAGAAGAAGGCGACCGCGATGAGCGCGAGCGAAAGAGCCGCAATTCTGATCTTCATGGCTGATACTCCATCGACATTTCTTCACTGGCCGCGGGGTCCCACCCCCGCCGACTGACGCCGATGCCTCGCTTCGGATTGCTGTCCTCACTCGGCATGGCCGCAGGCGCTCCGGTAGTACCGAACGATCCATTCAATCGCCGCGCACGGTTTGGTCTGTCCTTCGCGCTCGATCGTGATGTTCCACGTCACCTGCACGCCGCCGTCGATCGGTTCGACTTTCGCCGGCGCGAAGCGGCCGCGGATTCGCGAGCCGGCGGGCACGCCGGCAATGAACCGCACCCGATTCAGCCCGTAGTTGATCCCCATCCGCGTCTTGCAGCGACATCGCGCCGCGCAGCAGCGTGCTCGCCAGCGACAGCGTCAGAAACCCATGCGCAATCGTCGTCTTGTACGGCGACTCGACGGCCGCGCGCGCCGGATCGACATGAATCCACTGATGATCGCCGGTGGCTTCGGCAAACTGATCGATCCGCTGCTGCGTGATCTCGAGCCAGTCGCTGACCGCGACTTCCTCGCCGATCCGGCCGCCGAGCGATCGCGAGATCGATCGTCGATCACTCGGTACAGCCCCTTGCCTTCCGCGACCAGTTTCTCGAGCAGCGGCGCCGGTTCCCAGTAGTCGCCGAACCGCGCGCGGTACTCGTGCACGCGCGACAGGACCGTCGGCAGGCCGACGGTGTCGGCGTAGAACATCGGTCCGCCGCGATGGCGCGGGAAGCCGAACCCGTAGCAGTAGATGACGTCGATGTCGCCGGCGCGCAGCGCGTAGCCGTCCTCGCAGCACGCGCGCCCCTTCGTTGGCGAGCGCCGTCGTCACGCGCGCGAGGATCTCGTCGTCGTCGATCGTGCCGGCGCCTGATGCCGCGCTTGCGCGCGGCTTCGGCGGCCAGCTCGTCGATCAGCGGATCCGGAATCCGTTCGCGGCTGCCCGGCTTCGTATCGGTACCAGCCGGCGCCGGTCTTCTGGCCGTATCGCCCCATCGCGAAGAGGCGGTCCGGCACTTCGGACTGCGGTCCCTCCGCGCGCGTCTTGCCGATCGACGCCAGGTACTGGCGGATGCGCGCGCCGACATCGATGCCGGCGATGTCCTGCATCCCGTACGGCCCGACCGGCAGGCCGAAGTCCGTCGAGCACGCGATCGATCTGCGGGACGCTCGCGCCTTCTTCGAGCAGCAGGTAGGCCTCGCGCATGTAGTAGGCGAGCATCCGGTTGGCGACGAACCCGAAGCAGTTGCCGACGACGACCGGCACCTTGGCGAGCCGCTTGCCGAGCTTGACCGAGGTCGCGATGACCGACGGGCTGGTCTTGCGCCCGCGCACGATCTCGAGCAGCTTCATCACGTTCGCGGGGCTGAAGAAATGATGGCCGATGACCTGCGCCGGCCGGCCGCTCGCTTGCGCGAACTCGTCGATGTCGAGCGTCGAGGTATTCGATGCCAGCACGCAGTCGGGCGCGCGTCACGCTTGCCGAGGTCCGCGAACGTCTGCTTCTTCAGATCCATGTTCTCGAACACCGCCTCGACGACGATGTCGACCTGATCGAAGCCGTCGTAGGTCGTCGTCGGCGTGATGAGCGCCATCGTCTTGTCGAGCGCCTCGCGCGTCATCCGGCCCTTGGCGACCGACGATTCGTAGTTCTTGCGAATCGTCGCCAGGCCGCGGTCGAGCGCCGCCTGATCCACTTCTTTCAGCAGCACCGGGATGCCGGCGTTGGCGTAGTTCATCGCGATGCCGCCGCCCATCGTGCCGGCGCCGACCACGGCCGCGCGCTTGATGTCGAGCGTCGGCGGTCTCCTTCGGCGACGTCCGGCACCTTCGACGGCCTCGCGCTCGGCGAAGAACAGATGCCGCAGCGACTTCGACTCCGTCGAGACGACGCAGTCGGCGAAGAGCTCGCGCTCGCGCAGCGACCCGGCGTCGAAATCGAGGGTCAGCGCGGCTTCGATGGCGTCGATGGCGGCAAACGGCGCCCGCACACCCTTCGGGAACCTTGAGCGCGGCGCGCGCCTTCGACACCGCCTCGAGCCCTTTCGCCTTGTCGTCGGCGCTGAAGACGATGGCGCGGGTCCTCCGGATGGAGTGCTCCGCGGCGCGCGCTTTCGCAAACGCGATCGCGCCGCGCCAGCAGATCGCCGTCGACGATCGCGTCGAGGATCCCGGCGGCCTTGGCTTTGGACGCCGCGACCGGCTTGCCGTCGGTGCACATCTGCGATCGCCAGTTCCGCGCCGGCGAGGCGCGGCAGGCGCTGCGTGCCGCCCGCGCCCGGGAATGATGCCGAGCAGCACTTCGGGCTGGCCGACTTTCGCGTCGGCCGTCGCGACCCGGAAGTGGCAGGCCTGCGCGAGCTCGAGCCCGCCGCCGAGCGCGTTGCCGTGAATGGCGGCGACGAGCGGCTTGGCCGCGTCCTCGATCCGCTTGAGCATCGCGTGCGTGCGTCCGGATCGCTCGAGCGACTGTTCGCGCGTCTTCAGCGTCTTGAAG
Organism: uncultured Acidobacteriota bacterium; assembly: GCA_963712355.1. Lineage (GTDB taxonomy): Bacteria > Acidobacteriota > Vicinamibacteria > Vicinamibacterales > CAVVIG01 > CAVQHT01. The sequence goes on from CAVQHT010000011.1 coordinate 226,980, forward strand.
ATGTTGATGTCGGCGCCGGCGACGAAGGTCGAGCCCGCGCCAATCAGCACCATCGCGTCGGCGTCGGCATCGTTCGACGCGCGCGCGACCGCTTCGTCGATCGCTTCCCATACGCCCTGGCCGAGCGCGTTGACCGGCGGGTTGTCAATCGTCAGGACCGCGACGCGATCCTGGACCTGATAGTGAACAAAGTTCGACATCGAATCTCCTACGAGTGTCGTTCGACGAGAATGCACGTCGTCGTGCCGTGCGCGTAGATCTTGCCGTCCGCGCTCGACGAGGCGCCCCTCAGACGTGGCGGTGCGGTTGCCGGCGTGAATGACGGTGGCTTCGCAGCGCACTTCGCCGACTTCCTGGCGAAGCGGCCGCGTGTAATTGATCTTCAGTTCGAGCGTGGTGAACGAGCGGCCGGCCGGCATGCAGCGTGTTGATCGCGCAGCCGAGCGCCGAATCGAGCATGCGTCGCGGCCCAGCCGCCGTGCGCGACGCCCATGCCGTTGTAGAACGCTTCGCCGGCCGTGCCGGCGAAGACGACGCGGCCCTCGTCGGCTTCGACGAGGCGAAGGCCGAGCAGCGACACCATCGGCGGCGGCGGGATCTCGCCGGCCATCATCCGCTTGAAGAATTCGAGGCCGCTCAGCTCGCGCCGATGTGCGAGCGCGGAGTGCGCGCCGTGGTCGGTGGACATCAGGAGACGCTGGGCAGCTGCCGCGACTTCGTCGCGCAGGACGCGGTAGAGGATCTTGCCGACCGCGCTCATCGGCAGCGTGTCGCGCACCTCGACCTGGTGCGGCACTTTGTACGGCGCGAGATCGCGCCGGCAGTGCGCGATCAGCTCGGCCGGCGTCACGGCGGCGCCGCTCTTCAGGACGACGCACGCCTTGACGACCTCGCCGTGATACGCGTCGGGGACGCCGATCACCGCCGACGAGCCGCACGTCGGGGTGGGTGTAGAGCACCGTCTCGACTTCGGACGGATACACGTTGAAGCCGTCCACGATGATCATGTCCTTCTTGCGCTGGACGATCGACGTGTAGCCGTCCTCGTCCATCGCGCGCGACGTCGCCCGTGTGGAACCAGATGCGGCCGTCCGCGTCGGTGCGCAGCACGCGCGCGCTCTCGTCGGGACGCTGCCAGTAGCCCTTCATCACCTGCGGTCCCGAGATGCACAGCTCGCCGGCTTCGCCGAGCGGCAGCTCGCGATCGCCGGTTTCGAGATCGACGATCTTTGATGTCGGTGTCGGGCAGCGGCAGGCCGATCGTGCCCGGCTTGCGGCGGCCGAGCTGCGGCGTGGTGTGCGTCACCGGCGACGTTTCCGACAGCCCGTACCCTTCGTTGAGCGGGCGGCCGAACGTGCGCTCCCACTGCTCGATGACCTCGACCGGGCACGGCGCGCCGCCGCTGTTGAACGTGCGGACCTTCTCGAGCCCGTACTCCTTCGCCTTCGGATGGTTGAGCAGCGAGACGAAGACGGTCGGCACGGCCGGGAAGTAGGTCGGCCGGAAGTCGCGCAAGCGCGTTCAGCACCTGCTCGACATCGTACTTCGGAAGGAGCACCTGCAGCGCACCGACCCAGACGCCTTTCATCATGCCGACGGTGAACGCGTAGATGTGGAAGTAGGGGATGACCAGCAGGTAGCGGGCCTCGCCGCGGCTCCGCGTCCGGTACATGAACGCTTCGGTCTGGACGACGTTCGCGAAGATGTTCGCGTGCGTCAGCATCGCGCCCTTCGGCGTGCCGGTCGTGCCGCCGGTGTACTGCAGCACGGCGAGATCGTCTGGCGCGATACGGACGCCGGAAGATGTCCGGCGAATCGATCGCGCCGAGCGCATCGGTCATCGTCACCGTGCCGGCCACGCGCGGCGGCGCGGCGGCCTGCGCCGAATACTCGGCGAGCGACGTGACGATGATCTGCTCGATGGCCGTCTTGTCCTTCACGCCGAGGACGAGCGGCGCGAGCACGTCGAGCGTGATCAGCAGCCGGATGCCGGAATCGCTCGCGACCGTCAGCACTTCGCGCGCCGTGTAGCTCGGGTTGATGTTGACGACGATCGCGCCGAGCCGAAGGATGGCGAACGCCGCGACGATGTACTGCGGACAGTTCGGCAGCATGATGCCGACGCGGTCGCCCTTGCGCGATGCCCATGCGCGCCGAGCGCGTCGCCAGGCGGTCGGATCGATCCTTGATCTCCTGGAACGTCAGCGTCGCGCCGAGAAACGACGTCGCCGGACGATTCGGGACGTCGATCACCGCCGTGTCGAGGATCTCGTGGAGCGGCCGCTCCGGGTAGATCATGTGCGGCGGCACCCAGTAGTCGTAGTGACGAAGCCACGGGCGATGGGCGTATGGGCTGGCGGTCATGGCAGATGTTTCAGAATTTGGAATTCAGAATTTGCATGAATTCAGAATGAGCGCGCTATGCGATGGTCCGTCCGCCGTCGACCACGATCGTCTGCCCGGTGATGTAGTTCGACGCGTCGGAGGCGAGAAACACCGCGACGCCCTTCAGCTCGCCGGCCGCGCCGACCCGCGGGATCGGACTGTACGCCTTGATGCCCGGCTCGGCCAGCGGAATCGCGGCGTCCGCCAGCCGCGAGTGGAAGAAGCCGGGCGCGATGGCGTTGACGCGGATGCCCTGGCGGCCCCACGACGCGGCCAGCTCGCGCGTCAGGCCCATCAGCCCGGCCTTGCTGGCGGCGTAGCCGGCATAGTGCGGTCCGTTGACCGATCCGTGCAGCCCCGCGACCGACGCGATATTGATGATGCGGCCGTACTGCTGCGCGAGCATGTCGCGGCCGGCGGCCTGCGCAAAGAGGAACGCGCCGGTCAGGTTCGCGTCGATGACCTTGTGCCACTTGTCGAGCGGCATCGTTTCCGGCGCTTCGCCCCAGCTCAGGCCGGCGTTGTTGACGAGGATGTCGACGCGGCCGAACGTCGCGACGCACTTGTCCACGACCGCCTGGACGTCGGCCGGTTTCGAGACGTCGCAGAGCGCGCCTTCCGCCGCGAATCCGCGCTGACGCATATCGGCCGACGGTCGGCGTGAGCCATTCCTCGCGGCGCGCGCAGAGCATCAGCTTGGCGCCCGCTTCCGCGAGCCCTTCGGCCATTTCCTGTCCGAGCCCGCGGGAGCCGCCGGTGACGATCGCGACGCGGCCGGTGAGATCGAATAATTCGTTGATGTGGGGCACGTGGGCAGGCTTATACTTCCGCTCCACCAACGTGTCAACCCAACAACGAATCGCCGGCGGGCAGTTCCTGGTGACGCAACGTCAGCGCGTCGGACGTCTTCACGCGCGAGGATCTGACCGAAGAGCAGCGGCTGTTCGGGCAGACCGCCGCCGAGTTCATGCGGAACGAGGTCCTGCCGCACGAGGCGCGCCTCTACGCGCACGACTGGGCGCTCACGCGCGAGCTGCTTGAAGAAGGCGGCGGAACTCGACCTGCTGCGCCTCGAGATCCCCGAGGAGTTCGGCGGGCTCGGGCTCGACAAGGTCAGCGCGGCGTTTGTCGGCGAACAGATTGCGGTCAACCCGTCGTTTGCCGGATCGATCGGCGCGCACACCTCCATCGGCACGCTGCCGCTCGTCTACTTCGGCAACGACGCGCAGAAGGCGAAGTACCTGCCGCGGCTCGCGAGCGGCGAACTGGTCGCCGCCTACGCGCTGACCGAGCCGCAGTCCGGTTCCGACGCGCTCGCCGCGAAGACCACCGCGGTGCTGAGCGAGGACGGCCGCCACTACGTCCTCAACGGCCAGAAGATGTGGATCACGAACGGCGGCTTCGCCGACGTGTTCACCATCTTCGCGAAGATCGACGGCGAGAAGTTCACCGCGTTCCTGGTCGAGCGCGGCATGGGCGTGGTGAGCGGCTCGGACGAGAAGAAGCTCGGGCTCGACGGATCGTCCACGACCGCGCTGATGCTCGACAACGTGAAGGTGCCGGTCGAGAACGTGCTCGGCACGATCGGCGAAGGCCACAAGGTCGCGTTCAACATCCTGAACCTCGGACGCGTGAAGCTCGGGACGCGCAACATGTCGTGCGCCAAGCAGGCGCTCGCCCACGCGACGAAGTACGCGAAGGAGCGGCGCCAGTTCGGCAAGGCGATCGCCGAGTTCGGCATGATCAAGCAGAAGCTCGCCGAGATGTCGATTCGCTGCTTCGTCGGCGACGCGATGGTCTTCCGCGCGCTCGGCGACGTCGATCGCGCGCTCGAGTCGGTCGACGCGTCCGACACGACCGCGCGTCTTCAAGGCGATCGAGGGCTTTGCGGTCGAGTGCTCGGTGAACAAGGTCTTCACCAGCGAAGCGCTGGCCTATGTCGTGGACGAGGCGCTGCAGGTCTTCGGCGGCAACGGCTACTCGCGCGAGTTCCCGGCCGAGCGCGCCTATCGCGACGCGCGGATCACGCGCATCTACGAAGGCACCAACGAAATCAACCGCCTGATCATCCCGACGCGCCTGCTCAAGGATCGCAGCGGCCTGCAGCAGGACGATGAGACGCAGCCGCCGTTCGCGGGCGGACTGCTGTCGACCGAGCGCGGCGTGCTGGCGCGGATCAAGAGCCTCGCGGTGGGCATGCTCACCGAAGCGGCGATGCTGTACGGCGACACGATCCGCGATCAGCAGGAAATCCTCGGCCACATCGCCGACGTGGTCATCGAGGCGTACGCGATCGAAAGCGCCGCGGCGCGCGCGGAGAAGATGGCCGCGTCGCGCGGTCCTGACTCCGCCGCCGTCGCGCTCGACATGGTCCGCGTCTACGTCACCGACGCCGTCGACCGCATCGTCCACTCCGGCAAGCAGGTCGCGCGGGCGCTGCCCGGGGAGCGCGGCGCGCTGGTGCAGCGGCTCCTGACCCGGATCCGCGACTTCGAAGGCGTGGACACCGTCGAAGGCCGGCGCCACATCGCGGCGGCGGTGATCGCGGCGGGCAAACATCCTTACTAGGGCAGGTGGGGCGGGTAGGGCAGGTAGGGCAGGTAGGACCCGGAGCGCCTGCGGCCATGCCGAGCTGAGGACGAGCGAATCCGAAGCGAGGCATCGGCGTCAGTTCGCGCTGGGGGTGGGGCCCCAGCCGCCAGTGAAAGAAAGAGCGCCTGCGGCCATGCGGGGCTGAGGACAAGCGAATCCGAAGCGAGCATCGGCGTCAGTTCGCGGCGGGGGTGGGGCCCCGCGCAAGTGAAAGAAAGAGGACTTCGTGGCCGACTCTCACGACGGACTCCCTCGCGCCGCGGCGGCGCCATTCCTCGCCCCTCCCGCGATTCCGCTTCCTCGCGCAAGCTCGATGACCGCCGGCGCCGTCAAGAGCGGCGCGACCTACGCGGTCGGCGTGCTCTTCGCGATCAACGCCATGAACTTCTTCGACCGCCAGATCATCGGCGCGGTCACCGAGCCCATTCGCCGCGAGTGGGGACTGTCCGATACCGAACTGGGCGTGCTCGCGACCGTGTTCACGTTGCTCTACGCCGTGGTCGGATTGCCGCTCGGCCGGCTGTCGGACCGCGCGCCGCGAAAGACCATCCTCGCCGGCGGCGTGTTCGCGTGGAGCCTGATGACCGGGCTGTCCGGTTTCGCGCGCAGTTTCGGACAGCTCGTCGTGGCCCGGCTCGGCGTCGGCGTCGGCGAGGCGACCTGTTCGCCGGCAGCCACGTCGCTCCTCGGCGATCTGTATCCGACCCATCGCCGCGCCCGCGCGATGTCGGTCTTCATGCTCGGCCTGCCGATCGGCCTCGGGCTGTCAGCGGGCGTGGGCGGGTGGGTCGCGCAGACGTGGGGCTGGCGCGCGGCCTTCTTCGTCGCCGGAGTCCCCGGGCTGCTGTGCGCGATCGCGGCGCTGGCGATCACCGAGCCGCCGCGCGGCACGCTCGAGGAACACGCGGTCGGGACGCGGCGCCGGCCGGGCTCGCCCTACGCGCTCGTGCTCTCGATTCCCACGATGTGGTGGGTGATCGCGTCGGGCGCGCTGCACAACTTCAACATGTATGCGTTCGGCCAGTTCATGGCGTCGTTCCTCATCCGCTACCACGGGGTCAGCCTGAGGAACGCCGGCTACCTGACGATGGTGGTGTACGGACTGTCCGGAATCGTCGGCCTCGTCGGCGGCGGCATTCTCGCCGATCGCCTGTACCAGAAACGCGTCGACGGCCGGTTGATCGTGGCCACCGGCTCCATCGTCATCTGCACGCCGCTGATCTATCTCGCGCTGCTGCGTCCGAGCGGCGACATCCTCGGGTTCGCGCTCCTCATGGGGACGGGCTGCGGCGTGATGTACGTGTACTACTCCACGGTCTACTCGACCATCCAGGATGTCGTCGAGCCATCGCTGCGCGGCACCGCCATGGCGCTGTACTTCTGCGCGATGTACATCTGCGGCGCCTCGCTCGGACCGCTCGGCACCGGGCTCGCGAGCGACTATTTCACGTTCCGGGTCGCCGCGGCTGCCGGCAAGGTCCAGCAACTGCCGTTCGGCGAGCTCGTGCAGGGACAGCTGCGCGCGTGGACCGGCGGACCGAAGATGGCGCTGCCGGCCGCGCTCGAACCGTTCCGCGGGCAAGGACTCCACTCCGCGATGTTCATCATTCCGGCCATCGCCGCGATCCTCGCGGTCGTCCTGTTCGCGGCCTCGCGGACGGTCAAGAACGACGTTGCCAGACTGCGCAGCTGGATGGCATCCGCGGCAAACGCGTAACTTCGCTCCCCGCATCCTCCTCGGTTTTCGATCCGGCCGACATGGATCGAGTGTCCATAACCGCCTGATTGTGTCCGTTTGCGAACATTTTACGTTGACTCAGCCTTAATGGACGCGCTACCGTCACGGCGCTTCGGGTTTCCTTATGGAGGCACCATGGGGAGCCGGAGGTTCGTTGGCTTTAAGGAGGCTTATAGATGCGGAAGAGGGGCATTATTTTCGCTGCGCTCGTGGGCTGTTTGCTGGCCCTGCCGAGCGTCGCACGCGCGCAGAGCGCAATCGCGGGCGTCGTCAGGGACACATCCGGCGCGGTGCTGCCGGGCGTCACGGTCGAAGCGTCGAGCGATGTGTTGATCGAGAAGACCAAAGCGGCCACGACCGATGGCAGCGGTCAGTACCGGATCGTCGATCTTCGTCCCGGCACTTATGTCGTCACCTTCACGCTGGCGGGATTCCAGACCGTCAAGCGCGAGGGCGTCGAGCTGCCGGCGGAATTCACGGCCGCCGATCAACGCGGACCTGAAGGTCGGCGCGATCGAAGAGACGATTACGGTCACGGCCCGTCGCCGATCGTCGACGTCAGAGCGCCGCGCACGTCGCAGGTGCTCGACCGCGAGACCCTCGACAACCTGCCGACCGGGCGCACCATCCAGGGCATCGGCCAGATGATCGTCGGCGTCAGCCTGAGCCTGCCGGACGTCGGCGGCTCGCGCGCCGCGATGCAGACCTACATGTCGGTGCACGGCAAGTCGGCCGCGAACAACACGTCATGGTCGACGGCATGGTCGTCAACGGCCTCGAAGCCAACGGCGCGGTGCAGAGCTACTTCAACGACGCGATGAGCCAGGAAATGTAGCTATCAGACGTCCGGCATCGACGCCGTCAGTGTCGGGCGGCGGCGTGCAAGCTCAACATGATTCCGCAAGAAGGCGGCAACCGCTTCAGCGGCGCCGCGGGCTACTCGTATCGGCCGGGTGCGTGGCAGGGCGACAACCTCACCGACCGCCTGATCGACGCCGGCCTGACCGCCGGCAACAGCACGGAATACATCACCGACCTCACCGATCTCGCAGGGCGGTCCGATCATGAAGGACAAGCTCTGGTTCTTCGGCGACGGGACGCGACTACCGCACCAGCAACCGCATCTCGAACACGTTCTTCGACGACGGCGCGCAGGGCGACGGACTACAACTACATCCGCGACGGGCTCGGGCCGTGTCACCTATCAGCTGGGCGCAGAAGCACAAGATCTCGCGGCTTACTACGACCGGATCAGCAAGTACCGCGCGCACGACATGCAGAGCTTGACGGATCCCGAAACGGCGTCGACGGTCTGGACCTCGCCGAACTACTCGACACGGCCGGCATCAAGTACACGTCGACGCTGACGAGCCGGATCCTGCTCGAAGGCGGCTGCGGCGATGAACATCGAGCGCCGCGACGTCGACCATGCAGGACGGCGTCGACATGCGCGCGCGACACGCCGGCGTGGTTCGCCGAGTGCGTCGCGCACGACACAGCACCGCCGCGCTCGGCGCGCGCACGGTCTGCACCGTCGAGCGCCGGGTCCAGGAGTGGCCGGAGCGCCACAGCTACAGCGGCTCGATGTCCTACGTCACGCGGCTCGCACCACATCAAGGCCGGGGCGCAGATGGCACGTAGGGCAAGTTCTTCCATTCGAACGCACGCCAACGCGCGACCTGACGCAGCGCTACATCGAACCTGGACACCTCGCATAGGACGCCAACGGCGGCCGATTCTGGGATTCAGCGGGCCGATCGACGTCGTGCTGCGCAACACGCCGGTGCAGTCGCAGGAGACGGCTGAACCGCGACCTCGGCATCTACGCGCAGGACTCGTTCACGCTGAAGCGCCTGACGCTGAACGCCGGCATCCGCTGGGAATATCTCAACTCGCAGCGTCGACGACATGACGGCGCCGGCGGGCCGTTTCGTGCCGGCGCGGACTCGCGCTCGAGAAGACCGGACCTGCCGGACTGGACAGACTGGGCGCCGCGCTTCCAGGCGGTCTACGACGTGTTCGGCAATTCGAAGACGGCGATGAAGTACTCGGTCAACCGCTACAACGCCGCGCAGACGACGGCGATCGCCGCCGGCTTCAATCCGCTCGGCGTCGAGACGCAGGGACGGCCGCGATCACGTGGACCGACCTGAACGGCGACAACATCGCGCAGGGGCAGCGCACCTGGAACGCCGACGGCAAGACCGCTTACACGGACTGCGTCTACCAGACACCGGGTTGCGAAGATCCAGGTCTGCTGCGCTGCCGGCGAACTTCGGGCTGCTCTCAGCGACGCCGGCACGTACGGCGGCTATCCGCGCAGCTACACGATCGAGCAGGGCCTCGAGCTGCAGCACGAGCTGCTGCCGCGCCTGTCGGTCACCGGCAGCTACTATCGCGGCTACATTCAAGAACCTGACGACCACCATCAATCGCGCGGTGACCCCGGCCGACTACACGCCGGTTCGAGATCTTCAATCCGGTCGACGGGTCGACGTTGCAGTTCTACAACATCAGCACCGCGGCGCAGTCCGCGGCCGTCGGACAACATCACGTTCCTCGATCCAGATCGCTACAGCCGATACTTCAGAGCTTCGCCGGGGAATTCCGGTGCCCGCATGGGTCGGCGGCGCGGTGATGTTCGGCGGCGTCTCCTGGGAGCGCGAGCTGTCCAACGGGACCAGCGCGACCGCCGGCAACTGCACGATCGGCAAACTGCAGAACCCGAACTTCAGCTGCGGTTCTGCGACCGTGGCAATCTCCCGGACGGCATGTCGATGCCGTACGCCGTGAACTGCCGGCTGAACGTCAGTCCTATCCGCTGCCTTGGCAGGGGATCAACGTGAGCGCCTCCTTCCAGAGCAACGATGGCGGCGGCTCAGGCTCATCAGCTACGTGTTCTCGCGGACGACGACGTATCCGACGGCGACGACGCCGGGTGCGACCGAGGGCGCGTGCCCGTCGCCTTGCGTGCCAGGTGCGATCGTCTTCCGGCGAGCCCGACGGTGGCGAGCAACACCGTGTCGCTCTGCCCGACGGGAGCGGCCGGCTATCGCAACGAGCGTCTGAACCAGATCGACTTCAAGATCAGCAAGTTGTTCAAGGTTCGGCAACGTCCGGATCTCGCCGGCACTTCGAGGCGTTCAACCTGAATAACAGCGACAAGGTGATCACCTACGCGTCCACCAACTACGCATCGTCCACCTACCTCACGCCGAACAGCATCGTCCAGGGCCGCGATCCTCGGCGTGGACGACGGTGAAGTGGTAAGCGACTCGGGACTAGGGGCTCGGGACTAGGGGCTAGGGACTAGGGAACGGAGGTTGGAGGTTGGAGGTTGGGCTCTCACGAGCTCACACCTCACGCCTCCAGCCTCTTTTCTTGTGTCCGGGCTTCAATTCCCAATTCCCAATTCCCAATTCCCAATTCCTAATTCCCAATTCCAACCTAATTCGTGAAGGTTTCCATCATCATCCCGGTCTACAACGAGATGCCCACGCTGGGCGAGGTGCTCCGGCGCGTGCTGGCGGCGCCGCTGCCGGCCGGCTGCGAGCGTGAAGTGATCGTGGTGGACGATGGGTCGACGGACGGGACGCGGGTGGTGCTCGAGGAATTTCAGCGGCGTGAGCGGCTGCTCACGTACTACTCGGCGATCAACCAGGGCAAGGGCGCGGCGCTGCGAGTCGGCATAGGGAAGGCGACCGGATCGATCATCCTCGTTCAGGACGGCGATCTCGAGTACGACCCGGCGGATTACGTCGCGGTCCTGACGCCGATCGTTTCAGGGACGGCGGATATCGTCTACGGTTCGCGATTCAGTGCGGGTCCGGCTGAAGCCGGCACCACGATCCGACAGCGTGGCAGCCGGACCGCAGGTATGCGCTGGCCGAACTGGATCGCCAACCGCGTGCTCGCGCTGACCGCAAACGTGCTCTTCAACGCGGGAATTTCCGACGAGGCGACCGCCTACAAGGCGTTTCGCGCGGACGTGCTGCGGCGCGTGACGCTCACCTGCCGGCGTTTCGAATTCTGCCCCGAGGTGACCGCGAAGCTGCGGCGGCTTGGGTATCGCATCCACGAAGTGCCGATCAGCTACCATCCGCGCAGCGTCGAACAGGGCAAGAAGATTCGCTACAGCGACGGATTCGAAGCCTTCTGGACGCTGGTCAAGTTTCGCGTGCTGCCGCGCCGCCGCTTCGAAGTCAGCGCGCCGGCGCGTTCGTTCGGCCTAGCGCCGGCGATCGCCGCCCGCGCCGGACAGCGCCGCTAGATTCTTTCTCGCCTCTTCAAATCCCGGCTGCAACTGCAACGCGCGTTGAAACTGCGCCGCCGCGGCTGCTGACTGCCCGGTTGTTGCCAATGCGATCCCGAAGCCGTTGTGGAGGTCTGCCGATTCGGGCAGCGTGCGGAGCGCCGCGGTCCACTCCGGAATGGAATCGGCCGCGCGATTGCGCTCGAGCAGCCAGCGCGCCAGCGCCAGGTGCGCGTCGCCGTCTTCCGGCGCGAGCGCGACCGCCTGGCGCAGATGCGATTCGGCATCCGGCCGATTCAGGTCGGCGAGCACCTGACCGAGGACCCGGTGGACCGTCGCCGATCGCGGTGCGAGCTGCACGACTTCCGATAGCCCGCTCGCGGCCTCGTCGAGATGACCCGGCCGTGGCGAGCGCGACCGCCAGGTTCGTGCGCGCTTCAATCGAATTGGGAGAAGCGGCCAGCGCCAGCCGGAACTGCTGAATCGCGCCCGCGGCGTCGCCGCGATCAAGGAGCGCGTTTCCGAGGTTGTAGTGCGCGTCCGGGAAGTCGCGCTGGATCTCGATCGCGCGCTCATAGGCCGCGATGGCGCCCCCGAGATCCCCACGGGCTTTCAGCGCGGCGCCCATGTTGCTGTAGGCCGGCGCGTAGTCGGGTTTGATGTCGACGGCGCGGCGATAGTGCTGCGACCGCTTCATCCAGCCGTCCCTCGGACTGCAGCGCGGCGCCCAGGTTGTGCTCGGTCACCGCCCTCATCGTCGTCGTCGAAAGCATCGGCCAGTTGGTCGCGATCGCGACGCCGGCGGCGACCGCCGCGGCCGTCATGATCTGGTTGCGCGAGCGCTGACGCAGGAAGCCGGCGCCCTCGGCGAGGCCCGCCGCCGCGAAGATCACCAGGAACGGCACGAGCGGAAAACGATAGCGCGCGTAGATGAAGAAGACCACGATGCTGGCGGCGTAGGCGCCGGCGAGGACGTAGAGGATCCACAGCCGCGAACGCGCGGGCCACGTGACCCAGACGCCAAAGCAGGCGAGCGGCACCAGGATGCCGAAATGTCCGAGCGGGCCGAGGAGCCGGAGCGGCGTGGACCACTCCGCATAGCTCTCCTGGCTTTCGGTGTCGAAGGCCTCGGCGCGGTTCCACAGCAGCGCGAACTTGCGCGCCATGAGCTTCAGCCACGACCCCGGCTGCGACGTGATGTAGTCGAGGGCCTGCCCGGTCCAGTAGCTCGAGACCTCGCCGGGACTGAGCGTGCGCCCGGTGGCGCGTTCGGCGAGATCGATGGCGTCCTGCCGCTCGTATTCCGCCGAGCCGCGTCCGCCGACGAGCGATCCGGCCGTGCCATCCGTTCGCGCGTTGTTCCCAAGATAAAGATTGGTCCCGAACTGCGACGTCGTCAGGTAGAACCCGCCGCCGACGGCATAGTTGCGGACCGCGACCGGCAGCAGCACGAGCGCCGCACCGAGGACGAAAGGCGCCAGCTGTGCGGCCGCCCGTCTGGCCAGCGGCTGTTGCCCGGAATCTGATTCCGGCGCGACGAGCGCCCAGGCCGCGACGACCGCCACCAGTGCCAGCGCATTCTCGCGCGTCAGGCTGAGGGCGCCGAGCGTCACGCCCAGCCCGATCCAGCGCCACGTCCTCGCGGGCTGCGTGAGGATCGCGCTGACGATCCAGATCGCGACGCTGATCAGGAACGCGTCGAGCACGGTTTTCTGCAGCAGCGCGTCGAAGAAAATCGCCGGCGGATAGAGCGCGAGCACCACTCCCGCGACGATCCCGGCACGGGGCGACACCAGCCGCCAGGCCGCGTGCGCGACGAGCACGCAGGCGATCGATCCGAGCAGGATCTGCACGAGGCGCACGGACGAACAGGTCGTGCCCCGCGATCGAGAACACCACGCCGAGGAAATACGGATAGAGCGGCGCCTGGTAGAAGACGTCGTGGCCGATCCAGTCGCCCGCGGCGATCTCGCGCGCCCACGCGTCGTAGACCTTCGAGTCGCCCATCAGCATCGAGAAGAACGGCGCGGCGCGAATCTGCCAGACATGCAGCAGCCGCACGAGCAGCGCGCCCAGCGAAGATCGCGGCGAGCGACGCGCGCGCCGACACGCTGCCGCCGGCTGCATCCGCGCGCGCGATTGTCTTTCGGGGTGGCCGGCGTTTCATGCGATGACCGTAGAGGCGTATGCTAGCCCGGAATGAAGTTTCTGCTCTGTACCGCGGCGCTCGCGCTCGCGGGCAGCGCCAGCGTTGCGGCGCAGACGCCTGGGGTCACGTTCGCGAAAGACGTGGCGCCGATCATCTACAGCCGATGCGCGTCGTGTCATCACGCCGGCGGCGCCGGCCCATTCGATCTGACGACGTATGACGCGGCGAAGCAGCGGGCCCGGCAGATCGCCACGGTCACCGCCAGCCGCTACATGCCGCCGTGGAAGCCCGAGCCCGGTCGCGGACAGATTCATCGGCGAACAGCGTCTCGACGCGAGGGACATCGACCTGTTCCGCCAGTGGGCGGACGCGGGCGCTCCGGCCGGCGATCTGAATGCGCTGCCGCCCGCGCCGCGATTCACCGGCGGCTGGCAACTCGGCACACCCGATCTCATCGTCCCGATGCCGGCCTACACGCTGCCACCTGACGGCACGGACGTGTTCCGCATCTTCGTCGTCCCGTTGCCGGTCAACGCGACGCGCTACGTGCGCGGCCTGGAGTTTCGTACCGGTTCGCCCAACGTCGTCCATCACGCCAACATCCGCGTCGATCGGACCAGCGCATCGCGCGCCTTCGACGATGCGGATCCCGCGCCGGGCTACGACGGCCTGATCGCGCGATCGGCCGGGTATCCGGACGGTCATTTTCTCGCCTGGACGCCCGGCCAGGTCGCGCCGCTTCTTCCGAAAGGCCTCGCGTGGACGCTCTCGCCGGGCACCGATCTCGTCGTCGAACTGCACATGCAGCCGACCGGCAAGCCGGAACTGGTGCAGCCGACGATTGGTCTCTTCTTCGGCAGCGATCCGCCGGAGCGCACACCGGCGATGCTGAGGCTCGGCCGGCAGAACATCGACATCGCGCCTGGTGACAAGCGCTACATGGTGACCGACACGTTCGTGCTGCCGGTGGACGTGGATGTCCTGGCCCTGCAGCCGCACGCGCATTACCGCGCGCGGGAAATCCGCGGAACGGCGACGCGGCCCGACGGCAGCGTCGAGACGCTGATCGAGATCAAGGACTGGGATTTTCGCTGGCAGCAGGTCTACCGCTACGTCGATCCAGTTCACTTGCCCAAGGGCACACGGCTCGCGATGGAATACCGCTACGACAACTCGGCGGACAACCCGCGCAACGTGCAGCAGCCGCCGCAGCGCGTGCGCTGGGGTCAGCGCTCGAACGACGAGATGGGCGACTTCTGGCTTCAGGTGCTCACGCGCGACGATCGCGATCTCGACACGCTCGCTGCGGCATTTCGCCCGAAGCAGCTCGCCGAGGACATCGTCGGCTACGAGGCGCGCATTGCGATCGAGCCATCGAGCGTCGAGCTGCACGATGACATCGCGATGCTGTATCTGGAAACGGGCCGGACTGGCGACGCCGTCAGGAATTTCGCGGAATCGGCGCGGCTGCGGCCTTCGTCCGCGGCGACGCATTTCAATCTGGCGACGGCGTTGACGATGGCCGGACGCCGTGCGGAAGCCGCCGACGAATACCAGAAAGCGCTCGCGCTTCGACCGGCATACGCGCTGGCGCACAACAATCTCGGCGTCCTGCTGCTCCAGCAGGGACAGGCCGATGCGGCGCTCGCGCATTTCGCGGAGGCGGTGCGCGCGGATCCGGACTATGCGGAAGCCCTCGACAACCTTGGACGGGTACGGCTGCAGCGCGGCGAGTGGCGGCAGGGTGTCGACGCCCTGGAGCGCGCCGTGCAGCTGCGGCCCGACTGGCCGGCTGCGCTCACCGATCTCGCGCTGGGGCTGTCAACGGCGTCAGATGCGGCCGTCATGAACCCAGCGCGCGGCGTCGTGATGGCGGAGCGTGCGGCCACGGTCACCCGGCGTGCGGATCCGCTGGTCCTGGATGTTCTCGCGTCGGCCTATGCGGCTGCAGGTGATCGCGCCAGGGCCATGGCCACGCTGGATGAGGCGCTGCGGCTCACGAACGACGCGCGAATGGTTGCGACACTTCGCGCTCACCTCGAATCTCTCGGCGAAGCGGGCGGTCGAAGTGCGGCGGCGAAGTGCGGGAGTGCGGTGCGGGGTGCGGCGTGCGAGTGCGGGTGCGTCGTGCGTGAGTGCGTGGCGTCCGCGCGGATGCAGTCGCACCTGCGCACCGCACGACGCACCCCGCACGTCGCACCTACGCACTGCACTTCGCACCCCCGCACCTCGCACCTACGCACCTGCCGCTACGGTACTTCTTCGGCGTCCGGGAGATCCGCCTCGATGTCGTTGCGCGCCATGAGCGAGGTGCGGCTGTCGGTCACGACCACGATCCGTCCCCACACCTGGTGCCGGACGTATTTCCCTGATCGTCCGACGATGGCCGGCTTGCCGCCGACGACGTGGAGGGGCATGCCGACGTCAACCAGCCGGGTGTAGTCGCGGGCGAGCATCAGGACATACGCGCCCGGATGATCGGAGACGAATCGGTAGACGTCGATGCCGTCCGGCAGCGGCACCATGTCGCGCTCGGAGTAGTAACGGATGCTGGCGCGCCAGTCTTCCAGTCCGTAAACCCCCACCGGAACTCCGGCCGGCGTGTGCCGGGCGACCCAGTGGCCGATCGGTGCGGTCGGACGCGACCGTTCGAGGATCGGTAAACCCACCTGCTGCACGACCACGTAGACCGCCAGCAGCGTCATGACCGGAATCGCGGCTGACGCCGGCACCGTGCCGTGGCGGCGAATCTGCCACAGAATCACGCTGCCGCCGGCCATCAGCGCCAGCGGCATGAAGAGCGCGCTCCACGGCACGCCCAGATCGATCTGGAACAACGCGATGCCCAGGACCGGCGCCGCGACGATCATCACGACCGCGAGCAGGCGGACCGCGATGCGGGTCCACGCGGTGTCGTCCGAGCGCGCGGCGGCGGCGCGCGTCCACGCGTGCGCGGCGAGCATGCAGGCCGCCGGAGCGGCGGGGAAGATGTAGGCGTCCAGCTTGAAGCGCGCGGCCGTGAAGAACGCGAGGATCACGACGGTCCACGTCCACAGCACGCGTTCCTCGGGCGGCACCGCGTCGCCCCGCCGGAGCCTCCGCACCGCGTCGATGCCCGCGCCGATCGTCACGAAGCTCCAGGGGAAGAACGCGCCGACAAACGTGCGGACGTAAAAGGCGACGTCGCTCTGCCGCGTCGAGAACGTTTGCGGCCGGGTGAAGTACCAGAGGTTGCCGGCGAGCAGGTAGTCGTGGACGAAGCGGTCGCCGAAGGTCACCGCCATGTAGACGAACCAGGGCGACGCCGCGAGCGCGACGAACGCCGGACCGGCGCCGTAGTGCAGGCGGGCGACGAACGCCCGCGTCGACCGCTGCACCACGCACGCGATGCCGAGCATCAGGATCAACAGGAGCGCGACCGGACCCTTGGTCATGACCGCCAGCGCGATCAACGGCCAGCCGATCAACTCGAGCCGCGGGCGATCGTGCGCGGCGGCGACCATCAGGCAGGCCAGGCCGCCGAACAGGAACGCGCTGTACTCCATGTCGAACACCGCGACGCTGGCGAGCGCGAAGGTCAAGGGCAGCGTCGCAAACATCGCGGCGGCGCGGTTGCCGCTCGTCGCGCCGAAAAATTGGGTGCCGGCCCAGCGGACGGTCGCGAACAGCGCGACCGCCGCGCAGGCGCCGGGCAGCCGCAGCGCCAGCGCCGACTCGCCGAAGAGCGCGACGCTGATCGTCTGCAGCCAGTGATAGAGCACCGGCTTGTCGATATAGGGACGGCCTTCGAGCAGCGGGACCAGCCACTGGCGCGCGCGCATCATCTCGCGCGTCATCTGCGCGTAATGGGCTTCGTCCGGATCGAGGAGGCTCGCGTAGCCGAGGCGCCAGAATACGACGACCCAGATGATGAGCGCCCACGCGAGCGTGAACCCGGCTGTTCGGGGATCGGTCAAGGCCGGCGACGAATCGGCGAAGGCGTGTCTTGAAGTCCACTCGGCGGATCGACAGTGTATTAACGGCCGCCGCGACTCCGCTGTACGACTTTGGATATAGTGTGCCGTGAGTCTGGCTCACGTTTTCCGCGGCGGAATTTTTCGGGGAAAATGCCTGAGAGCAGGGCGCCCATGACTGTCTATCCGTCGCCGCGTTTTCAGGCCGAGCGCACCATCGCCGCGGCCCGCGTCCTGCTGGCGGCCGCCTCGCTGTTCGCCCTCTGGATGGATCCGGGCGAGCTCTCGCAGTACTCGATTTCCACGATCGTTGCCATGAACTGGGCGTACCTGCTGTACGCCGCGGGACTCGCGGTCATCACCTGGCGGCGAAGCGGCGTGCCGGGCTCGCCGCTCGCCGCTCACATCACCGATCTCCTGATCTTCTCGGGATTTCAGTACCTGACGCCCGGATCGTCGAGTCCGTTCTTCATCTTTTTCCTGTTCTCGATGTTTTGCGGCGCGCTGCGCTGGGGGTGGCGCGGCACGTTGATCACGGCGGCGCTTCGTGATGGTCGCGTATCTCTCCGCGGCGGTGGTCCGTCCCGCCGGCCCGGCGGAATTCGATCTCAATCGGTTCGTGACGCGGATCGTCTACCTGGTCGTGAGCGCCGGGTTCCTCGCGTACCTCGGTCTGTACGAGGAGCGTCTGCGCGGCGAGCTCGAACGCCTGGCGCACTGGCCGGTCGTCGCCGCCAGTGGAACGGCGCAGGGCACGCGCCAGATTCTCGAGTACGCGGCGCGGATCCTGAACGCGGGACGCGCCGTCGTGATCTGGGAAGCGGCGGAGGAGCCGATCAGCACGCTGGCCGTGTGGTCGGCCGATGGATTCACGATTTCGACGCACGCGCCCGGCGATCTGACGCCGCTCCTGCCGCCGGTTCTCGAGCGCGCCACGTTCCTGTGCGCGACGTCGCTCAGTGAAACATCCGCCGTCCTCGTGAACGATGGTCCGGGGCATCTCACCACGCACACCGGCATCGCCATTCATCCGCGCCTCTCGGCGGTCATCGGCGGGACCGGGCTGGCCAGCGCGGCGTTCAGTACCGCGCGCGTCTCGGGCCGCGTCTTCTTCGCGGATCTCGACACGCATCCTGAAGCGATTCCCCTGACCGAGCTCGTGGCGCGCGAGGTCGGCGGTTCGCTCGACCAGATGGCCGTGACGCATCAACTCCAGGAGCTGGCGGTCCGCGAAGCCCGCCTGCGGCTGGCGCAGGATCTGCACGACGGCGTGCTGCAGTCGCTGACCGGTATCCGGCTCGAGCTCCACAGTCTGGCGTCCAGCCGTGCCCATCGCCGACGCGCCGCTGCGCGATCGCCTGGTGGCGCTCGAGCGGGCGCTGTCGATCGAGCAGCGCGATCTGCGGCAGTTCATCGACAGCCTGCGGCCGCGCGCGATCGACGCCGAGGTGCCGGTACCGCTCGTGGACCGTCTCGAAGCGCTCCGCGAGCGCATCAGCCTGGAGTGGAACACGCCGGTGACGATTCGCGTCTCGGCGGCCGCGCGGGCGGCCTCCACGTCCACCGCGTCCGCGGTGCCGCTGATGGTGCACGAGGCCGTCGTCAACGCGTTGAAACACGCGAGCCCCTCGAGCGTCGCCGTCACGGTCGATGCCGTCGGCTCCCAGCTGCACATCGTCGTCAGCGACGACGGCCGCGGGTTCGGGTTCCGCGGGCGGTACGAGCACGCGGCGCTCAGCGCTTCACGGACGGCGCCGCGGTCGTTGTTCGAACGCGTCGAGGCGCTGGGCGGCGAGCTGGCGATCGAATCGCGCGACAGCGGATCGCGCATCGAAATCTCTTTGACCGCATAGGACTGCCGTGCCGATCCGAGTCGCCCTGGCCGATGACCACGAGATCGTGCTGAACGGGCTGAAGCGGCTGTTCGAAAGCGACGGCGACTTCCGGGTGGTGGCGAGCTGTCGCGACGGCAAGCAGGCGCTGGCCGAAGCGCGGGCGCGTACCTGCGACGTGCTGGTCCTCGACCTGCGGATCCCCGAGTTCTCCGGCATGGACGTGCTGCGCGCCCTCGCCCACGAGCGGAGCCGCTGCCGCGTCGTGCTGCTCACCGCGACCATCGGCGACGACGACTGGATCGAGGCGGTGCGGCTCGGCGTGCACGGGATCGTCCTCAAGGAAGCATCGCCCGAGACGCTGTTCGACGCCGTGCGCCGCGTCCACAGCGGCCGGCTCTGGCTCGATCCGGACACGATGTCGCGCGCGCTGAAGGCCGTGGCGCGGCGCGAGGCCGGCGCGAGCGAGGCGACGCGCATGCTGACGCCGCGCGAGCTGGAGATCGTGCGGATGATCGTGCAGGGACTGCGCAACAAGGCGATCGCCGAGCGGCTCGCCATCTCCGAGGGGACCGTCAAGCTGCACCTGCACAACGTCTACGAAAAACTCGGCGTGGACGGACGCCTGTCGCTGATGGTCTACGCGCAGCAGAACGGCGTGGCGTAAGCACGACGAAAACTCAACCGCAGAGTTCGCAAAGAGCGCAGAGCATAAAAGGTTCTGCGAACTCAGCGTCCTCTGCGGTTGATCGTCTGGGATTCTGTGCTCTGTTCTTCTTCCGTGACCTCCGTGGTGAAGCTTTTGGCGTTTAGTGCCGGACCTTTGATTCGTAGTCGCGCAGCATCTGCCGAAGCGCCTCGCGGATCGCGGGATCGGTCGTGACCTCCGCGGCGCGGCGATACTGAGCCATCGCGTCCTCGACGCGTCCGACGGCGACCAGCGCGTCGCCGAGCCTGGCGCGCGCGGCCGCGTCGTTGGGTGCGAGCTGCACCGCCGATGCGAATGATTCCACGGCCTCGGCGTCGAGGTGCTGCGCCGCAAGGGCGAGGCCGAGGTTGAAGTACGCGCTGACGTCTGTCTTCGTCACGCTGACGTAATTCTTGTACGCCGTGACGGCTTCGGCATATTGCTGCTGGCGGAGCAGGGCATCGCCGAGGCCCGCGAGCGCATCCGCATTGCCCGGATTGCGCTGCAGCGTGTCGCGGAACGCGGCCGCCGCGCCAGCCGGGTCGTCGCTGTCGAGAAGCGAGCGTCCCAGCAGGTTGTAGGCGCGCAGGACGTTGAGGTCCGCGGGCTTCAACTGGACATAGCGGCGCAGATGGGCCGCCGCTTCGGCATGCCGCCCTTTCGCTGCGAGCTCGAATCCGAGCGCATATTCCGCCTCAGGGAAATCGGCCGCGGCGATTTCCATCTCGCGGAAACTTTCGTCGGCGCGCCCGGCGGCCTTCAACTCCATCGCGAGCCCATAGTGCGCGCCGCCGTGCGGATAGCGATCGACCACGGTCTGCCACAGCACCAGGCCGCTGCGGTACTCGGCGTTGCGCTGCCAGGTCAGCACGCCGAAGACGCCGGCGGCGATCGCGAGGGCGCCCGCCAGGATCTCGCGCCGGACCGTCACGCGGCGGGCGACACCCACAACCAGCACGACCAGCGCCGCCAGCGGCAGATACATGCGCCGCTCGGCGCCCACTTCGGTCGCGATCGGCACGAAGCTCGAGCTCGGCGCCAGCGTGACGAAAAACCACGTCCCGAGGAACGCGACGCGCCTGTTCTTGCGCCAGGCGACCAGCGTCGCCATTGCGAGCACTCCGACGACGATCAGGGACGGCAGGGCCGTCGACATCGCGATTGGACGCGGTAACCCGTAGTCGAAGACGAGCGACACCGGCAGAACGGCGCTCCGCAGATATCGCAGGACGAGCGGCCCCTGGTTGAGGAAATAGGTCCAGGCATCCACCCCGCTCGAAAAGCCGGCGCTGTTGGACCGGGGACCGGAAACGATGAGCGCCGCGAGGACGATCCAGGTGGCGGCAAGCCCGGCGTACAAGGCCGGCCGCGCGCGGAGCGCGGCGCGAAGGCTCCCGGCGACGAAGACGGCGTCGAAGAGCAGCACCATGACCGGCGCCGTGACCATCGACTCCTTGCACATCATGCCGAGCGCGCACGACGCGACGGCCGCCGCGTACCAGCGCCCTTGTGCGGCGCCGGCCGTCATGCCCCGGAGCGCCAGGTAGAGCGTGGCGAGGTACGCCAGCGCCATCATCGATTCCGTGCGCTGCGTGACGTAGTCGATGACCTCGGTCTGGAGCGGGTGCAGCAGCCAGAGCAGGGCGCAGGCGAATGCGGTCCAGCCGGCGGCGCGCGTGTCCGGCGTCCGGTCGGGCGTCGCGTGAACGGCTCGCGCGGCCGCGACTCGGACCGGTGGGCGTGTCCATGATCAGCGTCCGCCTGACGATGCCGAACAGCAGCAGGCCGCACAGGACGTGGATCGCCAGGTTCCAGGCGTGATACCCCCAGGGATCGAGCCCGCCGGCGGCGAAATTGGCGGCGAGCGACAGGTTGACCAGCGGGCGCCCGGCGGTCGAGGACTGCCGCGGACCCCAAAGTGCGGCAGGGCTCAGGGTGCGAATGGTCGGGTTTTCGACGATCGCGTGCTGGTCATCGAAGTAGAACGGGCCGCGGAAGGCGTTGGCGTACGCCAGAAGCGTCGCCAGGACGAGAATTCCGGCCAGTTTGCGCGATTCCGTCACCTTCTGTCCTGTCACGCGCTGTCTCGGACCCCATTAAGAGAACCGGAAAACCGCATAAAAATCCAATTGCCTGGATATCTGATTTCTTATAGTCCAGGCACCGATTTCACGATTGACGGCCCATATTGGGCGCATTACATTCTGTTCGTTTTGCCACAACTTCTTTCTGCCGTGATGTGTCCGTCGCGGTACCGCCTCGGGGAAGACATTCTTCATACCCATTTTGCGTGCGGTCAAGTTGGTTTCGGAATCCCTGGGCGTTGACAGTTGAAGGAGGCATCGGATGACGCGAAGAGTGCTGGGTTCGGTAATTCTGGCGTTGGCGTGCCTGGTGCTGCTACCCACAGCAGCACGAGCGCAGAGCGCCATCGCCGGCGTGGTGAAAGACACGTCTGGAGCAGTCCTGCCCGGCGTCACTGTTGAGGCGGCGAGCGACGTCCTCATCGAGAAGACGCGGTCGGTCGTCACCGACGGCTCGGGCCAATACAAGATCATCGACCTGCGTCCCGGGATCTACACCGTGACGTTCTCGCTGCCGGGATTTGCGACCGATCAAGCGTGACGGCGGTCGAGCTGCCCGCCAACTTCACCTCCTCGATCAACGCGGACATGAAAGTCGGCTCCCTGGAAGAAACCGTCGTCGTCTCCGGCCAGTCGCCGGTGGTTGACGTGCAGACGACGGTGCACACGCAGGTGCTGAACCGCGACACGCTGGACGCGCTGCCGACCGGCCGCACGATTCAGGGCGTCGGCCAGCTGGTCGTCGGCGTCGCGCTGAGCATCCCCGACGTGGGCGGCAGCGCGCGCGATGCAGCAGACCTACATGTCGACGCACGGCATGAACGCCGCGAACAACACCGTCATGGTGGACGGCCTGATGGTCAACGGCCTCCAGTCGGACGGCGCGGTGCAGAGCTACTTCAACGACGCGATGAGCCAGGAAGTCAGCTACCAGACGAGCGGCATCGGCGCCGACACGTCGGCGGGCGGCGTCCGCCTGAACATGATTCCGCGCGAGGGCGGCAACAAGTTCAGCGGCGCGTTCTTCACCTCCTGGCGCGACGGCGCCTGGCAGTCGGACAACTTCTCGCAGGACCTGAAGGACCGCGGCCTGCCGAACGCCAGCCTGATCGACCGCATCTACGACTTCAACTTCTCCGCAGGGCGGCCCGATCAAGAAGGACAAGCTGTGGTTCTTCACGACGGCGCGCTCCTGGTCGGTGAACGCGCCGATCGCCGGCACGTTCGTCACGGACGGCTCGGGCACGGCCATCGCCAGCTGCCTCGCCGCCGCGAAGACCTCGTCGCCCTGCGACCAGGGCATCGACGATCAGCGCATTCGCAGCGTGCTGCTGCGCATGACCTACCAGATCAGCGCGAAGAACAAGCTCGCGGCCTACTTCGACGAGATCGACAAGTTCCGCGGCCACGCGATGTTCGCGGGTGACGACTACAACACGGCCGCCGTGGTGTGGAACTCGCCGGCGTATCACACCGCGTCCGCCAAGTGGACGTCGACGGTGAGCAACCGCATGCTCATCGAGGCCGGCTACTCGAACAACACCGAGGACTACACGAACGAGTCGCTCGCGGGTGTCAGCAAGCCGCGCGGCTCCGCCGCCTGGTATGCCGGCGCGGCGCGCCGCGACCTCGACCTCGTGTCGACCTCGGTGCAGCCGCTCATCTCGAGCATGAACACCACGAGCCCGCTGCGCTACAACCTGCAGGGTTCGATGTCGTACGTCACCGGCTCGCACAACATGAAGTTCGGCGTGCAGCGCACGTTCGGCCACTTCGGCCACACCTACGACGGCAACGCCGACCTCGATCAGCAGTACCGCAGCAACTCGACCGGCATTCCGTTCACCGTGCCCAACACGGTCGCGGTCTACAACACCCCGGTCGTGTCGCGCGAAGAGCTGGTGTTACGACCAGGG
Source organism: uncultured Acidobacteriota bacterium (assembly GCA_963712355.1). Taxonomy (GTDB): domain Bacteria; phylum Acidobacteriota; class Vicinamibacteria; order Vicinamibacterales; family CAVVIG01; genus CAVQHT01. The sequence goes on from CAVQHT010000011.1 coordinate 250,570, forward strand.
CATCTACGCGCAGGATCAGTGGACCCACAAGCGCCTGACGATCAACGCCGGGTTGCGCTACGAGTGGGTGAACGCCCGCGTCCCGGCGCAGGCCTCGCCGGCCGGCCGCTTCGTGCCCGCGCGCAGCTACGCGGAAACGCCGAACGTTCCGAGCCAGCATGACCCGGCGCCGCGCTTCGGCCTGGCGTACGACCTGTTCGGCAACGGCAAGACCGCGCTGAAGTACTCGATCAACCGCTACAACGCGTCGCGGACGACGGGTGATGCGAACTCGGGCGCGCAGCGCTACAACCCGCTGGCTCGTACGTCGGTGTCGCTGAACTGGACCGACCTCAACAAGGACGACATCGCGCAGGGCGAACTGGGTTGCGTCTACCTCCAGGCCGGCTGCGAAATCAATCTGTCGGGCCTCCCGCCGAACTTCGGCTTCCGCGCCTTGACGACGCAGGACCCGGACATCAGCCGCACGTGGAACCTCGAGCAGGGCGTCGAAATCCAGCACGAGCTCATGCCGCGCGTGTCGGTGTCGGCGTCGTACTACCACGGCAACTTCCACAACCTGCTGTTGAGCGACAACCGCTCGATCACGACGGCCAACTGGACGCCGTACCAGGTGTTCAACCCGATCGACGGCTCGCCGATGACGATCTACGACTTCGCGCTCGCGCCCGGCGCGACGACGAAGCCGGCGGTTGACGTGTTCGACACGAGCTCGTCGGACTTGAAGCGCACGTTCAACAGCTTCGGCACGCAGTTCAACGCCCGCCTGCCGCACGGCGCGACGCTCTTCGGTGGAGTCTCCTGGGACAAGCTGTCCGACAACAGCTGCGCGGAGCCGGACAATCCGAACCTCCTGCGCTTCTGCAACGACAGCGATTTCGAGGCGAATCTCCCGGCGGGCGATGCGAAGCACGGCTTCGCCCTTCCGTTCCTGACGAACGGCAAGCTGTCGGGCACGATGCCGATCACGTGGGGCGTCACGGTCAGCGGCAGCTTCCAGAGCAACATGGGCTACCCGAACCGCTCGCTGACCACCACCCGCACCACCGGTGGCACGTCCTGGGTCATCAGCAACACCGGCGCGGGCGCAACCTATCCGACGGTCAACGGCGTGGCGTACTGCCCGGCGTGCCCGAACGGTGTGGCGCCGTGGGCGGCCAACCAGCGCGTCATTCCCGGCACGGTGCGCGGCACCGACCAGGCCGCGAACCTCACGGTCCGCCTGGTTCCGTACGGAGCCGACGATCAGTACACCGACCGCGTCAACCAGCTTGACCTCAAGCTGGCGAAGACGTTCGGTGTCGGCATGTTCAAGGTTGCCCCGTCGCTGGAAATCTTCAACGTGTTCAACGCCAACCCGGTCATCCTGCAGCGGCAGACGGCATACAACCCGCCGCCGGTCGTCAATGGTGTCGTGCAGGCGAACACGTACAACCAGCCGTCGGGCATTCTGAACGGCCGCATCATCGGCCTCGCCGCGCAGGTCCGTTGGTAGTAGCTAGGGACTCGGGGCTGGGGACTCGGGACTCAGGGCTTGACCTAAAGCCTAAAGCCTGGAGCCCAAAGCCAAGAGCCAAGAGCAGTCTGGACGGGGCGATTCCTTCGGGAGTCGCCCCGTTTTCTTTTGTACCGGTGCTAGCGGCGGCCGCCGCGGATTTGATCGCGCGCGCCGAGCGTCATCTCGAGATTTCGCTGGGCGTCGGGGAAGCCGGGCTGGAGCGAGAGCGCTTTCCGGAATTCGTCGATCGCGCCATCGAGGTTGCCCTTCGAGCCGAGCGCGATGCCGAGATTGTTGTGCGCCTCGGGTGAGGCGGGCGTCAGCTGCAAGGTCGCCCGGAATTCGGCGATCGCCTCGTCGAGCCGCTGCGCCTCGAGCAGCACGCTGCCGAAGTTGTAGTGGGCGCCGGCATCGCGCGGATCGAGCTCGATCGCGCGCCGGTATTCGGCGATCGATTCGTCGGCCTGTCCGGCCGCCGACAGTGCATCCGCCAGGTTGCGATGCGCCTTCGCCGACGTGGGATCGGCGGCGACGGCCGCACGAAACGCCCGCACGGCATCCTCGCCTTTGCCTTCGCTCGCCAGCGCGATCCCGAGGTTGTTGCTCGCGCCCGCGGAATCGGGAATCGACCTGAGCGCGATCTGGAAGTGCTCGGCCGCCTCGCGCGGCTTGCGCTGTTCGAGCAGCGCATTGGCCAGGTTGTAGTGCGCGTCCGGGTAGTCGCCGGTGATCGCCAGCGCGCGCTGGTAGGAATCGACGGCGCTCGCGACATCGCCGGTCGCGCGCTGCACGACGCCGAGGTTGTTGTAGGCCGGCGCGTAGTCCGGCTCGAGGGCAATCGCGCGGCGGAAGTGATCGATCGCCTCGGCCGGCCGGCCGCCGGCCTGCAGCGCCGTGGCGAGGTTGGTTTCCGTGATCGCCATCATGCGCGTCCCGGACAGCATCGGCCAGTTGGTGAATGCCACGACGACTGCCACGACGATCAACGCAGAGATCGCAGAGAACGCGGAGCTTCTAAAGGGAAATGCCGGTGTCGCGTTGCCGGTGCGGTACGCGATCGCGAATGACGCGCCGAACACGATCGCGTTGCCGGCGAACAGCATCAGGAACGGCACGAGCGGCAAGCCGGTAGCGCGCGAAGACATAGAAGAGCGACGACGCTCGCCGCGTAGGCGGCGACCATCACGTAGAGGATGCCGATGCGCGCGGCGGTCGGGCCACGCGAGGATGGCGCCGATGAGGGCGAGCGGGACGAGCACGCCGAACGTGCTGAACCAGCCGGTCAGCCGGAGCGGCCACGACCACTCGGCATAGCTCTCCTGGCTTTCGGTGTCGAGCATCTCGGTCGTGTTCCACAGCAGCGCGAACTTGCGGGCGACGAGTCTCAGCCACGAGCCGGGCTGGCTCGTGATGTACGCGAACGCCTTGTCGGTCCAGTAGCTGGAGACTTCACCCGGCGTCAGCGTGCGTCCGAGCGCGTGTTCGGCGAGCTCGGTCGCGTCCTGGCGTTCGAACTCCGGCGCGCCGCGTCCGTAGCGGAGCGACATGTAGCTGCCGTCGGCCTTCGGGTTGTTGCCGATGTAGAAGTTCGGTCCCGAACTGCGAGGTCGTGAGGTAGAAGCCGCCGCTGACCGCGTAGTTGCGGACCGCGACCGGCAGCAGAACGATGGCGAGCCCGACGACGAATGCCGCCGCGAATCCCAGACGTTCGGTCCGGCTGAAGCCGGACACTACGACTGTTAATGCGCGCCTCTTTTTCGTGACGGAAGTCGTGTCCGGCTCGGGGAACGCGTGCAGTGTCGTGTCCGGCTTTAGCCGGACGGAGTGACGAACACACACCAACCCAGGATGACCACGATGAACACGAGCGCGTTCTCGCGCGTGAGCGACAGACCGCCCATCGCGGCGCCGAGCGCGAGCCAGAGGCCACGACGATCGGGTTCGTCGATCAGGCGGCTGACCAGCCACAGCGCCAGCGAGACGAAGAACACGTCGAGGACCGACTTCTGAAGCAGCCCGTCGAAGAAGATCGCCGGCGCATAGATCGCCATCGCGAATCCGGCGACGGTTCCAACCGCCGGCGTAAAGAACCGTCGTCCTGCGACGCGCGACCAGCGCGCACGACAGCGACCCGACGACCGCCTGGACGAGGCGGACGGCAGTCAGGCTGTGGCCGACGATCGCGTAGATGACCCCGAGAAAGTACGGATAGAGCGGCGCCTGGTAGAACACGTCGCGGCCGATCCACTCGCCGCCGGCAATGCGCCGGGCCCATTCGTCGTAACCGTGCGCATCGCCGAGCAGGACGTCGAAGAACGGCGAGCGCCTGAGGAGCCAGACATGGACGATCCGGAAAGCCAGAGCGACGAGGAAGATGGCGATGACGGAAGGGGCTTTCATGCGCCTCGGGAACTGCCCGTATGTTATATACTAGAACGTCACTTGATGTGTCTGGCCTGAAATCATCGCGCGTCGGCGCGTGCGGCGGCGGGCGTGGGGCTGTGGCTCCTCGCCGGCGTGGGCGCATCCGCGGCCGAGAACGTCACCTTCACCAAAGACATCGCGCCGATCCTCTATGCGCACTGCGCGACGTGCCACCGGCCCGGCGAGATCGGTCCGTTCAGCCTGTTGTCGTATCGCGACGCGCGCCAGCACCTCACGCAGATCGGCGACGTCACGAAGCGCCGCGTGATGCCGCCGTGGAAACCGGTGCGAACCGGCGACGCGGCGGGTGCGTTCGCCGGCGATCGCTCGTTGAGCGACGCGGACATCCAGCGAATCCAGGACTGGATTGCGCAGGGCGCGCCGGAGGGCAACGCCCGCGATCTGCCGGCGGCGCCGCAGTGGACGGCCGCCGGCTGGCAGATGGGCACGCCGGATCTGGTCGTCACGATGGATGCGCCGTACACGCTGGCCGCAGGAGGAGGCGACGTCTTCCGGACCTTCGTGCTGCCGATTCCCACGACCGTCCCGCGCTACGTCAGGGCGATCGAGTTCCATCCCGGCAACGCGCGCGCCGTGCATCACGCCAATCTCGGCGTCGATCACACGCGGTCGTCCCGGCGGCTCGACGCCGCCGACCCCGAACCCGGATACACCGGCGGCATGGTGCCGGATGCGGCGTATCCGCGCGGGGCAGATGCTCGGATGGACGCCGGGCCAGAACCCGCGGCCATCGCCCGACGACATGGCGTGGCGGCTCGAACCGGGCAGCGACTTCGTCGCGCAGCTGCACCTGCAACCGACCGGCAAGCCGGAAGCCGTGCAGGTGAGCGTGGCGTTCTTCTTTACCGACCAGGCGCCGACGCGGACGCCGGTCGGCTTGCGCCTGGGCAGCGAGACCATCGACATTCCGCCCGGCGACGCGCACTTTGCGGTGGTCGATCGCTACGTCCTGCCGGTGGACGCGGAACTGCTTGCCGTGCAGCCGCACGCGCACAATCTCGCGCGGACGATGGAGGCGACGGCCGAATTGCCGGGTGGGCAGACCCGGTCGCTGATTGCGATCGCGGATTGGGATTTCCGCTGGCAGGACGTCTATCGCTATACGCAGCCGATCGCGTTGCCGAAGGGGACGGTGCTGTCGATGCGCTACATCTACGACAACTCCGCCGCCAACCCGCGCAATCCGTTTCGTCCGCCGGAGCGGATCGTCTGGGGGCAGAACACCTCGAATGAGATGGGCGACCTGTGGCTGCAGCTCGTGCCGCGGTCCAACCGCGATCTCATGACGCTGGCGAACGACATCGGACAAAAGACGCGCGCCGAAGATCTCGCGGCCTACACGAAGATCATGCAGGCCGATCCGGACAACCCGCTGCGCCACGATACGGTGGCGATGCTGAATCTGCAGATGGGCCGCGTCTCCGAGGCGATCGCCGAGTTCAGCGAGTCGCTGCGGCTCAACCCGGAGTCGGCGCCGACGCACTACAACCTGGGGCTGGCCTTTTCGCTGCAGCGGCAGTACGACCGCGCGATGGCGGAGTTCCAGAACGCCGTGCGGCTCGATCCGAATCACGCGGACGCCCACAACAACCTGGGCGCGATGTTTCACGCCACCGGTCAATTCGACCTGGCGGCCGAGCACTATCGCCGGGCGTTCGCGATTCGCCCGGAGAACGTGGAAGCGCACAACAACCTCGGCGCGGCTGCTGTCGGCTGCAAGGGCAGTATCCCGAGGCGGTCGACCGAATTCGAGCGCGCGCTGGCCTTGAACCCGGAGTTTGCGCAGGCCGTGGCCGGACTGGCCTGGATCCGGGCGACCGCGAGCGACGAATCGGTCCGGCAATCCGGCGAGGCGATCCAATTGGCCGAACGCGCGGCTGAGCTTTCAGGCCGCCGCGACCCCTCGATCCTGGACACCCTGGCCGCGGCCTACGCGTCCGCGGCCCAATTTGAGAAGGCCAGCGCAACGGCGCGCGAGGCGATGGCCCTCGCCGATGCCGCCCGCATGCAGGATCTGTGGGTGGATATTCGCAGCCGGCTGCAGCTCTACGAACGCGGCCAGCCCTACCGGGTCAGGTGAAACGGCTGCGTTTGTCCGAACGTATTCGATAATAGGCAGTAGTCGTTCTTAATCAGTCGGATACACGGTTCATACCGGGTCCCTTTTCCATACACGTGTTCATAAACCTGTTTCGATGCCGGCGCTGGTCACACGCTATCGATTAGCCTGCACGCTCGTCTGCTCGGCGTCGATCGGCGTCATCGCGTCCCTCGGGGCGCAGTCTGCTGTCGGCGCGCAGTCGCGTCAGCCCGTGACGTTCAACCACGACGTCGCGCCGATCCTCTACGCCAACTGCTCGGCCTGCCATCGTCCCGGCGAGTCCGCGCCGTTCAGCCTGCTGACGTACGCGGATGCCAGGCGAGCACGGCGCGGCTCATCGCCGCGGTGACGGCCGGTCACTTCATGCCGCCGTGGCAGCCGGACTCCTCAGAGGGCGAGTTCGAAGGCGAGCGGCGGCTGGACCCAGACGCGAGATCGAGACGCTCGGCCGCTGGGTCGAGGACGGCGCTCCTCGAAGGCGATCCGGCCGAACGGCCGGCCAGCCCGGTGTTTCCGACCGGATGGCAGCTCGGCACGCCCGATCTCGTCGTCGCGATGCCGGAGCCGTTTGCGGTGCCGGCCGACGGGCCTGACGTCTTCCGCAATTTCGTCCTGCCGATTCCGCTGACCGAGCGGCGCTACGTGCGCGCGCTCGAGTTCCGTCCCGGCAACCCGCGCGTCCTGCACCACGCGCGCATCCTGCTCGACGACACCGGCGACATCCGGCGCCTCGATGCGCGCGACGCGGAGCCGGGCTTCGGCGGCATGGACGTGCCGGGCGCGCGGTTTCCGGACGGACATTTCCTGGGCTGGGCGCCCGGGAAGACGCGCGGACACGGAAGCGTATCCGTGGCCGCTCGAACCGGGCACCGACTTCGTGATCCAGATGCACCTGAAGCCGAGCGGCCGCGCGGAGGATGTGCAGGCGTCCATCGGCGTCTACCTCACCGACGAGCCGCCGGCGAAGACGCCGATCATGCTGCGGCTCGGCTCGAAGACGATCGACATCCCGGCCGGCGCAGCCGGCCTACGAAGTGACCGACACGTTCGACGCTGCCGGCCGACGTGACGGTGCTGAGCGTCTATCCGCACGCCCACTATCTCGCGAAGCAGATGGTGATTCGCGCGATCGCGCCCAACGGCGACGTCGAGACAGCTGCTGCGCATTCCCAACTGGAATTTCAACTGGCAGGACGAGTACGAATATTCGCGCAGCCGGTCGAGCTGCCGCGCGGCACGACGATCGAGATGCGCTACCGCTACGACAACACGTCCGAGAATCCGCACAATCCCAGCACGCCGCCGCGCCGGGTCGTGTTCGGATCGGAGACCAGCGACGAGATGGGCGAGCTGCTCGTCCAGGTGCTGCCGAAGAAGCCGGCCGACGCGCCCGTCCTGAAAGCGCAGGTCGCGCGCAAGAACCTGCTGACCGACGTGGCCGGCGAGGAAAAGCGTCTCGCCGACGTGCCGGGCGACTACGAAACGCACAACGCGCTCGGCGTCGCCTACGTCGCAGCTCGGACGCCCGGCGGATGCGCGCGCGCAGTTCGAGGCCGCGCTCGCGCTGGCGCCGCAGCATCCCGGCGACGCACTACAACCTCGGCGTCATCGCGATGGGCGAGCAGCGCTTCGCCGACGCCATCGATCATTTCCAGCGGGCGCTGGCGTCGCGGCCCGACTACGCCGAGGCGCACAACCAATCTCGGCGTCGCCTTCGAAGCGATCGGCCGGCCGCGCGATGCCGAACAGCAGTATCGCGACGGCGCTGTCCGCGCATCCGAATCACGCGGCGGCGCACAACAACCTCGCGCGCACGCTGCTCAACGCAGGGAGACACCGGCGGCGCCGTCACGCATTTCCGCGCCGCGCTCAAGGCGTCGCCCGACAACCCTGACGCGCTCTACAACCTCGGGCGGGCGCTGGCCGCCGATCGGAAGACCGCGCGAGGCCGCGCAGGTATTTGCGCCGCGCGCTGGCGGCGCGCCCCGACAGCGCGCCGCATCATGATCGACCTCGCGTGGGTCCTCGGCCAATTCCGAGTCGCAGAATCCGCGAAGCCGAGAAGCTGGCCGAGCGCGCGAACCAGCTCTCCGGCGGCAACAACCCGGCCGCGCTGGACGTGCTGGCGGCTGCGTACGCCTCGCAGCAGCGTTTCGACCTGGCGGTGCGGACGGCCCAGCGGGCCTTCCAGCGCGCGCTCGCGGTCAAGAACGACGTCCTGGCCCGCGCGATTCGCCAGCGCCTCGAGGGCTACAGCCAGATGATCCCCGACGCCGAGGGCTCGCGAATTCCGTAGAATTGAGGGGTATGGCGTCGCGCGCTGACCGTCCTGCTGGCGCTCGTGTCTCAGCGTGCCGCTCGCGGCGGCGCCGCCGGCCGTTCGCCTGCCGGACCTGGACAACCGTCCCGTCGATCCGTTTCTCGCCGCCGAGGACAGCAAGGCGATCGTCTTCCTGTTCGCGAGCGTCGAGTGTCCGATCTCGAACCGCTACGCGCCGGTCGTGCAGCGTCTGTACAGACGTTCGCGGCGCAGGGCGTGGCGTTCTGGCTGGTCTATCCCGAACCCGTCGGATTCGCCGGCGGCGATTCGCGAACACCTCAAGGCCTTCAACTACCCGGTGCACGCGCTGCGCGATCCGCGGCCACGAACTGGTCAAGCTCGACGCGGCGTGACCATCACGCCGGAAGCCGCGGTCTACGATCGGTCGCGGACGCTCGCGTATCACGGGCGCATCGACGATCGGTACGTCAGCCTCGGGCTCGAGCGCCCGGCGCCGACGCGGCACGATCTGTCGGATGCGCTGACCGCCGTGTTGTCCGGAAGCCGCGTGCGCGAGACGCCGACGCACGGCCGTCGGCTGTTTCATCGCGGACTTCGTGCAATGACCCGACGCCTCGCGGCGCTCTGCGCGCTGGCGGCGTGGCTGGGCGGCGCCTCGCTCGGCGCGGCGCAGGACGGACCGGCAGCGCCATCGCCGCCATCGCACCGACGGCCGTCACCTTCTCGAAAGAGATCGCGCCGATCGTCTTCGCAAGTGCGGCGCGTGTCACCACCCGAACGGCGCCGCGCCGTTCAGCCTGCTGACCTACGACGGAGCGCGCGCCGCACGCCACGCAGATCGCGGCCGCGGTCCGGAGCGGCTTCATGCCGCCGTGGAAAGCCGATCCCGATGCGGCGGCGAGTTCGTCGGTCAGTCACGGCTGACCGACCGCGAGAAGCGAGCTTCTCGAGCGCTGGGTGGCGGAGGGCGCGCCCGAAGGCAATCCGTCGCGACCTGCCGCCGGCGCCGCACTGGAGCTGAGGGCTGGCAGCTCGGCACGCCCGATCTCGTCGTCACGCCGCCGGGCTACACGCTGCCGCCCGAAGGCACCGACGTCTTCCGCATCTTCGTCGTCCGCATTCCGGTCGACCGCGTGCGCTACGTGCGCGGCATCGAGTTCCGGCCGCGGCAACGCGCGCGTCGTCCATCACGCCAACATCCGCATCGATCGCACCGGACGCCTCGCGGCGCTTCGACGACGCCGATCCGGCGCCGGGATACGACGGGCTGCTGGCGCATTCGGCCGGATATCCCGACGGACATTTTCTCGGGCTGGACGCCGGGGCAGGTGTCGCCGCTCCTGCCCAAGGGCCTGGCGTGGCGCCTCGATCCGGGCACCGATCTCGTCGTCGAACTGCACATGCAGCCGAGCGGCAAGCCGGAGAACGTCGCAGCCGATCGATCGGTTTCTACTTCGGCACCGATCCGCCGGAGCGGACGCCGGCGATGCTGCGGCTCGGACGCCAGAACATCGACATCCCGCCGGGCGACAAGGACTACACGATCACCGATTCGTTCGTGCTGCCGGTGGACGTCGAGGTGCAGGCGGTGCAGCCGCACGCGCACTATCGCGCGCGCGAGGTCACCGGCACCGCGACGCTGCCCGACGGCACGACGCGCCCGCTGATTCACATCGCCGACTGGGATTTCCGCTGGCAGCACGTCTACCGCTACGTGAAGCCGTTCGCGCTGCCCGAAGGGCACGACGGCTGTCGATGCGCTTCATCTACGACAACTCCGCGGAGAACCCGCGCAACCCGACGCAGCCGCCGCAGCGCGTCTACTGGGGCCAGCGATCGGCCGACGAGATGGGCGATCTCTGGATCCAGGTGCTGACGCGCGACGATCGCGATCTGCAGGTGCTCGACGAGCGCAGTTCGCGCCGAAGGTGATGGCCGAGGACGTCGATCGGCTACGAGCGCTGGATCACAGTCCGAACCGGACAGTGCCGCGCTGCACGACGATGTCGCGGTGCTGTACCTGCAGTTGAACCGCCCGGCGGATGCCGTGCGGCATTTCGCGATCTCGGCTCAGCTCTCAGCCGAGTCGGCGTCCGCGCATTTCAATCTCGGCGACGGCGCTGACGGTTGCCGGCAGCTGGACGCGGCGGAGCAGCGAGTACAGCCGCGCGCTCGCCCTGAAGCCGGACTACGCGCAGGCGCACAACAACCTCGGAAGCCTCCTGCTGCAGACCGGCCGAACCGATGCCGCGGTCACGCATCTCGACGCGGCGCTGCGCATCGATCCGGCCAATCGCGCAGGCGCACTACAACGCCGGTCTCGCCGCGCGCGAGCAGGGTCATGCGGCCGAGGCGATCGACCACCTGAAACGAGCGGTGCAACTGAATGCGCGATTGGCCGCCGGCGCTGCTCGATCTGGCGTGGCTGCTGGCGGCCGCGCACGATGACGCGCTGCGGGAACCGGCGCTGGCGGTCCGGCTCGGCGAGCGGGCGGCGGCGTTGACCGAGCGGAAGGACCCGGCCGCGCTCGACGCGCTCGCCGCGGCGTACGCGTCAACCGGCGATTTCAAGCGCGCGATCGACAGCGCGCAGGCGGCGATCCAGCTCGGTCCGGCGGATGTCGAGGCGATTCGGAAACGGCTCGACCTGTACCGGCGCGGCGAGCCGTACAGACAGTGACGCGGCTGTGAACGGTGCTAAGGTGCTTGGGTGCGTCGTGCTTGGCTGCGGGGCCTGGTGCCCGCGTGCGAAGTGACGCCGATGCCTGATCGCCGTGCATTTGATCTGCCTCCGTTTTCCTTCCGGGTCCTCGCATGGCCGAGGCGTGCTGTCGGGCTGGTCCGCAACTAAAGCCGAACACTCACCTCACGCATATGTAGCATTTCGCACGAAGCACCCCGCACCTGGCACCTCGCACCGCACCTAAGCACCCACGCACCTACGCACCAACGCACCGACGAGCGTCCAGCCCTGAATCCCTGCGCTCTGACTCCGAGTGGGTTCGCGAGCACTTTCATGAGCCACGCCGCGCCGGCCGCGGCCACGATGACAATCAGCCAGCGCGTCGCATCCGCAAAAAACGCAACCGTGAAATCCGGCCAGCCGAACTGATAGCGCCAGAGCAACTGTCCGCGGGTCACGGACCAGTGCCAGGCGGTGTGCGCGACGATCGCCGAGATCACGATCGTGCCCGCGCGTTCGGCGACGACGAACCGGAAGAGCAGCGCGATGGCCGGCACCAGCAGGGCGAGCACCAGCAGTTGACCGAGCTCGGCGCCGACATTGAACGCCACCAGCGATTCGAAGATCCGCGTGCCGGCCAGTTGCAGCGTGTCGCGCAGCGCGAAGGCGAAGTCCAATCCGTGCACCAGCCCGAACCCGAACGCGAACATCCAGCGCCGCTCGAGCCGGGGCCCGGTCATGTTCTCGAGCGCCATATAAAGGATCGAGACCGCGATCAGCAGCTGCACCAGCGGCGAGAACCAGCCGGCGCTCGGCACCATGTCGTAAGTGGCGGCCACCAGCGTGATGGAATGCGCGACGACGAACGACGTGACGGTCCAGAACAGCGGACGGATCCGGCGGAACGGGATCACGAGACAAAACAGGAACAGCAGGTGGTCGTAGCCGGACAGGATGTGAAAGAACCCTTCGGCCACGAAAATGCGCGCCGCCTGCAGCCACGTCGGATCCAGGTGCACCAGGCCGGGATCGTCATGAAACTGCAGCGTGCGTTCGACGTTGCCCGCGTCGATGAACTTGAGGATGGTCAGCGTGCGGAGCCCGAGCAGGCGGTACTGCGGGTTGATCGAGAAGCGCGATTGATCCGAGCGAATCGGATACTCGAACATCGCGTCCACCATCGCCTGGCTCTTGGCGAGCTCGGTCGTGACCGGGAGCGGCGGTCCGAGCAGGGCGCGGGTCGCGGTGTCGTAGCTGTCGAACGAGGTATCCGACGGCAGCGAGATGTGCACCGCGGCAAGGCGCGGGTCGGTCAGCCTGGTGTCCCCTTCGTAGACCTCGATCCGCCCCGCGATCCAGTCGGTGGCGCCGTCGCGGAGCGCTATCGCCATCTCCGGATCGGCAAGGCTCAGAAACGCCACGTTGGTCGGGAACGGGATGTCGTTCATCGACGCCATCGGCGCCCGGACCAGCAGGCGCAGGCGCGGTCCTTCCGCTTTGAGGTACGCCAGGATCCGGACGTCGCTCGGCACGTCATGGGCCAATGGCACGGCTGCCCACAACAACAGTCCCAGGGCGCCCAGTGCCAGAGCTGCGCGGTTTTTCATCGGGTAAACCCCATCAGCGTAGTGGGATACAGCGCGGCTGGCAAGTTCACGCGTCCATCCGGGGCGAGCGCGTCGCCGGTTGACACGTCAGCCGCACGGCCAGGAGCCGGCATGAACAGATTTGTTGACAGGAGGCGACGAATCAACACAAGCGGCGTGTATACTTGCACCGCAAAAAAAGCGGCCGAGCGGCGGAGTGTCTTCTGTTCGCGGCCTGACGTTTCTGCGAAGGAAGGTACAGGAGGAGCGGAATGAAGGGGAAACGTATCCAGTACGCCGGGGCGTGGGGCGTAGCGGCCCTGCTGGCGATTGCCGGTTTCGCGACGTCCCAGCGCGCAGTCAGCGCCCAGGGCCGCGGCGCAGCTGGTGCAGCGCCATCCTACCGAGTCGTTCCGTTGTGGCCTCGTCCTTTTCCAGATGATTCATGGGTGATCGGGTCGATCACCGGTGTGGCCGTCGATTCGACGAACCACATCTGGCTCGCGCACCGCGGATTTGATTCGCTGCAGGGCAACGAAAAGGGGATGTCCCTCAATCCGCCGAGCTCGAGCGTCTGCTGCATGCCGGCGCCGTTCGTCCTCGAATACGACCAGGCCGGTAACCTGGTGAGTTCCTGGGGCGGTCCGAGCCAGAACTACGCCTGGCCGCAGGCCACCGGCGGCATCGCCGTGGACGGCAAAGGCAACGTGTGGATCACGGCCGCGGGTCCTGAGCCGCCGCCGCCCGCCGCGGGACGCCGCGGCGCGCCGCCAGCACAACCCGCCGGCGCAGCACCTCCGGCCGGCGCACCGCCGCCTCCACCGCCTCCCGCACGCGGGGCCCCTCCGGCGGGCCGCGGTGCAGCCGCCGCTCCTGCGGCACCGCCCGCAGACGCGCACGTCCTGAAGTTCGGTCGTGACGGCCGCTACCTCATGACGATCGGCACGCCCGGCAAGATGGACGGCCCCGACAGCCAGAACACCCTCAACCGTCCGGCGGCCGTTGCGGTCGACGATGCGGCCAATGAGGTGTATGTGGCCGACAGCGGCAACCACCGCATCGTCGTGTTCGACGCGAACACCGGCGCCTACAAACGTCACTGGTTTGCCTTCGGCGAGAAGACGGCCGGCGCGGCAGCCGGCGCCTACGATCCGGCGGCGCCGCCGGCCCGCTCGTTCCGCGACGTGACCTGCGTCAAGATCGCCAAGGACGGCAACGTCTACGTGTGCGACCGCAGCAGCGACCGCATCCAGGTGTTCGACAAGACCGGCAAGTTCATCAAGGAACAGATCGTCGCGAAGGACACCAAGGGTTCGACCGTCGCGCTCGGCGCCGGCGCGAACATGACCGTGTCCGCGCACGGCTCGGTCTGGGATGTCGCCTTCTCGAGTGACCCGGCGCAGCGCTCGCTTTCGTCGTCGACGGCACGAACATGAAAGTGCACATCCTCAGCCGCGACACGCTCGCGGAAACCGGCAGCTTCGGCAGCGGCGGCCGCTATCCGGGTCAGATGCTCGTTCCCGATGCGATCGCGACCGACGCGCAGGGCAACGTCTACACGGGCGAGGGGCATCACGGAAAGCGTCTCCAGAAATGGGTGGCCGCGCGCTAGCGCGGTTCGCGGATACCCTGGGAAAAACGAGGAGAAACGGGTATGAAACGTAACCTGATTATTGGCGCGACGTTCGTCGGAGTCCTCGTGGCTCTCGGCCTCGCGCAAAGCAAGCTTTCGACGGCCGCCGCCGCGCAGGCGGCGAGCAAGCCCATGGCGCCGCACTTCGAAGTCGATCCGACCTTCCCGAAACCGCTGCCGAATGGCTGGTACCAGGGGCAGTCGATCGGTCTCTGGGTGGACGTCAACGATCACGTGTGGATCGTGCATCGTCCTGACGTCCTCGACGCCATCGAAGGCGCCGGCTGACGGCGGCAACGGCGAGTGCTGCAAGAAGGTCGATCCGATTCTCGAGTTCGGTCCGGACGGGACGCTGCTCCGTCACTGGGGCGGCAAGGACGGCCCGGGCTATCAGTGGCCCGATTCCAACCACGGCCTGAACATCGACGACAAGGGCAACGTCTGGATCGGCGGCAACGGCGGCACCGACGGGCACGTCCTGAAGTTCACCCAGGACGGCAAGTTCGTCATGCAGGTCGGCAAGAAGGGCGTCACCGCGGACAGCCTTTCGACCGAGCACTTCTTCCAGGTCGCGAAGATCTTCTTCTACAAGAAGGCGAACGAAGTGTTCGTGGCGGACGGCTACGGCAACCGCCGCGTGGCGGTCATCGACGCCGAAACCGGCAAGGTCAAGCGGTTCTGGGGCGCCTACGGCAACAAGCCGGACGACGCGGCGTCGCGCGCGCAGGGCGCCTACGATCCGCAGATGGTCTATCAGCAGTTCCGCGGTCCGGTGCACTGCGCGGAAGTCTCGGTTGACGATCTCGTGTATGTCTGCGACCGGACGAGCAACCGCCTCCAGATCTTCAAACCGGACGGGACGTTCGTCCGCGAGGTCTACACGCAGCGCGATTCACGCGGCGACGGCTCGGTGTGGGACGTCGCGTTCTCGAAGGATCCGCAGCAGAAATACCTCTACGTCGCGGACGGCCGCAACCAGAAGATCCGCATTTTCGACCGCGCGAGCATGACGCAGCTCACGACGTTCGGCAAAGGCGGTCACTATCCCGGCGAGTGGTATTCGCTCCACAACGTCGCCGTGGACTCGAAGGGCAACATCTACACCGTCGAGACCTACGAAGGCCGCCGCCTGCAGCGCTTC
Organism: uncultured Acidobacteriota bacterium; assembly: GCA_963712355.1. Taxonomy (GTDB): domain Bacteria; phylum Acidobacteriota; class Vicinamibacteria; order Vicinamibacterales; family CAVVIG01; genus CAVQHT01. The sequence goes on from CAVQHT010000011.1 coordinate 265,938, forward strand.
CTCTACAAGGGCCTCGCCCCTGTGACGACGGTGCAGCAGGGCGTGGCCTGGCCGAGCGGCCAGTAGTTCGCGCCGGCTTCTGAGTCTGACCCGCTTGCCACGGGAATGCCGGGGATGGTCCTCGGCGTTCCCGTGGCTTTTTTGTTTGTGAACATCGTCACGTGAGGCTTGTCATGAAGAGCCACGAAGGCACGAAAACGCGAAGGAGAACGATGTGGTGTCTTCGTGTCTTCGTGCCTTCGTGTCTCTTTGTCTTCAGTGTCGCCATTCGCGCCCAGCAGGCTCCGCCTCCGAGACCCATGGATCTACAAATGACGGCGCCGATCACGGGTGGCAATCGCGGGGCCGCCTTCGGCGGCTTCACCGACGACACTCGTCCGGCCGGCTATGTCGAGGAAGAGCGATTCTTTTCCGGCAGCGCGCGCTCGTACGTGAAAGACGGAGCCTGGTCGACAAACGGCCGATGGGGGACGTCGCCCGGCCCGCTGGCCCCGTTCACCGTGCGGATGCTGGTTCGCCGGCCATCGGATCCGGCCCGCTTCAACGGCGTCCTCGTCGTCGAATGGCTCAACGTGAGCTCGAATGCCGAAGGCGCGGCGGACTACCTGCACATGCAGGAGGAGATCGTGCGCGGCGGCTACGCGTGGGTCGGGATCGGCGCGCAGGCCGCGGGCGTCAACGCTCCGCGCTCCGGCCTGAAGGCGTGGGACCCGGTGCGCTACGCGCCGCTCGCGCATCCCGGCGATCGGTTTTCCTACGACATCTTCCGGGCGGGTGCGAACGCATTGCGGCATCCCGGGGCTGTCGATGCGCTCGGCGGCCTGCGCGTTCGCACGATGATCGCGACCGGACGTTCGCAGTCGGCGTTCCGCCTGGTGACGTATATCAACGCGCTGCACCTGAACGCCCCGGTGTTCGACGGATTCCTCGTGCACAGCCGCGGCGCGAATGCGTCGGGGCTGTCATCCGAGGGGTTGAGCGGCGACACCGACGTGCCGGTGCCGCCCGGCGCGCACATCCGGGAGGACCTCAACGTGCCGGTCCTCGACGTCGTGACCGAAGGGGACATGGCGATGCTGCGCGCGCATCTCACGCGGCAGGACGCGAACGCGCACTATCGCCGATGGGAGATCGCCGGCGCGGCGCACGCCGAGACGCCGCGCTGGGTCGTGGAAGTGCCGCCGGCGCTCGACCGCGGTCCAGGCTGCAAGGAACCGGTGAACGCCGCGCCGCATCACGCGGTGATGAAGGCCGCGCTCGACGCGCTGACGCGCTGGGTGCGGGACGGCGTGGCGCCGCCGCAATCCCCGGCGATCGAGATCGCGGATCCAGCGGCGGCCGATCCGATCGCGCGGGACGCCAACGGCCTGGCGCGCGGCGGCATTCGTCTGCCGCAGCTCGAAGCGCCGACCGCGCTCTTGAACGGCACCGCCAACAGCGTCGCGCAGCCCACGCCGGGCATCCCGAATTTCTGCTCGCTCTTCGGCAACACGGTGCCGTTCGAGCCGTCAAAGATCGCCACGCTCTACCCGTCGCACGACGACTACGTGCGAAAGTTCAGCGCCGCCGCCGACGCGCTGGTGCGCCAGGGCTACTGGCTGAAACCCGAAGCGGACGAAGCGATTAAAGCCGCCCGCGAATCACACGTCGGCTCGCGATAAGAGCAGAGACACGAAAAGCGGAACCACGAAGACACGAAGAACACGAAGGAAAACCCAAAAGGGTTTTCGTGTCCTTCGTGCCTTCGTGGTTTCCTTCGTCGGGCCGGAGCCCGGAGCCCGGAGCCCAGAGCCCAGAGCCCGAAGCCCGGAGCCTAGAGCCTGAACAGCGGCCGTCCGTTCGCGAGCCCGGGCCACGGGATCGATCCCAGCATCACGACCGTCGCGAGCGCGAAGAACACCAGGCGCCGCGTTCGCGCGAGCGACAGGTCCTTGGCGTTTGCCGCCATGACGCGGCCGACGCGGACCAGGATCACCGCCGCAAACATGCCGCCGGCGTGCTCCAGCGCCCAGAACCGGAGCGCCGGTGTCCGCATCGCGAGCCCGATGTTGGTCATCGCCTGCTGCGTGAACGGACTGAGCCCGAAGTAGAGGACCAGTCCGAACAGCACCTGCAAATCGACGGCGAGCATGAAGAAGCGTGTCCCACCAGCGTCCGGGCAGGCGTTCGCCGGTTCCCTGGGGTTGACGAAATGCGTTGACGGTGGCGCAGATGGCGAGGCCGAGCGTGATCCATCGCATCCAGGAGTGGATCGTCAGGACGGCGCTGTACATGTTGAGGTGATCATTTATTCAAGAATCTCAGCCGGTCTTTCGCGGATGTGCTTGCCGAAAGACGGTACACCAAGTGCGCCGCGCGGTCGAATGAGGCCCGGCAGCTGATTTCTGCCCGACGAAGTGCCAGAATTCATCTAGCATGAGCGCTGACGCTTTCCTTAGAGGTGGTGGAGAGGCCGCGCGGGCCGCTTCAGGACTGAAAAGCGGCGTCGTTCGAGGACCTATGACAGCAGTCAATCCGGCGCGGCGTCCTCGCGCTGTTTCTCATTGCCTGCGCAGCGGCCCGGGCTATGGCGGCCGATCCATCGCCGGTCGGCTTCTGGGACGCGACCATCGTCGTCGGCGCGCACAAGTTCGTCGTGCCGTTCAAGTTCGAGATTTCGGGCACCGGCCGCGACATGACCGGATTCTTCTTCGACGGCGATCGCAAGGTGCCGTCCACCCAGGGGCACTACGAGAACGGCGCGTTGACGCTCGTGTATCCGCAGTTCGGTGCGCGGCTCGAGGCGACGTGGGACGGCGATCGGCTCGTCGGGAAGTACGATCGCGGGACACGCGGCGTCGTCTATCCGTTCGCGGCGACGAGGGCCCGGCCCACGCCGGCGTCCACGGCGGCGGTTCCGCCGATCGCCGGCGAGTGGCGCATCGCGCTGCCGAAGGACTCGGAGAAGGGCGAGACCTCGTGGCGGCTGGTCATCCGGCAGACGGGGCAGCAGGTGACGGCGGCCATCATGCGCGTTGACGGCGACACCGGCGCGCTGACCGGACCGTTCAGGAACGGCACCTTCTTTCTCAGCCACTTTCCGGGGACCGGGCCGACGACGCTGGAGATCACGCCGGCGGCCGATGGCTCGCTGCGCCTGGTCGCGGACGGCGCCGAGCAGACTGACGGCCGTCCGCGTGAACGATGCGCGCGCCGACGGCGATTGCCGAGCCGACCGATCCGCATACCTACACGAGCGTGAAAAATCCGTCGGAGAAATTCAGGTTCCGCTTTCCGGACGTGGACGGAAAGATCGTGTCGGACACCGACGCGCGCTTCCAGGGCAAGGTCGTGATCGTCAGCGTCACCGGCACCTGGTGTCCGAATTGCCACGACGAGGCGCCGTTCCTCGCCGCGTTGTACCGTTCCCATCGGGCGCGCGGCCTCGAGATCGTCGCGCTGTCGTTCGAGGAACCCGAGCAGTTGAAGGATCTGACGCGCGTCCGGGGGTTCATCAAGCAGTACGGGATTGCGTATCCGTTCCTGATCGCCGGACAGCCGGAAGACGCGCCTGAAAAGATTCCGCAGGCGGTCAACCTGAACACGTTTCCGGCGACCTTCGTGCTGGGCCGCGACGGGCGCGTGCGGGCGGTGCATGCCGGCTACGCGAGCAAGGCCACCGGCGATTTCTACACGAAGGAACAGCAGCAGTTCGTCGCCGAGATCGACCGCCTGCTCGCCGAAAAAGCACCCGCCGCGTCGCGCTGAAGCCGGACTAGAATCACGCGCCGGGATCACGTTCTGAGAGGTTGATATGAACACGATGCATCGAATTGGCGCGATCGCCGCACTCGCGCTGCTACTGGGTGCCGGCGCCGCGCGCGCGCAGGCGCGCCTCCCCCGCAGCCGCCGGCGGCCGCGCCGGCACCGCAGCAGGATTTCAGCAAGGTCGAAATCAAGACCACGAAGTTGTCCGGCAACTTCTACACGCTCGAGGGATCGGGCGGCACGATCGGCGTGCTGGCCGGGCCGGACGGCGTGTTCATGGTGGACTCGCAGTACGCGCCGCTCACCGACAAGATCGTCGCGGCCATCAAGCAGATTTCAGACGGCCGCATCCGCTTCATGGTCAACACGCACGTGCACCCGGATCACACCGGCGGCAACGAGAACCTCGGCAAGATGGGCGTCGTCCTGCTGTCGCGCGATCAACTGCGCGCGCGCCTGGGCGGCGGCGCGCGGCCCTCGCCGCCCGCGGCGCTGGCGATGCTCACCTACGATTCGCCGATCACCATTCACATGAACGGCGAGGACGTGCAGCTCATTCCGGTCCGCGCGGCGCACACCGACGGCGACACGATGGTCTACTTTCCGAAGGCGGACGTGATCATGACCGGCGACTTCTATCGCGCGGTCGGGTATCCGTATCCGGATCGCGCGAACGGCGGCAGCTTCAAGGGACTGGTGGACGGACTGAACGCGGTGATCACGCTGGCCGGACCCAACACGAAGATCGTGCCTGGCCACGGCGACGTCGTGAACAAGACGGCGGTCGCGGCGCACCGCGACGTGGCGCTGGCCGTCCGCGACAAGGTCGCCGGGCTCGTGAAGCAGGGGAAGACCGCCGACGAGATCGTCGCGATGAAACCGACCGCCGAGTTCGACGCGAAGATCGCCCAGCCCGGAACGAGCGGCGAACGCTTCGTGCGCGCGCTGGTCGCCGAGTTGTCGGGCCAGTAAGCAGCCTATCAGAGTCACGAAGAGCACGAAGACACGAAGACACGAAGACTCTCTTTTGAAAGAGAGTGAACAAGAACAACTCACGAAGTACTCGAAGGTGCACGAAGTATCCAGTAACGTACCAGGTTTTCTTCGTGTTCTTCGAGCCTTCGTGGTGTTGTTTCGTTACGGCATGAGCAGGACGAGCTTCGGGTAAATCAGGTTCGGGTTGGCCACGCGGTCGGTGTTCAGCTTCCAGATGTCCTGCCACCGCTCCGTGTCCCCGAGATTCTTCTGCGCGATCAGGCTCAGCGTGTCGCCGGGTTTGACGACGTACGATTTCTTGCCCTCGACCGGCTTCATGAAGACTTCCGAGGTGCTCGTCAGGTACTCGCGCATCAGGCTGCCGTACTGGTCCGATCCCTTGATGTCGTCGAGCGCCTTGTTCACTTCGTAGATCAGGTCGTAGTTCCTCGCCGGCACGCCGACGGCGTACTTCGACGCGTTGAGGTTGTGTTTGACGATGACCGTGCGCGGATGCTTCTTGATTTCCGTGGCCGCAAACGGGTAGTCGTAGATCAGCGCCGCCGCCTGTCCCTTTTCCACCGCCTCGAACCAGCCATCGTCGCCCGAGAACTTGCGGATGGTGACGTTGGGGATGTTGGCCTTGACCCACCGCTCGGCCGCCGGGTCGTCGTAGATCGCGACGGTCTTCCCGGAGAGATCCGCGGGCTGCGTGATCTGCCACGCGTTGCCTTCGGCGACGATCATGCAGAGGCCGAAGTCCAGATAACCCTGGCTCCACTCGACGCCCTTGATCGACGCGTCGGGCACGTAGCCGCCCATCAGCAGATCCACCTTGCCGTCGCGCACCAGTTCCGGAAGCTTTTCGTAGTCGGCTTCGACGATCTGCACCTTCGCGACGTCGAGCCGCTTCGCGATTTCGCCGGCAATGCGAAAGTCGAAACCTTCTTCCTGATGCTTGTCGTTGATGTAGTGCAGCGGCGGCGCGTCCGGCTCCATGCCGACGCGCATGACGCCGGCGCTGCGCATGTTGCCGAGCACGGCGCCCGACCCGGACGAACTCGACGGGCCTCGACGCGTTCGACGGAGACGCGGCGGGTTCCTCCGGCCGCGCGCTGGTTCTCGGGGCCGGTCGTGACGATGACGATGAATTGTCGGCCGGCGCCTGCCATCGATCGCGGGTCCGCCACCCGGCGTAGCTGAGGACGCAGAGGCCAACCACGAAGAGCAGGAGCTTGCCGATTCCGGTGAGTCGCCAGCCGCCGTCCATATTGCGTCCTCCTGAGGACCTTACGATGCGAGAGCTTCGCGGGCGGCGACGTACATCCGCGCCGCCTTCTTGTCGCTGAGCGCGGCGATCACGGCTTCCGCGGCCTTGCGGCCGGTTTCCGCGCCGCCGTTCATGTATCCCTGCGAATCATAGCTGCAGTGTTCGCCGGCGAAATGCAGGTTGCCGACGCTGCGTCCTTCCGATCCGGCGATCGTCGTCCACTGTCCGACCTTGAACGCCGAATACGCCCGCTTTCGTGAACTGGTGGGTCGGCCAATGGAAGCGCGAGAACTTGCCGGTCAGGTACTGGCTCGAGCCCGGGAACGTGCGCTCGAAACCTGGCATCACGCGCCGGGCCGCTTCTTCGGCCGTGCCTTCGCCCGCTTCGAGCCCTCGCTTGCCGCCCATGTATAAGGTGATGCCCGCGGCGTCGCCCGGCTGGAACTGCGCGTTGTCCCACGCGAGCTGGTAGGGCTCGTCCGAGTAGACCGCGCCGGAGTATCCGAGCTCGCGCCAGCGGCGGCGGCTGAACGCGGCAAAGACCTTGGCGTCTGTTCCGTATCCGAGCTCGTTGATCGCGCGGCGCTTCCAGTCGGGGAGCGGCACGTCGATCTTCACCTCGCGCAGCATGGTGAAGGGCAGCGCCAGCACGGCGTGATCGGCGTCCACGTCCACGGCACTGCCGTTCGCGTTCCGGAACGTCAGCACGAAGCCCTGATCCTTGGCGCGGATCGCTTCGAGCACGTGCTGCGTCTGAAGCTGTCCGTCGAGCCGCGTCGCCAGTTCCTTGACGATCCGTTCGTTGCCGCCGCGGACCTTGTAGCGCTCGTCCGATTCGCCGAACATGGTGAACGCCGTCTTCCTTGGGATCCCGATCGATCAGGAACACCAGGTTCAGCGCCGACTGGTCCTCGCACTCGAGCCCGTATTCGGTGAGGTACGCGACTTCGAGCAGCTCGCGAATCCAGCCGCGCGCGCCGATCTTGTCGAGGTACTGCGTGATGTTCATCTGATCGAGCTTCTTGCGCGCCGCCTTCGTGTTCGAAGTCGATCAGGTCGTCGAGCTTGTCGTAGTCCGCGGCGATGCGGGCGACCAGCGGCGAGACGGCGCGCACCAGCTGCGCCTGCGTCATGTGCTGTCCGTTGAAGAAGAACGTATCCTTCCGGACCGGCGGCGTGGACCGGGCCTGCAGATCGATCGTTTCGAGATTGAATTCCTTGATCAGCCCGAGGATGTCCTTGTGATCGCTGTCGATGAACTCGCCGCCCAGCTCGGTGAAGAGGCCCTGGCCCATCAGGTTCTCGGCCGTGAACATGCGGCCGCCGGTGCGATCGGACGCCTCGTAGACCGTCGCGCGAATCCCGCCTCTCTTCAGCTGATAGGCGCAGTTCAGGCCGGCGACGCCGCCGCCGACGATGGCGATGCGTGGGCCGGCCGGTGGCGGATCCGGCGGGCGCGGGCGGCGTCGCGGCCTGCGAAGCCGGCGCCGGTTGCGGCGAACTGTTGCAGCCCGCGATCCAGCAGGCCGCCGGCCGTCAGCAGGGAAGTGCCCAGCATCTCGCGGCGCGACCACGCGCGGCGTTCCGCGCGCTCGAACAGTTCGTCGAGCGGCGGCGCCGGTCGCCTCCGCTGAGGCGGCCAATCTTCATCGCGCGGCGGACCAACCCAAACAGCGGACTGCGTGCCATGGCGGTTCCTCTCAGAGCGGCGGGCTACTGGCCCGCCAGCATCGACTTAATCTCTTGAATACGTCGGAGCATCCCTTCGCGTTCCTGCGCCCGGTAGCGGGGCGGCAGAATCTCGCGGGAGGTGCACTCCAGGACGGCGGTCAGAATCTGCAGCTCGCGCTCGAGCGGGCTGGTGGCCGGGATGAAGTCCGGCAAAGGCGCGCGCGAGCACGTCCTGCGGGATCTCGAGGCCGTTGGGCGAAGACGCCGAGTCGGCCATCAGCGCGGCGCGGGCGATGATCGCCTCGAGATCGGCGCCCGAGAGGCCCGAGTGGGCCGGATTGGGCAGCACCTGCGTAATCGACGTCGCGGTCGACGTGAGCCCGCCCTTTTTCAGCATGATCCGGAACAGCGCGTCGTGCTCCTCGTCGGATCTCCGGATAGAAGAGCGCGAAGTGCTCTTCGGCCCGGCCCTGGCGCTTGAGGTCCACCGGCAGCAGGTCCGGCCGGCAGGTGATGAGGAACCAGAGGATCTTGCCGCGATACTCGGTGTTGCCCATGAACGACGAGATCTGCGCGAACACGCGGTTCGACGTTCCCGAGTCGCCCTGCTGATTGCGGTCGCCGAGGAAGGCGTCCGCTTCGTCGATGATCACGCCGACCGGCCACATCGATCGCAGCAGCTTCAGGATCTTCTCGAGATTGCCTTCCGTCACGCCCTGCCACTGCGAGCGGAAGTTCAGGAACTTCACGCACGGAAATCCCAGCTCGCCGGTGAAGCAGTTGACCAGGAAGCGTCTTCGCCGAACCCACGGGTCCGCCAATCAGATAGCCCATCGGCACGCCGCGCAGGCGCCCGGCCGCGATCGCCGCGGCGGCCCGCCGCAGCCGTTCCTTCACGCCCTCGTGGCCGGACACCATGTCGAGCGTGAACTTCGACTCGACGTACTCGAGCAGCCCGAAGCACTCCGCTTCGATGAGCGCCTTCTTCTGCGCGCGCAGGAGCGACGCGTCGAGCCGCGTCCTGCGCTCGTCCACCGACGACAGGATCTGCCGGAGCTGCACGCGCGTCAGCCCCGAGGTCATCTGCGCGAGGCGCGCCGCGGTCAGGTCCGAGTTCTGCGCGAACCACGCGTCATCGCGAACCGACTGGAGGAACGCACACCGCTCCGCCTCGTCGGGCCGCGCGACTTCGATCTCGATCGTCTGCGGCGAGCGGACGATGCGCGAGCTGATGTCGGCGAGGTTTTCGGTCAGCAGGACCAGCGTGACGTTGGCCGACGAGGAGCGCCGGATCGGTGGCCCACTTCTGGATGAACACGCGGACGGCGCGGTCCTCGGCGCCGGCTTCTCCGGAGCTCTCGGGGACCAGCGTCTCCGCGTACGAAAAGATGATGGCGACGCCGAGCGGCTTGCTGCGGAGCGTGACGCTGCTGCAGGAACGAATCGAGCAGCGGCAGGAACGCGGTCGGCTCGCGCGGCAGCGACGCCGCGAACTGCGTGCCGTGCACCGCGTCGACGACCGAGATGGCGTCGGTGAAGTGCTTGTGCGAATCGCGCGTGTGGAAGATCGGGCCGTTGGCGCGCTGGTATTCGATGATGACGTCGCGCGTGCCGAACACCCAGTGCGGCGAGGAAGTCGGTGAGCGGCACGAAGTCGGCGCGCGTGTCCACGCTGGCCGGTGCGGGCGCCAGGTCGTTGACGTTGCCGTGGAGGATGAACGTGTTGGCCAGCCGCCCGCGCATGCCGTGCGCGAGCTGTTGCGCCCACTGCGGATACGTATCGAACGAGTCGCTCACCGGTTTCTCACGCGATTGGCCGATGCCCGGTCGCTCTGCGCGGCCGGCGGCTGGGAGCGCGAGACCCCGGCACGCCCGGGATGCCGACCCGATCCGACGACAGCGATCCGAACTCGACCCCGGAACTGCGCATCAGCGATTCCATCTCGCGGACCGACCGCTCCGACTCCTGCGCCTGCTTGACGATGCTCGTCGAGCTCGTTGGAGATCGCGTCCGGGTCGCGCATCGAGATCGAATTCTGCAGCAGCACTTCGAGCACCGAGTAGCTCGAGTCGAGCTCGGTTTCGAGCGCCTTGCGCGTGCCGATCGAGTCCTGAATCGATTTGAGGAGCGTCTGTTTCAGCTCGATGCTCTTCTCGATCGCGGCGCGGGCGCGCGCCGGCAGGTCCTTTTCCTTGAGCTCGTCCTGGTAGGAGTCGATTTCGTTCTGCAGCGTATCGGGCCGCCGCTGCGACAGCATCTTCTCGTAGCTGGCGAGCGCGAGCATCCGCTGCAGGCAGCTGCTCAGGATGTGATCGAGCTTGTCGCGCTGCTCGGCCAGGTACATTTGCGAGATGCCGTTCAGCCCCTGGTAGTTCGTTTCGATCTGCTGACAGAGGCTTTCCATCTGCTTGAAGCGGGCCAGCCGATCGGGCTTGAGCGAGGCGATGACCTGGCGGCGCCACGCCAGCAGCTCCTCGCGCCGGCGCGCGAGACGCTTGCGTTGCGACCAGCCGCCGCACCGGCGGCGAGTCGATGATCGGCAGCAGCACGAGCTCGCTGCCCAGCCAGATCAGCAACGGCAGCGGGCTGACGGCAATCAGCGAAACCGCCGCGACGCCGACGCCGACGATCGCCTGGTACTGGTTGAGGATGGCATCCTTCAGCAGGGACCCGCCCTCGCGGAGCGCTTCCCGGCTCGACAACGGCTCGTCGGTCATTGGCAACTAGGTGCCCTGTTTTTCCTCGACGCGGGCGCCGACGGTCGGCGCGTTGGCGGGAGTCTGCGGCACGGCGGCGGGGCGGCGGATGCCCATTTCCGCTTCGAACTCCGCCAGGATGCTCGACGCTTTCAGCTTGCGCGCCATGCGTTCCTTCTCGATCGACGCCGTATCGAGCGTGCCGACGGCGGTCTCGACCGCCGCCTGCGACTCGGCGACTTCCTGTTTGATCTGCTCGAGGAACTTGTCGGCCGTGGACGCGACGCCGTAGGACTGCAGCTCGGCGATCGCTTCGGCGCGCCTGGCGCATGACCACGCGCCTTCTGCCGCTCTTTGACGGCGCGCTGAATCTCCTGAGATCTTGGTCTGGAGCTTCGTCTTCAGCGCCTCGACCGACATCTTCGAGCCGTCGTACGCCTTCTGCGCGGCGAGCAGCTGCTCGCGCGTGGCCGTGAGCTCGGTGCGCAGCTGCTGCAGCTGGACCGCGTCGTCTTCGGCGATCGACCGCGCCGTCGCGGATCCGTCCTGCAGGGCGGCCTTGATCGACGCGATCACGTCCTTCTCGTCGCGTTCGAGGCGGTTCTTTTCGTCTTCGAGCCTGATGACGGTGGCGCGCGTCGCCACCAGCACCTGATTCAGCCGCGGCATGGTGCTGCGCATCTCTTCGATGGCTTCCTGCAGCATCACCTCGGGGTCTTCGCCGACGGAGATGAAAAACCCCATCCACGACTTGACCATCCGCGAGAAGCGTTCAAACATGGCCTCGGTTCCTTTCGGTCCTCTGGTCGCACTACTGCGCCGGCGGCGTGTCAGTCTGCGGCTCGAACGTGATCGGGTTCTCGGAGACGAAATGTCCGACGGCTTCCGCGATCCGCGTCTCTTCGGCGCGCTTGCGCTCGCGCCATGCCCGGACGGCGGCGGTTTCCTGCGCCAGCTCGTCGTTCGCGGTTCGGATTTTAGCCTGCCTTTCGGCGATGAGCTTCTCGATTTCTTCCTCAGGCGCGCGCTGTCGGCGTGAACCCGCGCTTCCAGCGCCTCGAGGGCCTTCTGCTGCGTGCGCTCGAAGGTATCGAGCGCGCGGTCGCGGCGCACGGCGTCCTCGATGATGTCCGCGATTGGCACGCCGGCGGCGTCCAGCGCGAGGAGCACGGATTTGCGCTTGACGTCAGCCGGCAGCGACGCGATGTGCTCGCTGCGGAGCATGTCGGCGACCTTCAGAATCGAATAGCCGTGCGAGGGCGGCGCGATTCTCGCCGCCTGGTAGATCTCGTCGAAGGTGGGTGTCCCCGACAAATCGTCGGACAGGGGCATCTCGGCCGGCACCTGAGCGGCGATCTCGCTGACCGATGGCCCGGCCGGAGCTGCCGCGCCGCCCTCCGATGGAGAAGCGGCGCCGTCGTCGCGGGTCACCAGGAACTGGTACCGCTTCTTGGCCATCTCGGTCCTCTGGGCGCTCATTATGGGTCTGCGCGCGGTGGCTCGCAACAAGCCCGGGCGCGCCTGCTCATGCTGAATAGACGATCAAAACGTCCCGGGAAACCCGTCCAATTCAGTCGGAGATCTCCGGAAATTCGTTGAAACCACGGCATCCATAACGGTTAACTTGTGACCTGAATTCCTCCGCACGAACTGCCTGAAAGGTGGGGCCGATGGACGCGATGAAGGAAGACATGACACCGGAACAAACGTCGGGCAACGTGACCCGGCGAAACTTTATCAAGGGCGTCATCGCGGCCGGGGCCGCGGTGTCCTCGGCGACTTATCTGTTCCGCACGAATGCGCTGGGGCAGGGCGCGTCGGCGCCGGGCAGCGTGGAACGGCTGATGACGCTGACGGTCAACGGCCAGGAGCGCCGCGTCGACGTGATGAAGCAGGAGACGCTGGCGCAGACGCTGCGCTACAAGCTGGGGCTGACGGGCACCAAGATCGGCTGCGACCGCGCGGAATGCGGCGCGTGCACGGTGCTGGTGGACGATGTGCCGCACTATTCGTGCTCGATGCTGACGCACACGGTGCGCGGCAAGAAGATCACGACGATTGAAGGGCTCGCGAGCGCGGACGGCACGCTGTCGCCGGTGCAGCAGGGCGTGGTGGACGAGCAGGGCTTCCAGTGCGCGTTCTGCATGCCGGGCTTCGTGATGGCGGCGACGGGGTATCTGAAGACGAACCCGAACCCGACGCGGCAGGAACTGGCGCACGGCGTCTCGGGCAATCTGTGCCGCTGCCAGGACTACGACAAGATTCTCACGGCGCTGATGCGCGGCGCCGAGCACATGCGGGGAGCCTAATCGATGGCTGAAATCACGAAGCCGCCGGTGAAGACCGGCTCCCCGGTCGGCAGCAAACTCATCGGCCAGAACTACACCACGCCCGATCTCGTCGCCAAGGTCACCGGCAAGGCGAAGTACGCGGAAGACTTCCGCGCCGAGGGCATGCTGTTCTGCAAGCTGCTCCTCAGCCCGATGCCGCACGCGCGCGTCGTCAACATCGACGCGAGCGCGGCGCTGGCGATGCCCGGCGTGAAGGCGATTCTCACCGTCGACGATCTGCCGAAGCCGACCGCGGGCGCGTCGCTCGGCGAAGGCATCACGGCCAGCACGCTCAGCGAGCGCGGCCTGACGATGGAGCCGATGTACGAGGGCGAGCCGATTCTCGCCGTCGCCGCGGTCGACGAACTCACCGCCGCCGAAGCGATCGAAAAGATCGTCATCGAGTACGAGCCGCTGTCGTTTGCCGTCGATCCGATCGCGAGCCTGCGGCCGGGCGGGCCGAACGCGCGCGAACAGGGCAACGTCTGGGTCCGCGTCACGCCGCCGGCAGGCGCCGGCCGCGCAGCGGCGCCGCTGCCGCTGCGCCTGCGGGAACTGCGGCTGCCGCCGCGCCAGCCGTCGCCGCGACGAATCAGACGGCCGCGGCCGCGCCGGGCGCAGTCGCCGCCGCCGCACCGGCGCAGCTCCGGCGAGCGCGACGCCGCCGGCGACCGCTGGCAGCCGCGCCTGCGGCAGGCGCCGCTGCGGCTGCCGCGCCCGCGGGTCGAGGCGCCGGAGCGGCCCCAGCCGCCGCGTCCCGAGGTCCAGGAATTCAAGTGGACGCAGGACGACTTCGACCAGCGCCGGTCCGGGACAGATGCCGCTCGGCAAAGCACACCGACGAGTGGACGTTCGGCGACATCGACGCGGCGTTCAAGGACGCGGCGCTCGTCATCGATCGCACCTGGGTCGGGCAGAACACCAGCCACCAGGTCCTCGAGCCGCGCTCGGCGATGGCCTACTGGCAGAACGGCAAGCTGTATCTCCACGCCGGCACGCAGAGCACCGTCCAGACCGTGCCGTCGATCGCGCGGTGGGTCGGCATCGAACAGAAGGACATCGTCCTCATCAGCGAGTACACGGGCGGCGGCTTCGGCAGCCGCATTCCCGGGTTACATCGCGATGGCGATCCCGGCGCTGCTCTCGAAGAAGGCCAACGCGCCGGTCATGATGCGCATCACGCGCGAAGACGAGCACTACATCGGCCGCGCCCGGCCCGGCGCTGCACTCGCGCGCGAAGGTCGGCTTCGACAAGGAAGGCCGCATCACTCGGCGGTCGACCTGTACTGCGATCGTCGAAAACGGTCCGTTCGATCAGGTCGGCGACAACCGGACCGCCGGCGACACCATCTCGCTCGCGTACCAGCCGAAGTCGATGCGGTGGCGCGGCATCGCGGTGCTGACCAACACGCCGCCGCGCGGCGCGCAGCGCGCGCCCGGCGGGATGCAGGGCATCGCGATCATGGAGCCGATCCTCGTCGAGGCCGCGCGCAAGCTCGGGATCGACGAAGTCGAGATCCACAAGATCAACGCGCCGGCCGGCAAGGCGAAGTTCGGCGCGCCGAACGCGCGCGGCCAGCAGCAGTACGTGACGAGCGCGTTCGTGCGCGAAGCGCTCGACAAGGGCGCGGAGCATCTTCAACTGGGAAGAGAAGAAGGCGCGCAGCGGCAAGCGCATCGGCACGAAGGTGCGCGGCGCCGGCGTCGCGATCAGCACCTACTCGGCCGGCTCGGTCGGGCTTCGACGGTCTGCTCATCATCAAGCCGGATGGCCGCGTGCAGATGCAGTCGGGCATCGGCAACCTCGGCACGCACGCGATCATGGACGTGCATCGCGTCGCGGCCGAGATCCTCGGCGTGCCCTGGGAGCAGTGCGACGTCGTCTGGGGCAACACCAGCAAGAACCTGCCGTGGACCTGCTCGTCGGGCGGCAGCCAGACGACGCACGCGATGACGCGCGCGGCGCATGCCGTCGGCACGGCTGCCGTCAAGCTGCTGCAGGAAGTGGCGGCGAAGGCGTACGGCGGAAGCCCCGAGAGCTATCGCGTCGTCGAAGGCCGGGTGGTGGGCAACGGGCGGACCATGACCTTCGCCCAGGCGGCGCAGAAGGCGATCGAGCTCGGCGGCAAGTTCGACGGACATGAGCCGCCGGAAGACGTCAACAACTGGACGAAGACGTCGATGAAGAACCTCGCCGGGCAGGGGCTGGTCGCCGCCGCCCGCGACGCGTATCCGCGCGACGGACAGTCGCGCTCGTACGTGGCGGGCTTCGCCGAAGTCGAAGTGGACGTCGAGACCGGCAAGTTCCACATCCTCGAATACGCGGCGGTGCCCGACGTCGGCACGGTCATCAACCCGCGCAGCCTGAAGGGGCAGACCTTCGGCGGATCGATGCTCGGCATCGGCCACGCGATCTCGCAGAAGTGGGTCTACGACCAGCACTACGGCGTGCCGCTCGCCAAGCGGTTCCACTACAGCAAGCCGCCGACGATTCTCGATGCGCCGCCGCTGTTTCGAGTGGGATGCGGTCAACATTCCGGATCCCGAGACGCCGGTCGGCGCTCGCGGCATCGGCGAGCCGCCGGTCGGTGCCGGCTGCGCGGCCGTGCTGAACGCCATTGCCGCCGCCGTGGGCGACGATGTCTTCCGGCGGATGCCGGTGACCTCCGACATGATTCTGATGGCGCTCGAAACGGGCCACGTGGCGCACGAACCGCTGACGGCGAACATTTGAGGCTTTGGACCTTGGGCCCTGGGCTTTGGCGAGAGCCGAAGCCTGGAGCCTGAAGCCAGGAGACAACATATGGCTGTTATTCGCGACATGATGCCGGTGTTCGAGCTGTTCCAGCCGGCGAGCGATTGACGATGCGGTGGAGCTGCTGGAGAAGCACGGGTCGGAAGCCTGGGTGATGGCGGGCGGGCTCGATACGTTCGACTGGTTGAAGGACCGCACCAAGCGCCCGAGCGTGGTGGTGGACCTGAGCCAGGTCGCCGAGCTGCGCGGGATCAAGGAAGTGAACGGCGGCCTCGAGATCGGCGCGACGACGCCGCTGACCGAGGTGGTCAATCACCCGGTGGTGAAGGAGAAGTTCGGGCTGCTGATGGAAGCGGCCGAACTGGTGGCCTCGCCGCAGATCCGCAACCAGGGGACGCTCGGCGGCAACATCTCGCAGGACACGCGCTGCTGGTATTACCGCAGCGGCTGGTCGTGCTACCGGGCGGGCGGCAACATCTGCTACGCGGACACGCCGACGGCGATCAACCGCGAGCACGCGATCCTCGAGCAGGACCGCTGCGTGGCGGTGAATCCGTCGGACACGGCGCCGGCGCTGATTGCGCTCGACGCGGAACTGGTGATCCGGAGCACGCGCGGCGAGCGGGTGATGAAGGCCGAGGACTACTTCGTCGGCCCGGCGCTGAACATCACGCACATGACGGTGCTGCAGCCGGGCGAACTGCTGACGGCGATCCGGATTCCGGCGACGTGGGCGGGGGCGCAGTTCTACTTCGAGAAGGTGCGCGACCGCAACGTGTGGGACTTCCCGCTGGTGAACGTGGCGTCGGCGATCAAGTTCTCGGGCGCGAACGATCCAGCAGGCGCGGATCGCGGTGGGCGCGGTGGCGGCGCGGCCGCTGCGGCTGGCGGCGGTGGAAACGGCGATTGCCGGCAAGCCGCGCAACGAAGAGACCGCGACGATGGCCGGCAAGCTGGCGATCACGGGGGCGACGGCGCTGCGCTACAACGGCTACAAGATTCCGTTGATGCGCAACCTGGTCAAGCGCGCCATCCGCGGCACCGGCGCGACCGCGACGACATAGACTCAGGGTTCCAGGCTCCGGGCTTCGGGCTTCGGGTACAGAGTGACAGAGCGGCGCAATCGCGCCGCGTGGCACGGCCCGTAGCCTGGAGTCTGAAGCCGGAACCGGTCCTGCGTGCGAATCCCCGTCCTCACCCTCCTTCTCCTCGCGTGCTGCGCCAGTGGCTGTCGCCGCGACAAAATCGTCCAACGCGAGATCATCGTCTGGCGGCCGGTCAATACGTGGAGCGGGCGGTCCAACCTGCAGACCGAATCGTTTACGAGCGAAACCGGCTCGTTTCAGGTGCACTGGGTCTCGAAGCCGGATCCCGGCCCGGCTTCCGGGCACCTGAAGATCACGCTGCACAGCGCGGTCAGCGGACGTCCGCTGAGCGTGGTGATGGAGCACGACGGTCCGGGCGAGGAAACCGTGTTCGCGAGCGACGACCCGCGCGAATTTTTCCTGGTGATTGATGCCGAGCGGACCAACTGGTCCGTGAAGCTCGATGAAGGCGTGCGCGCCACCGAGCGGACGGTCGTCAAACAGTGACGGCTAGTCCAACTTCCGAAAGTGCTTCACCACGGAAACGCACGGACGAGAGGCATGGAGGTCACGGGCTCTTCGTTGAAGAATCCGTGCTCTCTGTTCTTGTGTGCCGTGATCTCCGTGGTTTATTTTTGAAAACGCTCTAACGGAACATCTGGCTCGCCAGCGTCAGCGTCCTGAACACACCCCACGCCAGCGGCACGCTGGCCAGCGACCACGCCGCCGCCCCCGCGGCCCAGTGACCTGACGCGACCACGGGACCGCGCGCCGAAGAAACGGCTGCCGCCGGCGATTCCCGCGGCGCGCTCTGCGTCGAGAGCGTGAACAGCGCGGGAGAGACCGGCGTGACCGCCAGGTTGCAGACAAACCCCACCGCGAGCAACCCGACGAGGACGTACATCGTGAAGGTGTACGCGTCCGACGCGGCGACGCCCCGTCCGATCTGAAATTCGCGGATGTAGTTGACGAGGACCGGCCGAGGATTCCCGCCGTGGACCATGCGGTGAGGAGGCGGCCGTGAATGGCGCTGACGTGCTGCACGCCGAAGAGGTCGGCGAGATACGCGGGAATCGTCGCGAAGCCGCCGCCGTACATCGTGAGCACGACGCAGAAGATCGCGACGAACAGCAGCAGGCTGCCGCTCGATCCGGCCGCCGGCACGCTCGCATAGAGCAGCATGCCCAGCAGGAAGAACACCGCGTAGGTCGGCTTGCGGCCGATGCGATCCGAGAGCGACGCCCAGAAAATGCGGCCGCCGATGTTGAAGAGACTCAGCAAGCCGGCGAATCCCGCCGCGGCGGACGCGCTGACGCGCCCCTTGAACACTTCCTGAATCATCGGCGACGCCATGCCGAGGATCGCCGATGCCTGCGGTGACGTTGAGGCACAGCACCGCCCAGAGGAGCCAGAACTGCCGCGTCGTCCACGCGACCTGCACGGGAACGGCGCGCACCGCGCCGTCGCTCGTGCGCTCGACCGGAGGCGTCCAGCCTGCCGGCTTCCAGCCGGGCGCCGGCAGCCGATAGCCAAACGCGCCCGCCAGCATCGCCGCGATGTAGAGCACGCCCATCACGACGAAGGTCTGCCAGACGCCGACGGAACTCGGCGTCGAGAAGCGGCGCATGAGCACGTCGGCGAGCGGCGTGCCGATCATCGCGCCGCCGCCGAACCCCATGATCGCGAGGCCGGTGGCCATGCCGCGGCGATCGGGAAACCACTTGATCAGCGTGGAGACCGGCGAGATGTAGCCGAGGCCGAGGCCGCAGCCGCCGATCACGCCGGCCCCGAGCCACAGCAGCCAGATCTGGTGGACGTAGACGCCGAGCGCGGCGAGAAAGAACCCGCCGCCCCAGCAGCACGCGGCGACGACGCCGGCTTTGCGCGGACCTTCGCGCTCGACCCAGGGCCGAAGATCGCCGCCGAGGATCCGAGCATCACGAAGAACAGCGTGTACATCCAGCCGAGCGTGCTGATTTTCCAGTCGCCGGGCGCGGACTGCGTGATGCCGATGGCGCGGCTGAGCGGCAGCCAGAACACGCTGAAGCCGTACGCCATGCCGATCGAGAGATGAATGGCGAGGGCCGCCGGCGGCACGAGCCAGCGATTGAAACCCGGCGGGGCGATGATGCGCTCGCGCGACAGCAGGTCGGCCATTTCGCGGAGGAGTCTACGCCGGGTCGAAAGGAAATGCGTAAAGTATTGATAAGTCCAATGGATCGACGTATGGTAGCCGGTGGATCGCTCGGACGGCGGGCGCCGCAGTTCCGAGCGCTGAGGGAGCGCAATCATGGCTGACAGTACTTCTGCCACCCCCAACGCCGGTCGGCTCGTCGGCCAGAACTACACCACGCCGGACCTGGTCGCGAAGGTGACCGGGAAAGCGAAATACGCCGAAGACTACCGCGCCGAAGGCATGCTCTGGACCAAGCTGCTCCTGAGCCCGATGCCGCACGCGCGTGTGACCCGCATCGATACCAGCGCCGCGCTCGCGATGCCCGGCGTCAAGGCGATCCTCACCGCCGACGATCTGCCGGCGGTGGTCGCGGGCGCCAACCTCGGCGAAGGCATCATCGCCAGCCTGCTCAGCGAACGCGGCCTGACGATGGAGCCGCTCTACGAAGGCGAGCCGATTCTGGCGGTCGCCGCCGTCGACGAATTCACGGCCGCCGAAGCGATCGAGAAAATCGTCATCGAATTCGAGCCGCTGCCGTTTGTCGTCGATCCGATCGAGACGCTGCGTCCCGGCGGTCGCGAATGCGCGCACCGAAGGCAACGTCTGGGTGCGGCCGCCGGCGCCCACGTCGCCGAATGCGCCGCCTGCCGGACCGGAAGTGAAGGAACTGAAGTGGACCGACGAGGACTTCGCGAACGCCCCGCACGGCAGCTGCCGATGAGCCGCCGGCACGGATGAATGGGTGGTCGGCGATATCGAAGCCGGCTTCAAGCAGGCCGACCTCGTGCTCGAAGAAACCTTCGTCGGACCGAATACCAGCCACGAGCCGCTCGAAACGCGCAGCGCGATGGCGTACTGGCAGAACGGCAAGCTGTACATGCACTGCTCGACGCAGAGCACCATGCGAACCGTCGGCGCGGTCGCGCGCTGGGTCGGCATCCCGCCCGCCGACGTCGTCATCATCAGCGAATACACCGGCGGCGGTTTCGGCAGCAAAGGATCCTCGTCGGTCTTCACCGTCATCCCGGCGCTCCTGTCGAAGAAGGCCAACGCGCCGGTGATGATGCGCGTCACGCGAGACGATGAGTACTACATCGGGCGCGCGCGTCCGGCGCTGCACTCGCGCGTGAAGATCGGCTTCCGGAAGGACGGCCGCATCCTCGCGCTCGACGGGCTGGCGGTCGTCGACAACGGCCCGTACGATCTCGTGAACGACGGCCGTTCGGCGGGCGATCACATCTCGCTCGCGTACCAGCCGATGGCCATGCGGTGGCGCACGGCGACGGTGCTGACCAATACGCCGCCGCGCGGCGCGCAGCGTTCGCCGGGCGGCATGCAGGGCAACGCGCTCATCGAGCCGATTCTGGCGAAGGCGGCGCGCAAGCTCGGCGTCGATCAGGTCGCGCTGCGCCGGATCAACGCGCCCGAAGGCAAGCCGCCGTTCGGCGCACCGAATGCGCAGCGGCGAGCGGCAGTACGCGACGAGTGCGTTCCTCAAGAATGCGCTCGACAAAGGCGCGGACTTGTTCCGGTGGGACGAGCGCAAGGGACGCAACGGTCAGCGCACCGGAACGAAGGTCCGCGGACTCGGCGTGGCGGTCAGCTCGTACTCCGCCGGCTCGATGGGCTTCGACGGACTGCTCGTCATCAAGCCGGACGGCCGCGTGGCGATTCAATCAGGCATCGGCAACCTCGGCACGGAATCCGTGTTCGACGTGCACCGCGTGGCCGCGGAGCTCATTGGCGTCGAGTGGAAGAACGTCGACGTCGTGTGGGGAAACACCGCGAAGTACCTGCCGTCCACGTGCAACCAGGGCGGCAGCCAGACGACGCACGCGATGACGCGCGCCGCGCACGCCGTCGGGATGGACGCGCGCACGCAAGCTGCAGGAAGTCGCCGCCGCCACGCTCGGCGGAAACGCCGACGACTACGACGTGGCCGGTGAGCGCGTGTTCCGCAAAGGCGGCGGCCGCGGTCTGACGCTGGCAGAAGCCGCGCAGAAGGCCATACAACTCGGCGGGAAGTACGACGGCCATGAACTTCCGACCGACATCAACGCCGTGACGAAAGCATCGGCCACGGCGCTCGCCGGCCAGGGGCTGATGGGCGTGGCGCGCGACAACTACCCGCGCGACGGTCAGTCGAAATCCTATGTGGCCGGCTTTGCGGAAGTGGAAGTCGACGTCGAAACCGGCAAGTACGTCGTCCTCGATTTTCTCGCCGTCGCCGATGTCGGCCGCGTCATTCATCCGCGCAACCTGGGCGGCCAGACGCTCGGCGGCATCATGCTGGGGCTCGGGCACGCGGTCAGTCAGAAGTGGGTGTACGACCAGCACTACGGCGTGCCGCTCGCCAAGCGGTTCCACTACAACAAGCCGCCGACCATCCTCGACGCGCCGCAGAAGATGCAATGGGCGGCGCTCGACATCCCGGATCCCGAGACGCCGGTCGGCGCGCGCGGCGTCGGCGAGTCGCCGGTGGGCGCGGGGTTCAGCGCGGTCATGAACGCGATTGCCGGGGCGGTCGGCGACGAGATTTTCCGTCGTGCGCCGGTGACTGCCGACCTGATTCTGACGGCGCTCGAAGCCGGGCATCCGACGCACGAGCCGTTGACTGCGAACATTTAACGGCTCCGGGCTCCGGGCTTCGGGCTTGGGCTTGGGCTTCGGGCTTCGGCTTTGGGCTCTAGGCTTTAGCGGTTTGGGTGTAGTCTTACCAAAGCACTCGTCCAAGAGCCTCACGCCCAAGGCCTAGAGCCTTGCCTGGAGGGCCGCAGATGGCTTCCAAACTCGTCGGCCAGAACTATTCGACGCCGGATCTCGTCGCCAAAGTCACCGGGCGCGCAAAGTATGCCGAGGACTATCAGGCCGAAGGCATGCTCATCTGCCGGCTGCTTCTGAGTCCGCTGCCGCACGCCCGGATCCGAAGCATCGACACCAGCGCGGCGCTCGCCATGCCCGGCGTCAAAGCGATTCTCCTGCCGGAGGACATTCCGAATCCGGCCGATCAGGTCACCGACCTCGGTCAGACCATCAAGGCCAACCTGCTCGGCGAGAAGGCGCTCACCAGCGAGCCGGTCTACCAGGGCGAGCCCGTGCTCGCCGTGGCCGCCGTGGACGAACTCACCGCCATCGAGGCCATCGAGCGTATCGAGATCGACTGGGAGCCGCTGCCGTTCACGGTCGACCCCATCGCCTCGCTGCGTCCCGGTTCGCCGAACGCCCGCACTCCAGGGAAATATCTGGGGCCGGCCGGCCGCGCAGCCCGGACAACCGCCCGGAGGGCTCGAGCTTCAGGAATTCAAGTGGACGGACGAGGACTTCGCCGCCGCGGGCGAAGGCCAGCTGCCGATGGGGAAGACGCCTGACGAGTGGAAGTACGGCGACGTCGACGCCGCATTCAAGGATGCCGCGCTCGTCCTGGACGAAACCTTCGTCACGCCGACGACGAGCCACCAGACGCTCGAGTGCCGCACGGCGATGGCGTACTGGCAGAACGGCAAGCTGTACATCCACTGTTCGACGCAGAGCGTGATTCAGACGGTCGCGTCGGTGGCACGTTGGCTCAGCATGGAGCCGACCGACATCGTCCTCATCAGCAACTACACGGGCGGAGGGTTCGGCAGCAAGGCGTCGGGCACCATCACGTCGATCATCCCGGCGCTCCTGTCGAAGAAGGCCAATGCGCCGGTCCAGATGCGCATCAGCCGCGAAGACGAGCACTACATCGGCGGCGCGCGGCCGGCCGTGCACGGACGCGTCAAGGCGGCGTTCTCGAAAGAGGGCCGCGTCCTCGGCGTCGACATGTTCGTCGTCGGCGAGGTCGGTCCGTATGAAGGGAACGGCGACTCGGGGTTCACCGGTCCCATCGCCTCGCTGCTGTTTCAGCCGCAGGCCATGCGGTTTCGCGCCGTGGGCGTGCTGACCAATACGCCGCCGCGTCGTGCCCAGAGCCAGCCGGGAGGCTTCCAGGGGATCACGATCTTCGAACCGCTGCTGGCCAAGGCCGCGCGCAAGCTGGGGATCGATCAGGTGGCCATCCGGAAAATCAATGCGCCCGAAGGCAAAGCCAAGTACGGGCCGGCCAATCCGCGTGGACAGCGCGGCTACGCGACGAGCGCGTTCGTCAAAGAGGCGCTCGACAAGGGCGCCGAGGCGTTTAACTGGGACGCGCGGAAAGCGCAGAGCGGCAAGCGGGTCGGCACGAAGGTCCGCGGTGTGGGCGTGGCGGTGAGCGGGTTCGTCGCCGGGTCGACCGGATTCGACGGCCTGTTCGTCCTGAAGCCGGATGGCCGGATGTACATCCAGTCCGGCGTCGGCAACCTCGGAACCGAATCGATGAGCGACACCAATCGCGTCTCCGCCGAGATGATGGGGATGCCGTGGGAGAAGGTCGAGCTCACGTGGGGCGACTCGAGCAAGAACCTCCCGTGGTCCTGCGTCTCCGGCGGCAGCCAGACGACGCACGCGATGACCCGCGCGGCGCACGCGGCCGCGACCGACGGCATCAGGAAGGTGCGCGAGATCGCCGCGAAGTCGCTCGGCGGAAAGCCCGAGGACTACGAGGTCGCCAACGAACGCGTCACGCGGCGTGGCGGCGGCGCCGGCATGACGCTGGCGCAGGTCGCGGAGAAAGCGATCCAGCTGGGTGGCGAGTACGACGGACACGAGCTGCCCAAGGACATCAACGCCTACACCGTCAGGGCTGCCACGGCGCTCGCCGGGCAGGGGTTGATGGGCGTCGCGCGCGACAACTACAAGCACGACGGCCAGACGTTCTCGTACGTCGCGGGATTCGCGGAAGTCGAAGTCGACGTCGAGACCGGCAAATACCACATCGTCGACTACATGGCGGTCGCGGATGTGGGCACGGTCATCCATCCGGCCGCGCTCGGCGGCCAGGTGCTCGGTCGTTCGACGCTGGGCATCGGTCACGCGATTTCGCAGAAGTGGGTGTACGACCAGCACTACGGCGTGCCGCTGGCGAAGCGGTTCTACCAGACGAAGCCGCCGACGATCCTCGACGTGCCGCAGAACATGAAATGGGCGGCGGTGGAGCTGCCCGATCCGGAAACGCCGGTGGGCGCACGCGGCATCGGCGAACCGCCGGTCGCGGCTGGCTGCTGCGCGATTCTGAATGCGTTGTCCGATGCGGTGGGCGACGAGGTATTCAAGCGCGCGCCGGTCTACCTCGATACGATCCTGACCTCACTCGAAGCCGGCCGTCCGATGCAGGACGGGATTACGGCGCACATCTAGCGGCTTTGGGCTCTGGGCTTTTGGCTTTAGCAAAAGCCGGAGCCCAGCAACCCAACCTCAAAGCCTAGAGCCTAAAGCCCAAAGCCTATCGAAGTTCCGCCGTCGCATTCCGCTTCGGCACCTGGCCGACCGCGATGCGTGCGGTTTCCTTGAGCGTGGCGATGTCCACGACCGACACCGCGTTGTCGCCGGCCGCCGCCACGTAGGCTTTCTTCCCGTCCGGCGTCAGCGTCAGCCACTCCGGGTGGTGCCCGACGTGGACGCTGCCAATCAGCTTCAGATCGGGCAGCGAGTAGGCGTACATCTGGCCGTACCACTTGCTGGTCGCGAGCAGCGTCTTCTTGTCGGGAGTGATCGCAAGGCCGTGCGCCGGCGCCGCCTGGAGGCCCTGGGTCTCCTTGGTTTCGCCCGGGATGTCCGGCAGTTCCCACCGCGACGTTTCCTTGTGCGTCGCCCAGTCCACGACCGCGATGCCGTGGTAGTTCGACAGCTGCACGAAGATCCGCTTGGTCGATCCGTCGGCGTTCGTGTCGAAGATCATCGGGCGGATGCCGGCGCTTTCCTTCAGCGTCCACGCGATCGTTTCAGTCGCCGTGTCCACGACCGTGATCACGCCGGTCGCCACCGATCCGGAGACCGCGAACTTGCCGTCCGGCGTGACGTAGACGTTGTGCACCGAGCCGTCGACCGGAATCGTCTTGGCGTTGGTCAGCGTGGTCGTGTCGATGATGTCGAGCGCGCCCGGCGTCTGCGCGATGCCCGCGTAGACGCGCTTGCCGTCGTTGGTGACCGCGAGGTTGTTGGGGTGTCCGCTGAGCGGAATGCGGCGGATGATTTTCAGCGTCGTGCCGTCCACGACGTCGACCGTGCTGAGCGACTCGTTCGTGAAGTAGAGCCGCGTGCCGTCCGGCGAGCCGACCGTGCCGTGCGCGACCTCGATGTCGTAGACCTTGCCGACCACCTTCTCGGTCGCCGGATCGATGATGTCGACGTCGTCACCCGCCGCGTTGGTCTGGATGATGCGCGTCCTGCGCGGCGCGTTGCTGGTGAGCGGGGCGCCCGACCACTTCTCGCCCTTGACCCAGGCGGCGAGCACCTGCCATTCCGGATCGTCTTTCGACGTCCAGTGCTGGCCGCCGCCGTGAAACACGTCGCCGCCCGCCGCGTGCGCGAGCGGATGGACGAGCATCTTGCTGATGTTCGGATTGCCGGGGACGACCTGTCTCCGCCAGACGTCGAAGTTCTGGTGCGACTGTTCGTCGTTCCACATCATCGCGCCGTCCGGCAGCGGCTGCATGCGCGGCGTGCCGGTCGCGTGGCACTCGACGCAGCGGGCGTGGCCGGGGCGCTTCTGCAGGAAGATCGGCTCAACCCTGTTCTTGAAGTAATCGAAGTCGAGCGTCGTGGCGGCAGTCGCCGACGCGGGTCCCTGCTCCGCGATGGTGGCGCGGCTGCCTGGACCTGCCGGAATCGACTGCGGCGCGGATTGATGAATGAGAACGGCCAGCACGAACGCCCAGATCGTCATCACGGTTCCCTTTCCGTTTCAGGTATGAGCCGCGGCGCAGCGGTCGCGCCACGGTCGCGGTCATCATAAAACGAGAGGCCGTCCGGTTGGGCTCAAAAGACGATGTGACTGTCGGGGCTCGGTCCCGGCTAGCTGACCAGTTCTGAGCGCGAACGGCCGGCACGCGCTTCCTCCTGGCGGAGGGCGTCCATGACGTTGGCGGCCTGCGCGGACAGGTGGCGCCACGCGGCCTGGGCCGCTTCGACGCGCGATTCCGCCCCGAGGCGCTCCATGACCTGTGCGGCCTCGAACAGGCTGGTCGCCGAGAGGTTGCCCGCGGCGCCTTTGAGCGCGTGCGCGGCGTTGCGGATCTGGCCAGGATCCCGGGCGTCAACCGCCGCCTTCAGCGCCGCGAGCTGCGCCGGGCAGTCCTCGAGGAAGATGCGAATCACGTCGGCCAGCAGCTCCTCGTCGCCGCCCAGCCGCGCGAGCGCGCTCCGCCGGTCGAGCGTCGGCGCGCCGGGCGCACGCCGATTCCGTGGCGCCGGCCGGCGACCGCGGAATGCCCGGCGAGTCCTGCTCGACGACCGCAAACAGCATCTTCTGGTTGACCGGCTTCGAGAGGTACCCGTCCATGCCGGCCGCAAAGCAGCGGTCGCGATCGCCGCTCATCGCGTGCGCCGTCATCGCGATGATGCGCATGCGCGGCGCACCGGTCGCGCGTTCGCGGAGACGGATGGCGGCGGTGGCTTCGAGGCCGCTCATCTCCGGCATCTGCACGTCCATCAGGATCAGGTCGAACGGCTCCGTCTCGAACAGATCCAGCGCTTTCCGGCCGTTCTCGGCGATCGTCACGGTATGGCCGCGCCTGGTGAGCAGTCCGACGGCCACCTGCTGGTTCACCGGATTGTCCTCTGCCAGCAGAATCCGTACGGAACGGGCAGCCGGCTGACTGGCCTGGCTCGGCGGGGGCGGCGTGAGCACCGTCGCCGGGATGCGCTTCAGCACCCGCAACAGCGCGTCGAGCAGATCCGAAGACTTGATTGGCTTGGTCAGATACGCCGCGACGCCGAGGTCTCGACAGCGCGAGACGTCGCCGTATTGGCCCGACGAGGTCAGCATCATGATCGTGGCGCCGCCAAGTTCCGGCTGACTCGCGATTTTCTCGGCCACGCTGAACCCGTCGAGATCCGGCATGTTCGCGTCGAGCAGGACGAGCACGTACGGATCGTCGCGATTGGCCGCGTCGATGAGCGCGTCGATCGCCGCCTGCGCCGCCGGACACCGCCGTCGGCTTCATGTGCCAGCGCGCCGCCTGTTCGCACAGGATGCGCCGGTTGACGTCGTTGTCGTCCACGATCAGCACCGGAATACCGGACAGCGACGCATCGGGGCGCGTGGCGCCCGGCAGATCGGTGTAGTCGAACGCGGCGGTGAAGTGGAACGTGCTGCCGACGTCGGTCGTGCTGTCCACCCAGATGCGGCCGCCCATCATCCGCACGAGCGTCGTGGAGATCGTCAGGCCGAGGCCGGTGCCGCCGAATTTGCGCGTCGTCGATCCATCGGCCTGGCTGAACGCCTCGAAGATCGTCGCCTGCTTGTCGGCGGGCACGCCGATGCCGGTATCGGCCACCGCAAAATGCAGGAGCGAGCTCTTGCCGCGGCGCACGTCCTGGTGGACTTCGATCAGGACGTGCCCGCGGTCGGTGAACTTGATCGCGTTGCCCACCAGGTTGCCGAGCACCTGTCTCAGGCGAATCGGATCGCCGATGACGCCTTCGGGCACGTCAGGGTGGATGTCAGCCACCAGCTCGAGCCCTTTCTGGTGCGCCTTGACGGCCAGCGGCTTGAGCAGATCGGCGACGACATCGCGGACCGAGAAGGGCACGGACTCGAGCTCGAGCTTGCGCGATTCGATCTTCGAGAAATCCAGGATGTCGTTGAGGATCGACAGCAGCGCCTCGGCGGAGCTCTTGACGGTCGTCAGGCACTCGCGCTGCTGCAGATCGAGATCGGTATCGAGCGCCAGCTCGGTCATGCCGATGATGCCGTTCATCGGCGTGCGAATCTCGTGGCTCATGTTGGCGAGGAACTCGCTTTTCGCGCGGCTCGCTTCCATCGCCTTGTCGCGCGCTTCGATCGAGCTCCGTATTGGCCGCCCGCAGATCCGCGGTCCGGGCGGCGACAATCTGCTCCAGCTCGTTCTGGTGTGCCAGCAGTTCCTGATCGTGCGCCTGCAACTGGTCCAGCATCGAGTTGAAGCCGTCCACCAGCTCGCCAATCTCGTCGTGGCCGCGTTTGACGGCGCGCGTCCCGGTCTGCTGGTTCTGGCTCACGGCACGCGTCAGTGCCATCAGTTCGAGAAGCGGCTCGGAAATGGCGCGCTGCAGCCGCATCGCGACCGCGAGCGCGGCGCCGAACGTCACGAACAGCGTCACGACGATGATGCGGGTGAAGGCCGCGCTGCGCGCCTGGACCTCGTCGAGGTCCGATTCGATGTAGATCGTGCCGAAGAACTTGCCCGCGCGGACCACCGGCCACGTGAGCACCAGCGCATCGGACGTGAAGGTGTGCCACTCGCGGGCCTCGTGCAGAGACGTCAGATCGATCTGGGGTGCGTGCTTGACGCCGCCGTGCCGGTCGTAGCGCGCGAGCGTTGAACCGTCGGTGAGGATGACCGCCGTCGAGACGACGTGCTCCGCGTCGGCCATCGACGCCAGCGCCGTGCGGGCGTCCTTCCGCATCGCGGACGTCCATGGCGGTCGGCCGCGTGCGATCCGAGCACATTGGCCAGCGTCATCGCGTCGCGAACGAGATGCGTTCTGGCGTTGCTGATGTTGTAGATCACCAGGGCGGCGCACAGGCTCACGAGCGCCGCGCCGGTCGAAATGACCCCGATCGACGTCAGTTTGCGGGTGAGGGACAGGTTGTCGAAGAGACGTTTGATGCCGGACGTCATTCGCGGTATTGGGCCTTGATCTCAATATCGGGAATTGATTGAAACAGCTCCAGCGCGCATCGCCCGCGCGGCGGGGCGCACACCCGAGTGGGCGGATCCGCACGCATGTGTGCGCCCGGCCGCTCGCCGGTCTGGCACAGGGTCGCGCGGAACGGCACGTTTCGCTCCGGCCGAGGCCGTGGCAATGCCTTTGCTCGACCTGCAGCGGCTATAGATGCGCGCACTCATCGCAGACGACGATCGCGGCACGACGGTCATCCTGTCGAAAGCGCTGCAGCGCTGGCACGTGGATGTCGCGGTTGCGCACGACGGCATGGTCGCGTGGAATCTCCTCAACGAGGGGAACGCGCCGTCGCTGGCCCTGATCGACTGGATGATGCCCGGTGTGGACGGTCCCGAGTTGTGCCGCCGCATCCGCGGCAACCCGGCGCTCGCGCACATGTACGTGATCATGCTGACCGGCCGCGACAGCCGCGCCGACATGGTCATGGGGCTCGACGCCGGGGCAGACGACTACATCATCAAGCCGTTCGACGCCGAGGAATTGCGGGCGCGCGTGCACGTCGGCATCCGCGTGGCGACGCTGCAGGAGCGTCTCAACGAGCGCGTGGCGGAGCTCCAGGCCGCGCAGCACGAGCTCGCGCGCCTGGCCAGCATCGACATGCTGACGGGCCTCTTCTGCCGCCGGCAGTGGTTCGAGATGGCGGCGATCGAGCTGGATCGGTCGCGGCGCTACGCGCAGCCGTTTTCACTGCTGATCGCGGATCTCGACTTCTTCAAGCGCGTCAACGACACCTTCGGGCATGGCGTCGGCGACGAGGTGCTGAAGCAATTCGCGAATGTCCTGATCCGTGAATGCCGCGGCTCGGACATCGTCGGGCGTCTCGGCGGCGAGGAATTCGCGGTGCTGTTGCCGCAGACGCCGGTGCGCGCGGCGCAGGACGTCGGCCGGCGCATCCTCGAAGCCTGCCGGCGCCTGGTCGTGCAGACGCCGAACGGCGACGTGAAGTTCACGTGCAGCATCGGTGTCACCGAAGCGAGCGACGCCGATCCGGCGCTCGAGTCGGTGCTCGAGCGCGCTGACACGGCGCTGTATCAGGCGAAGCGCAACGGACGGGATAACATCGATTCGCTTTCCCACGCCCAGACCAGCAATTGCGTCGTCGCATCCGACCTGGCGATGGTCTCCAAAGCCATTCAGTAGTGCGCGTTACGCGCGATCTCGGCCGTTTCCTGGTCGCTAACTCAACGTCAAATCTGTCAGTGGTCCGTGTCTTGCTCAAAAGGCTCACGTGTGAAGTGAACGTGTGATCTTGCTCGGCCGTTGAGGCCGAACGGAAAGCGAGTCGCGATCATGAAACGCGGGCTTATTTATTTGGCGGTGGCAGCTGCCTTCGGTGGCGCGTGCGGAAAAGGTTCGCTCGAAACCGTGTCGACGCCAACGTTGACCAACGTCTCGAGCGCGCCGGCGCCGACGACGCAAGGTGATAAACAGTTCAACATCACCGGGACCGTTCTCTCGATTGAGAAACCCGTGTGCTGCGTTCCCGACGCCAAGATCGAAATCGCGGAGGGCAGCGACGCCGGCCGCTTCGTCTTCTCCGACGCAGCCGGCAATTTCGTCTTTACCGGTGTGAACGGCGGGCCGGTGGCCCTGCGCGTGTCGAAGGCCGGTTACCAGACGTGGTCTGAGGGCAGCATGACGCTCATGGCGGATCGAAAGGTGAGCATGGAGCTGTTCCCGCAACCTCCGACGGATGGCAGCGGCGCTTCTGCGACCGCCAGGTGCGCCGACGGCTCCTGGAGCTGGGCACAGCTGATGGCCGCCGCGTGCACCTCGAACGGCGGCGTCGCCTACGGCGTCTGCCCGGGCGCGCTCTGCAAGAAATAACCGCGCCGGTGCTTAGGTGCGTGGGTGCTTAGGTGCTAGGTGCGGTGCTACGTGCGAGGTGCCTCGTGCGTCGTGCCGCATCACGCGTCGTAAGCACCCGGCATTTGGCACCAAAGCACCTCAAGCACCCAAGCACCTGAGGCACAGCACTCACGAACCTAAGCACCTTAAGCACCCAAGCACCCAAGCACCGCACCCAAGCACCCACGCACCGAAGCACCCAAGCACCCTCTTTTGTCGTATATTCCGCCCATGCAATCCATGAAGCGGTCGGTGCTTGCTCTCGTCGTGGTCGCCGCGGCGCTGTTCACGCGTGCGACGCCGTTTGCCGCCGGCAAGGCGGAAATCCTGTGGGACCACTACGGCGTCCCGCACATCTTTGCCGCGGATCGGCCATCGATGTTCTACGCCCAGGGCTGGGCCCAGATGCAGGCGCAGGCGAACCTGCTGCTGCGGCTGTACGGCGAGTCGCGCGGCCGCGCGGCCGAGTACTGGGGCTCGCCCGACGATGTGGCGCTCGACCGCTGGGTGCAGTTGAACGGCGTCCCGGAGCGCGCGAAAGAGTGGTACGACGCGCAGGATCCGACCTTCCGCAGCTACCTCGACGCGTTCGCCCGCGGCATCAACGACTACGCGCACGCGCACATCGACACGATTGCGCCGGAGGTGCGCGTCGTGCTGCCGGTGATCGGGCGTCGATGTCATCGGACATCCGCTCCGCGCCGTGCACTACGGGTACATGGCGTCGATGACTCGCCTGCGCAACGAAGTGAACGCCTTCAAGCGCGGCCCCGGCGGAGCGGCGATGTGGCGCGCTCGGCGCAGGAGATCGAGGACGAAGAGCGGTTCGCCGATCGGCTCGAACACCTGGTCGATCGGGCCGGCGCATTCGGCCAGCGGCAACGCGATGCTGCTCATCAACCCGCATCTGGCCTGGGGCAACACGTTCTACCGCTACATGGAGGTCCATCTCGTCGGGCCGAATTACGACTTGTACGGCGCGCCGCAGATCGGATTCCCCGTGCCGGTCGTCGGCTTCAATCGCCACGCCGGATGGGGCCGCACGGTGAACACGATCGACACCGTCGACTTCTTCAAGCTCACCGTCAAGGACGGGCAGTACATCTACGACGGCAGCCGCGCGCCTTCGAGCCATTCGACGAAGACGATCAAGATCAAGCAGCCTGACGGTTCGTTCCGCGAGGAGACGATCGACATCAGGACCACGCGTGCAGGGCCCGGTCGTCTACGACGAAGGAGGGCTGACGCATCGCCATGCGCGTGGCCGGCCTCGACCGGCCGAAGATGCTCGAGCAGTGGTTCCGCATGGGCGAGGCCACCAGCCTGGATGCGTTTCAGCGACGCGCTGCGGATGATGTCCGTGCCGATGTGGAACGCCAACTACGCCGACGACCAGGGCCACATCATGCTCGTGTTCGACGGGCTGGTGCCGAAGCGCAACGGCCACGACTACAACTACTGGTCGCGCGTCGTGCCGGGCGACACGTCCCAGACGATGTGGACGGACTACCTGTCGTTCGACGAACTGCCGAAGTCGCTCGATCCGGCGAGTCGGCTGGAACCAGAACACCAACGAGCCGCCGTGGGACATGACGCTGCCGCTGCTCGACCGGACGAAATACGCGCCGTACGTCGCGCCGGACGGCAACGCGCTGCCGCAGATGCGCACGCTGCGCTCGCGCCGCATGATCACCGAAGACCGGGAAGATCAGCTACGAGCAGCTCATCGCCAAGAAACATTCGACGCGCATGGAGCTGGCCGATCGCGTCCTGCCCGATCTGCTCCAGGCGGCGAAAGGCGGCACGGAGGCGGCCCGTGTCCTCGAGAAATGGGATCACCTCGCGGACGCCGACAGCCGCGGCGCCGTGCTGTTTCAGCTGTTCGTCGATCGCTACTTCAGCGGGCCGGGCGGGATGGCGGCGAAGCTGCGCGTGAAGTACGACATCAGCGCGGCCGCTCGACACCGGGCTAGGGGCTCGCCGATCCGGCCGGCGGCGCTCGTGGCGCTGGCCGCGGCGGCCGAGGAGTGCAAGCAGACGTACGGCGCGCTCGACGTGAAGTGGGGCGACGTGTTCCGTTTCGCGAGCGGGAACGCCGATCTGCCCGGCAACGGCGGCGCCGGCGGCTCGGGGCTGTTCCGGACGATCGCGTTCACGCGCAAGGAAGGCAACAAGTACTACGCGGCCAACGGCGAGACGATCGTCTGCGCGATCGAGTTCGCGCGCGTCCCAGCGCGCGCGCTGCACGCTCGGCTACGGCAACGCCAGCCAGCCCGGATCGCCGCACCTCGAGGATCAGTTGCCGCTGATGGTGCAGAAAACCCTGCACCCGGTGTGGCGGGAGCGGAAGGACATCGAGGCGAACCTCGAAAAGCGCGAAACGTTCTGAGCGCTAGCGCGCCGCGGTCGTCGCCGCCGGCGGCCGGACGGCCTGGCCGTCGACCCAGTAATCGAAGTAGCCGTTCATGATCTCGGGCCCGAAGACCACGTGCTGGGTCGGGTCCGGATTGCTCTTGTTGTTGGCCGAGTTGTCGAAGTGCGCCAGCGTTTCGATCCGGCTGCCTTTCGGCGCGGCAATGGCGTTCTTGAAGACGTAGCTCGGTTGCCAGTCGGGATTGAACTTCGGAACACTCAACAGCACCACGGAACGCCCATCCGGATAGGTGAGCGTGTACTTGTAGTCCTTGCCGCGCTCGTTCATGCGGGGCAGCAGGCTGATGATGTGGCTGTCTTCGGTGAAGACGAACGCCGAGCCCTTGGCCTCGTAGTTGCCGTCGCCCGGCGCGATGTCGAGCGCGCGCGTGCCTGACATCGCCGTGATGGCGACCTTCTCGATCGGTCCGCGCGCAAACACCAGCGCGATCGTCGTCCGATCGGTTTCGGGCTGCCCCTTCGGGTTGTAGTGCATGTTCAGCCCGAGCGACGAGCCTTTCGGAATCAGGCGCACCACGCCCGGCGGGTAGGTCGTGGTCGCGCCGCCCGGCTGGAAGCCGCCGATCCGGTGAGTCCCGTCCGCGTCACGCACCGAGACGATCGCGTGATGGGTGACCGTGCGGTTGCCGGGGACGACCTCCATCAGCTCCACGTACTTGTCTTCCGTAAAGACCACCGGTTCGATCGGGTAATCCTGGATGATGCGGGGTCCGCCGGCCGGGATGCGCGCATCCTCGGTCATCTTCAGGACGAGGTCGGGTTTGCCGATTTTCCAGTCGTTGGCGAACACCGGCGCCGGCGGCAGATCCTTCGGGTCGCCTTCGACCGCGCCGCCGTCGGCCCACGCCGCAATCGTCGCGATGTCCTGGCTGGAGAGGCGCGGGTCGTTGGCGAACTCGCCAAACTGCGGGTCGGCGTTCCAGGGCGGCATCGCCCGGTCGGTGACGGCCTTGCGAATCGAGCGGGCCCACGGCCGCGCCGCATCGTAACTGGTCAGCGCCATCGGCGCGATTTCGCCCGGACGATGACAGGAGACGCAATTCCTGTTGAAGATCGCGGCGACGTCCTTGTTGAACGTCACGGGACCGGCCTTGGGCGTCTGCGCGGCCGGGGCGCTCTGAGACGCGACAGCGCGAGAATGCCGAGGCCACCGGCGATCCGCATACGACAATCAAACATATTCGCTCCACGCAGCCGCGAACCCGGCGCGGCTGTCACGTCCTTCCGCCCGGGACGCGCACGGCGAGCATAGCCGGTTTGGTCAGCCGTCGTGCGATATTATCGCCGGGACCGATGTCCGAACCGCTCCGCGTAGCCTTCCTGGGCTGCGGCTTCATCACCCGCATACACAGCCAGCATTTACGCTTCCTCCGCCGCGAGATCGTCGGCAGTTACGCGAGCCGCGATCGCGCCCGGGCGGACGCGTATTGCCGCCGCTATCGGGGCGCCGCCAGCTACGGCGACTACGCGTCGGCGATCGCCGATCCGCGCGTGGATGCCGTCGTCATTGCCGTGCCGCCGCGGTTCCATCTGGAGCTGACGCTGCAGGCGCTCGCGGCCGGCAAGCATGTGCTGGTCGAGAAGCCGGCGTTCGTGCGGATGGAGGACTACCAGTCCGTGCAGGCGGCCATGGCCCGCCGCGATTTGGTCGTGCTGGTCGGCGAGAACGATCACTACAAGCCGCTCGCGGTCTGCCTGCGGCGGCTGCTGGCGGAGAACGCGATCGGCGATCTGGTCTTTGCGCAGTTCACGACGGTCGCGAAGCGGTTGAAGACCGCCGACGACTGGCGCAACGATGAAGCGATGGCCGGCGGCGATGCGTTCTTCGAGGAAGGGATTCACTGGCTCCATCTCGCCGGCAGCCTCGGCCCGCGGATCACCGCCATCCACGGATACCGGCCGCCAGTCTCGCGCCGACGGGCCCGGACCGCCGCGCCAAGAGCATGATGGTGGCGTTCCAGTACGACAACGGGGCGGTCGGCGCGCTGTACTACTCCCGGGAAATTCCGTCGCTCTTCAAGGGATTGCGGCTCTCGCACCTGGCGGGCCGCGACGGCATCATTACATTCGAATCGAACGGCGCGATGGTGCTGGTCCGCGGCAAGGGACTGCCGCGACTCATCATCCCGGGCGTCCGGGACATCCGCGGCTATCGCGCCATGTATCGTGACTTCGTCGGCGTCGATCCGCGAGCGGCGCTCTCCCGAGATGAGCATCGAGCGCGCGATCGACGATCAACGGCTCATGGACGACATCTACGCGAGCCTCCAGCCAGGGCCGCAGTGACCACCCGTTTCGACATCGTCATCATCGGCAGCGGCGCCGGCGGCGGCACGATGGCGCAGGCGCTGGCCGGCAGCGGGGCGCGCCTCCTCGTCATCGAGCGCGGCGATTTCGTGCCGCGCGAGGATCAGAACTGGGATCCGGCGGCGGTCTGGAAGGACCTGCGCTACCGCACCACCGAGTCGTGGCTCGACGAGCGCGGTACGCCGTTCCGGCCGTACATGCACTACAACGTCGGCGGCAACACGAAGTTCTGGGGCAGCGTGCTCTATCGGATGCGGCGCGAGGACTTTCAGGCGACCGAGCACGCCGACGGCATCTCGCCGGCGTGGCCGATCGACTACGAGACGCTGGCGCCGTACTACGATCGCGCGGAGCGCATGTACTGCGTGCATGGCGCGCCTCGGCGAGGATCCGACCGAGCCGCCGCACGCCGGACCCTATCCGTTTCAGCCCGTTCCGCACGCGCCGGGCATGGCGCAGATCGCCGAGCGTCTGCGCGAGCAGGGCCTGCATCCGTCATCGCTGCCGCTCGGGGTGATCCGCTCCGGCGAGGCTGGCGGCTGCATCCTGTGCGCCACCTGCAATTCGTTTCCGTGCAGGCTGCACATGAAGTCGCGATGCGGAAACCTGCGGGATTGCGCATGCGGTCCGTCACCCGAACGTCACGCTGTGGACCAACGCGCGGGCCACGCGCCTCATCACCGATCCATCCGGCCGCCGCGTCGTCGCGGTCGACGTCGAACGGGACGGAACGTCGAGTCGCGTCGACGCCGGCCTGGTCGTCGTGTCGTGCGGTGCGGTGAACTCGGCCGCGCTGCTGCTGGCGTCGGCCTCCGATCGGCACGCTGACGGCCTGGCGAATTCGTCGGGACTGGTGGGACGCCGCTACATGGCGCACCTGTCGTCGATGCTCGAAGGCGTGAGCTGGCGGATCAACCAGGACGAGTTCCAGAAAACGCTGGCGATCAACGATTTCTATCTCGCCGGGTCGCACGCGCCTTATCCGCTCGGTCAAATCCAGTCGCAGGGGCGCACGCACGCCATCATGGCCAAGGTGACTGGCGACAGCCGGCGGTACTACGGCATCGGCATGGGCTGGATTCCGCAGTCGGCGTATCACCAGTGGGTGTCGCGCGCCACGGACTGGCTGGCGATGACCGAGGATCTGCCGGATCCAGCCAACCACATCCGTCTCGCCCCGGACGGCCGCGTCGTGCTCGAATACACGCCGAACAACCAGCGGGCGCACGCGCAGCTGGTCGAACTCCTGCGCGGCATCCTCGGGCGCGTCGGGTACCTATCGCCCAAGATTTTCGTGCATTCCTCGGGAGCGCAAAACACGACGCATCAGTGCGGCACGCTCTGCTTCGGCAGCGATCCGGCGGCCTCGGTCCTCGATCAGTACTGCCGAACGCACGACGTCGAGAATCTGTTCGTGGTCGACGCGTCGTTCTTCCCCTCGTCGGCGGCCGTGAATCCCGGCTTGACGATCATCGCCCAGGCGCTGCGCGTCGCCGATCACATCAGAGCATCTCTATGAGAGCGCAATCGTTCAGTCACGTCGGCATCACCGTTTCGGATTTCAACAAGGCGGTGAAGTTCTACTGGGACGTCTTCGGCTGTCCGCTGGTCGGCGTCGCGGACACGCCGCCCGAACGGGTCCGCAGCTTCTTCGGCATCGACGCCGCCGCGCCCAGCTGCAAGATCGGCTGGATCCGCGTCCCCGGCGGCGCGACGCTCGAGATTTTCGAGTTTCAGCCGCAGCAGCCGCCCCAGTCGATCCCCTGGAACCGCGTCGGCCTGACGCACTTTTCGTTCAACGTCCGCAATACGCAGAAGTGGTACGACTATCTGGTCAGCAAGGGCGTCGAGTGCCTGAGCAAACCGGAGCGCTCGCCGCGCGGCCACTCGTTTTTCTTTGCGAAGGACTTCGACGGGAACCTGATCGAGATGATCGATCTCGGCTACATGTACTACGTGCTCGGCTGGCTGGGTCCGCTCGGCGGCTTTCTGTTCAGACGCGGAATGTACGCACGGTACTATCGGTGATGCACTGTAGAATTCAGAATTAAGAATTAGGAATTCAGAATTGCAATTCGGAATTCCACAGACTTCCGACTCCCAATTCGCAATTCGGATACGTCCCTATCGTTCCAGCGCTTCCTTCATCGAACTCAGAAGAGTCTCGGCGGAGTCCTTGATCAGTTGTTCGCCGAGCCGGCGCTGCAGCGAGGCGCCGACGTTGCCGAGCCGTGGCGCGGAGTCCCGTCCCATTCGTCGTCTGAGTGCCCTTCAGGAGATCGCCGCGCGATCGATTGAAATACACGACGTAGGTCGCCGGAGCTGGAGCCGGCCTGGGCTTGCTGCACCAGCGTCACGGCGAGCGAGCCGTACAGATAATGGCTCGCAAAGATCTGGCGCTGCGCGACCACGATCCGGTTTGGTTGCGCGGCGTCGCGCACCGTGACCATGTGCGTCAGGCCCACGATCGACTTGAGGCCGGTGTAGTGCTGATCGTCCCAGTAGATGGTGTCGGTGGTGCCGGCCGGGAGGCTCTCGCCCGGGTAGGTGGTCAGGTAACGCTGCACGCCCGGGGCGAGCGAGGTCAGTGCCGGTGACCGGCTGAAGAGCGCGCGCCATTCGGCGGCGAGATCGATGGGCGCGCCTTTCTCGTCATACGCCTTGAGCGCGGAATCGCCGCGAGACGCGTACCCGGCGGCGTAGGCCGCGAGCGTCTGGCGCGCCCAGGTCTGCGCCCGCTCGTTCGCGTCGGGCGCCAGCCAGTCAACCGCCCGGCTGATTTCCGCCGGCGTGGCGGTCGCCGAAGCGCAGATCGCACGACGAGGGCTGGCAGGCGCGCAGGTCGGCCATGTCGGACGAGTCGAGCGTGAGGCGGCGAAGATCCGATTCGGCCGGCGGGCGGCTCGAACGCGCCATAGCCGGTCGTCACCTTGCCGTCGACGTACCAGACCAGCTGCTGAAAATATGAGAAGGTCCGCTCTTTGTCCGTCGCGATGCGCACGGCCGTGACGACGGATGCTTCCAGATTTTCAGGCGAGGCGTCGGCCCGCGTGACGACGCGCCCCTGATCGAGCGCCGTGATGTCGTCGGACGAGAATCGGCCGACGCGCGTGAGGAGTGCCACGATGTCGGCGGGCACTCCTGGCGCCTGCGCGGTCAGGCGCGGTTGCCGCGAGCGACGACAGCGCCGCCGTGATCGCCGCGATGCCCAGAGAGACGCTGCGTTTCACCGATCCGAAATCTAGTTCACGCCGGCCACCGGCGCAACGCTGTCAGGGCTCGTCCGCCGTCGGGCCGTAGATCTGCGGGACGGTCGAACCCATCGGGCGGAGGTAGGTGGAGATCTGTCCGCGGTGGTGGATGATGTCGAACAGGAATCCCCAGGCGTGGTCGTATCCGCTGTGGACCATGAGTTCCTGTCCCTGGTACAGAAACGGAATCCGCCGCTCCCACTGGCTCGGCGGGAGAGAGGCCATCGCCTGCGCGAGTCGATCGTGATGTTCGTCGTAGTGCGCCACGATCGCCTGCAGCGTCGGCGGCGTGGGCAGTGTCTTTCCACTCGAGCTCGCCCTTCACGAGGCCTTCTCCGAGGATGATCTCTTCGCACACGATCTGCCAGGCGATCTCACGCGCCGGGCGCGACTTGGGATCCGGCGCGTAGGTCGAACCTTCCGGAATGCGCGACAGCACCTTGCGCGTCGCCGGCGCCTCCTTGTTCCAGAACTTCAGAAACAGCGCTTTCTCGTCCATGGCGTCCTCCGATCATTCAAGAAAGAAGGGAGCGTAGGCGAATAAAAAACGAAAGTCAACACGAAGGCGTAACTTTGAGGCAAGACACTGGTCAAATGTTCATCGCGATCATGGACGTTTTTGTAGGTCTTGGACTGACATTTAAGGTCACGAAGAAAGCGCGAACGCGCTGTGATATTGTACAGCTCCAACAATGCGAAGTTACGTAGGCGGCGGCTGTTCGTCGTGAGGGTTTTGCGCGTTGATAGGAAAGTGGTTCACATGGTCTCGGAAGCTGGCAAAGAACGACTGCTGATGGTGTTTGGTCTCCTCATGATCGCTGCCGCGTGCTGGTTGTCCTTGTAGACGCGCGGACGCAATCTCGACCATCACGAACGCCGGGCGAGGCGGCCCAGCCCGTCATAAGCTGCGTACTTGTACAGCTCGGATAGCGTCGGGAAATTGAAGACCGCGTCGATGAAGACGTCGATCGTCGCACCGGCGGTGATGGCCATCTGGCCGACGTGAATGAGCTCGGTCGCGTGGTCCCCGATGATGTGGACGCCGAGCAGCTTTTTGGTCGGCACGTCGAACACCAGCTTCAGGACGCCGTCACGTTCGCCGGTGATTTGGCCGCGCGCGTTGTTTCCGTAGTGCGCCCGGCCGACTTCGAACGCGGCGCCGCGCTCGATCAATTCCTCCTCGGTCGCCCCCACCATTGAAATCTCGGGGATCGTGTAGATGCCGAACGGCGTGATCGCGGCGACGCGCGTCTTGTAGTCGATCTCGAAGGCGTGGCACATGGCCACGCGCGCCTGCTCCATGGACACCGACGCGAGCGCCGGGCTGCCGATGACGTCGCCGGCGCCGTAGATGTGCGCGGCCGACGTCTGAAACTGCGCGTTCACCAGCAGGCGGCCCTTCTCGTCGGTCGCCACGCCGGCCCGGTCGAGGGCCAGTCCGCTCGTGTTGCCCGCGCGGCCGGCCGAGTAGAGCACCTTGTCCACGAGCAGTTCGGCGCCGCTCTTCAGCGCCAGCTTCAACGGCCCGCCGGGCACGCGCGTGATCTGCTGGACGGCGTCGCCGAGACGGACCTGGTGCCCGTCGCGCTCGAGGATCCTGGAGAGCGCGTCCGACATCTCCTGATCGAGGAACCGCATCAGCGCCGGCCGCCCTTCGATGATGGTGATGCGTGCGCCGAGCGCGCCGAAGATGCAGGCGTACTCGCAGCCGATGACGCCGCCGCCGACGACCGCAAGAGATTCCGGGATGCGATCGAGCTCCAGGATGGTGTCGGAGTCTTCGACGTCGCGGTCCTCGAACGGCACGCCGGCCGGGCGCAGCGGCGAGCTGCCGGTCGCGATGAGAAACACGCTCGGCCGTCAGGCGGCGATCCGGCTGACCAGGATGTCGCGCGTCGTGCACGATCACTTCGTGGGGTGAGACGAACGATCCCGCGCCGTGGACCAGCGTGACGTCGTGCCGATCGAGGTTGCGGGAGATTTGTTCGACCTGTTCGCCGGTGACCGCGTTCAGGCGGCCCATCAAGCGGCGGAGGCTGGCCCGCCGATCGAGGTCCAGCGTCATGCCGTACAGTTCGCGCTTCCGGAAACCGGTGAGATACAACGCGGCTTCGCGCAGCGTCTTGGACGGCAGCGTCCCGGTGTGGACGCCGGCGCCGCCGACCGCCGGCGCTTTTTCGATGATGGCGACTTTCTTCCCGAAATACGCGGCCTGCGCCGCGCCTTTCTCTCCCGCCGGACCCGAACCGATGACGATCAGGTCGAAATGTTCGACATCAAGCATCCTGTCGGCAGTCTACTTCAACAGGATCTTGCGATAGCCGCCGGCGATGAGCGCGGACACGTCGGCGAGAATCCGCGGCAGGCCGAAGCCGCCCGGGATACACGAGATACCGCGGCTCCCAGCGCGGATGGAATTTTTCCTTGTAGGCGCGCAGCCCCTGAAACTTGTAGAACGCTTCGCC
Organism: uncultured Acidobacteriota bacterium; assembly: GCA_963712355.1. Taxonomy (GTDB): domain Bacteria; phylum Acidobacteriota; class Vicinamibacteria; order Vicinamibacterales; family CAVVIG01; genus CAVQHT01. The sequence continues at coordinate 306,737 of CAVQHT010000011.1, forward strand.
GTGCTTGTAGACGAACGAACCCAGCTGGCTCCAGAGCGGCGCGATCGGCGATTGCTCGAAGCCTGAGAGCGGCGCCATGCCGAGCGAAAAGGATCGATAGCCCTCCTGCTTCGCCCACTTCAGCAGATGAATGAGCAGCCCCTCCATCACGCCGTCCGGCGCCTCACGCCGGTAGCGCATCAGGTCCACCGACAGCTCTGCGCGATCGGCGCCCGGCCACAGGTTGGCAAACGCGAGGACCCGCCCTTCGCGTTCGACGAGCGCCACCGGAAACCGTGCCACATACGCGGGATCGAAGAACCCGAGCGAAAATCCCTTCTCGGCGCCGGCCTTCGATTCCAGCCAGTCGTCCGAGACTTCCCGCAACTGATTCATCACCCCCGCCACATCGTCGCGGCCCGCCACCCGGAAGGTGGCGCCGGCCTTTTCGATCAGTTTCATCGCCTGCCGGTGTTTGCGGGCCTGGCCGCCGTCGAGCGTGAAGGCCTGCACATCGACAATCGCCTCCTCGCCGAGCTTCACGAACGTCAGCCCGAAATCCGCGTAGTGATGCAGCTTGCCGATGCCGACTTCGTAGAACACCGGGACGCCGGCAAAGTCGTTGCTCCGCTCGAGGAACCCGCGAATCAGATCGGGAACCCGCGCATCGGGTCCAACCGGATCCCCGAGCGACACCCACGTCCGCCCCTGGACCCCGTACATCACGAACCCGGTTCGCGCCTCGTCGAACTGAATCGCCTTGTCGCGCAGGAACACGAGATTCGGAAACGTGCTCGGCTGCTGGTCGATGATCGCCTGCGCCGCGGCGAGATCGCCCGCGCTCGGTTCTTCTGTCTCGTGCGGAGCGGTGCGCATCAGCCGTGTCAGCGCGACGAACAGCAGGAGAATGGCCGCGCCGATCGATCCGCGGAGGAAGCGCGACGCTTCGCCGTGCAGCTCGAACTGCCACCACAGCTCGCTCGAATATTCGACGTGCTTGAACGCGAACAGTCCGAGCCAGATCGAGGCGCCCATCGCGCCCGCGACCGCCACGAGCCAGCTCGCCGAGAACCGCGTCTCGAAGAACGATGCCCGCCGATCGAAGGCGTCGCGCGCGCGCCACAGGATCAGGAGCACGACCGACAGCACGGCGGCCTCTTCGAAATCCGCGCCTTTCAGCAGGGACACGACGATGCCGACGCCGATGACGGCGCTCGAAAGGATATAGGCCGCGTCGAGACGCCGCGCCAGCCCCTGCGAGAGGACGAGGAGCGCCGCGCCGGCGATGCTGCCGACGAAATGCGACGCCTCCATGATGCCGAGCGGCAGCACGCCGTTCAGGCGAGCCAGGCGCCCGGCGGCGGCGGGCGTCGCGCCCGAGAACAGCAGGATCACGCCGCTCAAAAACGCGAAGATCGCGAGCAGGCGCGGCGTCAGCACCTCGGTCATCTCGCCGAGGAGCGCGCCGACCCGGGCGGCCTGCGCGCGGCGCTGGCGCAGTTCGTCGGCGACGAGACCGACGAGCGCCACGACGAGCGGCAGCAGGTAGTAGACCGCGCGGTACAGGACGAGCGCCGGCAGGAGCACCGCCGAGGCCACGAAGGGTCTCAGCAGGACCGTCATGAGCCCCTCGAAGACGCCGACGCCGCCGGGCACGTGGCTCGCCAGCGCGAGCAGTTGCGCGAGCGTGAACGCGCCAAGGAGCGCCAGGAACGAGCAGGCCGGTCGCCGGGAGGAGTGCGTAGAGGACGCCGGCCGCCAGCGCCCAGTCGATGACCGAGACGAGCAACTGCGCGGCGGCGATGCCCGGAGAAGGCAGCGGCAGCTCGAGCCGCCGAAGCCGGATCGGCGTCCGGCGGATCGCGGTCAGGGCCACGTAGCCGATGCTGACGGCGACGAGCAGCCACCCGAACGCCGGTGCGAGCGACATGCCCGGCAGGTCCACCGCGGTCCTCCACGGACTCACGGCCAGGCTCAGGCCGCCGAGAAACAGCAGGCCGAGCCAGAACGTCACGAGATACGAAAAGATGACGCGCGACAGCTCCTCGGCGGTCACGCCCCAGCGCGTGTAGAAGCGGTAGCGCACCGACGCGCCCGACAGCATCGCGAAGCCGACGTTGTTGGCGATGGCGTAGGCCAGAAACGACGCGACCGCAATCCGGATCGGCGCGAGGCGCTTGCCGATGTAGGCGAAGGCGAGGAAGTCGTAGCCCGTCAGGGCGGCGTAGTTGAGCGCGGTGAGGACGATCGCCAGCGCGAGCCGGGCCGGCGCGACGCCGAAGACGTCGCGCGACAGCTCATGCCAGCTGACCGAGCGCAGCTCGCTCCGCAGCACTGCCAGCGCGAGGATGAAAATCGCCAGTCCGATGACGGCGGGCAGCGCGCGGCGCAGCTGATCGATCATGCTCCTTTGTCAGTGCGGCCGGTTGGCGAGCACCCACGAGACGGCGTGCAGCAGGTCCTGATCGAACTGCGGAAGGTTGTTGCTGAAGCTGTGGTCGGCGGCGTCGACGACCCAGAGCCGCTTCGGCTCGACGGCGTGGCGCATCACGGTTTCCATCTCGTTGAAGGACACGTAATCATCGTGCGTCGACTGGATGATCGCCACGGGAATCGGCGCGACGCGAGCAACGACCGACGCGGAGCTGAACAACGGCTCGTCGGGCGGCCTTGTGCGTCACGTAAATCAGCGAGTCCTTCCACCGCCAGCCAAGCTCGTTGCGATCGGGCAGTCCGAGGCCGACGACGCCGGCGATGCGACCTTTCACGCGCGGATCCGACGCGGCCAGCACCGACAGGCCGGCGCCTTCTGAAACGCCGACCAGGATCGGCTTGCCCGCATGACCCGCCGTCGCGAAATCGATGAGCGCGCGATAGTCGGCCGGCTCGTCCTCCGTTTTGAGGCAGGTTGCCGACGAGGTGAAGCTGCTCAGATATGCCCGGACGTCAAACCCCACGACGTAGAAGCCCTGCTGCGCGAGAAACGCGGCCACGTGCGGACCGAGGTGCATCCAGCCGCCATCGCCGCTCGACACGATCACCGGCGGATCGGACGGCGATCCGTAGACATGCAGGGTTTGCTCGTGGCCGCGCAGAACGATCGTCGGCGAGGGCGTCACGGCCGCGGCAGCCAGACCAACGGTACACACCACGAAGGAAAGCGTAAGCGGAAGTCTCGAAGTCATCACTCTATTTCGACGTGGGAGAGAGTGGATGAGTTTTGATTAGTCGTGGAGTTGCAAGGAAGTCGCAAGTCGCAAGTCGAGCCCGAAGCCTGAAGCCCGAAGACCGCCTATCGAAACTGCGCTCAGAACGGTCTGATCGATCGTGCAGGTCAGCGTTTTCGTTTTTCCCGCCAACTCGAGCGTAACCGCGCCGGTCGGAGCGAAGGCGGGGAAGTCGTAGGTGAAACGGCCGCCGCCCGCGCTGAGGGATCGGGCCGTCGGCGCCACGACGCGGGTGCCGCGCTTGAGGACGAGATCGTTGAACGTGTTGGTTGACCCGCGCACCGGCGTCACACCCACGGTAATCCGGGTCTGTTGCGCCTGGACGTAGTTCGGCTGCGGCGCCGGCTGCTTCTGCCGCACGACGCGCCAGACTTCGTACGCCACGGACTTGTACGGGGTGTAGAGCGCGAGCGCGAAATCGTCGTTCTTGCAGAGGCCCGTGTCGTAGAACACGCAGGGCGGATCCTCGCCGCCCTGTTTCCCGCACTCGATCGCGTTGTAATAGCTCTCAGGACTGATCGGCAGGATGCCCTTGCTCCACGGCGGCGTCGGGGCGCTCCGCGCCTGCGCCTTGATCTGCGCCGACGCGGACGCCGCGGACGAAGACGTGCGCGAGCACGACGATGATGCCGGCGGCGACGGCGTGACAGGACCTCATCGGCTCGCGCCTTACTCTGAACCATCCGCGCGTGCGACGTCCACCGAACGGTCGTCGCCTTTGCCCGAGACGCGCACCCGCCACGGGTTGCAGCAGACTTCGCAGTCCTGGACGAAGCTGCCGCGGACGTCCGGCTCGACCGAGATTTCCACGGTCTCGCCGCAATAGGGACAGGTGACGAGAAACTCCACATCCATCTGGTCCGACTACCTTACGACAGGAGTCGGCCGGCGGGAAAGCGCTGTGCTGTTTCGCACACTGCTCCCGGGACCGCAGGGGCTATAGTTGCTCTCGTCTTACCGCACTGAGCCAGCCAGCGTTCGAGTAGTGCTCCCTTCGCAAGTCTCCAGGGTGCGCGCCGACGGGCCCACTTCGGCACCGATTGGAGCGCGCGATGCAGCGGCCGTCCCGGCTCCCGCGACAGCTTCACTCTCAGACGCAAAAAGGAGCGACATCATGTTGAAGATCTGGAAGCGTTTTACGCGCGGTCGAGCGATTGCCGTCTGGCTGTTCGCGTGCGCCGCCATCGTCTTCGGCAGCCTCATGGCCGGCGCCACCGCGACGCCGAGCACGTGGGTGCTGTTGTTCTTCATCAGCCTGACGCCGCCCGTCGTGTCATTCATCATCTTCCGCGGCGCGCCGCCGCCGACCGTTGCGGAAGTGCTGCACACGGTACGTGAGCAGGGAAACCGGCCATGAAACCTGCATACCGCCTCGCGGCGACGCTCGGATGCCTGCTGTGTCGTCGCTCCGGCGCTGGCGCAAAGCGGCGCGGGCTATCGCGACTACCAGCTTGGGGGGAGCGTCGTCTCGGTGTCGGCCTTAGTCGGGGATGTCGGCCGCCGATGTCAGGACGATCCATCAGCGCCCGGCGCTCCTCCAGGAGCTGCCGTGGAGGCGCGGTTACGCGACCACGCCCGGGCCGGTCGACCCGGTACAGAGCATGCTCTTCAGCTTCTACGACGATCAGCTGTTCAAGGTGCTGGTGGAGTACGACCGGACTCGCACCGAGGGACTGACCGCCGCCGACATGATCGAATCGCTGTCGGCGGTCTACGGCACGCCGACGCCCAAGGGGACCCCCGCGGCCGCACTGCGCGGCCGACGAGTCGGGCACGGAAGTGGCGCAGTGGGTGACAGGCCGACCAGTCGGTCGTGCTGTTTCGGGCGTCGTATCCGCCGGTCTTCAGTCTCGCTCGTGACGTCACCTCGCCTCGATGCGCTCGCGCGCACGGCTGTCGCGCAGGCGCGGCTGCAGGATGAGCGTGAAGCGCCGCAGCGGGAAGTGGCGAGGCAGAAACAGGAAGCCGACGCGGCTCAAGCCGCGCAGGAAAAGGCCCGCGACACGAACAAGGCGGCGTTTCGTCCGTGAACGGTCAGGAGCCGTGACGATCGCGGGTGCCGCCGAGCCGTTGCTCCGCCATCCATTGGTGGCTGACGGTCCCGAGATCCGGTTCGCGGCCGCGGCGGTACCAGGACGTCACGATCGCAAGGATGATCGCCGCGATCGCCAATCCTCCGACGAGCCATGCCGTGTTCGACAACGCCTTCACCTTTTTTCTGACGCAGAGTTCGCGCGGAGCGGAAACACGCCTGGCGGGCTCAGTCCGGGAGCAGCACCGACTATACACGATCGCTCCACGACATGGGTGATTCGATCCGCCGGTCCGCTCCTGGACCCGTCGTTGCGAGTTGCCGTGAGAAGGTTGAGGCGCGCATGGATAGCGACCAGCGGCGACAGGAAGTGACGGCGTTGTGGCTCCGGCGGCCGGTGGCGCAACGCACGGCCAATGACGTGGGCCGCTTCCTCCATTGGCTCGCGCAGCATCGCCCGGAGCTGCTGGGACCACGCAGCGGCCGGCGATCCGGTTCGCCTCCTGAAGACCGACCTCGGTCGGCATGTGTTGCGCGCCATCCGACGATGCGTCGTACTGACGGAGCTAGTCGTGCAACACGACGGTCAGCAGCGAGCTGTTGACCTTGAGCCCGTCCTTGTAGTCGATGAATCCCAGGCGCTGAAATTTCTTCATGAAGAAATTGACCCGTGACCGGGTCGTGCCAATCATCTCGGCGAGCGTTTCCTGCGAAATCGCGGTGACGGCCCGCGCCGCCTTGTCCGGCTTGCCGTAGCGCGCCAGCAGCAGGAGCGTGCGGGCCAGGCGCTTCTCGCTCGAGTTGAACAGCTGGTCGATCAGGTCCTCTTCGATCCGGATGTTGCGCGCCAGCATGTGCGAGATGAAGCGATCCGAGAACGCGCGCTGTTTGTGCAGCAGGCGCACCATCCGATCCTTGTCGACCCGCAGGATGGTGCTGTCGGTGACCGCCGTCGCGCTGCCCATCCGAATCGGTTGACCCGCGAGGCAGCCTTCGCCGAAAAAGTCGCCGACGCCCAGCATGGCGATGACCGCCTCGCGCCCGGCTGTCGACAGCACGGACAGCTTCACGGTGCCTTTCTGGATGTACAGCACGCTGTCGCAGGCTTCGCCCTGCGAGAAGATCGGCTCGGCCTTGCGATATTCGACAATCCGCCGCGCGACTCCCGACGAGTCCAGAAACCCCTGAGCGTCGAAGACAGGCTTGGGCTTCGATTTCATCCCGGCCTTCTTCGCCTCAGCGCGTTGAATCAGAAGCCATTGCACCAGACTCAACTGTACGGCCAACCCGGCGCGAGCGCTGTGCAAAATTGCACAGGCCATCGGGTTTCGTTTCGCCTCGTACGGAGACTGCGGATACCGGCCGCGCGGGATCCCGGTGTGCAATGCGGCACAGACGCCCGCTGGCCGGTGACATACAGTGGAGCCCGGATTCTCCCCATGATTACCCGCGTTCGTGCCGCCCGGCCAGCTCCACCTCAGCGTCGCAACCCGTCTGATTGGCAGTGCCGCCAACTACTGGCTGGCGCTCGTCGGCGATGTCGTGATCGCCGGCGCATTTCTCGTCCTGGGCGTGCGCCTGTTCAGCGGGTCGATCGTCGAGGCGGTGGTGGCGGCCGTCGTCGGATTCGTGGCCTGGGGCGGCATTGAATACGCCGTGCACCGCTGGGTGTTTCACGGTCCGCCCTCGCTGGCCAGGCGCGCGCATGCGCGCCACCACGCCGACGGCACGGCGCTGATCAGCGCGCCGCTGTTCATGAGCGCCGCGATGGCCGTCGGCGACGCTTGCGATCCTGTCAATCCCGCTGCCGCCGGGGCACGCGGCATTCGTCGTGTTCGGTCTCTACGCCGGATACAACCACTACGCAGTGCTGCACCATCTGCTCCATCGCCGCCGCGCGCTCGTGGCCCGTGTGCCGTTTCTGGCACGACTCGAACAGGCGCATCACTTCCATCACGCGCATGGCGCCGCGAACTACGGCGTCAGCACATCCTGGTGGGACCACCTGCTCGGGAGTTACCAGCCGTCAGACGATTCAGGACGATCCCGGAACCGCCGGACGACCCACGCGTAGAGGCGCCGCCGCTACGCCGCGACGTCGTGCGACACGTCGCTGCGCGATCAGCCCGCAGTCGCAGCAGATCGCGGAGGGGTGTATGACACAGACCACACAGATGACACAGACGACACACGAGTGGATCACGCGGCTGGCCGACGATGAACGGAAACGCGACGCGGTGCGTTCCGGCGAGGTTGAAGCGGCGGCTCGTAAGGCCGCGCTCGTGCAGCGGCACGGCCGCGCGCTCGTCGACGGGCTTCGCGTGGCCGTCACCGCAGACATCGACGCGTTTCGAGCGCAATTTCCCGGCGACGCCGCGCGTGACGTGACCATTGAGGGCGGAGCCGACGGCGGGTTCCTCGTCCGCAAACCCGGATACCCCGTGGTCTCGCTGAGCGTGGCGCCGCGCTGGGCGGCCGCGTCCGTCGATTGCCACTACCGTTTGTCGACCGCCGACGGACTGCCCGCTCGAGAGGATCGCTTCGCGCTGGTGTTCGTGCCCGACGGCGACGACTCCGCGCAATTCAAGCATCTCGAGTCGGGTCTCCTGTTCGCCGATGCGGACGCGCTCTCGGAATATTTGCTCACGCCGGTGTTCACCGGCCGTACGCGCTAGCCATACAGACAGGTGGAGACCACATCATGGATATGAGACCACTCAACGATCGGATCATCGTTCGGCGCATTGAACAAGGCGAGCAGAACGTCGGCGGGATCATCATCCCGGACTCCGCGAAAGAGAAGCCGCAGCAAGGGACGGTCATCGCGGCCGGCAGCGGCAAGCGGAACGACGAGGGCGAGCGCGTTCCGCTCGACGTCAAGGCGGGCGATCTGATTCTCTTCGGCAAGTACACGAGCCAGGAAGTGAAGCTCGATGGCGAGGAGTACCTCATCCTGCGCGAAGACGAAGTGCTCGCGATCCTCGATCCTCGCGAGACGACGGCGGCGGCGGTGCAGGCGGACGGGAGAGATACGTAATGGCAAAACAGATAGTGTTCGGCGATGCGTCGCGGCAGGGCATTCTGCGCGGCGTCAATAGTCTGGCGAATGCGGTGAAGGTGACGCTCGGGCCCAGGGGGCGCAACGTCATTCTCAGCAAGAGCTTTGGATCGCCGACCATCACGAAGGATGGCGTCACGGTCGCGAAGGAGATCGAGCTGAAGGATGCGCTCGAGAACATGGGCGCGCAGATGGTGAAGGAAGTGGCGAGCAAGACCTCGGACATCGCGGGCGACGGCACGACGACCGCGACGGTTCTCGCCCAGGCGATCTATCGCGAGGGCGCGAAGAACGTCACCGCCGGCGCCAGCCCGATGGCGATCAAGCGCGGCATCGACAAGGCGGTCGTGGCGATCACCGCGGCGCTCGCGCAGATGTCCAAGCCGGTGAGCGGATCGATGATCGCGCAGGTCGGCACGATTTCCGCCAATCACGACGAGACCATCGGCCGGATCATTGCCGAGGCGATGGACAAGGTCGGCAAGGACGGCGTGATTACGGTCGAAGAAGCCAAAGGCATCGACACCTCGCTCGAGGTCGTCGAAGGGATGCAGTTCGATCGCGGCTATTTGTCACCGTACTTCGTCGACCGATCCCGATCGCATGGAAGTCGTGCTCGAGAACGCCGTGGTGCTGATCCACGAGAAGAAAATCAGCTCGATGAAGGATCTGCTGCCGACGCTGGAGCTGGTGGCGCGCGCCGGACAGCCGCTGCTCATCATCGCGGAGGACATCGACGGCGAGGCCCTGGCGACGCTCGTCGTCAACAAGCTGCGCGGCACGATCCACGTGGCAGCGGTCAAGGCGCCGGGCTACGGCGACCGGCGGAAGGCGATGCTCGAAGATGTCGCCGCGCTGACCGGCGGCAAGGCCATCACCCAGGATCTCGGCCTCAAGCTCGAAGGACGTCAAGATGGAAGACCTCGGACGGGCCAGGAAGATCACCATCGACAAGGACACCACCACGATCGTGGAAGGCGGCGGCGACGCGGCGGCCATCGGCGCCCGCGTAAAGCAACTCCGTACGCAGATCGAGGACACGACCTCCGACTACGACCGGGAGAAACTCCAGGAGCGGCTCGCGAAGCTGGTCGGCGGCGTGGCGATCATCAAGGTTGGGGCGGCGACCGAGACCGAGATGAAGGAGAAGAAGGCGCGCGTGGAGGATGCCATGCACGCAACGAAGGCGGCCGTCGAGGAAGGGATTGTCCCCGGGGGCGGTGTGGCGCTCCTGCGCGCGGCGTGCGCGCTCGAGCAACTGTCCGTCGTCGGCGACGAGCGCATCGGCGTGAAGATCATCATGCGGGCCATCGAAGAGCCGATGCGATGGATTGCCGCGAACGCCGGGCACGAGGGCTCGATTGTCGTCCAGCGCGTCAAGACCATGCGCTGCGAGGAGGGCTTCAATGCCCAGACCGAGCAGTACCGAGAACCTCGTCGAGGCAGGCGTGATCGATCCGACCAAGGTCGTCCGGTCAGCCATCCAGAACGCGGCATCAATCGCGTCGCTGCTGCTGACGACGGAAGCCGTCATCTCTCAGATTCCCGAATCCGGCCAGAACGGGTCGGATGCCGGCCTCGGCACGGGCATGTACTGAGATGTTCAGGCTCATTGTCACAACCAGGCGCGGGTCAGCGTCGATGATGCCCCAGGCGTGGGCCCGCTATCCCTTGATCGAAGACGCCCGGGTGGGCGCCCGCGATCTCTTGCGCGACGAACGGGTCGTCCGCGTCATGGTCGTCCGCAACGAGAGTCCGCCCGCTTACGTCGAGTGGGTCGACAAATAGCATCGAGTCACATCAGGCCGCGTCCCGGGCGCGGCCTGCAGCGCCCTCTCCGCAATTCCACACCTCACACGCGGTGCTCCGCCGCGTGGAGAGGATGCCGCCCTCGCCGAAACCTGCCGACATCTGTTTTTCACAATTGCGACTCGCGGGGCGGTATATAACCCCTGCACGCTGGCCGCGGTGTCTATTAGAGTAGGGCGTTCCGGCCTGACGGAAACGCGGCCGGCGGCAATCTTATTGGTGTGGTGCTGATTGGGCATCAAGGAGCGAGAGATGTCACAGGATTCTCGATCGTCGGGGTGGACGCGCCGTGAGGCGCTCGGCATTCTGGGCATGGGCGCGGTCGCCGCCGCGCTGCCCGAGTTCGCCTCCGCGCAAACGACCTTTCCGAAGGGCGCGGTCATCCGCACGATCCTCAAGGACTACGCGCCGGAAGAACTGGCCGGCGCGGCGACCCTGTTTCACGAGCACATGTCGTTCGCGTCCGATTTCATGCCGCGGTGGAACGGCTACGCCCAGGCCACCCGCGCGGCGAACGGCCCTGCCGCCGGCGCAGGCCGCGGCCGGCGGCGCGGCGCCAGCCGGTGGCGGCGGCGGACGCGCCGGCGGACCGCCGGCGGCTCCCCCGGCTGCCGCGGGCCCGTTCTTCATGCAGGACGCCGACCTGATGGCCGAGGAGATGCGCATCGCCAAGAGCGAAGGCATCGGCTGCATCGTGGACGGCGGCCATCCGGACATGGGGCGCGACATCAATTTCCTGCGCGAGATCTCGATGAAATCCGGGATGCCGATCGTCGCCGGCGGCGGCTTCTACACGCAGCCGTTCTACCCGAAAGAGATCTCGACGATGAGCGAGGAGCAGATCGTGCAGGCGCTCGTCAAGCAGACCGAGACCGATCCGATTGGCGTGTTCGGCGAGATCGGATCGTGGGACGACATCACCGCCGACGAGCGCAAGGTGTTCCGCGCGATCGGCAAGGCGCATGTCGCCACCAACCTGCCGATCTTCACGCACACCGGTATTCCCGGAAAGTCGGCGCTCGAACAGCTGGATCTGCTCGAGGACGCCGGCGTCAAACCGAACCGCATCGTGATCGGCCACCTCGGAAACCTGGTGGACGCGCAGGTGCAGGTGCACAAGGCGATCTGCCGGCGCGGCGCGTTCATCGGGTTCGACCGCCAGGGCGGCCCCGGCGACGCGCAGCAGGTGCCGCTCGTCATGGCGCTCATCGAAGCGGGTTTCGCCGACAACCTGATGTTCTCGGCCGACATTTCCAACGCCGGCCAGATGAAGAAGAACGGCGGCCAGGGCTACGCGAAGACGCTCACGGTGTTCGTGCCGAAGCTCAAGGCCGCGGGCGCGAGCGATGACGTCCTCAAGAAAATCATGCAGGACAACCCGCGCCGCTTCCTCGCGTTCGTGCCGAAGAAGGCGCGAAAGGGCTGACCTCCATCCCGGCGGCCCTGAACGGCGCCCTGGCGTGGGTCGAAGCCACGCCGCTGAGCGTGTGGATACGCGAATCGACCTCGGTCTTCGCGTATCCCACGATTCTCTCGGCACACGCGATCGGCATGGGGCTGGCCGCCGGCTTCAACTTCGCGCTCGGCGCGCACGTCCTCGGCCTTGGCAGGAGCATCCCCACGTCCGAACTCCGCCGCTTCCTCCCGGTGATGTGGTGGGGCTTCTGGTTGAACGCGGTGTCGGGCGCGGCCCTGCTCATCGCCTATCCGACCAAAGCGCTGACCAACCCGGTCTTCTACGTGAAGATGTCGCTGATCGCGTTCGCCATCCGCCTGGTCGTCGTCATGGATCGCCGGATCCTCCGGTCGTCGTGGCCGGACACCGCGCGTCCGTCGGTGAAGGCGCTCGCGATCGCGTCACTGGTTTCATGGACGGGCGCGATCACGGCCGGGCGATTCCTGGCGTACACCTACACGCGCTTATTTGCGAGCTGGTGACGTGATCGATTTCCAAATCTGGCTGGTCGCCCTGTGCGCGCGCGCGACGGCGGTGCGCACGCTCATGCACGCGCCGTGGGTCTGGGGCGCCGCCGAAACCATCCACTTCATCGGTCTCTCGCTGCTCTTCGGCGGCATCTTCCTGTTCGACTTACGGCTGCTCGGCGTGGGGAACCGGATTCCGATCGCCGCGGTGCACCGTTTCATTCCGCTCGGGCTGCTCGGATTCGGCCTGGCGCTGGCGAGCGGCGTGTTGTTCGTGATGGCGGAACCGGACCAATACGTCTATAACCCGGCGTTCCACTTCAAGATCCTGTTCATGGTGCTGGCCGGACTGAACGCCGGCGTGTTCTATCTGACCTCGTATCGGCGCGCCGTTGCCGCTGGAGCCCCCATCGACGCGACGCGGCTGTCAAAATTGATAGCCGTCGCCTCGTTGTCTCTCTGGCTCGGAGTTGTCGTCTCGGGCCGGCTGCTGACGTTCTACCGGCCGTGGCCCTGCGGAGCGGACAATCCGCCGGGCGTGCTCGCGTGGTGCCTGCCGGGCTACGACGAGCAGGGCCGGTGAGCAATTGTGATGAACCTGTGTCGGCGTTTTTTCGTCTAGTTACATGGCATCCCCACGGTCAACAGCGTTTCAAACACCTCGAGACGTACAGAGCGTTTCCCGCCTGCCGATTTTTCTTCTGTAAGGGCGTGTTCGCCTCAGCTGTACCACGGGCCTTGTATTAGGATTAATAGATGCAAATTCGGTCAGTGGTAAGACGCGGTTGGACAGCGGCGATTGTCGCTGCCACCGTGGGCAGCGGCGTGCTCGTCGTGGCGCAGGGACAGCAGGGAGCGCTTCCGCTCGACCCCTCGCGCGAGCGCGGCACCAGCGTGACGCCGGCCTACGAAGGCTGGTACGAGAATTCCGACGGCACCTTCAGCATGCTGCTTGGCTACTACAACAGGAACGCCAAGCAGACGTTCGATATTCCGATCGGTCCGAACAACAAGATCGAGCCGGGCAACGTGGATCAGGGACAGCCGACGCTACTTCGAAGTCGGCCGGCAGTGGGGCGTCGTCGCGGTGCAGGTGCCGAAGGATTTCGGGACCAAGAAACTCACCTGGACGATCACGTCGAACGGCGAGACCCAGACGATCCCCTTCACGCTGAACAAGGCCTACAACATCGCCCCGTTCAAGGAAATCGGCATGGGCAACACCCCGCCCGTGTTGACGTTCGCGCAGGGCGGCCCCAAGTTCACCGGACCGCCGGCCGGCATCGCGACCACGCTTCACCGGCAAGGTGAACGAGCCGGTGACGCTGAGTGTCTGGGTCGCCGACGCGAAGGCCACCGAGAGCGAGGGCGGCCGGGGCCGCGGGTCGGCGTCGGTCGCGAGCGTTTCGTTGCACAAGTACCGCGGACCGGGTACGGTCACGTTCGAGAAAACGCGCCTTTCGGCGGCGAAGCAGGACGACATGGTGTCCACCACGGCGAAATTCAGCGCGCCGGGCGAGTACATCATCCGCGTGCAGGCGAACGACGAGTCGGGCGAGGGCGGCGGCGGCTTCCAATGCTGCTGGACGAACACGCACGTGAAAGTTACTATTCAGTAGTCTTCGAGGCGTAGGAGATCCGGGCGAGTCCCGGAAGGAGCAGCGTAAATGGGTCAGGTGAGATTTTCAGCCCGCGTAGCTGGCCTGAGTGTGTTGGCACTCGGCGCGGCGCTCGCGATGCCGGCGGCGGCACGCGCGGCCGACGCCCCGAAGGCGACACCGACGTTCACCAAGGACATCGCGCCGATCTTCCAGGAGAAGTGCGAAGCCTGCCACCGGCCGGATTCGATGGCGCCGATGTCGCTCAAGACCTACGCCGAGACGCGGCCGTGGGTGCGCTCCATCAAGGCGAGGGTTGCCGAGCGGCAGATGCCGCCCTGGCAGATCGATCGCAACGTCGGCATCCAGAAGTTCAAGAACGATCGCTCGCTCACCGACGAGCAGGTCGACACCATCGTCCGCTGGGTGGACGCGGGCGCGCCGCAGGGCGACGCGAAGGACATGCCGGCGCCGAAGACGTGGCCCGACGATCAGGGCTGGAACTTCGCGGCGCTGTTCGGCCAGAAAGAGCCGGACCTGATCATCAAGTCGTACGACTTCACGATGCCGGCGCTGTCGCAGGACGCCTGGGACAAGCGCGTGACGGAGACGGGCATTACCGAGCCGCGCTGGGTGCGCGCCATCGAAATCCGTCCCGAGACGCTCAAGGGCCGCCGCATCACGCATCACGCGATTGCGTATCTCGAACAGGACGAGCCCGGCGCCCCCGGCGCGCCGCTGGGGCTGCCCGCGCCGTTCATGGAATGGGCGGTCGGCAAGCAGGGCGAAATGATGCGCCCCGATACGGGCAAGCTGCTGCTGCCCGGCTCGAAGTTCCACTGGGACATCCACTACTCGCAGGCGGGCGAAGAGATCACCAGCAAGGTGGAGTTGGGCATCTACTTCTACCCGAAGGGGCAGGAGCCGAAGTTCCGCACCACGCTGTCGCTCGTGCCGGCCGCGCTCGGCACGATGGACATCCGTCCGAACACCGTCTCGGTCGCCGAGGGCTTCACGGTCCTGCGTGAGGCCGCGCGCATCGAGAGCTTCCAGCCGCACATGCACCTGCGCGGCAAGGCGATGATGGTCGAAGCGCTTCTGCCGAGCGGGCAGAAGCAGGTCATCAGCATGGTGAGCGACTTCAACTTCAACTGGATGACGACCTACGTCTACGCCGACGATGTGGCGCCGCTCCTGCCGAAGGGGACGATCCTCAAGGTCACGGCGTGGCACGACAACACGACGGCGAAGAAGAGCAACCCGGATCCGAACCAGTGGGTCGGCTGGGGCGATCGCACGGTGGACGAAATGGCCCACGCGTGGATCAACATCGTCTACATGAAGGACGAAGACTTCAAGATCGAGCAGGACAAGCGGCGTGCGGCGCAGACCGCGACCACGCAGCAGCAACAGCAGCAGGACCAGCAGTAGTCAGCTGGATTGCCGGATGAAACGCCAGGGGCGGCCGCAAGGCCGCCCCTTTTTTTGTGTCCGGCCGAACTACGGGCTCGGACGACTCATCTCTTGAAAGAGCCACGCGCGCGCGCTGGTCCAATCCCGCTTCACGGTTCCGGGCGACGTCCCCAGCGCCACGGCGGCCTCCTCGATGGTGAGGCCGCTGAAGAATCGCAGCTCCACGAGGCGGCTTTGCTGGAGATCGATGACCGCGAGGCGATCGAGCGCCTCGTCGAGCGCCAGCAGATCGATCTCCCGCGGCGCGGACGCGACCTCCATCGCCTCGTCCAGCGAGAGCGCCGGCTGCGCCCCGCCGCGCTTGATCCGGTGGGCGGTGCGCGCGTGATCGACCAGGATGCGGCGCATCATCTGCGCGGCGATGCCGAGAAAATGCGCGCGGTTCTGCCAGTGCACCCGCCGCTGGTCGATCAGCTTGAGATACGCCTCGTGGACGAGCGAGGTGCTCTGAAGGGTGTGCCCGACGCGTTCCCGCGACAGGTAGCGAGCCGCAATCGAGCGCAGCTCGCTGTAGACCAGCGGCATCAACCGGTCGAGCGCCTCGGTGCTGCCGTTCTGCCAGTCGACGAGCAGCTGCGTGACCTCGGACGGCTCGGCCATGGCGAAGGATACCAGACCTGTGATTGAGTAACGCCCGATGACACCCGAGGGCTGGCGAAAGGCCTTTGAGGTCTTTCACGTCGCGGTCGTGCACGACGCAGGGACGCGGGCGGCGTACCTGGATGATGCCTGCCGCGGCGACGCGGCGATCCGGCGGGCGGTGGAGCAGCTGGTGGCCGCTCACGAGGCGGCGGGCGACTTTCTCGAGCAGCCCGCGGTCATCCGCGTGCAGCATACCGAGCTGCCGCCGCCGGCAGACGATCAGGCAGCCGCCGACGCTGCGCCGCCCGACTTTTCCGGCACCGAACGGTTCGCGCTCGTGCGCGTCCTCGGCCGGGGCGGCATGGGGATCGTCTACGAAGCCCACGACCGCCGGCGCAACGAGATCGTCGCGCTGAAAACCCTTCATCGCGTCAACCCGACCGATATCTACCACCTGAAACACGAATTCCGCGGCCTCGCGGATGTCGCGCATCCCAATCTCGCGTCGCTGTACGAGCTGGTCGTTGAAGGACCGCACTGTTTCTTCACGATGGAAATCGTCAACGGCGTCAGTCTCATTCAGCACGTGCGGGAAGGCATCGACGGCCGGGGTCGCGCCGCCGGTCGAGCGCATCACGCATGCATTCGGCCAGCTGGCCGAGGGACTCGCGGCACTGCACGGGTATGGCAAGCTCCATCGCGATATCAAGCCGTCGAACGTCCTGGTCACACCCGAAGGGCGCGTCGTCATTCTCGATTTCGGGCTGATTGCCGACGTCCTGCCCGAACGCGGCGGGATCAAGGAACGCGTGGCGGGCACGCCGGCCTACACGGCGCCCGAGGATATCGCCGGCGTGAGAGCGACCGAGGCCAGCGACTGGTACAGCGTCGGCATCACCCTCTATCAGGCGCTGACCGGCCGCGTGCCGTTCGAGGGTCCCTTCGACGAGCAGCTCCGGCAGAAAATCACCATCGATCCCCTGCCGCCCGCCGCGATTGCGGCGAACGTCCCCGACCAGCTGAACGCGATTTGCCGCGACCTGATCTCGCGCGAGCCGGCGCGCCGCCTGGCCGGCCGCGACGCCCTTCGGGCGTTGGCCTCGCGATCGCCGGACCGGGCGCCGGCCGGCACGGCCGCTGCGCCGGCGGCGATCAGGACACCCTTTGTCGGCCGCGAGCGTCCGCTCGCCGTTCTGCACGACCAGTTCGAACGGGTCTATCGCGGCAGGCCGACTTCGGTCTTCATCCACGGCGCGTCGGGCATCGGCAAGAGCACGCTCGTGCGGCACTTCCTCGATCAGCTCCACACGGTGGACGATGTCGTGATTCTGCGCGGGCGCTGCTACGAGCAGGAAACCATCCCCTACAAGGCGCTCGACGGCGTCATCGACAGCCTGAGCGGCTATCTCCGATCGCTGCCGGCGCGCGAGGCCGAGCGCCTGCTGCCGCGAGACGTGCTGGCGCTGGCGCGCGTGTTTCCGGTCATGCTGCAGGTCGGTTCGGTCAGCGCCGCTTCACCGCCGTCGCACGACAGCGTCGATCCGCTCGCTTCTGCGGCGTCGCGCCTTCGGGGCGCTCCACGAACTGCTGACGGCGATTGCCGATCGCTATCCGGTGGTGTTCTACATCGACGACCTGCACTGGGCGGATGCGGACAGCGCGGTGCTGCTCGACGAGTTGTTCCGCCCGTCCGCGGCGCCGCCGATTCTCGCGCTGCTCTGTTTTCGCAGCGAGGAGGTCGCGTCGCATCCGTTTCTGCAGTCGCTGCTCAACCGCGCCGGATCCGATGGGTGCGAAGCGATTGCGCTCGAGCCGATGGAAGCCGACGAGGCCGACCAGTTGCTCGGCGCGCTGATTCCGCGCGAATCGCGCGCGGAGGAGATCGATACGCGCCGGCTGGCACGCGAAGCCGGCGGGAGTCCGCTTCTGCTCGAGCAACTCGCGCACTACGTGGCGGTCGGCGAGACCGGCGCCGACCGGCCGGCGACCTTCGGCGACATGCTGCGGGCGCGGCTCCGGTCGTTACCCGAGACGGCGCGCCACTTTCTCGACACGCTGGCGCTGTGCGGCCGTCCGATGGCGCCGCACCTGGTGTACGAAGCGTGTCATCTCTCGGGGGACGAGCGTCCGCTCGTCGGCCTGCTCCGATCGCAGCATTTCATCCGGAACAGCGGGTCGGCCGAGCGCGTCGAGCTCTATCACGATCGCGTGCGGCAGACGCTCGCCACGCAGGTGCCGCGCGAGGCCGCGCGCCGGATTCACCGCGCGATGGTGGAAACACTCGTGGCGCGGCAGGCCGCCGATCCGGACGTGCTGTTCGAGCACTACGAGGGCGCGGGCGATCAACAGCAGGCAGCCACCCAGGCCGCGCGCGCGGCGCTCCGCGCCGGCAGCGCCCTGGCATTCGATCGCGCGGCGTTTCTCTACCGCCGCGCCGTTGAGCTCGATCCGGGCGCGTTCGACGCGCCGGAATGGAAGCGGGCGCTGGGCACGGCGCTCGCCAACGCCGGGCGCCCGGCGGATTCCGCGGACGTGTACCTCGACGCGTCGGCCGGCCGGCAGACCGCTGAACGGATCGAGCTTCAGCGCCGCGCCGCCGAACAACTCCTGATTGGCGGCCACATCGACCGCGGGCTCGAAGTGCTGCGCGAGGTGCTCGCGGGCGTGGGCATGCGCCTGGCGTCAGGTCCGCGTGCCGCGCTCGCCTCGCTGATATGGCGGCGCGCGAAACTGCGGTGGCGCGGACTGGATTTCGTCGAGCGCGCCGAAAGCCGCGTCGCGGCGGACGCGCTGCTGCGGGTGGATACGTGCTGGTCGGTCGTGACCGGTCTCGCCATGGTGGACAACATTCGCGCCGCGGACTTCCAGACCCGTCACCTGATCCTCGCGCTGGAGACCGGCGAGCCGTCCCGCGTCGCTCGCGCGCTGGCCGCTGAAGCGGTCTTTCGCGCCTCCGACAAGAGCGGGAACCTCGAGGGCGCCGGCTCGTTCGCGGAGCGCGCGCGGCTGTTGTCGGAGAAGATCGCCCACCCCCATTCCATCGCGCTCTCCGTGCTCACGTCGGGCATGGGCGCGCTCCTCGACGGCCAATGGCGGCAGGCCACCGGCCTGTGCAGCCGGGCGCTGCAGATCCTGCGCGACGAATGCGTCGGCACGACCTGGGAGGTGAACCTCGCGCAGAACTTTCTCCTCGGATCGCTCCTGTTTCGCGGCGAGCTGCGCGAGGTGGCGGTGCAGCTGCCGGGCCTCCTCGCCAGCGCTCGCGAGCGCGGCAACCTCTATTTCGAAACCGAACTGCGGACCCGGATGAATCTCGTCTGGCTGGTCGCCGACGAACCCGACGAGGGGCAGCGGCAGGCCGACGAAGCGATGGAACGCTGGTCGCACGAGGGCTTTCACCGGCAGCACTACAACCATGTCCTGGCGCGTATTCAGACGGCGCTCTATCGGGGCGAGGCCGAAGCGGCGTGGGAGCAAATCAGCCGCAACTGGTCGTCGATGGAGCGGACATTTCTCTTCCGCGTCCAGTTCCTGCGCATCGAGGCCGCGTACCTCCGCGCGCGCTGCGCGCTGCTCATGGCCGGCGCGCGCGCCGATTCCGGCGCGATTCCTGGCCGTGGCGCGCGGCGATGCCCGGCGGATCGATCGGGAGAAAACGGCGTGGTCGGCGCCGGTGGCGCTTCTGCTCGACGCGGCAATTGCCTGCCACGAGGGGCGGACCGCCGTCGCGCGGCAGCACCTCGAACGCGCGGTGGCGGATTTCGATCGTGCCGAAATGCAGCTCTATGCAGCCGTGGCGCGACGCCGGCTGGGGGTGTTGAGCGGGGGCGAGCAGGGCCGGGCGCTGATGCGCCAGGCCGACGACTGGATGGCGAGCCAGGACGTCCGGAACCCGGCGCTCCTGACGCGCATGTTCGCGCCGGGATTCCCGGGCGTTGATGCGTAGTGACGCCGCCTGATCCGATTCAGGCGGCGATGACGCGTTAACAGGTATGCGTCATCCGATCACTTCAGTCGCCAAAGAGGCCGCCATGAAGCCACTGCTCGCCGTCGCCGCGATTCTCGCCGTCCTCGCTCCGCACAGGGCTGCGGCGCAGTTGTATGTGACCCCGTTCATCGACACGACACTCAGCTCGCCCTCCGGCGCGGGCGGCGCGTCGCAGGCCGGGTACGGCGTCGCCTTCGGCCTGTCTGGCAAGATCGTCGGGACGGAAACCGAAGTTGCCTATCAGCCGGAGATCGTGGACAACGGGGCGAACGGCCTCGGGAAGAGCCATGTCTTTACGTTTTCCCAGAACTTTCTTGTCGGTCCGACAATCGGCCCGGTCAAGCCGTTCGGAAGCGTCGGCCTGGGCGACCTGCTCCTCAACGTGTCGGGGGTGAAGAGCGTGGTCATTCCCAGTCCCGAGTCGATTACGAACAACTACTTCGTGGTCAATTTCGGGGGCGGCGCGATGGGATTCTTTTCGTCGCACGTCGGGGTGCGCGGCGACATCCGCTACTTCAAGGCGTATGGCTTCAAGCTCGACGATCTGGAAAACGTCGGCATCAAGTTCGACGGCTTCAATTTCTGGCGGGGAAGCTTCGCGCTGGCGCTGAAATTCTAAGTTCCGCCGCGACTCTTTACGTCGCCGCAGCCTAAAGTGGCGCGGTGGAGCACGGGCCACGACCTTCGTCGCCGCGTCGCCGTACCGTGGCCGCAGCCGCGGCGGTCGCCGGCCTGGTGGCGCTGACCGCTGTCACGATGTCCGCGGCGCGATTCCAGCGCCGCGAATCGGGCAGTTTCGGCTCGGAGGCGCAAGTTGCCACCGGCAAGGATTTCGACGGCGGGTTTCAGTTCTGCCGTCTCGCCTTTCGCAACGATCGGAATGGCGACGGCGCGGGATGGAGCGTCGACTGGCCGCGCGCCGACGAGAACCTGTCGATTCGTCTTTCCGAACTGACGCGCGTGCCCGTCAGCATGGAGGGCGAGAACCCCAAGCCGCTCCTGATGCGCGCGACCGATGCGGTGCTGAGCCACTGCGGGTTCGTGATGATGACCGAACCCGGCGGCGCGTATTTCGACGAGGAGGAAGCGGCCGCGCTCCGGAAGTATCTCCTCAAGGGCGGCTTTCTCTGGGCGGACGATTTCTGGGGCGACTACGCGTGGGACTGGTGGACCGGCCAGTTGCGAAAAGTGCTGCCCGAGGGTCCGTATCCGATCGTGGACGTGCCGCTCGATCACCAGCTCTTTCACCTGCTGCTTCCGGTTTCCGCCATCCCGCAGATTCCGTCGATTGGCTTCTGGCAGGGCCGGCGTTCCACCTCGGAGCGCGGTGCCGGCAGCGCCGTGCCCCACGTGCGGTCGATCAACGACGAACGCGGGCGCATCATGGTCCTGATGACACACAACACCGACTTCGGCGACGCCTACGAGCGCGAAGCTGAAGACCGCGAATATTTCGTCCGCTTTTCCGTCCCCGGCTACGCGTTTGGCGTGAACGTCGTCGTGTATGCGATGACGCACTGAGCGATCTCAGCTAGTCGCAAGTCGCAAGTCGCAAGTCGCAAGTCTCAACTCTCAGGTCTCAAGTCACTTAGTCCCCAGCCCCGAGTCCCCAGCCCCCAGTCCCGAGAGTTGTGAGTTCCGCCTTGCGGAGTCGTAAAGACTGTGCAAGTATCCGCGCCACGTCATTACTTCCTATTTACGTGTCTCGCGCGGTCGTGATTTCGGACTGAAGGAGGCGACTATGGTGAGGTGGGCGAAGGTCGGCACGCTGGTGGCCGGCGCGATCCTGACGTGGCAGGGTATTGCATCGGCACAAGCCATCGCCGGCGTCGTGAAGGACGCGACCGGCGGCGTCATGCCGGGCGTGACGGTCGAAGCCGCCAGCCCCGCGCTGATCGAGAAGACCCGCACGGTCGTCACCGACAGCGACGGCCAATACAAGATCATCAACCTCCGGCCCGGCACCTACGGCGTCAGCTTCACGCTGGTCGGCTTCTCGGTCGTCAAGCGCGAGGGCATCGAAATCAGCAACGACTTCACCGCCCAGGTGAACGCCGAAATGAAGGTCGGCGGCCTCGAAGAGTCGATCACGGTCTCGGGCAGAGCCCGCTCATCGACACCCAGAGCGTCACCCAGAAGAAATCGCTCAGCAGCGAAATCATCGACGCGCTCCCGACCGGCCGGACGTGGCAGAACCTGAGCGTCCTCGTGCCCGGCGTGTCGGTGCCGCTGTCGAGCACCGACGTCGGCGGCTCGAACAACGAGCGCTATCAGACGATGTCCGTGCACGGCAGCCGGGCCGATCAGATGCCGCTCATCATGAACGGCATGCCCTACAACAACATGAACAACACGGGTGGCGGCTACAACACCACGCTCGTGATCAACATGGGCACCGTGCAGGAGATGACGATTACGACCAGCGGGTTGTCGGCCGAGAGCCGGACGAGCGGCGTGGCCAGCAACACCATTCCGAAGGAAGGCGGCAACACGTTCCGCGGCTATTTCTTCGGCAACTACACCAGCAACGCGCCTGCAGGCCGACAATCTCAGCGAGGACCTCATCGCCCAGGGATTGCTGGCGGTCGGCAACGCCTATCGCTTCTGGGATTTCAACCCGACGATCGGCGGGCCGATCATGAAGAACACGCTCTGGTTCTACGGCGGCTATCGCTATTCCGGAACCAGAAGCTATGTGGCCGGCGGCTTCAAGAACAAGAACCCGTCCGGCAATCAATACTGCGCCAACGTCGCCGGTTGTACGTTCAACGGTGTGCGCGTGCCGGACAACCGCAACCTCGATGAGCAGGCGATCGCCGGCGATACTTTCAACCGCGGCGAGACGCTGAACCTGACCTGGCAGGCCAGCCAGCGCAACAAGTTCACGATGTTCGGCCACTTCAACCAGCGGCTGGTGGACTGCAACGGCTGCAGCGCCACCACGTCGCCGGAAGCCTCGACCTACTTCACGCACCGGCCCGAGTATCTGCTCCAGGCGACCTGGAACAATCCGTACACGAACCGGGTGCTGTTCGAGGGCGGCTTCACGTTCTACAACGAGCGCTGGATCTTCGGGCCGCAGCCGAACAACATCAACGGCTACGGGACCAACGCGGTCATCTCGAAGAGCGAGAGCTCCAACGGCGAGCGCTACGGATCCGGCGTCACGTTCACGACCGCGGGCAACCACCAGTACAACATGAAGGCGGCGATGAACTACGTCACCGGCAGCCACGCCTTCAAGGTCGGCATGCAGGACCTGTGGGGCACGCGCCACTACATCTACGACACGAACCAGGCGCAGACCTGGACGCTCAGCAACGGCGTGCCCAGCTCGATCACCGAGTACGCGCGTCCGCTCGAGGATCTCGAACACCTGAAAGCGGAACTGGGGATCTACGCCCAGGATCGCTGGACCATCAAGACGTTGACCTTCAACCTGGGTCTGCGTTTCGACTGGCACAACGCGTACGTGCCGGCGCAGGATCGTCCGCCGATCACGTTCGTTTCGACGCCGCGGCACTACGACCGGGTGGACGATGTGCCCAACTGGAAGGACATCACGCCGCGCGCCGGAGTCGCGTGGGACATATCGGGCAACGGCCGCGCCGTGGTCCGGGCGAACTACGGCCACTATCTCGCCGCTGAATCGACGGCGACCGCGACCGCGAACAACCCGCTGAACACGTCGATCAACAACGCGAGCCGCACCTGGCGCGATCTCAACGGCAATTTCTTTCCGGATTGCGATCTCACCAACCCGGCCGCGCAGCCCGAATGCCTGGCGCTCAGCCAGCCGCTCGGCGCGCTCAACATCGTCACCCAGTTCGACCCGGCGATGCTGTCAGGGTGGGGCGTCCGTCCGAACGATCACGAGATCAACTTCGGCATGGCGTATTCGATCACGCACAGCCTGGCGCTCGACGGGCAGTACACCGATCACTGGTTCGGCAATTTCTTCGCGACCCAGAATCGCGCCAATCCCGCGGCGAACTACGACAGCTACTGCGTGACGGTCCCGTCGGATCCGCGGCTTCCGGATGGCGGCGGCAATCAGATCTGCCAGCTCTACGATCTGAACCCGTCGCGCTTCAGCGCGCTGGCCGACAACTACGTGACCGAAGCGAAGCACTTCGGCCAGATGAGCGATCGGTTCCGCGGCGTCGATCTCAACGCGACGGCGCGGCTGGCGCGCGGCGGTCAGCTGTCGGGCGGCATCAGCTTCGGCAACGAAGTCACCGATGTCTGCGATGTGATCGGACTGGCGAGCCCCGGTTCGTCCACGTCGAGCGCCGGCGATCTCCCGGCCGGCCAGGGATACCCGAGCACGCGCTGGTGCCACACGTCGCCGCCCTTCTTCCAGCCGACGCTGAAAGCCAACGGCGCCTATCCGCTGCCGTGGTACGGCATCAGCGTCAGCGCGACGTTCCAGACGCGGCCGGGCCCGGCCATCTCCGCGCTCTGGGCGGCGCCGAACTCGGCGACGACCCTTGGCCGTCCGTTCAACGTCGGCACCACGGCCAACGTGCAGTTGATCGAGCCGGGGACGAGTTACGGCGAGCGCGTCAACCAGGTCGATGTGCGATTTGGCAAGAACTTCAGGGCGGACCGCGCGCGGTTCCGCGCGTCGGTCGATCTCTACAACGCGCTCAACTCGAGCGCGATTCTGACGCAGAACACCACCTACTCGACGACCAACTCGGCGTGGCTCAGGCCGACGTCGATCATGCCCGGCCGCCTCGTGAAGTTCGGCGCTGACCGTGGACTTCTAGAATCGGAGGAGTCGCCGGAAGAAAAAACACCACCACGGAGCGTGGCGGAGACAGTAACGGAGGGCACTGAACCATTTTGGGTTCAAGCGCCTCTGTTTGTTCTCCGTGTCCTCCGTGGTGAAGCTTATATGCTCAGGCCGCGGCGCGTCGCTTCTCCCAGACGTGATACGCGACGCCGACGAGCATATTCACAAGCAGGTACAGCAGGATGGTGGGCCCGAGCAGCGGCTCATCGGGAAAATTGGCTTTCGCAATCATCAGGGCGATCACCGGATGCCGCGTCGCGGACGCGAACGCGAGCACGTACTTCTGATCCTCCTGCGGTCCGCCGAGCAAGTGGCCGACCGCCAGTCCCAGGGTGATGAAGACAATGATCGCGGCAAGGGTTCCGTTTCCAAGCAGTGAAAGCATGGTCGGAAATGCGCCCGCAAGGAGGGCGACCACGCCAACGAGCAGCAGCACCTTTGCCAGCAGATCCACCGGCTTGACGATCCGCGCGGTGATCGCGGGCAGAAAGCGGTGAAACAGCAGGCCTGCCGCGAGCGGCAGTACGGTCGTCTTGAGGACAAGCGAGGCGACGGCGCTGGTCGGCATCGTGAGTTGCCGTGTCGCGAACTGTTGCAGTGCCAGCGCGGCAACCGGCACGATGACGATCGACAGCAGCCCGACGAAGACCATGAGCGCGAGCGCGAACGCCTCCGGCTGGTCTTTGCGCACCTTGCCGGGCAGGAGCGGTGGCAACGGCGATATCGACAGCGCCACGAGCGCGATTTCCACCGACGGACGCAGCTCGAAGACCTTCACGAGCACCGTCGCGATGGCCGGCATGATGACGAACATCGCGATCAGGGAGCGCAGGAGCAGGCCGGGTTGTTTCAGGAGATAGAGGATGCTCGCCAGCCTCGCCCGGAGTCCGAACGAGAAGACGGTCATCAGGATGCTCGCCTGCAGGACGAGCACGATTACCTGCTGTAGTGTCACGTTTGTTTCTCAGCGCAAGGATACCGCCATCTGGTGACCGCGGCGGCGATCGCGCCGGGCGGAAACTAAGGCTGCAGGAGGATTGGACTTAGCGGCATTTTCCGCGGGAGCGGTGACCGAGCCCAGGTCCCGGGTCCTCCCGCATAAGTCGCAGAACCACGAAATGCCACGGCGGCTGACTGCCAGGTCCGCGCGCGCGAGACCGCCGACAGCAGAGCTTCAACCGGCGCTCGTGCGCCTCTTTGCGGACGTACACTGGCGCGCGCAGTGTCGGCGTTTCGCGAGAAGATGTCGGCCGACGCCTATGCCTCCAGCCGATCCCATCGTGTCGGACAACATCCTCGCCGCCAGCGCCATCTACTTCTCGGCGATGCTCGAGGACCTGAAGGCGTACGAGGTCGCCGATCGCCTGCTCGCACTGTTTACTGCCGGGCAGCTGCCGATTGGCACCGCGGGCTCTGGAAACGTCCTGTACGAGCTACTGGCGGACCGGACCGGAGAGAATTACCGCGCAGGAACGCCGCAGCCTCTATGCCAGCGTGCTCGGCGTTCCCGGCGGCGATCCGGGAGTCGCGCCGAACGAGGAATTCAGCGGCCTGTGGTTGCGATTCGTTGCCGCCGTGTCTGGATTCGCACGCGGGCAGGCGGCGGGGACGTGCGATCGAGCGCCACAGATCTCGCGCGGAATATTTCTCAGCATTCAGCGGGAATCCATGCCGCGGCCGTGGCCGTCACCGATCGGATCCGCGACCTGCTCGTGGTCCTGTCCGATCCTGACATCCAGCGCGCGTTTGGCGTGCACGGCATCTGGCAGCTCATCGACCGTGTCGCGTCGCTGGACCTTGGCGGCGCGCATGCGGTTGCGTCGCGCGTCGCCATGGCGGGCAGTGCCAGGGTGATCTTCGCCTGGCTTGCCGGGCAGGCGCCGGCCTTCAGCCTGACCGACGCCGACGACCCGCTTGTACCGGCGTGCGAGCGCTGGCTCGCGGCGTCGTCGATCGATCGCATCGATCCTGATTGAAGGGGCCTATGTCCGAACACATCGATCACGCGCGCCGCAGACTGCTGCAGACCGCCACGCTGGGTGTCGGCGCGATGAAACTCGGCGCGCCATCGGCATTCGCGCAGGCCACGCCCGCCGCGCGGGCACGCGCCTCGTCTTCGCAGCGGCTCGAGCCGCTCAAGCACGTCGAGGCCGGCGTGCTCGATATCGGGTACTACGAGCAGGGGCCGGCGAACGGGCCGGTCGTGATCCTGCTGCACGGCTTTCCGTTCGACATCCACTCTTACGTGGACGTGGCGCCGATGCTGGCCGCTCAGGGCTGCCGCGTCGTCGCGCCGTATCTGCGCGGCTACGGTCCGACGCGCTTCCTCGACGCGGCCACGCCGCGCTCGGGCGAGCAGGCCGCGATTGGCGCGGACGTCATCGCGCTGATGGATGCGATGGGCGTGCGGCGGGCGATCTTCGCGGGCTACGACTGGGGCGGCCGGGCCGCGTGCGTCGGGGCGGCGTTATGGCCGGAGCGCTGCGCGGGTCTCGTGTCGGTGAACAGCTATCTCATTCAGGACATCGCCCGCTCGATGGTACCGGCGCGTCCCGAGCGCGAACTGGCGATCTGGTACCAGTACTATTTCCACAGCGAGCGCGGCCGGGCCGGACTGGCGGCGTACCGTCGCGAAATCGCCGCGATCCTCTGGAAACAGTGGTCGCCGACCTGGCAGTTCGATGCGGCGACACTCGACCGGACCGCCGCGGCCTTCGACAACCCCGACTTCGTCGACATCGCCATCCACAGCTATCGCCACCGGTACGGGCTGGCCGCCGGCGATCCGCGGTATGCCGATCTCGAGCGGCGTCTGGCCGCGCTGCCGGCGATCACGGTGCCGGCCATCACGCTGGACGGCGATGCCGACGGCGTGGCGCCGTCCACCGACGGCAGGGCGTCCGCGGCGAGATTCACCAGTTCCCGCACCCACCGCGTCGTGCCTGGCGCCGGTCACAATCTGCCGCAGGAAGCGCCCGAGGCGTTCGCCGGCGCCGTCATGGAACTGGTCGCCGCGGCGAAGTAGTTCTCACACCTTCAGCACATCGTCGTTGCGCGCGACCAGCGCGTACAGCACGGGGGCCAGGAAAATCGACAGCGCCAGGCGCGAGACCAGGCCGCCGACGATCACGATCGCAAACGGCTTCTGCGAATCGCTGCCGATCCCGGTGGACATCGCCGCCGGCAGCAGGCCGATGCAGGCCACGAGCGCCGTCATCATGATCGGGCGGAGCCTGAGCAGCGATGCTTCGTAGCGTGGCGGTCATGATGTCCTTGCCTTCGAGGCGCAGCTTGTTGATGAACGAGTAGAGGATGACACTCGTCTGCACCGCAACGCCCATCAGCGCGACGAATCCGAATCCTGACGAGACGCTGAAGTTCGTCCCGGTCAGCTTCAGCGCGAGCAGCCCGCCGACCGGAACCGTGACCAGCACGCTGAACATGATGATCAACGGGAAACTTCAGGTTGCCGTAGAGCACGAACAGGATCAGCACGATCAGGACGATCGTCATCGGCAGGATCACCGCCATCTGCGACCGCGCGGCCAGGTACTGCTGATATTCGCCGCCCCAGTCGAAGGTGTAGCCCGACGGCAGCTGGACCGCCGCGGCGACTTTCTTCTCCGCGTCCGCGACCGCGCTGGCCAGATCCCGCCCCTCGACGCTGAACTGAATCCCGACGAATCGCGAATTGCCCTCGCGGTAAATGAACGACGCGCCCTTGCTGACCTTGATGTCCGCGAATTGACTGAGCGGCAGGTGCTGGTTGTCGGAGGTCGCGACCAGGATGTTCTTGATCGCCTCCATGTTCTGCCGGTACGGCTCCTGGAGCCGGACGACGAGATCGAACGAGCGCTCGCCCTGGATCACCTGCGTCGCCGGCGCGCCGCCGACCGCCGTCTCGATCAGCGTGTTGATGTCGGAGACGTTGAGCCCGTAGCGCGCCAGCTTTTCCCGGTCGGGCTCGATGGTCAGGCTCGGCTGACCGAGCTCGCGCACCAGCGACACGTGCGCGATGCCGGGGACGGTCGTCAGCACGCGCTGCACGGCGTCCGCTTTCGACTCGAGGGTGGCGAGGTCCGACCCGAAGATCTTGACCGCGAGCGAGCTCTTGAGCCCCGTCTCGGACTCGTCCACCGCGTCTTCAGCCGGCTGGGTGTAATTGAAGATGATGCCCGGAAACGCCTGAAGCTTTGCCTGGATCGCGTCGGTCAGCTGCGCCTTGGTGTGGACCGCGCCGTTCCACGCCGGGTCGTTGTAGGGCTTGAGGCCGACGAAATACTCGTCGTTGAAGAAACCGATCGGGTCGGTGCCATCGTCTGGACGTCCGAGCTCGTTGGCGACCGTCGTGACCTGCGGGAAGCTTCGCAGGATGTCCCGGATCTGCGGTCCAGCTTCGACGCCTCGTCGAACGAAATGGTGTACGGCATCGTCGCGCGGACCCACAGCGACCCCTCGTCGAGGTGCGGCATGAACTCGGCGCCGATGAGCGGCACGAGCAGGAGCGACGCGCCGAATACCGCGACGCAGAACACCAGCGTGGCCGTGCGGTGGCGCAGGCTGACGCCCGAGCAGGCGCCCGTAGCCGGCCACGATGCGCTCGTAGATCGGGACGCTGGGTTCCTTGACATGCCGGCGCAGGAATATGGCGCACAGCACGGGCAGCAGCGTCAGCGAGCAGAGCAGCGCACCCACCAGCGCAAAGGCCATCGTGTCGGCCATCGGCCGGAACAATCGGCCCGACGGTCCGGTCAGGGCGTAGATGGGCAGGTAGCCCGCGATGATGACGGCGATCGCATAGAAAATCGGCCGCTCGACGTCCTTGGCTGCCGTGCGAATCACCGCGGTGAGGTCGTATTTCTGTCCGTGGCGGGACGCCAGCTCACGGAAGATGTTCTCGACCATGACGACGGCGCCATCGACGATCATGCCGAAGTCGATCGCGCCGATGGACAGCAGGTTGGCCGGAATGTGCGCCCAGTCGAGACAGATGAACGAGAAGAGCAGCGCGAACGGAATCGTGACCGCGACGATCAGCGCGGTCCGCACGCTGAACAGGAAAATGCCGAGGATCACCAGCACCAGCACCATGCCGCGCAGCAGGTTGCGCTCGACGGTCTTGGTGGTTTCCTCGATGAGCTCGGTGCGATCGTAGTACGGCACGATCTTCACGTCCGGCGGCATCACCGACGCGTTCAGGGTCGCGGTCAGCTCTTCGACTTTCTTCAGGATCACCTGGGCCTGCTCGCCGACGCGCATGAGGATGACGCCTTCAACCGCGTCGTTCTCCTTCATGTAGCCGAACTGTCCCAGCCGCGGCGCGGAGCCTATCGCGACCGTGCCGACGTCGTGGACCGAGACCGGGATGCCGGCGTGCGAGGCGATCACGATGTTGCCGATGTCCTGGAGCGATTTCACGAGGCCCAGGCCTCGCACGTAGTAGAACTGGCCGCCCTGCGAATAGAAGCCGCCGCCGGCGTTCGAGTTGTTGTTCGCGAGCTGCTGCACGAGCTGCGGGACCGTGACGCCGTAGGACATGAGGCGATGCGGGTCGATTTGCACCTGGTACTGCATGGTTTCGCCGCCCAGGCTGGAGTCGTCCGCCACGCCCTGGATCGCGCGGTAGCGCCGCTCGAGGACCCAGTCCTGCAGGATCTTGAGCTCCTGGGCCGAGCGATCCGGGCTCTGGAGCACGTAGCGGTAGATGAGACCGCTCGGGCTGAACAGCGGCGAGATGCCCGGCACCACCCCGGATGGCACCTCGGCATCGGGGATGCGCTCGAATGCCTGCTCACGGGCGAAGTACGGATCGGTGTCGTACTGGAAGTTCATCGTGATCGACGACAAGCCGTACAGCGAGATCGATCGCAGCGCGTCGAGCTTCGGGATCCCGTTCATCTCGACTTCCAGCGGGATCGTGATCAGGCGCTCGACTTCTTCGGCGGCGTGGCCCGGCCACTGCGTCACGATCTGCACGCGCGGCGGCGAGAGGTCGGGATACGCGTCGATCGGCAGATTCTGGAACGAGACGATGCCCCAGATCGCCAGGCACATCATCGCCACGATGACGATGAACCGCTGCGCGAGCGCGAAGGAGACAAGGCGGTTGATCATGATTGCTGATAGGTGTTGGCGAATTGGAGGAACACGCTGCCCTGCGCGACGACCGAGTCGCCGGCGCTGACGCCCTTGACGATCTCGACCGTGTCATCCTGCTGGCCGCCGAGCGTGACCAGCCGCTGGACGAACTTGCCGGCTTCGACCTGCAGGTAGACGAATGGAAAATTCTGTTCGTCGTAGAGCACGGCGGTCGTCGGCACGACCAGGACATCGCGCGACGTCCGGTCGTGGATCACGATGTCCACGAACAGGTCCTTCTTCAGCAGCCCGTCGCTGTTCTGCGTGACGATCCGGACCGGCGTGGTTCGCGTCAACGGATCGAGCATGTCGCCGACGTACGACACGACGCCGTGAAAGGTCTGCGGGAACGACTGGTTCCGCTCGTCCACCTTGTCGCCGACGTGCACCGAGGCGAGGTCCTTGTCGTAGACATGGCCCTGCACCCACACGGTGGAGGTGTTGCTGATGACGAACGCCGGCGTCGCCCCGGCCTGGATGAATTGGCCCGGCAGGACCATCTTCTGCACGACCGTGCCGGCGAGCGGCGCCCGCATCACCAGTTCCGGGCGGATCGCATTGTTCTGCTGCTCGGCCTCGGTGATCTCATCCTGCGCCACGCCGAAGATCTTCAGCGCCTGCAGCGAGACCTGCAGGTCGGTCGCCGCGTCGTTGAAGTCCGCCTGCGCCGACTCCATGTCCCGCTGCGACAGCGCCTTGTGCTCGAACAGGTCCTTGTTGCGATCGAGTGTCGTTTGCGCGAGCGTGAACCGGTTCTTGGCCTTGCGATAGCTCGAGATGGCGTTGGCGACGTCGGCACTCGCCACGTAGAGCAGCGGATCGCCGGCTTTCACCCGCGTTCCGGTGTCCGCGACGATTCGCGTGATCGGGCCGCTCACCTGGGTGATGGCCTGTGTCGTCTGGTCGTTGTCCCAGTCCACCGTGCCGGTCGTGCGCACGGTCGTGGTCCATGTCGCCTGCTCGACGGGCACGATCTTCAGATGCGACAACTGATCGGCAGGTACCACGAAGGCCGCCGCGACCGGCGCTGCTCCGGACGCAGGCGCATTCGCCGCGGCCGACGCCGCCGGCGACGCGCTGGTTCCGGAAGCCGGTGGCTGAGTCGTGCCGCATGCCGACAACGCGGCGGCGGCGATCAGCGTGACGAGGACGTGTTTCATGGGATGGCCTGCTTTCCGACTGCAAGATTGATCTGCTGCACGCTGGTCATGTACGCGGCCAGGGCCTGCCGATAGGCCAGTTGCGTCGTTCGATACGTGCGTTCCGCGTCGAGCAATTCGAGGAGGGTGGCGCCGCCGCGCTGATAGACGTAAGTGGTGGTATCAAGAGATTGTTGCGCCTGGCTCAAATAGCCTGATTCGAACAGCGCCAGGACTTTCTCGCTGTTCTGCAGCGCCGCGAACGCGGTGACGACGTCGGTCAGCACTGCCGTCCGGGCCAGGGACGCCATCTCGGTGGCCTGCCTGATCGCGACCTCGCTTCTTGCGATGTTGCCCTGGTTCTGATCGTGGAAGGCCAGTTCGATCGAGAGGCTGAACCCGAGGCCGTTCAGCCCCCCGTCGCGGTCGTACTCGACGCCGCTGGTCAGATCGCGGGCGCCGTTGCCCATTTCCAGTATGTGCGTGTCGTTGGCGAGCTTGACGCCGCCCTGCGCCGCGAGGAAATCGGACCGCGAGGCGAGGGCGTCGCGCTTCAGATCCTCCAGGGCCGCCGACGCCGGCACGTGCGCGAGGTCGCCGTCGACGTCGAAGTCCTCGGCGAGCCCCTCGAAGCCGACGGACTGCCGGAGGGCGGCCTTCGCCTGGAACAGTGCGAGCTCCGCAGCCGAGACGTCCTGCTGAAACTGCAGTTGTTGCAGCGAGATGCTCAGGAAGTCGGACTCGGCGAGGTCGCCGGCGCGCAGGCGTTCGCGGTTGACGTCGACCACGGTCCCGAAATTCGTGAAGTTGTCGCGCGCCAGCGCGAGGGTCGACTTCGCGAGCAGGACGTTGATGAACGCCAGCCGGGTCTGGAAGATCACCTGGCGCTCTGACTCGGTGGCCGTCAGGCCGGCGAGACTCGTCGTGTCCTGCGCGACGATCGTGCGCTTGTCGCGCTTGCCGCCGCGCTCGTAGAGATACGTGAACGACTGGACGAAGGTCTGATTGTTGACGATGTTGTTCCACGTCAGCTGGCTCGGCGTAAACACCGGGAAGTCGGCGTTGGTCGAGGTGAACACCGGATTCGGCTTCAGCGCGGCGGTAATCTCGTCCGCCCTGGCCGCTTCGATCCCGAGGCGGTCCGCGCGCAACTGATGGTTGTGCTCGAGCGCGAGCCGCACGGCATCGTCCATCGAGACGTGCGTCGCCGCCGGTGGTGCTGCCGCGGCAGGCGCCACCTGTGTCATGGCCGTCGCCGGCGTCACCAGCGAAATCACCACGACGGCGAGTCCCGCCCCGAAAAATGTCCCTGCGCGCATCGGCGTTTTACTCCTTGCAGTTCGCGACGGGCTTCGCGCCTCCGGGAACTGCGATCACCGCAAGAGGCGATCGATGTGGCTTCGTGCGATAGACGCGTCTGCATCCGCGATTGAGTTGCCGAGCAACTGATCGCGGCCGCCGCGGCTGTCAGTGAGCGACGGCAGATCCGGATGACCGAACGAATGTCAGGCGAGCGTCGAACGAGGGGGACCGCGGAACGCCGAGGGACGAGGGGTGGGACTGTCAGGCCATTCCGCGAGCTGCGGAACGACCGGTACCGGGACGAGGTCGCCGGCGAGGCTGATGCCGATGTGGTTCAGTTGCTGGGTGCCGACCTTGAGCCACGCGCAGGCCGGACAAGTGAGCGGAGCGGCTGGAGCGGGGACCAGAGCCTCGTTCGAGAGAACGAGGGATCCGCCCAGAGCGTACGGATATGTTGCCGCGGGCCGGACGACGTGGAACGACTCCACGAAGACCGAAACCAGAAGATAGGGCAGGCAGGCCGCCACAAAGGCCCGGCGCCACGCCGCGGAACGAGAGAAATATCGCAAAGCGAATCTGAAGGTGACCGACTGAAGCGAGTGTAGCGGGACCGGGTCGCTCGGCGCAAATGGGCAGATAGATCCCTTATGGCTCGGGTTATGCCGCTGGCCGCCGTCACAGCGACTTCAGATACTCGATCAGCGCAGCCTTCCTGGCGGGCGCGAGATCGGTCCCGAAGACGTGACCGCCGTTGCCCTTGCCCGGCTCCGCGGTGTTGTAGAGGAATGGACCTTCGTCGCGCAGCCCGACACCCTCGACATCGAATTCAGTGGTGCCGGTCCGAAACGTCGTTGGCCGTTGCGCGGGCGGCGTCAGCACGTCGGCGAGCGTCCGGACCGAGCCGTTATGAAAGTACGGCGCCGAGGCGAAGATCCCGTCGAGCGGGGACGCCCAGTAGGCGGCGCCACTCTTCGGCCAGTTCGCCTCCGCGTTGTCCTTGTAGTCGTCTTTGGCCAACCCGAACTCGTTCGGCCGGCCGCGCGAATCGAGCTTCATGTAGTTGAGCACCGTGTCGTGGTCGAACTTGCATCTCGAGCTGCGCCTGCCTCGCCGCGATCGTGCTCTCGGACAGGCGTTTGAGACCTGCGGCGCGGACCTCGATGCCATCGGCGAACTGCTGATACGCGGTCGGGTCGGTGCCGACGTCGAACGCCGGCCGATCCTTGAACACGATGCCGAGGCTGTTGGGCGGCAGGACCTTGCGCGTGTGGCACCGTGCGCACGACTGCTCGTAGATCGCCCGGCCTTCCTCGACCCGGCCGCGATCGAGCGTTCCCAGCACGGACTCCGGCCATTTCGGCGTCCGCAGGCAGCTCGAGCGATCGTTGGATTTCCGCGATGTTGTCGAAGTTGATCGACGCGACGATGACTTTGGCCTGCAATGCCGCGGTCATCTTCGGCGGCCGCACCTGCGACGTGGACACGGACTGCACCCAGTTCCGCGGGCCGGGGTCGTGGATCTCGGCGAACCACTGCGCCCACGTGTCGGCGTGCGCGAACCACATCGGCGGCAGGTTCACGGTGCCTTCGAAGTGAGGCTCCGACTGAGGAGCGTTGCTGGGAGGCAGGAACTTCTTTTTCGTGAGCCAGGCGAACAGCCCGATGTTGTTGTAGTTGCCCTGAGACAGCGCATTCAGGTTGCCCGGGCCGAAGTCAGCCGGCGGAATCTTCAATCCGGCGAGAACCGATCGCGTGATCGCGATGGGTTCCGAGAACTCGCGCATCTCGGTGCGAAGAGCGGTGAGATCGTCGGCGCCGGGCGCCCGCCCCAGCACGCCTTGTGCGAACTGCGTCGCCAGCGTGTCGTTGTCGAGCAGGGCGAAAAACGCGTCGTAGACGTCGCGCGTGAATCGCTGGATGTCAACGAGACCCGGACCGCCGTGCACGGGAAGAATCCACGCGGCGGTCTGGCCGTTCGCGTCGGCCTTCCTGGTGTAGGTCAGCTGACGCGTGTGGCAGGCGGAACACGTGATGCCGGCGTAGACGCGATCGCCGAAGGCGGCGGCTGGCCGGGCATCGACGGAGAAGCCGACGGGAAGACCCTGCGGATTGGCCGCGGACTTGTCCGACGCAATGAACCCGTAGTCGGTCGTGAGCTTGTCGACGAACCGGGCGCCCGGTTTCGCCGGATCGGGAAGATTGACGAGGAAGTCCAGCGGCGCGAGGTTCGTGCCTTCGTCCGCATGCGCGTAGAACTCGGCTTCGCGCTCGGACCATCCCTGGTTCAATTGGACGATCTGCGGTGGCCTCGCGGCGGCGGGTGGTGCCGAATCCCGGCACGCCGCCGACGCGAGAACGATCACGAGACCGGCAAGGACACCCGATCGTGGAAGTGCCATGCCGGTTCAAACGTTTGCGATGCGACTTCCGAACAACGACGCGCGAAGCCAACGATGAGCTTGCGCCTGGCTGCTTCGAACCAGTTCGGCGACGAAGTCCCACAGGTAATCGCGGGTTCCGAACCCGCGGATCACATCGTCAGCGTACTGGGTCGCGAGCGGGTTGTTCTTGCCGAAGTTCAGGTTCGAAATCTGTCCGCACTCCCCGTTCATGCCGAAGTTGGACAAATCGCAATCGGGGACGAAATTGTTGTTGTTGTCCGTCCAGGTGCGCGTGACCGAGCTGACGGAGGTCGTGATCGGGTTGTTGGCGGCCGCAGCGTTGGCGTTCATCTGGCCGACGTATCGGCCGAGCGAGGCTTTCACGGCGGTCCGGCCTGTACCGAACACGTCATACGAGGCGCCGACGCGCGGATCGAGATCGATCCATTCCGGCACGTCGTTGACCGCCGCGAAATTGCGCTCCGGGATCCAGCCGGATGGCGTTGCCGGGACATGTTCGGCGGGGACGTATCCGTTGAAGTAGTCGAGGCGGAGGCCGCCGCTGACTGCCAGGCGATTCATCGTCCAGCGGTCCTGGACGAAAATCCCGAGGTCCGCTTTCGTGCGGTTCTGCACGAGATACGGCGTCGCCAGCTGGGTGATCGAATTCGGCACGCCGCCGAGGAAGCTGTAATACACGTCCTGGTTGACGTTGGTGTCGCTCTGATTCAGACCCTGCTGCAGCTGGAAGCCGGTCTTGAAGGTATGCGACCCGGTCACGTAGGACGCGGCAAACCGCTCGATATAGCGATTCTGGACGTTCTTGCTGTAATAGGTTTGCGCCGCGTTGTAGCGAAACCCGGTTGACAGCTCGATCATCGAGATATCGGTCGGCTTCACCGTGAACCCGAGATTGTCGGTCGTCTCCTCGAGATTGCTGGAGAGCGGCTGAATGGTGCCCGACCAGCCCGCTTCGAGCAGCAGGCGGCTCGTGCGCGGGGACGTCCACGTCGCCTGCAGCAGCGTTGACGGCCAGAAGTTCCAGCGGGTCTGCGATTCGAGCGCCTTGTTATCGCCGACGCCGCGGACCTGGAAGCTCTGGATGTCTGTCACCGTTCCCGCGATCCCGCTCGCTTGTTGCGCCGACACGGGCGATGCGAGCGCGCCGGCCAGGACCAGCCCGATCGCGCACACACACGCATTCCTCGATCGCACCATCGTTCCTCCTCCGCTGAACAAGACGTTGCTTTTAGCGGCACACCGTAGCAACTCCGCAAAACGGTCTCAAGCGCCTTACAGATTTCAGTGGGACCAGACGGGGCCGGCGGGGATGACCTGATACGCAGGCGATATGCGGCCGCCATTGTGCCCGCCGAACTCCGGCGCTACGATGATTTCGTCTCGATGCCGCGGCACTCCATCGCACGCCGTCTTGTCCGTGATCGCCGCGTTGTTGACGTGGGGATCGATCGCAACGGCGGGGCAGGCGCCGCTACCTCAGCTCTTTGTCACCGGCGCCGTGCCCGACACGGCCGCGAACACCATCACGATTTCGGGCGGGAACTTTGGCGCTCGTCCGTTCGTGACGCTCGACCTCGTTCCGCTGGATGTCCGCGCCGCAACGGACACGCGCATCGTCGCGGCCGCGCCGGTCGGCGCGATTCCTCCGGCCGACTACCTCCTCACGGTCAGCCGCGGGCTGGCCCCGGCCGATTCGGCGACGTTCACGTTGTCACTCGGGGTTGTGGATCCAGCGCGATCGGCGGCGGTCCTGATGCGTTGCCGTCGCTGCTGGCCGGTACGGCGAAGGCCGCGCAGGTCGGCGACCACGCCATCTCGGTGGACGAGATCGATAGCGAGTGGCGCCGGTCCGATCCATCGAGTTACCTGCAGTTGATGCGCCGGCTGTACGACGCCCGCCATCAGGTCCTGAATACGATGGTGACCGACGAACTGCTGGCTCGCGAGGCCGCGGCGCGCGGTATCAGCGTCGAAGCCCTGCTCGCGGAAGAGGTTCCGAAGCGCGCCATCGCGATGCCCGATTCCGCCGTCATCTCCCTCTTCGTCAATCTCGGCAACGGCGCGCGGGGCGCCACGCTGGAACAGATGACACCGGCGATCCGCGCCTGGCTCGAACGCCACTCCGAAGCGGAAGTCGCGAAAATGAGCTTCGTCGAGGAGTTGAAGAAGATCTCCACGCGGGCGGAGATCCTGCTGGAAGCGCCGCGCGTCGAGGTCGAGCACACGCGCGACGGACGTCGTGCTGGGTCCGCCGGCGGCGTCAATCGAGATCGTGGCGTTCGGTGATTTTCAGAGCGCCGAATACGCGCGGTTCGCGCAGTCGTTTTCGCGGGTCCGCGATACGTTCGGCGACCGGATTCGTTTCGTCTTCAAGCATCTGCCGATGCAGGGGCCGCAGTCGGTCGAAGCGGCCGAAGCGGCGTCATGCGCGAATGCACAGGGGCGATTCTGGGCGTATCACGACGCGCTGGTGGCCCCCGGGATTCTCGACACGGCGCGGATGACCCAGTCCGCCGTGGCTGCCGGCCTGGACCGCAAGGCGTTCGATGCCTGCGTGGAGCGCCACGACTTTCGCGCGGCGGTTCGTGCGGCAGTGGACGAGGCTGATCGCTACGGCCTGCACGCGAGCCCGAGCTTCCTGATCAACGGGCGCCTCGCGCCCGCGCCGCCGCCGTTCCTGCTGCCCTACGACTACTTCAAGCTGCTCATCGAAGAAGAACTCGGCCGCCTTACGCGCGATCGGGGCGGTCGCTGAACAGGCTCGCCATCTTCACCACGGCCGGCAGCGCTGCGGCCAGACCGGTCAGGACGCCGAGCGTCGAGTTGTAGAGCTCGTGCTGCGTGGAGAAGAAGAACGCCAGGCTGCCGATCAACAGGATCATGAACGGCCAGCGAATCGCGTCCCAGGTGCTCGTCGCCTGATCCTCGAGCGCTGCCACTTCCGCGTGGGAGGCGGTCGAAACGACGAACTGGCGGAACGTCTCGCTCATGACGACGAAATTGGGTTGCCGGCGAACGAGGCCGCGCGCCATCAGCGCGCGCACCGTGCGCACGGTCTTCTCGTTGACGAGACCTTCTTCGGCAATTTGTCCCAGCACCATCTTTTCCGCCGGCGTGCAGCCGTCCCAGATCTCGCGGTAGTGGGTTTCCGATCGCTCGCCGACTTCAATCAGCAGCTGGTCGACCGTGACGGCCGGCCGATCGGGCAGCCAGGCGTAGAGGAGCGCCTCTTTCCAGAACCGATCGACGACCGCATCGCGCTGTTCATCGTCGAGCAGCCGGGCGCTGTGCGCGAAGCCCAGGACATTGAGGCGCCATAACACGT
Source organism: uncultured Acidobacteriota bacterium (assembly GCA_963712355.1). Lineage (GTDB taxonomy): Bacteria > Acidobacteriota > Vicinamibacteria > Vicinamibacterales > CAVVIG01 > CAVQHT01. The sequence continues at coordinate 345,510 of CAVQHT010000011.1, forward strand.
CGCGCCACCCCGCGGTCATCCAGCCGGTGACCGAGATCCGCGGCGCCGGGCGGGGCAGCATCGCGCGGGCCGACCGGAACCACCGTGAACTTCGACATCAATTGCGTCCACCGCGGCATCCAGGCCGGCGGCGCGGTGGCTGTCGCGGCCGCGCCGGGAGCCGGCGTCGCCGGCGTGGCCAGCGTAAACCGTCCCGGGGGCAGCGCCGACACGACGACGACCGTGCGGTGCAGCGCCGCCATCACGCGTTCGAGCAGCGCGACCTTCTGTTCGGTGAATGCGGGATCCTGCGCCCGGTGCTCGAAATGCTGCACCAGCACGTTCTGTGTGCTCTCCGATTGCGCGAGGCGATCGAACTGGTCGCCGAACCACGCGGCGCCGGCGGCCGCATCGTCCGGTGCGCAGGCCAGATCGACCGGGTAGTAATTGGCCGCCTGCGGCGGCAGCGACGCCGGATCGCTGTTGACCACGAACAGGTTCGGCCCGTGGGAGGGGTCGAGCGTTTTGCGGTTGCCGGACCAGAACGGTTCGATCACGTCGATGGCAAAGACCTTGTGAAGCGTGAAGCGAACGAACCACTGGATCGCGAGCGCCACGATGACCAGCAGCGTCAAGCCGACGATCCGATCGGCGATGAGCTCGCGGAACGGCCGATCCGAAAGGACGCGCGGGATCGTGGATCTGAACGGTGTGACGGCGTTCGACTGCGCGCAGAAGATGATGTCCGAATCGCGGTGACGCCAGCTCCAGCTGTGATCGGCGGCGCGGTCGTGCACCATCTCGCGGAGGCGCACCGACGACTCCGAATAGAAGGGAAGCCATTCCTCCAGCAGCTCGGGAATGGCGCTGCTATCGGACGCGGACTGATCGTCATCCGCCGACGCATTGCCGCCGCTCTCGCAGATTTGCGAATCTTCTTTCTTGCTGTTGAAGAAGAAATCCTGGTAGACGCCCCAGTTCATGCCGCTTGCCCGGGCGGACTTGAGGGCATCGACCGCATGGCCCGACCAGTCGTTGTAGGCCAGCACCTCCACGTCCTTGGCGTCGGCCTGTTGATCGCGCTGGGTCTTGTCGATGCGATCGAGCGCCACCTGCAACTGTCCGGATTTGATGAAGCTTTCCAGTTGCAGCGCGTGGCCGACCTTGAAGAAGGCGGCCGGCGGCAGCACGGCGGTGAGCGCGATGCAGATGGCCGACATCAGTCCGAATGAGACGTTCACCGGCAGCATCAGTCCGGCCCGGCGTTCGTGGTGCCTGCGCCACGCGGCCAGCGCGACGAGCGCGGGCGCCGCGACGAGCGCGGCGGTCAGCACGACGCGCGCGAATGGATCCTCGCTCTGGTGCGCGAGGATGAGCAGCGCGAGCAGCGCGCCGCAGCCGATCGGAATGGGCCAGACCGGCCGGGCATCGCCCGCCGATTGCGCGAGCGAGTCGTACACGATGACCCAGGCGAGCAACGGCAGCAGCCACGCCGCGAGGACCAGCTCGGTGACCGGCAGCGTCAGGATCGCCAGGGCGAAGGCCCCCACGAGCAGCAGCAGCGGCAGCAGCAGATCCACGTACTCCCGCGACCGCGTCGGATCGGGCCAGAGCCACGGCGCCCGGTAGCGCGGCCGCACGAACAGCACGCCCACGCTGATGGCCACATAGACGCCCACGTACGCCATCAGCAGCATCAGCGCGAGGATCAGCCACTCGACGTTCACGGTGCGAATCAGGTCCTTGTCGTAGAACGTCACCAGCGTCCATCGCTGGCCGAAGTCGACCGGGCGGACGAACGCGCGATAAGCGTTGCCCCAGTACTGCGTGTCCACGAACTCCGCATGCCGCGCGCCGACCAGCGCACGAAGACGCCGGTTGCCGTCAGATTCCACGAAGAAGTTTTCCGACAGGTTGTGCTGCGGATCGGAATGAAACAGCACCCGTCCTTCGTCGTTGATGACCGCGAAGCCGAACCCGTTGATAGACGACGGGGTTGATGAGCGAGCGAAGCGGCACGCTGAGGGCGGCGACACGATAGTCCGCGAGCGTCGAGGGCATCGAGATCACGGCTTCCCTGGCCCCGGTCGTATTGGATCGGATCGATTCGATGAAGGGCTTCGACGCGTCCGACGTGGTGGTCCAGTGCCGGAAGTAGTCGCGCTCCGCCGTCGAGATCAGCAGGGTCACCATGCCCACCGAGCCGAGCGTCAGCTTCCGTTTCTGCAGGCCATCCTCGTCGATGAGCGCAAAGGACTCGAAAAACGGATAGTCGGCGAGCGAGCCGTCCGAAAACACGGCGGCGTTGTGCGCCAGGTTCGGGTCGTTCGCGACGTTCCTGTTTTCATCGGCCGGGAGGGCTGCGACGGCGGCCTGCAGCCGCTCGAGCGTCGTCGGTCGCCTTGTCGAGCTCGCCCTTTGCCTGGCCGTTCACGGCCTCCGCCAGGCCCCTCAGTTGTCCGTCGAGTGTCGATTGGAGATGGCGGTCGTACGCGACGTAGTCGAGCACGCCGATGGTCAGGAGCGACAACCCGACCAGCGTGCAGATCGCGACCAGCAGCACGTCGTGAACTCTGACGCGCTGGCTCTCGCCGAGGAACGTCAACTTGAGGAACGGCCAGCTGAGAAGGCCGAAAACCAGGAGCGCGCACAACAGAATCAGCGTCGAGAACGAGATGGCGTAGCTGTCGGACGACAACGTCCGTCCGGCGACCAGTCCGACCAGCACCCAGCCTTCGCCCACCGAGGGTTCCCGGGCCGGCATTCTGGCCATCTGCACGCAGCACGGCTGGGTGAAGACCACGTACTGCGAGCCTGACAGCACGACATTCGCCATCGAGGGCGCGTGCGACAGCGCCTGGAAGGTGACGTCCGGCGCTTTGGCATTGCCGGGTTGTGTCAGGCGATCGAGCTGCGCGATCCGCAGCTTCTCGTCGCCGGTCTGAAAGACCACGCGGCCGTCCGGCTCGGCGATCAACAGCGCGTCGAAAATGCCCTTGCCCGTTTCGCCGCGCAGCAAGCGGGTCGAGAACGTCCTGCAATTCCAGCTGCACGACGCGGGTGTCCTGTCCGTTCGCGGCCATGTCGCCACGCTGCACCCAGGCCGTGCGCGATCCGCGTTCAACCATGCGGACGATGTAGGAACCGGCATTGTCGCGACCACCGAGCAGCGCGGTGCGCAGGACCGGCACGAAAAACGCCGCATTCTTCCTGATCGTCGAGCCGGACTCGAGCGCGTTGTCGCCGGGAGCCAGCGGCGAGTTGTCCACGCGGGCCAGGTTCTGGATGACGCGCTCGGTGCTTTCAATCACGCCGGCCGTTTCCTGGCCAAGCGTGGCGAGCAGGCGGAAATTACGCTCGACGAGATAGTCGCGATGCTGCGTGACGTAGAGGAAGTAGTACGCCGCCAGGGCGGTCGCGAAGAGGCAGAGAACGGTGACGGGAAGCTTCAGCGCGGCCACGTACGCGGAAGCCCGTGGTGATGGCGCCATGTTCTAGATTTGCTAACGGCGCCGCGCGCCCATTCGAACGAGCTCAGGCTGGCGGCGGTTGTCGACGTCGCGCGCTCGAGGCGGTAACGGAGCGGATTGTGGCACAGGCCGATCACTCGGTTGCGCAGTGTTGCGCGCAATCAATTGGCTCAGCTTGCAATTTGAAAGCTCATCGATTCGTCGTCAGCAGATTGGCTGCGTGACTCTGGTCAAACGGCCGACGAGCGTCGCCGGAACGTGCGCGAGAAACATGGGACAGGACGAGCCTGACCGGGACAGCGCGTCCGCCTACCGTCGGCTGTTGTGCTTTCATACCGCTGCCTTTTCTTATCACGACATCTGGCGCGCGCCGTTGATCAGATGCCATTCCGGCTGAGGAGTCACGATGATGCGACCGAGAAACGCGCTGGCATGTTCGATGTGCGTGGCAATCGTCTGCGTCCTGGCTGCGCCCGCGGAAGCGCAGCAGGCGAGCGGCGTCTCGGGTGTCGTCACTGACGCCTCCGGGGCGGTCCTGCCCGGGGTCACGGTGGAAGCGGCCAGTCCGGCGCTGATCGAAAAAGTCCGATCGGCGGTGACCGGTGGGGACGGCCGCTACAACATCGTCGATTTGCGGCCCGGCACCTACACGGTCACGTTCACGCTGACCGGCTTCAACGCATTCCGCCGCGAGGGCATCGAGCTCGCCGCGGGCTTCATCGCGCCAATCAACGCGGAACTGAAAGTCGGCGCACTCGAAGAAACCATCACGGTGAGCGGCGCATCGCCGCTGGTGGACACACAGAGCGTGCGCCAGCAGAAAGTGCTGTCGAACACCCTGCTCGAGTCGATGCCGACGGCCGTCAAAGGCGTGGCGATGCTCTCCAAGATGGTGCCGGGGATGTCGCCCGGCGGCGCCGAAGTCGGCGGTGCGAGCGGGCTCTACATGTCCACAGCATTCAGCCGGGACACCTACCACGGCAAGACCGGCATCAAGCTCACGTACGACGGCATGCAGATCAACAACTTTGCCGGCACCGGCGGCAATACCAGCTACGCCACCAACTTCGCGACCGTCCAGGAAGTGGCCGTTGAAACCGCCGGCGTGTCGGCCGAGAGCGACGCCAACAACGTGCGCGTGAACCTCGTGCCGAAGGAAGGCGGCAACAGCTATTCGTCGGAGACGTCGCTGGTCTATTCAGGCAAGAACCTGCAGAGCAGCAATCTCAGCGACGACTTGATCTCCCGCGGCGTCACCAACCTGAATCAGGTCCTGAAACTGAACGACTTCAACGTGACGCTGGGCGGTCCGGTCAAGCGCGACAAACTCTGGTTTTTCGTGGCGACGCGGCTGGCCCATACCAAGAATCAGGTGCAGGGCATCTATTTCAACAAGCACGCGCGGCACGCCGTTCTACACTCCGGACCTCGATCAGCCCGGCTATCGTGAAGCGTCAATCAAGAGCCAGGCCGCGCGCCTCACGTGGCAGGCGGCGCCCAAGCACAAGATCAGCGCCTTTACCGACATTCAAAGCTTCCAGGTTCGAGGCGTCGGCGACCTGAACGCCATGGAAGCGCAAACCCGCTGGAGCTTCTATCCCTCGGTGCTGTTGCAGGCCAACTGGAGTTCGCCGCTCACGCAGCAAGTTGCTGCTCGAAGCGGGCTGGTCGGCGACCCTGCAGCCGATCGCCGGCAACCGGGAGGTCGAGACGGACAATCTCGGGTTCACCGTCAGTCCGGACGATGTGGCGATTACCGAGTTGACGACCGGCTTTACCTACAACGCGCGAGCGACCTACTACGGTCCCGCAGGGGTACAACGACCGCCGGTACGTCGAACGGTTCGCCGCATCCTATGTCACGGGTTCGCACACGTTCAAAACCGGCTTCCAATTGCAGCATGGTTTCCGCAGCAACGACGTCGAAGTCAACAAGGACGTGAACTACGGTTTCCTGCGAGGCGTGCCGAACCGGATCACCCAGTACGCGTCGCCCTACAGTTTCTTCAACGCCATCAACCAGGATCTCGGGTTGTTCGTTCAGGATCGCTGGACGGTGAATCGGCTGGCCATCAGCATGGGATTGAGGTTCGACTACTTCAACGGGTCGGTTCCCGCCCAGCATCTGGCGGCGACCGCGTCCGGCTGGATCCCCGAGCGCGATTTCGCGGCGGTGAACAATGTGCCGAATTGGAAGGACCTCAATCCTCGCGCAGGAGCGTCCTACGATCTCTTCGGCAACAGCCGGACCGCGCTGAAGGCGTCGATTGGCCGCTACGTCGGCCAGATGAACACGAACGTTCAGCTCGCCAATAATCCGGTCACCACCTCGGTCAACTCGGTCACGCGCCCGTGGCGTGACCTGAATGGCAACTACGTCCCCGATTGCGACTTGAGTAATTTCAGCGACCAGCCGGAGTGCGGGCCGATCTCGAACCAGAACTTCGGCAAGAACAATCCGCTGGCCACCCGCTACGCCGACGACGTGATCCGCGGGTTTGGCGTCCGCGACTATCTGTGGGACTTCAATACCGAACTGCAGCAGCAGATCGGTTCGAAGATGTCGGTGACCGCCGGATACAACCACAACTGGACCGACAACCCCTCGTCGCTGGCCCTGTTCGATCCGCAGGCCGGCGGTGGCGCGGGCTGGAATACCGGCGTCACGGACAACCTGCTGGTGACACCGGCCGACTACAGCACCTACTGCGTCAAGGCTCCGCTCAATCCGCGATTGCCAGGTGGCGGCGGTTACCAGGTCTGCGGCCTGTACGATGTGGCGCCGGCGAAAAACGGCCAGGTCGACAACGTCGTCAAGAGCCAGAACAACTTCGGCAAACGCACCCGCGTGTCGGATTTCTTCAGCACCAGCCTCACGACGCAAATCCGCGCCGGCCTCATTCTCGGCGGCAGCGTCGATACCGGCCGCACCGTCGAAGACAACTGCTTCGTGGTCGACTCTCCGCAGCAGTTGCTGAACTGTCACGCCGTGACACCGTTCAAGGCGCAGACGCTCGTGAAGGCGAACGCCAGCTACCCGCTCCCGCGCAACATCGTCGTCAGCGCGGTCATCCAGAACGTGGCGGGGATTTCGTACCTCGCCAACTACACGGCCACGAACGCCGAGATCGCGCCTTCCCTCGGCCGCAATCTCGCGGCGTGCGGGACGGCGATCGTCTGCAACGCGACGGCGGTCATTCCGCTGGTCGCGCCGCAGACGCTGTTCGAGCCGCGGCGGACGCAGTTGGACATCCGCATGGGCAAGCTGTTCATCATGGGCAGCAAGAAGATCAGGGTCGACGTGGACGTCTACAACGTGACGAATATCAGTTCGGTGTTTTTCGAAAACTTCAGCTACGGCCCGCAGTGGCGCGCGCCGGTGGGTTCATCAGTGGTGGGGAACGGGTTCGTGGATGGCCGGCTGGTCGAGTTCAGCGGCCGATTCAGTTTTTGAGGTGTCAGATGGGTCATCGATTTCTGACAGCCGTTGGCGCAGCAGTGGCGGTCGTCGCGATCGCTTCGATCACACGCGTGCCCGTTGCCGGGCAGGCGCCCGGCGCGGCCCGGAGCTCGCCCCCACAGAAGTGGACCGCGCCACGCGCTGACGATGGCCATCCGGATCTGCAGGGCACGTGGAACGCCGCTACGATCACGCCGCTGGAGCGCCCGGAGGTGTTCGGCAGCAAGACGGCCGTCAACGAGGCGGAAGCGGCCGCATATGCCAAGGAATTTCTCGAGTCCTCCAGCCTCGATCGTCGCGATGGAGGCCCGGAACGCGACCGCAGCCGCGCCTATCCTGACTACTTCACGGACCGGGGCACCCAGCTCGCATGGGTCAACAACGCGTTCCGCACGTCGCTGATCGTGGATCCGCCGGACGGGCACGTGCCGCCGTTGACGCCCGAAGGGATGAAACGAGTCAACGCCGACCAGGCGCTCAGGGCGCCGAGCTCGGATGCCGGCGAACAGGCGGGACAGACGGGCAAGGGTATCTATGACGATCCGGAACTACGCCCGCTCGCGGAGCGCTGCCTCCTGTCGTTCGGGTCGAGCTCGGGACCGCCGATGCTGCCGGTGCTTTACAACAACCTGAAGCAAATCGTCCAGACGCGCGACACCGTGATGATCCTCATCGAGATGGTGCACGATGCGCGCATCATTCGCATCGGCGGGGAACATGTCCCGCAAAACATCCGCAAGTGGATGGGGGACTCGGTCGGTCGTTGGGAGGGCGAGACGCTCGTGGTGGACACCACCAATTTCACGGACAAGACGCGGTTCCGGGGATCGAGCGACAAGCTGCGCGTGACGGAACGTTTCACCCGCGTCGATCCGAAGACGATCCTTTATAGATTCACGATCGACGATCCGGCGACATTTACCAGGCCCTGGACCGGTGAGTATCCGCTCGTGGCGGTCGCTCCCCAGGAGCACATCTACGAGTACGCGTGTCACGAGGCGAACTACGCGCTCGAAGGCATTCTCCGCGGCGCGCGCGACGAGGAAAGGCGGGCCGCGGAAGCGGAGAAGAAAGGCGTCAAATGACCAGGCCTCGCCGATTCTGAAATAGGCCGAGCACACCTTCCTTACGCGCGCCTCTGTCGAGGCGCGCGCCCTGCCAGGGCTACACCTGCCCAGTCACGTGGCTGTTCATATCCGGCCGCTGACTCGTTGATTCCTTCGACATCCGGCGTGAGCGCGGATGCTCGACTTACATCAATTTTAGGAGGTGTGTTCATGTCAACTCTGGTTCGCCACGTTGCGTTGGTGCCCGACGACAACATCGCCGGCCGTCTCTCGGCCGCTGATGTGAGCAAGGTCGCCGCGGCCCTGCAGAAACAGGCCGTCCGCGACTTCAGTCCGGTGTGGAACGTCAACGCGACCGTGGACGGTTTCGCGAGCCTCGACGACGTCCCGCTCGGGTACTGGCCGATTCTCGTCGGCAATGAAGGTCAGGGTGGCGGAGGCGTTCACCTCGACCAGGACAACCAGCCTTATGCGCTCGTGGACTTCACGCCGGACTGGACCGTCACGGCGAGCCACGAGTGCATGGAAATGCTTGCCGATCCGTTTGGCAATCGCCTCGTCGCCGGCGATTCACCCGATCCCAGCCGGCCGGGGCGCGTGGAGTTCCTCGTCGAAGTGTGCGACCCTTGCGAAGTGCCGAACCTCGGCTACACGGTCAACGGCATTCGCGTTTCGGATTTCTATACGCCGCGTTACCTCGAGCCGTCGCAGCCGGCGTCCACGGCCGGCGGCAAGTACGATTTCATGGGCCACCTGACGGCGCCGCGGCAGGTGCTCCGTGGTGGATATCTGAGCTGGAAGGAATCGGACGGCACCTGGTTCCAGGAGTTATTCTTCGGAGCGCACGCCGGAGTTCAAGAACCTCGGTCATTTCGACAAGAGCTTCGGCAGCCTTCGTGCCTGGATCGATTCGACGACGCTGAGGAACCGCACCGAGATGCTGAAGCAGCGCGCCAGCGTTCCCGAACCAGGTGCTGAGCCGCGTGCCTGGTGAATTTGCTGCAGACAACGACATGGCGGGCGAAGCCTCGAAGCGCAAAGCCAGCGGCTGGCGCCAGGAAATCAGGCGGCTGCGCGCATCGGCCAGGGCGAGTGCACGGGCCGCGCGGTCTGCAGAGCCGGCAGGTGGGCGCAAGGGAAAGGGCAATGCCAAGCGACGAAAAGCCCGACGATAGCGCGGCACGGAAAGCGCGGGCGGAGGCGATTCGCCGGGCTCGAGACCGGCGAATCGAGGATGTGGCGTCGGGCCGGCCGCCCGCGCCGCCGGCGCCAGATTCCGGATCCGGCGATGAGCCGAAGAGCGAATCGGAATCGCCCGCGGACGATCGGCCGAACTACGTCGATTTCATCGACAGGAAGATGCGCCAGAAGAAGGCGCCCCGTTCCTGAAGATCCTGAAGCAGGCGGCGGCACGGCGCATGGTGATACGTCGTGCCGTCGCAGACTACTCCTATTTGCGTCGTGTCACGCGCAGGATGGTGCCGTTGGCCTTGCCGAATTCTCCGGGATCGACGGTGTACTCCACTTCCACAATCGAATCCTGATTGAACGCGTCACGCAGCACATCGAGCATGCCGTGGTGGGCGAAGCGGTTGTTGTCGTTGCGCAGCGTGCAGCCGAATCCCCCGGTCGCGCCATGGATGCCGATGACGACTTCCACGTCGAGGAAATCCGAAGGGGGGCCGAAACCGCTGCCGAGCTCATGAACACGAAGAAACGCGAGCTTGCCGATTGCCGTCCTGATTTGCAGTGCCATCTCCGTCACTCTCCTTGTTACGTCACGAATCTGCTGACTGGAAATAACGACCGCGGGCGGACCACCGAACGTGAACTGGCAAGACTTCGCTGCGGCCGTTTGTCGTAAGCTGAGCACTCAGGAGTCTGGCGATGATGAAACGGGTACTGATGATGAAACGGTCTGATGATGAATCGGTACGGATGATGAATCGGGTACTGATGACGTTGGCCGTGACCATCGCGGCCCTGTTCGCGCCGCACGGCATCGCCTTAGCGCAACAAAAAGACGCACCGGTTGAAATCGCGCTGATGACCTATCCGGAGATCTACGCCGCCATTCACGATCAGGGAAAGACGACCGTCCTGATCGTCGATGGCGGGATCGAGCAGCGCGGTCCGCACGCCGTCCTCGGCGGACACTCGCTGACGGCGGGGCCGCAGGGTGCGGACATCGCGCGGAAACTCGGCAATGCGCTCGTCGCGCCGGTCATGCCGTTCTCGATTGCCGGCAGTCACCTGAACGCGAAGACGCCTGGCTCGGTGAACCTGCCGGGCCCGGTGTTCGCGGCGGTGAACGAGGCGATTGTGGACAGCATGGTGGTCAACGGTTTCAGGAACATCGTGCTGATGGGCGAGCACGGCGGCGGGCAGAAGGAGCTCGAGGAGGTCGCGAAGAAGACCAACGCGAAGTACAGCCCGCGCGGCGTGCACGTGTTCTTCTGCGGCGACTTCTACGAGAAATCGCAGCGCGAGTTCGCGCAGTGGCTGACCGCGAACCATCTGCCGCTCAGCTCGCACGGCGGCATTCCTGATACGTCGCTGATGATGTATCTCGGCGGCGATGCCTGGGTGCGCAAGGACAAGATCGTCGCCGGCGATCCCGTGCTGCCGCCGGGAACGCCGCCGGATCCGAACAAGCCTCGCGTGAACAACGGCGTCGTCGGCGATCCCCGTCCGTCCACACCCGAGATCGGCAAACGGTACTTCGACATGAAAACCAGGAATGCCGTCGCACAGATCCAGTCGATGATCGCAGCCGCCGGAAAGTAGCGCACGTCATTCGAGATGAGGATCGATTCATGAGATACACGGCGATGATTCTTGGTGCGCTGATGCTGGCGGGTCTGCCGGCCGATGCGCGTGCGCAGGGCAGCCAGGCGAAGTTCGAAGACCACTACGCGGACGTGAACGGCATGCGCCTGCACTACGCCAGCGTCGGGCAGGGTCCGCTCGTCCTGTTCCTCCACGGCTACCCGTCGTTCTGGTACCAGTGGAAGGACCAGATGACGGAAATGGGGCGCGACCACCTCGCCGTCGGCCTCGACATGCGCGGCTACAACCTGTCGTCGCGGCCGGAGGGACTCGAGCCCTACACGATGAAGTATCTCGTCGAAGACGTGCGGCAGTTCATCGAGCAGGTCGCCGGAAAGGGCAAGAAAGCGATCGTGGTCGCGCACGACTGGGGCGCCAACGTGGCGTGGGTGTTCGCGATGTATCACCCGGAGATGCTGGAGAAGTTGATCATCGTGAACGGCGCCCATCCGTTCCTGTCCGAAAGGGAGCTGCGCGAGAACCCGGCGCAGCGCTACGCCAGCAATTACTTCTTCGTGTTCAACAAGTACCTGGCGCCGGGCGAGCAGCCGGTTGACGAGAGCAACACCCGGGAAACCGCCGTGCGGCGCGCGCATACCGGTTTCGTCGATGCCGAGGTCAAGAGCGGCCGCTATACCGAAGCCGATCGCGACGCCTGGATCGCCGCGTGGTCGCAGCCGGGCTCGACGACCGCCGGCCTGAACTATTACCGCGCCAATCACCGGAATCCGCCGTTCAACGACCGGCATCCCGCGTCGACGATCGATCACTCCTGGTCCGCGAAGGAAGTCACGGCGGGCGCCAAGTCCACGATCATCAAAATACCGACGCTCGTGATCTGGGGAATGAAGGACAACGCCATCCTTTCCGGCCATCTCAGCGGCCTGGACAAATGGGTGCCGAATCTCTCCGTCAAGCTGTATCCGGACGATGACCACTGGGTCATGCTGGAGAAGAACACGCAGGTGGCGCAGGATGTGCGGCGGTTCATCGACGGGAAGGATTTTCCGAAAGAGTCCGTCTACCGCCCCGATGCGCGCTGATCGCGCTCGGCAGGGACGGAAGCGGTGGAAGCACTATACTGAGTGTCTCGCCTCAGTCCTGACAGTCAGGCCTGCCGCCGGCAGAACACTTCAGAAAGCGCTGATGATCATCAATTTGCATGCAAAGTCCGATTTCAAAAAAGATGACATGGGACGCGTCTCCGGTCATGCGGTGACGAAGGTTGAAGGACCGCAGGAAAGGCGTCTCCCTCGTTGCGGCCATGCAGGACGTCAAGGCCGGGATGAATGGATGGTTCGAGACCAGGCCCTGACGAATTCGCAGTGGCGCTTCGTCCCTGCGATATGGTTAGTCCATGTATGACTGAGCAGTGCCCTGGTCGCGACTCGACGCGGTGGCTGCGCGCGTGGGGCGTTGCGCTCATTCGGCGCCCTGCTCGGCGCTTCGATTGTCGCGTCCATCGGACTGAGGGCGCAGGCCGGCGGGGACCTGTCCGGCACGTGGGCGCTCGACCGCAACGCGAGCCAGTTTCCGCGCGAGATAGGTTTCAGCGCCGACTTCGCCCGGCCGCAGCGCGGAGACGGCGGCCAGACCGGAGGGGCGGCGGACGTCGCGGCGGTGGTGGGGGTGCGGCATTCCGCCGCCGCTCAAGCCGCAGGGCGAAAGCTTCGACGATTCCCAGCGCCGGGTGCGGCTGACCGATGAAGTGCGGACGCCGCCGGCGCACGTCACGATCGTCGACACCCCCGAGGTGGTGACGTTCAGCAACGATGCCGGCGAGGTGCGCAGCGTGCACCCGGACGGCCGTGCGGAGACGCTGACCATCGCCGGTACGCCGGTGCTGACGATAGCGCATCGCGAAGGCGGGAAACTGATCGTGCTGTATGCGGTCGAGGACCTGCGCCAGATCCGTTACACGTTCGCCCACGGTGAAGGCAATGCCCCACTCGTCGTGGACGTGGAGTTTCTCGAACGCAGCACGCCGGGCGACATCGTCAGGCTGATCTACAAGACGTTCGTGCCAGCCGACGACCACGGCCTCCGGTGACGCTGCCGGCAAGTCCGCGCCCGGGCACGGCGCAGGAATCGGGCGCGCCGGCCGCGCCGGGAGCCGCCGTGCCGCGCGCCGGCTCCGAGTTCACCGGCCTCAAGCGCGTCGGCATCGTCGTGGAAGAGTTGAACTCGCAGGCGGTGGCCTGTGGACTGAAACGCGAAGTGCTCGAAGCGGCAGCCGCGAAACCGTTGACGGATGCCGGCCTGAAGACTTCCGTCAACTCCGACGAAGAGACCTACGTGCACGTGACGGTGATGACGTCGAGCCTCCCGACCGGCATGTGCATCAGCGCGTACGAGTGGTCGCTCTATTCGATCACGCCTGCGACCCTGGCGTATCAGCGCACGTCACTCCTGGCCCAGGTGCTGCTTGCGCACAAGGGCGGGCTGACCGGGGGCATGCCCACCAACCATGGCACCGATGTCGCGCGCGGCATCACCGAGGGGCTGACGCAGATCGCCGGCATCATCCGCGACGCCAACAAGTAAACGCGCGGCCGTCGCATCCGCTCGCGCTAGATGGAGTGCCGGCCGTTGCACCCATCGATGAACGCCTTCTTGATGGCCGGCGGGCGTTCGATCGTTCGAAAGAACTCCTCCAGATAACTCTTCGCCGCGCTCACGGACTTCGGCTTGAGCGCGGGCACCGAATCGTACACGCCCGTCATCTCGGCGTGTGCCTTGCGAAACCGCGCCAGGAACACCTCGAACACCGCCGGCGTCTGGCACGGGCCGAGATAGATGCGCTCCCGGACACTCGAGATCGAGACCAGCGGATTCGGCCCGGCGTACTGCGCGTCAACCACGCCTGAAAAATCAAAATCGTACGGGATCGGGTACCGCGTCCCGCCGGGTGTCAGCACGACCCGGATATTGTGGAGCGATTTGATCGACAGATCGGTGTTGCCGATCATGTACTCGAAGAGCATCGTCATCGTCGTCATCGACGAGTCGAGCTGCCCGAACCGCATACCGGTCGTGTCGGAGATGCGTCCTTCGAGCCGGCGCGCCACATCGTCGTCGTCTTCGAGGAAGAGTGCGGTTCGCACGGCGATCGGCTTCATGCTCTTTGCGTCCACGTAGTGCGCTTCGGCGAGCCGGGCGCGAAACGATCGCGGCGTGAGCAGATTGAACATCCGGTAGACCGGGTATTCGCGGACGACGTACTCGGAGTATTCGCCCTGATCGCGGCAGTGCGTGCCCAGCTTCAATTTCCTCTGGCCTTCGAACACGGTCCCGACCGGGTTGACGGCGAATTCGATCCGCAGCGGGGCGAATGTGCAGAAGTCCGGCTTGAGACGCGAGTGTCCGCGCGTCCGAATCTGCACGGGAATCGACGTCTCGCTCTGGGTTGATTGCGCGACGATCAGCTTCGCGGGGTAGGTACGAGTACCGTCAGGTTCGCGGTCTTTCTGAACCTGCCCGAAATCCGCGACCAGCGTGAACACGAGCGGCTCGGTTGCGGCAAAGAGCGGCCGGCTGTCCGCCGCGCGCTTCGTCGCCGCAAGCGCCGCCGCGTCCGGCCACGGGTTCGCGTCTTTCGGATCCGTCACCGGCGCCTTGGTCGGCAGGTTCTGCTGCGGCGCGGCTGTCAGGCCGGCAGCCCCGGTCCACACCATCAGACCAGACGCCAGCGCGACGCTCACGGCGAGCATCAGGGTGCGACGACCGCCACCGAGCATGGTTCCTCCCCGCAGGCGTTTTCAGGTGTCGTGCCGGAGCCGGACGAACGATGCGCGCAGTATATAGGGACTTAGAACGTCACCCCCACTTGAAGTTGGTAAGTACGCGGCGTGACGAAATGGGTGCCGGAAAAGGTCGAGAGGAAGTTGTAGAGCGATTCCTTGTTCGTCAGGTTGATCACGCTGAACCGCACCTTGAGCTTGTTCTGGTTGGTTCGCAGCAGGTTGTCCATGCCGATTCCCAGATCGAACAGGTGGCGTGGCGCAATACGCGCCGGATTCGTCACAGTCCTCGCCTTTCAAGTGACAGGAAAACCCGTCATCGAAAGGACGCTACTAACCCCGCTCGATACGCGCGACGTGATTTCGACGAACGGTTCACCGGGGCCGGTGACTGGTTTTGGGCGAACAACCTGCGGTCCGCCCATCGATGGAAACTCCGCGCGAGCGATCAGCAAGGCGACGTCGGAGAGCGAGCACCTGAAGGACACGCGAGGATGTTGCGACCTGTCCTTGTCGGTCGCGGCGATGCTCTACGCGGATTCAATCGGCAGGCGGCTGGCGATCGGCTGGTCGATGGGCACGCTGGTGTCTGCGCTTGGGGTCTATCTATCGTTGCAGCAATCGCCGGGCACGGCGGCTCCGGCCTCTATTGCGCGGGCTCTTCCGGGACGGGCTCGCCCCAGTAGTCGTCTTCTTCAAACCAGATCGCGTCCGAATCATCCGCTTCGGACACCGGATCGAGCGTGGGCGGAACGTATTCCTTGGAATTGCTCTGCTGTTCGCGGGGCATACCGCTCTCCATCACAACATGACTGGTCGCGTCGCGTGGTTGCTTCTGTCGCGACGCCGGCAAGGCGAAACCCTCATGTGGGCTCGCCTTACCGGCCGCCGCATAGGCTGGTCTAGGCGATTGTCCGGCGTCCGCTGATCATGTTGACGAGGAACAGAACCAGCGCGATAACGAACAACACGTAGGCGATGTTCGTCGCCATGGCCGCGACGCCGCTGGCGCCGAGAACGCCGGCGATGATCGCGAGCACGAGAAAAGTGAGCGCGTAAGACAACATGGTCTGCCTCCTCCATTAGCTCGGCGGCGCGGTGTCTAGCCGCGTCTCCTCAGCTGTATCGACATCTCTGCAACGCCAATGCCGAGATGAATTGCGCCTATAACCGCGGCAAATGGCCGTTCCAGAGCGTTGTGACGCGTTGTGTGGGTAGCCCGCTACTGAGGTTGATGAGCCCATCGCGTTCCGTAGATGTGTCCCGCGCTTCCGCACACCAACACACCGAGGCGCGCGTTCAGGGCGAACTGGCGGTCCGCGCATCGGACGCGCGGGCGGTACGGGTCATGCTCCGTGGGGCGGTGAAACGCAGATCTTTTCACCCGAGCATTCACCCCGACGACCTGGAGGTCGCACCATGCCTGAATCCCCCACGCTCCACGACGCGTTCATCGACGAGCTCCGCGACGCATACGACGGCGAACGCCAGCTGACGAAAGCCCTTCCGAAGCTGGCCAAGTCGGCGACGTCGCCCGCGCTGCGCGACGCCTTTACGTCGCATCTCGAAGAGACCAACGGACACATCGAGCGCCTTGAAGAGATCTTCGAAAGCCTCGGCCAGAAGCCGCGCGGCAAGCACTGCGACGGCATCGCCGGCATCGTCGAAGAAGGCAAGTCCGTGATGGAAGAAGATTTCGACGACGACACGATGGACGCGTGCCTGATTGCCGCCGGTCAGCGGGCGGAGCACTACGAGATGGCGGCGTACGGCACGCTGGTGGCGTGGGCCCGCGCGATGGGACATACCGACGCGGCCGATCGCCTGCAGGAGACGCTCGACGAAGAAAAAGCCGCGGACAAGAAGCTGTCAGCGCTCGCGGAAGGCGGCATCAACCAGCAGGCCGCCGCGATCGCGCATCCGGAGGACGACGAGGACGACGAGACGAAAGAGGACGAGAAGGCGCCTGCGCCGCGATCGCGCAAGACCGCCGCGTCAGCCGGTCGGCGCTGACCTGAACTGAGCGTGCGGCTCGCGCGTTCGGACCGCGCGGGCCGCTACTCGTTGGCGGCGCTCCTCGTTCGCTTGCGCAGTCCTTTCCGACCGGGTGATCGTGATCGGCGAGCGTCACAGAAGTCCGGAAATCGCTTCGACACCCTGCAATCGCTCGCGGGTGGCCGCGAACGGGGCCGCCCCGCCGGGCGCGGAGCCGACGCGCGGTCGAAGCGAGTGCCCTTCGGCGAGCACCCGGTGGGGCTGTTCGCGGACGGGCCCCGCCAACGTTCGTGAACCACCGGCGATCGCGGTTCAAGAACTCCACGTTGAGCTTATGGCACCGTTGTTGAAGGAGGCAGTCGCGGAGCTGATGTGATACCCGCGATTGTAGAAGAGCCTTCCGAACGCCAACTGCTGTCCGACGCAGGCAGCAACGCGGGTATTGCGGCAGCGGCGGAACGGCTGATTCCTTATGTCCGCATCCTGGCGGCGCTGGCGATCGTTGGGGCGCTCTGGTGGGGCCAGGCCGTCTGGATCCCGTTGGTCCTCAGTGTTCTCATCAGTTATGCGCTGGAACCGGTCGTGGCGTTCCTGGCATCCCATCGTCTTCCGCGCGCCATCGCGGTACCTCTCCTGTTGACGGTGCTGCTGGGCGTGGGCGGCGCCGGCGCCTATCAGCTTGGCGGCGAGGCCGGCGCGTTTATCGATCGCCTGCCGGTGGCCGCGCACACGGTCGCGCAGGCGATCCAGGAAGTGGGGCACGGGGCCCCGGGAACGGTCGCCAAGGTGCAGGCTGCGGCTCAGGAGCTTGAATCGGCCGCCAACGGCGCGGCGAAGAAAGCCACCGGCGACGGCGTAACGGCGGTCCGCATCGAAGAACCCACGTTCCGATGGTCCGACTGGCTCTGGCAGGGCTCGCACGGCGCGGTGGCGTTCGTGGCCCAGATGATTGCCGTGTTGTGCCTCGGTGTACTTCATGCTCGCGGCCGGGGATCTCTACAAGCGCAAGCTCATTCGGATTGTCCCGACGCTGTCCAACAAGAAACTCACCGTCGAAATCCTCGCCGAGATCGATCGGCAAATCGAACGGTTCCTGCTGGCCCGGGTGGTGATCAGCCTGATCGTCGGCGCCGTGGTCTGGGTGGCGTTCCGTCTCGTCGGCCTGGAGGAAGCTGGCGTCTGGGGCGTGCTCTCTGCCGTGCTCTTCGCGATTCCGATCGTCGGGCCGGTACTGATTGTCGTCGCCGCAGCCGTCGCGGCGTTCGTGCAATTCGGATCGCTCGGCATGACCGTTGGCGTCGCCGGTCTGGTGATCGCGATCGGCGCGGTTGAAGGCAATGTGCTCACGCCCTGGCTGATGAGCCGTGTCGGCGAAATGAATGCAGTGGCGGTGTTCGTAAGCCTGTTGTTCTGGGGATGGATCTGGGGCGTGTGGGGCTTGTTGCTCGCCGTGCCTATTACTGCAGCCGTCAAGGCCATCTGCGACCGGATTCCGGATTTCTCGGCCGTCGCGGAGCTTTTGAAGGAATAGCCATGAAACGGCATGCGCGGCAGCCGGCCCTCGAAACGGTGGGACCGACGGCCGCCAACCTCCGCGCCGTCATCGAGATCGAGCGGCAGAATCAACACGATCGCACCAGGGTGCAGGTGCTCACCGATCGCGTGACCTCGATCGCCAGCAGCTTTCCCTTTGTTGCCTTCCACTTGTGCTGGTTTGCCATCTGGATCGGAGTGAATACGCTCTCGTCGTATCAGTTCGATCCCTTTCCGTTCAACCTGTTGACGATGATCGTCTCGCTCGAGGCGATCCTGCTGACCGCATTCGTGCTGATGTCGCAAAATCACATGACGCTGCTCGCCGACCGGCGGGCGCATCTCGATCTCCAGGTCAACCTGCTGGCCGAACGTGAACTCACCGCCATCCTCAAAGCGGTGTCTTTGCTCTCGGAAAAGGTTGGTGTCGACATCCACCAGTGCGACGCGAATCTCGATGAATTGCTCGGCCGGACCGATGTCAAAGAACTGTCCGCTCGAGTGTCCGAGGGACTGACGGAGACGGCGGCTGGGCAGACAAGCAAAGGATCATGAGTGGCAAGGCTCGTGCAGCACGTCCCGGCATGAAGAGGCGAGGAGGCGGTATGGCAGGACAGAAGCGCGTACAAAGAGACCGGCAGGACGATGGCGCCAGCAACACGACGCCGGACACGGCTTCGGCCGAAACGAAATTGAATCGCCTACGCCGAGTCGATTGGCGCGGCGATCGGTAATCTCAGGAACCATATCGACGACTGGAATGGGCAACGCGCTCATCTGGTCGCGCAGCTTTCTTCGATGGTGTCCGACGCACAGGCCCTGCTGGCGGAACTTGGCCACAGCGCGACCGAGCAGGTGAAGAAAGTCCGCCGCGGCCGCAAGCCGAGAAAATTCGCAGCGCCCGAGGCCAAATCCAGCCGGCGGGATGAAGCGCGAGCATCGGCCGAAGAAGGACAAGATGTCGGACCCGGAGGCGAAGTCGTCCCTGCGACGCAGACTGCGCGCTCAGAAAAGAGCTCTCGCCCGGCCACGGTCAAGCGTGGGCGGACGCCGCAGAGCCCGCGATCCTAGAGGGTCGTTGCCGTAACGTGGTCGGTGTCTTGCTGTGGCCGCCCAGTCCACCGGCGCAGCCAGCCGAGTGCGTGAGAACTGCCGCTTTCACTGGCACGTAAGACTGGCGACCAGTAGGAAGGCCTGCGATATCGCTGACTCTTGATGTGCAGCGTGAGCGCGTCCGACGAATAGCTATAGCGGCTGGCGCGCTCCATCACTTCCCCGTATTCGAAATATCGCTGCCATTCTGATCCTACGCCAAACCATGCCGGCGCTCGTCGCGCATTTCGTTGCGCCCGGCCTTTGGCGGCCGCCGTCGCGGCCTCTCGCGATGGACACGGCACGCCAAGCAGGCGCCAGTAGATCTGCATGTGCGCGGGATCGGCGAAGACGTCCTCGGCCTTGACGAAGTGCATCGACGCGGCGGGGAAGCGGGTTTTCAGTTCCTCCCAGTACAGGTCGAGCTCCAACCACCGCCAGAGGGCTTTCTCGAACGGCGTTCGGTGCGCCCAGCGGCTGTCGGGCCGAAAGCTGTTGTCTCCAGACCGCAGATAGACCCTGGCGTCCCAGGCACGAAGCGCCTCGGACCCGTGATACGCCCCCCACGCGGATTGCGACGCGGCCACGTCGAACGGGTGCCGCACTTGATAGACGATGTGCAGGCGGTCGCCGAATTCCTGGAGCAGAGAGGGGAAACAGGGAGTGGAACGAGCAACCGGTGTCGAAATACGGAATCGTCGCGGAGCTTTCGGCCATCGCGACCAGCATTCCGCGAATGGTGAGATCACCGCGCGCGCACTGCAGCGACGTGGCATCGTATCGACGAAAGAACTGACGCGCTCCCGCACCCGGACCGAGGCGTTCGTGCCAGACCTCGACGTCCTTCGGATACAGCGCCTTGGTCATGTTGCGAAGGTAGTCAGTGCCGCTCCGGCCGTTGCTGTGGACGAACACGATCGGTTTCATGGGGGTCTCCGCAGGGGCCGTGAACTGCCACTGTGCAGTCCGAATCAACCCTGCGAATTGCAGAGTGCCGCACTGGGGTAACGCGGCGCTCGCGCATGAAGCATCAATTCGATCAAAAGTTAAGCTGGCGTGCATCTTCTTGATGCGATGAAGTCTCGAGTTAATCCTGTATTCATCTTTTGAGAGACCTCGCACAACTCACATGGCGTCAGTGGGTCCGTGTATCCGCAACGTAACGAGATCCGTTACTTGACGCGGGACTCTCCCCCGCGCAACGCTTGACCGCAGCACACCTGTTCGTTTTGCACAAGCCAACCTGATGATTGAGCCACGCCGATTGTTCGCCGAAGAGCTCGACGATCTGAAGGGGCGCCTCGTCACGATGGGCGGGATGGCCGAGGAGCGCGTCCGCATGGCCATGCGGGCGCTGATTGTCCGCGACCACGAGTCGCTCGCGGAGGTCATCGACGGCGATTCGCGCATCGACGATCTGCAGATCGAAGTGGACAACCGCTGCTTCACGCTGGTCGCGTTGTATCAGCCGGTCGCGATTGATCTGCGCACCATCGTGTCGGCGCTCAAGATCAACGCCGACCTGGAACGCGTCGGCGATCTCGCCGTCAACATCGCCGAAGTCGCGCATCGCTATCTGCAGCACCCGCCGGTCAAACCATTGATCGATTTGCCGCGCATGGGCGACCTGGCGGTCAGGATGCTTCACGAAGCGCTCGAGGCGTTCGTATCGAGAATGTCAGCCTGGCGCAGACCGTCCTGAAGCAGGACGACTGGCTGGACGCGCTGAAGGATCAGATCTTCCGCGAGGTGCTGACGTACATGCTCGGCGACTCGCGGACGATCGAGCCGGGCATCGACTTGATCCTCATGTCACGCCATCTCGAGCGCATCGGCGACCATGCGACCAACATCGCCGAAGACGTCATCTTCATCGTCGAGGCACGCGATATCCGCCATCGTGCCCTTTCGGCCGGCCAGACAAACGCGGCACCCGCAACGGGCACCGTCGAGCGGAGACGGCCCTCCACGACGTCGCCGATCTGACCGATCAGGAATTCGTCAGCTGAATTCGCCGCGAATGTACTGCTGGGTGTGGACGTGCGCGGGCGCGTCGAAGAACTGCTGCGACTCGCCGAACTCCACGAGATAGCCGGTGCGGCCCGCCTTGCGTCGTGTCCACGTACAGGAAGCCGGTGTAGTCGGCGACGCGCTGCGCCTGCTGCAGGTTGTGCGTGACGATGGCGATGGTGAAGCGCTGCCGGAGCTCGCGCATCAGCTCTTCGATCTTGCGCGTCGCGATCGGATCGAGCGCCGAGCACGGCTCGTCCATCAGCAGCACTTCCGGCTCGGTGGCGATCGCCCGCGCGATGCACAGGCGCTGCTGCTGTCCGCCCGAGAGCGACAGGCCGCTCGTCTGCAGCTTGTCCTTGACCTCGTCCCAGAGCGCCGCGCCGCGCAGCGCCTTCTCGACCTTCTCGCGCGTGTTGCCCTTGAAGCCGTTGAGCCGCAGCCCGAACGCGACGTTGTTGTAGATGCTCGTCGCGAACGGATTGGGCTGCTGGAAGACCATGCCGATGAACCGGCGGACGGCGACCGGATCGATGCCGGACGCGTAGATGTCGCGGCCGCGATAGCGGACGTGGCCCTCGAACCGGAAGCCGCGGACGAGATCGTTCATGCGGTTGAGGCAGCGCAGCACCGTGCTCTTGCCGCAGCCGGACGGGCCGATGAACGCGGTGATCGAGTTCTTCTTGATCGGGATGGCCGTGTCGCGCACCGCCTTGAAGTTGCCGTAGTACAGGTCCTTGATGTGGCAGTCGAGCACCACGTCTCGCCGGACCATCGCCTGGCGGCGGCGGCCAGGCGTGATGCGGGTCGGCGGTGCTGCCGCGCTGGTCGATGCGTCTCAACGGTTGACATGCGACTCTCCCTGATGACTGCCTAGACTGAACGCGGTTCGCCGACAGGCTCTGGCCGACGATGTTGGCGCCGAGCACGAGCAGCACAGCACCAGCGCGGCCGCCCAGGCCAGCTCCACCTGGTTCTGGAAACGGCATGCCGGCGAAGTTGTAGATCAGGACGGCGAGCGACGCGGTCGGCTGCATCAGTTCGTCTGCCCGCGCGACCAGAGCCAGTAGTTGCTGAAGAGCGCCGTGAACAGCAGCGGAGCGGTTTCGCCGGCGGCGCGCGCCACCGCGAGCATCACGCCGGTGAGGATGCCGGGCACGCCGTCGGCAGCAGCACCATCCAGACGACCTGCGTGCGCGTCGCGCCCATGCCGATGGCCGCGTCGCGCATGCGCGGCGGCACCATCCGGATGGCGTCCTCGGAGGTCAGGATGATCGTCGGCAGCATCAGGATCGACAGCGCGACGGCGCCGGCCAGCGCCGAGAAGCCGCCCGTCGACGAGCACGACCGCGCCGTAGGCGAACACGCCGGCCAGGATCGAGGGAAAGCCGGTCAGCACCTTGGCGCAGAACCGGACGCACGGTCGCCAGGCGGCTGTCGTGTCGACTGCGCGAGGTAGATCGCGGTCAGCAGCCCGATGGGCACGCGTCACGAGCACCGCCAGCGCGACGATGATCAGCGTGCCGACGATCGCGTTGCCGAAGCCGCCGCCCTGTTCGAGCGGCGCGGGCGGCAGCTGGGTGAAGAGCGCGAGGCTCAGCTTCCGGCCGCCGCGCCACAGCAGCATCAGGACGACCGAGAACAGCGGAATGAGCGCCAGCAGCGTCATCGCCGCCACGATGCCGTTCAGCAGGAAGTCGAGCAAGCGTGCGCGGCCGGCGCAGCGAGTCGCTCGAGCTGGCTGAAGTCGACGCCCGCGAACGGATCGGTCGCGTCGTCGATCGGGCGCAGGTGTCGGTCGGTCAGGTCGGCCATGTCGGAGTCCTTAGTCCGCGTGCGTCGAGGCGCGCGCTGGATGATCACGGCGCCGATGATGTTGACGACGAGCGTGATGGCGAGCAGCACGAGCGCCGCGTACATCAGGACGCTGACCTGTTTCGCGCCGGCTTCCGGGAAAGTTGTTGGCGAGCAGCGCCGCCAGCGTGTTCGCCGGCGAGAACAGCGACAGCGTGATCTGGTTGGCGTTGCCCACCAGCATCGCCAGCGCCATGGTTTCGCCGAGCGCGCGGCCGAACGCGAGCACGATGCCCGCCGAAGATGCCGCGCGAGCGCCGTCGGCAGGATGACGGCGAGGATCGTTTCCCAGCGCGTCGCGCCGAGCCCGTACGCCGCCATCCGGAGCTTCGGCGGCACGGAGACGAGCGCGTCGCGGCTGATCGCCGTGATCGGTCGGCAGGATCATGATCGACAGCACGATGACGGCCGGCAGCACGCCGGGGCCGCTCAGGTCGGTGGAGAAGAACGGGATCCAGCCCAGTTTCGATGTGCAGCCAGGTGCAGAGCGGCCGGATCGAGCGGGATGACGACGAAGAGGCCCCACAGGCCGTAGACGACGCTGGGAATCGCCGCCAGCAGTTCGATCAGGTTCTTGAGCAGCGCGCTCGAGCTGATCGGGCAGCCGCGACCCAACGGGATGCAGGTGCAGGTCCGGCGCGCGCAGCACGCTGAAGGTCGCCTGACCGAGATAGCCCTCGCTCAGGAAAACCGCCGCCGCGACGCCGAACGCGGTGCCGAGGATCAGCGCCAGCAGCGACGTGTAGAGCGTGCCCCAGATTTCGGCCAGGATGCCGAACCGCTCGGTGTTCGGATCCCACACGCGGCCGGTGAGGAATCCGAACGCCATACTGCTCGAATCGCCGGGCGTCGCGGACACGCGATCCGCAGGACGATGAACGCGACGAGTGCCGAGCGTGAACCGCGCGAACGCCAGGCAGAGCGTCCGGAACGCGCGATCGATCGACGATCTGCCGCGTGCTCGGGGCCTGGCGCGATCTCGCCCGGGTCGCGGCGCGAAGACACCCGGCAGCGCGGAGTGCGAGGTGAGACAGCTGACCGCCATGATCCGGCCGCCGCCTACTCGGCGAGGTTCTGCGAGCGCGGCCGTCGCCTTGGCGACGACGCGCGTCGGGCAGCGGAATGTAGCCGAGGCTCTCCGCGTCCTTCTGGCCTTCGGTCAGTCCGAACTCGCACGAGGTCCTGCATCGCCTGCAGCTTGTTCTTGTCGGGATACTTCTTGTAGCAGATGAGCCAGGTGTAGGTGACGATCGGATACGCGTCGGCGGCTTCCGGATCGTTGGCCCACGCGATCATGTCGTCGGGCAGCGTGGCCGACGCGAGCGCCGCCTGGCCCGAGGCCGTGTTGGCCTGCGACGTACTTGCCCGCTCTTGTTCTCGAGCGTCGCCATCGGCACCTTCTGGCTCTTCGCGTAGCCGTACTCGATGTAGCCGATCGAGCCCGGCGTCGTCATGATGCTCGCGGTCACGCCTTCGTTGCCCTTGGACTTCGTGCCGACCGGCCAGTTGGGCATCGTGTTGGCGCCCACGTTCTTGCTGAAGTCCGTCGCTGATCGCGCTGAGGTGCTGCGAGAAGACGAAGGACGTGCCGCTGCTGTCGGCGCGGACCACGACGTTGATCGGCAGATCGGGCAGCTTCACGCCGGCATTTGCCGCGGCGATCGCCGGATCGTTCCAGCGCTTGATCGTGCCGAGGAAGATGCCGGCATACGCCTTCCGCGAGAGCTTCAGAGTTGCTCGACGCCCGGCAGGTTGTAGGCGAGCACGATGCTGCCGGCCGTCATCGGGAAGAGCTGGACGCCTCCGGGCACCTTGGCCATGTCCTCCGGCTTCATCGCCGCGTCGCTCGCGCCGAAGTCGACCGTGTGATCGATCACGCTCTTGACGCCGCTGCCGCTGCCGACGGACTGGTAGTCGACGAGCACGTTCTGGTGCGCGGCGCTGTAGGCCTTGAACCACTTCGTGTAGAGCGGCGCCGGGAAACTGGCGCCGGCGCCTTGCAGGGACACCACGCTCGCCGCAGATGTGGTCGCCGAACTGTCGCCGCCGCAGCCGGTCAGCAGGGCCGTGCCGGCGGTGATCAGAAAAAGGGTCGCAATCTGGCGCGTCATCACCAGCTCCTTCGCGTGTAGTCGGAGACCGAATGTTGTGGCCTGCCTGTGACGGCTACAACACACGCCAGTTGCGGGCGTGTTACGAGTGGATTCATCACTTGAACGTCACACGCGCGTGCGACTTTGGATCGCCTGCGAACCGTCCTTGTATGGAGCAGTGACGCGTCGCAGCCGGAGGTGAGCCATGACCCAGAAGAAGACGGACCGCGATGAGCTTCACGAAACGCACGGCACGACCGAAGGCGAGCACATCCGTCCCGAGCTGCTGCCGGTTGAGGCCGACGACGATCCGACCGAGGACATCGAGGACGGGGACGACCTGGAGGACGACGACGACCGGACCGGGGTCCTCTGATTGTCCTGAACCCGGTTTTGTTACACAGGCGTTGCAAATCCCCTCGCAGTGGGGTGTCTCACCAGGCATTTGTTACGAAA
Source organism: uncultured Acidobacteriota bacterium (assembly GCA_963712355.1). Lineage (GTDB taxonomy): Bacteria > Acidobacteriota > Vicinamibacteria > Vicinamibacterales > CAVVIG01 > CAVQHT01. The sequence continues at coordinate 371,088 of CAVQHT010000011.1, forward strand.
ATGTCTCTGATGTGTCGCCTGGAGAGATTTGCTCTCCAGGCGGCAGTCGGCGGGAATCAGCTAAAAGGTGTGCGTCGGTCGGCCTCATCGGATGTCCCGAGCGTTCGCGCGGCCGCCTTCTCGAGCAGTTCGCGCTCAGCGATGAGCCAGTACTCGCGGATGCGGCGGATTTGACGGCCACCGCTGACAAACAGATCGTGCGCGCGCGCCGCGATCTCGTCCGACGTCGGAAACGGCTGAGGACGGGCGACGCGCTCCGACGGAGCGCGGTTGCGAATACGTGGCTTCATCGCAGTCCTCCATGTGACGCACCGAGCTCGCGCGCCAGTTCTTCGTATTGATCTGTCGCAATCAAATCGACGGTGGCGTCGATGGCCGCGCGCCATCGTTCGCGGACCGCGCCGAGCGAACCGAAGTTGTAGTCAGGCGTCCAGCCTCGACTGTCTTCGGGTACGTGGCCGTTGAGCGTGTAGAAACGGATCCACCAGCCGGCGCCGTGCGCCGCGGTTACGAGCTGGTCGAGGCGCCGCCGCTTCGCGCTGGTCCAGGGCCCGGCCGCCGGCTGGCGTTCGCCCTCGACCGCCGTCCAGGACAGGTTCATCCATCGGCGATAGCTGCGCGGGAGCACGGCCGCCGAATCTGCAGCAGGAACCTGCCGTTCCGCCGTTGAAGCCACCGTGCCGAAGATCCGCAGTGTCTGGCCCACCGGCACGTCGTCGTAGAACGTCTGCGCTTGTCCGTCGCCGTTCTCGGTGAGGACGAGCAGAGGTCCTGGCACAAGCGGCGAAATGGCCTGGCGTCGGCTGGCCGCTCTGCTGTCGTGAGCCAAGACGAATACCTGCCGAGCAGCGTCCAGATGGCGCGATGGTGCGCTGCTTCGTTCGTCTTGAAATCCAGGTGGAGGATGAGGATCGGCCACGGGTCGCGGTGACCGTCGCGCAGCGCCTGCTCCATCATCGGCGTGACGCGTTCGAAAAAATATTGTTTGAGCGTTGGCTCCTGTCCGGTCGGCGTTCCGCCGTGCGAGACAATTGAACGCCCGCCGGTTGTCGGAATCGGCCACCCACACCAGATCCTGTTCGATGGCGATCGGCGCCAGGCCGGTTGCCAGCGCCCGATCCAGTCGATCGACCCATCGACCATCTTCCGGATAGCAGTTGTGCGCGTGCAG
>CAVQHT010000012.1:0-476510 GCA_963712355.1 uncultured Acidobacteriota bacterium
GGGTGATTCCCGAGGGCTACGGCGCCGGGATCGTGATGCTCTGGGATCGCGGCACGTGGACGCCCGAAGTGGACGATGTGGATGCGGCGCTGAAGAAGGGCGACCTGAAGATCACGCTGAACGGCTACAAGCTGAAGGGATCGTGGGTGCTGGTGCGAACCAGCGGCCGCTTCCCCGGCGCCCGCAGCGGATCGGGCGATCGCTCGTGGCTCCTCATCAAGCATCGCGACGAGTGGTCCGGCGACCTCGACATCACCGAGTTCGCGCCGAAAAGCGTCAAGAGCGACGGCGACTTCGAAGACATCCTCGGCGGCGAGGCGCCGGCGATCTGGACATCGAATCGCCCCGCCAAGGGCGGCGACACCGGCGCGATGTTCGAGGAGATCATCGAGAAGGCGGCGAAGCTGAAGGCGGACCGGGTCGAGTCGAAGCCTTCGAAGGCCTCAGTCGACGAAAAGAAGCCACGAAGGCACGAAGGCACGAAGACCTGCAAAAAAGAAACCCAAGAAATCTTCGTGACCTTCGTGCCCTCGAGCCTTCGTGATGAGGTTTTTCGTGGCTTCGTGACTTCGTGACTCATCGTCGGTCTGCAGCAGCCGCCGCGAGAGAATGCTCCACACCGCGTAGGCGAGCCGCAGGCGATCGTGCCGCGCGATGTCGCCCTTCCAGAAATCGCCCCCGACCAGTTGACAGTGCGCCGGCAGATCGCCCGGCGAGAGCGGTTCCTTGTGCTCGAGCGCGTAGCGGCCGAGGACTTTCGAGTTCGGCCACTGCACGTTGGTGATGACGACGTCCACCGGGCGTTGAATCGCGTCTTCGATGCGCGCCACGGCGTCGGCGGCGGTGAATCCGGCCATGCCGCGCCCCTCGGTGAGGAGGTTCGCAATCAGGATGACCGGTCCCTTCATCTCGCGCAGCGCTTCAGCCACGCCGCGGACCAGGAAGATCGGCATCAGGCTCGTATAGAAACTGCCGGGGCCGATCGTCACGGCGTCGAACTGGGTGATCGCATTTGCGACCGAGGGATGAATGGACACCGCCGGCTCGAGCCAGATGCGCTGGACGAAACGCCCTGACGACTGCCCCGCATCCACTTCGACTTCGCCGCGCGTCAGCGATCCGTCGCCGTACTCCGCGCAGACCGAGGCGTGTTCGACGCTGACCGGCCACACGCGGCCCCGGCAGCCGAGCAGCGCGCGCAGGCCGTCGATCGCATCGAGGAAGTCGCCGCTGTAACTCTGCATCATCGACAGCAGCAGGTTGCCGCCGGTGTGTCCGCCCAGACGCGTGTGCTCCAGCGTCGGCAGCCGGGCGAGCAGCACGCGGCGCGCCTCGCGGGCGTTGCGGGCCAGCGCCAGCGCGCACTTGAGGATGTCGCCCGGCGGCAGCACGCCGAGCTCGTCGCGCAGGACGCCGGAACTGCCGCCGCTGTCGAACATCGTCACGACCGCATCCGCTTGCAGCCAGGGATTCGTCTTCAATCCGCCGAGCAGGCTCGGCAATCCGGTTCCGCCGCCGAAGCAGCCTACTCGCAGCTCGCGCAGTCGCACGCCCGCCATTCTACAATTGAGTCATGTCGATCCCGGACGCCGTCGCCGCGCTCGAACGTGATCTCCGTGCGATCTTCGGCGATCGTATGCAGTCGCTCGTGCTCTATGCCGCCAGCCGTCCGGCGGGGACGCCGAACGCCACGCTCGCGGTCGTGTCGAGCCTGACGACCGGCGATCTGCGCGATTGTGCGGCGCGCGTCGTGGCGTGGCAGGAAGCCGGGCTGGCCACGCCGCTCATTCTCGAGGCGCACGAGTTCGGCCGGTCGCTCGACGCGTTTCCTTACGAGTTCGGCGCGATTCTCGCGGACTACCAGGTGATTGTCCGGCAGCGATCCGTTCAGCGGCCTGCAGGTCGACGCGTCGGACCTGCGGCGGGCGTGCGAGGTCCAGGCGCGCAGCCACCTGATGCACCTGCGTGAAGCGTTCATCGAGACCAGGGGGCGCAGCGACGCGCTGGCCGATCTCATTGGACGCTCGTCGCTGCCGCTCACGGCGCTGCTCGAAAATGTCGCGCGGCTCGGGATGGACGCCCACGATCCCGCGCTCGATCGCGTCGTCGCGCTCCGCGGACATGCGCCGACCTCCAATCAGGCGCGCGAACTGTTTCCGCCGTATCTCGCCGCCGTGCAGCAGCTGACGCAGCACATCGACCGGTGGCGGAGCTGACGTGCGGCCAAATACCGTGCGGCGTCGCGCCTCCGCGTTCTGGCCGTGCTGCGCTGTCGCCATCCTGCTATTGCTGCTGTGTGCCGGCGATGCTCGACGTCGCCGCCGCGCAGTCCAGCTCGCCACCGCTGCCCGAGCTGACCGCGCCGGTCAACGATTTCGCGCACGTCATCGACCCCGACAGTTCCCGCGAGATGGATCGCATGATCCGGGAACTGCAGGACAAGACCGGCGACGTGGTCATCGTCGCCACCGTGCCGACGCTGGCGCCGTTTGGCGACATCCGCGAATACGCGACGAAGCTGTTCGAGAATCGCGGGCGCGGGATCGGCGACAAGGAGAAGGACAACGGCCTGCTCCTGCTGGTCGCGCCCAACGATCGGCGGGTGTGGGTCGAGGTCGGCTACGGGCTCGAGCAGTGGATCACGGACGGGTTTGCCGGCGAAACCAGCCGCGACTTCATGGCGCCGGAGTTCCGGCAGGGCCGCTTCGGTCCGGGCATCCTCGCCGGCGCGACGCGGATCATCGGGCGGATCGCGCAGGGGCGTAATGTTCAGCTGACCGGCGTCGAACCGCCACGCTCCGTCAGCCATCCGCGGTCGGCCAACATCTCGATCGGCTGGATCATCCTGTTTCTGATCGTCGTCATCGTGATCAGCCGGATGGGCGGCGGACCCGGACGCCCCGTGCAGCGCTGGGGCCGCCGCGGCTGGAGCGGCTGGTCGAGCGGCGTCGGACCGTTCGGCGGCGGGTTCGGTGGATTCGGCGGCGGCGGGTTTGGCGGCGGCGGCGGCGGCTTTGGTGGCGGGTTCGGTGGATTTGGCGGCGGCGGCAGCGGTGGCGGCGGCGGCGGCTCGAGCTGGTGAGTGAGAATGATTCGAGTGCGTGGAATCGCCGACTTACAATTGACTTCGAGAGGACGTGAGATGCCGATGACTCGCAGAACAGCAGTTCAGGCGGTCGTTCTGACAATCTTCGCGCTGTCGGTGACCGGTTGCTCGTATAACACGTTCGTCGGGCAGGAAGAGGCGATCAAGGCGCAGTGGGCGCAGGTCGAGAACCAGCTGCAGCGCCGGAACGACCTCATTCCGAATCTGGTGGAAACCGTCAAGGGATACGCGGCGCACGAAGAAGGCGTCTACAAGGACATCGCCGACGCGCGCTCGCGGCTGCTCGCGGCCAAGTCTCCCGAAGAAACGATTCAGGCCGCCAACCAGCAGACCGCCGCGCTCGGCCGGCTGCTCGCGGTCGTCGAAAACTATCCGCAGCTTCGCGCCAACGAGCAGTTCAACCGTCTGATGGATGAACTGTCCGGCACCGAGAATCGCATCGCCACCGAGCGCATGCGCTACAACGAGCGCATCCAGGACTACAACACGTCGCGCCGGCAGGTTTCCGGCGAACCTGACCGCGAAGGTGTTCGGGTTCAAGGAATATCCGTTCTTCGAGGCGCCTGCCGAAGCGAAGCAGGTGCCGAAGGTCAACTTCTCGCGTTAGTAAGGCCGCCCGTGGATCTGCCACTCCCGTGGGAGCGATTGCTGTGGAGCCAGCGCGCGCCACTCTCGCCGTGGGAGCGGTACACGCTGACCGACTTCCGCGTGATGCGGCTCGCCGGCCGGCACTCGGACGAAATCGCGCTCGAAGACATCGCCGAGGTCCGCCAGACGCGATCGTGGATCGATCGGCGCCTCGGCACCGCCACGCTCATCGTCCTCGCGCGCGACGATCGGCGTCCTCCCCTCGTCCTGCCTCACGTGCCGCGCGGCGTGCAGCTCGCGGCGTTGCTCTCGCTGGCCGCTGCCGAGCCGCAGCTGTCCTGGGACGCCGGCTCGATCGCGGCGGTGCTCTCGTGGGAACCGCGGGTCCGGATCGCCGGCTACCGCGAAGCGGTGTTCAGCGTCGTGGCGCTGGCGGCGGTGGTGCTCCTGATCGGCATCAGCCTGCACGGCAACACGCCGTCGGTCAGTTACCCGGTCGATGATGCGATTTATCCCGGCGGGGTGAAAAGGGATCCGCGCGTCGATCGAACAGTTCATGACGTCGGAGGTGTTGCCGTGGGCGCAGCAGGTGCTGGCGCCGCTCAAGGGCGGCCCGGCGTTCGTGACCTGCGAAACGTGCCACGGTCCGCGGGCGCGCGTCACGGATCTCTGGCGCATGCCCGGGGTCGCGCGGTTGCCGCAGCCTGAGGTGGCGCTGCGCGGCTGGGAGGTCTACGGCGGCGGGATGGACGCGCAGATGCGAAACGCGATCTACGGCTACATCGCCGAGTCCGACAATCAGTCGCGCGCCGCGTACATGCGCGAGGTGGTGATGCCCGGCATGGCGCGGCTGCTCCATCGGCCCGCGTACGACTTCACCCGGTCGTATGAGTACAATCGCACCCACTTTGCGTTTGGCTGTTATCACTGCCATCAGGTCACGTAATGTGTCCGTCCTGACAGTCCTGTCGCGTGACAGGGGTCAGACACCCATCTGACACCAACGATTGACGAAAATCCCAATGATCGGGAAGGCCGCCACCGCTAAGTGATGCAAATTCGGGGTCAGATGGGTGTCAGACACCCATCTGACACCCATCTGACACCTGGAGCCGAAGATGAAGCTGGTCGGCCAGAACTACACGACTCCCGATCTCGTCGCCAAGGTCACCGGGCGCGCGAAATACGCGGAGGACTATCGCGCCGACGGCATGCTCTTCTGCAAGCTGCTCCTGAGCCCCATGCCGCACGCCCGCGTCCGCGGCATCGACCTGCGCGCCGCGCTCGCCATGCCCGGCGTCAAGGCGATCCTCACCGCTGACGACCTCCCCGCCTCGCCGACCGGCGGCGAACGCGCGCTCACCAACGAACCGCTCTACCAGGGCGAACCGATTCTCGCCGTGGCCGCCGTCGACGAACTGACCGCGGCCGAAGCGATCGAACGCATCGATCTTGATCTCGAGCCGCTCCCCTTCGTCGTCGATCCGGTGGACAGCCTTCGTCCGGGCAGCCCCAACGGCCGGCTCGAAGGCAACGTCTGGTACCCGGCGCCGACGACGCCGGCGGCACCGAACCAGCCGCCGCCTCGCCCGGAAATCAAGACGCTGAAATGGACCGACGCGGATTTCGCCGACGCGAATGAAGGCCGGCTGCCGATGGGCGCGGCGCCGGACGAATGGTCGTACGGCGATCTCGAGGCCGGCTTCCGCGAGGCCGCGCTGGTCGTCGACGAAACCTTCGTCGTCCAGTCCACCGGGCATCAGCCGATGGAAACACGGACCGCGATGGCGTACTGGGAGCGCGGCAAGCTGTATCTGTACGGCTCGACCCAGAGCGTGACGCGCACCGTCGATCCGATCGCCAGCTGGGTCGGCATCGACCCGTCGCAGATCGTCCTGATCTCCGAGTACACCGGCGGCGGATTCGGCAGCAAGGGCGCCGGCGCCGTGTCCATGGCGATCCCGGCGCTGCTGTCGAAGCGAGCCAACGCGCCGGTGATGATGCGCATCAGCCGCGAGGAAGAGCACTATATCGGCCGCGCGCGGACCGGCATGGTCGGCCGCGCCAAGGTCGGCTTCCGCGCCGACGGACGCATCACCGCCACTGGATCTCTTCATCGTCGAAGACAACGGCCCGTATGGACCGATGGGCGATCATCGATCGGCGGCCAATGCCGCCTCGCTGATCTGGCAGCCGATCGCGATGCGATTCCGCGGCGTCCCGGTGATCACGAATACGCCGCCGCGATCGCAGCAGCGCTCGCCCGGCCCGATGCAGGCCAACGGCATCGTCGAACCGGTGGTGACGAAAGCGGCGAAGAAACTCGGCCTCGATCAGATCGCCATCCGCCGCATCAACTCGCCCGAGGGCAAGGCGCTGTACGGACCGGTCGCCGGCAAGGAGCGCCGTCACGTGACGAGCGCATTCGTGAAGAATGCCCTCGATCGCGGCGCCACGCTGTTCAAGTGGGAAGAGCGAAAAGCGCAGGCGAAAGCGCGGACCGGGACGAAGGTTCGAGGGCTCGGCGTCGCGATCGGACCGCACGGCGCCGGCTCGATCGGCTACGACGGCCTGATGACGATTCGGCCGGACGGCAAGCTCTACGTGCAGTCGGGCATCGGCAACCTCGGCACCCACTCGGTGATCGACATCGCGCGCGTCGCCGCGGACGAACTCGCCATGCCGTGGGATCAGGTCGAAGTCATATGGGGCGACACGTCCAAGCACGTGCCCTGGTCGTGCATGTCGGTCGGCAGCCAGACCACGCATGCCATGACGCGGGCCAACCTCGCCGGGGCGACCGACGCACGACTGAAGCTCCTCGAAATCGCCGCCACCGATCTCGGCGGTCAACCGGACGACTACACCGTCGGCGACGCGCGCGTCTTCCGCAAGGACAATCCATCGCGCGGCCTGACCTACGCCCAGGCGGCGAGCCGCGCCATCGCGCTCGGCGGCAAGTTCGACGGGCACGACCTGCCCGCTGACATCCACGCGGTCACGAAAGCCTCCGCCGCCGCGCTCGCGGGTCTCGGGCTGATGGGCGTCGCCAAGGACAACTACCCGCATGACGGCGATACCTATTCGTTCGTCGCGGGATTTGCGGAAGTGGAAGTCGATCGTGAAACCGGCAAGGTCGTGCTCGTGGACTTTCTGGCGGTCGGCGACGTCGGCACGGTCATCAATCCGCGCAGCCTTCACGGACAACTGCTCGGTGGCTGCTGTCTCGGGATCGGCCATGCGCTCACGCAGCGCTGGGTCTACGACCGCCAGTACGGCGTACCGCTCGCCAAGCGCTTTCACTACAACAAGCCGCTCACGATCCTCGACATCCCGGCGACGATGGCGACCGAAGCGCTGGATTTGCCGGATCCCGAAACGCCGGTCGGCGCCCGCGGCGTGGGAGAACCGCCCGTCGGCGCCGGCTACGGCGCGGTCTTGAACGCCATTGCCGACGCCATCGGCGAGGACGCGTTCCGGCGCGCCCCGGTGACGCCGGACATCATCCTGACGTCGCTCGAGTCGGGACGTCGCATGCACGAACCGCTGGCGTCGCATCTCTAGACATGATCAAGGACGCGCTGCTCGCGGAATTCGATCACGAGTTGTCGACGACCAGGCGCGCTGCTCGAGCGCATTCCCGACGACAAGCTCGCCTGGAAACCGCACGACAAATCGCGGTCGCTCGGCGAGCTGGCGGTTGCATGTCGCCAACCTGCCGAACTGGGGTCCGCTCATCCTCGAACGGCTCGAGTTCGATCTCCGGGACAATCCGTTCCCGATTTCGCAGCAGCCGGCGTCCAGCGCCGATCTGCTGGCGATATTCGAAACCGCCAGAGGGAACGCGCGAAAAGCGATGGACAAGTCGGACGCCGAGCTGGCGGCCTTGTGGGTGTTGAAGCGGAACGACCAGGAGTTCTTCGCGCTGCCCCGGCTCGCGGCATTCCGCAGTTTCGTGCTGAATCACATGATTCATCACCGCGGGCAGCTGTCGGTCTATCTGAGACTGAATGACATCCCGGTGCCGGCGATCTACGGCCCGACGGCTGATGAGGGATAACGCGGGTTGACCCACCGTCACGGTCAACTTTTTTTCACTTTGCGCTGGGGCCCCACCCCCAGCGCGAACTGACGCCGATGCTCGCGCCAGTTCGGATTTGACTTGTCCTCGGGCTCGCATGGCCGCAGGCGCTATCTCTCTACAAAGCCGACCACGACCTCTTCGATAACTTCAACTTCCACTTCTCTCGGCGGCGCCGGCTCACCGTTCAGGATCGCCCGCGCGCGGGCGAGATCGAGCGCGCCATCCCACTTCGCGATCACCATCGTCGCCACCGCGTTGCCGATCAGATTGGTGATCGCGCGCGCTTCGGACATGAAGCGATCGACGCCGAGCAGCAGCGTCAGGCCGGCCACGGGAATCGTGGGGAACGCCGCGAGCGTCGCGGCAAGCGTCACGAAGCCGCTGCCGGTGACCGCCGCCGCGCCCTTGGACGTCAACAGCAGCACGCCGAGGATCCCGATTTCCTGCCCGAGCGTCAGGTGCACGCCGCTCGCCTGCGCGACGAAAATCGCCGCCATCGTCATGTAGATCGACGTGCCATCGAGGTTGAACGAATAGCCGGTCGGCACGACGAGCCCGACCACCGGTTTCGCGCAGCCGAGATGTTCGAGCTTGGCCATGATGCGCGGCAGCGCCGACTCGGACGATGACGTGCCGAGGACGATGAGGATTTCCTCGGCGATGTACTTCAGGAACTTGATCAGGCTGAAGCCGGTCGCGGCGGCAATCGCGCCAAGGACGACGAAGACGAAGAGCGCGCAGGTCAGGTAGACGGCCGCCATCAGCTTGCCGAGCGCGAACAGCGACCCGACGCCGTACCGGCCGACCGTGAACGCCATCGCGCCGAACGCGCCGACCGGCGCCAGCCGCATGATCAGCCCGACCACGTCGAAGAGCCCGTCGGACATCATCGAGATGATCTCCACCAGGCGGTCGACACGCGAACCGAGCCGGAGCAGCGCCAGCCCGAACAGGACCGCGAACAGCAGGACCTGCAGGACCTCGCCGCGCGCGAACGCGCCGACGATCGTGTCGGGGATCACGTTGAGCAGGAAGTCGATCGTGCTCAGATGCTGCGATGCGGTGGTATACGACGAGACGGCGCTGACGTCAGCGGTGGCCGGATTGAAGCCGACGCCGACGCCCGGCTTGATCACGGTCACGACGACCAGGCCAATCACCAGCGCGAGGGTCGAGACCACTTCGAAATAGATCAGCGCGCGCAGCCCGATCCGGCCGACGTCCCGCATCGCGCCCATGTGCGCGATGCCGACGACGACCGTCGTAAAGACAATCGGCGCGATCAGCATCTTCACGAGCTTGATGAAGCCGTCGCCGAGCGGCTTCATGGCCGCCGCCTTGTCGGGCGAGACGAATCCGAAGATCACGCCGAGGGCGATGGCGACCAGGACCTGGAAGTAGAGGCTCGAGAAAATCCGACCTTTCGCCATGCGCGTAATGATAGAGGATCTCGCGAGCTCGGGACTCGGGGCTCGGGGCTGGGACTCGGGACTGCGGGACTTCGAGGACTTCGGGACTGGCAGACTTGCGACTAGTAAGATCGAACGAGCATGTCCTTCGTTCCTCGCCCATCCCTCAAAAGCGGTCACAGGATGACGCTTTACGGCTGGGGCAACCCGCGCTATTTTCCGCGTCTTCCCGCACCGACGCTGCGCTATTTCGACGTCGCCGCCGATGCGCGCGTCCTCGCGCACTGTCATTGGCAGCGCCATCCCTGGGAACACCCGACGATTCTCGCGCTGCACGGCCTGAACGGATCGAGCGACGCGCACTACATGCGCGGCATCGCGAGCAAGGCGTTCGCCCGCGGCATGAACGTCGTGCGACTGAACCAGCGCAATTGCGGCGACACCGAACACCTGTCGGCCGGACTGTTCCATTCGGGACTGACCGCCGATGCCGCCCACGTCATCGACGAACTGGCCGCGGTTGACGGATTGTCGAGCATCGCCATCGCCGGCTATTCGCTCGGCGGCAATCTCGCGCTGAAGCTGGCCGGCGAATATGGCGCCGACGCTCCGCCGGCGCTCTGTGCCGTGGCGGCGGTCTCGCCGATTCTCGAAATCAGCCAGTGCGTGCGCGCGCTCGAGCGGCCGGGAAACTTTCTCTACGAGTGGAACTTCGTGCGCGACCTCAAGCGGCGGATGCGGCGCAAGGACAAGTTCCGCCCTGGCGCCTTCGACCTGTCGCAGGCTCGGACAGGTGCGCACGGTCCGCGAGTTCGACGAGGTCTACACCGCGCCGCACTTCGGCTTCACGGATGCGGAAGACTACTATCACCGCGCGAGCGCGATGCGGGTCGTGGATCGGATCGAGGTCCCGGCGCTGATCATCACCGCGGAGGACGATCCGTTCGTGCCGCCGGATCCGTTTCACGATCCGCGCGTGACCGGCAATCCGCACATCACGCTGCACGTCTGCCAGCACGGCGGCCACTGCGGCTTCGTCGGCGAGCGCCGCGGCGAAGACGATGGCTACTGGGCGGAGAACGAGATCGTCAGCTTCGTCGAGCAGCAGTCGTTCAACCAGCGGCAGGCTGCGCCAGCGCCCCGAGTCGATCGACCAGCAGTCGAGCAAACTCCGGCCCCTTCCCTTCGTCTTCGTGCTTGAAGTAGACGAAGACGTCGCGGCAGCGCTCGCGTCTCGCGGGCAATCACGTCGCCCCACCGCTCGATGTCGGGCGGCGTGTAGCCTTCGTCGCGGAGGCGGAAATAGGCGTAGTCCGCGGTGACCTGGACCGGCGTGGACAGCTTCTCGCTGTCGGCCACGCACAGCGCGAGGTTGCGCGCCCGCAGCCGCTCGACGATTTCATCGTCGAGCCATGACACGTGTGCGAAACTCGAACGCCGCCGGGACGCGCGGCGGCAGCGTCGCCAGGAACGCGTCGAACAGCGCCAGGTCCTTCTTGAGATTGGGCGGCAGCTGGAACAGCAGCGTCCCGAGCTTGTCGCCAAGGGTGCCGGCGACCTGGCAGAAACCGGACACGAGATCGCCGACGTTCTTCAGCCGGCTGTCGTGGGTGATCCGGCGCGGCGCCTTCAGCGTCAATTTGTAAGGCGACGGCGTCTGCGCCGCCCAGCCGCTGACCAGCTTTTCGCTGGGCATGCGGTAGAAGGTGTAGTTGATCTCCACGGTGGGAAAACGCGCCGCGTAATAGGGCAGCATTTTCGCCGCCGGCAAGATCCGACGGATAGAAGCTACCCTTCCATTCCGGGTAGTTGTAGCCGGAGGTGCCGATCCAAATCATGCGGGGACGACTGTAAACTAAAGCCATGCGCATTCGTACCTGCTTTCTGCGTTCTTCTCGCGGCCGCCGCCGGCGCATGCAGCAGCGGCAGCTCCGCGGATCATCGCGAATACTCGCTGCACGGCCAGATCCTCGTCGCTCGCGCCCGACCACAAGGACGCGAACATCAAGCACGACGACATCAAAGGCTTCATGCCGGCGATGACGATGCCGTACAAGGTTCGGGACACGAAGGAATACGACAACCTCGCCGCCGGCGATGTCATCGACGCCACGCTGGTCGTCGTCAGCAACGACGCCTATTTGAAGAACGTCAAGAAAGTCGGCGACCGCGCCGCTGCCGGCGCCGCCAGCCGAGACGCTCGATGTCGGCCTCGTCAGGATTCGAGCTGCTCAAGACGGGTCAACCCGTTCCTGACGGCAAGTTCGTGGATCAGGACGGCAAGCCGGTGACGCTCGCCGCGTATCGAGGCTCGGTCGTGCTCGTGACGTTCATGTACACGAGCTGTCCGATGCCGACCTTCTGTCCGCTGATGGATCGGCATTTCGCGGCGATTCAGGAAAAACTGAAGGCCAAGCGCAATCAGCTGCACGCGCATCTCTTGAGCGTCAGCATCGACCCCGTCGTCGACACGCCGGCGGTGCTGAAGGAGCACGCGCAGAAGCTGAACGCCGATCCGCGTCTCTGGACCTTTCTGACCGGCGATCGGGACGATCTCGATCAGTGGGGCGCCCGCTTCGGCGTCTCGGTGTCTCGCGCGCTGAACGACCCGAAGGACATCACCCACAACCTGCGCACCGCGATCATCGATCGCCAGGGCAACCTGGTGCAGACCTACACCGGCAACGAGTGGACGCCGGAACAGGTGCTGGCGGACGCGGAGGTCATGGTGGGCGTTGACTAGTGCCGGGAGTTTCACGCCGCAGGAACGGCGGCTGATCGCGCGGCTTCCGAGACCGATCGACGTCCAGCGCTACCTCAATCGACTGCCCTACAACCAGGAACCGCACGGCCGGGCGACGCTGCGCAGCTTCAAGGGCGTGGTCCGCACGCACTGTGCGCACTGCCTCGAAGCCGTGATGTTTGCCGCGGTCGTCCTCGAGCAGCACGGCTATCCGCCGCTCGCTCCTCAGCTTCGAATCGATCGACAGGCTGGATCACGTGGTGTTCGTCTACCAGGAACGCGGGCGCTGGGGATCGGTGGCGCGCTCCCGCGATCCCGGCCTGCACGGCCGCCGGCCGGTTTTCGCCACGCCGCGGGCGCTCGCGCGGAGCTACGTCGATCCGTACGTGGACTACACCGGCCGGGTCACGGGATTCGCGCTGGTCGATCTGAACGCGGTGATGGGCGACTACGACTGGCGCACGCGCGACACGAACGTGTGGAAGGTCGAGCGCACGCTGCTCGACTACCCGCATCAGCCCATCCGGACGTCAGACGCGCGCTTCAAGCAGCTGAAGAAAAAGTACGTGGAATACCGGGCCGCGCACAACGGGCGCAAACCGATCGACTACCGCGGCCGCGAGAAGTGGACGGAAATCCCAGACGAGTTCACGGCTAGCCAAGGATCCAGATCACGAAGACACGAAGGCACGAAGATCTTTTTGGAAAACCCAGATCTTGGTGATCTTCGTGTCTTCGTGATCTTCGTGTCTTCGTGGTTGTTCTTTCTTCAGTCCAGATCGAAATCCCGCGTCGGCTTGGTGATCGGTTCGCTGTTCGCCTGGCGGAGCGCTTCCTCGAATCGTCTCGACAGCGCGTCGCCGCGATTCTTCTCGTTGTTCACCGATTGCTGGAAGATCGCCTCGCGCCGCTCGGCTTCCTCGGCGATGATCCGCTGCGCCTCGCTCAGTTCCGGCTTGTTCGCCGCGCTCCGGCTCGGCGTGCGAGACGACCCGGCCGAGATTCAGGTCGATCACCAGCGTCGAACCGCAGCAGGGGCAGGTGACTTCGAGTTCCGATTTGAGACGTGCCATCACTGATGTCCTTTTTCTCCGAGCGCTGCGAGCCCGCCCTTCTCTGCGCCCCGGCGGAGTTCGACGGTCGTTCCATCGGGGCGTTTGGCGGTCAGCCGCACGTCGCGTACCGGCAGCCGGTTGGCGTCGAAGCGCTGGGCGTAACCCGAGACGAATGTACTGAGCGGTGCCTGGAACCTGGAGCCCGCGGCGATCTTCGGCACGGTGATCCGGAAATACTGATTCAGCCAGATCTCGACGCCGGTCCAGTCGTCCTTGGTGACGGTTGTCGACCGTCAGCATCGAGCGGTTGAGCTGTAGCGGATCCGGCGGAATCTCCGAGCAGCGGATGGTCGCGAACACGAGCAGCGCCAGCGCCGGGATCAGTGCTCGCCGCATGAGGGATCTATCATAGCGTAGTGTCCGACGCCGCCTCGACGCCGCTGCGCATCGTCACCTACAACATTCATCGCGCCGCGGCATGGATCGCCGCACCCGCCCGGAACGCATCGCCGCGGTGCTGCGCGACATCGACGCCGACGTCATCGCGCTGCAGGAAGTGATCGGCGCGGGGCCGGCCGGCGGCAGCCACATCGAGGAAATCGGCGCGGCGCTCGGCATGGGATGGGTGATGGCGCCGACCCGCCGCCTGCGCGGCCACCACTTCGGCAACGCGATCCTCAGCCGCTATTCCGATCTCCGAGCACACCGAACACGACCTCTCGTACCGCGCCTGCGAGGAGCGCGGCATGCAGCGCGTCGACATCGACCGTGGGCAGCCATCGCCTGCACGTCTACAACGTGCACCTCGGCACGGCGATCCTCGAGCGCCGCCACCAGGCGCGCCGCATCGCGACGATCGTCTCCGACCGCCACGTGTCCGGGGCCGAAAATCGTGCTCGGCGACTTCAACGAGTGGATGAAGGGGCTGACCACCACGCCTCCTGAGCTCGAAGCTCAAAAGCGTCGATCTGGCCAATTATCTGAAGCGGCGCCGCACATATCCCGGCCTTTTCCCCATCCTGCATCTCGACCACATTTACTATGCCGGGCGTCTGGAAATCGTCGAAATCAGCCTCGCTCGGACTAGACTATCGCTCGTCGCCTCGGACCATTTGCCGTTGGTCGCGGACATTCGCATCGGCTCTTGAAAGGAACGACCGCCATGAGGACCTTCTCCGTCCGGATCCTCCTTGCCTTCGCTGCCTGTGGGTTGTTGCTCGCGACGCCCGTGTCGCGCCCAGTCCGTGGCGCCAGACCCGCCACTGGAACGGCCAGGGCCTCGCGCCGGTCTACGAAGGGTTCGACATCAACCCGGACGGCACCTACAACATGTGGTTCGGGTACATGAACCGCAACTACGAGGAGGAGCTCGACATGCCGGTCGGCGCCGACAACCGGTTCGAGCCGGGCGGCGACCGCGGCCAGCCGACGCACTTCGATACCGCGCCGCCACAAGGACGTGTTCCGCGTCGTCGTGCCGAAGGACTTCGGCGAGAACAACAAAGCTGGTCTGGTCGCTGACCGTGCACGGCAAGACCGAGAGCGTCGCCGGCACGCTCAATCGCGTCTGGCAGATCGATCGCCTGCGCACGACGCGCGGCGGCAACAGCGAGAACATCAACTCGAACACGCCGCCGGTCGTCACCGCGACGGCCGCGCCGAGCGTCGCGGTCGGCCGCGCCGGCGACGCTGAACGTCACCGCGACCGACGACGGCCTGCCGAAGACGCGCGCGGCAGCGCCGATCGGCATGACCGTCGAGTGGGAGAAGTATCGCGGACCCGGAACCGTGACGTTCACGCCGGCGAAGCAGCCGCTCGACCGACGGCAAGGCCGACGGCCACCGCCAGCTTCAGCGAGCCGGGCGACTACACGCTCCTCGCCGTCGTCGACGACGGATCGGGCGAGTCGGCGGGCAACTTCGGCTATCACTGCTGCTGGACCGAACAGCGACCGTCAAGGTCACCGTCGCCGGGGCGCGGACGACCAGCGCGCCTGCGGCGCCCAGCCGCGCCGGTCACCTATCGCGAAGGACGTCGCGCCGCATCTTCCAGGCCAAGTGCACGCAGTGCCATCACGCCGGCACCGGCGCGCCGATGTCGCTGACGACCTACGAAGAGGTCCGGCCGTGGGCGCGGTCGATCCGCCAGCGCGTCGCGAGCCGCGAGATGCCGCCGTGGCATCTCGACAAGACCGTCGGCATCCGCCACTACAAGAACGATCTGTCGCTGACCGACGAGCGAGATCGCCACGATCGTGCGCTGGGTGGACGCCGACGCGCCGCGCGGCAACGCCGCCGACATGCCGCCGCCGCAGACGTTTCGCGCCGGAAGACGTGTGGCACATCGGCAAGCCGGACCTCGTCGTGAAGATGGACAAGCCGCACACGATGTACGCCAAGGGTCCGGACTGGTGGATCGACTACTTCGCCGACACCGGCCTCACCGAAGACCGCTGGATCAAGGCGATGGAAGTCCGGCCCGGCAACCGCCGCATCGTGCACCACACCGTCGTCTACGCGATCGAGCCGGACGCGCCGGCCGGCACGCCGGAAACCGGCGTCCATGCTGCACGAGTACGCCGTCGGCAAGTACGGCGACACCTTCAACGACAACACCGGCCGCCTGCTCAAGGCGGGCACGCGCCTCCGCTTCGACATGCACTACTTCGCGATCGGCGAGGAGCTGACCGATCAGACCGAGATCGCGTTCATCTTCTACCCGAAGGGCGTGACGCCGAAGTACGAAGTGCGGTCGATCAACTTCCGGAACATCCCGAACGACGAGCTCGAGATTCCGCCGAACTCGGTCGTCCGCCACGACGGCTACTTCCGGCTGCACGCGGCCGGCGCGCATCGACGCCTTCCAGCCGCACATGCACATGCGCGGCAAGGCGATGACGCTCGAGGCGATCAAGCTGGACAACACCGTCGAGGTCCTGAGCTCGGTCGATCACTTCGACTTCAACTGGCACGTCTCGTATCTCTACGCCGACGATGTCGCGCCGCTGCTGCCGGCGGGCACGGTGCTGCACATCATCGGCACCCACGACAACACGCGCGCCAACCGCCGCAACCCGGATCCGGCGATGTGGGCCGGCTTCGGCGAGCGCAGCGTCGACGACATGCTGCAGGTCTGGATCAACGTCGTCTATCTGGACGATGCGGAGTTCAACCGCCTGGTCGACGAGCGCGAAGGCCAAGCAGGCCGATGACGCACAGCGACAGCAGACAGCACATAACGCGACGGCGTTCGCGAAGTGACGGAGCGCGTCATGATTCGATGCGTCTCGTGCGCTGCAGCGCCGGCGTCGTGCGCGTTCGTCGTCGCCGGCGCGGCGGCCGATCACTGGCGCAGGCAGGGCGCGAAGAACGGCGAGTGGCCGCACCTACGGCGGCGACCTCGGGCAACACGCGCTACTCGCCGCTCGATCAGATCAACGCGATCGAACTTCAGCAAGCTCGAAGTCGCGTGGCGGTTCAAGACCGACGCGCTCGGACCGCGGCCCGAGTTCCAGTTCGAATCGACGCCGCTGATGGTCGGACGGCGTCGTCTACTCCACCGCCGGCACCCGGCGCGCGGTCGTCGCGCTCGACGCCGGCACCGGCGAGCTGCTCTGGATGCACAGCGAGACACGAAGGCGCGCGCGGCGCGGCGGCGCCGCGCCAGCTGTCCGGACGCGGGCTCGCCTACTGGACCGACGGCCGCGAGGAGCGCATCCTCTACGTCACGCCCGGCTACCGGCTGATCGCGCTCGACGCGAAGACCGGCGACGTCGATCCCGGCTTCGGCAAGAACGGCGCGGTCGATCTGAAGACAGGACGACGATCAGCCGATCGATCCGCTGAGCACGCGAGATCGGCCTGCACTCCACGCCGGTCGATCGCGAAGAACGTCGTCATCGTCGGCGCCGCGCACCGAGTCCGGCGGCGTGCCGACGGGCAAGACCAACGTGAAAGGCTACGTGCGCGGGTTCGACGTGCAGCACCGGCAAGCGGCTGTGGATCTTCCACACGATTCCGTCGCCGGGCGAGTTCGGCAACGACACCTGGGAGAAGGACTCGTGGTCCTACACCGGCAACGCCGGCGTGTGGGCGCAGATCAGCGTCGACGAGGAGCTCGGCCTCGCCTACCTGCCGGTCGAACTGCCGACCGGCGACTACTTCGGCGCGAATCGCCCGGGCAACGGCCTCTTCGGCGAGAGCATCGTCGCCGTCGATCTGCAGACCGGCAAGCGGAAGTGGCACTACCAGCTGGTGCACCACGGGATCTGGGACATGGACATTCCGTGCCCGCCGATCCTCGCGGATCATCGTCGTCAACGGCCGGCCGGTCAAGGCGCTGGCGCAGCCGACCAAGCAGGCGTTCATGTACGTCTTCGATCGCGAGACCGGCCAGCCGGTCTGGCCGATCGAAGAGCGGCCGGTCGCGAAGGGCGACGTGCCCGGCGAGTGGTATTCGCCGACGCAGCCGTTCCCGCTCGACGCGCACGGCAAGCCGTTCAACTACGACCGCCAGGGATTCGTCGATAGACGACCTGATCGACTTCACGCCGGAGCTGCGCGCCGAAGCGATGCAGATCGATGTCGCAGTACAAGCTCGGACCGATGTTCACGCCGCCGGTCGTGAGCAAGATCGACGGGCCGCTGGCGACGCTGGTGCTGGGAGCGGGCGGCGGCGGCACGAACTGGCCGGGCGGCTCGTACGATCCCGGACACGCACATCCTGTACGTGTCGTCGAACAAGTCGCTCAGCCAACTCGGACTCGTGCCGCCGCGCGATCCGTCGAAGAACGACCTGCAGTACGTCCAGGGCAACGCCGCCACGGGCGCGCGGACGACCGCGGGCGCCGGCGGCGGCGCCGGCGACGACAGCCGCTCCGCGCCGCGGCGGCGCCGCTGCGCGGCTGAGGGCGGCGGCGAGGGCGGTGGCGGCGGCGGACTGACCGTCAAGGGCCTGCCGATCATGAAGCCGCCCTACGGATCGATCAGCGCGATCGATCTGAGCAAGGGCGAAATCATCTGGCAGATCGCGCACGGCGAGACGCCGGCGAACATCACCAACAACGCCGCGCTCAAGGGCCTCACGATTCCGCGAACCGGCCGTCCGGGCACCGTCGGCACGCTCGTGACGAAGACGCTGCTCATCGCCGGCGAAGCCGGGCTTCGGCCCGACGCCGTCCGGACAGCGCGGCGCCATGCTGCGCGCCTACGACAAGGCGACCGGCAAGGAAGTCGGCGCGGTCTACATGCCCGCGCCGCAGGGCGGCGGGCCGATGACCTACATGCTCGACGGCAAGCAGTACATCGTCGTCGCCGTCGGCGGAGCCGGCTACAGCGGCGAACTGCTCGCGTTCAAGCTCGGAGCGTAGTCATGCGCGCGTCCGCGTTCATCGCCGGCGTGGTCTTCGTCGCGGCCGCGGCCGGCTCTTGCCGCAAGCGACCGCGTCAGCGCGGCCAACGGCGACATCGAGATCACGCCGATCATCCACTCGAGCCTGCAGATCGAGTACGGCGGCCTTGTCATCCAGGTCGATCCGTGGAGCGCCGGCGATCTGTCCGGCGCCAAGCCGGCCGACCTGATTCTCATCACCGACGATCCGGGCCATCATCTCGACGTCAAGGCGATCGAACGGCTGCGCAAGCCGGGCGCGCCGATCGTGATGCCGGCGTCCGGGAAGGCGAAGATTCCCGACGGGATCGTGCTGCCGAACGGCGAACACACCACGGCGGCCAACGTGCTGGTGGAATCGATCGCCGCCTACGACCTGAAACCGGGCGAACCGTCGCATCCGAAAGGCGACGCCAACGGCTACCTCGTCACGCTCGGCGGCAAGCGCATCTACCTGGCCGGCGTCACCGAATGTGTGCCGGAACTGCTGGCGCTCCGAAACATCGACGTGGCCTTCCTGCCGATGAACATTCCGGTCGAGCGCATGATGCCGGCTGCGGCCGCCACCTGCGCGAAGGCGCTCAAACCGAAGATCGTCTATCTCTATCACTTCGATCAGGACTACGCCGCGCGAGCCACGAATCCGCGGGCGACGCCGCAGGGGCTGCCCGGCGGCCTCACCATCGCACAGAGCCTTGATGCGTTCGAAAACGCCCTCAAGGGATCGGGCATCGAATTTCGCCGGGGCAACTGGTATCCCGCTCGCTGAGAGACAACCATGAAACACACACTGTTTGCCGTCATCGCCCTCTCGACCGTCGCCGTCGTCCTGACTGCCCAGGGTGGGCCGCGGCCGACCTGCCGCAACTGCCCCTCGACGTATATCTCCAACGACGAGATCAAGGCCTACGTCACGCGGGCCATCGCGAACAACACCATCGATCAACAGGTCCGCGCGCTCGATCTCGGGAAGATCAACGTCGACATCGGCGTCGTGCACCGCAAGAAGCTGGCGGCGCCGGCGGCCAACTCGGTCGCCGAACATCACCAGGTCGGCGAGGTTTACCACGTCATCGACGGATCGGCGACGCTTGCGACCGGACCCGATCTGGTGGACGCGAAGGAGCGGCCGGCGGACAACGAAGCGGTCCGCAACCTGAATGGCCCCGGCAGCAACGCCGCGTCCATCCGCAATCCGGTCCTGCACGATCTGAAGGCGGGCGACGTCATCGTGATTCCGGCGGGCACGGGCCACTGGTTCACGAAGATCGACGATCACATCACGTATCTGATGATCCGGCTCGATCCGGACAAGATCGTGCCGCTCAAGGACGAAGCCGCCTCGAAAGCGGACCTCGCGAAGAAATAGCCGCGCCTATCGAAGGCGGTAGGCCAGGTACTCGCCCGAATAGTTGCCGCCGCTGACGGCGACGATGATGTGCTGCTTGCCGTTGAGCATGTAGGTCATCGGCGTCCCGCTCTGCGGTGCGGGCATGTAGACCGCTCCGACTTCCTTCCCGGTGGCCTTGTCGTAGGCGCGCAGCATCGCGCCGCGCGGCTTGCCGGGCAGCGTCGTCGCCTGCGGATCGCCGGCGATGACCAGCGTCTTCGTGACCAGCGCGCCGAACGCCGCGCCCTGCCCGGTTCGCGGAATCGTGACCCCCTTGAGCGCCGGGCTGTTGCGGACGAAATCCGGCGTTTCGCCGTGCGCGATCTGCCAGACCCACTCGCCTTTGTCGAGATCGATCGCCGTGATGCGGCCGTACGGCGGTTTGAGCAGCGGCAACCCCTGCGGCGTCAGGCTTCCGCCGGTCTCGCTGGTCGTCGTCGTGGCCACGCCGGCGACCGTCTGGGGCCGCGTCGGCGGCGGCACGTCAGCGCCGACGTTTTCGCCGGGGCCGGAGATGTAGCGCACGCCGGTCAGCGCGTTGCCGACGACGTACGGCAAATCGGAAAACTCCTTGTTCGGCGGCGGCATCAGGCCGAGCGGCACGAGCGAGGTGAACGACGGCACGAAGAGCACGTGCGATTCGGGATCGTAAGCGGACCCTGGCCAGTTGGTGCCGCCCGACGAGCGAAACGATCCGAGCGGTCCTTCGGGCTTGCTCAGCACCGTCGGCGTAAACAGCGGACCGAGCCGGTACTTCGACACCATGCGCCGCGCCTCGGCGTTCAGTTCCGGCGTGAAGTCGATCAGGTTGTCTTCGGTCACGCCCTGGTGATCGTAGGCCGGCGGCTTGGTCGGGAACGGCTGCGTCGGCGAGTACCACTCTCCCGGCACATCGCCCTTGCGGCACGGGCCGCTCCTCGATCGGAAACACCGGCATGCCGGTGACGCGATCGAACACGTAGAGCATCGCCTGCTTCCCCATCACCGCGACCGCTTTGATCGGCCGGCCGCCGACCGTGATGTCCACGAGCACCGGCGCCGCGGCAATGTCCATGTTCCAGATCGGATGGTGCACGAGCTGGTAATGCCACTTGCGCTGACCGGTCTTCACGTCGATCGCGACGATGCTCTCGGCGAACAGGTTGTTGCCGGGCCGCAGTCCTCCGTAGAAATCCGAGGACGGCGTTTCCACCGGCAGATACGCGAGGCCGAGCGATTCGTCGACCGCGATCTCGTTCCAGACACCGACGTTGCCGTTGACCGCCCAGGAGTCGTTCAACCAGCTGTCGTTGCCGAACTCGCCGGGACGCGGAATCGTGTTGAACGTCCACAGCCGTTTGCCGGTGCGCACGTCGAAGCCGCGCACCAGGCCCTTGGTGTTGTTGTGGGTCTTCGGCGTGCCGCCTTCGCGCATCGCGGCGCCGACCATCACCACGTCACCGGCGATCGCCGGCGTGGCATGAAGGCCGATTTCGCCGGAGACCGAGATCGATCGGCTGGCGCGAACCGAACACCACGCCGTCCTTCAGATCGACGATGCCATCGCTGCCGAAGCCGGGAATCCGCGCGCCGGTCTTCGCGTTCAACGCGACCAGGCGATAGCCGGTGGTGACGTAGAGGATGCGCTCCTCGCGGCCGTCGGTCCAGTAGGACAGCCCCCGGCCTGACAGCTGGCGCGGCGACGCGGCGCCGCGCTCGCCTTCGTGTTCGCCGTGCATCCACAGCAGCTCGCCGGTGCCGGCGTCGAGCGCGACGACCGCCCGCCGCGAGCCGCCGGTGGCGTAGATGACGCCGCCGACCATCAGCGGCGTGCCTTCGAGCTTGTACTCCGGCCGTGTGCCGAGCGCGTCGGTCTTGAAGCGCCACGCGATTTCGAGCGCGTTGAAGTTGGCCGCGTTGATTTGCTCGAGCGGTGAATAGTGATGATTGCGGCGGTCGCCCGCGTACGACGGCCACTCGCCCGCACTGGTCGTCAACGGCCCGCTTCGGCCAGCCTGCGCGAAGGGACGGGGAACGGCGACCGTCACGGCGAGAGCGGCCGCGCCGATGAGAGCGGCAGTGCGAATCGTCATGATGTTTCCAGTGTGTGCGGGGTTATTCCCTGACCGTGACGGTCAGTTCCGTCTTCCTGGACAGGGCACCGTCGTTGGCCGTCGCGACCAGCTTGTAGGTGCCCGGCGCGGTGAATCGTGCGTGGGTCACCGCCTGACCGTTGGCGACGGGAATGGCGCCGGCCGGATCGAACGTGACCTTGGCCGGTCCCCGCAGTTCCATCCAGGTGACGGCCAGGCCGCGGAACCGCGGCGCGGCCCCGGACGAGTTCACCTGCGCGCCGAAATTTCCCTGGCTGCCGGTCGTCGCCGGCGCGGGCGCCGGGCGCGGCGCGGCCGGCACGCGCGGCTTGGGCAGGCCGTCGTCGGCCACGTTCGCGGTCAGCGTGAGCGGCGCGCCCGTCGTCGCGGTGATGCTGCCGCCAGACGCAATGGTGATCGCCGGGGGCTTGTTCGGATCGTCCTCGCCGGGGTCGAGGCCGCCGTTGGTCATGATGATCCGCTCGGTGATTTCCTGAACGGGCAGCAGCTCACCGTAGGCCTTGTCGGTGCGCCCGTGGGCGGTCAGCGTCCAGGTCAGCGTCTTCTTGCCGAAGTCCGCCGGCACGCGCACGCGGAAGACCCAGCGCTGACGCCGCGGCAGGAAGTAGGTCGGCTGTCCCTGATCGGGATTCCCCGGCTCCACGCGGTTGTCCGGCCCCGGCGCGATCGCGACTTCTTCCTG
This sequence comes from uncultured Acidobacteriota bacterium, assembly GCA_963712355.1. Lineage (GTDB taxonomy): Bacteria > Acidobacteriota > Vicinamibacteria > Vicinamibacterales > CAVVIG01 > CAVQHT01. The sequence goes on from CAVQHT010000012.1 coordinate 22,540, forward strand.
GTAGTTGCGATTGAAGTAGCCGAACACCAGGTCGAAGGTTCCGTCGGCGTTCTTGATCCAGCCCTCGAAGTACGGCGCGATGTTCTGTCCGGAGTTGAAACGAACGGACGGAATGGCGGTCGGCAGTTGCGGCGATGCAGATTGGGCCGCGATCCCGGCCGCACCATCGCCAGCAACACAGCTACATACAAGCCTCGCGTCATCATTTTTCCACTGGCGGCGGGGCCCCACCTCGCCGCGAACTGACGCCGATGCCTCGCTGGCGTTCATCGGCTCCGCTATGCCGCTCGGGCTCGGCTTGGCCGCAGGCGCCTCACTGCTGCTGATTCGTGGTCGCCGGCGCCGCGGCGGGCGGCGACGCGCTGTTGATAGTCGGCGTCGTCGACATAGAACAGCGAGACCCACGCGAAACTCATCTCGTCAATCGTCCGCTGGCCGTAGCCCACCCAGTTGCGCGGGTTCGGGTTGTACTTGTTGTTGGCCGAGTTGTCGTGCCACGCGGTGATGTGGATGATCGTGCCGGCCGGCAGCAGCGGCGCCACATCGTCCGCATACGGATAGGTGATGTGCCAGCCGAACTGATAGTTGCTGACGCAGCTGAGGGTCTCGGTCCGCGCCGGACCCGGCCGCGCCGAATCGGCACGAATGTCCGGATAAATCGCTTCCATGCACATCGCCTTGCCGCGATTGTGCATGTGCGGCTGGAACGCCGAGACGACCGCGTTGCGCGGCAGCCGGAAATACCCGTCGTGGCGGGCAACCTCACCCGGCGGAATATCGAGATCGGTGAAGTCGCCCATGTGCTGCGTGAACGCCACGTACTTCGGCGACGTGCCCGCCGGGAACACCTTCATCGCGACCGAGACGCTCGTCGGCGTCGCTTCCCCGTTCGGGTGCAGGTGCAGGTTGAAATTGATCTTCGAGCCGGCCTTCACGAGGCGGCCGGAATTCGGCGGGAAGATGTCGCCGTTCTTGCCCAGCGCGTATTCGTTGAAGAACAAGCCGACCGGATCGTCTTCAGGGTCTTCGACGAGATTCGTGGTGGCGTGGTGGACCACTTTGTAGGCGCGCGCCGTGTCCGGCTTCGTCTCGACGGCCATCACGTACATGTCTTCCTTGAAGCCCGGATCGACCAGCACGTCGATGATGTGATCGGCGCCGGTCGCCGGCAGCTGGTACGGCTTCGGCATCGAGATCACGACATCGGGCTTGCCGATGTGCCATTGATCGAGCGACGAGAATTCGCGCGGCTTCGGCATGTCGGCCGGATTGCCCATCGGCGCGCCCGCGTCCACCCACTTCGTGATCGTCGCGACTTCAGCCGGCGTCAGCGACGGATCGTCCTTGAACTTCGAGATGCCGATGTTGCGGTCGATGTACCACGGCGGCATTTCCGCGTTGACGACTTTCTGCCGGATCGACCTCGCCCACGGACGCGCGTCGTCATATGTCAGCAGCGACATCGGCGCGATCGCACCGGGACGATGGCAGTTTTGACAGGCCCTCTGCAGGATCGGCGCAACGTCCTTCGTGAATGTCACTTGCGCCGTCGCGGCAACGGCGGAGGCCAGCACGAAGAGCCCGCAGAATCCCAGGCGGCGCAGCCAGTTCGAAGACATTGCGATCCTCCGCGCCAATACTCGGACCGTGTCACAGATTTGTCAAGAATTGCGAGGTGTCACAGATCCGCCGCGCGGGCGTGCTGTTTCGTCACATAGACCGGTCGGCAATTTTGTAGAAGACCGCGCTTTTGCCTGACTTTTTCGCGCTCTATTCGTGGCACCCCGCTTGCTCCCCCGCACCGCGGTGAGACACGTCCGAAAATCAGCGATCGATCCGAAGGATCTTTCTTCGGTCGAATCCGCGACGCTGCGGCGAATCCTCGGCCACGTCCGTCCCTATCGATGGACGCGCGGCCGGCGTGCTGGCCTGCGTCGTCGCGGGCGCCGCGCTGAATCTCGCCGCCGCCCTGGTTCATCAAGCGCATCGTCGACGATGCCATTCCGAACAGAAATGTCGGTTTGCTGTGGCTGTACTGCGCCGGCATGATTGCCGGTCCGCTCGCCGCCGGCCTGCTGCAGGTCGTCCAGAAATACAACGCCGAGAGCATCGGCCAGCACGTCATGTTCGACCTGCGCGTGCGCGTCTACGGCAGCTGCACGAGATGCCGTTCGATTTCTTCGCCAAGCAGAAGCCGGGCGAAGCGGTCAGCCACGTGCTCAACGACGTGCAGGGCGTTGGCGGCGTCATCAGCGGCACGCTGGTGGACCTGGTGCAGAACGCCGTCGTGCTGCAGCGCGACGATCGCGTTCATCGTCACGCTCGACTGGCGCCTGGCGCTCCTCGCGATTGCGTTCCTGCCGCTGTTCATCGCGGCGACGCGGCGGGTCGGACGGACGCGCAAGATGCTGAAGCGGACGGTGCAGGCGCGCACCAGCGAGCTGACCGGCATGCTCACCGAAACGCTTTCCGTCTCAGGCGCGCTGCTGGTGAAGGTCTTCAGCCGCGAGAAGGACGAAGTGCGGCGCTTCTCGCGGAAGCTGGAGGAGCTGCGGCGCCTCGCGCTCGAGCAGTCGCTGGTCGGCCGCTGGTTCCAGATGATGCTCGGCCTGTTCGAAACGATCGGGCCGGCGCTGGTCTTCGCCACCGGCGGCATCCTGGTGATCAACGGCCACGTCCGCTCGGGACGCGTCGTCGCGTTCGTCACGGTCCTCAAGCGGATTTACGGGCCGGCGAGCCAGCTCGCCAGCGCCCACGTGGATCTCAAGATCAGCTACGCGTATTTCGATCGCATCTTCGAGGTGATGGATCGGACGCCGTCGATCCGCAACGCGGCGAATGCCATCGCGCCGCGCGGACATCAACGGCGACGATCGAGTTCAGGAACGTGTCGCTCGCGCTACGACGGATCCGGCGAGGTGCTGTCCGACGTGAACCTGCGGATCCCGGCCGGCGCGACGATCGGACTCGTCGGGCCGTCGGGCGCCGGCAAGACGTCGCTGGCGTCGCTGGTCATGCGGCTCTACGACCCGACGGCGGGCGCGGTGCTGTGTCGACGGCACTCGACGTCAGACAGATCAAGATGTCGAGGCGCTGCGCGAGCACATCGCCGTCGTCACGCAGGATACGTTCCTGCTCAACGCCACGGTGCTCGACAACCTCCGTTACGCGAAGCCGGACGCCACGCGCGCCGAAGTGGAGCGGCGCGGCGCAGCGCGCGCAGATTCACGACTGACATCGCCGGCCTGCCGGACGGCTACGACACGATGGTCGGCGAGCGCGGCTACCGGTTCTCGGCCGGCGAACGCCAGCGGCTCGCGATCGCCCGCGCGATTCTCAAGGACCCGCGGATCCTGATCCTGGACGAAGCGACCAGCTCGCTCGATGCGGCGATCCGAGCGCAAGGTTCAGCAGGCGCTGACGCCGCTGCTGCGAGGATCGCACCAGCCTGGTGATTGCGCATCGCCTGTCAACGGTGCGCGACGCCGACTGCATTGTCGTGATGAAGGCAGGGCGGATCGTCGAGCACGGCACGCACGATCAGCTGATGGCGCGCGCCGGGCTGTATGCCTGGTTGTGGCTGGCGCAGGCGCGCGACCACTCGCGCGGCTTCCGCAAGGCCAGGCGCCGCCGCGGAAGTCGGCGCGTTCACCGCCGCGCCGGTCGCCGCCGAATGGCGGAAGACGCTCGTTCCGGCGCAGCAGATTACCGATTAGATCGTCAGTCGAGGTCTTCGGCCAGTTCCAGGCCGATCGGCGACGTCTCCACGACGCTCGGCACCTGCCGGCCGGCGCGCCGGGCCTTGATGGCGCGGGCCTCGTCGTAGATCCGCGCGGGCACGGCCTTGACGTCCCACGCCAGACCGATGCGCCTGCATCGTCCGAATGGCGTACCACGTCGGATCGAACTCCCACCAGTAGAACCCGTTGCGCGCGGCGCGCTGGTAGCGGTGGTGGTTGTTGTGCCAGCCCTCGCCGACCGCGAACACCGCCGTGAGGACGTTGTTGCGCGATTCGTCGATGGTGTCGAAGCGGCGCGATCCGAACATGTGGTTGACGGTGTTGATCGCGAACGTCGCGTGCGCGAGCGTCATGGTCGGCAGGCAGAATCCCCACACCAGCCACTGCATCCCGCCGATCGAGATACATCGCGATCGCCAGCATGCAGCGGCGGCGCGAAGAAGTACTCGTTGAGCCACACGATCTCCGGCGCCTTCGAGAAGTCGCGCATGACCGGATTGCTCGCCTCGAGGCGATCGTGCTTCGCGTCGTTCAGGAACCAGCCGATGTGCGCGTAGTAGACGCCGCTGACCATCGGGCTGTGCGGATCGCCGTCGCGATCGGCATAGCGATGGTGGTTGACGTGGTGGCCGGCCCACCACAGCGGCCCCTTCTGCATCGCCGCCGTGCCGATGAACGACCAGACGAAGCGCGCCGTGCGGTTCATCTGGAAGGACCGGTGGGCGAAATAGCGGTGGAAGGCGAGCGTCAGTCCGATCGCCCGCAGAAAATGCGAGACCGCCCAGAGCGCGACCATCGACCAGGCGAACGGCACGAAGAAAATCAGGACCGCCGAGGCCTGGACGATCCAGAAGATGACGAAGGCAAGTTTCTTCAACACAGGATTAAATCTCTCTCAGCGCACGGGACACGGGAATCCTTGCGGCGCGAAGCGCCGGCAAAAGGCCGCCGGCTGCCCCCATGAGCCCGGCGAAGACGATGCCGCCGGCGAGCAGGGCCGGCGTGATACGGAACTTGAAGGCGACTTCGCTGAAGCTGGCCATGTTGGTCGTCCCGGTGGACAAACCGTGCACCGGCAGCGCCAGCAGGCAGCCCACCACCCCGCCGACCAGCGCCAGGGCGATGGATTCGGCGAGGAACGCTGTCACGATGCGCGACCGTGAGAAACCGAGTGCCCGCAACGTGCCGATTTCGCGCGTGCGATAGGCGACCGCGGCGTACATGGTGTTCATGGCGCCAAACATCGCCCCAATCGACAGAATGAGAGTGACAAACGTGCCGAACACGCGAATGACGGTCGTCATCGTGGCGGATTGCTCAGCATAGTACTCCTGCTCGCGCCTGGCGCGAAGCGTCAGCCGAGGGTCCGCGGCAATGACCGCCTCCAGTGATTCGAACGCCGACTGATCCGTCATTTTGACAGTCACCGACTGGTACTCGTTCCGCTGAAACGCCGGCATCATCAGATCCACGTCGCCCCACACCTCGGATTCGAACGACGCATCGTCGGCCTCGAACACGCCGACGACGTTCCAGGTGGCGCCGCCGAATTTCACCTGGCTGCCCATGTCGAGACCGGCAAACCGGCCGACCGCCAGGCGCCCGACGTTGATTTCCCTCGTTCCGGGCGTGAACCGCCGGCCCTCGACGAAGCTCAGATTCTCGCGAACCTCGAAGGCGCGCGGCCCGACGGCGCGCGCCGGTACGTTCGCAGGACGATTATCGGATCGACGAGGCAAGGCGATGATGACGACGACCTCGGGGGAGGCCAGCGGGCGGCCGTTGGCGTCGCGGGCGATCTGCGGAAAGGACTCGATCAGCGGCAGTTCCGACTTGAGGACCGCGCTGACGGTCTCGGAGGTGGCGCTCTTTCGCATGATGATCGCGTTCTGCGGCGAGCCGCTGGCGACCAGCGTGGCGCGGAATCCCTGCGCGATGGACAGCGTCATGACGAACACCGCCACGACCATCGCGATGCCCATGGCGGTCATGATCGCGGTGCCCTTGCGCACCAGCATCGAGCGGAGGTTGTAGTTGGTGACGAGTCCCATGATCGCTACGCGACGCGCCTCAGGGCATCGACGATCTTCAGCCGCGACGCCATGACGGCCGGAATGATGCCGGCCACCAGGCCGATGATCCCGCTGATGCCCAGGGCGATGCCCGCGTTGGCGAAACTGACGCCGAAGTAGGGAATGAATCCGCCCACCATGCCGAGGGTTTCGCCGTTGACGATCAGGCGCGCGAGCCCGGCGCCGAGCAGGCCGCCCAGCAGCGAAATGATCAGCCCTTCTCCGGCGATGAAGAAGAAGATCGTCCGCGACGGGAAATCCGAGCGTCCGCATCACCGCGATCTCGGTGGTCCGCTCGCGGACCGACATCGCCATGGTGTTGGCCGCCACGAACAGCGTCGTGATGACCACGGCAAAGGCAATGCTGCCGAGCAGCAGGTTCAGATTGCCGAACATCGAGGCAAACGACGCCTGGAACTGCTGCTCGGTATCGGTCTTCGTTTCGTACGGCGTATTGGCGAACTGCTGATCGATGGCCGACGCGACCTGCGCCGCCTTGCCCGGGTCGTCGATCTTGATGACGTACCAGCCGGCCATGCCCCTTCTGCAGCGATCGCTCGTCGGCGTACTTCCAGTGGAACATCATCGACTGGTTGTCGACGGCCGTCCCGGCCGGCGTGATAGATGCCGCGAATGTTGAACGGGTAATCCTGGTCGCCGTAGACCGGAATCCCGACCTGCAGGACGATCCGATCGCCGACCTTGAAGCCGTAGGTCCGCGCCAGCCCTTCACCCACGATGCAGCCGGTGCGATCGTCCATGAAGGCCTGCCGCTCCTCGGGCGTCAGCTGGATTTCCGGATACATCCGGAGGTAGCTCTCGGGTTCGATCGCGAACTGTCCGAAGAAATTGCGCGGATCCTTGTAGATCCCGCCAAACCAGTTCGCCCAGGTGATGTCCTGCACGCCGGCGACGTTCTTGATCGCGGCGGCGTGGCTGGTGGGCATCTGGAAAATCAGCGAGGTCGAACGGATCGTGACGATGCGGGTCGAGGAGCTGCCGGCGGTCGCGGCGTTGAAGCCGTCGAGAACGGCGCGCAGCGAGGCGAACAGGAACACGGCAATCGCGACGCTCAGCACGGTCAGCGCCGTCCGGCGTTTGCTGCGGCGGGCGCTCTTCAGGATCAGCGACAGGAACTTCATGCCGCGACGAACGTGCCTTTCTCGAGGTGGTACACGTGAGTCGCGCGCTCGGCGGCGTGCGGATCGTGCGTCACCATGATGATCGTCTTGCGGTATTCCTGGTTCAGCCGCTGCAGCAGCGTCAGAATTTCGGTGCCCGACTTCGCGTCGAGATCGCCGGTCGGCTCGTCGGCGAGCAGGAGCGTCGGATCGGTGACCACCGCCCGCGCGATCGCCACGCGCTGCTCCTGGCCGCCCGACAACTGACGCGGATAGTGCCCGGCGCGATCCTGCAGACTGACGATCTCGAGCGCCGTCATCACGTGATCGCGCCGCTGCTTCTTCGACAGGTTCGTGAGCAGCAGCGGCAGCTCGACGTTCTCGAACGCCGTCAGCACCGGGATCAGGTTGTACAGCTGAAAAATGAAGCCGACGTTACGGGCGCGCCACGTGGCGAGCGCGCCTTCCGACAGGCCGCCGATTTCCGTGCCGGCGACGCGGATCGAGCCGCTGGTCGGCTGGTCGATGCCGGCCAGCAGATTGAGCAGCGTGGATTTGCCGGAGCCCGAAGGTCCCATCAGCGCCAGGAAGTCGCCTTCCTCGACCGACATCGACACCCCCTCCAGGACCGGAATTTCCATCTTGTCGCGTTTGTATTTCTTCCGGACGTCCTTCAGCTCGATCAGCACGTCTTAGGTTCCCCTCACGCGGACGCGGCCGCGATCGGTCACGGTGGCCGGCGCGTTCAGCACGACGGCTTCGCCAGGCGCGAGCCCCGTTTTGACTTCGACCTGGTCCAGGCGGTCGGTCCCGAGTGTCACGGGACGGGCGGCCGCGATGCTCTCGGTGACGACCCACACCGAGGGCTGTCCGCCGCGCTGCACCACCGCACGCTTAGGGATAACGACGACTGGCGCGGCCGCCGGAGTTCAACGCGGCGGCGGCCGGCGCGCTGGGCGGCTCCTGAAACGTGACGCTGGCGGTCATCTCCGGCTTCACGTCCGCGCTCGGCTCGAGGATGCTGACGCGCACCTCGACGATCGCCTTGGCGCGGTCCGCCGACGGAAAGATCTCGCGCACCTTGCCCCGGTATTCCGCGTCCGGGTACGCCTGCAGCTTGACGGCCGCCGGCATGCTCGCGCCGCAGCTTGGCGACGCTGTTCTCGCTGACCTCGGTCTGCACCTCGAGCTCCGCCAGGTCGGCGATCGTCGCAATCGCGCCGCCTTCGCGGGCGGCCTGTCCGGCGACGCCGAACGGCGACACCGTCTCGCCGACCTCCGCGCGCTTCTTGATGACGACGCCGTCGAACGGTGCGCGCACGTTGGTGTTTTCGAGCGCTTCCTGCGTCACGCGCACGCGCGCCCGCGCCGAGACGATCGCCGCCTCCACCGACTTCATGCGCGCCGCCGACACGTCCGACGTCGGCTTCCGCCGAGGTGAGCGCGGCGGTGGTGGTGATGCCCTCTTTCGACAGCTGACGCTGCCGCTCCATCTGCCGGACGTCCTCGGCGTGAGCGGCGGTCGCCTGGGCGACCTGTGTCTCGGCTTCGGCGACCGCGGCTTCGGCCGCCACCAGCTGCGCGTCCAGATCGGCGTGCTCGATCTGCGCGATGATCTGCCCGCGCCGCACTCTCGTGCCTTCTTCGAAGTTCAGGGTCTGCAGCCGCCCGCCGGTCTTGACGCCGACGTCGCTGCTGCGCCGCGCCACGACGTAGCCGGTCGCCACCAGCACGGGCACCGGCGCCGCGCCGCCGCCGCCGGCCATGGCGATCTGCGTGGCCCGCACGATCTCGACCTCGGGCGCGCGCTGCTTGTCGTAGTACTCGCGCGCTGACGGATAGATCGCCGCGCCGGCCGCGATCAGCACGACCAGGATCGCCCACGGGAGCCAGCGGCGCCGGGCCGGGACATCGCGATCGATGCGCAAACGCGACAGGTCGCCGGCTGACTGCCGGACGGTCTTCTGAATGAATTGACACGGGAGAGTACGACGATCGGCGAACGAAGAAGGTTCGTTAACCTTCTTCTTCGAATTCTTCTTCTTCGCGGAGACCGAGCCTGCGTCGAAGGCCGCAGGGCCTCGCGGTGGTCGAACAGCGGCAGATCGCGCACATGCAGCGACAGCGTGCAGGCCGGCGACTTCTGGTCGACGACCACCGTCACCGGACTGCCCTCGACGCCTTCGCGGAACGTGATGCGGCAGCCGCAGGCGAGTCGCGCGTGGGTGAAGCCCTTCAGCATTCGCTTTGCATCATATCACGCGGCGCGCGCTGGCACGCTCATCAGAGCAACGCCTTGATTTCACGCTCGAACACGTCACGTCCGGTCAAGCCCGTGTGCGTTGCGCAGATTTTGCCGTCGCGCGAAATCAGCACGCTGACCGGAATCCCGACGATCGGCCCGTAGGCGTCCTGCACGGCGTCGTGGTTCAGCCCCTGCAGGACCGGGTAGTTCATCTTCATGTCGCGCACGTAGGGCACGAGCTTGTCGGCGGTGTCGTCCACCGAGACGCCGACGACCTGAAAACCCTGCTTCCCGTAAGCGTCCTGGAATTCCACGAAATGCGGGATCTCGACTTTGCACGGTCCGCACCACGTCGCCCAGAAGTCGAGCAGGATCACCTTGCCCTTGTACTGCGACAGCGTGACGTCGCGGTTCTCGACGTCCTTCATCGTGAACTCGAGATTGGCGGGCTTGGCGTCGGCCGGACACGAGAGCGCGGACTCGGCGCCGGATGCGGCGGCCACGCCGCTCTCACCGTCGCCGGCCTGTTCCATCTTCACTTCGCCCTTCGTCAGCCACGGCATCTGCGTGGTCACGGTCAAGGCGGCCAGTGCAATGACGCCGAGCGTCGCAATGACCCATCGCATTCGCATGACAGACTCCCTCGTCGATTCTAATCCCGGACGCGGCCGCTACTGCAGCGAGGCGCGCACGAACGCGGCGAGCTTCTGGACTTCGCCGGGATCCTCGCGCGAGACCAGGACAAACGTCCGATCGGCGTCGGACCAGATGGCGCACGCGTGACCGAGCACCTCGACGGTCTCGGGCGCCCGTTCGCTGCGCGGCAGCATGAAGAGCGACACCGGTTCGCCGTTGTGCCGGTACATGATGTGCGCGATGCGTCCTTCTCCATACAGGCACGGACGCGAGCCGACGAGATCCATGCCCTGCGCTTCCGCCGAGTCAGGCAGCTTCATGCGCCAGTCGAAGCGGTACGCCATCGCCGCCTGGACGATGTCCTCGGTGTCGTGGGTGCGGAGCACCGCGTTCATCGCGAAGCACTTGACGTGATCGGCGGCGAGCTCCGCGGCCAGGACGCGCGACGAACGCGCGGTCGCCTGATACAGGCCCACGCCGCCGACCACCAGCAACACCGCGGCGGCCACGGCCAGCGGCCCGACGCGCGGACCGAGGAACGAGCGGACCCGCCCGGCGCGGTCAGTGGCGATGCTGGCGTCGGCGCGCGACGCCATGGCCGCACAGCGCGTGCGCAGCCAGGCCGGCGTCGCGCAGACGTGCAGCGACGGCTGGCGATCGTGCAGCAGCTCGCGCATCACGCGCTCGGCGGCGACACGCTGATAGCACGGCGGGCAGCGCGCCGATGTGTTCCTCGAGGGCGCGCGCCTCGGCGGGCGCGAGCTCGCCGTCGACAAACGGCGTGACGAGCGGGTCGATGGCGGCGCAACTAGACATGCGCCGGCTTCAGGTGCTGGAGACGATCGAACAGCATGCGCCTGCCCCTCGAGATCCGCGACATCACGGTCCCGGCTGGAATGTTGAGCATCTCGGCGATTTCCGCGTACGAAAATTCTTCCACGTCACGTAACCAGACTGCCTGACGAAACGCGTCCGGCAGGTCGTCGATCGCCGCCTGGAGCTCGGGCGTCGAGCGTCTCCTTGAGCAGCAGCGCCTCCGGGGTCTCCATGCCGGCTCCGTCGCGGCCACGATACGACGCGCCGTCCGCCGCCTGCTCGACGGTGTCACTGTCCACCATCACGGTGTCGCGCGCGCGATCCCGCGCCCGGTTGCGCGCTGTGTTGTGGAGGATCGTGAACAACCACGCCCGCAGATTGGTCCCCGGCTCAAAGCGGTCAGCCGACCGGAAGGCCTTCAGATACGTTTCCTGCACCAGATCTTCGGCGTCGGCCGGCACACGGGTCAGCCGCAGCGCCGTGCGATAGAGGCTGTCGACCGAAGCCAGCGCTTCAGCCTCGAACGCGGCCCGGGCGCGCGAGACCGCATCAGACGACGCTGGGTTGGTCTTGCCGTTGCGCATGTGACGCGCGCGCCCGGAAACGTAAACCCCGGCATGCCCGCGCTTATTCCTCAATTGTAGTGCTGTTCGGCGCGGCTTGTCGCCTGCAGGGGTCACAGAATGCGTCGGCCAGAGGACAAGGCGGCCCATAATGCGCGTGTACCTGCGGATCACCGTTTGCAGGTGCGCGAAACGTCACAGTAAGATCGACGCAGCCTGGATCCGGTCCAGCCCCCTTAGAGGTACTGCTTATGCGCGTGCGCGGTCTCCTGCGCGTTGTTCTGCTCGTGGCTCCGTTGGCCCTGGCACCCGCGGTCGCCGGGGCGGATGGTCCACTGCGGCTGGACCCGTTCTGCCAGCAGGTCTACGGCCTCTACTCGTCGGAAGTCTTTCGCCAGACGGCGTACGTCCCGTATTTCGGCAAGAACATCGATCCACTACGACAACTTCGACTGGCACATCTACACCACCGACCACTTCGAGATCTACTACTACCCGGACATCGAAAAGCACCTCGAACGCGTCGCGGGCTACGCCGAGAGCGCCTATCAGCAGGTCAGCGCGGACCTGAAGCACGACCTCTCGTTCAAGGTGCCGCTCATCCTCTTCAAGACCCACAGCGAGTTCGAGCAGGAGAACGTCGTCCCCGGCGCGGCGCAGGAAGGCGTGGCCGCCTTCGCGGAGCCGTTCCGCCAGCGCATGCTGCTGCCGATCGACGACCCGCTCGGACCGGCTGTACGGGCTGATCACGCACGAGCTCACCCACCAGTTCGAGTTCGACATCATCCCGCAGGGACTGATCCGCCAGAGCGTCCCGCTGTGGGTCAACGAAGGACTGTCGGACTACGAGCGCGGCCAGTGGGATCCGATCGACCTGATGACGATCCGCGACGCCGCCGTCGCCGACATCGTGCCCAAGATGACCGAGCTCGAGGGATACGGGAACAGCTCGCAATCCGCGCCTCATCTACAACCTCGGTCACGCGGTCTTCGAATTCATCGAAGCGAAGTACGGCAAGGAAGGCATCCGGCAGTTCCTCTTCGCGCTGCGCAAGAGCGTCATCGGCGGCGGCGAAGACGCGTACGAGGAAGCGTTCCGGATGAAGCCGGACGAATTCGACCAGGCGTTCGAGCGCTACCTGAAAGAGCGCTTCAAGGCGTTCCGCGACAAGGAGCGGCCGGCCGACTACGGCCGCGACCTCTCGCCGAACCAGGAGAAGACCCACTTCGCGCAGGCGCTCTCGATCGCCCCCTCGCCGTCGGGCGACCTGATCGCGATGGTCACGGTCAACCGCAAGGACGGCGAGCTCGACATCGTCCTGATCTCGTCGAAGGACGGCTCGATGGTGCGCAACCTCACGCAACGGCTTCGACAAGAACTACGGCTTCGATCACATCATCACGCCGACCATCGTTCAACACGGTGCCAGTGGATGTCGTGGTCGCCGAAAGGCGATCGCCTCGCGTATTTCGTCCGCACGGAGAAGGAGCGCACGCTGATCGTGCAGAACGTGCTGACGCAGAAAGATCGAAGTCCGCGTGCCGATGAAGTCGGTGGACGAACCCGAGTCGCCGAGCTTTTCGCCCGACGGCAAGACGGTCGTCGTTCTCGGCGATGCGCGGCGGCATCCGCGACATCTACACGGTCGATCTCGACACGCAGGCGGTCGTCAACCTCACGACCGACGATTTCTTCGACTACGGCCCGGTCTACTCGCCGAACGGCAAGTTCATCGTCTACAACGCGCGCGTGAGCGGCAACCAGAAGCTGTTCCGGTTCGACCTCGACACCAAGAAGAAGACGCAGCTCACGTTCGGCACCAACGACGAAACCTCGGCGCAGTTCTTCGACGACAACACGCTGGTCTTCTCGTCGACCGCGACCGATCCGGCGGTCCCGCTCGACCCCGAGACCGCCAAGAACGGCAACATCTTCAACATCTGGACGCTGGACCTGCGCAACGGCGAGCTCCGGCAGTACACCGACGCGCTCGGCGGCATCCTGTCGCCGATCGTGCTGAACGACGCGGCCGGCAGCCACATTGCGTTCGTCACCTACTACAAGGGCGAATGGGGCATCCATACGCTCGATCGCAAGGAGCCGCTGCACACCGCCGCCTCGTCGGACTTCGGCGAGCCCGGCCCGATCATCGACTTCCAGGCGCCGCTCACGCACACGCTGGTCGCGGCCAACGAGCGCAAGAAGAAGCCGTTCGAGAAGATGTTCCTCGAGGGGCGTCCGCCGGTGAACGTCGGCGTCACCAGCAACGGCGACGTGTTCGGCGGCACCGAAATCAGCTTCGGCGACGTGCTCGGCGACAAGCAGGTCAACATCTTCGCGTCGTCGATCGCCCAGTACCGCACGCTGTCGCTTCAGCTACGTCAACCTCGGACGGCGGTTCCAGTACGCGCTCCAGGGTTATTCGCAGACGCAGTTCTTCTACGGCAACCTCGAAGGGCTGTTCTACGATCCCTCGCTGGCGCCGCTCATCAGCCGCGACGCGGCGCAGGCGACGCGCACGGTCCGGGGCGGCACGGCGTTCGGCATCTACCCGCTCGAATCGCTTCCGCCGCCTCGAGTTCTCAGCGGGGCTGGTCAACCTGAAGGAGCAGTACAACGACCCGGCCCTCGCAGGCCTATACCGAGCAGTACCAGCAGCAGCACTACGGCCAGCAGGTGTTCCGCGACGGCACGATGCTGCCGTTCAGCGTGGCGTTCGTGCAGGAGACGACGGTCTTCCGCGAGTTCGGGCCGCTGGCCGGCAGCACGATGCGCCTGGCCTACGACGTCGTCGCCGGGCTTCGCCGGCCTGCTGTCGCGGCAGACGTACGACGGCGACGCGCGCTACTACGAGCGCCTGGCGAGCACCGGCGTGCTGGCGCTGCGCGTGCGCGGCTTCAAGAGCATCGGCGCCTATCCCGACTTCGTCTACTTCGGCGGCAACTCCGAAATGCGCGGCTACGACTATCTGCAGTTCGTCGGCCAGAACGTCGGCTTCGCCAACGCCGAACTGCGCTTCCCGATTATCGAGGCGGCGCTGACGCCGATCGGCGTGGTCGGCGGCGTGCGCGGCGTGTTCTTCGCGAACATCGGCGCCGGCTGGTTCGACCACAGCGGCTTCCAGTTCGCCACGAACAACGATTCGACCTACCGGCCGATCATCGGCTACGAGCGCGACGCGCTCGGACAGCCGATCGTCGGCGACGACGGCATCTCGCTGATTCCCGATCTACGGACCGCCCAGACCGTCAGCGGCTTCCGCCTGGTGGACGGGCGCGCCTCCTACGGCATCGGGCCTCGAAACCTTCGCGCTCGGCTTCCCGATCCACTTCGACTGGGCGTGGCGCACGCTCTTCAACAGGGACTGGGAAGACCAGCTGTTCTCGACAGTCGGCGGCAGCAACGAATTCCGCAAGGCCCGCTTCGCGGTGTGGATTGGGTACGACTTCTAGACGTCTGGAAGTCGAGGAATTACGGAAGTGAGGAAGTAGGAAGGACCTCACGATTTCATTCCTCGATTCCGAACTCCTAGCTTCCTCAACTGCCGATTCCCAACTCCGTACTTCCCCACTCTCGAACTCTCATGTCCTGCCCCGAAGCGCTCCGCCGAGTCCGCCACCGAGATGGTGCAGGTCGTGCTGCCGAACGACGCGAACCCGCTCGGGTTCATGCTCGGCGGCACGGTGATGCATCTCATCGACATCGCCGGCGCGATCGCGTGCATCGCCACACCCGCAGCCGGATGGTCACCGCGGCGGTGGACGACCTCCAGTTCCTGCATCCGATCAAGGTCGGCGACCTGATCATCCTGAAGGCGCGCGTCACCTGCGCGTTCACGACGTCGCTCGAAGTGGAGGTGGATGTCTATTCGGAGGAAGCGCTGACCGGCGAGCGATTGCTCACGAGCCGCGCGTTTCTGACGTTCGTGGCGGTGGACAGTGCCGGCGAGCGGCTACAGGTGCCGCCGCTCCTCGTCGAAACCGACGAGGAGCGACGCGTCTGCGAGGAAGCGCACAAGCGGCGCGCGCAGCGCCTCCTGAAGAAGACAGCCAGACTAAATCTGCTTCAGCCTGAGGACGCTGTGCTCGAGGTCGATGCCGACCCGGTACTTGCTCAGGAACTTGTGGCCGACGATCCCGCCCAGCTGAAATCCGAGCAGCGCGCTCGGCGTATTCAGGTTGAGCACCACGACCGGGAAATTCGTGTAGCGGATCGCGTCGAACGACAGATCGACGCCCGGCAGCAGGAACGCGTCCTTGTCCCAGCCTGACGATCCGAAGACCTTCAGCGCGATCTTGCGCTCCGGTTCCTGCCGGCCGATCGCGGTCGCGGTCGCGCGGCTGATCGAAATCACCTCGCCGCCGGTATCGACGACGAAGTTCGCCGGGTGCTGGCCGTCCACCGTGCCGCGAACCGTCGCCAGCCGGTGCAGGCGCATCGGCAGCTCGAAGTCGGCACGGCTCGGGCGGCAGGTGCTTGCCGAAGGTGATCTTGCTGCGTCCGGTAGTCGATGATCATCGAGAAGCCGAGCGCGAGCGGCGACAGGCTCTCCGCTTCTTTCACCGGCAGGTCGCGCAGCGGCGGATCCTTGATCAGGCACGGCACGTTGCGCAGCTTGAGCAGCCCGAGCTCCAGCGTGTTGATGCGCGCGAGCTGCAGGCCGCGCAGGCCGACGTCGCCCACGCCGGCGCTGAGCGTGTAGGTGATCGGCGTGATCCCCAGGCGCTGCGCGGTCGGCCGCGACAGCACCGTGTTCTCGGCGCCGGTGTCGACCACGAAGTCCTGGAACGACGCCGTCGTTGACCTTGGCGCGCACGACCACCTTGTCGTTCACGAGGCGGAAGTCGATCGTGTAGAGCTGATCGTCCGGCGCCGGATCCATCTCGAACGGCACGCGCTGTCCGAACGAGCGCAGGAACTTGATCTCGGAGCGCGACCAGTCCGCCTTCTCGCTGTGATCCTTGTTCGGCAGCAGGTTCACGTAGTTGCTGAACGCGCCGGCCGCCTCTTCGTACTTGTGCATCCGCTCGTAGATCGCGCCGACCGTGTGGTGGATTTCCAGGTCGCGCGGCGACATGCGCAGCGCCATCTGCGCTTCGTCCATCGCTTCGTCGAGATGGCTGCGCGCGGCGAGGGCGCGCGCCATGCCGTGGTGGCCGCGCGCGAGATCCGGGGCCGCGGCGAGCGCGACCTTGTAGCGGCTTTCGGCTTCCTCGAAGAGGCCGGACGCCCAGAGGGCGTCGGCGTGCAGCGCAAGCGCCTCGGGCGACTTCGGCGCGGCGGCGACGAGCTTTTCGGCTTCGACGCGCGCCAGGTCGAACTCCGCGACGCGCAGGGCCGCGTTGACCACGCCCGCCCGGGCGGTCCGCACGTCGTCGGGTCCGGCGACCGCGACGGCGCGCTGGAAGGCGTCGAGGGCGTCGGCGTACCGCCCCTCGGCGACGAATTCGTTCCCGAGCTGAATCTGGACTTCGGCCGACTGGGACTGCGCGTGGGTGCCGGCGTCGATGACGACGAACGCTGCTGCTGCGGCGACGGCTGCCGCGAGCGCCGCGCGTCTTCCACCGGTCATGTCAGTCCCCACCTTCCTGCTAGTGTGTGTACTGCTCGATCGGCACGCCGTCGTACATCTGGTCGACGCGAAGAATCTGCGCCTCGCGGCTGTAGCTGCCCAGCTCGTAGTCCTCGCTCATGATCAGCGCCTTGATCGGCTTGGTCGGACAGACTTCGGCGCAGAGACCGCAGAAGCTGCAGCGCGAGAGGTTGAAGTCGAAGTAATCGAGGACCTTGATCTTGGTGCCCGGCTCGCGATGGCCGCCGAGCGCGATGAGATCGTCCGGGCACGCCTTGGCGCACTGATCGCAGACGATGCAGGTCTGGGCGCCGGTGCCGGGCTCGGTCTGGAGCCGCAGCACGCCGCGGAAGCGCGGTGCGGTCGGGCGCCGCTCGGCCGGGTACTGGAACGTGAAGGCCGGCTGCGGCGTGTACTTCAGGGTGACCCACATGCCTTTCAGCAGGTCGAGCAGCAGAAACGATTTGAGAAATTTGAGGAGCTTCATTAGGCGCGCTCGCCGATGAGGACGGGTTCAGTTTGCCCGGACATGATCACGCGCTCCTTACGAAGCACGGTACCCTCCTTACGGATTTTGTCCTGGAGACGCATCAAGCCATACAGGAGCGCCTCGGGCCTCGGCGGACAACCCGACACATACACATCGACCGGAACGACCTTGTCGACGCCCTGCAGCACGCTGTAGGTGGGGAACGGGCCGCCCGCGTTCGAGCAGCTTCCCATCGAGATCACCCACTTGGGTTCGGGCATCTGGTCGTAGAGCCTTCGCAAAACCGGAGCCATCTTTTTCGTGACCGTGCCGGCCACGATCATGAGGTCCGATTGCCGCGGCGAGGCGCGAAACACCTCGGCCCCGAACCGCGCGATGTCGTAGCGCGAGGCGGACGCCGCCATCATCTCGATGGCGCAGCACGCCAACCCGAATCCCATCGGCCAGATGGAAGATTCGCGCGCCCAGTTCAAAACGTTGTCAATCGTCGTCGTGATGAAGTTGTCTTCGAAGCGATGATCTATGAGACCCATGCGGCGTAAGAGGCTCCCCACCTCTGAAACTGCCAGCCGACCCTAAGTTCCCGACTTCCCTACTTCCTCAATTCCTTACTTCACTTCCCGAATTCCTTAATTCCTTAATTCCTTAATTGTCGAAGTACTCCCTATTCTTGCCGATGTAGGCGCTCCACTTGTGAGGTGTTTCGTCGAGCGCGAAGATGGCTTCGACCGGGCAGGCGGGCACGCAGGCCCCGCAATCGATGCATTCGTCGGGGTGAATATAGAGCATCGTCGCCGCTGCGAAAGCCGCCTCATCCTTCCTGGGATGAATGCAGTCGACGGGACAAACGTCCACGCACGCCGTGTCTTTCGTATCGACACACGGTTCACAGATGATGTAGGCCACGTTTCCCTGTAAGTTCTTATGAGACTGAGGGTTTCACGGGAGAATGTACTCGCCGCGACCCGAGGTGTCAACGGTCCCGCCACGCCCGACTCGGGTCGTATAATCCGTTATACGTGAAACTGTTAGGGCGGCTCGCCCGGTTCGCAATCCTGCTGTCGGCCGCCGGTCTTCTGTCGTCGTCGGCGCCGGCGTACGCCCAGGATCTGCCCGTGCGGCCGCTGACGTGGGCTGGCGGCCGGGTGACGCTCGGCGGAGACGCGTCGCTGACCTTCAGCTGCTCGGATGCCCCGACCCCCGGCACCTGCGGCGAGGATACCGGCTTCTTCAACTACTCCGACTACGAGCTTTCGACGCTGCGGATGCTGCGGATCGACATGAAGGCGGCGGTCCGCCCGACGGCGCACCTGGCGCTCGTCGGCGAGGTGCGCAGCGAAAATGGCGAGGGCGTGCACGCCTACGCCCTGTACGTGGGCCTGCGCCCCTGGCAGGACAAGGCGTTCGAGATCGAAGCGGGGCGCGTGCCGCCGACCTTTGGCGCCTTTGCGCAGCGGACCTACGCCAACGACAACATCCTCATCGGCTACCCGCTCTCCTATCAGTACCTGACCTCGATTCGCCCGGACGCGGTCCCGGCCAACGCCGACGAGCTGCTCGCGATGCGCGGGCGCGGCTGGCTGGCCCACTATTCGCTCGGCAACACCACCCCCGATCGCGGGATGCCGATCGACTCGGCCTTCCGCTGGGATACCGGCGTCGCGGTGCGTTCGAAGTCGTCCTGGGCCGACGTCACCGCATCGGTGACCACCGGCACGCTCGGAAACCCGCTCGTCGCCGATGACAATGCCGGGAAGCAGTTGTCCGGCCGGGTGGCGTTCCATCCGGTCCCGGGACTGATCGTGGGAGCCTCGGGGGCTCGTGGGCCGTTCCTGACCCGCGACGCGGCGCGCAGCGCCGGCATGACCTCGACCAACGACTCCGTCCAGTCCGCCCTCGGGGCCGACGTGGAATACTCACGCGACTACTACCTATTGCGGGTCGAGGCGATTCGAAGCGACTGGACGCTCCCGACCATCAACGTGCCGCTCACGTCACTTGGCATCACGGCCGAAGGCCGCTATCGATTCACGCCGCGCTTGTACGCCGCGGCGCGTTACGATCACATGGGGTTCAGCACGATCGCGGGCACCACGCGCGTGACCTCGTGGGACGCGCCGGTGACGCGCGCCGAAGCCGGCGGCGGCTATCTCGTGACGCGCAACCTGCAGCTCAAGTCCTCGGTCCAGTTGAACCAGCGTGACGGCGGGCGCGTGACGCATCTCATGCTCTGGGCGGCCCAGGCGGTGTTCTGGTTCTGATGACTCGCGTGCTGTCCGCGACGGCCCTCGTCGCCACCTTCGCGCTGATCGGGACGCCCCCGCCGCAGGCGGCGCGCGGCGGCTCCATCCGCGGGCGCGTCGATCTGCACCGGGTCGCGCCGGCCTTCGAGCGCCGCCCCGGCTCCTCGGACGTCGGGCCGCCGCTGCTCGACCGCGATCTGCCCGACCGCATGAAATCGGTCGTCTATCTGGAAAGCGCGCCGCGCGGCGCCTTCGATCAGCCCGATCCGGCGCGCGCGGTCATGGACCAGCGCAACGAGACCTTCGTGCCGCACGTCCTGGCCATCACCGCCGGGACCACGGTGGACTTCCCGAACAGCGATCGCATCTACCACAACGTGTTTTCGCTGTCGAAGACCAAGAGCTTCGATCTTGGCCGTTACGCGGTGGGCCGCTCCAAGGCGATCCGCTTCGATCGCCCCGGCATCGTCCGGGTGTTCTGCGACATCCATTCCCACATGAACGCGTTCATCCTCGTCTTCAGCCATCCGTTCTACGCGATGACCGACACCGAGGGACGCTACCGGATCGACGACGTTCCGCCCGGCGCCTACAGCGTGGTCGCCTGGAACGAAGGCCTCGCGTCCGATCCCAAGGCCGTGACCGTCGCTGACGGCGCGACGACCGAGCTCGATTTCTCGCTGCGATGACCCTGCTGTCCTCGCTGCGCAGCCGCATCTTCCTCTCGAGCGCCCTGCTCGCGGTGCTGTCGATTGGCGCGGCGATCTACCTCGTGAGCGAGCGCGTCACCGTCGGAGCTCGAGGCGTCGCTGCAGCGCGAAATCGCCGCGACCGGCCGGCTCGTCGAGGAATTGCGCACCACCCGCGCGCAGACCTTCACGATGATGGCGCGCCTCATTGCCGACTCGCCGAAGCTGAAAGCCGCGGTCGACACCGACGATCCGCCAACCGTGCAGGACACCGCGAACGACTACCAGAACCAGCTGAAGTCGAACCTGCTGCTCGTCACCAACAAGGCCGGCAACGTCCTCGCCACCGTCGGCGCGTCGGCGCGGGCCGCGCTGGTCGTGGCCAATCAGCCGTCGATGCGCGACGCGGTCGCCGGGCGCGAGAGCCTGAGCCTCATTCCGCAGCCGGACGGCGTCATGCACCTGGTGACGGTGCCGATCGCGATCGGCATCAGCCATCCCGAGATCCTCGGCACGCTCAGCGTGGGATTCCTCCTCGACGACAGCTTCGCGCTGCAGTTGAAGCGGATGACCGGCAGTGAAATCGCCTTCGGCATGGACGGCCAGATCCTGTCGAGCACGCTGTCGCAGGCCGATCGCCCCGAGCTGTCCTCGATGCTGCGCAACCTCGATCGCACCGGCTCGGTCACGCTGCGCGGCGAAGAATACGTGACGCTGCCGCTGCCGCTCGGCACCCGGCCCGACGCCGATTCGCCCGGCAGCGGCGCCGGTCGCGCTGATCCTGCGATCGCGCACGGAGCAACTGCGCTTCCTGAGCGAGATCCATACCGAGCTCGCGGTGACTGCGGTCGTCGCGGTGTTCTTTGCGACGCTGCTCAGTTTCGCGGTGGCGCGCACCATCACGCGACCGCTCGCGGCCATCACCGACGTCATGAAGCAGGTGGCCGCGACCGGCGACCTGACCCGCAAGATCGTGCTGCACGGACGGCGCTGGAACGACGCCGACGCCCAGCTGCTCGCCACGACCTTCAACACCCTCACCGACTCGATCGCCCGCGCGCAGCGCGAGATGTCGCAGCGCGAGCGGCTGTCGTCGCTCGGCCGGCTCTCGACCGTCATCGCGCACGAAGTGCGAAACCCCCTGATGATCATCAAGGCGGCGCTGCACGCGCTGCGCCAGCCGGACGTCAGCCCGACGACGCTGCGCGAAGCGGCCGCTGACATCGACGGCGAAGTCGCGCGCCTGAACCGGATCGTCAACGACGTGCTCGACTTCGCCCGCCCCATCCGTTTCGAGCTGGCGCCGGTCGACGTGAACGTCGTCTGCCGCGAGTCGGCGGCGGCGGCCCAGGCCACGCCTGGCGCCGAGGTCGTCGTCGACACCGATCGGACGCTGCCGATCGTGACCACCGACGCCGAGCGCCTGCGCACCGCGCTGGTGAACCTGATCGTGAACGCCCGCGACGCCGTCGACGGCGGTGCGTCCACCGTCACGGTCGCCACGCACAACGAGGGGCGTGCCGTCTCGATTGTCATCGCCGACCGCGGCGCGGGGATCGCCCGCGCCGATCTGCCGCGCGTCTTCGATCCGTACTTCACGACCAAGCGCGGCGGCACCGGGCTGGGTCTGCCGATTGCCAAGAACATCATCGAGGGACTCGGCGGCACCATCGCCGTCAACAGCGAGCCGGCGCGCGGAACGGAAATCCGCATCGAGCTTCCCGATCGACGTCGTCCACGACAACGGCGGATGACGTCCCTCGACGTGCCGCGACGGGCGGCCATCGCCTGATGACGCTTCGCGGCTCCATCCTGCTCGTCGACGACGAGGAGAAAATCCTCAAGACACTGGGCCGCGCGTTGCGCGACGCCGGCCTCGAGGTGGTCGAATCGCGCAGCCCGCGTGATGCCCAGCGGATGCTGGCCGAGCGTTCCTTCGACGTGCTGCTGGTGGACAACGTCATGCCGCAGCTGAACGGCCTCGACCTGATCCGCGAGTACGTAGCCTCCACCCCCGAAGGCGACCGGCCGCAGATCCTGATGATGACGGCGCACGCCACGGTCGAGAGCGCCATCGAGGCGATGAAGCTGGGGGCGCTCGACTACCTGCAGAAGCCGTTCGAGATCGACGAGCTGCTGGTGGTGGTCAGGCGCGCGATCGATCACCAGCGCCTGCGCGGCGAGTACCGCTACCTGCGCAGCGAGCGCGACGAACAGTTCGACAATTACGGCATCATCGGCAGCGGCCGCCTGATGGCGGAAATCATCGACCGCGTGGAACGGGTCGCCGAGACCAAGAGCACGGTGCTCATCACCGGCGAAACCGGCACCGGCAAGGAGCTGGTCGCCCGGGCCATCCACAACCGGAGCGCGCAGCGCGACCAGCCGCTGATCCAGCGTGAACTGCGCGGCGATTCCCGAGTCGCTGCTCGAATCGGAGCTGTTCGGCCACGTGCGCGGCGCCTTCACCGGCGCGGCCACGTCGAAGAAGGGCAAGTTCGCGCTGGCCGACGGCGGCACCATCTTCCTGGACGAGATCGGCACGATGAGCCCGACGCTCCAGTCGAAGCTGCTGCGGGTGCTGCAGGAGCGCGAGTTCGAGCCGCTCGGCTCGGAGCGGACCGAAAAGCTCGACGTCCGCGTGATCGCCGCCACCAACCGCGACCTCCGGCAGATGGTCGCCGAGGGCAAGTTCCAGGAAGACCTGTTCTACCGGTTGAACGTCATTCCGATCGAGCTTCCGCCGCTGCGCGATCGCCGCGATGACATCCCGCGCCCTCGTCGAGCATTTCCTGCGCAAGCACGCGCAGCGCACCGGGCGGCGCGTCGAGCGGATCGAAGATGCGGTGCACACGGCCCTCCAGCAGTACGACTGGCCCGGCAACGTGCGCGAGCTGGAGAACACCATCGAGCGCGCTGTGGTACTCTCGACCGGGCCGATCATCACGGCCCGTTCGATTTCGATCCTCGGCGCGGCGGCGCCAGCCAACACCGGCCTGCCGTCGCTACGACTGCGTCAGAACATCGAGTGGGTCGAAAAGGAAACGATCCGCCGCGCACTCGAAGGTTCACGCGGTGTGAAGAAGGACGCCGCCGAGCTGATGGGCATCAGCCAGCGCGCGCTGTCCTATTACCTGGCCAAATACCGCATCGACTGAGATCCGTCGATCCGTACGCAACGTGTGACACGGTCCGTACAATTTGATCACCGGCATAACCAAAAAGGAGTGGCTGTGATTCGTCCATCAACTCGCCTTGCGCTCGCCTTGCTCGTCACGTTGACTTTCGCGTCTTCCGCGTTCGCGCAGGACGACGACCGGGCGCTGAAACCGGCCGAGCCCGATTTCACCGTCATGAATCTGCCGACCTCGTTGAATCTTCCCCAGTGGGGCAGCGGCATTCGCATCACCCACCGCTTCCTGCGGCCGCTCGATTGCGACCTGTGCGAGAACAGCTTCCTGGGCGATGCGCTCGGCACCGACCAGGGCGCGGCGATCGGCCTCGAGTACCGGATCGGCATCGTGCCGCGCGGTCAAGTGATCCTGCACCGGGCGCGCATGGACCGGACGATCCAGTTCATGGGCGAATACGGCGTGCTGCGCCAGGCCGGCAAATCGCCGGTCGAGATGGCGGCGATCGTCTCGATCGAAGGCACGGAGAACTTCCAGGATGTCTACTCCCCGACCATCGGCGTCGCGCTCTCGCATCTCTTCGGCGACCGCGCCGCCCTGCACCTGGATCCGATGTGGGTCGGCAACTCGAACATCCAGTCGAACGTCGGCGATGACAGCACGTTCGTCATCGGGATCGGCGGCCGGTTCGCGATCGTCCCGGGGCTGAACATCGTCGCCGAAGTGTCGCCTCGGGCCGGCGGCTACTCGCCGGGCAACCCCCTCGCCGCCTTCGCGCTCGAAAAGCGCCTGGGCGGCCACATGTTTCAATTGGTGTTCTCGAACAATTTCGGAACGACGCTGCGCCAGATCGCCCAGGGTGCCGCGGACAACAACGAGTGGTACATGGGGTTCAACCTGACCCGGAAGTTTTTTTGACGTTCGGGGGCGCGCCCGGGTCTAATGTCTGAAATGCCGAGACCAGTGATCCGTGGCGCGCTTCTCGCAGCCGGGTTGGCGTGGTGCGTGGGCTGCAGTTCCGGCACGACCGCCGGACCGACCAATCCACCTGACCCGTCGCTGCGCACCATCACGATTGACGCAACCGGCGTGGCGTCGCCCAAGACGCTGACCGTGCCGCTCGGCAGCCAGGTCACCTTCATCAACAACGACCGCGTCGTCCACGAGATGTTCTCGAATCCGCATCCGGAGCATACGGATTGCCCGGAATTTGATGCCGTGGGACGGCTCGCGCCGGGCGAGAGCCGCCAGACGACGAATCTCGTCACGGCCCGCACCTGCGGCTTCCACGATCATCTCAATCCGCAGACCGCCGGCCTGAACGGCTCGGTCAGGATTCAGTAAAAGATCTCAATCAACCGCAGAGCTCGCAGAGCACGCGGATCCGACATCACAAAAAGACTCACCACGAAGGCACGAAGAACACGAAGTCTTCCCAAATGGATTCTTCGTGGACTTCGTGTCTTCGTGGTGATCTGTCCTGGTTCTTCGCGAACTCTGCGAGTTCCGCGGTAGATGGCCGACCGAAACCTAACCGTGAACGGCGGTCTCCTGGCGGGCGTGCGCGAGCCCGACCGCGCGCAGGGCGCGGAAATACCAGTAGCCGGGATCCAGTTCGCCGCGCTCCATCGCGAAGCGCACCGAGTTCTGGATGTGGTGGTGGTTGTTGTGCAGCGCCTCGCCGCACGTGAGGATGGACCAGTAGCGCCCGGGCAGGTTGCGCGAGTGGTCGGGCGTTTCAAAATTGCGGTAGCCCCACCAGTGGCCGAGGCCGTTGATGACGCCGGCGGCAAAGAACGGAATCCAGGCCATCTCGACCAGCCACATGCCGAGGCCCCACGCGCCGAACAGCCACGCGTTGGTGACGAGCGTGACCACCGGGCCGAGCAGGCTGAACGGGGTATACACCCAGCGCTCGATCACGTCGTCCGGCGTGCCCTTCCCGTACTGCTCGATGACCTCGTCGTCGTGTGCGGCGGCGTGATAGAGGCTCGTCCCGCGGAACACGACGCGCCAGATCCCGTAGACGATCGGGCTGTGCGGATCGTCGGGTCCGTCCACGTGGGCGTGGTGGCAGCGATGGACGGCGACCCATTCCTGCGTCGGCATCGCCGTGCGCACCCAGAGCCAGAACCGCATCAGGTGTGCGACGACCGGATTGAACGTGATGCTGCGGTGCGTCTGGCACCGGTGCAGGTAGAGCGTGACGCACGCGGTCGTGAGGTGCGTATCGACCAGCGCGAGCAGCGCGTAGCTCCAGATCGGCAGGTCGGGCCAGACGGCGCGCGCGTTCAACCAGCCGGTGGCGCTTCCGAGATAAAGGAGGGCGATCATCGGCGCCCGGCTTCCGCGTCCCGGCGGTTGCCGAGCTCGCGATCGAGATCGAGGAGGGAGCCGGGATCGTCGCCGACCAGCCGGAACTTGGCCACCCATTCGCGGGCGATCTTCTCTTCCTCCACCTGCTCGGTGAGGAACCACTGCAGCTCGGTCATTTCCGCGAAGGCCTTCGCGGTGAAACACAGCTCGTAGAGCGAATTGATCTGCTCGGTGACGCGCATTTCCTGGTTCAGCGCCCGCTCGAACACCTCGCCGAAGGAGTCGAACTCGCGCACCGGCTCGTCGATCTTCGTCAGCTCCACGACGCCGTTTCGAGCGAGCAGGAAGTTGTACAGCTTCATGCCGTGCTGGTACTCCTCGACGCTCTGCGCCTGCAGCCACTTGGCCGCGCCGGTGAATTGCTCCCGCTCGCAGAACGCCGCCATCGCGAGGTACTGGTACCACGCGTTGAACTCTGAGTTGATCTGCACGTTGATCGCACGAAGCACGTCTGCATGCATGAAATTCTGTCTCCTTGGTGTTCAGGCCGCTTCAGCGACGATGCGCGCCCGCGTATTCCCCGGCTCGCGAAAGCGCCTGAAGCGAGGAGGGTGCCGACGAGGATGCAAAGGAAATCCGGACGGTCGTGCGCGCTCAGCGTACATCGAGATGCCTGGAACTGTAATGGCTGTGCTCTGAATCCGTTCCGGCGCGGCGCCACCAGCTACGGCGTCTCGCAGTAATGAGACAGAGTCTCATTTTACAGGCTGACAGCATATACCCGACCTTTTCGGTCGGTCAAGCGAAGTTTCGCGGGCCCCCCGGGATCACCCAAAAATTCCGCGCTACACTCTCTATTTGCCGCGCGAAATCGCCGAAACCCTCCCCGTTCCCGTGGCCACCTCATCGACACTATCGGGTTGGGGACGTCTTGCCGTCCCCGGCGAGGAGATTCGCTCGGAGGACCTCGAGCGCGCGACCCGCGGCGCCGTGCTGACGCGCGGCCTGGCGCGGTCGTACGGCGACTCCTCGCTGCCGCCGCCGAGCCATCCGCGGGTCGTGGCGTCCCCGCTGGCCGATCGCCTCCTGTCGTTCGATTCGCAAACCGGCGTCCTGCGCGCCGAGGCCGGCTATTCGATCCAGAGCCTGCTCCAGCTGTTCCTGCCGCGCGGCTGGTTCACGCCGGTCTCGCCCGGCACGCAGTTCGTCACGCTCGGCGGCATGGTCGCGGCGGACGTGCACGGCAAGAATCATCACTGCGACGGGTCGATCGGACGCCACGTCCGCGCCATCCGCATGCGGACCGCGTCGGGCGAGATCGTCGAATGCTCGCGCGAGTCACGAACCGGATCTCTTCCGCGCCACCATCGGCGGCATGGGACTGACCGGCCACATTCTCGAAGTCGAGCTGCAGCTGGCGGCGATTCCCTCGCCGTGGATTCTCAGCGAGCGGCAGCAGATCGGCGACATCGACGAGTTCCTGTCGGCGCTCAAGGACCGGGCGGCGCACTGGCCGTTCACGATGGGATGGATCGACTGCATCTCGCGCGGCCGCCACATGGGACGAGGCTTCCTGCAGTGCGGCCGATGGGCCACCGCCGCCGAGGCGCCCGCGCACGCCGCCGGCGCCGCTGCGGCGCTTGAGCGTGCCGTTCGTCTGCCCGTCCTGGCTGACGAGCCAGTTCGTCGGCCGCGTCTTCAACGAAGTGGTCTACCGCTGGAACACCTCGAAGGGCGCGCACATCCTTCATCCGGAGCGTTTCTTCTATCCGCTCGACGCCATCCGCCACTGGAATCGCCTCTACGGACGCCGGGGGTTCACCCAGCACCAGTCGGTGCTGCCGGATTCCGCCGGGCGGGAAGCCGTGCGGCAGCTGCTGAAGCTGCTCACGGATCGCGGCGCCGCGTCGTTTCTCTGCGTGATCAAGGACTGCGGTGACCAGGGCGAAGGCCTGCTGTCGTTTCCGATGCGAGGGACGTCGATCGCGCTCGACCTTCCGGTTCGCGCGAACACGCAGGCGGTCATCGATCAGCTGAACGAGTTCGTGGTCAGCGTCGGCGGCCGCGTCTACCTGGCGAAGGACGCGTTCACGCGCGCGGACCACTACCGCGCGATGGAACCTCGTCTCGACGCGTGGACCGCCATCCGCCGCCGCTGGGATCCGGCCGGGCGCCTGCGCAGCGCGCAGTCGGTGCGCCTCCTCGGTGACGCGCCGTGAAAGTCGTCATCCTCGGCGCCACCAAGGGGATCGGGCGCGCGGTCGCGCGACGGCTGGCGGCCCGCGGCGATCAGCTGTTTCTGCTCGGCCGCGACCAGCATGACCTCGAACGCAGTGCCGGCGATCTCGCGATCCGCGGATCGCAGATCGGCGCGGCCCGGCACCGCGGTCTGCGACCTGGGCGATCCGCGCACGTTCCTGCCCGCGCTCGACGCCGCGGCGGCGGCGATGTCGTCAGTCGATTGCGTCGTGGTGACCGCCGCGGACTTCGGGACGCAGGACGCGCTCGAAGCCGATCTCGAACGAATGCGGCATCTGCTCGACGTCAACTTCACGAACACCATCGTCTTCTGCGAGAGCGCGCGGACGCGTCTGCTGGCGCGCGGCGGCACGCTGTGCGTGGTCAGCTCCGTGGCCGGCGATCGCGGCCGAAAGCCGGTCGTCCTCTACGGCGCGGCCAAGGCCGGACTCTCGTATTACCTCGAGGGCCTCGATCACAAGTACCGGCTGGATGGATCTGCGAGTCGTGTGCGTGAAGCCCGGCTTCGTGAAAACCAGCATGACCAGCGGGCTGAAGCCGCCGCCGTTTGCCGGCGAGCCGGACGCGGTCGCGGCAGACATCGTGCGGGCGATCGATCGCGGGCAGCCGGTCGTCTACACGCCCCGCATCTGGCGGCTGGTGATGCTGGTCATCCGCCTGCTGCCGCGCGCCGTCATGCGGCGCATCGGCTTCTGATCAGGGTTTCGGCAGCGCGTACGCGATCAGTTCCGCCTGCAGTCCTCCGCCAATCGCGATCACGAGATACTGCGTCCCGCCGTAGGAATAGGTCATCGGCGACGCCGCGGGCGTGACCGGCAGGCCTTGCTCCCAGAGCAGCTGCCCGGTCTTCTTGTCGAACGCACGGACTTTCGAGGGCGGCGGCTCGTAGTTCGACAGATCGCGTCCGCCGACTTTCATCGGTTCGCCGCGGGTGAAGCCGCTGTATTCGGAGACGAACAGCAGCGTCGCGGTCACCAGCGGCGACGCGCGCACGCCGTCGCCAAGCGGACCGAGCTTGAGGTCCTTGAGAAGCGGATGGTCGCGCGGGCCATCGCCGAGCGGCACCTGCCAGGCGATCGTGCCGGTGCTCAGGTCGTACGCCGTGACGCGGCTGTATGGCGGTTTGTAGATCGGCAGGCCATCGAGCGTCGGCACGCCCTGCGTGCCGCCTCGCCGGTACTGCAGGTTGCCGCGCGCCGGATCGCCCTTGATCAGCTGATCGATGATCGGACTGGTCACCGACGGCACGTAGAGCATGCCGGTCTGCGGATCGAGCCCGGCGCCGCCCCAATCCGCTCCGCCGACGTTGCCGGGCATCTGAACGGTGCCGCGCTCGGACGGCGGCGTGAAGAGCGGTCCGTGATCGAACTTCTTCAGAATCTCGAGCGCCTGCGCCTTGAGCTCCGGCGTGAAGTCGATGACATCGTCTTCGGTCATCCCCTGACGCTCGAACGCCGGCGGCCTGGTCGGGAACGGCTGCGTCGCTGACGTGCGCTCGCCGGGCGCCGACGACTGCGGGACGGGGCGTTCTTCGATCGGCCAGAGCGGCTGTGCCGGTCTTGCGATCGAAGACATAGAGGAATCCCTGCTTGCTCACCTGCGCGACGGCGTTGATGCGGCGGCCGTTGACGGTGATGTCGGCAAGAATCGGCGCCGTGGGAAAGTCGTAGTCCCACAGGCCGTGATGCACGGCCTGGAAGTGCCACACGCGTTTTCCGGTGGTCGCGTCGAGGCACACGAGGCTTTCCGCGAACAGGTTGTTGCCGGGACGATGTCCGCCGTAATAGTCGTCGGTCGGCGTGCCGAACGGCAGATAGACGTAGCCGAGCTGATCGTCAACGGTGAGCATCGACCAGACGTTGGTCGCGCCGGTGTAGTCGGCGGAGCCGTCGTCCCAGGTGTCGTGCCCGAACTCGCCCGCCTGCGGGATGGCGTGGAACGTCCAGAGCTTCTTGCCGGTGCGCGCATCGAAGCCGAAGATGTCGCCGCGCGGCTGCTCCTTCACGAGCGGGACGTCGTGAATGTTCGACCCGGCGATGATGACGTTCTTGACGATCACCGGCGTCGAGTTGATGGCGTAGTTCTTCACGCGCTCGGCGTAGGGCAGACCCTCGATGACGTCCACGTAGCCGTTGTTCCCGAACGCCGGATCGGGTTTGCCGGTTTCAGCGTCGATCGACACCAGGTGCGCGTCGTGGGTGCCGCCAATCAGCCGCCGCTTCGTGCCGTCGGTCCAGTAGGCAATGCCGCGATGCGTGTATCCGAGGTTGGGCGGACGGCCGGCCTTCCAGATTTCCGGGTCGTACTGCCAGAGCGTGCGGCCGCTGACGGGATCGAGCGCCGCGTACACGCCAAGCGACGTCGTCGTGTAGAGCACGCCGTTGGCCATGATCGGCGTGTCCTGGAAACCGCCCGGCCGCGCGGTCGGATTGGTCTTGACGATCTCGTTGTCGGGCGAGCTCCAGCGCCACGCCACCTGCAGGTTCTTGACGTTGGCCGGCGTGATTTGCGCGAGCGGCGAATACTTGGTGCTCGCGGCGTCGCCGCCGTAATACCGCCACTCACCCGCCGGTGTGGGACTCTGCGTGTGAACCGTGACAATCAGCAGCGTCGCGGCGAGCGCCGCCAGCATCGGTCGGGACATGGTCGCTCCAGCTTGTTCAGGGCGTTGCGTTGCTGTAGATGACGAACCACTTGTCGGCGAACAGATTGACGTGCTCGACCGGCTTGAGCCCCGCCGCGGCCATCCATGCGGTCGTCTGTTCCTCGCTCACGATGAGCGACGGATCATCCTTGTGGGGGCTGGTCTCCGGCTTGAATTCGACGATCGCAATTCTGCCGCCCGGATTGAGATACGCCGCGAGCGTCTTGAGATATTCGGCGCGCTTCTCGATGTGGTGCAGCACGTCGGCGATCAGCGCGAGATCGACGTTCACCGGCATGTTCGGATCGTCGGCCGTGCCGACAGCGCCGTGGACGTTGATGATCCCGGTCTCGCCCGCCTTGTCGAGAATGTGCTCGACCAGTTCAGGAACGATGTCGACCGCGTAGACTTCGCCGCCAGGCTTGACCGCCAGCGCCATCGGCATGGTGAAGAGCCCCGTGCCGGCGCCGATGTCGGCGACGATCTGCCCCGGCTTGAGTTTCAGCGCAGCGACGGTCTCGGGAACCTTGAGGCTCGCCACCCGCTGCGGCGACTCGAGCGTTTTGATCCACTCGTCGGCGGATCGCCCCGCCAGTTGCGCGGCCGCCGGCCGCACCACCGCAAGCGACAATCCGAAACACACAACGCACGCCAGTGCACGAACCCGTCGGCCGTCCATGCCGTCATCCTCCGGGCGTAATGATACTCGCGACCGGGAATCACCGTACCGTCGTGATGCGGATGACCGCGTCCTCTTTCCCGCTCGACCAGGCGGCCAGCGCTCCAGCCTTCACGGCGGCAATCGACGGGTAAATCCCAGGCGCGTCCGCGCCCAGCACGGTCCGGGTAAAGGGCGCCGCGGCTCCTTCACCGCCCGCCGCGCGACGACGGCCTGACGGGTGCCGTTCTTCAATTCATCCCAGGCCAGGTAGATCGTGGCGCCGCTGACGACGATCTGCGGATGGTGCGGGAGCCCTTCGGTGGCGACGCGCGCCCGCGGCGAAAACGCGCGGCCATCGGCCGAGGTCGCGTAGAAGATCCCGATGGACGGCTGACCCTGCGGACCGTCGGTCACGAGCGTCGGCCAGACGAGATGCACGGTGTTGCCGGCGTCCACGGCCATCGCCGGTCCATCGTCCGGGCAGCCTTCGAGGTGCCACTGATCCTCGCTGACGCGGATCGGCCGGCCGAATGTCCGGCCGCCGTCTCGCGACGCCATGAACGCGATGTCGCGGAGGTTGCCCGGAAACACGTGCCGCCACGCGGCATAGAGCGTCCCGTCTCCGCCCGAGACGATCGCCGTCTTGCAGCAGTAGCAGACACCGCCGAGCAGCAGTCGCGGCGACGAGGCATCGCCAATCGTCGCGATATAGAGCTTCGACGGCTGCGCGGCGTCGGCGCTGTCCTTCTTCGCATCGGCGGACGCGTCGTGGCCATGGTGATGCTCCGCGCCGGCCGGCGGCATCGCCATCGCCATTTCGCGATGATCGAGCCAGAGCACGCGCACCTGGCCCTGCGCGTCCACGGACACGTTCTCCCAGCCGCGATTGCCGGCCGCTTCGCCGCCCGGCACGAGCGTCGTCTCGCCGAACGTTCGCCCGCCATCGTCAGACCGCGCCGTCACGATCGCCGTCCCCGCCTTGCCCTTCGAGGTCCACACGATCGTGAGCAGCGGCGGACCGCCTGCGCGCCGGACCAGCGCCGCGCGCGGAGGCTGTTCGCCGTTGACACGCGCGTCACCCGGCGTGCGGTTCACGCGCACCGGCGCGGCGAACACGCGCCCGCCATCGACGCTGGTCGCCGCAAAGATGTCGGTCGTGCCGTCAGGCAGCGCGGCCGACCAGGCGGCGGCGACGAAGTCGTCCTGCGACGCGAGGCTGACGTTGGCGTTCGTGCGGCCAGGAACAGCCAGCGTCGATTGAGACGGCGAGAGCGCGGCGCCGCGCACGCGTCAAGAAGGCCGGCGAGCGCCAGTGATGCCGCCGCCAGAAACGATCGGTGTCCAGACATGTTCAGAATCTCACTCGCACGCCGAGTTGGAAGGCTCGCGGGTCGCCCACTGCCGTGATCTGGTTGAACGTCGGAGCCGGATTGGTCGGATACGCGCCCGCGCCGAAGTTGCCGATGCGCGTCAGATCGTTGCGCTGGTTGGTGACGTTGAACACTTCGGCGATGCCTTCGACGCGAAGCGTCCGGCCAAGCGCAAACGCGCGGCTGACCCGCAGATTGAGCGTCAGGAAATCGTCGCCGACGCCGGAATTTCGCGGAATGAACTCGCCGTCGACGATCGGCCGGCCGGCGGTTGCCTGAACGGTCGTCACGCCTGACGTGATGTTGAACGGCAGCGCGGAATAGTACTGGAGGACGCCGCTCGCCTGAAACCCGTGCGTGAGCTTGTCCCACGTCGTGCTGGCCGGCGCGGTGGGCGAATTCACCGATCCAGTCACCACCAGGCGGTGCCGCTGGTCATCGTCCGAACGTCCCCAGTCCTTCGAGAGGTCGAACGGATCGATCGGCGAGCTGAAGAAGTTCTCGCCGACGTTGTTCATCGACTTCGAATACGTATAGGCGACGCGGTAACTGCCCCAGGTCGTGGGCCGCTGCACCAGGGACAGGTGCAGGCCGTGATAGTTGGACTCGGCCTCGGACGAGTACTGGCATGTTGTTGGCGTAGGTGGGATCGGGCCGGCAGCCATTGTTCGTGCCCGCCGCGACGCAGCTCGGCACGTTCTGATTGATCGAAATGATCAGATTCTGGCCGCGGACGTACTGATAGCCGATGGTGTAGGTGCCGTGGTCACCGAGACGGCGCTCGAGTTCGACGCTCGCCTGCCGCGAATAGCCGTTCTGCATGCCGCGGTCCATCGTCGTGAAGTTCACGAGCGTGACCAGCGGGACCGGCTGGCTGAGAATGTTCGGGAAGACCGGTGCGCCCGCCTGGGTTGGCGACAGCGTGACGCTGATCTGCTGCAGGTTGTCGAGATCGGTCGTGTTGCCGGCCGAGAGCAGCGCATTGGCGAGCGCGCGCAGCGGCACGCGATCGTAGAACAGGCCGGCGCTCGCCCGGATGACCGTGTCCTGCGAGTCGAATGGCGCCCACGCCAGGCCGAGCCGCGGCGAGACGTTGTTCGTGTCGGTCTGAATGCTCTCGAGAAACTGCAGGTCGTAGCGCAGGCCGGCATTGAGCGTCAGCCCGTTGCCGATTTTCCATTCGTCCTGCGCGTAGATCCCCACGTTCGGATTGGTCTGCGAGACGACGCTCGGACCGAACGTCTGGGTGAAGCCCGCATTGTTGTAGACGCCGGTCAGGAAATTCGCCAGCGTCGAAAACGTGTACGAGCCTCTGATCGACCGCGGATAGGTGATGGTGTCGTCGTTGAAGAGGAAGTCCACACCGGCGCGCAGCGCGTGCGCGCCGGCCTGATGCGACAGGTTGTCGACCAGCTGATACGTGGTGTTCGCGCGCGCGGTCGGACTGCCCGACAGCGTGCCGAACGACGCGATGCCGGCGATGCTGACCGCCGGGCCGACCGGATCGGTCGGCGGCGCCGCCAGATCGCCGTGCGCGATCTGCGCGCGCGTTTCGTTGACGGTGTGCGCCGACAGCGTCATCGTGTTGCTGAACGCGATCGATTGATCGGTGTTGTCGAGCCCCGCCGAGGCCGACGGCGTGTTGATGCCGCCTGCGCCGCGCGAATTGAGCGATGTGACCTTGTAGTAGCTGTAGCGGACGCCGAACTGATCGCGCGCGCCCAGCTGGTGATCCACCTTGCCGAGCAGGTTCGTCGCGTCAACCGGGTTGGGGTAGATCCCGGTGGTGACCGATGCGCCGGGATATCCCGTGGCGGCCAGGCGCTGATTGATGACCGCCACCGTCGGGTCGCCGACCGTCACCAGGCCGGTCTGATCGAGTTTCCGCTGCTCGGCATTGGCAAAGAAGAACGTGTGGTTGGGAACAATCGGTCCGCCGAGGCTGCCGCCGTATTGTTTCTGGTTCATCGGCAGCTTCGCTCCCAGGAGCACGTTCTCCGCATTCAGGCTGTCGTCGCGGAAATATCCATACACGTCGCCACGCGCGGCGTTGGTGCCGCTCTTCGTCACCACGTTGACGTAGCCGCCGAGTGCGCGGCCAAGTTCGGCCTGGCCGCCGGACGTCACCACCTGAAACTGTTCCACCGCATCGACCCCGTAGGTCATGCCGCTCAGGCCCGCCGCATCGTCATTGGCGGACAGCCCGTCCACGATGAAGTTGTTGGAGAAGTTGCGCTGGCTGCCGACGGAAATCCCCTGGCCGGGCACCGCGGATGTTTCGGCAAAGAGCTGCGTGCTGCCGATATTTGTGGGCGAAACGCCTGGCACGAGCAGCGCCAGATCCAGGGCATTCCGGCCGTTGAGCGGAATCGTCTGAACCTCGGCCTGCGTGACGGTGCTGGCGATCTGGCTGCGCGCGGCTTCGAGTACCGGCGCCTCTGCCGACACGGTCACGCTGGTATCGAGGCCGGCGATCGCGAGCGGCAGATTCAAGTCAAACGCGGATCCGGCGTTCAGCGTGATGGTGCGCGCCGCGTCGGTAAAGCCGTCGAGATGCGCCTTGATCTCGTACCGGCCGACCTTCAGGTACGGAAACCGGAATCGTCCTTCCCCATCGGTCGTGGCCTCGCTCGCGACGTTGGTTTCAGCGTGGCGAACGGTGACTTGAGCGCCAGGTACGACGGCGCCCTGGGGATCGGTGACCCGGCCGCCGATGCTCGCGTAGTTGACGGTTTCCTGCGCCGCGGCGAGCGGCGCGACCGCGAGTAGCGCCAGCAACACCAGCGCAACTCGCGGAGCGAAGGGTCTCCCCCTCGCGACAACGATGGACCTCACGTGAACTCCTCCGCCCGCGCGACGGGCGCGCGAACGACACTTCGACCCTGACTACTGTGTGGAGTGGAAGGAGATCAGGCGCGGGGCGGCGGCGAGTCGGGGAGATCGGTGCGGGACGCGAGTTCGGATACGACGGGGAGGATCCGCCGGAAGGTCGTCTCGATCAGGTCGACCGACATCTTCTGAGGCACGACGCCGTGGGACGCGAACAACGACAGCAGCGCCGTGTCGAGCGGAGCGTGGGCGTTCTGCAGCGTGCACTTGGTCCGGCTGCCCGGAGTGGGCTGCGTGCTGTGGTGCATCGGACAGGTCGCGCCGTGCTCGGCGCCGGGGCACGTGCACACGTCCTCGGTCGCGTGGCCGGTCGCAAAGAGCACAACCGGCGCCACGAGCGCAGCACTGTGCACCACCAGCCATCCGGCGAGCAGCCACGACAGACGCGAGCGGAGCGACGTCATCACTTCTATAGCGAGGATACCTCAGATTTCCGTCTTGACACCCGCAGTTCGCGGCATGACACTGCTCAGAAGGCCGCGCTCGCTGCGGCCCGGGTCCTCGGTAGGCGAGACTCCCGCGCAACACACGGGCCACTGCCCCAGCGGCCTCGAGGGAGACTACAGTCTCGCTACTTCCCTGCCGGATTCGCCCTTTCGTGCTGAGTCACGTCCATGTCCACGGTCGCGCTGTCGGAACTGCTCGGAGCCACCGTCCGCGACGCCACCGGCGCCGCCAGGGGACGGGTGCGCGAGATCGCCGTGGTGCCGCAGGAGCACGCCACGCGCGTCGCGTTCCTGATCGTGCGCATGGCGGACGGCGAACGCATGCTGCCGGCCGGCGCGATCAAGTCGTGCGGCGCGACCGTGCGCGCCACCAGCGACGCCGCCGGCTGGGAGCGCTTCACGCCGTCCGACGGCGTGCTGCTGCTCAAGCGCGATCTGCTCGACCAGCAAATCATCGACGTCCACGGCCGCAAGGTCGTCCGCGTCAACGACGTCGAGATCGACGCGACGCCGATCGACAGCCACCTGACGCTGGACGTCCTGGCGGTTGACGTCGGCGCCCGCGGCGCGATTCGCCGGCTGGCCAAGGGCGTCGTGCCCTCGTTCACGCTGCGCGCGCTGCTCCAGAAGATTCCGCCGCGCGTCATCCCGTGGCAGTACGTCGACCTCATCGAGACCGACCCGGCGCGGCGCGTCAAGCTGAAGATCGCCTACGAAGGCCTCTCGAAGATGCATCCGGCGGACATCGCCGACATCGTCGAGGATCTGCCGCCCGCCGAACAGAAGGCGGTCTTCGAGGCGCTCGACGAGGAGGTCGCCGCCGAGGCGCTCGAAGAGATCGATCCGGACGTCCAGGTCTCGATCGTCGAGTCGCTCGACAGCAATCGCGCCGCGGACATCGTCGAGGAAATGGATCCGGCAGCGGCCGCCGACCTGCTCGGCGAACTGCCCGAGGATCGCACCGGCGAAATTCTCAAGGAGATGGCGCCCGAAGAGCGCCAGGAAGTCACGCATCTCCTCGAGTTCGGCGAGCACACGGCCGCCGGCCGCATGACCACCGAGTTCATCGCAGTCGCGGAAACCGGCGTCGTGGACGATGCGATCGACGCGCTGCGGGTGTTCGAAGGCGGACGCGAAGCGGTCGCGACGATCTACCTGACCGGGCCGGCCCACCAGCTCACCGGCGCCGTTCCGCTCGTGCGAATCGCCACCTCATCGCCGGCGACGCAACTCTCTCAGCTGAGCGAACCGTACATCAGCTGCACGCCGCGACACGCCCGACGACGAGGTCGTCGCGCTCTTCGACAAGTACAACCTGCTGACGCTGGCGGTCGTGGACGAACAGGGCCGCCTCGCCGGCATCATCACCGCCGACGATGTCATCACGATGCTCAGGCACCGCAAATGACCGGCGCCCTCAAGACATGGCGGGCGCGGCTGCTGCTGTTTTTCGCCGTCGTCGGCCCCGGCTTCATCACCGCCAACGTCGACAACGACGCCGGCGGCATCTGGACCTACTCGGTGGCGGGCGCGCAGTTCGGCTACTCGCTGCTCTGGGTGATGATTCCCACCACCATCGCGCTCGTGGTCGTCCAGGAAATGGCCTCGCGGATGGGCGCGGTCACCGGCAAGGGGCTGAGCGATCTCATTCGCGAGGAGTTCGGCTTCCGCGTCACGTTCTTCCTGATGCTGGCGCTGGTCGTCACCAATTTCGGCAACGTGATGGCGGAGTTCGCGGGCGTCGCGAGCAGCCTCGAGCTCTTCGGCATCTCGCGCTACATCGTCGTGCCGCTCGCCGCGGCGGCCGTCTGGCTGCTGGTGGTGCAAGGCACCTACAACACGGTCGAGAAGATTTTTCTCGTCGCGTCGGGTTTCTACGTCTGCTACATCGTCGCCGGCGTCCTGGCGCATCCGGACTGGCGAGCGGCGACCTTCGCGCTCGTCACGCGGCCGGAAAGCGGCGGCATGCGGAACTACGGGTATC
Source organism: uncultured Acidobacteriota bacterium (assembly GCA_963712355.1). GTDB lineage: Bacteria > Acidobacteriota > Vicinamibacteria > Vicinamibacterales > CAVVIG01 > CAVQHT01. The sequence goes on from CAVQHT010000012.1 coordinate 60,428, forward strand.
TGTACATGCTGATCGGCCTGGTCGGCACGACGATCGCGCCGTGGATGCAGTTCTACCTGCAGGCCTCCGTGGTCGAAAAGGGGATCACCGTCCGTCAGTACCGCGCGTCGCGCTGGGATGTCATCGTCGGCTGCCTGTTTGCGGCAGTCGTCGCGTGGTTCATCATCGTCGCGTGCGCGGCGACGCTGCATACGGCCGGTGTCACGACGATTCGCGATGCCGCGGACGCGGCGCAGGCGCTCCGGCCGCTGGCGGGCGATTACGCGTACCTGCTGTTCGCGGCCGGCCTCTTCAACGCGTCGCTCTTCGCCGCGTCGATCCTGCCGATCTCGACCGCGTATACCGTCTGCGAAGGACTGGGCTTCGAGTCAGGCCTGGACAAGAAATTTCACGAGGCCCCGGCGTTCTACTGGCTCTACACGCTGATCATCGTCGCCGGCGCCGGCGTGCTGCTCGTGCCCCGGTTTCCGCTGGCGCACATCATGGTGTTGTCGCAGGTCGTCAACGGCGTGGTCCTGCCGTTCGTCCTGATCTTCATGCTGCTGCTGACGAACGACCGCGAGCTGATGGGCGAGCACGTCAACTCGCGCAGCTTCAACGTCGTCGCCTGGGTCACCGTGACGGTGATGATCGGCCTGACCATCGCGATGCTCGCGACGCAGCGGTAGGGGCTTTCGGGCTTCGGGCTCCAGGCTCCAGGCTTCGGGCTTCTGGACTCTGGGCTGTGGGCTTTCGCAGTGTTACCGCCGCCGGAGCCGAGTCACACCAAAGATCACGACGATGAGGGCGAGCAGCAGAAGCAGTTGCGGCAGTGGCATGCGCAATCTCTAAGCCTCCAACCTCCAACCTCCAACCTCCAACCTCCAACCTCCTGCATCTGTCACCACGTGAGCGTTTCGCCGGGCTTCATCTCGAGCACTTCGACGCCGCGCGGGGCGACGCGTTCGCGCAGCGTCGCCGGCGTTCCGGTCAGCGCGGGGAACGTGCCCCAGTGCATCGGCACGACCTGCTTGACGCCCAGCAGCTCGCACGCCTTCGCGGCCTCGAGCGGGCCCATCGTGAACAGGTCGCCGATCGGCAGGAACGCGAGCGCGGGTTTGTAGATCTCCGCGATGAGCCGCATATCCCCGAACACCGACGTGTCGCCGGCGATGTAAATCGCGCGGCCGTCCTCGAACGTCACGATGTAGCCGGTCGCCACCCCCGTGTAGATGATCTGGCCGTCCTCCTCGATGGAGCTGCTGTGCACGGCGGGGACCATGGTGATCTTGAGGCCCATCATGTCGAGCGTGCCGCCGGGATTGCAGCCGGTGACCTTCTGCAGCCCCTTCTTCTGCAGCCACACGCTCAGTTCGTAGGGCGCGACGACGTGCGCGCCCGATGAGCGACCGAGAGTGACGGCATCAGCCGTATGGTCGCCGTGGCCGTGCGTCAGCAGCATGAGGTCGAGCGCGCCGACTCGTTTGGCGGATTCGGGGCACGCCGGGTTGGTCGCGACCCACGGGTCCACGATCAGGCGTTTTCCGCCGGGCGTGGTGAACAGAAACGTCGAATGTCCGAGCCAGAGGAATGAGAGCGCACCCGAGGTCCGATCGAGAGTTGTCATGGCGTGAAATTTTATCCAATTGCCGCGCGGCGGACACCACATCGGTGTTGAAACTGAACCGACGTTCAAACTAGCGTAGAGCCAGTGGCATCACGTGCTCGCGCCGGGCAGCCCCCGCCTTCCAATCAGACGACGCGTGTGGAGATCCTGAAGAGCGCCGCGATCGCGTTCAGGCGCCTGGGCTATCACGGCGCCACCGTCGAACAGATTGCGGCGGCGCTCGGGATGAAGAAGGGCAATCTTTACTACTACTTTCGCAACAAGGAAGAGATCCTGTTCGCCTGTCACCAGTACTCGCTCGATCGGTTGCTGGCGACGCTGGACGAGATCGAACAGGCGCCGGCGACGCCCGACGAGAAGCTGCGACGGCTGATCGTGTCGTTCGTCCACACGATCCTCGACGAGCTGCACGGGACGGCGCTCTTCCTCGATCTCGAAGCGCTGTCGCCGGCGCATCGCAAGGCGGTGATAGCGCGGCGCGACCAGTTCGACCACGGCATGCGCCGCGTGATCCAGGAGGGCTGCCGGTCGGGCGTCTTCGCCCGGCGCGACGCCAAGCTGATGTCGTTCGCGATCCTCGGCGCGGTCAACTGGATTCCGCGCTGGTTCAACGCGGACGGCCCGGCCACCAGCCAGGAGATCGCCGACACCTTCGCCGAATACCTCCTGGACGGACTCCGCCCGATATAATCGAAGCAGCATGCCTCGCGTCATCAACCTGACGCCCGCGCCGGGACCGCGGGTGCCCAAGCCGGACTGGCTCAAGGTCCGGGCGCCCGGGTCGCCGAGCTATCTGCGGCTCAAGAGCCTGATGCGCGGCCTCAACCTGCACACCGTGTGCGAAGAGGCGCAGTGTCCGAACATCGGCGAGTGCTGGAACCACGGCACCGCGACGTTCATGATCCTGGGCGACGTGTGCACGCGGTCCTGCTGGTACTGCGCGGTGGCGCACGGCCGGCCGGGCGCGGTGGACACGGCGGAACCCGAGCGCGTCGCGAACGCCATCCAGACGCTCGACTTGAACTACGTCGTCATCACGTCGGTCGATCGCGACGATCTCGCCGACGGCGGCGCGTCGATTTTCGCCGAAACGATCCGCCAGACGAGGAGCCGGCTGGCCGAGTGCCGGATCGAGGTGCTCATCCCCGACTTCCAGGGAAACGCCGAGGCGCTCCATGCGGTGCTCGACGCACGCCCGGACATCCTGAACCACAACACGGAGACGGTGCCGCGGCTCTACCGGATGGCGCGATCCGGTGGACGATACAGCCGCACCCTCGAGCTCCTCGAGCGCGCGCGCCAGTACGCGCCGGCCATCGCGACCAAGACCGGCCTGATGGTCGGCCTCGGCGAAGAGCGCGAGGAGATCGTGGCGACGCTGAGCGATCTGCGGCGGGTGGACTGCCAGATCCTGACGATCGGCCAGTACCTGCGCCCGACCCCGTCGCACGCGCCCATGGTGCGCTACTACCATCCCGACGAATTCCGGGAGCTGAAAACCATCGCGCTCGACATGGGCTTCGTGCACGTCGAGTCGGGCCCTCTCGTGCGAAGCTCCTACCACGCCCACGAGACGGCGGACGCGTACGCCGCCGCCCGGGCCTGACAACACATCCATCACCATATCCACTCGGTACTTGCGAAGGAGGTATTGATGCGCGCGTTCGGAGCCGTCTTCACAGGATTCATGCTGATATCCCCGCTCGCCGGCGCCGCGCGGGCGCAGACCGATCACGGGGCGCTGGTCAGCGGACTGGTGTCGGCGTCGGTCACGGAAAACGACACGGCGCCGACCGTCAGCGGTTTCGTGGGCTATCGGTTCAACCGCGCGCTTGGCCTCGGCGTCGAGCTGTCGTCGATGTGGGTCGAGCCGTTCAAGGAAGGCTCCGTCAGCGAGCGGGCAGCTGACAACGAATCCCGTGCTGCTGCAGACCGAACTTTGCCAACGTTGACGGACGGATCACGCTGTTCACGACCAATGTCCGGCTCGAGATCCCGACGGTCTTTGCGCGCGTGATTCCGTACGCGACCGGTGGCGGCGGCATGGCCAACTACGACCGCAGCTTCGACGTCCTGTATCCGCCGCTGCCGGCCATCATCGATCCGATCACCGGCCGCACGGTCACACTGGTCACGCCGCAGGGGATGCAGCGGATCAACGAATCGCAGCTGTACATGGCGCTGACATTGGGAGGCGGCGTCAGCCTGCTCTGGACCAAGCACATGACGGTCGACGTCGACGCCCGGTGCGTCGCGCTGCTGGGTACGAACGGGGGAACGATCGGCCGCTTCGGCGGCGGCGTCAGCTACCGCTTCTGACCGGGGTCAGATGGGTGTCAGATGGGTGTCTGACACCCATCTGACCCCGATTACTGCTTCGCGTCACAGCTCCGCTTGACTTACATGATGTAAGATCGATAATAACTGCGTGAATAGCGCGTTACCGAATCTGTCGGCGATCGAAGGACTGATTCTGGAGCTGCTCTCGGAAGGCGACTTCTTCGGGCTGGAACTGGTTCAGCGGTCAGGCGGGAAGCTCAAGCGTGGAACGGTCTATGTGACGCTTGGGCGAATGCAGGAAAAGGGCTACGTGACGTCGCGAACCGAGCCCCTGCCGCCAGGCGCGATCGGACTCCCCCGCCGGCTGATATCACCCGACCGCATTCGGGCTCCGCGTGCTGGACGCGTCGACGCTCGCCGCCCGCGCGTTCGCCGACCGCCTGCTGCTCGAGACCTAGGCGCCGTCCGCGCTCTACCCGGTGCTGACGCGCGCGCAAAGAGCGCGCGCCCGATGGAACGCCGGACCCGACGCCGACAGGATCCTGATCAAGAGGACGTCGGACTCGAGCGTATCCACCCCGGCTCGGACCGACTGAATCGCGTTGAGCTCCTCGTGAAGGCTCGCCGCGTCGATCGCCGCGGCGCGGCCGCCGATGATGAGCACCGTGCCGAAGTACGACGCGTCGCCAGCCACCCACGCGCGATCGATGCCGCCGGCTGACGGCTCCAGCGCATAGCGTTCGAGATACAGCAGCCGTCCGCCGCGGCAGCAGCTGCAGCTCGTGGCTGAGACGCGAGAACATCCATCGTTCTCCGCGCGCTTCGCGCCCGCTCATGACCGCGTCGCTCCACACGAGCGATGCGTCCGCTTCGAGGTCGATCTGGATCTGCTGATCGAGCCGCGCGTCCGCGAAGGGGATCACCGGATCCCACTCGCAACTGAGGTGCGCGCCGGCTCCGACACGATAGACGCTGCGCAGCGCCGCCGGCGACCCGTCGCGTGCCGGATGAACCTGCAGCGCCGACTGCGACCTCAGCCGCACGCGCGCGCCCGGTCCGAGCTCGAACGACTGCGCGATCGTGTCGCCGCCGAAGATGCCCGGAGCCGACGACGTCGAGGATGGCGTGAAGCTGGCTGCCTTCGTCGAAGGTCCGGCCGACGCGCAGCGGCGGCTCGGCGTAGGTACGACCGAGCACCGTGCGCCCGTCACGGTGGCCGAACGCGAGCTCGAGCCGGGCGCGCCGCCCGACGTCGGGCGTCCGGCGATCGTCCGGCCCCGCGATCAGCGGTCGAACAGCAGTTCGCGCTGAATCCACGCGATGACCTCGTCGACGCCTTCGCCGCTCTTGAGGTTGGTGAACACGAACGGGCGCTCGCCGCGGCCCGCCCGCGCGTCGCGCGCCATCACCTCGAGGCTGGCGCCGACGAGCGGCGCGAGATCGATCTTGTTGATGACGAGCAGATCCGATCGCGTGACGCCCGGGCCGCCCTTGCGCGGAATCTTGTCGCCGCCCGACACGTCGATCACGTAGATCGATGCGTCCACCAGCTCCGGACTGAAGCTGGCGGCGAGGTTGTCGCCGCCGCTCTCGAGAAACACCAGGTCGAGATCGGGATGGCGGCGCGTCATCTCGTCGAGCGCGTCGAGGTTCATCGACGCGTCCTCGCGAATCGCGGTGTGCGGGCAGCCGCCGGTCTGCACGCCGATGATGCGATCGGCCGGCAGCGCCTCGCTGCGCACCAGGAACTCCATGTCTTCGCGCGTGAAGATGTCGTTCGTCACGACGCCGAGCTGATAGTCGTCGCGCATCCGCTTGCACAGCGCGTCGACGAGCGCGGTCTTGCCCGATCCGACCGGCCCGCCGACGCCGAGTCGAGCCGTGGGCCTGCCGCTCATGACCGGAACAGCCGCGAGTGTCCGTACTGCTGGTTCATCGCCGCGATGTCGAGCGCGGGCGCGAACATCGTCAGGGGCGACCGGTCGCTGATGGCCGCGGCCGCGAGCGCCGGCACGCGTGCGAGCGCATCGGCCAGAACGAGGTGCCCTTCCTGCTGGCCGAGCGGCATCAGCCGCATGGCGGCCGAAACGTCGCGGCCAGCCGCGTGTACATGAACCCTTCGACCGCCGACGATTCTGAAATGCCCGAACTGGCAGCGACGATGCCGAACGCCACCGGCAGCGTCCACCGCGCGCGGGTCGCCAGCAGGTCGCGCGAGGCTCGACTCCGGCCGGAGCTGCTGCCAGGTCTTCAGCAGCCGCGCGCCCATCGCGCGGCTCGCTTCGCGGCCGGCCGACGAGGGCCGGAGCGCGTGCACCTCGTCGTCCAGAGCGGCAACGACCTCGCGCCAGTCGCTCGGAGCCAGATCCGCGCAGCGCCACGCGCGAGACACCGCGGGCCCTTCGACCGAGCGCAGCGTTTCAGTCAGCGCGACATCCATCCACTGGCGGAGATCGGCGGACGTCGCGACGTCGCTGCCGCGACGTCGCGGCCTCGAGGCCGTCGGAGTGCGCGAACGAGCCGATCGGAAACAGGCTGTCGCACAGGTGCAGCAGGACGACCAGCGGCTCGCTCATGACGAGGCCGAATGCCGATGATCCGGAATCTGGCCGACCGGCGTGAACGGCCGCTCGCTCGCGGACGAACGGAATGCCGTGGTAGCTCGAGCACCTGCTCCATGCCGAGAAGATCGGCGCAGACGATCTCCGTCGTCGGTCAGCATCACGGCTGATGGCTGTTGCCGATGTGATAGGCGAACAGCCCCCACTCGCGAGGTGACGCGGGCCGGATGACGAGCACCGGTTCAGCCAGTTCGCGCACGCACGACGACGATCTTGAGATCGTCGAAGACGAAACAGTCGCCGTCGCGCAGCACCGTGCCGCGCGGCAGCGCCGTCGCGAACTCGAACCCGGTGTCCGACTCGCGGCGGGCGCGGACCTTCAGGCGCTCTTCCCAGCCGAGCGTCGACGTCGTCGCGGCGATACACGGACGCAGCCGCCGGCAGCGCCTCGAGCCGGTAGACGTCGTGAGCGACAGGAACGATTTGAAAGCGCGGATCACGTCAGAACAGGAAATACCGCTGCGCCAGCGGCAGGACCGTCGGCCGGCTCGCACGTCAGCAGTTCGCCGTCGGCGCGGACTTCGTAGGTGTCCGGGTTGACCTCGATCTTCGGCAGCGCGGCGTTCAGGACGAGGTCGCGCTTGCCGATCGAGCGGCAGCCGCGGACCGCGACGCGCCGGCCGCGACAGACCGTCGAGCGCGCCGGCGTCGAGCCCCGCCTGGCTGACGAAGTGCACGCTGCAGCGGTCGAGCGCCGCGCCGAAGCCGCCGAACATCGAGCGGGCGATGACCGGCTGCGGCGTCGGAATCGACGCGTTGCCGTCGCCCATCATCGCGCCGGCGATGAAACCGCCCTTGATGACCAGCTCCGGCTTCACGCCGAAGAACGCCGGCTTCCACAGCACCAGATCGGCCAGCTTGCCGACTTCGATCGACCCGACTTCGGTCGAGATGCCGTGGGCGATCGCCGGGTTGATCGTGTACTTCGCGATGTAGCGGCGCACGCGCTGGTTGTCGTCCGTCGCCGAATCGCCGGCGAGCGGCCCGCGCTGCTGCTTCATCTTGTCGGCGGTCTGCCACGTCCGGCAGATCACCTCGCCGATGCGCCCCATCGCCTGCGAGTCCGACGACATCATGCTGATCGCGCCGAGATCGTGCAGCACGTCCTCGGCGGCAATCGTCTCCGGACGAATGCGCGAGTCGGCAAACGCCACGTCCTCGGGCACCTTCGACGACAGGTGATGGCAGACCATCAGCATGTCGAGATGCTCGTCCAGCGTGTTCCGCGTAAACGGCATCGTCGGATTGGTGGACGACGGCAGGACGTTCGGCTCGCCGCAGAGCCGGATGATGTCGGGCGCGTGGCCGCCGCCGGCGCCTTCGGTGTGATACGTGTGAATCGTCCGGCCGGCGATCGCCGCGATCGTGTCCTCGACGAAACCCGCTTCGTTCAGCGTGTCGGTGTGAATCGCGACCTGGACGTCGAACTCGTCGGCGACCGACAGGCACGCGATCGATGGCCGCCGGCGTCGTGCCCCAGTCCTCGTGCAGCTTGAGGCCGATCGCGCCGGCGCGGATCTGCTCGCGCAGCGGCTCAGGCGTCGACGCGTTGCCCTTGCCGAGAAACCCGAAGTTCATCGGGAACGCCTGCACGGCTTCGTACATCCGCCGGAGGTTCCACGCGCCGGGCGTGCAGGTCGTCGCGTTGGTCCCGGTCGCCGGTCCGGTGCCGCCGCCGATCAGCGTCGTCAGGCCCGAGTGAAACGCGTCGGGAATCTGGTTGGGCGAGATGAAATGCACGTGCGAGTCGATGCCGCCGGCGGTCAGGATGTGGCCTTCGCCCGCGAGGATTTCCGTCGAGGCGCCGATCTCGAGGCCCGGCGTCACGCCGTCCATGACGCCTGAATTGCCGGCCTTGCCGATCGCCGAGATGCGGCCGTCGCGGATGCCGACGTCCGCCTTGTAGATCCCGGTGCTGTCGATGACCAGCGCGGAGGTGATGACGAGATCCGGCGCGCCGCTCGCGCGCGGGTCGCCGTCGGCGACTGCCCCATGCCGTCGCGGATCACCTTGCCGCCGCCGAACTTGGCTTCTTCGCCGTAGGTCGCGAAGTCGCGCTCGACGCGGACGATGAGTCGGTGTCGCCGAGGCGGACGCGGTCGCCGGTCGTCGGTCCGAAGTGATCGGCGTAGGTGCGGCGGGAGAGATTCATGCAGGCTTCGGGCTCCAGGCTTCAGGCTGCTGGGCTTTGGGCTTAGGCTTTGGGTACGAACGATTTCACGGCGTCGAGCGCCTTCGCTGTCGTCGCCGGGTCGTCGAGGCGGCCGTTGACGAGGCCGTTGAGCCCGTGGATCTCGCGCGCGCCGCCGAGCGCCACGAGCTCGACCTCGCGCTCGTCGCCGGGCTCGAAGCGAACGGCCGTGCCCGCGGCGATGTTCAGCCGCATGCCGTACGCCTTCGCGCGGTCGAAGGCCAGCGCGCGATTGACCTCGAAGAAGTGACAGTGCGATCCGACCTGGATCGGGCGGTCGCCGCGATTGGCGACGGGCAGGCGCACCGTGTCGCGGCCGGCGTTGATCTCGATCGGCTCGGACTCGAGGAAGTATTCGCCAGGAATCATGGAGGCCTCCGCCTACCGAATCGGCTGATGAACGGTCACCAGCTTGGTGCCGTCCGGGAAACGTGCCTTCGACCTGAATCTCGGCGATCATCTCGGCGACGCCCTCCATCACGGCGTCGGCCGGAAGAATCGTCGCGCCGAGGCTCATGATCTCGGCGACCGACCGGCCGTCGCGGATCATCTCGAGGATCTCCGACGTGATCAGCGCAACCGCTTCGGGATGATTGAGCTTCAACCCGCGCGCGCGGCGCTTGCGGGCCAGTTCGCCGGCAGAAAAAATCAGGAGCTTGTCGATTTCGCGAGGCGTGAGATGCACGGTGCCTGATTTATGCCTCAGGGTCGGTGCGAAGTAAAGCCCGGGACTGTCGACACAAATGTCACGGGCCTCTGTATGGACTACGATTTTGTGTGATTCGAAACCCGACAGCAGCCGGCCTCAGAATTTGCACTTTTCTGAGGCAAATACCCGAAATTCGGCGTATTTTCTAGTACGTGCGGATGGCCGTTTTCAGTGGCGCTCGTCTTGCTAAAGAGGAAAGTATCGGAGGTTCCAATGAACGTCGAAAACATCGCCGAACGCGTGCGCGCCGAGTTCGAAGAAATGCCGGGCATGACGCTGACGATGCCACAGGCCTCCCGACTCTTCGGTCTCAAGGATGATGTCTGCCGGACGATCGTCGAGCAGTTGGTGAAGTCCGAGTATCTGAAATGGACCCAGTCCGGGGCGGCGGTGACTCGTTCGATGTCCTAGCTAGCGCTTCGGCCGGTAGACGTGCGTCGCCTGGCCGAAGAACACTTCGGCCGACTCCATCAGCGTTTCGGTCAGCGTCGGATGCGGATGGATCGACAGCTTCAGGTCGGTCGCGTTCGCGCCCATCTCGATCGCCAGCACGCCTTCGGCAATCAGTTCGCCGGCGCCCGGTCCGACCAGACCGACGCCGAGAATCCGCTCGGTCTCCGGATCGAGGATGAGCTTGGTCAGGCCGTCCGATGCGATCGAGCGTGATCGCGCGGCCCGACGCGCCCCACGGGAACTTGGCGATCGCGACCTTCCGGCCGTCTTTCTGCGCCTGCGCCTCGGTCAAGCCCGCACCACGCCAGCTCGGGATCGGTGAACACGACCGCGGGAATCGCCCGCGGCTCGAACGCGACGTTCTCGCCGGCAATCACTTCGACCGCGACGCGCCCTTCGTGCGACGCCTTGTGCGCGAGCATCGGCTCGCCGACCACGTCGCCGATGGCGAAGATCGACGGCTCGTCGGTGCGCAGCTGCTCGTCGACGACGATGAAGCCGCGCTCGTTGACCTTGACGCGCGTGCTGTCGAGGCCCGGGAATCTTCGAATTCGGACGGCGGCCGACCGACACGAGCACGCGGTCGAACAGCTGCTCCTTCGGCGCGTCCTTGCCGCCCTCGCCTTCGAACGTGACGCGGATGCCCCTTGCGCTTCGGCCTTCATCTGCGTCGACGCGCGTGTTCAGCAGCACCGCCTTCATCAGCTGGTTGATGCGCTTCGCCAGGATGTCCACGAGATCGCGGTCGGCGCCGGGCAGCAGCCCCGGCGTCATCTCGACGACGGTCACCGCGCTGCCGAGCGTCGCGTAGACCGATCCGAGCTCGAGGCCGATGTAGCCGCCGCCGACGACGAGCAGCGACTTCGGGATGTCGGGCAGATCGAGCGCGCCGGTCGAATCCATCACGCGCGGATCGTCCACCTTGAGCATCGGCGGAATCGCGGGCATCGAGCCGGTCGCGAGGATCGCGTGCTCGAACGTCAGCGTGTCTTCGCGCGCCGTCCGACCTTCTTCAGGCGAAGCGTGTGCGGGTCGACGATTTCGGCGACGCCCTGGATGTACTGCACCTTGCGGTGCTTGACCAGCTGTCCGGTGCCGCTCGTCAGCCGCTTGACGACGTTGTTCTTGAAGTCGCGCAGCTTGTCGAGATCGATCTTCGGTTCGCCGAACTCGACGCCCCACGCCTTCGCGTGCCGCGATTCGTCGATCAGCTTGGCGACGTGCAGCAGCGCCTTCGACGGAATGCAGCCGCGATACACGCAGACGCCGCCGGGATTCGACTTCGGGATCGACGAGCGCGACCGAGAGCCCGAGATCGGCGCGCCAGAAACGCCGCGGCGTAGCCGCCCGGCCCGCCGCCGACGACGACGAGTTGAATAGGATTCATAAGAAGAGTTCACCACGAAGACACGAAGGCACGAAGCCTAAGTCTACTTCGTGATCTTCGTGACTTCGTGGACTGCTGCAGACCTCATCCGTTGAGCGCCAGGACGAACGGCTGCTCGAACGCTTCGACGACCCAGCGCAGGAAGCGGATGCCGTCGGCGCCGTCGATCACGCGGTGATCGTACGACAGCGACAGCGGCAGCATGAGCCGGGGCACGAACTGCCGCGTTTCCTTGTTGTAGACCGGCTCCATCTGCGCGCGCGAGATGCCGAGGATGGCGACTTCCGGCGGATTGACGATCGGCGTGAAGAAGCCGCCGCCGATCCCGCCCAGATTCGAGATGCTGAAGCAGCCGCCCTGCATCTCGTCGAGCGCGATCTTCCGCGACCGCGCCTTCTCGGACAGCTGCGCCAGCTCGATGGACAATCTGCATGATGTTCTTCGTGTCGGCGTTCGCGGATCACCGGCACCAGCAGGCCGCGATCGGTATCGACCGCGACGCCGATGTTCACGTACTTCTTGTAGACGATCTCGTCGGCGGCCAGGTCGATCGACGAGTTGAACTGCGGGAAGACCTTGAGCGCCGCCGCGACGATCTTGACCGCGATCGCGGTGACCGTCAGGTTGCCGCCGGCCGCTTCGACCTGCTTGGCGTAGCGCTTCCGCAGCTCCTCGAGCGCGGTGATGTCCGCCGAAGTCGTGCTGCGTGACGTGCGGAATCGTCGTGCCACGCCGACGCTCAGGTGCTCGGCGGTCTTGCGCCGGACCGCGCGCATCGGCTGGCGCTCGATCGCGCCCCAGCGCGTGAAATCCGGCAGCGGCTCGGCCGCCACGGCGGCTCCCGACCGCGCCCGGGCTTCCGCCTCCGGCAATCAAGCGCTTCGCGTGCGCCTTCACATCGTCGATCGAAATGCGGCCGTCGGGACCGCTGCCGGCGACCTGATTGATGTCCACGCCGAGCTCGCGCGCCATGCGGCGGACCGACGGCGCCGCCGGCGCCGGCGGCAATTCCGATGCGGCCGCTTCGGCGGCGGGGCGCGCGCCGCGATTGATGTCCACGACCTTGCGGCTCGCGGTCCCGGAGGCAGCGGCCGGCCGTTCCGCGGGCTGGCTCGCAGGCGCCGGACTCGGCGTTTCCGCGGGTTCGTCGTCTTCGAGCGGTGCCGCGGCGGCCGGTGGACTGCGGCAGCCGGCGCAGCCGCGGCCGGGGCCGCCGCTTTGGGTTCCGGCGCTTTCGGCTCGGCCGCCTTGGCTGCCGGCGCCTTGCCGCCCGCGCCGTCTTCGACGCTCAGGATCGCCTGGCCGACCTTCACCTTGTCGCCGACCTTGACCTTGATGTCCTTGACCTGGCCGGCCACCGACGAGGGCACTTCGATGGTCGCCTTGTCGGTCTCGAGCTCGAGGACCGGCTGATCTTTCGCGACCGTGTCGCCGGGCTTGACGAGGATGCGCAGGACGTCGCCGGCGGCGATGTTCTCGCCGAGTTCGGGGAGAGTGAAGTCGGTCGCCAATGAAACTCTCCACCACGAGGACACGGGACACGGAGGATCACCGATGTCCAGTCCGTGCGTGATCTGTGCGCTCTGCGGTCGATCGTGGTCACGAGATCGCCGGGTTGGCTTTCTCCGGATTGATGTTGTGCGTCTTGATCGCCTGCTCGACGACCGACGCGGCGACCTTGCCGTCGCGCGCCAGCGCGCCAGCGTCGCGACGACGACGTAGCGGTAGTCGACTTCGAAGAACTCGCGCAGGCTGGCGCGGCTCTCGCTGCGGCCGAAGCCGTCGGTGCCGAGCGCGACGAGCGGGCGCGGCAGCCACTTGTCGATCGAGTCGGGCAGCGCCTTCACGTAGTCGGACGCCGCGACGAACACGCCGGGCGCGTCCTTCAGGCACTGCGTGACGTACGGCACCCTCGGCGCGTCGCCCGGGATGCAGCATGTTCCAGCGCTCGCACGCGTGGCCGTCGCGGTACAGCTCGCCGTAGCTGGTGACGCTCCAGACATCGGCGCCGACGTCGTACTTGGCCTCGAGGATCTCCGCGCCTTGATCACTTCGGGCAGGATCGCGCCGCTGCCGAACAGCTGCGCGCGCGCCTTCGCGTCCGGTCTTCGCCGTGCTGCTGAAGCGGTACATCCCCTTGAGGATGCCGTCGTGCGCGCCTTCCGGCATGGCCGGCATCGCGTACTGCTCGTTCATCACCGTCAGGTAGTAGAAGATGCTCTCCTGATTGACGTACATCCGGCGGATGCCGTCCTTGATGATGACCGCGATCTCGTAGGCGAACGCCGGATCGTAGGCGACGATGTTCGGGCACCGTGTAGGCGAGCAGCTGGCTGTTGCCGTCCTGGTGCTGCAGCCCTTCGCCCGCCAGCGTCGTGCGGCCGGCGGTGCCGCCGAGCAGGAAGCCGCGCGTCCGGCTGTCGCCGGCGGCCCAGATCAGATCGCCGATCCGCTGGAACCCGAACATCGAATAGAAGATGAAGAAGGGGATCGTGTTGACGCCGTGCGTCGCGTAGGCGGTGCCGGCGGCGATGAACGACGACATCGAGCCCGCTTCGTTGATCCCTTCCTCGAGAATCTGGCCGTTCGACGCTTCCTTGTAATAGAGGAGCGTGTCCATGTCGACCGGCTCGTAGACCTGTCCGGCGATGCGAGTAGATGCCGACCTGCCGGAACAGCGCTTCCATGCCGAACGTCCGCGCCTCGTCGGGCACGATCGGCACGACCAGCTGGCCGATTTCCTTGTCGCGCAGCATCTTCGACAGCATGCGGACGAACACCATCGTGGTGGACGCCTTGCGCGATTCGGTTCCGGCGTAGAACTCGTCGAAGAGATCGTCCGGCATGCCGGCGAGCGGCTTGCTGCGGATCTTGCGGCTCGGCGCAAATCCGCCCAGCGCCTCGCGGCGCTGCAGCATGTATTTGGTTTCGATGCTTTCTGCGGAGGGGCGGTAGAACGGGGTCTTGCTGATCTCGGCGTCGGAAATCGGAATCCCGAATCGGGTGCGGAAGGCCCGGAGCTCGTCTTCGTTCATCTTCTTCTGCTGGTGCGTGATGTTCTTGCCCTCACCGGCTTCGCCGAGCCCGTATCCCTTGATCGTCCTGGCCAGGATGACCGTCGGAGCGCCCTTGTGCTCGACCGCGGCCTTGTAGGCGTTGTAGACCTTGATCGGATCGTGCCCGCCCAGGGTCATCTTCTTGAGCTGATCGTCCGACAGGTGCTTGACCATGTCGAGCAGCCGCGGGTCGGCGCCCCAGAAGTGCTCGCGGACGTAGGCGCCCGATTCGACGGCGTACTTCTGATACTGGCCGTCGACGATCTCGCCCATCCGCTTGACGAGCAGGCCGTCGCGATCCTTGGCGAGCAGCTGATCCCACTCGCGGCCCCAGATGACCTTGATGACGTTCCAGCCGGCGCCGCGGAACATCGCTTCCAGTTCCTGGATGATCTGGCCGTTGCCGCGCACCGGTCCGTCGAGGCGCTGCAGGTTGCAGTTGACGACGAAGATCAGGTTGTCGAGTTTTTCGCGCGCGGGCAGCGTGATCGCGCCGAGCGATTCCGGCTCGTCGGTCTCGCCGTCGCCGAGGAACGCCCAGACCTTCGAGTTGGACGGCTCCTTCAGGCCGCGGTCCTCGAGGTAGCGCATGAAACGCGCCTGATAGATGGCCATGATCGGGCCGAGCCCCATCGACACCGTCGGGTATTCCCAGAAGTCGGGCATCAGCCACGGATGCGGGTACGACGACAGGCCGCCGCCGGCTTTCATCTCGCGGCGGAAATTTTCGAGGTGGGTTTCGTCGATGCGGCCTTCGAGGTAAGCGCGGGCGTAAATCCCGGGAGCGGCGTGACCCTGGAAGAAAATGACGTCCGCGTCCGGACTCTCGTGGCCGCGGAAAAAATGATTGAAGCCGACTTCGTAGAGGGTCGCGGCCGACGCGAACGTCGAGATGTGCCCGCCAATCCCCTCTTCCGCCTTGTTCGCGCGCACCACCATCGCCGCGGCGTTCCACCGGACGAGGCTCTTGATCCGGCGCTCCAGGTCGGGGCTGCCCGGCATGAGCACCTGGTCGTCGGCGGCGATGCGTGTTGATGTAGGGGGTGTTGGCGGTGAACGGGATGCGGACGCCGTTTTCGGTCGCGTGCAGGGTCAGTTCGCGCAGCAGGCGCTGGACTTTGACCGGTCCGCCGCTTTGGAGGACATAATCAAGCGAGTCGAGCCATTCGCGCGTTTCGACGGCATCGAGCTCGCTGGCATCTTTGGGAGCAGGGTTTCTCACTGGACGGGTTCCTTTCGCAAAGTCTCCCGGAATCCTGACAGACCCGACGACTTTGTCGGTTGGCCGGGCCCTAAGCTATAGGCCAATCACCAATTGTAACCGCGACGGACGAGAAGGGGAAACATGCACACACGAACGCGACGACTGGTCGTAGCCTTCGTTTTCGCCTGCCTTCCGGCAGTCACACTGTTGTCACAGGCGCCCGCGCCGCCCGCGCCGTCTGCACGGTCCCAGTCCGGCCTCAACCTGGCGTCGCTCAATCGCTCGGTTGACGCCTGCACCGACTTCTACCAGTTCGCGTGCGGCGGGTGGCTCGCGTCCAACCCGATTCCGGCCGATCGGCCGCGCTGGGGACGATTCGATGAGCTTCAGGACCGCAACCTGGAGGTCATGAAGCGCGTCCTCGAGACCGCATCGACTAGCCGCGACGGGTCAGCGAAGAAGATCGGCGACTACTACGCCACGCTGCATGGACGAGGCGACGATCGAACGGCGCGGCGCATCACCACTCGACCCGGATCTGAAGAACATCGCCGCGCTCTCGGCGGTCAATCGCCTGCCGGAACTCCTCGCCGAGCTCCACAAGATCGGCGTCGGCGCCTTCTTCAGTTTCAGCTCGGAACCGGATTTCAAGAACGCGTCATCGGTCATCGCCGGCGCCGACCAGGGCGGCCTCGGCCTTCCCGATCGCGACTACTACTTCAAGGACGATGCGCGGACCGTGGACATCCGCAAGCAATACGTCGAGCACGTCGGCAAGCTGCTCACGCTTGCCGGCACTCCAGCCGCGCGCGCCACGGCGGACGCCGACGCGGTGATGAAAATCGAAACGGCGCTCGCCAAGGCGGCGCTCGATCGCGTGTCGCGGCGCGATCCGGAACGCGTCTACCACAAGAAGACGCCCGCCGAGTTCCAGGCGCTCACGCCCGCCTTCGACTGGTCGCGCTACTACCGCGGCATCGGTGCGCCGGGGATCACGGCCATCAACGTGTCCGAGCCGGACTTCTTCGCGGCCTTCAACCAGCTCCTGACCACGGCGCCGCTCGCTGACATTAAGACGTACCTGCGCTGGCACGTGGTGCACGCCAACGCCATCCTGCTGTCGAAGGCTTTCGTGGACGAGAACTTCCATTTCTACAGCGCCGTCCTTCAGGGCGTCCAGGAGCAACGGCCACGCTGGAAGCGCTGCGTCGCCTACGTGGACGGCGACCTCGGCGAAGCCCTCGGCCAGGCGTTCGTCAAGGAAGCGTTCCCGCCGCAGGCCAAGGAGGACATGCTGCGCATGGTCGGCGACGTCGTCAACGCGCTCGAGCACGACATCAACACGCTCGACTGGATGACCGACGCCACCAAGCAGCAGGCGTATCGCAAGCTGCACTCGACGGCCAACAAGATCGGCTACCCGGACCACTGGCGCGACTACACGGCGCTCTCGATCGAACGCGGTGACGCGGTCGGCAATTCCCATCGCGCCAACACGTTCGAATTCCATCGGCAGCTGAACAAGATCGGCAAGCCGGTGGACAAGACCGAGTGGGAGATGACGCCGCCGACGGTCAACGCGTACTACAACCCGCTCGAGAACAACATCAACTTCCCCGCCGGCATTCTCCAGCCGCCGTTCTATGCGCCGAACCGGGACGCCGCGATGAACTACGGCGGCGCGGGCTCGGTCATCGGCCACGAGTTGACGCACGGGTTCGACGATCAGGGGCGGCAGTTCGATGCGGACGGCAACCTGAAAGACTGGTGGATGGAGGCCGACGGCAAGGCCTACGACCAGCGATCGAGCTGCTTCGTCAACGAGTACGCCGGCTTCACCGCGGTTGACGATGTGAAGTTGAACGGCAAGCTCACGCTGGGCGAGAACACCGCCGACAACGGCGGCCTGCGGCTCGCGCTGATGGCCTATCTCGGATCCGCCGCCGCGCAGAATCCACAGACCATCGACGGGTTTACGCCGGAGCAGCGCGTGTTCCTCGGCTTCGCGCAGGTCTGGTGCGAGAACCGGCGGCCGGAATACGAGCGCCTGCAGGCGGCGACCAATCCTCACTCGCCGGGCCGTTACCGCGTCAACGGCGTGGTGGCGAACATGCCGGAGTTCCAGAAGGCGTTCAGCTGCAAGGCCGGCGCGCCGATGGTCAGCGCGAACGCCTGCCGGGTTTGGTGATGCTTGCTATAGCTGGTCACTGAGTCATCGGGTACATCGGGTCATCGGATTTGGTCATCGGATCGACTCGATAACCCAATAGACTCAGATGTCACTCCGATGATGAATGACTCGATGACCAAATTGGTGTGGGCTCGCGAGCGCATCGTCGCTTGCGAGCGATGCGCCCGCCTGCGGAGTACTGCGAGCGGGTCGGAGTCGAAAAGAAGCGCGCGTATCGCGACGAGATCTACTGGGCGAAACCTGTCCCGGGCTTTGGCGATCCGGCGGCGCGGCTGCTGATCGTCGGGCTGGCGCCGGCCGCCCACGGCGCCAACCGCACGGGCCGCGTCTTCACCGGCGACGGCGTCGGCGGTTCGGGCGACTTCCTGATGGCCAGCCTCCATCGCACCGGATTCGCGAACATCCCCACTTCGCAGCGAGCGGACGATGGACTTCGTCTGCGGGACGCGTTCATCACGATGGCGGTGCGCTGCGCTCCGCCAGACAACAAACCGACGCCGGGCGAGATCGCCAGCTGCCTGCCCATCTCGACGCCGAACGCGCCGCGCTGCCGCGCGTGCAGGTGATCGTGGCGCTCGGACGGATCGCGTTTGACGCGTATCTGCAGCTGCTGAAGACACAAGGCGTGATGGTGCGGCCCCGTCCGCAGTTCGCTCACGGATCGCGCGCGGCGCTCGCCGACGGCACGACGCTGCTCGGGTGCTATCACCCGAGCCGGCAGAACACGAACACCGGCACGCTGACGCCATCGATGATAGACACCGTTTTTGCCGATGCGGCGCGGCTGGTGGCGGGGAACGATACGTAGTCCCCGGTGTCAAACCGGGACATGAGCCAACAACGCCGTTCGCCATTCGTTCTTGTCTCTGTGGCCGTGCACGCCGTGCTCCTCGGCGGCGCAATTCTCACCTCGATCCTCGCGCCCGATCTTCTGCCGATGCCGCGCGAGGTCTTCGCATTTCGCGGACCCGATCACGTCATTCAACTGAAAGACGTCGATCTGCCGGTGCCGAGGCGAACGCCCGCAACGCGCGCCGCGGCCGCCAGCGCAATCGTGGCCGCGCCGCGGCCGGATGCCGCGCCGGTCGATGCGCCGGATCGCGTGACGCCGGAAACGGGACACGAAAGCGACGGCGCCGCCGTGCGTTCGGGCGTGACGGCCGTCGAACAATCCGCGGGTCGTGTCGATGGAACCGGCCTGGCCGCAGTCGCTCCGCCGCCACCGCCTCCGCCACCAACACCGATCCGGTTGCATTCGGGAGTCGTGGCGCCAATGAAAACCGTCGACGCGGCGCCGCGGTATCCGGACATCGCGCGCGCGAGCCGGGTTGAAGGGATGGTGATCCTCGAAGTCATCATCGACGACCGCGGCAGCGTGACCGACGCGCGGGTGCTCCGATCGGTGCCGCTCCTCGACGACGCCGCGCTCGACGCCGTGCGCCGATGGAAATTTACGCCCGCCCGGCTCAATGGCGAGAGCGTGCCGGTCGTCATGACCGTGACGGTCAATTTCAAATTGCAACCGTGAGGAACGAAGACCGACGGGGCCGGGCGAAGACAGGTCCGGCTAAAGCCGGACACGACGACTGTCTGCGATGTCTGCTTTGACGATCGGGAGAATCAGGTCCGGGCGGTCGGAGATCAGCGCATCGACGCCCCAGCCTAGCAATCGCCGCGCGCGTCGGCTCATCGTCGACGGTCCACACCTGCACGCCAAGGCCGGCGCGGTGCGCATCGTCAACGAATCGCCGTGAGACGACGCGCGTCGTGCCGGCGAGCTCCGGGATCTGGAATCCGTCATACGGCAGCGCGGGCGGCGGGCCAGCGGCACCACGAGCGGTAGAGCGCCCAGCGCACTTCCTCGCGCGCGGCGCTGGTGGCGAGCTCGGGCGCCAGCGTCCGCACGGCTTTGACCACGCCGGTCCAGAACGATCCAATGCAGACACGCTCGCCGGCTTTCGCGTCGCGGACCACCGCGATCGCGGCACGCGCGAGATCCTCGCTGTTGACCTTGAGCTCGATGATGACCCGCAGCTCGGGATAACGCGCAAGGACCGTCGCGAGCGCAGGCACATTTGCCAGCTCCAGCTCGTCGGCGCGGTATCCGGCGATGCGTCCCTTCAGGCGAGTCGTGCGATCGAGAGTCTGGTCGTGATGCACGACGACGCGGCCGTCGCGTGAGAGATGGACATCGAGCTCGATGCCGTCGGCGCCGAGCGATCGGGCGTTGTCGAACGCGGCGATCGTGTTCTCGGGCGCAAGCCCGGCGCCGCCGCGATGCGCGAAGACGAGCGGACGTGGCGCGGAGAAGAAGGGATGCCCCACAGGTCGGTGGAGTCTAGTATCGGATAGAATCGCTTCATGCCCGCCCCAATGCAGACACTCGGCGAACTTCGCCAGCACGCTGGCTCGCAGACCCGTTCCGTCAAACAGGAAGTCCGTGACAACCTCGTACGCAAGCTGCAAAGCGGCGAGCGCCTGTTCCCGGGCATCATCGGCTACGACGAGACGGTCATTCCGCAGCTCGTGAACGCCATTCTGTCGCGGCACAACTTCATCCTGCTCGGTCTGCGCGGACAAGCCAAGAGCCGCATCCTGCGCGCGCTCACCGATCTGCTCGACGAACAGATCCCGGTCGTGCCGGGCTGCGAGATTCACGACGATCCGCTGAATCCGATCTGCGGTGCCTGCCGCGCGCGCGTCGCCGCCGAAGGCGACCGCATGCCGATCGCGTGGCTGCCGCGCGAGGCGCGCTTCGTCGAAAAGCTCGCGACGCCGGACGTGACGATTGCCGACATGGTCGGCGACATCGATCCGATCAAGGCGGCCCAGGCCGGGCTCAACCTGGCCGACGAACTGACCATGCACTACGGCCTGCTGCCGCGCGCCAACCGGGGCATCTTCGCGATCAACGAGCTGCCCGATCTCGCCGGCAAGATCCAGGTGGGCCTCTTCAACATCCTGCAGGAAGGCGACGTCCAGATTAAGGGCTATCCGATCCGGCTGAGACTGGACCTCCTGCTGGTCTTCACCGCGAACCCGGAAGACTACACGGCCCGCGGCAAGATCATCACGCCGCTCAAGGACCGCATCGGCTCTGAAATCCGCACGCACTACCCGGTCTCGCGGCCCAACGCCGTCGCCATCACGGCGCAGGAAGCGTGGACCGATCGCACCGGGCTCAAGGTCGAGATTCCGCAGTTCGTCCGGGAAGTCGTCGAGGAGGTCGCGTTCCAGGCGCGCAGCGATCGCAAGATCGACAAGCGATCGGGCGTGAGCCAGCGCCTGCCGATCACCACCCTCGAGCTCGTCACGTCCAATGCCGAGCGGCGTGCGCTGGCCAGCGGCGAGAAGATCGTCGCGCCTCGTGTCAGCGACCTCTACGCGGCGCTGCCGTCGATCACCGGGAAGTTCGAGCTCGAGTACGAGGGCGAGCTGCGCGGCGCCGAACAGGTCGCGCGCGATCTCGATTCGCGCGTCGGTCGGCGCGGTGTTCAGCCAGTCGTTCGACGGCGTCGATACGAAGAAGGTCGTCGAGTGGTTCGACCTCGGCGGCTCACTGCCGCTGAGCGATACGACGTCGGCCGAGGACGTGATTGCGTTGACCCGCGGCGTGCAGGGGCTGCGCGAGCTGGCCGAGCACGCGGGCGTCGCACCGGGCGCGGCGGCGCCGGCGGTGGCCGCGGCGATCGATTTCGTGCTGGAAGGCCTGTGCGCGCAGAAGAAGATCAGCCGCAGCGACGAGCGGGGCTACATGGCCGGCGGCGAGCCCGCGGCGCGGCGCCCGGTCGCGTCGCGAAGAGACGATGGACGAGGAAATCCGCATGCCGGGCGGGAAGAAGAAGTATTACAACTGAATTGGGAATTAGGAATTAGGAATTGGGAATTCAGAATTGGAATTCACAATTCTCAATTCCTAATTCGAAATTCGGCGAGGACCAGTGAAGTATCGCTACACCAAATTTACCGGCGATGTGCTCGACGAGCTCGACCTCGCAGGATCTGGTCGCCAAGCTGTCCGACCTGCTGCTGTCGAGCGGCTTCGGCAATCCGTACGGCAACATGGATGACGAGGAACGCACGATGCAGGCGCTGCACGATGCGATCCTCGACGCGCTGTTCAACGGCGGCGTGCTGCCGGAAGAAACCATCGAACGGCTGCTCGGCGATCCCGCGGACGGCGATCAGGAAGCGATGCGCTCGAAGCTCGAGGAGCTGATCCAGCAAATCATCGAGCGCATGGGCGAAGAAGGCTACATCTCGATGCCGCCCGATCTCGAATCGGAGCGCGAGCGGCGAGGCCGGGCGGGCGGCAGCGGGCAGGACAATCAACAGGTCACGTTCGAGGTCACCGACAAGACGCTCGATTTCCTCGGCTACCGGGCGCTGCGCGATCTGCTCGGGTCGCTGGGCAAGAGCAGCTTCGGGCGGCACGACACGCGCGAGCAGGCGACCGGCGTCGAGACGACCGGAGCGCCCAAGCCGTACGAATTTGGCGACACGCTGAACCTGGACGCCGCGGCCACGCTGCTCAACGCGGCAACCCGCGAAGCCCGCGAACCGGCGCGCCGCGGCGATCGCCGGCGCCCGGCGATCGAGCCGGATCCACGTCACGCACGAAGACCTGATGGTCGTGCAGGGCGAATATCAGAGCTCGTGCGCCACGGTCCTGATGCTCGACTGCAGTCACAGCATGATCCTCTACGGCGAGGATCGCTTCACGCCCGCGAAGCGGGTCGCGCTGGCGCTGGCGCAGTTGATCAAGAACCAGTATCCGGGCGATGCGCTGAAGGTCGTGCTGTTTCACGACTCCGCGGAGGAAATCCCGCTGGCCGAGCTCGGCCGCGTCCGGGTCGGTCCGTACTACACGAACACGCGCGAGGGGTTGCGGCTCGCGCGCCGCATCCTGGACCGCCAGCGCAAGGACATGCGCCAGATCATCATGATCACCGACGGCAAGCCCTCGGCGCTGACCCAGCCGGACGGCCGCATCTACAAGAACGCCTTCGGCCTCGACCCGTTCATCGTCGCGGAAACCTGCGCCGAAGTGGCCGCGTGCCGCAAGAGCGGCATCATGATCAACACGTTCATGCTCGCGCGCGACTACGATCTGGTCAGCTTCGTCCGCCGCGTCGCCGAAATCTGCAAGGGCAAGGCGTACTTCACGACGCCGTACACGCTGGGCCAGTACGTCCTGATGGACTACATGGACAAGAAGACGAAGACGATTCACTGAGAACAGTGCGGGGGTGCGCGGTGCGGGGGTGCGAAGTGCGGTGCGATGCTGCGGTGCGGCGTCGCAGCGTGGCTGATCTGCTCCCGCTGTTTCCGTTGCCGAGCGTCGTCCTCTTCCCGAATGTCTTTCTGCCGCTGCATATCTTCGAGCAGCGCTATCGCGACATGGTGGCTGACGCGCTGAGCGGCGATCACATGATCGGCATGGTGCTGCTCAAACCGGGCTGGGAGCACGACTACGAAGGGCGCCCGCCGGTGTATCCGGTCGGCTGCAGCGGGGTCATCACGCATTTCGAGCGCCTGAGCGACGGCCGCTACAACGTGATCCTGCGCGGCGTGGAGCGATTCCGCGTGCTGGAGGAAGACCACGCCAGGAGCTACCGGCGCGGCGTCGTCGAAACGCTGGTCGAGGGCGAGCTCGCCGCGCACGACCGGGAGATGCTGCGGCAGCAGCGGTCGAAGCTCGAAGCGCTCCTCGTGCAGACGGTCGAGCGGGTCGGACCGCCGATCGGGCGGCACGGCAGCGATGAACGACGCGGACCTGGTGAACGCGCTGGCGCAATATCTCGATCTGGAGCCGCTCGAGAAACAGGCGCTGCTCGAGCGCAACTGCCTGCGCAGCCGCGCCGAGTCGCTGGTCGAGCTGCTCGAGATGAAAATCATGATGGCGCGCACGCCCGGCCTGTCGAACGTCGCGCACTACGGCGCGCGGTCATTCTTCGCGCAGCGCCTTCATCGGATCCACGCGCGCCGCCCGCAGCGCAGGCACGGCGGACGCCACCAGCGCGACCGCCGCGAACAACACCGCTGCGCCGACGAGCGTAGCGGATCGATCGCCTGCACGCCGTACAGCAGGCTGCGAATCGCCGTCGCCGCGCCCGCCGACAGCACCAGGCCAATCACGACACCGACAATCGTCAGCAGTAACCCGCGCGCAACCACGGACAGCACGACGTTGCGCGCGCGTGCGCCGATCGCCATCCGCAGGCCAATCTCGCGGCGGCGCTCGGTCACGGCGTAGGCCAGCAGGCCGTAGAGCCCGAGCGACGCCAGCAGCAGGGCCAATCCGGCAAACGACGCGAGCAGGGTCAACTGCTCCGTCCGGTCGGCAACATCGAGATCCACGATTTCATCCAGCGTGCGAACGTTCGCGACCGGCTGCTCGGGATCCGCGCTCGCGACAATGCGGCGGATCTGCGGCGGTCATCGCCAGCGGATCGGTCCTGGTGCGAACGACCAGCATTTCCGGCAGCGCCCACGTGTCGAGCGCCTGCGCGAACGGCAGATAGACACCCGGCTTCATCTCGCGTTCGAACCCACGCTCGCGCACATCTCGAACGACGCCCACGATGGTGTACCACACGCCTTCGTCGCCGGCCCTGGCGAAGGTGACGCGATGACCAAGCGCACTCTCGTCGGGCCAGTGCCGGCGCGCCAGCGTCTCGTTGACGACGAGCGACGCGGGCGCGTCCTTTCCGTCGCGCGCGTCGAGCAGGCGGCCGCTGACCAGTTTCACGTCGAGCGTCTGTAGATAGTCGTTGGTGGCGACCCGGTAGAGCGCGTCGGTATCGTCACCGACCGATCGGCCCGCATCGAACCGGTATCCGTTGGTGTTGCCGATGCTCTGGAACGGCAGCGTCGACGCATAGGCGGCGTGTTCGACGCCCGGAAGCGCGCGCACGTCGTCGAGGACCCGGTCGTAGAAGCTCAGTCGCCGCGCGGCGTCCTTGTATTTCTCGCTGGGCAGCGTGGTGCGAACGGTCAGCACGTGGTCGGTTCGAAAACCGAGATCGAGATGGCGCAGGTTCGACAGCGTGCGAAGCAGCAGGCCGGCGCTGACCAGCAACGCGATGGCGACGGCGACCTGCACGACGACCATGGCACTGCCAAAGCGACGATGACCGACGCCCGAGCCGACCGGCATGCCGCAGGCCGGCCGCGAGCGATGCGCGCGCCGCGGTGAAGGCGGGCATGAGACTGAACACGACGCCGGTCGCAACCGACAGCGCCAGCGTGAACATCAGGATCGGCAGGCTGAGGACGGTCGCGTCCATCGCAGGCATGGAGGTCGGCACGAGCCGGGCGATCAGCCGCATGGCGAGCGGCGCCACCAGCAGCCCGAGCGCGCCGCCGAACACGGCCAGGACCACGCCTTCGACGACCATCTGTTGTGCCAGCCGCCGTTCGGTCGCGCCAAGTGAGACGCGCACGGTCAGCTCACCGCGACGGCTGGCAGCGCGTACGACGAGCAGGCTGGCGAGGTTCGCGCACGCGATCAGGAGCACGCACGCAGCGGCAGCCATCAGGACCAGCAGTTCGAGCTGCACGTCGCCGAGCAGATCGGTTTTGATCGGCACCACCGCCGCGCCAATGTGCGCGTTGGTGGCGGGATATTGCGTCGCGAGTTGCGCCGCAACCCGTTGCATGTCGGCTTGCGCCTGCGCCACGGTGACGCCGGGCGCCAGCCGCGCGACGACGTTGAGGAAGTGGGAGCCGCGCCGCGCCGCGAGTTCGGGTGTCATCGCGATCGGCGCCCAGAAGTCCAGGTCCCGATTGCGGAACACGAACCCGCGCGGCATGACGCCGATGACCGTGCGCGGCGCGCCGTTCATCAGGACGGCGCGGCCGACGATCGCCGGGTCGCCGCCGAAGCGCCGCTGCCAGAGTCCGTAGCTCAGGATCACCACCGGCGCCTGCGCGCGATCCTCGTCCTCGGTGAACGCGCGGCCGAGCGCCGGCTGCACGCCGAGCACGGCGAAGAAACTCGACGTCACGCCCCGGCCGATGATCTGCTCCGGCGGACCGTCGCCGGTCAGGTTCACGACCTGTCCGCGGGTCGCCGCCATGTCGGTGAAGACCCGGTTCATGGTCTTCCAGTCGACGTAGTTGGCGGGAGCCGGCGTATTGCGGGGAAAACTGATGTAGCTCGCGTCTTCCCACACCATGACGACGCGGTCCGGTTCGCGGTACGGGAGCGCTCTCAGAAGCGCGCTGTAGACGGTGGAAAAAATCGCGGTGTTGGCGCCGATCCCCAGCGCCAGCGTCCCGATGGCGACGGCCGCAAACGCCGGGGATCGCCGCAGCAGCCGCACGCCCGAGCGCAGGTCGGCCAGCAGGGTCTCCACGCGGCCTTAGACGGGCGCGCGGGAGGTCTGGTTGACGGGCTCGCAGATACTTGAAATTGAGGAAGTGAGGAATTAAGGAAGTGAGGAAGTAGGAATTAGGAATTGGAATTGGGAATTGGGAATTGGGAATTGTTTCCGCTAGAGGCGGCTGGCGATGACCTCGACGATCTTCTCGCCGTGGAAGCGGCCGTTCTCGATGAAGATGGTGCCGGTGTCGACCCCGGCCACGGCGCCGCCGGCCACGAACAGGCCGCGCACGTTCGTCTCGAAGGTCTGGCGGTCGTAGACCGGCGCCTCCCGCTCATCCAGCGCGATCCCGGCCGTCGTCATCAGGCTGGAATCGGCCCGATAGCCGGTGAGCAGGAACACCGCGTCCGCGGGAATTTCCTCGACGTTGTCACCTGCCCCGTCCGTCCTGCCCGCGACGACGACGGCGGTGGGACGAATCTCGCGAACGCATGAATTGAAGCGCGCGGCGACCGACCCTTCCTTGATCCGGTTCTCGATGTCAGGCCGGACCCAGTATTTGATCGTGTCACTTCAATTCCGCCGCGCGATGCACCAGCGTGACGTGCACGCCGGCGCGAAACATCTCCAGCGCCGCTTCCGCGGCGGAATTTCCGCCGCCGACAATGACAACGCGTTGACGGTAGTACGGGTGCGGTTCGGAATAGTAGTGGTGGACGTGCGGCAGATCTTCGCCGGGCACGTTGAGCAGGTTCGGGTGGTCGTAGTAGCCGATCGCGAAGACCACGTGGCGCGCTTCTCGAACGCGCTTGACGCCGCGGCGGTCGCGCGACTCGATCACGAAGAGGCTCGCCCTCCTGCTCGACGCGCTGCACCGTTTCTTCGTAAGCGATCTGCAGATCGTAGGTATCGACCACCTTGCGGTAGTACTTCAGCGCCTCGGCGCGGGTCGGTTTTTCGAACGGCGACACGAACGGCAATCCGCCGATTTCGAGGAGCTCCGGCGTCGTGAAGAACACCATCTGCGGCGGAAACCGGAAGATCGAATTGACGAGCGTGCCCTGCTCGAGCACGACATAGTCGAGGCTGCGTTTACGGGCGGCGATCGCGGCGGAAAGGCCGGACGGTCCTGCCCCGATGATGATCAGATCGCGAACGGACATCCACTGATACTAGCAGGGCGGGTAGGGCAGGTAGGCAGGTAGGCGGGTAGGGTAGATGGGCCGGGTGGAGGCGCGTGGGCCAGGTGGGGCAGGTAGGGCTAGATAGGCCAGGTCGGGCCGGTAGGTAGAGAAGCGAGCGCCTCGCATCGAGCGACGCGGCCAGCTACCCTACCTGCCCAACCCGCCCTACCTGCCCTACTTCTTCACGCCCGTGCCTTCCATCACGAACTGGCCGTCCATGACGTCGAAGGTGACCTTGGCTTTGTCGGCGCCGTCCGGCGTGAGGGTGATCTTGGCGGCGAAGGCCTGCCCCTGAAAGTCGCCCGTGAATTTCAGGATCAGGTCCGTGCCGGCTTTGCTGATATCCGTGATTTCCAGCGCACCGGGTTGCAGCTGATTGCTGATCTCGCCCGCGACTTTGCCGTTGGCGTCTTTCAGCACGAGCGTCTGCTCGAAGGCGCCCTGCGGGCTCTCGAGGTTGATGGTCCAGTTGCCGATGAATGCGGCGGCCTCGCTGGCCGCCAGCGGTGACTGCGCGGCCAGGCCGCGCGGCGCGCCGATGAATCCAATCAGTGCAACGACCATGGCCGGAACGAACGCTCTGACAAACGACTGAAGCTTCATGATCAACAATTCTCCTCTGTGCTCGTGACACCAGTGACGAGCAAACGCGCTTGAGAGACGGATATTAGCACCCCTAAGTTCCCCGGTGGCGTTTGAAACATCGATGAGTTTTTCGGCGTGTAACACAGGCGTTGCGCCTGCAGCAGAGGCTGCGCGGATACAGCTGGACCGCCCACGCTAAAATGCGCGGACAGTAACGATGGCCAGAACAGATTCCCACTTCGATGTGGTCATTCTCGGCGGCGGGCTGGCGGGCGGGACCATGGCTCGGCAGCTGCGCCTCGAAGCGCCGTCCGTGCGCGTCCTCGTCGTCGAAAAGCGCGAGCATCCGGTCCGCGAGGCGGCGTTCAAGGTCGGCGAATCGAGCGTCGAGATCGGCGCGCACTATTTTCAGATGCGGCTGGGGCTCGAGTCGCACCTGCGCAGCCGGCAGCTCGAAAAGCTCGGGCTTCGGTATTTCTTCACAAACGGCGACAACCGCGACATTGCGAACCGGTTCGAGCTCGGACCCGGCGATGTTCCCGCCGGTGCCGTCCTTCCAGCTCGATCGCGGCCGCCTCGAGAACCACCTGCTCGCGGAGGAGAGAGCGGCTGGCGTCGAGGTGCGTCGACGGCTGCCGGGTGCAGCGCGTCGATCTC
Source organism: uncultured Acidobacteriota bacterium (assembly GCA_963712355.1). Lineage (GTDB taxonomy): Bacteria > Acidobacteriota > Vicinamibacteria > Vicinamibacterales > CAVVIG01 > CAVQHT01. The sequence goes on from CAVQHT010000012.1 coordinate 88,879, forward strand.
CAGCCGGCCGGGCCGCACCGGGTCACGCTGGCGGCGGCCGGCGGCACGCGCGAGGTGACGGCGCATTGGGTGGTCGATGCCAGCGGTCGATCGGGACTGCTGAAGCGGCAGCTCGGCCTGGCGCGGCCGAGCACTCACGGCGCCAACGCCTGCTGGTTTCGCGTCAGCTCGCGCGTGAAAGTGGACGACTGGTCCGAGCGATCCCGCATGGCAGGCGCGCGTGCCGAACGGCCTGCGCTGGATGAGCACGAATCACCTGATGGGCCCCGGCTACTGGGTCTGGTTGATCCCGCTCGGCTCCGGCAGCACCAGCCTCGGCATCGTCGCCGACGGAGACATGCACCCGTTCCATCGCATCAACCGCTTCGAACGCGCGATGGACTGGCTGCGCGAGTACGAGCCGCAGTTTGCCGCGATGATGGACGACCACACGGGCGAGCTCGAAGACTTTCTCGCCCTGCAGCACTACGCCCACGCCTGCGCCCGCGTCTTCTCGCCCGATCGGTGGAGTCTCGTCGGCGAGGCGGGCGTGTTCACGGATCCGTTCTATTCGCCCGGATCCGATTTCATCGCGATGGGCAACGACTACACGAAAGATCTGATCGTGCGCAGCCTGGCCGGCGAGGACATCGCGAGCCGGACCGAGGCGTTCAATACCACCTACCTGCGGCTGTTCGACGCGTTCATCAGGCTGTACGACGGGCAGTATCCGATCATGGGCAACGCGCAGGTGATGACGGCGAAGGTGGCGTGGGACAACGCCTGCTACTGGGCGATGACCGCGCTGCTCTTCTTCCAGCGCCGCCTCGTTCAACCGGAGTTCATGACCTCGATCGACCCGTTGATGAGGCGCTTCTTCGTCCTGCACGCCCGCATGCAGCGCTTCCTCCGCGCGTGGGATCGGATCGACGAAGCCGATTACGCGGGGCTGGCGGCGAACGTGGTGCAGGTTCCGTGGCTGCGGCGGCTGCAGGCCAGCCTCGCCGATCCGGCGATGGACGACGACTCGCTCAGGCAGCGCCTCGCGCACAACTTCTCGATGCTCGAGGGATTTGCCTCGGCGTGGGAAACGATTGCGCTCGAGCGCTATCCCACGCTCGAACGGGTGTTTTCGGACGGAGCCAGGCCCGCGCCGGCAGACATTGCCGATCTCCTGTTGGTGCCCACGCTCGTTGTCGATGTAGGTGTCCGGCGAGCGTCAACCGTCGAATCGACGGAACACCACCGCGGAATCGTTGCCGCCGAAGCCGAGCGAGGTGGAGATCGCGACGCGCAGTCGCTGCTCGCGCGCTTCGTTCGCCACGATATCGACCGCGCAGGCCTCGTCGGTCTCGGTGTGATGAATCGTCGGCGGGATGGCGCCTCGCGCCACACTCAGTGCGAGCGCCGCGGACTCGACCGCACCGGCCGCGCCGAGGCAGTGCCCGATCATCGACTTGAGCGACGTCACGGGAATGCGGCGGAGGTCGTCACCGAACACCCGCCGGAAGCCGCGCGCTTCGGCCAGATCGTTCTGCGGCGTCGCCGTGCCGTGCGCATTGATGTGATCGACCTCGCCGGGATTGATGCGCGCGTCGTTCAACGCGAGCGTGACGACGGTCGCCACCGGCCGCCCTTCCGGTTCGGGCGCGGTCGGATGAAACGCTTCGCACGCCAGGCTGTGGCCGGCGAGTTCGGCGTAGATCGCCGCGCCGCGCCTGCGTCGCGTGGTCGAGGCGTTCGAGGACCAGGATGCCCGCGCCTTCGCCGATGTTCATGCCGGCTCGCGTCCGGTCGAACGGCCGGCACGGCGCCGGATCCATGAGGCGCAGCAGGTTGAACCCACTGAACGTCAGCCGCGACATCGCGTCGGTGCCGCCGGCCAGCGCCGCATCGGCGCGGCCGCTGCGAATGGCTTCGACGGCGCGGCCGATCGCAATCGTGCTCGAGGAGCAGGCGGCGACGATGCAGCCGCGCGGCCCTCGAAACCGAAGCGTTCGGCAATCGCGTCAACCGGCGTGCTGAGGAAATGATTCCAGACGTCTGACGGCCGTGTGCGATCGAGCCCCTTGGTGATCCAGGTCCGATAGAACTCTTCGTTTCGCAGCAGGTCGGCGGTGCCTGCGCCCAGGAACACTCCGATGCGCGAGCGGTCGATACCGCTGTCGAGCAATCCCGGAATCGTGGACCGCTTCGGTCGCGCGCGTGCACGCCGATCCGATCGCCGCGCGACAGGCGGCGGCGCTCCAACGGCGTCAACGGTGCGTCCACGTCGTCCATCGCCACCTCCGCGGCGACGCGGCTGCGATATCCCTCGACGTCGAACACCGTCGCCGCGCGGATGCCGCACTCCCCTGCCAGCAGACGCGACCAGGTCTGCTCGCGCGTCGTGCCGAGCGCGGTCACCAGCCCGATGCCTGTCACGGCAATGCGCGGCGTCATACGCCGGACACCGCGGGCGTCTCAACATCAGGGACGCCGAGATACTGCTCGAGCGCGGCCGCGGCGCGCTGCACTTCCCGCGCTTCGCGCGACTTGCCCTTGACCGCCACCGCGACGGGAAAGAATTGTCCGGGCAGCGACACCACCGAGAACGCCACGCACGCCGCGCGGCGCCAGCCGTGAACATCAGCCGGCCGGAGACCGACCAGCGATGCGATGTAGCGGGCGATGACGCCGTACGCGTCGCCGTAGACGGCATGGGCCGCGCCATGTGCGCCGCCCGGGCGTCCCAGCCCCTGGCGAAGGCTCGCCAGAAACTCGTCACGATTGCGGCCCGGCGCCTCGGTCCACGTCCGGCCGATCCGGCGCAGCGTGTGGGCGTCGCTGCCCGCGGTCATCGCGAGACGCGCGCCGAGCGGCGAACGCCCGGCCAGCGCCTCGACCAGCAGGTTGTGCGACGGAATCATCGTGCCGTTCCGCACTTCGAGCGCCGGAACCACGTCGAGCAGGCGCAGGTAGGTGTCGAACGGAATCTGGCCGCGATAGAAATGCAGCAGGTGGTTCAGGGCGAAAAACACGCCGGCCTGACGGAGCGCGCGCGGCGACGTCGAACGCGTTGCGCCGGAGCGGCTGGATGTCTCTGTGCAGCGCTTCGGTCATGCCGTACACGCCGAAATGCACTTCGATGTGGCCGTCCGGAATCCAGCACGTCACTTCCTCGCCGACGATCACATCGTCGCGCTCCGGGTGAGCGGCGAGCAGCTCCAGCGCGCCATCGATCGAATCGTGATCGGTGATGGCGACGAGATCCATGCCGCGCGCCTTCGCGACGCGGTAGACATCCTCAGGCGCGGAGTAGCAGTCGCGGCTGCCGAGAAAGGTCAGCGTGCCGCAGACGCGGGACGCATGGGTGTGCACGTGAAGATCGGCGCGCAGGGTCGTCATCAGTCGGAGCGGTTTCAGCAGCATGATCTGCAAAGTGGCCGAGCCGAGGTTGTGGTACCGGTCCGGCAGGAAGCTCTTGCCGACATCGGCGCGCAGAATGGTATTCCAAGGCGCGCGAAGATTCAGCGCCAGCCCGATTCCGGGCAGCCGCTCCCAGTCGCCGCGGCCCGGTTCGTCGCGCCCCCAGGCGTGCTCGACGAAGGCGTCCAGCCGGTACTGGTCGAAGATATTGATGGAATAGGTGCCCCGCGCCATGGCGAGCTCGGCATAGCGGATGCCCGACCCGGCACGCCGTGAATGCGCGTGTCGTCGAACATGCCGAACTGGTACTTGACGAAGCGATCGAGGTCGCGGCCGTCGAACCACGCGCCGTTCAAATGCAGCTTGTGAAAGGCGTTCAGATAGAAATCCCGCGACAGCTCCGCGCTGTATTTCACGTAGGTCGGCGACGTCTCCGTGCCGTCGCCCCACGGCTTCCAGGCGGCGCGCGCGTACCACGCGCCGTTGGTCACCAGGCTGTAGCCGCCGCGGCGGTATTCCCACGCGCCGCCAATGCCGTTGGTCACCGTGCTCGAGGGCACGATGTAGTCATCGGCGGTCGTCCGATCCTTGCACGTAGCCGTCGAACCGGAACTGGTACTGGAAGGTGCCCTTCTGATACGGCGTCGCCTGCCAGCCGAGGTTGAAGCCGGTCGAGAGCGGCCAGGTCAGGACCCGCGTCTTCGGATCTTCGCCGTCCGGCGCCGTACACATGATCGCTCGAGGGCGCGGCAATCGCGAAAAAGTCCACGTTCGCGTCCACGCTCTTGGCGCCGACATGGGATCGCTGAACGTTGCCCGCCGACCAGGACGCCGGCAAACAGCAGCGCGAGCTGCGTGTCGGGGCGCCCGAACTGGAAATCGATGATGTCGATGCCGAAGATCGGCAGCGGAAACCCGTAGGACGGATCGAGCGTCACGCCCATGGCGAGCGCCTTGACGCCCAGCGTCGGCAGATCGGCGACGACGCGCCCGCCGGCTTCCTTCACCAGGTAACGCAGGCCGCCTGCCGTTTCCCGGAACATGATGCGATCGCTCTCGCGCGCCGACGCCCGCTCGCGCTCGAATTCCGCATCGTTGACATGGAAGTCGGTGAACAGCACCTTCTTCTCGACGAGCAGATTGCGCCCCGCCACCAGCACGATCTGGCGCGCGGTGAGCTCGGTGAACAGGAAAATCGGCCGCGCGCCGACGCTTCCCGCCGGCGTGAACCGCTGGATCTCCTCGTTGGACACGACCGGCCCCGACAACCCGCTCTGAACCGCCTGCACACGAATCCGCGCGAACGTCCGCCGGTCGATCCACACGGTCCCGCGAGAGAGTGAGCTGTCCTCGCGAACCGGATCGAACTTCACGACGTAGCAGTCGAACCCGTCCACGCGTTCGGTCCCGCTCAGCCGATATTGGTAGCCCTCGTCGAAGCGAAGCTGCAGCGGCAGCGCCAGCACTTTCTCCGGCTGCAGCAGCGGAAACGGCGGGCGATCGGCGCCCCACTTCGATCCGTTCACCGAAAACGACTGCTCTTCCCACTCCACGCCGTCTTCGGCGGAGAAGTAGGTGTTCTCGGTGACGACGTCATAGCCGGGATCGGCGACCGTCGGCCGGAAATGCTGTTCCATGCGCGCGTGGGCGACGTAGTTCTGGACCGCCGCGTCCTGGGCGCGCTGCTGCTGCTGATGCCGCGCGATGATCTCCCCCACCGTCAGCCGGCGCTCCGCGGTCACCTCGCTGCGATCGGTAATCGACGCCGCGCCTTCGTTGAAATCCACGAGCGTGGTGTGGCCGGTCTGCGGCAACGCGAGCTGGACGTGACCGGTCGCACGCGTCGCGGACATAATCGGCGGCCGTGAGCCGCTGACCGGTGATCAGATCGACGATGCCCGGCGTGCCTTCGACGGCGAGCGTCACGCCGACCGTGATCGCGTCGTCCGCGCGATCGCTCTTGTAGGCGAGGTAGGTCGAGAACGTTTCGGTGTCGAACAGCAGTCGATGCGGAATCGCCGGCGCCACGTCGGCGTCGCCGCGCTTCAACGTGAGCTTTGCCGCGTCATCATCCAGCACGGAAATCGGATGCGAAAGGAGGGCCGCCAGCGGCGCCAGCGAGCGCAGGGCGGCAGCGTCGAGGTCGGTCGCACGCCACGCCCGCGCAACGACGGGCGAGCCCAGATCTTCCAGCGTGCGATCGAGCGGCGCCCCGGCGGCCGGATCGGCCGCGGCCGGCGCGAGCGCCAGGAGGGCTTGTGAATCCACCGACTGAAGCCACGTGGCCACTCCGTCCTGGCCGATCGGGTGGCACGACGAGCAGATCGACGTACGGCGCCAGCGTCGGCGGTGTAGACCGTCGTGCGAGCGGCGGCATCCGCCATCGCCGCGCCACCGAGCGCGACCCGAGCGCGTCGATCCGCTCGCTCGCAGTTCCGTCGCCGCTGTCTGGACGACGAATCGCGCGACATCCGCGGGCTGGCGATCGAGATCGACTTCGAGGATGGCGACGTCGGCCACGTGACGGTCCAGCACGCTGCGCAACTGCCCGCGCCAGCCGGCAACCGCGTCGACCGTGGCCGGCGCATCGACGACCAGCCAGATCGGCACGTGCCGCTTCACAAGACTCCCCAGGCGCGCGTCGAGCGAGGACGCCGTTTGAGGCAACGGCAATCGAACACGTACGGCTACGGGAAACGGCAGCGCCGGCACGGATTCGATGGCGGCAAGCCCGGCACCGGCCGGTTCGTCGTCGATCGCGAGACGGGCGACCGGATGGAGGTCCGTCAGGTGGCTGCGCCGCAGCGTCAGGCGTCAGCGCGAGACCGCAAAGGACGCGCGAGAATCGCCGCTGCGAAGCGACCGCCGAACCGCCTCACAGCACATCGCCGATCGCTGCGACATCCGCCGATCGGCCCGAGGGCGATCGAGCTCCGCAGCAGATCGCGAAGCCGGTCGGCGAATCCACCCAGCCGGAAGTAGTGTGCGAATTGCAGGCGCAGCGGCAGCCGGATACGCGGCGGGTCGGAATCGATTTCCCACGGATGCAAAGTAAAGACGGCGGGGCGTCCCTGACGGTTTTCGGCCTCGACGACCTGCAGCACGCGTCGCGTCGAGCTCATCCGCCACCCCCAACCCCATCCCATCGGCATGACCTGCCCGAATCGATCGGCCACGAGCGGCGGGACTTCCAGAATAGTCCGCGACGTCGTGCGGCGTCGATGAGGATACCGTGGATACGACTCGTCGCCGACCATCCGCAGCGGCGCCATGCTCGCGTCGAGCCGAAACCCTTCGTCGGCGAGCACGTCGAGCGCCCAGAGCGAACGCTGGTTGATCGACCACTCAGGCGCGCGAAAACAGCGGACGTCGGCCACGCCCGCGCCCGCGAGCGCGGCCACGCTGGCGCGCACGTCGCGCAGGAATCCTTCCCGGCCCAGGTCGAACGCGCGTTGATGGAGGTAGCCGTGCGAACCGATCTCGTGGCCGGCTTCGCGCACGCGCTCGACGAGCCGCGGATGACGCTCGGCCACCCAGCCGACGACGAAGAATGTGGCGCGGACGCCGGCGCCGTCGAGCAGATCCAGCACGCGGTTGGTCGTCACCTCGACGCGCGACGGCAGGCTGTCCCACCGGTCGGGCGTCGAGAGGCCCTCCCACGCCGCAGATGTGAAACCACTCCTCGAGATCGACCGTGAAGACGTTCCGCGGCGGACCACTTCCTGGCATGGGCAGGAGCCGGTTCAGGCGGAGGCGTCCGCCCGCTGTTTGAGGATGAACGCCGCGATCGTGTCCACCGATCGCAGAACCTCGATGCCGGTCTTCTCGTCGCCGATCAGGACCCCGAAGCTTCGCTCCAGTTCGAGCACCAGTTCGAGCACGTCGATGGAATCGAGGCCCAGCCCCTCGCCGAAGAGCGGCGTGTCGTCGCCGATTTCCTCGGCGGTGATCGGCAGCCGCAGGCTGCGGACGATGGCCTGTTTGATGTCGGTCTTTCAGCGTATCGGATGTGTTCGTCATACCAGCCGTGCGCGCCAGTCGCGCGCGATCGTCGAATTAGAGCAGCCCACCGTCCACCCCGATCACCTGACCGGTGATGTACGACGCCGCGTCGGACGCGAGAAACGCGACCAGCGCACCGACTTCCAGCGGCAGGCCGGGCCGGCCGATGGCCACCGCCTTGAGCGCCGTCGTCCCGAGCCGCCGCCGGCATGTGCTCGAGCATTTCGGTTTCGATCAGGCCCGGCGCCACGGCGTTGACCAGCACGCCCTTCGCCGCCAGATCGCGCGACAGCGCCCGCGTCAGCCCCTCGAGGCCGGCTTTGGATGCGGCGTAGGCGGCCTGTCCGGGCAGCGGCATCCGGGCGCTTGGCGACGACACGTTAATGATACGGCCCCAGCGCCGCACCAGCATGCTGCGCACCACGGCGCGCACGCTCTGATACGCCGCGTCCAGATTGATCGCTGCAGCACGTCGTCCCATCGCGCCTCGTCGAGGAACATGACGTGCGCATCACGGGTGACGCCGGCGTTGTTCACCAGAATGTCGATCGGGCCGAGCGCTGCCGCCGCCTGCGGCGATGAACGCATCGAGCGAACTCCGGTCGCCGACGTCACAGCGTCCCGACCACGCCGTCCCGCCCGCCGCGGTCACGCCGGCGACGACCTCGCGCGCGGCGTCTTCCCGCTCGCGATAGGAAAACGCGACCGCCGCGCCGCTGACGCGCCAGCGCCTCGACGATGCCGCGGCCGATGCCACGCGAACCGCCGGTGACGAGCGCGACGCGTCCACTCAGGTTTCGTTGGTCACTCAAGGGGACATCCGACAGCAGGCGGGAAGCTGGCCAAGCGAGGCGTCATGTTACACCAGCGCGTGACGCGTGCCGCTCACGCCGGCGACGCGGAGCACCGCGCTGAACAGCGCCCCGCCGCTGGCAAAGCTGTTGACGAGGACGATCGGTCCCGGCGCGTCGACCGGCTGCTCGCGCGAGCCGCAGCCCGTGTCGCCTCGGCGAGCGGCGTCCCAAGACCCGCGATCGGCGGCACCCTGCCCTGGCGTCCGCAAAGAAACGCCGCCGCGCACGACGCCGCCCCGACCGCACCGAACTCGCCGAGCGCGCCCTTCACCGACGTGACCACGGGCTTGCCGCCGAACATCGCCGCAAGGGCGCACGCTTCGGTTCGATCGAGAACCGTCGTCGCGTTCGCCGACGCATAAATGACGTCGACCTCGCTGCGATCGAGTCCGGCGTCGTCGAGCGCGAGTTGCATCGTGCGGACGAGCGGCTCGGCGCGCTCGGGCCAGCTGATTGAGGCCGACTGCCGCGCTCGACGCCGACGACGCCGAGGATCTCGCCGTGCGGCCGTTGCTCCCCGCGGCCGTTCGTCCGAGCCACAGCCTGAACCCGCCTTCGCCGATGACGAATCCACCGCGATCGCTCGTCGAACGGCGCCGCGCGATGTGAAAACTGCGCGTCGCCGGACATCGCGTTGAAGCGGTCGTGTCCCTTGTAGAACGTCTCGTAGACGGCATCGACGCCGCCGGCCAGCATCGCACGCGCGCGCCCCTCGCGCACGTGGTCGACCGCCGTGACGATGGCGGCAAGACCCGAGGCTTCCTTGTGGCTGACGGTGACGTTCGGCCCGCGCAGCTTGAATTCCAGTCCGGCCAGACTCGCCGCTGAATTGCCGACCGTGCTGTCGAAGAGCAGCGCCGGCGCGCCGGTGGGTCCGCTGCGAAACAGCGCGTCCAGGAACTGCTGCGTCGATTGTCCGCCGGCAGTCCATGTCCCGAGGACGACGCCGAGATCGTCCGCGCCTTCCGCGTTGATGGTTTCTTTCGCGTCATCGAGCGCGAGCCGCGCGGCCGCGAGCGCGTAGACGCCGGTGCGATCCAGCCGCCGCAGTTTCATCGGCCGGCACCCAGTCGGTCGGCACGAACCCGATGATTTCCGCGGCGAGCGATCGAGCGGCGGCCGTCGGTGCTGAATCCTGTGACGGGCGCGATCGCGCTCCGTCCGTCGAGAAGCGCGTCTCGAAACGCGTCATGCGATGTGCCCAACGCCGACACGACGCCGATGCCGGACACGACGACCGGGCGAGTCACGGCGCGTACGTTATCATCGCGGACATGGACGTTCAACGCGTGCGCGCGCGCGCAGCGTGCGTGCGTACTGCTCGCACTGAGCCTGGGCGTCGTCGCGGTCTCGCCGACGCCACGCGCGACGGTTGCCGCGCAGTCGGCGCCGGCGCATCCGCCGTCGTCCACGACCGCGGACTCGTTCGACCAGCTGTACGAGCGCGGCCAGCGCGTCAACGCCACCATCCGTACGCTGACGGCGCAATTCACCGAGACGACGACGTCATCGCTGCTCGTGCGGCCGCTGGTGGCCCGCGGAACGCTCGCGGTCGAACGGCCATCGCGTGTGGTCCTGCACTACGCGGAGCCCGAATCGCGCGTCGTGCTCATCGACAACAACAAGATGACGATGACGTGGCCGTCGCGGCAGGTGATGGACGTCGGCGCCGCCATGGGACGCGTGCAACGATACTTCGTCGATGGATCGGCGGCCGATCTGCGCCGCCAGTTCGACATCGACGACCAACAGACGAACGACCGGCCCGGAACATTCCGGGTCGCGATGGTCCCGAAGCAGAAGCGCATCCGCGAGGCGCTCGACAAGCTGGAGCTGTGGGTCGATCGCGAGTCGTTTCTGCTGTCGTCGATGCGCATGACCTTTGCGAACGGCGACACCAAGACGATGACCTTCGAGAACGTGGTGCCGAACGCGACGCTGCCGGCGGGAACGTTTACGATCGGCCGCTAGATCGCGGCGTCGTCGGTCTGATGCAAGCGGTGGATCGCGCGGGACGGCCAGAACACCGACGATGTCTCGCCGGCGGGAGTCAGGTCGTACTCCTCCATGTAGTGGCCCGGATCCATCATGCGCTGCGTCCGCCTCAGGGCGCGAAGCAGGAACGGCAGGTTGCGCAGGTCAACTTCCCGCAGCCACTGCGTGAGGCGCTTGCGGCCGCGCAGGTTCAGGACTGAGCGCCGCCAGGTTTCGCAATACAGCTCGAAGAACCGTTCAGGACCGAGCGCCGGCTCCCAGAGCAGATGGTGCATGTCGAAGTGCGCCCATTTGCGCGCGCGCAGCCGCGGCCGCATGTCATCGAAGTACGCCGTGCCGGGAAGCGGCGTGAGAATCGTGAAGCCGGCCTGGAACAGCTGGTAGCGCTCGACGAACTGCCAGAGGTTTTCGAAATCGCTCTCGCGCCAGGCGGGATCGATGACGAAATTGCCCGTCACACCGTAGCCGAGCCGCCGCGCGACGTCGACGCCCTGCGCGGTTTCGTCAACCGTCGCATCCTTGGTCAGGCCGTCGAGTCCGGCATCGGTCGCGGCTTCGAGGCCGAAGAAGATGTCGAAGTCGTCAGCCAGCGGGCGCCAGGCTTCGAGCAGCGCCGCGTGCCGGGCGACGAGATCGACGCGGCTCTGCACGAGAATCCAGCGCTTGCGAATGCCGCGGCGGCGCAGCTCGTGCGCCAGCTCCAGGCTGCGCGACGCGTGATGCCAGAACAGATCGTCGGCAATGAACACGTCGTCGCCGACCGTCGCCATGTCCTGGCAGACGGCGTCGATCGACCGCTCGCGGACCGCGCGCGCGTGCAGCTGCCAGATCGAGCAGAACGAGCAGCGAAACGGACAGCCGCGCGCCGTTTCGACCAGCCAGGTCGGGCGATGGGCCAGGCAGGCGTACTGGCGGCGCCACGGCTGCACGTGGTGCCGCGACGGCAGCGGCACGTCGTCGAGCGCCAGGGTGCCGGTCTCGCCGGCAGTGCGCACGATTTCGCCGTCGCTGTTGCGGAGACGCGAGGCCGGGCACCGTCGCCAGCGGACGCCGCTGCTCGAGCGCCGCGCACACCCGCGGCAGCGCGAGCTCGCCGTCGTCCACCACCACCGCCGCGACATCCGCGTCGAGAAACGGACCCGGGCACGCCGCCGCCGTGTGTCCGCCGACGACGATCGGCACATCCGCCGACAGGGCGCGCACACGGCGCACCAGCGCGAGCACATCGTCGGTCTCGAGGGCGTGCATTGCGGCGACGCCGACCAGGTCCGGCCGGAAGGCGCGAACGTGATGATCGAGCGATTTGCTGAAACGGAGATCGGCGAGCACGACGCGGTGTCCCTGCGCTTCGAGCGCAGACGCGATGTACTCCATGCCGAGCGGTTCGATGCGGAAAAACGGACCGAGACCGAAGCGCTCGTTGCCGGGAACCGGGCGCAACAGGAGAATCTTCATCTCAGTGAAGGGCGCGTGAATATAGCATACCTGCTGTGGCTTCCCTCGTCGCGGCGATCGTTCGCGCTGCGTATCGCCGGCGTTTTACCGTGCTCGCGGTCGTGCTCTGCGCGACGCTCGTCTCAGTCGAGGGCATTCGCCGTCTGTCGTTCGACACCGACATCCTGTCGCTCCTGCCGGAAGACGGCCGTGTCATCCAGTCGTTCAAGACATTCGTCAGCCGGTTCGGCAACCTCGATCAGCTGTACGTCGTCTTCACCGCGCCAGAGGGCCACACGATTTCCGAATACAGCGACGACGTCGACGGCTGGGTCGAGGCGCTGCGCGCGGCGCCCGAACTGGAGCGGGTCGATGCCGGGCGTGTTCGATCGTTCGCGCGATCTGTCGTGGCTCGCGAACCGCCAGCTGTTGTTGTTGCCGCCGCCGGCGCTGACCCAGGCGCTGCAGAGATTCTCGCCGGACGGCGCACGCGACGCCGTCGCAGCCAGCCGCGAGTTGCTGGCCGTGCCCTCGGCCGACGTGGCGGACGTGATTCGACAGGATCCGCTGCGCCTGTTCGAGATCCTGCGCGACTCGGTCGGCGGAACCGGCAGCGGCCTGAACATCGGCGCCGAGCCCGGATGGCTATCGTCACGGCCGACGGCCGCGCCCGGCTCGTGATCGCGCGGCCGCGCCGCCCGCCCTACGACTCGGCCTTTGCCCACGCGCTCGACAGCCGACTGCGGGAAATCGCGGCTGCGCGGCAATCCCGGCCGGCGCCGAGCCCCGAGCTCTTCGACGAAACGCCGCTGCCGCCGATGCGGGTCGAGTTCGCCGGAGGGCATCGCATTGCCGTCGAAACCGAAGCCATCGTCCGCAGCGAGAGCATCTGGAACTCGGTCGGCTCGCTCGCGCTGATTCTGCCGCTGCTGTTTCTGGTGTTCCGCAGCTTCTGGCTGGTCGCGGTCGGCTCGCTGCCGTCCGCGCTGTCACTGGTCGTGGTACTGGGCGCGCTCGGATTCGGCGGCGCGCGGTTGTCCGCGGCCGCGACCGGCGCGGCCGCGATGCTCTTCGGCCTCGGCGTGGACGGCGTCGTCCTGCTGTATGTCGCGCACCAGCTCGCCATCAACGAGGACCCGGCCACGCGAGGGCCGGCGATCGAAGGCCCCAGCGTCAGCATGCTGCTCGGCATGTTCACCACGGCGGCGACGTTCTACGGCCTGATGTTCGTGGACTTCCCCAGCCTGCGGCAACTCGGCCGCCTGATTGGCCACAGCATGGTGGCCTGCGGCGTGCTGACGCTCGTCATGGTGCCGGCGCTCCTGCCGCGGCGTCCGCCGAAGCGGCCGCGGCCGTCTCTGCTCATGCCCAGGCTGGCGGGATGGATCGCTCGGCGCCGCCGGATCATCCTGTGGAGCGCCGCGGGGCTGACCGTCGCGCTCGGGATTGCGGCGGTCCGCCTGCGGGTCGATCCGACGCTGGATCGCCTGCGTTCGACGACCGATGCCGCACGGCTCGAGGAACGGATCGGCCCGGCCTTCGGACTGCCTGGCGAACTCTACGTCGTCGTCGCCGACGGTCCGGACCTCGAAGCGCTGCTCCAGACCAACGAGCGCCTGATCGATCGGCTCCATGCGGAACTGCCGACGCTCGGCGTCCAGCCGCCCTCGCGCCTCCTTCCGTCGAAGGCCGCGCAGCAGCGCACGCTGGACCAGATCGACGGCGCGCATCTGTCGGTCGACTCGATTCGCGGATCGCTCGAGCAGGCGCGAATCGCGGCAGGATTTGCCCCGGGCGCCTTCGATCCGTTCGTCGAGCGCATCCCTGCGTTGCTCGATCCACACCAGCAGTCTGTCGTACGACGACTACGTGAAGCATGACGCCGCCGATCTGATCAATCGATTCGTGGTCCACGACGGCGACACCTGGCGGCTGGCCACGTACGTGTTCCCGACCGAGGAGCAGGCGTCGAAGGTCGAGAGCATCGTGAAGGCGGTCGACGACAGGCAGACGCTGACCGGGCTGCCGCTCGTGAACAAGGAGCTGGCCCGCGGCTTCCTGCCCGATTTCATCAAGGGCCTCTCGATCGGCACGCTCATCGTGATCATCCTGGTCGTGGCGGAATTTCGCGATCTGCAACTGTCGGTCCTCGCGCTGCTGCCGACCGCCATCGGTCTCATCTGGACGGCCGGTCTCCTCGCCCTGGCGAATGTGCAACTCGATCTGTTCGCGACCTTCGCGGTCGTCACGTTCGTCGGCATCGGCGTCGACTACGGAATACATCTCGTCCATCGGTATCAGGAGCATCGCGACGCCAGGCGAGCCACCGCCGAACTCGCGCCGGTGATCCTGGTGGCGGCCGCGATTACCCTGCTCGGTTATGCGACGCTGGTGTGGTCGTCCTATGCGCCGCTCCGCTCGATCGGCATCGTGTCCACGGTCAGCGTGGTCGCGCTCGCCGCGGCATCGGTCCTCGTGCTGCCCGCGCTGTTGATGCGCGCGTCGGAGCGGTGAGCGCGGTGCGCGTCGCCGCCCTCATCCCCGCCTTCAACGAGGCGGGCACGATCGGCGCGGTCGTCGGCGGCCTGCGCGGCACGCGTCGCCGAGATCCTCGTCGTGGACGATGGGTCGACGGATGACACCGCGGCGTCGCGCGCGCGACGCCGGCGCGCGGGTGATCACGCACGAACGCAATCAGGGGAAGGGTCACGCGGTGAGGACCGGACTCGCCTCGATTCTGTCCGGCGACTTCACGCACGTCCTGCTGCTCGACGGCGACATGCAGCACCTTCCGCAGGAAGCGCCCCGCCTCATCGCGGCCGCGGAGTCGTCGGGCGCCGACGTCGTCATCGGCGAGCGCGTCTTCAATCGATCCGAAATGCCCGCGTCGCGCTACCACGCCAACCGGATCGGCAGCCTGGCCCTGTCGAGGTTCGTCGGGGTCCCGGTCGGCGACACGCAATGCGGGTTTCGCATCTTCAAGACCGACGCGCTCCGGCCGCTGGCGCTCAGCGCGACCGGCTATGAAATCGAAACCGAAATGCTGGTGAAAGTCAGGCGGCGCGGCGGACGCGTCGCCAGCGTGCCGGTGACGGCCGTCTATTCCGGCCAGCGCAGCAAGCTGCGTCCGGTTCGCGACACGACCCGCACCTGCTTTCTGGCGGTGTACTATCGCTTCATTGAACGTCTCTGATTCACCGCGCCAGAGCGCATCGGCGCCGGCGTCCGATCGCCATGCCGCGGTGCCGCGGCGCTGGACGCTGCACGGCCTCAACAACGGCACAATCTTTTCGTGGACCTGCCGCGGCGTCAGCGTGCTGCCGCGGATGGTGTCGTATGCCATCGGCGACGTCGGCACATGGATCGCCTGGCGGATGATGCACGGAACGCGCGCGGCGCTGGCCGACAACCTGTCCGCGATCTTTCCCGGCGAGACCGCACGGCAACGCGAACGCCGGGCGCGCGTCACGCTGCGCGCCTACGCGCGCGACGTCATCGATTTCCTGCGCGCGCTGCGCGCATCGCCTGAACAGACGCAGGCGCTCTTCAGCCACGAGCCGGAACACATGCGGCTCTTCCAGGATCTGCTCGCCCGCGGACGCGGGGTCATCCTCGTCGCCGGCCATTACGGCAACTGGGAACTGGGCGGCGTGGCGATGCGGCGCGTGTTCGATCTGCCGCTCACCGTCGTCGCCATGGCCGAAGCCGATGACGACGTGAACGGGATCCGGCGGCGAGATCCGGAACGATCTGGGCATCGATACGGTTGAAGTGCGCCAGTCACTGGATACGGCGCTGCAGATCCGAAAACGGCTCGCCGACAACCGCATCGTCGCGCTGCTGATGGATCGTCATCTCGGCCGGGACCGCGTCCAGGTCGATTTCCTCGGCCGGCCGACCTGGTTCCTGCGAACGCCGGCGCTGATGGCGTTCCTGAGCGGCGCACCGCTCGTGCCGTGCTTCATCGAGCGGATCGACGGCGGCGCGGTTCAGCGTCACGCCGGGCGAGCCGATCTTCGTCCAGACCGACATCCCGCGCGACGAGGCGCTCCAGCGCGCCGCGCAGGCATTCGCCGCGCAGCTCGAGGTCCGCATTCGACGGCGCCCGGAATACTGGTATCACTTCTACCGCTACTGGGACGCGCAGCACGACTCGTACGATCAGCTCGCGTAGCGCGGGCCGGCCATGGATCCTGTTTCCCACGTCATTTTCGCGAGAACCATCGTCGCGGCGATCGACACGCCGGACCGGGCGCGGTTCGGCCGCGGATCCGGGCTCACGGCGTGCCTCGCGGGACTCGCTCCCGACATCGACTGTGTCCTCATGCCGTTCGGCTGGGACATCTACCTGCGCGTGCATGAGATCGGCACGCACTCGCTTGCGGGCGCTGCGGTGCTCGGCTGCGCGGCGGCGGCGCTGGTTCACCGCTTCGCACGCGGTTCACGACTGCGAGCCCTGGCGGCGGCCGGCGTGTCGGGCGCGATCAGCCACCTGGCGCTCGACGTGCTGTCAGGCGCGCGGCTCGGCCTGCTGTGGCCGTTCACCGAGGCGCGCACGACGCTGCCGCTCGTCGCGATGGCCGAACCCTGGCTGGTGGCGTTGCTGGCCATCGGCGCGATGGCGATGTGGCTGCGACGCGGCCAGATGACGCGAACCGCCCGGGCGGTGCTCGTCGCCGTGCTGGCATTTTTCTGCGTCAAGGGCGTGCTCTATGCGCAGATGCTGCGCGTGGCACACGTCAGCGTCAACGGCGTTCAGGAACAGACGGCCGGCGTCGAGGCGCGATGGGGCACGCTGACGCAGTGGACCGTGTTCGAGCGCGACAGCGGGATGCTTCGCAGCGAGATCGTCGATGGCTGGCGCGGGACGCGAACACCTGCGATCGCGTGGCCGATCGTGCCGGCCTCGCCGCTGGTCGCGACGTCGCGGTCGCTGGACACCGTCAACAACTTTCTTCAGGTGCACGACCTTCCGCTCGCGATCGAGCGCCCGGCCGAGAGCGACGGCACGCGCGAAATCAGCTGGTCGGACCTGCGCTACTGCGAGCGGCCCGGACCGTCGGCCACGATTGAATGCGGTCTGTGGTTTGGCGGGACGTTCGATCGGGACGGGCGGGCCCTCACGCAGGTCGTGCGGGTCGGGGGATGGGTCCAGACGCGTCCGGTTTCACACTGAGCCGAAACAGCAGGTTGGCGAAGGGCGTGCCGCCGCCCATCGATCGAACCTCCGCCTGCCAGGCCGTGACTGGCGAAAGCACGCGAGCCACTCCGCCTTCGTGCGGAATGCGAACGTCTGCTTCCATTGGCCGACGGCGAGCGCCTTGAGGTAGTTGCCGAATCGGACCGCGCGAAAGCGCCATCCCGCCGACGCATCGGCCTCGCGGACGAGCATGACGCCGCCCGGCTGCAGCGCCGCCGCGAGCGCAGCGAGCAGCGCCTCCTGTTGCGACGGCTCCATCAGATGCAGCACGTCGAAGAGGAGAATGGCGTCCGCCTGGCGCGACGGCAGCGTGCGCGCATCCGCGCGAAGGACTTCCGCATCGCCTCCGAGCGCGGCGCCGGCGAGAGCCGCCACCCGCGGCCGAATCTCGATGCCGATCAGTCGATCGAACCGCGGCGGGCACGGCGAGTCCGGCGGCCATTCGCCGCGGTCGAGCGCGTGGCGGGCTTCGGCGAGCAGCGCCAGCGTCAATCCCTGTCCGCACCCGACATCGATCAACGTGCCGGCCGACGGAAGCAGCTTGTCAAAGAGGGTCGCGCGGTAGATCGGATCGCCCCGCATCTTGCCGCGCGCAAATTCCCACGCGGTGATGCTGCCGCTCACATATCGATCGGACGCCTTGCGCACCAGTTCCATGAACGGCGCGTCCTGGGCCGAGGCGCGAAGCGTGCCGTAGGTGGCGCCGCCCGCGATCACGGCGAGTACTCCACCCACCAGCAGGCTGCCGACGAGCAGGTCGAGGCCGAGCGCGCCGAAGCCGGCCGTGCGGATGGCGCTCACGGAAATCGGCTGAAAGGCGCCATGGCGGAACCAGGCGCCGGCCTGCAGCTCCGCGAAGAGCAGCCACGGCGCCATGAACGGATTCGAGATGTTCGCGGCGAGATAGACCTTGAGGCGATTCAGGCGAAACAGCGTGCCGACGATCCAGCACAGAAGGAGATGGAATCCGTAGAACGGCAGGCACCCGATGAAGACGCCGACACCGATCGCCGTCGCTTCGCGACCGGGGCCCGAGCCTTCGGTGCGCAGTCCGTAAAAGCCACGGCGGAATCGCGCCGCGATCGTCTCGTTGCCGCTCGCTCCGTATGCCGGCATGTTGGCGATATAATTCGCCACCATCTTATGCCGCGCGCGGGCCATCTCCGAGCATGAGCCAGCCGATCGTGTCGGAGGGCGGCACACAGCCGCTCGCGTCTTCCACTCTTTCCGATCTCGAACCGGTCCCGCCGCGGTGGGTGGAGTCCCTGTTTGCCGGGCGGACGGCTGTGCCTCGATCCGGGCGCGCGCGTCGCGGTGAGAAGCGCGGGCGATCTGCTCCTGCTCGAAACGGCGATCGAGGGCGCGACGGCACTGTCCGCCGACCTTCTGCGCGATCGCGTGGCGGACGCGTATCGGCGCCTCGGATCGGTCCTCGACGCCACGATCACGCTGGCCGATCCGCTTCTGGAATTTCATTCCCGATGTGGGACGGACGCTGGCGCCCGGACTCGATCGCTACATGGTCTTCAATGCCGGGCGGCACGACGGGTTCACGACGCCGCTGTCACCGCGTGCCGTTTCAGCACGCCTTTGCCACGGCGTCGGCGGTCGGTGTCAACGGCATCGATCTCGTCATCCACTGCCTGGCCGCCGCGTCGCCGCCCGAACCGGTGGAAAACCCTCGCCAGCGATCGCCGTGGCTGTACTCCGATCGCTACGGACCGCTGCCGCCCTGCTTTTCGCGCGCCAGCATCGCGCCGGTGGCCGGCCGGAAGCAGCTGCTCATCGGCGGCACGGCCAGCATCGTCGGCGAGGATTCGCGACACCTGCTGGACACCGGCGGTCAGCTGGACGAGACGTTCCGGAATCTCGCCTCGGTCGTCATGACAGCGCGGCGCAGCGAAGAGCCGGTTGGCACCGGCGCTCGCGCGGCTGATCGATGTCCGGGCGTACGTGACCGCGGAGGCGGACGCCGAGCTGGTGCGCGATGAAATCACGCGGCGGTGCCCGCTGCGCCGCGCACGTCGAGCTGACGCGCGCGCGCATTTGCCGTCCTGAGCTGCTGGTCGAAATCGAGGCGGTGAGCGAACTGTGATCGCCGGCGCCTCAGCCGGCCAGAATCACGCTGCCTGACGCGACCAGCACGCCGTCAGCCGTCACTTCCCCTTCGATCTTGAACGTCCGGCCGAACTTTCCCGCAAGTCGCGCGGTGGCTTCGAGCGTCACGTCCACGCCGGCCGCGGCGGGAAACTTGAACGGTCCCAGTCCCGCAACGCGCAGCTGGAGCGGTGCGCCCGGTTCGAGGCCCGACTGAGACGCGACGGCCAGTCCGCCGGTTTGCGCGAGAAGTTCGACGAGGATGATCGCCGGCACCACCGGTTGCCCCGGAAAGTGCCCCTGAAAGAAGAAGTCGTCGGCCCGCGTCGTTCGCTTCGCGATCGCTCGATCGGGCGCCACCGTCGACCACCTCATCGAGCAGTCGCATCGGCGGCTGGTGCGGCAGTCCCTCGAGCCAGTTCATCAGAGCGATTACAGTATACTTTCGCGCTCGGACGCCCCTTGCTCGCATGACCGCCGCTGCCCTGTTCTTCCTTCAGGTCGCCTGCATTCTCGCTGCCTGCCGTGTCGTGGGCTGGGTCGCGTCGCGTGTCGGCCAGCCGCGCGTCGTCGCCGAGATGGTCACGGGCTTCCTGCTCGGCCCGTCGTTTCTCGGCTGGGCCGCACCGCCTGTCTACCGCGCGCTCTTTCCGCCGGCTTCGCTGCCCCTGCTCTCACTCGTCAGCCAGATCGGACTCGTCTTTTACATGTTCTGCGTGGGGCTCGAGTTTCGCTCCGACCTGGTCGTCCGGTCGGGACGCCGCGCGGCCGCCGTGTCGATTGCCGGAATCGTCGGGCCGTTCGCGCTCGGCTGGCTGCTCGCGCCTCGTGCTCCGCGCGAACGGGGGACTCCTTACCGGCCAGGTGACCGCGGTTCAGGCCTCGCTCTTCATCGGTACCGCACTCTCGATTACCGCCTTTCCGGTGCTGGCGCGGATCATCGGCGAACGCGGGATCGCCGGCACGAGCATCGGCTCACTGGCGCTCTCGGCCGGCGCGATCGACGATGCGTTCGCGTGGATGATTCTGGCGGTGGTCCTCGGCACGCTCACCGGGCGCGCCTCGCCCGCGATCGTCGCCGTCGTCGGCGCGGCAGGCTATGCGCTCGTCATGCTGTCGGCCGTCCCGCCGCTGCTGCAACGTGTGCTGGCGAGAGACTCCGGGCCCGACGCCGGAGTGAGTCCGGCGACAATCGCCACGGTCGTCGGCGTGTTGATGCTCGGCGCGTGGTTCACGGAGACGATCGGCCTCCATGCGGTGTTCGGCGCATTTCTGTTCGGCGTCAGCTTCCGTCGAGGAGCGCTCGCGCTGGAGCTCCGGCGCCTCATCGAGCCGCTGGTCGGCTCGATCTTCGTGCCGCTCTTCTTCGTCTACGCCGGACTGCACACCGAGTTGCGGCTGCTCGACAGCCCCTGGTTGTGGGCGATCGCCGTCGCTGATCTTCGTGACTGCGTGCTGCGGCAAAGGCCTGGCCTGCTCGCTCGGCGCGTACTGGGCCGGCGCGTCGGCGCGTGAAGCGCTGGCACTGGCCACGCTGATGAACGCGCGCGGCATGGTCGAACTGATCCTCATCGACATCGGCCTCACGCGAGGCCTGATCACGCCGACGCTCTATACGATGCTCGTGCTGATGGCGATTGGCACGACGCTCATGACCGGACCGCTCTTCGGCCTCGTCTGGCAACGTTCAGAACCGTACGCCGTCGATGCCGAACGGCCTGACGGCCGCCGGACTGCGCTGACGTGAGCGCGATCGTCGAATCATTTCAGCGAATCACGCGCGACCGCCCCGATCGTCCCCTGGTGTTTCTCGCCGGCACCGGACAGACCCTGACGGCCGCGGATCTCTGGCGCGCGCACGAGATCGAGATTGGCCGCCTGCGGCAGGCGGGTCTCGGCCGCGGGCGATCTGCTCGTCTCCGCCACCGGCAACCGTCCCGATCTGATCGCGCGCGTCGTCGCCTGCCGCGCGCTCGACATCGCGCTCATGGCGGTTGACGCGGGCGCCACCCGATCGGAAATCGACGCGCTCGGCGCCCGGTTCGGTGCCGCGGCGGCGATCGTGCCGCGCGAGACCACGGCCGACGAGCGGGACGCCGGAAGACTTCGAGTTGGTGGCGGGTCCGGGCGAGCGCCACGATTATCGCGGCGCCGCGATGTTGAAGCTGACGTCGGGATCGACCGGCCTGCCGCGGGCAACCTTCACCACCGAATCGCAGCTCGTCGCCGATTCGCGTCAAATCGCCAGCGCCATGGGCTTCGGGCCCACGGACACGCAGCTGGCCGCGATCCCGTTATCGCACGCGTACGGATTCAGCGTCCTGCGTCATGCCGTTGCTGCTGCAGGGCACGCCGTTCGTGCTGCGCGAATCCTTCGTCCCGCAGCAGCTGGCGGCGGACGCGCGCGCGTTCGACGTGCGCCGGTTTCCGGGCGTGCCGTTCATGTTCGAGCATCTGCTGCAGCATCCGCCGGAAGAACCGTGGCCGGCCGGCCTGCAACGGCTCGTCTCTGCGGGCGCGCCGCTCGGCGCGGCCGTGGCGCGAGCCTTTCATGCAGCGCTTCGGCGTGAAGGTGCATGCCTTCTATGGGACAACCGAGGGCGGCGGTATTACCTACGACGACTCTGACGATCCGGCGATCGCCGATACCGTCGGGCGGCCGATCGACGGCGTGACGGTTTCCTTGCGGCCGGAAGCCGACGTGCCAGGCGGGCGCGTGCACATCCGCAGCGCCGGCGTGTCGGCCGGGTATGTCGGCGCCGACCAGGGCGACTTTCAGGACGATGGATTCCTCGCCGGCGACTACGGCACGATGGATGCAGACGGGCGGCTGACGCTCGGCGGCCGCGTGTCGTCGTTCATCAACGTCGCAGGACGAAAGGTGCAGCCTGCGGAAGTGGAAGCCGTCCTTCGGGAGATGCCAGCCGTCATCGACGTTCGCGTCGTCGGCGCACGCGACGATCGCGCGCGGCGAACACGTCGTCGCCTGCCTGGTGCGTCGCCCCGGCAGTGCGCCGTTGACGACGATCGCGGTCCGGCAGTTCTGCGCCAGCCGGCTGGCGTCGCACAAGATTCCGCGCGCCGTGGTCTTCGTCGACGCGATTCCGCTGACACCGCGCGGCAAGACGGATCGTGCGGCGCTCGACGCGCTGATTCGATCGCACACGACAGACGGTCAATAGTGGGTGTGCTATATTCGGGCGCGATCTCAACCACAACCGCGGACAGATCGCTCTTCAGCGCGGCGAGGAGACGTGGATGAACGTGTGGAAGCCCATTGAATGGACTTTGGTGGGAGGCGCCAGGCTGGCGTGGCCGGCTGTGCAGGCGATCAACCGCCGGTTCGAAGGGCAGCCGTTCCAGCCGAAGTGGGCGCCGGCGCCGTTTCCGAAGAGCCAGCAGCGCTCGAAGCCGACGCTCGGCTTTCCCCGCACCACCGATTCGCTCTGCCCGGTCTGCGTGCGCGAAACGCGCGCCAGCATTCTGTCGGGCGAGCATGCCGATTCAGACGCTGCTCAACGACACGCGCGGCGAGATCAAGGCCGAGATCCTCGAGCGCGACGGCAAGGTGATCGTCGAAAAGACCTGTCCGATCGCACGGCACGTTCGTCGACACGCTGGCGATCAATCCGGCGTTCCTGCGGCGCCTCGAGTCGCTGTTCCCCGGACGCGACTTCGACGCCGATCACCGACAAGCTGCACAATCACGGCTCGTCGTCGATCAAGCACGGCCGCGGCGCGGTGCTGACGATCGACCTCACGAACCGCTGCAACATGATGTGCGACCCGTGCTTCATGGACGCCAACCAGGTCGGCTACGTCCACGAGCTGACGCTGGACGACGTGAAGAAACTGCTCGACGACGCGATCAGCATCAAGCCGCGGCGGCAGATGACGATCCAGTTCTCGGGCGGCGAACCGACGATCTCGCCGATCTTCCTCGACGCCGTGCGCTACGCGCGCGAGGTCGGGTACTTCAGCGTGCAGGCGGCGACCAACGGGATCCGCTTCGCGCAGGAGCCGGAGTTCGCCCACGAGGCGCGCGCCGCCGGGTATGCGGATCGCGTATCTGCAGTTCGACGGCGTGACCGAAGCGGCCAACGCCCACCGCAAGCGTCGGCAACCTGTTCGACGTCAAGCTGCGCGCCATCGAGAATCTGTACGCCGCCGGCATCGACGTGTGCCTGGTCGTGACGATCGTCAACACCGTGAACAACGACCAGGTCGGACCGATCGTCAAGTTCGCGATGCAGAACTGCGACAAGATCAGCTTCGTGTCGTTCCAGCCGGTGTCGTTCACCGGGCGCGACGAGGAAATCAGCGACGAGGAACGGCACGCGAAGCGCTACACGCTGTCGCATCTGGCCGAGGACCTGAAGCAGCAGACCGGCGTCACCGAGCCGCTGCGCGACTGGTTCCCGCTGTCCGCCTCGAGCGCGATGTCGCAGGTCACCGATCTCATTCAGGGGCGCGGGTGCCGACTGGGGCTCGCTCAGCTGCGGCTGCCATCCCGACTGCGGCATCGGCATGGGCTTCATGGTCAGCAAGAAGACCAAGAAGTGGGCGCCGGTTTCGGAGTTCATCAACGTCGAAGGCTTCCTGCGCGATGCGCAGACGATCGCCGACGCCGGCGCGCGGCCGGGCGCTGACGATCGCGCAGACCGCGCTCAGCCTGCTGCGAAACTACAACGCCGTCGAAAGCGCCCGAAGGGTTCCGGCTGCTCGACCTGCTGCGGAAGTTCGACAAGCAGAGCGGCGGCCAGCTGGGCGGCAAGCTCGGCGCGTGCGAAGAAGGCGATCGCAAGGGCGACGAGTGGCTGCTGATGTTCGTCGCCGGGATGTGGTTCCAGGATCTCTGGACCTACGACTTCCGCCGCACCGAGATGTGCATCATTCCGTACGCCACGCAGATGGGCGAGATCTCGTTCTGCGCCTACAACACCGGCGTCGGCTGGCGGCAGATCGTCGAGAACATGTACCAGAACGCCACCGTGGCCGACTGGTACCGCGACCACGGCAAGCACGCCGTCTACGCCAACCCGAAAAAGAGCGTGCCGCTTGCCCTCCGACGTCAAGCCGGTGTCGCTCCAGGTGCCGCGCGACGGGCGGCTCGTCGAGTGGACCCCGAAGCGCGAGCCGGTTCGCGTCGCTCGAAGAAGAAGCGATCGCCCGACTGAGCCAGGCGGCCGTTGGCCCTCCAGCTGAGCCCGTCCGAGCGGCGGATCTGCCCGCTCACCCTGCCCAGATGCCCGTTCGCTGGATCCGTGAAGCGACAAGCCCTTTTTCATCTATGATTTAGCGGCAATTACCGGCCGGGAACCCGCGCCGGCTCAACGCCTTCAACAGGAGACAGAAGCATGCACGCGCCCATCAAGTACTTCGAGAAGGGGCTGTCGATCGCCGCCAACGGAGCCTGGGTTGTTTTCAGCAATCTGAACAAGATCAAGCAGAACCCCTCGTTCACCCCGAAGTGGTCCGACAAGCCGCTGCTCAAGTCGTACGAGAAGACCAAGCCGCCACTCGGCTGGCCGCGCGAGACCGATTCGCTCTGCCCGACCTGCACGCGCGAAGCGCGGCAGGAGATTCTCGACGGCAAGAAGGACGTCAGCGTCCTGCTCAACGAGAAGGTCGGCGAAATCAAGGCGACCATTCTCGAGCGCGACGGCAAGATCCTGATGGTGAAGGATTGCCCGATTCACGGCCACTTCGAGGACGTGATGGCGATCGACACCGACTTCTTCAAGCACCTCGAGGAGGTGTTCCCGGGCCGCGACATTCGCGCGCACAACGACTCGAAGCTCCACAACCATGGCAGCAGCACCATCCAGCACGGCCGCGGGTCGGTGCTGACCGTCGACCTGACGAACCGCTGCAACATGATGTGCGACCCCTGCTTCATGGACGCGAACCAGGTCGGCTTCGTCCACGAGCTGTCGTGGGAAGACATCAAGACGGTGCTCGACAACGCGATCACCATCAAGCCGCGCCGGCAGATGTCGGTGCAGTTCTCGGGCGGCGAGCCGACGATTTCGCCGTACTTCCTCGACGCGGTCCGCTACGCCCGCAAGGTCGGCTACAACAGCGTCCAGGCGGCGACCAACGGCATCGAGTTCGCGAAGGATCCCGAGTTCGCCAAGGCGGCGGCCGAAGCCGGCCTGCGCTACGCGTATCTGCAGTTCGACGGCATCGGCAACGCGGCCAACGCGCATCGCCGCGTCGGCAACCTGTTCGACGTGAAGCTGCGCGCGATTGAGAATCTTTACAGCGCCGGCGTGGACATCGTTCCGGTCGTCACGATCGTCAACGGCGTGAACAACGAGCAGGTCGGCCGCATCATCGAGTTCGCGCTCGACAACCCGAAGAAGATCAACTTCCTGTCGTTCCAGCCGGTGTCGCTTCACCGGCCGCGACGAGGAAGTGACGCCGACGAGCGTCGTGCCGCGCAGCGCTACACGCTGTCGCACCTCGCCCACGACGTGAAGAATCAGACCGGCATCGGCGAGCCGGTCCGCGACTGGTTCCCGATTTCGTTCATGGGCAGCTTCACCGACTGGGCCGACGTGACCCACGGCGCCGAGAAGGAATTCGGCCAGCTCACCTGCGGCTGCCACCCGAACTGCGGCGTCGGCATGGCGATGATGATCGACAAGGAAACCAAGGAAGCCGTGCCGGTCACCAAGTTCCTCAAGGCCGAGCAGCTCGCCAAGGACATCGCCCAGGTCACCGATGCCGGCCGCGGCCGGTTCCTGTCGGTCGTCGGCATGGCGCTGTCGCTGGTCCGCAACTACGACTCGTTCAAGTTCGCCGACGCACTTCAAGCTGACCGACCTGCTCAAGAAGTTCGACAAGACCTTCGGCGGCACCAAGGCGGCGGAAAAGGGCAAGTACGGCAGCGTCGAGGGCGACCGGACGCGCGACGACATCGAGAAGCGCCGCGCGGATCGCTGGAACTTCCTGTTCATCGCCGGCATGTGGTTCCAGGATCTCTTCAACTACGACTTCCGCCGCACCGAGATGTGCATCATCCCGTATGCCACGCAGCAGGGCGAGATTTCCTTCTGCGCCTACAACACCGGCATCGGCTGGCGCAACATCATCGAGAAGATGCACATGACGGCGACGCTCACCAAGTGGTACGAGGAGCACGGCCGCCACGAGATCTTCGCCGGCAACAAGGCGGTGCCGCTCAACTCGACCGAGCACTCGCTGAAGTTGAACGAGGAAGCGGTCCGCGCCGGCGCGCAGACCGATCTCGACGACCTCGGCATCGCCAAGAACGCGCGCGAAGAGAAGCTGCAGGCGCGCAAGCACGGACAACGATCCGAAGTATCACGACGAGATGGCCAAGCTCTACGCGCAGCACGTGCTCAAGGAGCAGCCGACCATCCAGATCCAGGGCCTCGGCGGTCCGAAGAAGAAGCAGACCGTGCAGCCCGT
Organism: uncultured Acidobacteriota bacterium; assembly: GCA_963712355.1. GTDB lineage: Bacteria > Acidobacteriota > Vicinamibacteria > Vicinamibacterales > CAVVIG01 > CAVQHT01. Next base: position 115,285 of record CAVQHT010000012.1, read on the forward strand.
GCTCCACAAGCCGCAGGTCTGACGAGGGCTCTGGGCTCTAGGCTTCAGGCTCTAGCAAGAATACAACGACAAAGAGGCCGGCAGCGTTCGCGCTGCCGGCCTTTTCTTTTTGCCCGACCCCTAGCCCTACCCGCCCTACCTGCCCTACCTGCCCTACCTGCCCACCTGCCCTACCTGCCCTACCTGCCCTACCTGCCCCTGTATGATCGCGCGCATGGACAAGACTTTCATGTTCGTCGGCGCGCTGATGGGCGGGACTGGGCGTGGCGATTGGCGCCTTCGGCGCGCATGGGCTGAGGGGACGGCTGACGCCGGAGATGCTGGCGGTCTTTGAAACCGGCGTGCGCTACCACATGTATCACGCGCTGGCGCTGCTGGCGACGGCGGCGCTGATGACGCGCGTCGATGGCCGCGCCGTGGTCGTGGCCGGCTGGAGCTTTCTCGCCGGCATCCTGATCTTTTCCGGAAGCCTCTACGCGCTGGCGCTGACCGGCGTCACCACGCTCGGCGCGATCACACCGATTGGCGGCCTGGCGTTTCTGATCGGATGGGCGGCGCTGGCGGTCGCGGCGTTCTAGCGGAAGGCCGCTACGGCTGGACCGGCGGTTTCGCCGGCGCCTTCGAGGTCGGCGCCGGTGCTTTCGACGTGGGTGCCGGCGCTTTTGATGTCGGCGTCGGCGTCTTCGCGGTCGTCGGCGTCTTCGCCGCAGGCCGTGCCGGCGGCGGCTGACGGTACTCGATCATGACGTTGCTGATGATCGCGATGGGCCGGCCGGGCGACGAGTAGGTGGCCGCGCCGTCCGCCCGCTCGACCGTCAGTTTCTCTCCCAGGATGCTGACCTTGCTCTCGGACTCCGGGACCAGGATCGTGATCGCTTCCTGCCCGGTCGGCGCCACCGCCTTCAGCCCTGCCGGTCCCGCGCCGCCGCTGATGCGATCGACGAGATCGGCCTGCACGCGAAACTCGCTCTGGACCGCGGCGCGGCTGATGAGCGTGTTGTCGAGCGTCAGCGCGCCGATCGACGCGGTGTAACGCGTGAACGCCGTGCGCTTGTCCTTCATCTGCTCTTCTGAATACGTGTGGCGATTGTGCAGGTCGAAGGTCAGCTTCACGTCGCCCTTGTGCGGCGGAATCGTGATGAGGATGCCGGCGGCCGGATCGCGGCCGGTGAGCACGTCGCAGAACGTGCGCTTGGTCGCCACGCCGATTCCGAGCGGCGCGGGGCAGGTCATCTCCGGCGCTTCCTTGGTCGTGGGCGGCGGCGGCGGGCGGACGCCGCGTCTGCGCGGCCACGAGTGAGGACGCCGCGACAACGCCGGCGCCCAGGAGCGACAGTCGCCCTCTCATGGACTCAGTATAGACGGGACAGCCAGAAGATCCCGAAGGCCGATGCTCAGCACGCTGAGCGGTATCCCGATCGCCGCATAGTCCCTGAACCGGACCGTCACGCCGCGCCGCCCGGCGCCTTCGACCACGATCAGGTTCGCGATCGATCCAAGAATCGTGACGTTGCCGGCGAGCGTGCTGGACATCGCCAGCGCCAGCCACGCGCGCTCCGGCGCCGGCAGCTGCGGCACGATTCCGGTGAACAGCATCACCGCCGGAACGTTGCTGATGGCGTTCGACAGGATGGCTGCGGTCGCGCTCAGCCCGGCGACTGTGGCCACGCCAAGCGGCCGAAGCCGATCGAAGATCCACCGATCGAATCCGGCGCGCGCCCCGGCCGCCGACCACCACGAACAGCCCGGCAAAGAGGAGCAGCAGATCCCAGTCGATGGCGGCGTAGACCTTGCGCGGCCGCACCGGGCTGGTCACCAGCGAGCAGCCGCCGCGCCGGCGGCCGCGACCAGTCGACGTGCGAAATCCGGCGAGAAAACCGGCGAGGACGCCGCGCCGTCACGATCAGCGTCTTCCACAGCAGGCCGCGATGGATCCGAACCGGCGCGCACCGTCGCGACGACGGCTCGTGCCGGACCGAGAATTCGCGCCGGAACACGAACCAGATCAGCAGCGCGTCGAGCGCCAGCCCGACGAGCGCGACCGGGCCGAGCACCTGAAGGAAACGCCGCGAACGCGATACCGGACACGCTGCCGATCAGGATGTTCTGCGGATTGCCGGTGATCGTGGCGGCGCTGCCGATGTTCGACGCGGTCGCGAGCGCCAGCAGATACGGCAGCGGCCGCTGCCGCCGCGCGCACGCGACATCGAGCACGATCGGCGTGAACACCAGGCAAATCGTGTCGTTGACGAAGAGCGCCGACAGCACGCCGGACACGAGCGACCAGCGCGACGAGCAAGCGCCGCCGGGTGCGACGATCGACGTCCGCTGACCCACCGCGCGAACGCGGCCAGCCCACCCGCCAGCCGCAGGTGCGCGACGATGACCATCATGCTGAACAGCAGCACCAGCGTCCGCGACATCGACGCGCGCGCACCGCGTCGTCGAAGGCCGATCGCGCCGGTCACGACCATCAGGAGCGCGCCGACGATCGCGGCTCCGCGTACGATCGATCGCGCAGGAACGGGCACGCCGCCGCGCGCCACGACCGCATAAGTGGCGACGAAGATGACGAGCCGTGATCGACGCGCGAGAATCTAGGCGTCTTCCGCGCAGGCTTCGGTCGCGGCGGCCCAGTCGCGCGGCGACGGTCCGGCGCCGCGCAGCTTGATCAGCTCGAGGAATTCCATGCGGGTGCGCGCGTTGTCGCGGAACGCGCCGAGCATGGCGCTGGTGACGGCAAAGGAGTTCTGCTTCTGGACGCCGCGCATCGACATGCAGAGGTGCGACGCTTCGACGACCACCGCGACGCCGAGCGGCGCGATCTTCTCTTGAATCGTGTCGGCGATCTGGCTGGTCAGCCGTTCCTGAACCTGGAGCCGGCGGCTGAAAAGACCTCGACGAGCCGCGGGATCTTGCTCAGGCCGATGACCTTGTTGGTCGGGATATAGGCGACGTGACATTTGCCGAAGAACGGCAGCAGGTGATGCTCGCACAGGCTGTAGAAATCGATGTCCTTGACGATCACCATCTCGCTGTAGTCGACGGTGAACAGCGCGTTGTTCAGGACCGCGTCGATATCGGCGCTCGTAGCCGCTCGTCAGGAACCTGAGCGCTTTCTCGACCCGTTTCGGGGTGTTCAGCAGCCCTTCGCGCCCGGGATCTTCACCGAGCTCTTCCAGCAGCTTCCTTACCAGATCCTGCATCGTCGTATTGTACCGGGATCGAGTGACGGTCCGGCCGAGGACCTGGACGACCAGCCGTCACCCGCGGTTCTGGTCGTACACGTAGAATCCGCGCCCCGATTTGCGTCCGAGCCAGCCGGCCAGCACCATCCGCTTCAGCAGCGGCGGCGGCGCGTACGCCGGTTCGCGAAACTCCTCGAACATGATGTTGGCGACGTGATACGCGGTGTCGAGGCCGACGAAGTCCAGCAGCGCGAATGGACCGATCGGGTGACCGCAGCCGAGCGTCATCCCCTTGTCGATGGCCTCGATCGAGCCCAGCCCGTTCTCGTGGGCGCGGATCGCATCGAGCAGATACGGGATCAGCAAGCGGTTGACGATGAACCCCGGCCGATCGGGAGCATCAATCGGCTCCTTGCCGATCGCGCGCACGAAGTCGGTCGCCAGGCGATACGTCTCGTCGCTGGTCGTCAGCGCACGAATCACTTCGACCAGCGCCATGCGCGGGACCGGATTGAAGAAGTGCAGCCCCGCAAACCGATCGGGACGCTTCGTTGCCGCGGCGAGCTCCGTGATGCAGATCGATGAGGTGTTCGACAGCAGGACCGTGTCCGGGCGGACGACCGCTTCGACTGCGGCGAAGGCGGCATGCTTCGCTTCGGTGTTCTCGACAATCGCCTCGATCACGACGTCGCACGCCGCCAGTGCATCGAGGCTGCTGGTTCGCTGCAGGCGCGCGAGCGTGGCGGCGGGCGCGCCCGCCGCGAGTTTGCCTTTGGCGACTCCATCGTTAAGGAGTTTAGTGATGCTGGCCAGCGCGCGGTCGAGGGCGCGGGCATCGACATCGTGCAGGATCGCCTGGTAGCCGGAAGCGGCCACCACCTGCGCGATGCCGCCCCCCATCAGACCCGCGCCGAGGACTCCGACCGTGCGTATCGTCATGGCTGCCAATTCTAGTGAATCGCGCCGTAGACATTGACAGGCCTCGCGCTCGGCGTCCAACCAACTCATGCGCGCTTTTCGTGTCCCCTTCGTGCCCTCGTGGGCCAGCCGACCCGGACAACCCCACGAAAACCGGGCTGTTCGCACGTCGGGGACGTGGCATGGAATCTGTATGAAGTGCAGGCGTCCGGGGAGACGGACAACGATGCTGACCGAACACACGCTTCCGCTCGCCGCAATCAGTCAGGCCGCCACGACGATGGAGGTCCCGGCCACCGTTCAGAAGGTGGCTATCGTCAACGGCACGCGCGAAATCCTGTCGGTGGTCGAAGGTGTGTTGTCGGCCGGCCACTACGACGTCGTGTTCATCGAATCGCCTGCTCACGCCTATTCACACATCAAGCGTGTGCAGCCGAACCTTGTCATTCTCTGCGTGCGCCTCGAGGATCCCGCGGGGTTCCACGTGCTCTCGATGCTCAAGATCGACCCGGAAACGCGGGAGATTCCCGTGCTCACATATACCGGCGGCGTTGACGGCGAAGAGGAAGAAGAGGAGCCGGAACCGGACGCGTCGGGGTTCGAGTTGTTCGGGTCCCGACCGACCGTTCAGATGAATTGAGCGTGCTATAGTCCCGCCGCATGACGACGAGCAGCGGCGGCGCCGGAGCGTCCGGCATGGACGAACGGCGGGAAGATCAACGAGTCTCGATCCTCGGCGAACTGCACGGCGAGGTGATGGTCTTCCAGCCGATGGCCATCACCGAAATCGGCCCGGGCGGCGCCGTCGTAGAAACGGCTTTTCCCCTTCATCTCGATTCCCTCCACGATCTTCGCCTCGAGCTCACCGACCGCTCCATCGTCGTCAAGGGACGCGTCACGCATTGCACCATCATCGATGTCGATCAGGAACTGGTGCGCTATCGGTCGGGCGTGCAGTTTGTCGAGCCGTCGGACCATGTCTGCGGCGGCAATCGCCGCGTTCGTCCAGACGATCAGAAACGAACGGCGCGGCATCCAGCAGGCAGAATAAAGGCCTGCGGCGCGAAGCGTTCCAGCTGAGAGTGGAGATCCGGGTTACTTGACCCGAAGGTGCTCGAGGTAGTCGCCCGACTCGATGCGCTCGGCTCGCCCGAGGGGCGCATTGTAGAAGTAAACCCAGGCGTAGGCCGCGCGGTCGTCCTCGAACGTCACAGGAATTTCGGCTCGCGTATACAGGCTCGCGTCAGGCTCTGCCTTGCTGTAGCCCTCAATCTCGTCGAGGGTCGCGAGGACGGAGTCGATGTCGAGCATCTGGTGCACTTCGCCCCAGACGCGCGTGTCAGTTGCCGGAATGGCCGCGGGATAGATGCCGAGGTCGAAGAGCGCCGCCGAGATCCAGCCTCGTCCCACCGGCTTCAGGGCGTGATCGAGCCGCGCGCGACCCTGCCGCCTGAAGCCGCTCATGAGCGTGCCATAGAAGAACACGAGATCGGTCATGGGAAAACAGCGGATCTGAGCTGGAATTACGGCTGCCGGAAAGCAACCGTTTACCGCCGGGACGGAACGCGTAGCGCGGGGATACGACGCGAGAACGCTGACAGACCGGCTGGAAACGACGACTACCGGACCGGAGCTGGACTCTGCCGCGAGCGTATTGCGGGAACCGATCACGTCGAAGACTTCTGAAGGGAGGTCGAAGGAAAGGGCGACGGTCTTGCCGGTGCCGCCGAGCTGGAGCGAGTTGAGGACGCCCTGGAACTGCGGATAGGCGTTGCTCTGGAGCTTCGCGAGCGCCATGACGCCGCGGATGACGTCGCGCAGGCTGTTGGCGGCCTGTTCGTCGCGCGCCTCGGCGCGGACGATGCCGCTGACGCCGGTGTCGATGTTCGCGCTCGCCGAGAACAAGGAGATGGCCGGCAGATTCTGGCTGACGCCGCTCGGCAGCTGCGCCTGCGATGCGAGGACGTCGAACCTCCCGACCGCCCACGCGTTGCCCGAGTCGAGATCGCGAATCAGGGTCATCAGATCGCTGTTGCTCGTCACGTTCGCGCCGCCCTGCCCGAGATCGACCGCCAGTGCGAACCAGGTTCGAGCTTCCAACCACGATCAGGCCCGGTTCGAGAAACGCCAGCGACAGACTGGGATGGCCCTGGGCCTGATCGCCGTCGATCATGCGCGTGCCCTTGTAGTCGAGCACCTGGCCGCCGTGCTCGCGCATCAGGCCTTCAATCTTCACCACGTCGAACCGGCCGCGCGCCAGCACCATCGCAGAGCCCGGGAGCTTGCCGCTGGGATCGCGCTGCTCCGCGATCGTCGCGAGCACATGGTCGATGTCGGTTTCGATGTTGATGCCGGTCTGGGTTTCGAAGTCCTGCTGGCCGTGGCCGCTGTCGGGGAGGAGCGTGCGGAGCTTCTGTCGGAGGGGCGAGGTCATGATCTGCCGGACTTCCGCGTAAGCCACCAGCGTGGCGTTTGGCGGGACGAACTTCAGCTCGTCCGGCTGCTGGTCTCTCGAAAACGCGCTCGTGGAGAAGCCGACGTAGTACGCGAGCAGCCCCGTTCCCAGGCCGACGGTCAGCACCAGGAGCGAAACGATCGCGAAATAGCGCGTTTTCGTCGTCATGAGTCCCCTTAAGGGTGTTATACGAACGTCACGCAATCACTGTTCCAAAATGTACTCACGTTTTTCGACCGCGCGCGCCGCCAGAGCCAGCGTGCCCAGCGTAATCACCGCCAGCGCGGCCAGGCACGTCACCGCGGCCGGCACTTCCCGGAACACCTGCAGGATCGCGCTGATGGTCGAGTCGTCGGGCATCGCGTGCGGCACGAGACCCTGCAGATAGTAGGCAACCGTGAGCTGCTTCAGATAGCCCGGAAAGATCAGGACGCCGGGCTCCCAGCCGAACGCGAACACCAGGCCGATGACCAGCGGGCGCTTCAGCCACGCGCCCACGAGCGAAAAGACCGCGCCATAGGCGGCCAGGCCGAGCGCCAACAGACCCAGATCGGTCATGAGCGACGGAAACGACGCGCCGATACTGCCCCCGCCAATCGGCACCATCAGGAAGTAGACGAGCACGACCGAGGGAAGGATGAGCAGGACCGTGCACGACAGGTACGCCAGGTACTTGCCGACCAGGACCGCGCCGCGCGGGATCGGCCGCGTGAAGAGATACGTGATGGTCTTGTCTTCGACCTCGTCGGCGATGAGCGCCGTTCCGTAGAAGACGCCGAGCACCGGGATGATGAAGCGCACGTAGAGCAGCCAGATCATCATGCCGAAGATCGCCGGCCCGCCGACATCGGCGCCGTTGACCGCAAGGCGCCCGAGCGGCGTCATCGCACGCACGATGCGCACGAGCGCCGAGAGCAGCACCGGGCCGCCGACGAGCAGACCCAGGAACACCGACCGGCGCGACCACAGCATCTGGCCGAGCGACAGATCCCAGATGCGGAGGGCGGCGCCCATGAACGACACGCGCGGTTTGGCGGTCTGCGCGGGCATCATTTCACCAGGTACTGGAAGACCGCCTGCAGGTTGTCGTCAGGCGACGTCACTTCCTGGATCGAACCGAACTCGCCGCTCGCCGCCATGTCGGTCAGGCGCGCGTAGAACACATCCGGCCGCGCCGTCTGGACGACCACGGCGCCTTCCTCGAACTTGAGGCTCAGCACGTTGTCCTCGGCGAGAAACTCCCGCGCCAGCGCGCGCGGCTCCGCCGCTTTCACGTACACCGTATGCGGATGCTCGTCGATCAGGTCGCGGATCTGATGAACGTTGCCCTCCGCCAGGATGCGCCCCTGGTTGATCAGCAGGATGTTCGAGGTCATCGACTCGATTTCGTGGAGGATGTGGCTCGACACCAGGACGCTTCGTCCCGCACGCGACCATTCCTTGATCAGGCGCATCGTCTTCCGGCGGGCGAGCGGATCCATGCCGGAGAGCGGCTCGTCGAGAATCAGCAGTTCCGGGTTGTGCGCGAGCGCCTGCGCCATCTTGACGCGCTGGCGCATGCCCTTGCTGTAGGCGCCGATCTTCTTGCCCGCGACGTCGCTGAGCTCCACTTCTTCGAGCGCGCGTCCCGCCATGTCCGCCGCCGCTCTTCTGATCGAAGCCGTTCAGGGTCAGCAGCGCCGTCACCCACTCGAGACCGGTCATGCGCTCGTAGAAGGCATCCTGCTCGGGACAGAACCCGATCCGGTCGTAGAGCGACGGGTTGCCCCAGATCGGCTCGCCGAGGACCGTCAGCGCGCCCTTGCTCGGCGCCAGCTGGCCGGTGATCAGTTTCATGAACGTGGACTTGCCGGCGCCGTTCGGGCCGAGGAGTCCGGTGATGCCCGGCTCGATGCTGAGCGTGACGTCGTTCAGTCCGATGACCTGTCCGTACCACTTCGAGACGTGGTCGGCCGCGACAATGCTCACGCGACGACCTCGATCCCGCGCACGCGCCGCTCGAGGATGAAGGCCGCGATCGCGATGAGCCCGGCGACCACCAGCGAGGCGACGACGAGGGAGAGGTCGGTGCGGAGCGGCACCCGGAAGATCGCGTCGCCGATCTGCGCCAGATCCGACGCGACCGACATCCAGGCCATCCGTGAATCCCTGGTGATCGCATAGAGGATCCCGTAGATCGCCTGCGAGAAGAAGATGAGCGCGGCGTAGAGGACGCCGACGTAGCGGCTGCTCTTCGAGAGCGACGACAGCGCGAGCATCGCGGCTGCGACCGTCACGACCTGAATCAGCGAGAAGACGCGTGATCGCCGGAAACAGGAACAGGTTGTCCACGAAGAACCTGAAGCTCCCCGAGAACATGATCTGCGTGATGAGCAGCAGCACCGCCGGCACCCAGGTGACCAGCAGGAGGAACGCCATGAGGATCGCCATCTTCCCGAAGATGTACTCCATGCGGGTGAGCGGCTTGGACAGATAGATCTGCAGCGCGTTCGCCCGCCGGTCGCTCGCGATCAGGCCGGACCCGGCGTAGACCGTGATGAAGAACAGGAAGACCTGCTGCTGCTCGAGAAACTGCCGGAACATCTTGGCGTCCGGCGTCAGGAACGACGCCTGCGGCAGATTCGTCGCGGCGTAAATCTGAACCGCGCGAACCAGGAACGGCACCCAGGACAACAACAGCAGGCCGATAAACGCGCGTTTGCTGATCAGCGTCCGAATGCCGGCCTTCGCGATGACCGACCACGCTCGCCCGGCAGGCGTGCGCACTCCTCCGTAGCGGCGATAGCCCTGGTCGTGAATCGGGCTCATTCGACGCCGACCGCCTTGGCGAACACGTCCTCGAGCGTCGGAACGCTGGGACGCAGGTGGCGGACCTGGACGCGCTCCGAGGCGGCGATCGCAAACAGCGTCTGCGCTCCGCCCTCCCCCGGCACGAACACGCGCATCACGTCGTCGTCGGTCGCATGGCACTCGAGCCCTTCGGCCCTCAGCCGTGCGACAAAACTGTCCTGGCCGGCCGCCGCCTTCACGCGCAGCTCGAATACCTGCCCGCGCGGCTGTTTCAGCGCCGCAATCGGGCCTGCAGCCGCCACCCGTCCCTTGTCCATGACGACGACGTCATCGCAGGTGAATTCGATATCGGGCAGAAGATGCGACGACACGATGACGTTGACGCCCTTTTCGTGGGCCAGGTCGCGAACGAGCGCCAGCATTTCGTCGCGGCCTTTCGGATCCATCCCGTTGGTGGGCTCGTCGAGAAACAGCGAGATCGGGATCGTGGACCAGCGCCTGTCCCAGCTTGATGCGCTGTTTCATGCCGGTCGAATAGGTTTCGACGTTGCGGTAGCGCGCTTCGCCAAGGCCCACGTAGAACAGGACCTCGTGCGCGCGCTGCATCGCGTCGGCGCGCGGCAGACCCGCCAGTTCGCCGCAGTACGCGACGAACGAGACCGCATTCATGCCCGGGATGTGTGCGTCGTTTTCCGGCATGTAGCCGACCCGCCGGCGGATGTCGAGCGGCGATCGCGAGACGTCGTAGCCGAGCACGCGCATGGTCCCGCGCGACGGCGTGATGAACCCGAGGAGCGCCTTGATCATGGTGCTCTTGCCGGCGCCGTTGGGGCCGAGCAGGCCGACTGCGCCCGCGGCGAAGTTCGTCGTCACGTCGCGCAGCGCGTCCTGCGCGCCGTACGTGACGGTGACGCGATCCAGCGTCACGACCGGGGTCTGCTCTGCCATGCTCTGTGAATATACGTGCCGCCAGGCCGAAAAGGTCCTACAACGATCCGCGCAGGCCGAGCGCGTCCGCGTGCTCGCGCATGAAGCCAATCACGTTGCCGATGTGCGCATCGAGGGTCAGGCCGAGCAGCTCGGCGCCGGCGCGCAGATCCTCGCGCTTCACGCCCCGGGCGAACGCCTTGTCTTTCATCCGCTTGACGACCGACGACGGCTCGAGGTCGAGCACGCTCCGGCTCGGACGGACCAGCGAGGCCGCGGTGATGAAGCCGGCCATTTCGTCGCACGCGAAGAGCGTCTTCTCGAGCGGCGTGTCGCGGGGCACGCCGCTGTAGTCCGCGTGCGAGAGGATCGCGCGGATGACCCATTCCGGATAGCCCTTCTCGCGCAGGATCTCGCTGCCCTTGAACGGATGATCCTCGAGGCTCGGCCAGCGCTCGTAGTCGAAGTCGTGCAGCAGCGCGACGATGCCCCAGCCGGTTTCGTCGGCGCCGGCGATCCGCGCGTAGCCGCGCACTGCGGCCTCGACGGCGAGCGCATGTTTGATGAGGCTCTCGCTCTTCGTGTACTCGTTCAGCAGCTGCCAGGCGTTCTCGCGGGTCAGTTCCATATCAAGATGGATGCATTCGAGCGCGAACATGAGGTAACGTCGCGCTCACGGAATCTTACATGGACTTGGGGAGCCGCCGTTGAACAAGACCGAGACGCCGCGTCACGCCGGACCCGCGACCGCCCTCGACACCGAGTTCACGCGCGGCCTGGGACTCTACGACTCGACGATGGTCGTCGTCGGCTCGATGATCGGATCGGGGATTTTCCTGGTCTCGGCCGACATGGCGCGAACGATCGGCAGCCCGGGCTGGCTGCTGGTGGGCTGGGCGGTTGCCGGTGCGCTGACGATCGTCGGCGCGCTGTCCTACGGCGAGCTTGCCGCGATGATGCCGCGCGCCGGCGGCCAGTACGTGTACATCCGCGAAGCGTTCTCGCCGCTGTGGGGATTCCTGTACGGGTGGACGCTGTTTCTCGTCATCCAGTCAGGCACGATCGCCGCCGTCGCGGTGGGGTTTGCGCGGTACTTCGGCGTTCTCGTGCCCTGGATCTCGGACGAGCACTATCTGATCGCGCCGATCCACCTGAGCACGGGATACGCCTTGTCGCTCTCGACGACGCAGCTCGTCGGGGTGATTCTGATTGCGCTCCTGACGTGGACCAATACGCGCGGCCTCGAGTACGGCCGGCTCATTCAGAACGTCTTCACGACGGCGAAAGGCGGCGCGCTCGTCGCCCTGGTGCTGCTCGGTATTGTCGTCGGGCGCAACGATGCCGCCGTCGCCGACAACTTCGGCCGCTTCTGGAGTGCGCGGCCGGCGGTGGACGTCGTGCCCGGGCTGTCGGCGATGACCGCGTTCGGCCTGTTCGTCGCCATCTGCGTGTCGCAGACCGGCTCGCTCTTCTCGGCCGACGCGTGGAACAACATCACGTTCACGGCCGGCGAGGTCAAGGATCCGCGCCGGAACATCCCGCTCTCCCTGGCGTTCGGCACGATTATCGTCATCGGCCTCTATTTGCTTGCGAACGTCGCTTACCTGGTCACGCTGCCGTTCGAAGGGATCCAGCACGCGGCCGCGGACCGCGTCGCCACCGCGACGGTCAACGTCATCTTTCCCGGAGCCGGTGCGACGATCATGGCGGTCGCCATCATGATCTCGACATTCGGCTGCAACAACGGACTGATCCTCGCGGGTGCGCGCGCCTACTACGCCATGGCCCGCGACGGCCTGTTCTTCAAGTCGGTGGGTCAGTTGAACGCGGTGAAAGTTCCCGCCTGGGGCCTGGTCTTCCAGGGCGTGTGGGCAGCGGCGCTCGTGCTGCCGCGCACGTACGATCCCGCCACCCGCGCGTACGGCAACCTGTACAGCAACCTGCTCGACTATGTGATTTCGGCCGCGCTGATCTTCTACATCCTGACGATCGCCGGTGTCTTCAGGTTGCGGAAGACACATCCGCACATCGAGCGGCCGTACCGCGCCGTCGGCTATCCGATTGTTCCCGCGCTCTACATCGCCGGCGCGACGACGATCCTGGTTCTGCTGTTCGCGTACCGCACGTCGACGACCTGGCCCGGGCTGGTGATCGTGCTCCTGGGCGTCCCGGTCTACTTTCTCTGGAAGCCGAAGGCCTAGTCGCCGCGCCTGCGGCGGGCGTGGACTCTCGCGCCGTGCCTCGCCACTTTCACGTCGATCGAGTGCAGCTCGCGCGACTTGCCGTCCGGCCAGTAGCCCAGCATGTAGTGATGATTGGCGTCGCGCAGGATGCGGTCGATGGCCGGACCGAGATCGTAGGTCGTGGCGAAGACTTCGCCGCCGGTGTAGTCGGACAGGCCGCCGCCGCGGAGCGTGGCCCGGCCGGGCACGATGGCGTAGATCGACACGTTGGCTTTCGCCGCGGACGTCAACACCCTCACCCACCGCGGCCACAGCGCACGCAAGGCCACTTTCGGAGGCTCGGCGATGTTGCAGACCGCGGGCGCGCCCACACACACGATCACCTTGCGGCGGTGATCGTCGCCTTCCATCAACCGGGCAATCCCGGCCATGCGATCGAGCGTCTCACCCGGCGTGCCCCAGTCGGTAAAGGCCGCCGAGTTGGCGCGGTACGCGGCAATGCGCGACTCGGCCAGGCGCCGATCGCCAAACGGCTCGTCATCGTAGTTGTGGAGGCGGACGATCGAGATCTCGTCGCGGGGCGCGGCGCTCGCCACGAACGCGCGCGCAATCGTCTTCATCGTCTCATTGCCGGTCGGCGGGACTCCCGCATCGTCCATGAGGATCGCCACCGAGCGCACGTCGTCGGGGTCGCGGGGATCGCCGGGAAGACGCTCGCTGAACGTTTTGACGTCGACGATCCGTCCGTCTTCCTTGACGGTGAAATCGTCGCGCTGCAGGCGCGTGATCGGCTGATCCTTGCCGTCAACCACCACGACATCGACCTCGACGAGGTCGACGCTGGGCGCTCCCTGCCGCGCGACCACCAGGGTCGTCAGGCCGAGCGCGCCGGAGAGGGCGAGCGCAATCGCCAGGCGCGTCACAGACGCTCCGCAGGCAGCATGAGGCCTGTTACGTTAGAACGCGACCCGCGCCAACTCAAGCGCCTTCGCGACGACGGCAACGGCGGTCGCGTTGACGCCGTACACCGCCAGGTCGTCCCGGGACGCCCAGCAGATGTCAGCCGCATCGGAATCGGCGGCGAGCACGCCGCCGGCCGGCACGCAGAGGTAGTCGATGAGCACGAAGTGATATTCGATGCGCCCGTCGGCGTCGCGGTGAATGCGATCGAAGATCTCGATGACCGGCCCCACGCGCACGTGGAGGCCGGTCTCCTCCAGCACTTCGCGAGTCACAGCCTCGACCAGCGTCTCACCCACTTCGACGGAACCGCCCGGCAGGCTCCACTCACCTTTCAAGGGGTTCATGCGCGCGCTTGACCAGGACGACGCGATCGCCGTCCACGATGACCGCACCCACACCAACGACCGGCCGATCGGGAAACTTCCTCAATTCCTCAATTCCTCAATTCCTTAATTCCTTAATTTCCACTTCCCAACTTCCCTACTTCCCTACTTCCCTACTTTCCTGATTCGCCGTGAGTCCCATGACCTTCACCACGACGCGCTTCTTGCGCTGCCCGTCGAATTCCGCGTAGAAGACCTGTTCCCACGGTCCCAGATCGAGCGCACCGGCGGTAATCGGCAGGACGACCTGATGTCCCATGATCGTCCGCTTGAGATGTGCGTCGGCGTTGTCCTCGCCCGTCTGGTGGTGGCGGTAATTGAGCCCCGCAGGCGCGAGCTTCTCGAGCCACTCCTGGAAGTCATGGATCAAGCCGTCCTCCCAGTCGTTGACGAAGACGCCCGCGGTGATGTGCATCGCGGAGACGAGGACCGTGCCCTCGGTCACGCCGCTCTTCTTCACAATCGCGGCGATCTCGTCGGTGATGCGGACAAACTCCTGGCGCTGCCGGGTGTTGAAGAAGAGATAGTCGGTAAATACTTGCATCATGTAAATGCCTGCACCATATGGGTGCGTGGGTGCTTGGGTGCTTAGGTGCGTGGGTGCGGTGCTTGGTGCCGGGTGCGGGGTGCTTGGTGCCGTGCAACGGCGTGGCACACGATGTGCCTTTCCGATTCGCGTGGGCGCTAAGCGAGTTGAGGATCTCGTTGTTTTTCAATTGGCCGATGAATTGAGACGGCGAGTGCATGCGATTTCTGCTATCGAACGCGTCCGACAGGATCGCAGATTCTGCGACCAGATTCGAGATGCCGCAAGCTCCTCGACTCGAAACATCGCCGAAGGCTTCGGTCGCTTCGGCCATCGCGAGTTTGCACAGTTTCTAACGATCGCGCGAGGTTCACTATTCGAGGTCCAGGACCATCTGCGTGACGGCGTATCTCGCGAGCATTGGACAACATCAGAAATCGACGAACTGCACAGTCTGTGCAACCGCGCCATCGCCGCAACCACGCGCCTGATTCGCTACCTGAAAACCCACAGGGATCGCTGAGCAGCGCACCAAGCACCCCGCACCCCGCACTAAGCACCGCACCTAAGCACCCACGAACCCACGCACCTACGCACCGACAACGTTACAGCGTCAGCGCGGGATCCGCATTGATATCGAGCGGCGAGGTGATGCCGGCGCGGAGTTTTCGGAGACCGGCGGCGGCAATCATGGCGGCGTTGTCGGTGGAGAGCTGAAGGCTCGGCACGAAGGTCGGCATTTCGCGGGCGTCGCCGCGTGGCTTTCAGATCGGCGCGAAGCCGGCTGTTGGCCGAGACGCCGCCGGCCACGCCGATGCAGCGCGCCTCGTAACGGCGTGCGGCCAGGAACGCGCGATCCACCAGCGCGGTGACGACGACGCGCTGGAAGGTGGCGCAGATGTCGGCAATCTCGGCATCAGTCAGCGGCTGCGGCGCGGCCTTGACGTGACGCATGACCGCGGTTTTCAGGCCGCTGAAGCTGAAATCGAGATCGCCTTTCAGTTCCGGCCGGTTTCTGTCCGGGTGCGTCAGTCTCGTCCCCGGCAGCGTGATGGCGCGATCGTTTCCGGTCCGCGCCAGCCGATCGACGACCGGACCGCCGGGATAGCCCAGCCCGAGAAGCTTCGCCACCTTGTCGTAGGCTTCGCCGGCGGCGTCGTCCCGCGTCCGGCTGAGAAGCTCGTAGTGCCCGGCCTCGCGCACCAGATAGAGACTCGTGTGTCCGCCTGATACGACGAGGACAACGGCCGGCAACGGGATCTCGCCGTTCTGCAGCACGATCGACTCGATGTGCCCGGCCAGATGATGGACGCCGACGAGCGGCAGCCCGGCGGCGGCCGCGGCGGCCTTTGCGAACGACAGGCCGACGAGCAGCGAACCGACCAGGCCGGGACCCTGGGTGACGGCAACGCCGTCGAGATCCTTCCAGGTGACACCGCTCTCGTCGAGGGCGCGCTCGACCACGCCGCAGATGTCGCGCACGTGCTGCCGCGAGGCGAGCTCCGGCACGACGCCGCCCCACTCGCGATGGATCGGCACCTGCGATGCGATGACGCTCGAGCGGATCACCCAGGGGCGCGCGGCGTCACCGGTCTCTTCGACGATCGCCGCCGCGGTCTCGTCGCACGACGTCTCGATGCCGAGGATCCGCATTATTCGAATGCGCGCTTCAGCGATTCAATGAAGGGCGGCCGGCAGATTCCCCGTTCGGTGATGATGCCGGCGATGAGGTGATGCGGCGTCACGTCGAAGGCCGGATTCCAGACGAGCGCGCCGTCCGGCGCAAGCTGCACGCCCTTCACGTGCGTGACCTCTTTGGCGTTCCGCTCCTCGATCGGAATATGGGAGCCGTCGGGAGTGTTCAGGTCGATCGTCGAGAGCGGCGCCGCGACGTAAAACGGAATCTGGTGCTCGCGGGCCAGGACCGCCACCGTGTACGTGCCGATCTTGTTGGCGGTGTCGCCGTTGGCGGCGATGCGGTCGGCGCCGACCACCACGAGATCCACTTTCCCCTGGCGCATCAGCGCGCCGGACATGTTGTCGGTGATCACGGTCGTCGGAATGCCGTCGCGCATCAGTTCCCAGGCGGTCAACCGCGCGCCCTGCAGAAACGGCCGGGTCTCGTCCGCAAAAACCGCGACCCGCTTGCCGGCTTCGACCGCGCCGCGAATGACGCCGAGCGCCGTGCCGTATCCGGCCGTGGCCAGCGCACCGGCGTTGCAGTGCGTCAGCACGCGCGCATCCTCGGGAACAACGGCCGCGCCGAACGCGCCCATCGCGCGGCAGCTGGCGACGTCCTCGTCGTGAATGTCCTGCGCTTCCTTGTCGAGGCGATCCTTGATCTGGTCGACCGACTCGCCCTGCTCGGCCGCGGCCGCGAAGCAGCGCTTCATCCGTTCGATCGCCCAGAACAGATTGACGGCGGTCGGCCGGGTGGCGGCCATCAGCTCGCAGATCTTGTAGAACTCGGCGGCAAACTTCTGCGTGCCGGTCGCCGTGCTCTTGCGCATGCCGAGCGCAATCCCCATCGCGGCGGCCACGCCAATCGCCGGCGCGCCGCGGATCACCATCGTCTTGATGGCGCGCGCCACTTCCGCCGCGGTCTTGCAGCGCACGTAAATCTCTTCGACCGGCAGCTTGCGCTGGTCGATCATGACGACAGCGTCGTCTTCGCGGGCAATGGTCGGCAGCATGTCTCTGTGGGTTCCTCGATGTAACGCCGGACCAATTCTAGCAGTGCTCAGAGCGGAAATCTACCGCGGGCTCGCAGGTGCGCAGAGCCACGAAGATACGCAAAGTCACCACGAAGGCCGAAGGCAGGAAGGCGAGGGCTAAGGCAAGTGAAGCCACGAAGTCGCGCCTGCGACGCTCCAGCAACTCTGCGTTGTCTCTGCGTTCTCAGCGTGCTCTGCGGTTGATCGTCGTGATCGGATCACAGCAGCCGGGCATCAAAAGGCAGCGGCAGCAGATCCTTGAGGTGGTGGGTGCCTTTGTGGGCGGTGAGGTTGGCGAGCAGGACCTCGAGGTCGCCGCCGAACTCCCACAGAATCTGCCGGCACGCGCCGCAGGGCGGCGTCGGCGCTTCGGTGTCCGCGACAATCGCCACGCGCGTGAATTGCCGATGGCCTTCGGAGAGCGCCTTGAACATCGCCACCCGCTCGGCGCAGATCGTCAGCCCGTAGGTGGCATTTTCGACGTTGCAGCCGGTAATCACCGTGCCGTCCGGCGTTTCGAGCGCGGCGCCGACCTTGAATCCGGAAAACGTGGCGACCGCGTGCTCGCGCGCCCGGCGGGCCGCGTCGATCAAGCGATCAGAGGCGCTCAACGATCCCCTCCAGCAGCGACGTGAACTGACCGCGGACGCGGCGCGCCGTCTCCATCACTTCGTTGTGATCGAGCGGCTGCGGCAGAACCCCGGCGGCCATGTTCGTAATGCAGGAGATGCCGAGGACGCGCATGCCCATGTGGCGTGCGGCAATCGCCTCCGGCACCGTGGACATGCCGACCGCGTCGGCGCCAATGGCCCGCAGGTAGCGGATTTCCGCCGGCGTCTCGTAACTCGGGCCCGAGGAGCGCGGCATACACGCCGTGCGGCAGCAGCAGGTTGATCGCGCGCCCGGCATCGTCGGCGATCTTGCGCAAGTCGGCCGAGTAGACCTCCGACATGTCGGGAAAACGCGGACCGAAGCGCTCGTCGTTGGGCCCGACCAGCGGATTGCCGCCGGACAGGTTGATGTGATCGTCAATCACCATCAGCGCGCCCTGCGAAAACCCGGTGTTGATCCCGCCGGCGGCGTTGGTGAGGATCAGCGTCTTCACGCCGACCAGGCCGAGCGCGCGCACGGCGAAGGTCACGGTCCTGAGATCGTGTCCTTCGTAGGCGTGACAGCGGCCCGCCAGCGCGGCGATCACCTTGCCGCGGGCCGTTCCGACCACCAGCCGGCCCTCGTGGCCGATGACGTTCGAGACCGGCCAGTGCGGCAGCTTCGCATAGGGCATCGAGACCGCGTCGGTGAGCGTGCCGGCAAAATCGCCCAGCCCCGATCCGAGCACGATCGCGATCTCGGGAACGTGCGGGACCCGCGACCGGATCGTCTCGGCCGCCTGTTTGACGTCGTCGTAGTAAGCCATTAGAGAAGGAAGCCGGCGATCGTCGCCGTCATGAAGTTGGCCAGCGTGCCGGCGAACATGGCCCGCAGGCCAAGCCGGGCCAGGTCGTGGCGACGGTTGGGCGCGAGCCCGCCGATGCCGCCGATCTGCATGCCGATGGAACTGAAATTCGCGAAGCCGCACAGCGCGAACGTCGCGATCGTGAACGACTTCGGATCGAGCGACGCCTTGAGCGGCCCGAGCTGCGAGTAGGCGACGAACTCGTTGAGCGCCATGCGCGTGCCGAGCAGGTTGCCGATGGTCGGCGCGTCGCGCCAGGGAACGCCCATCGACCAGGCGACCGGCGCGAACACCCAGCCGAAGATGCGCTCGAGGCTCAGATATCCGCCGCCGGGCGAAGGCACGTGTCCGAGAATCGCGTTCAGGAGCGCGATCAAGGCAAGAAACGAGATCAGCATCGCGCCGACGTTCAGCGCCAGATTCAGCCCTTCGTGCGTGCCGCGCCCCGCCGCGTCGATGACGTTGACGTCGGTGCGCTCGACCTTGAGCGTCACCGCTCCCATGGTCTTGGGCACTTCGGTCTCCGGCACCAGCATCTTCGCCATCATGATCGTGCCCGGCGCCGTCATGATCACCGCGGTGAGCAGGTGCCGCGCTTCGATGCCGAACGCGATATAGGCCGCCATGATCCCGCCCGAGATGTGCGCCATGCCGGACGTCATCACGGTCATCAGCTCCGAGTTGGTCATCTCCGGCAGGAACGGCCGGATCGTCAGCGGCGCTTCGGTCTGCCCCATGAAGATGCTCGCCGCGACGTTGAGCGACTCGGCCCCGCTCGCGCCCATGACGCGATGCATCACGATGGCAAACAGCCGGACGATGACCTGCATCACGCCGAAGTAGTAGAGAATCGCGAACAGTGCGGCGATGAAAATGATGGTGGGCAGCACCTGAAACGCGAAGATGACCGCGTAGCGCGCGCCGTCGGCACCAAGCGCGCCGGTCATGGCCCGGCCCCATACGGTCGCGTCGCCGAGCGGTCCGAACACGAACGACGCGCCCACGCCCGAAAATCCCAGCATCCGCGTGATGTAGCGCGCCGACGGTCTCGAACACACGCTGGCCGATCGTGGTCTTCAGCACGATGAAGGCGAACACAATCTGCAGGCCCAGTCCCCACGCGACCGTTCTCCAGTTGATGGCGCGGCGGTTGTTCGAGAAGAGATAGCCGATGCCGAGGATGACCGCGGCGCCGAAGATAGGCTGCAGGATGCCAAACATCAGTGGACCTCTCCGACGATGACGGGACGGGGCGACGGCCGGGTGTCGCCGACCACGACGGCCCGCTCGGCCAGCGGCAGCGCGGCGTCGCGCTTGCCGGAGTCGCGGTAGTGGAGTTCGAGAACCGGATCGCCCTTGGACAGCTGATCGCCGGGCTTCGCCAGCACCATGATGCCGACGCCGTGATCCACGGGATCCTCGACGCGATCGCGTCCGGCGCCCAGGATGACCGAGGCGCGGCCGACCGATTCGGCGTGGAGCTCGGTGAGGTAGCCGTCGCGGGTGGCGCGAACCAGGTGGCGCTCCGGCGCCGACGGCAGCCGGCTGTAGTCGTCCACCACGCGAGGGTCGCCCCCCTGCGTTTCGATGATCTGCTGAAGACGCGCCAGCCCTTCACCCGAGGCGATCGCCGCCCGGACGCGCCGTTCGGCATCGGACCGGTCGTGGGCGAGCTTGCCGAGGACCAGCATGCGCGCGGTCAGTTCGACCGACACGTCGACGAGATCGCCGGACTGATCGCCGCGCCCCTTGAGGATCTCGATGCACTCGATCACTTCGAGCGCGTTGCCCACCGCGCGGCCGAGCGGCGCATCCATCGCGGTGATCAGCGCCTCGGTCCTGACGCCGGAGCGATTGCCGATCGACACCAGCGACTCGGCGAGACGGCGCGAGTCCGCCTCGGTCTTCATGAACGCGCCGCTGCCGGTCTTGACGTCGAGCACGAGCGCATCGATGCCTTCGGCGATCTTCTTGCTCATGATCGACGCGCTGATGAGGGGAATGCTTTCGACGGTGCCGGTGACATCGCGGAGCGCGTAGAGCTTCTTGTCGGCCGGTGCAATCTGCGCGGTCTGGCCGATCATCGCGCAGCCGACCGAGGCCAGCGCCGCGCGCATTTCCTCGAGCGACAGGTTGACGCGAAATCCGGGAATCGATTCGAGCTTGTCGAGCGTGCCGCCGGTATGACCCAGTCCGCGTCCCGACATCATCGGCACCGGCACGCCGCAGGCCGCGGCGAGCGGCGCGAGCACCAGCGAGGTCTTGTCGCCGACGCCGCCGGTGCTGTGTTTGTCGACTTTGACGCCGGGAATCTCGTCGAGATCGACGCGGATCCCGGAATGGACCATGGCGTCAGTGAGCCACGCGGTTTCCTGCGCGTCCATGCCGCGCAGCACGATGGCCATCAGCAGCGCCGAGGCCTGGTAATCGGGCAGGGTTCCGGCCGTCACGCCGTCCACGAAGAAGTCGATTTCTGCGCGTTCGAGGGCACCGCCGTCCCGCTTTTTCATGATGATGTCGACGGCGCGCATCCGAGCGGAGTATATCGGAACTCTGCGATAATCCTGCCATGCGTCTGAAGGCGTCGATCCTGTTCCTCTTGCTGTCCGCGCTGGTGCTGCGGGCCCAGAACGCGCCGCGGCTGGTGGTGCTGATCGTGGTCGATCAGATGCGCGCGGACTATGTGGATCGCTTTCAGGCGGACTGGAGCGGCGGCCTGAAGCGCCTGGTCTCGAAAGGCGCGTGGTTCAATCGCGCCGCCTATCCGTATCTCGACACCGTCACGTGCGCCGGCCACGCGACCATCGGCACCGGCGCGTTTCCGGTCCGTCACGGCGTCTTTCAAAACAGCTGGTTCGATCGCGCCGCCAACGCCATCGTCACGTGCACCGGCGACGCGACCGTCAAAGGCGGTTGCATACGGCAAGAGCGTGGCCGCCAGCGAAAGCGCGGCGCGGCTGATGGTGCCGACCTTCGCCGACGAAATGCGGCGGCAGCGGTCGGCGCACGTCGTCAGCCTGTCGCTCAAGGCCCGGAGCGCCATCATGATGGCCGGGCACGGCGGCGACGCGGTCACCTGGCTCTCGGATTCGCTCGACGGCTGGACGACATCCACCGCCTTCGCCACGGCGCCCGTGCCGCAGGTCAAGGAATTCGTGACCGCCAATCCGATCGAAGCGGACTACGGCAAGACCTGGAACCTGCTGCTGCCGGCCGTCAGCTACGCCGATCCCGATGCCGGCGTCGGTGAAACACCGCCGCCCGGATGGACGCGTTCGTTCCCCCATGTCCTGCGCGGCAACCAGGGAGACAGCCTGCCGACCGACGCGTACTACACGCAGTGGGAACGCAGTCCGTTTGCGGACGCCTATCTCGGACGCATGGCCGCGGCGCTCGCCGAATCGATGCAGCTCGGCAAACACGACACGACCGACATGCTCGCCGTCAGTTTCTCGAGCCCCGATCTGGTCGGCCACGGCTTCGGTCCGCGCAGCCACGAGATCCGCGAGATGTACGAGAACCTCGATCGGACGCTCGGCACGCTCTTCGATCATCTCGATCGGCTCGTCGGCCCGGATCAGTACGTCGTGGCGCTCAGCGCCGATCACGGCGTGACCGAGATTCCTGAGCAGCTGCGCGCCGAAGGGCGAGACGGCGGGCGCATCGACGCGCAGGCCATTGCGCAGGCAGTGGAACAGGCGGCCATCAACGCCGCCGGACCCGGCCCGCTACGTCCTCCGCTTCGTCGGCAACGACATCTATCTCGCCGACGGCAAGTTTCAGAAGCTCGCGAAGCAGCCGGGGGCAGTCGACGCGGTCATCAAGGCTGCGGCCGGCCGGCCTGGCGTCAGCCGCGTGTTTCGGGCCGACGAGCTCGTCTCCGCGACATCGTCGCGCGATCCCCTGCTGCGAGCGGCCGCGCTCGACTACGTGCCGGACCGCGAGCGGCGACCTCATGATCGCGCCGAAGGCCGGCTGGATGGCCGGCGGACTCGGGACGACCCATGGCAGCGCCAACCCGGACGATCAGCGCGTGCCGATTCTTCTGATGGGCCGCGGCATCAAGCAGGGACGCTACGGCGACGCCGCTTCGCCGGCCGACATCGCGCCGACGCTGGCGTCGCTCTGCGGCATCACGCTGCCGCAGGCGCAGGGAACGGTCCTGCGATCCGCCCTCGCGAAATGAGACCGGACTTCACCGCCCGAGTCCTCTCCATCGTCCGCCGCATTCCACCGGGACGGGTCGCGACTTACGGCGACATCGCCAAGCTCGCAGGCAAACCCCGCGCAGCGCGCGCCGTCGGTAACATCATGAAAGGCTGCGCACGGCCCGATGTGCCCGCGCATCGAGTGATTGCGGCGGGCGGCCGGCTCGGCGGTTACGGCGGCAACGAGGGGATGAAGCAAGCTCTGCTGGTAGCGGAGGGTATTGTTGTTCGCAACAAGCGCATCAGGATCGAACAATATAGATGGCGCGGCCGCCGCAGTTAGGCTGGTTCTATAATTGCAATCGAGTGGCCGACGCAGTATCCGGAGGCATTATGAGACACATGGTTCTCGCAGGGTTCATGGTCGCCGCGCTGGCGTTGCCCGCCGTCGTGAGCGCGCAGGCGTCCAACATCGGCTCGGTCACGCTCGCCAAGCAAGTCATGGCCGACGGCAAGACGCTGGCGCCGGGTACCTACCAGGTTCGACTGGCGTCCGAAATGCCGCCCGCGGTAAGGGTCAGTCGCCGGACGACGCGCGATACGTCGAGTTCCTCAAGGGCGGCCAGGTCGTCGCGCGAGAAGTGGCCACCGTTATCACGAACGCGGACATCGCGCCGATCGCGAAGGGACACAAGGTCGTGCCGAACGGCACGTCAGTGGAGCTTCTGAAGGGCGGCGACTACCTGCGCGTCTGGATCAACAAGGGTGGGCACGAACTACCTGATTCACCTGCCGACCGCAGCGTAAGACCCCTGGCGGCGAGCGGCCGCTAGACTGCCATCACGTCGAACTGCTCGTGATGGAGCTGGAAGTCGGGCTTGATCGTGACGTCCTTGCCGAGCGACGTCCGCAAATCGCGCAGCACCGCGCTCTCTTCTTCCTTGAGGGCGCGCGCGATGTCCGGATTGACCCTCAGCAACAGGCGGTGCCCGTTGAGATCGGGTCCGATTTTCTTGACCTCGCTGAGGATCTCGTAGCAGATCGTCGAGGTCGACTTGATGACGCCGGTGCCCGAACAGTACGGGCACGGTTCCGTCATCACGCGCTCGAGGCTCTGCTTCACGCGCTTGCGCGTGATGATGATGAGGCCGAAGTCCGAGACCTGCAGCGCCTTGGACGGCGAGCGATCCTTCTTGAGCTCCAGATCAACCGCCTGGTACACCTTCAGGCGGTTCTTCTTCTCTTCCATGTCGATGAAGTCGAGCACGATGATGCCGCCGAGGTCGCGCAGCCGGACCTGGCGGACGATCTCCTTCACCGCCTCGAGGTTGGTTTTGACGATCGTGTCCTCGAGCCGTCCCGACGATTTCTTGCCGACATAGCGGCCGGTGTTCACGTCGATCGCGACCAGCGCTTCGGTCTGGTTGATGACGATCGAGCCGCCTGACTTCAGCCAGACCTTGCTCTTGAGCGCCTTGTCGATCTCGGCCTGCACGCCGTATTCGTCGAAAATCGGGAACGGCTTCGAGTAGAGCTTCACCTTCGGCGCAAGGTTCGGCAGGATGCGCTGCACCAGATCGAGCACGCGCTGATACTCCTGCGCGTTGTCGATGCGAATCGCCTGGAAATCCTCGGTCAGGAGATCGCGCAGCAGCTTGCTGACGAGGCTCTGCTCCTGGTAGACGACGGCCGGCGCACGCGACGACTCCATCTTCTGGCGGATGCCGGTCCAGATCGTGTGAAACGCCTCGAGGTCGCTGACGATGTCCTCTTTGGGGCGGCCGGCGGCGGCGGTGCGGATGATCACCCCGCCGGTGAAGCCGTGCGATTCGCGGAACTCGCGGACGATGCCGCGCAGCCGGGAACGTTCCTCGCGCGATTCGATCTTGCGCGACACGCCGACGTGATCGACGGTCGGCATGAACACGAGAAACCGTCCCGGCATCGTGACATGCGAGGTCAGCCGCGCGCCCTTCGTCCCGAGCGGTTCCTTGACCACCTGGACGAGGATTTCCTGCCCTTCCTTCAGCAGGTCCTCGATCTTCTGCTGCGCGCGCTCTTCACGCGACTGCCGATCCTTGGGGGCTTTTTCGTCCTCGTCGCCCGCCTCGAGCTTGTCGAACTCCTCGAGGGTGTCGATGACTTCGGCGACGTAGAGGAAGCCGTCGCGCTCCAGGCCGATGTCGATGAAGGACGATTGCATGCCGGGCAGGACTTTCGAGACCCGGCCCTTGTAGACGTTGCCGACGACGCCGCGCTGCCGTTCACGCTCGACGAAGACTTCCGCGACGAGGTCGTCCTCGAGGATGGCCACCATGGTCTCGTGGCCATTCGAGGAGACGATCATCTCCTTGTTCATCACGAACTCCTTTGGGGCTTCAGGCTCGCGGGCTGCAGGCTCCAGGAAATCCCTGCAGCCCGGAGCCCGCAGGTCCGGAGCCCTGACCTGTCAGTTCGTGAATCTGCGCATGCGAACGTTGAGCACCAGCCCGAACGTCGGCGAGCGTGGCGATCATCGACGAGCCTCCGTAACTCATGAGCGGGAGCGTCAAGCCTTTCACGGGCGCCAGGCCGGCCGACATCGTGACGTTGTAGACCACCTGGAATGTGAAGCTCGCCAGCACACCGAGCACAAGATAGGAGCCGAGGCGATCCTTGGCCAGCCGGGCCGCCTCGAGCGCGCGCAGAATCACGAACAAATAGAGGCCGAGCGCCACGATGACGCCGGCAAAACCCTGCTCCTCGGCCAGCACCGAGAAGATGAAATCGTTGTGGGCCACCGGCAGGAACCGCAACTGCCCCTGCGTGCCCTGCATGAAACCCTTGCCGGTCAAACCGCCCGATCCGACGGTGATGCGCGCCTGAATCTGCTGGTAGCCGGCGCCTTTCGCATCCTGTGACGGGTCGAGAAATGTCGAAATCCGGCTCTTCTGATAATCCTTCAGCGCAAACTTCCAGGCGACCGGCGCCGCCAGCACGAGGGCGAGCGCCAGGATGCCCAGGATGCGCATCTGCATGCCGGCGAGATACGCGATCGCGAGAAACACGGGCACGATGCGTCACCGCCGTGCCGAGATCCGGCTCCTTGGCGATCAGCGCAATCGGCACCGCCGTCAGCGCGCCCGCAATCGCCAGGTCCACCCAGCCGGGCACGCCGCCGCGGTGATCGCCGAAGAATTTCGCCAGGACCAGCGCCACCACCACCTTGGCGAATTCCGACGGCTGCAGGTTGAAGCTCCCGAGACCGATCCACCGCCGGGCGCCCATCTGCACCGAGCCGAGAAAGATCACGTAGATCAGCGCGCCGAGCAGTCCGATGTAAATCAGGTGCGACTTGTCGGTGAAGGCGCGATAGTCGATCGACAGGACGACGGCCATGGCGATCAAGCCGACGACAATCCCATAGATCTGCGTGATGAAGAGGCGCGAATTGCCGCGCGTCGGATCGGCCGTCGTGCTGTAGATCATGATGACCCCGAGCGCACACAGGGCCAGGATGGCGGTCACGAGCGCCCAGTCGATATGGTGGTAGAGGCGACGCTCGAACATCTCAGTGGGTCACGGGACTGCCCGGCACTTCGGTGCGGGGCTCGGGACCGGTTCGGCGGGCTGACCGGCTCGTCGCCGGCGGCCGGCGCGGCCGGCAGCCCCTTCGCGCCAAGCACCGGCAGCGGGCGTCCTTCGCGCTTGGCGAAGAACGTTTCGAGCACGTGCTTCGCGATCGGCGCCGCGGTGGTGCCGCCGTGGCCGCCGTGCTCGACGAACACCACGCCGGAGATCTGCGGGTTGTCGCGCGGCGCGAAAAACACGAACCAGCCGTTGTCGCGGAGATCCTTGTCCGACTTGCCCTTGGCGGCCTTCCCGCCTTCGAGCGAAATGACCTGCGCGGTGCCGGTCTTGCCCGACACGTCGTAGCCGGCGAGGCGGGCGTTGCCGCCGGTGCCGGCGTCGTTCACCACGCGCCAGAGACCGTCGCGAATCGCCTGGATGGTTTCCGGCTTCAACTGCACGACGGAATGCGGCGCGGGCGGAGGCACATCCTTCCAGCCCTTCCCATCGTCCACCGCCTTGAGCAGATGCGGCGTCTGGCGCGTGCCGCCGTTGGCGAGCGTGGAAATGTAGACCGCCATCGAGATCGGCGTCAGCGCGACGGCGCCCTGTCCGATCGAGACCGAAATCGTTTCGCCGGCGTACCACTTCTCGTTGAAGCGCTCGCGCTTCCACTCCGGCGACGGCACCAGCCCCTGGACTTCGTTGGGCAGATCGATGCCGGTCTTCTCGCCGAGGCCGAGCAGCGTCGCCCACTTGTGGATCTTGTCGATCCCGACCATGTTGCCGACCGTGTAGAAGTACACGTTGCACGAGTTGCTCGATCGCCTGGCGCATGTCGAGCAACCCGTGGCCGCGGCCGTTCGGCAGCGAGCACTGGAACGAGCGGCCGAAAAACACCGCGTGTCCCGGGCAGTACACCTTGAAATCCGGCGAGACGATGCCCTCTTCGAGCGCCGCCGTCGCGACCGCCATCTTGAAGGTCGAACCCGGAGGATAGCGTCCCTGGATCGCGCGATCCTGCAGCGGCTTCAACTCGTCGGTGTTGAGCGACGCCCACGTCGCGCGATCGATGCCCGCGGCGAACGCGTTGGGATCGTAGGCCGGGACGCTCGCGAAGGCGAGCACTTCGCCGGTGTTGGGATCCATGATCACCGACGCGCCGTTGAATCCCGAGGCCTTGAAGCCGTCTTCGAGCGCCTTCTGCAGATCGCCGTCAATCGTCAACTGCAGGCGATGGCCTTCGACCGGCTCGACTTCGTCGAGCGTCCGGATTTCGCGCCCGACGCTGTTGACGACGACGCGCTTGGCGCCATCCTCGCCCATCAGGTAGTCGTTGTAGACGCGTTCGATGCCGGATTGTCCGACGATGTCGCCGCTCTTCAGATCGGTGGCGGCCGCAACCTGCGCGTCGCTCGCCTCGCCGACATAGCCGAAGAGATGCGCCGCCATCGAGTCGCTCGGATACTGGCGCGTCGGCACTTCCTCGACCATCACGTCGGGCAGCTCGAAATCCAGCCGGCGCGCCGAGACCGCCGCGACCTGCGCCAGCGTCGCATCCTGCACGATCGTGATCGGCCGATAGGTCGGCTCGCGCCGGTGGCGATCGACGACCTCGCGGACGCGCGCTTCCGGCACGTTCAGCACCAGCGCCAGCATGCGGACCGTGTGATTCAGATCCTTCGTGTGCTCGCGCACGATCGAGATGCTGTACGAGTGGCGGTTCATCACCAGCGCCTGCATGTCGCGATCGAACACGATGCCGCGCGGCGCGCGCAGGGCGAGCGTGCGCTGATGGTTGTTCTCGGCCATTTCCTCGAACTTCTGGTGCTGCACGACCTGCAGGACCCAGAAGCTCACCGCCAGCGCGGTGAAGAGGACGATGACGGTGTATTGGAGGACGCTCAGGCGGACGCTGATCCGCCGGCGATCCTCACGCGGGGGCATGGGTAAATAATGACATGTAAGGATTTAATACCGCTAGCGATTTACCGCCTGGGCCTGGACGCGGCGGCGTTCGACGGCCCCCGGCAGCATTTCGACGACCTGAAACGCCAGGACCCCGACCAGCGCGTTGCCGAGCGCCTGCTCGAGCACCGCCCGGTACGGCGACCCGAAATCCCGAAGCCCGAGCCCCTGATACAGCCCCATGAAGATCGCCGCGTGCAGCACGGTCGCCAGCGCGAACACCACGAACCGCGAAAAGGCATGCGCGACGATGAACTGGGTGCCCACCACGCCGGCCAGGAACCCCACGATGGTGTTCGCCAGCCCGCCCATGCCGAGGATGCCGGTCGACATCGCGTCCTGCACCAGCCCGGCAAACGTTCCCGCCAGCAGCCCGGCCACCGAACCCGACGTGAGCGCGGTATAGACGACCACGACCAGCACGAGGTCGACCGACCAACTGGCCCCTGACGAACCGGTCCAGCGTCGTTTGCAGCGCCAGCGCCAGTGCGGTCGCAATGATGAGCCATACCGTCCGCACTTACGGAGTCTCCCGCGCGGCATCGCGTCGCTGGCGTCGGCGTCAGCACGACCAGGACATCTTCGAGGCTGGTGAAATCGACCGCCGGCCGGACCAGCACCTGCTTGTACGCGCCGCCGCTCTTCTCCACCGACTTCCACGCGTCCGATCACGAACCCCTTGGGATAGATACCGTCGATGCCCGAGGCCACGATCGAGTCGCCGATGACGATGTCGGCGACCTCGGACACGTAGTCCATGCGCAGCAGCGCGTCGCCGGTGCCGACGACCACGCCCTGCGCGCGCGAGCGTTCGTCGAGCGCGCCGGCCGCGGCGTTGCGATCGATCAGCAGCTGGACCTTGGCCGCGCCCGGACTCGTCACGACCACCCGCCCCACGACCCCGGCGGGCGCAATGACCGCCATGTCGGCCTTCAGCTTCTGCAGGCTGCCCTTGTCGATCGTCACGGTCCGGAAATCAGGCGTCACGCCGCGATCCGACGATCGTCGGCGGCGGTCGTTTCGAGCGCACGTCCGATCGCGCAGCGCGAGCAGCTGCTCGAGACCGCGGCTGCGATCCGCGAGCGCCCGCTGCTCCTGCAACTGCACCTGGGCGTCCGAAAGCTGGCGCTGCAATTCGGCATTTTCGCGGCGCACCTGGCGCAGCCCGACATAGCCGGTCCACACGCCGCGGATGCTGCTCGTCGACCGCCGACGTCCCGCGCTGCACCTCGGCAAACACGCCGAACGTGACCGCTTCGAGAATCGGCACGCCGGTTTTCGCGTTGACCTGCGCCGAAATGAGGAGAACGTGACCGACGACCGCCGTCAGCAGCAGGTAGCCTGCGCGCGATCGGGAGTCGAGGAGAGCCATGTCAGCGGCGTGCAGCCCCTGCTTAGTCGATTGAAATCTTTCTCAGCAGATTGAAGTCCGACAGCATCTTGCCCGCGCCCAGCACGACCGACGACAGCGGATCTTCGGCCATCGCGAGCGGCAGGCCGGTTTCCTCGCGCAGGCGCTTGTCGAGGTTCTTCAGCAGCGACCCGCCACCGGTGAGCACGATACCGCGATCGACGATGTCTGCGGAGAGTTCGGGCGGCGTGCGTTCGAGCGCGACGCGCACCGCGTCCACGATCACGTTGACGGTTTCGGCCAGCGCGTCGCGAATTTCCTCGTCCGACACGGTGATGGTCTTGGGCACGCCCTCGATCAGGTGCCGTCCCTTGATCTCCATCGTCATCTTTTCTTCGAGCGGGAACGCCGAGCCGACTTCCATCTTGATCTGCTCCGCGGTGCGTTCGCCGATGAGCAGGTTGTAGGTCTTCTTGATGTATTGAATGATCGCCTCGTCCATCTCGTTGCCGGCGACGCGCACCGCCTTGCTGTAGACGATGCCGGCGAGCGAGATGACCGCGATGTCCGTCGTGCCGCCGCCGATGTCCACGATCATATTGCCGGACGGTTCGGTGATGGGCATCCCCGCGCCGATCGCCGCGGCCATCGCTTCCTCGACCAGGTGCACTTCGCTGGCCTTGGCGCGATACGCGCTGTCCTTGACGGCGCGCTTCTCGACCTGCGTGATCTCGGACGGCACGCCGATCACGATGCGCGGCCGGACCCAGACGTTCCGGTTGTGCGCCTTCTTGATGAAGTAGGTCAGCATCTTCTCGGTGACCTCGAAGTCGGCGATGACGCCGTCCTTCATCGGCTTGATGGCGACGATGTTCCCCGGCGTACGGCCGAGCATCTCCTTCGCCTCGCGGCCAACCGCTTCGACGCGCCCGTTGACCTTGTTGATCGCCACAATGGAGGGCTCGTTGACGACGATCCCCTTGCCGCGCGCATAGACGCACGTGTTGGCGGTACCCAGGTCGATGGCCAGGTCACTCGAAAACAACGAGAGCATCGAACGAAGACTCAAGCGGCTAACTCCTTGGGGTAGAAACGTGCTGGGCTACTTATCGGACCGATCCGGCGCGGACTGGATACCATTCTTACCGAGCGCTTTTACGTGGTACATGGCCGCATCTGCGGCCTGAACCAACCCATCTGCTGTCGATGCGGCGTCGGGTAGTGTCGCAATTCCGACGGAGGCGGTCAGGTGGACGGTCAGCCCCTCGGCAGCCAGAAACTCGTGGATCGCGATTCGCTCGCGAACCCGCTCCGCGACCGCCAGGGCGCCCGCCGCACCAGTATCAGGGAGCACGAGCGCAAATTCATCCCCCCCAAAACGCGCCACGATATCAGTTTCCCGGGCGCCTCCCCGAATAACCGCCGCCGCCTCGACAAGCGCGCGGCTGCCGTAGAGGTGGCCATGCGTATCGTTGATGCCCTTGAAACCATCGAGGTCGACGAAGAGCACCGAAAGAGGCCGGCCGCCGCGGGTGGCGCGCTTGGATTCGCGCCTGAGCATCTGGTTGAGATAGCGCGAATTGTAGAGATGGGTCAGGTCGTCCGTGACCGACAGCGCTTCCGCGCGCTGCAGCAGCAGGACTTTGTCGAGGGCCGCGCCTGCCGGCTCCAGCAGCGTGGCCAGCGCGCGCGTGGTCGCCGGCGGCAACCGCGGCTCGCGCGATGAAGGCGTGGTGTCGATGCCGACGAGGACGGCCGGGCACGCGCCGCGGGCCGTGAGCGGAAACGCGACCGCCGCGGCCGCCAGGTCACCCGCCGCGCGCGGTTCGTGCCGCAGATCGGCGCTGAACAACATGTCATTCGTCCGCATGACCCAGCGCGCCACCGCGAACAGGGGTTCCTCAGCCCTCGATGGGCCGGCCGCGCTGCGCGAGAAGCGACAACTGGCCGGAAGGATCGGCGGATACCAGCGCCCAGGTGCCGGCCGGCAGCCACGAGGCCGCCCGCTCGAGGAGGGCGGCGGCGATTTCCCGGGGTTCGAGCGTCGCATTGACGTCGCGCATGAGCCCGAGGAGCGTTTCACGCGATTGGAGGCGGCCGCGGATGGCCCGATCTGCGGCGCGGAAACGTGCCGCGAGGTCTGGCGACGGGGCTTTTCGGGGGGATGCCGCGGGCCGGACCGACCGCGTTCCCTGCACGTCGGGACGATGCCGGGCGATACGGCGAGGCCGTAGATCGCCCGGGGCTGCCCGCACGCGATCGGCGCGCAGGCGAGCGGGTCGCTCCCTTTGGTGAAGACATCCTTTAGAGCGCCAGGCGGACGCCGGGCGCTAAGTTATTCTAGACACGGCAAATATACCACACGGAACTGCTCGCGTCCCTTGCCTCAGCCGAACGTCTGTCATACGATCAGAGTTTCCTGAGGTCCTTGCGATGACGATGCTCGATCGGATGCGCCGGCACCGAAACTGGCTCAAATGGAGCCTGGGTCTGGTGTGTCTGGCGTTTGTAATTTTCTACATCCCTGACTTTCTGCGCGGAACGGATCCGTCGGCGGCGACGGATACGATCGCGGTCATCGACGGTCAGTCGATTCGCGCCGACGAATTCCGGCGCATGTATCAGGCGCAGCTGCAGTCGTACCGCGCCGCATACGGCGCCAACATGAGCGAGCAGCTGCTCAAGCAGCTCGGCGTCGAGCAGCAGATCCTGCAGCAGATGGTGGACGAGCGCGCCGCGCTCTCGGAAGCCAATCGCATCGGCGTGAAAGTGAGCGACCAGGAAGTCGCCCAGCGCATTTTTGCGATTCCGGCCTTCCAGGAAAACGGCGCCTTCATCGGCAACCAGCGCTACCAGCAGGTGCTCGCCTCGCAGCGTCCGCCGCTGACGACGTCGGAGTTCGAAGAGAACGTCCGCCGCTCGCTCGCGGTCGACAAGCTGCGCACGACGATCACCGACTGGGTGGCGGTGTCCGACAAGGAGCTCGAGCAGGAATACCGCCGGCGCAACGACAAGGTGAAGCTGGCGATCGTCACGTTCAACGCGGACAGCTTCCGCCTCGACGTGTCGGCGTCCGATGCGGACGTCGCCGCATATTTCCAGGCGCACACCGAGGCGTTCCGCGTCCCGGAAAAGCGCAAGGTCAAGTACCTGCTGATCGACGTCGATGCGCTGCGCGCGAAAATCAACGTGCCGCACGGCAGACATCGAGCGCGCCTACACGGCGAACCTCGAACAGTACACGACGCCCGAGCAGGTCCGCGCGAGCCACATCCTGATCAAGACCGAAGGCAAGGACGACGCGGCGGCGAAGGCCAAAGCCGAAGACGTGCTGAAGCAGGTGAAAGCGCCCGGCGCGGATTTCGCCGCGCTCGCGAAGAAATACTCGGAGGACGAGTCGAACGCCAGCAAGGGCGGCGACCTCGATTTCTTCGGCAAGGGCCGCATGGTGCCCGAGTTCGACACGGTCGTCTTCGCGATGACGCCCGGCCAGATCAGCGACCTCGTGAAAACCGAGTACGGCTACCACATCATCAAGCTGACCGACAAGAAAACCGGCTCGGTCCGCAAGCTCGACGAAGTACGCCAGCAGCTGACCGAGCAGCTCGCCTACGAGCGCGCGCAGACGCAGGCGACGACGCTTGCGGAAACGATCGAGCCGCAGATCAAGACGCCGGCGGATCTCGAGACGGTCGCCAAGGCGCAGGGGCTCACCGTTCAGGAAACCGGCTTCTTCGCGAAGGACGAACCGATCCTCGGCGTGGGCTCGTCGCCGGAAATGACGGCGCGCGCGTTCTCGATGAAGACCGGCGAGGTGTCGGGCATCCTGCGCAGCGGGCGCGGTTTCGTGGTCGAGACGCTGACCGCGACGCAGGCGTCCTACCTGCCCAAGCTCGAAGAAGTGAAGGACAAGGTCAAGGACGAGGTCGTGAAGGAGCGCGCGCGCGACATGGCCAAGCAGAAAGCGGCCGACCTCGCGGCGAAGCTGAAGACCGCGCCTGATTTCGAGAAGGCCGCCAAGGCCGCCGGCGCCGAAGCGAAGACGACCGAACTCGTGACGCGCGATTCACCGCTGCCCGAGCTCGGCACGGCGAGCGAGGTCCTCGACGCCGCGTTCAAGCTGCCCGAAGGCGCGGTCAGCGATCCGCTCTCGACCGACAACGGCAGCGCGATCGTCAAGGTCCTCGAAAAGAAAGAGACCACCGCCGCCGACCTCACCGCGAGCAAGGACGCGTTCCGGAACGAGGTCCTCAACGACCGCCGGAACCGCTTCTTCAGCTCGTACATGGTGAAGGCCAAGCAGAAGATGAAGATCTCGGTCAACCGCGACGCGCTGCAGCGGGTGATCGGGTAACACGGACTTCGAGGCTACGAAGGCTCGAAGCGCTCTAGGGTCTTCCCGAAGCCTAAGTGCCTTCGTGACTCTGAGCGCCTAAGCCAAGAGCCGAGCCTGCGTCAGCGCAGGAATCGCGCACGGCATCAGCGCCAGCGGCTCGCCGCGGCGGAACATCAGCGCGGGACCGCGCACCGCGCGCAGCGTCTCGAGCTCCCCTGCCGACAGATTGTCCGCCAGCCAGGTATTGACCGCCGCCGAGGCGTCGCTTCTCGCCAGCTGCTCGCTGATCAATTCGTAGAGACTCTTCGGCGAGGGATACGTGACGAGCTCGACCTCCTGATCGGCGGGAATCTTGGCGCGCTCCTTGGCGATCGCCACCGCGCGATCGAGGCCGCCGAGCGCATCGACCAGCCCGTTCTCCTTCGCCTGCTGCCCGGTCCAGACCCGCCCCTGCGCGATCTGCTGAATCTTCTCGGGCGTCGTGCCGCGCGATTCAGCCACCTTGCGCACGAAGTCGTCGTAGAACGCGCGCAGCTGCTCGTCCACCTTCTTCACTTCCTCGGCGTTGTACGGGCGCGCCGGCGAGTTCATCTCGGCGTTCTTGCCGATGCTGGTCGAATCGATCCGCGCGCCGAGCTTTTCGAAGAGGCCGCCGGTCACGAACTTGCCGCCGAAGATGCCGATCGAGCCGGTCAGCGTCGACGGCTGCGCGACGATCACCTGGGCCGGCATCGCAATGTAATACCCGCCCGACGCGGCCAGATCCGACATCGAGGCGACGATCGGGCGATCGGCGCGATCGCGTCGCGCAAGCATCAGCTCGCGCCAGATCGCATCGGATGCGGACGCGGATCCGCCCGGGCTGTCGATGCGCAGCACGATCGCGCGAATCGACGAATCCTTGCGCGCCTTGCGGATGTATTCGATGAGCGTGTCCGAGCCCATCGCGGGACCGTTCAACGGATCGTAGCCGCCGCGTCCGCCGGCAATCTCCCCCGCGGCGTAGATGACGGCGATGCGCGGTCCCCTGTTCAGGCCGAGCGAGCGTGAGCGACACCCGGCCGTAGTCGTTGGCGTCGATCTCGCGCGTGCTCCCGGGACGCGCTTCGTGCAGCTTGTCGACGACCTGATCCTCATACGCCACCTCGTCGATCAGACCGGCCTTCACCGCGTTCTCCGGCAGAAACGGCCCCTCATCGATCAGCCGGCGGATCTCGGCTTCCGGTCTTCTTGCGTCCCTCGGCGATGCCCTGCACGACGTGCGCGAGGAGGTCGCGGTTGAGCGATTCGTCCATCTCCTTGTGCGTCGCCGTGAAGCCATGCTCGGTGAACGTGTTGACGGCGGTCTTGTAGTCGCCGATGTGATGGAGATCGGGATAGACGCCGAACTTGTCGAAGGCGCCGCGCAGAAAGACTTCGTAGGTGGCGATGCCGGCCAGATCGAGCGGGCTCGACGGCATCAGGAACACCTTGTCCGCCGCGCTGGCCACGTAGTAGTCGCGATCGCCGCCGTACTCGAGATACGCGTACACCGGTTTTCCCGACGTCCGGAAGTCGGTGATGGCGTCGCGAATCTCCTGCAGCTTCGCCCAGAACGGCGTCGATCAAACCGGTGGACTTGATCAGCACGGCGCTGACCCGGCGATCGACTTTCGCCTTGTGCAGGTTCTCGACGATGGCGCGCACGGTCGGCGCGCGCGCGCCGCTGACGAAGCTCACGAGCTCGGTCGGCGGCATCTCGGTGAGATCGCCGCCAATCGCCAGCGTCAGCGTGGCGTTGGACGGCACGGACGGCGCGCGGCCGAACGCGAAATACAACAGCACGAACCCGGCGAGCGAGATGAACAGCGCGACGCCGAGCAGCGTGAACACGACGGCGATGCCTCGTTTGGCCATGGATCGAGTATACGGCGCGGCACGCACTCAGCACGGATCGGTGCTTGAGGTGCGTAGGTGCTTGGGTGCTTCGGTGCGGTGCCGGGGTGCGAGGTGCGGGGTGCTGAGGTGCCTGTTCTCTTTGAGCTCTGCTGACGTTTTAGCTAGCGATACTGGATGTCGACCCGACACCAGCGCAAGCTCGGAGTTCGTGAGAGCAACGGGAGGTGTTCCATGCCGTGCACTGAGGTCTGCGAAGTCAACAATCCCGACCTGCAGCCATTCCAGGAACGAGTTGAGTTCACGCTGGAACCGGGCGTTGGAGCCTGGGCCGGGTTCGTCGCCGTGCCGGCCGGCAAGCGGCTGGTGATCGAGTACATCTCAGGCCAGGCGTTCCTCCCCATCGGCCAGAAAGCAACGTTCTCCGTGCTCCTCTCTCTGCAGGGACAGGCGACTGACACATGGCATTTCCTGGAGTCCTCGTCAGTGGGGACAATCGGCGGCGAGGACTGTTTTCAGTGTGGCCGGCCGGTTCGTTTGTACGCGGACGCTGAAACCAGCGTTACGCTGCGTACAGACCGTGACTTGGCGGTCGGAACCGGAATTTCACGCATGACCCTGTCAGGATATTTGATCAACACGTAAATCGCTTTAGGCTCGCGGTTATCTCTTGGAGAAATTCGAGAACGAAAAAGCCCGGGAAACCGGGCCTTTTTCTGATCATGGTGCGGAAGAGGGGATTCGAACCCCCACTGGATTGCTCGACCAAGCTCGTTCATTTGCTCGGCTTCGCTGGGAATATCGCAATCCGATCGCCGCGAACCGAACCCACCCAGAGTTCGGAACCCATCTGAATCGCCACCGTGCCCGACGCAAACGACGGATTGTTCGGGTAGCGAACGAGCTCCTCGAACTTGAGCGTCTTGGGATCCACTCTGGCGACGTTGGACGTCTGAGAAGGCGCGGCACCGCCTTGGCCCGCGGCGAGCAGTGTCCCATCCGGCGCCCACCGGATGTTGTCCACCCGGAATCCGACGTTCACGCTGTCGCGTGTCGCCGGAGTCTGGCCGCGCGACAGCCTGATCACCGACTGGCTGCCCCACCCCCCGATGTATAGCGTCTTGCCGTCCTTGGAAATCTCGAGGCCGTTGGGGCCGGCCGCCTCGCTGCCCGGCACCTTCTTCCACTGCGAATCGGAGTGCCACTCCCACAGCTCGCCGTTGTTTTCACCGGCCATCATGCGGCCTCGTCCGGCGGCGTCCATGCCGCGAGCGGTGAAGTTCGTGGTGATGAATCCACCGTCCGGGAGACCGACCACCGAATTCAGGCCGATCGGATCCGGAGCGACGGCGCATCCGATCCACGTCAGCGCGGGTGGCTTCGCTCGGGCGTCGAGCTCGAAGACCTCGATTGATTCCCGATTCCCGTGGTGAACGACGAACAGCGTGTGGGGGCGGTTTCCGCCGTCGCGCAGGTACAACCCGTGCGCTCGGAACGCGGCCTGTTCCGCCGGATCGATCGGACCGGGACACGCGGCGTACGTCTTTTTATCCCATCGCTCCTTGGGTGTCGCGGTGGGGAAGATCGCGGTGGTCGTCTTGTCTCGAAGGTCGATCAGACGGATCGCACCGTTGGCCGCCATGCCGGACGAAATCAGCCACTGACCGCCGGGCACGAGGGCGAGATCTTCAGGAGCGACCTGATTGCAGATGAACCGAACGTCGCCGAGGGGATCGCAGCCCGCAACCGCACCTCGTTGTCCGGCCGCCCCCAGTGGCAGCGCAAGCGCGACGGCGAGAACGGTAAGTGTCAACAGCTTCATGCGCCCTCCTTGTCCACTCCCGATTGTCGAGCCTGATCGCCCTGGCGGTTCTCCACCGTGCGACGCAGCGACAGTATGCGCTCGCGCGCCAGAGTAGCCGGATTTGGCCTCGCCGGTTTATCGCGACGAGCAACGACGAACGTCGATGGCGTGATCGCTCAAGTGTCTGCGGGCACTTCTATGACCACGCAACGTGAAATCTGGCTTCCGCTCTGGAACGCGAACATGGCGACAGGCTGCAACGACGCGCGCAGGAAAAGCTAAAACAGATAGATGAAGCCTGCGCGACACGCGGGTGGCTAGTGCAAGCGAATCCTTTAAGACTCGAACGCCAGCGATACATCAGTGGAAGTCGTCTGCACACGTTAGTGCCGGTCATTGCCCACACTTGCGTCGAACGTGGCCGCGCGCAGATTGATCCTGTTTATCCATTCTGGGATTGGTTATTTCCAGTCCGTTGCAGTCTCCGCACTGGATGAACGAATTGGCCGCGCGGCGGCACATATTACAAACCGAGGACATCGCCGGTAACGCCGTGGCCTGCGAGCAGGAACTGCGGCGATATCGGTATTCATCGCCGCCATGCTGGTTCTTTCGATGGTGGCAGGGTTCTCGTATGAACACGCGCGCCAAAGGCACTGGCAGCGGGGGCCGCGCCGACCGCCGACGCGGAGGACGAGATTTCGGCGACCAAACTTTTCGCGCCGCAGTTGGATGCGGAACTGGCGTCCCAGGTCACCGCCCGATTCGCGGCGCGTTCGTTACTCGTATCGCATCACCAGATTGTCAATGTTGCAGTGGCCGGTTTGGAATACAGCGTTCGGTGGCGCACTTCGTGCAAAACGGAAAACGCAGAAAAGGAATGTCAATGCGAATCTTCGGAGTAATTGCGTTAGCGCTGAGCCTTCTCGCCGGCATCGCAAGCCGGAGTCGCACCGCAAATGTGTTCAACGCGGGGAACGGGCTGTCGGCGTCGGCAGACTTTGCCATCAGCGGGAACCAACTCACGATTCTGTGGGCCAACACCTCGACGGCGCCGTTCGGCGGCCAGGACGGCACTGCGAACATGGTGCTGTCGTCATTGAATTTTCAGTTGCCTACCGGCGTGTCCATTGCCGGAGGGAACCTGTCGTTGGGCGCAGGATCCACGGCGGTCATCAGCACGACCGGTAGCATGTGGAAGGCCACGAGCGTGGCGACTAACCTCGATAAGCAATATGGCTTCTCGAACACGGGGGTCGGCAATGTCGGCGTGGATGTGTTGCCCAACGCCGTGAACTCCGTCACCTCGCACAACGGCGGCGGCAACGCCACGACGGCGTTTGCGGGCGGCGGGATCGACAACAATGGCCTCAAGTGGGGGCTCGTGCCGGTCGGCAGCCACGACATCGGGAACAATCAGCAGTTTGTTCAGAACTCCGTGGTCCTGACCCTGACCCTCAGTTCGCCGCTGACGGATACGTCGTTCCTGCGCAATGGGAGCTACGTGGAGTTCGGATCGGACTACTTGTTTGTGCGCGGGACGATTCCGCTACCTACCCCGGAGCCAGTTTCGACGGTCCCGGAACCGACCTCGCTGCTCCTGCTGGGCACCGGCCTCGTGGCGGTCGCGGCGACGGCACGGCGCACGTTCTCGAACCCGCGTTCGGGCGAGACGCCGTAACAGTCCGGCGCTCGATCATTCTACGGGCCTGATTCTCCCCGGAGAGTCGGGCCCTTTTTTCGCTATCGAGAAACTGCGTCGGCACCCTCACGAACGGTCCACGCGAACCTTCGTCGTCGGCGTCACCGCGTTTATGGGCGCGTTCGGGCCGCCGAAGAATGAACGCGATTCTGCACGGGCCGCTCGGCGCCGTTAGCAACGGGTTAGCAAAATCCGGCTGAACGCCGGATTTTCTTAGGGTTTTGTGATCGTGGTGCGGAAGGGGGGATTCGAACCCCCACTGGATTGCTCCAACTAGCTCCTGAGGCTAGCGCGTCTGCCGTTCCGCCACTTCCGCAGTGGAGAGATGTCGCAGGCCGAACTCTCAGTATAACCGGAGGACGGAAGGGCGGTCGAGGCGAGGGCGGCCTGGAGACCTATTCCAGCCAGATCAGGGTGTTCGACCCGTTGCGCTCCTCGCGATCGAGGATCGAGCCCCGGCCCGTGCCGCTCGAGATCTTCGATCGTGAGGTCCGACTGGTCCCAGTCCATGTCGACGTTTGCGCTGCGCATGCGGAACCGGCCGCGATCGGAGCGCATCCAGCGCACCACGCCAAACGGGATCGTCACGTCGGTGAGCCGCTCCTCGTCGGAATCGTAGTGGAGCACGCGAATCCGCTGAATCGGCTGGCGCGCCGCGGACGCGTCCGCCCGGTGCACGATCAGATCGCGGCCGCGATCGCCAGGTTCGAGGAGTGGTTCCGTACCGGCAAAGCGCCGCCGCTCCTGCATGAAGCGCTCGCCGGCCGTCGTCCGCGAGACCGACTCGCTCTGCACGTGCGAGCGGATATAGTAGACGGCACTCCCGACGGCGACGACGACACACACGCCCAGGGCAAGAAAAACCCCCAACAGAATCGTGACCCACTTGCGCGTGGACTTGTCCATGCCTGTGTACCCAGACGAGTGCGTCGACTCGCGGGTTCCCGGGCCGTCGTGGCCATGGCGTGATGACACGGGCGACTGCGGGGTTGCGCCGCGAACGGCGCGTTAGACGTCGGACACGCTCATATGGAGAGAGCCATGCGATTTGCCCAGTACACGAAGACCCTCGCGATCGTCGCCGCCCTGCCGGTATTGCTGCAGGCCTGCAGCCAGCCGGCGACCCCGCCCCCGGCAGCAACGGCGGCCGCCCCCTCGCCCGCCGAGCGCGGCAAGTACCTCGTGACCGTGGTCGGCGGCTGCGAAGACTGCCACAGCCCGAAGCTCCTTGGACCGCAGGGGCCCACCATCGACCCGACGCGACGCCTGTCGGGACATCCGGTGGCCGACAAGCTCCCGCCGACGCCCGCGGGCGCGATCGCGCCCGACAAGTTCGGTGCGGTCACGACCAACGACTTCACGGCCTGGGTCGGCCTGTGGGGCACGAGCTACACGGCCAACCTCACACCCGACAAGGCGACGGGACTGGGGAGCTGGACCGAAGACATGTTCATCAAGACGCTGCGAACCGGCAAGCATCAGGGCGAGGGACGCCCGATTCTGCCGCCGATGCCCTGGCAGAATTTCTCGCAGATGACCGACGCGGATCTCAAAGCGGTCTGGGCCTATCTCCAGACGTTGCCGCCGGTGCAGAACGCCGTACCGGATCCGGTTCCGCCGGCTGAAGCCGCGCTCGCCCCGGGAAAGTGATCATGCGCGCCGCAGTTGCAGCCCTCGTCCTCGCGCTCACCGCGGCGTGCGGTCACCCGCCGGCGACAGCGCCGGCGGTCGCAGCCGACGCGATCGCGACGCGGCCGCGAAACCTTCAGGAGCCGCGCGGACGGATCCGCGGCGTCGTCACCCTCGTGGGGACGCCGCCATCCTCCAGGTTTGAAGCGGCGCTCCAGAACAAGGACGTCTGCGGGCAAACCGTGCCGGTCACGCGGCTGGCGGTCGGGAAAGACAACGGGGTCCGTCAGACGTTCGTCTATCTCGATGGGATCGCTCCCGAGGCGACGGCGCTGCCGCGGTCAACCATCCAGGTCGAACAGAAGGGGTGCGAGTACGGGCCGCACGCCGCGATGGTGACGCCGGGCACGGACCTCGAAATCGTCAATCAGGACCCGATCCTCCACAACGTGCATGCGCGCGAGGCCGCGCCGGACGGCCCGATCACGGTCTTCAACATCGCGCAGCCGGTTCGAGGGCAGCGAACCAAAGTCGAAGCGCCCCTCGACACGCCCGGCATCGTCGCACTCACCTGCGAGGCGGGTCATCCATGGATGACCGCCTACATCCTGGTGGCCCGCCACCCCTATGTCGCAACAACCAATGACGCCGGCGAGTTTGTCATTGATAATGTGCCGGCGGGGTCGTACCCAATCAGGATGTGGCATGAAGGCGTTCGGCTCACCAGGGTCATCCCGAGCCTGCAACGCTATGAGTGGGAGGAGCCGTATGAATCGACACAGCAGGTGCTCGTCGCGGCAAACGGCGAGACCGTTGTTCACTTCGAGCTGGAGCTCCGTCCGGAACACTAGGCTGGTCAAGCACCTCGCGGCGGCTGCCGCGTTCACGCTGCTCGCGAGCACCGCGTGGGCGCAGGCGCTGACGCCGATCTCGTCGCTGCGCGTCTCCTACAACACGCGCAAGACGGTGGCGAAACCGCAGGGCGCGCTCAAGACGGAAATCGACGAGATCGACCGCCAGATCGCGGAAGCGACCCGGCTCGGACGATACGGCGAAGTCCGGCGGCTCTACGCGAAAGGTCAGGCGAGGCTGGCCGGGCGCGAGTGGACCGACGTGCTCGAGTTCACGAATTCGATCGCCATTCGAACCGAACGCGTGCTCGCTGATTCGACGGGCGCTTACACGGTCCGGCTCGAACAAATCTACGCGCCCGCGATTACGCTCGAACGTCCGCTCACCGCGCACGCCACGCTGCGAAAGCGTCCGGCGGCCGGCCGCCGGTCCGGCGGCTCCGGCCCAACCGCCCGAGATCGTCAAGGACTTCGGCGCCGTGGACAACGTCGGCCGTGACCTGCGCGAGACGCCGCAGGTGTTCGAGCTCGATGTCCGCGACGTCGCCGACGGTCCCTATCAGCTCGCGGTGGATGTGAGCGAAGGATCCAGGGCGCTCGGCGGCGCGACCCTCAACATCCAACTCAAAAAAGGCCTCGACGCGGTGGTGGCGCAGCTCGAGAAGGACGCGAAGCAGGCGCCGCCGGCGCTCAGGGCCGACATCCTGTTTCCGGTCGAACGGATGCGGAACGTGAACCGCGGGCTCCTCGAAATGCGCACGTTCGATCCCGACAAGGATTTCGCCGACGCGCTCGGCGTCGCCGCCGCCGCCAAGGCCGGCAAGGATCCGTTCGCGAAGCGCACCGGCGATTTCAAGCGCCACTACGTGCTCGAATCGGCGCAGGAGATCATGCCCTACCGTCTCTATGTGCCGACGACCTACAACGGATCGCGCGCCTATCCGCTCATCATCGCGCTGCATGGCGTGACGCGCACCGAAGACTGGTTCTTCGACTCGAACGACCGCCAGTTTGCGCCGCTGGCTGAAAAGTACGGCTTCATCGTCGCGTCGCCATTCGGCTACCGCACGGACGGCGGGTACGGCTGGGGCGTCGCCACTCCGCCGGCCGATCCCGAGGCGCGTCAGCGCCAGGAGCGCAGCGAAGCGGACGTGATGAAGGTCCTCGAGCTGACGAAGCAGCAGTTCAAGATCGACGAGAGCCGCATCTACCTGGTCGGCCACTCGATGGGTGCGATCGGCACCTGGCGCGTGGCGACGAAATATCCGGACATCTGGGCGGCCATCGCGCCGATCGCCGGCAACGGATCGCCGGAGACCCTCGAGCGGATCAAGCAGGTGCCGGCGATCGTCGTGCACGGCGACGCCGACAACACCGTCAACGTGCAGGGATCGCGCACGATGGTCGCCAGGGCGAAGGAACTCGGGATGGACGTGAAGTACATCGAAGTCCCCGGCGGCTCGCACGACGGGGTCGTCGGACCCAACTACGAGGCGATCTACCAGTTCCTGCGCGATCACCAGAAGGGCGCGGGACAGGCGTCGCCGCCGGCTCGATCTGCGTCACCGCAGCACTGAGGCCGCTACGCGCGGCGCAACAGGCCGCTCAATTCGGCCACGCTGCCGGCGCGTTCGAGGCTGAGCACGCGCTCGGACAGGCGGGTCCAGCCAGGTCCGCCGAGGATCGGCGTGATGAGGTCGCGGCACTTCCCGACGACCTCGTCACGCGTCATCGGATTCTCGGCCGTGCCGCGCACCGCTTTCACGAACTCGGTCAATCGCG
The DNA here is from genome assembly GCA_963712355.1 of uncultured Acidobacteriota bacterium. Taxonomy (GTDB): domain Bacteria; phylum Acidobacteriota; class Vicinamibacteria; order Vicinamibacterales; family CAVVIG01; genus CAVQHT01. The sequence continues at coordinate 158,783 of CAVQHT010000012.1, forward strand.
TGCCGTCGGTCAGCGTCACCTCGACGATCGCCTGGCGCCCGACGATCTGCGGATCGTTCGGGATCAGGCGGACCTTCGCGCGGTGCCGCACGATCGCCGCGTCCTTCATGCGCGCCTTGTCATGCGCGGACGCGAATGACGCCGTCCCGTCCACCAGCATCACCGCCATCATGTGCTGCAGGTTGATGTCGGGCATGTCGCGATTGTCCACGACGTCCCCCTCGCTCACGCGCACCACCACGTCCTTCACCTGATCCGCCGAGAACCGCTGACGCTGCAGCAGGATCTCGAGCGCGTCGAGCGGCGCCTGGATCGGCGATCCGACGGTCCACTTCTTGATGTTGGTCCGCTGCACCTCGTAGCGGTCGCCGAGCTTTTCGGCCAGAAGTTCAGTCGGCAGGTGCGCCGGGTCGGCCTCGGGCGCATTCGCGAGCAGGAAATTGTTCTCGCCCGAGAAAATGTCGTCGATGCCGTTCCAGCCCGCCTGGACGAGGAGCGCCGAGGTCACGCCGCTGCGGGCCGGCATGCCGCCGAACGCGAATCCCTTTTCGATGTGATCGACATCGCGCGACCACGCGGCGATCCCCGACGACTGCTGCGCGGTGTAATCGAGCAGCCAGCGCATCTGCTGCGGCGACAGGCTGGCCGCGCAACCGGCAGCGGCCGCGGCGCCAAACACGCCCGCGATGCTGTGGCTGCTCTTGTAGCGCTGCGGACCGGCCGCGCGCAGCGTCGCCATGACGCGCGACCCGACGTCGTAGCCGAGCGCGACGCTGCGCAGGAAGTGCTGACCGTCAATCGCGAAGCGCTCGCCCGTCGCCAGCGCGGCGGGCACGACGGCGCAGCCCGGGTGCCAGACCGACGGCGCGTGCGAATCGTCGGTCTCGTCGGCGTGCGCCATGACGCCGTTCACCATCGCCGCCTCGATCGGACCGAGTCGCTGGCCCGACGCCGCCACCGTCGCAATCGGCGATCCGCCGTACGCCCGCGCGAAATCGATCGCCGCGCGGCCCGGCGGCAGGTCCGCTCCCGAGATCATCGCGGCACACGTATCGAGCACGTGATGTTTGACCTTCTCGAGCACCGGGTCGGGCAACGGCCGCGTCCGGGCGGCGGCCATGTAGGCGCTGAGCGCGGTCATGGCCGCACCGGAGGCAGCCGGCGATCCGCCGCCGGTCGGCCGGCGCCTGCAGGTTCGGAAGGAACGCGGCGCCGGCCATCAGGCCGCTGGCGCGTTGCAGCATCTCACGGCGTGTCCAGTCAGCTCGCGTCATCAGCCAGCGTCTCCCGTGTGCGCCCATTTTATGGGCTCGGCGCTTTCCGCGGATTACTGGTTGCGTCCCGCGACGCACCGGAAGTGTAGCGTGGCAGAATGCCATTCGGAGATTGCGATGTTCCGATCTGTCACACCGTGGCTGTGGGTCTCGGCTCTCGTCCTCGCTCTCGCGCCGCTGCCGGCGCGGGCGCAAACACCGCCGGCGCAGGCGCTGGCGAACATGAACGTGGACATCCCGTTCACGAAGTACACGCTGCGCAACGGCTTGACGCTGATCGTCCACGAGGACACCAAGGCGCCGGTCGTCCATTTCAACATCTGGTACCACGTCGGCTCGAAGAACGAACCGCGCGGCCAGTCCGGCTTCGCGCACCTGTTCGAGCACCTGATGTATCAGGGCAGCGAGAACTTCAACGACGACTTTTTCAAGGCGACCCGCCAGGTCGGGGCGACCAGCCAGAACGGCAGCACGAGCACCGACCGGACCAACTACTACCAGACGGTCCCGAAGGAAGCGCTCGACACGATCCTCTGGCTCGAATCCGATCGCATGGGCCACTTCCTCGGCGCGCTGACCGACGCGCGCCTCACCGAGCAGCGCGGCGTCGTGCAGAATGAAAAACGGCAGGGACAGAACCAGCCGTACGCGATCGCGCAGGACCTGATCATTCGCGCCACCTATCCGGAAGAACATCCCTACGGTCACAGCGTGATCGGATCGATGGACGATCTCAACGGCGCCTCGCTCGATCAGGTTCGCGAGTGGTTCCGCACCTATTACGGGCCTTCGAACGCCATCCTGGTGCTGTCCGGCGACATCAAGCCCGAAGACGCGCGCGCCAGGGTCGAGCGCTACTTCGGCGCGTTCAATCCCGGTTCGCCGGTCGCGCATCCCAAGGCGTGGACCGCGCGGCGCACCGGCGCGCAGCGCGAAGTCGCCTACGACCGCGTCGCCGCGCCGCGGCTGTCCAAGATCTGGAACATCCCGGAGTACGGCAACCGCGACGTCGCGCTGCTCGATGTGTTCGCCGACGCCCTCGCCGCCGATCGCAGCTCGCGTCTCGTGAAGCGGCTGGTCTACGACGAGCAGCTGGCGACCAATGTGTTCGCCAACGCCGGCGCCAGCGAGATCGCCGGCCGCTTCACGGTCACCGTGTCGGCGAAGCCGGGCGCCGATCTGGCGCGCGTCGAGCAGATCGTGGACGAGGAAATGGCCCGGCTCATGGCCAGCGGGCCAACCGCCGAGGAGCTCGACATCGTCCGCGCGCGGAACATCTCGTCGCTCGTGCGCAGCCTCGAGTCGATCAGCACCAAGGCGAACATCCTCGCGACATCCGAGGCGTATCTCGGATCGCCCGACGCGTGGAAGCGATCGTTCGAGATCGAGCGGTCCGTGACGCCGGCGGAAGTCGCCGCCGCCGGCCGCGCCTGGCTGACCGACGGTTCGTACACGCTGACCATCCTGCCCTTCACCTTCGCCGCCCAGGGCCAGGACGTCGATCGCAAGACGATGCCGCTGCCGGCCGCCGGATCGATTACCGCGGGAAAATTTCCGCCGATTCAGCGCGCGACGCTCTCGAACGGCCTGAAAGTCATGCTGATCGAGCGTCATCAGACGCCGCTGGTCTGGACGCAGCTGCTGCTCGACTCCGGGTTTCCCGCCGACTACGCGCAGATCAAGCCCGGCACGGCCAGCCTGGCGATCAGCCTGCTCGATGAAGGGACGACCTCGCGAGACGGGCTCGCACTCGCCGACCAGCTCGTACGAATCGGCGCGACGCTCAACGCGAACGCCAACGGCGACCAGTCCACGGTCTCGCTCACCGCGCTCAAGCCGACGCTCGATCCGGCACTGACCCTCTTTGCCGACGTGATCCGCAATCCCGCGTACCGCCAGGCCGACGTCGATCGCATGAAGGGGCAGCAGGCGGCCGCGATCCGCGCGCAGCGGCTCCAGCCGGCGGCGATCACCAGCCGCGTGCTCGCGCGCGTGATTTACGGTGACAACCATCCGCTCGGACGATTCGCCACGGAGGAATCCATGGCGTCCATCACGCGCGACGATCTGGTGGCATTTCACGATCGCTGGTTCAGGCCCGAGAACGGCGTCCTGCTGGTCGTCGGCGACACGACGCTCGCCGAAATGACGCCAAAGCTCGAATCGGCGTTCGGCAGCTGGAAGGCGGCGGGCGCAACGCCGCGCGTGGCCGTGCCCATGCCCGCGCCGAGAACCAGCCCGGTCATCTACCTGATCGATCGCCCGAATTCTCCCCAGTCGTACATCGTCGCGGGGATTCCGGCGGCGCCGCGCAACACCGACGAGGAATTTCCGATCGCCGCGTTCAACACGAATTTCGGCGGCAACTTCACCAGCCGCATCAACATGAACCTGCGCGAGGAGAAGGGCTGGTCGTACGGCGTCAGCTCCGGCGGTCGCCGGCGGACGCGGACCGCGGATGTTCCGCATCACCGCGCAGGTGCAGACCGACAAGACCAAGGAATCGATCCAGGAACTGCTGAAGGAGCTGCGCGACGTGCTGACGACGCGCCCGATCTCGTCGGCGGAGCTGAGCGCATCGCAGAACAACACGGTCCTCGGGCTGTCCAGCCGGTGGGAATCGGCCGGATCGGTCCTCAACTCGATGGAAGAGATCGCGACCTTCGGATTGCCGGACTCCTACTTCGACAGCTACGTGCAGCGGATTCGGGCGGTCACGCCCGGCGCGACGATTGAGGCCGGCACGAAGTTGATCCCGGCGCCGAACTTTGCGTGGGTCATCGCCGGCGATCGGCGGCGTATCGAGGCGGGCCTCCGTGAACTGGGCATGGAGGTCCGCCTCGTCAACGCGGATGGAAACCCGGAGTAGCGCGCTACTTCAGGCGGACGCGCACCGTGCCGAGGGCGTTGATCGGCGCTCCCGGATAGACCTGCAGGTAGTCCTGGTGCGGCACGAAATAGTCGGTGCTGGTCAGGTTGTTGATGTTCAGCGAGTACTCGAAGCGGCCGTGCCGGTAGCGCGCTCCGAGGTTCAGCACGCCGTAGCCGTCGACCACGAAGAGGTTGTCGTTGTCGGCGAACACCTGGCTGATGGAACGCACGCCGACGTTGAAGCCCAGGCCGTTCTGCAGGTCGTACGACGTCCAGACGTTGAACGTGTGCAGCGGCGCGAACGTCGGCGTGTTGCCGCGAAGATTCGTGCCCACGCTTTCCTCGTAGTCGAGGAACTCCGCATCGGTCAATCCGTACGAAGCGTTGACGCGCCAGTTCGAGCGCAGCGATGTCGTGAAGTCCGCTTCGAAGCCGCGCGACCGCACTTCTCCGGCCTGGACGTAGACGCCGCCCGGGCGCCGGAACGCCACGTTCTTCTTATTAATCTGATAGATCGACGTATTCAGCTCGGCGCGATTGTTCAGCAGATGAAAGCGCTGGCCGAATTCGCCCTGCGCGCCGGTTTCGGGATCGAGCGACGAGCCATCCGGCTGCGCGATGGTCGGCGGCTTGAACGACGTCGCGTACGACCCATACAGATCGACCGTGGAGTTCGCCTGATAGACGAGGCCAAGGCGCCCGGTGAACGCGTTGGCTTCGCGGTGCGACACCGGCCCCTCGGTCTGCACGCCGTTCTCGATCGGATCGGAGTGACTGCTCCGCCGGTAGATATCAACGCGCCCGCTGGCCAGCAGCTTGAGCTGCGGCGTCAACGCGATGTGATCCTGCCCATAGAAAGCGTTGATCGTGTTGGTGAAGACGTTGGCACTCGCCGGCGTCAGGTCGGACGGCCCCTGGGTCTCGACCGGATCGAACGCATCGATCGACGCGGCCTGGAAAAAGTCCTCTTCCGGGAGCGTCGTGAAGTTGTGATAGCGCTGCGACTCCCAGCCGGCCACCAGGTCGTGCTCGACGCGGGTCGAGAAATGCCCGGTGAGCTCCGCGATGTTCATCAGCGGACGCCGATGGTGCTTGAAATACAGGTAGTAGCGGTCGATGGTCCGCGGCGCGATGAAGTCCACTTCCTCGGACAGGAAGTACTCGTCGTTGAAGTGGCGATACGAGAGCGTGTCACGGAAGCCGAGCGCATTGGTCAGCTGTTTCGCGTACGCAACCTGGATGTTGTTGTCGTACGACGTCGCATCGTCTTGCGGCGTCCGGTAGTTGCGATCGTGCGGAACGTCGGGGATGTTGGCCTTGACCGGCACTCCGAGGTCCGTGTCCACCAGCGGCAAGCCCGCGTCGCCGGCAAATCGATCGCGGTTGAACGTGTAGTAGACGTTGACCTGGCCCTTGGTGCCGAGGCGCCACGCCACCGACGGCGTCACCGTGACGCGCGTGACGTCTTCGTTCCGATAGCCATTCGAGCTGTCGGCGCCCACATCGAACCGGTAGAGCAAGGCGTCGCTGCCGAGACGTCCGCCGGCGCCGAACGCGCCGCGGCCGGTGCTCCAGCTGCCGCCCGCCGCCATGAATTCGTAGGACGAGATCTCGGACGGCTTTTTTCGAATGAGGTTGACCGTCGCGCCGAGCGCGCCGCCGCCGTAGAGGGCGGACGAGGGTCCCTTGAGGACGTCGACCCGCTCGATGCCCGTCAGCTGCGCGTTGACGCGGTTGCCTTCGTTCCGCACGCCGTCGAGGAGCTGGACCGAGTCGAGGAATCCGCGAAAGGCGTAGTACTCGTAGACGCCGTACGTGGTGAAGGGATTGACGCCGGGCACGTTCTGCAGCGCCGTCACCAGATCGTTGGTGCCCTGCTGCGCGATGAGATCCGCCGACAGCGTATTGATGGTCATCGGCAACTCGCGCAGCGGCAGCGTGGTCTTGCCGGTGGCGGCGGTTCCGAGAAGCGCGCCGGTCACGCTGACGTCCTCACTGATGCCGGCCACCTGCAGCGACACGCTGATCGTCTGGCCTGACGTGCCGTGGTCGACCGGCTGCGTAGCCGGCACGAAGCCGGGCGCTTCGACGCGAACCGTATAGCGCCCCGGCGCGACCCCCTGGAACGAAAAACTTCCATCTGACGCGGACACCGCCGACCGCGGCGCCCCGGCGTCAGCACTCAGCGCGACCTGCGCGCCCGGCACGGCCGCGCCCTGGGGATCCACCACCCGACCGGAAATCGACGAACCCTGCGCCAGAAGCGACGCGGGGACGAACAACACACAGCAAGCCACCACAAGGCGGAGCAATCGCATCAGTTGCACCCTTTGTAAAGAAAGACCGCCGAAGTCTAGCGACAGGCGTGCTGGCGCAACCTGAAGACTCGATGAAGTTTTCGTCAGACTACGGGGACGGGTCTGGGACGGCTAGCGCTTGCGCATCGACGGCGCAGCGGCCGGCTTCTCTTTCGGATACCAGTATTTGAGGTGGCAGTTCTCGCACGCCTTGTCGATCAGGTCGCCGGCGTCGAACAGCCCGTCAACGTCCTTGGCGTCGGCCGCTTTCAGCGCGACCAGCGCCGCATCGGCGAGCTTGGCCGCGAAGCGGCGGAAGGACGCCGGATCGGCGTCGATGAGACTCTGGACCTGCGCCGGGGTCAGATCGTCGGGGAGCACTTCGTCTTTTTCGAGCTCGAGAAACGGATTCGCCGGCGCGACGCGGCGCCCCGGCATCCGCAGCAGGTTCGTCACTTCCGCGAGGAGCAGCGCGTGGCGGCGCACCTTCGCCCAGTCCTCGTCGGTCGTCGGCTTGATCTGCTGGATACCCGCCGCCGTCGATTCGTAGGACACCGCGTCGAACAGCACTTCGGCGGTCGGATCGACGATGCCGTCCATGATCTCCTTGATGCTGCCGATCGCTTTGGGCGTCATGGGCGTGGCCGGCGCAGACGCCGCATGCGCAGCCGCGGGCGCCGGATGCGACGCCTGTTGCGCCGCCGGCGCGGTGCCCAGGGCGACCGCGAACGCGAACAGGGACAGCCAGTGGAGTTGTCGCATAGATTCCTGGGGACGCTTCGCGTTCGATGCTACGTCACGCCGCCGCGCTGGTACCTGAATATTCCCTGAATTCGCGGATCACGCCTGCAGGGCCGGTCATCGGCAGCGCCATCCGGAACGTGCTGCCGCCGCCCGGCGCCGGCTGAATCGTCAGCCGGCCGTGATTGACTTCGACGGCCCACTTCGCAATCGCGAGCCCGAGCCCCGATCCGGAGCCGGCCTGCGACGTCTCAGGCGAGGCGCGATAGAACCGATCGAAGACATGTGCCGCGACCGCCGGATCGATCCCCTCGCCGGAATCGGTCACTTCGATCGCGGCTTCGTGCGGCGACGCCGCCAGGCGAACGGTAATGCGTCCTCCGGCCGGCGTGTATTTGATGGCGTTGTCCACGAGGTTGATGAGCGCCTGGCGCAGGACGTTCCAGTCGCCCGGACAGCGCGGCCGGCCGCCGGGCTCGACCATCAGCGTCTGCTGTTTCTCTTCCGCGAGCACGGACAGATGCGCGACGACCTGTTCCGCCAGGTCGCGCAGATCGATGGTCTCCATCGAAAGCTTCGCCTGACCGGTTTCGGCGCGCGAGAGCGTCAGCAGCCGATCGACGAGACATGCGAGCTGGTCGACCTCCTCGAGCATGCTGCCGACGACGGCGCGATAGGCGGTGGCGTCGTGGCGGCCGCGCAGCGCGACTTCGCCGACGCTGCGGATCGCGGTCAACGGCGTCCGGAGCTGATGCGAGACGTCGGCGGTGAAGCGCCGCATCTGCGCGAACGACGATTCGAGGCGCTCGAGCATGTCGTTGATCACGCCGGTCAGCTTGCCCAGTTCGTCGCTCGGGTTGTCGGCCGGCAGCCGCTCGCCGAGGCGATCGGCCGTGACCGATCGCGCGCGCTCGGCGATCCGGTCGACCGGCGCAAGCGCGCGGCGCGCCAGCGAATAGCCGACGACTCCGGCGGCGGCGACCGCGACCGGCAGGCTGAGGAGCAGCGTCAGCATCAAGTCGCTCACGGTCTGCCGCAGCACCGCCTCCGATCGCGCGACCTGAATGACGACCGGCTTGCCGGCGACCTTCGACGGGCCGCTCAGCACGCGGATCGGAATGGCGCGGCGGACCACCGCGATCGAGTTGTCGGCGCGGGCCGCCAGCGACTCGCTCTCGGCGATCGGCAGGCGCAACACCGCCGCGGTCCGGAAAATCAGCTGGCCGGCCGGGCTCCAGACCTGCAGCCACGGCAGATCCTGGTCGTCCGGGCTCGTGGTCTCGAACCACGTGAGCGTGCCGTCGGGCCGCTGCTCCGCCATTTCCGCCGCCCACTGGAAGTCGCCGCGCAGGCGCTCGTCCAGGCTGCGCGACGCCGACTGGTGGAGTGCCCACAACAGGCAGCCGGCGTACACGCCGAGCACGACCACCATCGCCGACATGTACCAGATGGTCAGCTTCAGCCGCACGCTTCGCGACTTCCACCAGTGCGCCACGTTCATAGCGTTCCCTCGCGCAGCACGAACCCGACGCCGCGCACCGTCTGGATCGCGCTTCGCCCTTCGATATCCAGCTTGCGGCGCAGCCTGGCCATGTGGACGTCAATCACGTTGTTCAGCGTCACGCTGCGTGCCGATTCCTTCCAGACGTCGCGCGCCAGCGCATCGCGCGACACCACCTGGCCGTCGTGCCTGAGCAGATACTCGAGAATCTCGTACTCGCGCAGCGTGAGGTCGATCGGCCGGCCGGCCCGCGTCACGCGCCGCGCGGCGAGATCCATGTCGAGATCGCCCGATACCAGCCGCCGCGCCTCGGTGGCGCGTCCGCGGCGGACCAGCGCGCGCATGCGCGCGACGACCTCCGCAAAGGCAAATGGCTTGACCAGATAGTCGTCGGCGCCGCCGTCGAGCGCCGTCACGCGATCGTCCACCGCGTCCCGCGCGGTCAGGACGAGCACGGGCGTCGCGACGCCGCGCTCCCGCATCCGTTTCAGAATCTGCAGGCCGTCGCGCCCCGGCAGCGTGAGATCGAGCAGGATGACGTCGAAGGTTTCCGTGTCGATGCGGAAAAACGCGTCCTCGCCGGTGTGCTCGACGATCGCCTCGTGGCCTTCGCCCTCGAGCCCTTCGCACAGCGCGCGCGCCACCTTGCGATCGTCTTCGACAACCAGAACCCGCATGCTCACAGCCTCGCGTCAGCCAGCCAGAGGAAGCCCAGGCGCTGAGAATAACAAAAGAAAAGGCCCGGGCAACCGACCCGGGCCTCATCCATGGCACGCGCCTGCGGTGCCAATTCGCGACTGTTTCCTTACTTCTTGATCGACGGGTGCACGTAGCCGGCCGCCAGCACGCGCGCCGACGGACGGAAGCTCAGATAGTCCACGTGATCGGTGATCGTCGTCCAGCCATGCGGCGTGCCGGCCGGGATGATGACGATGTCGCCCTGCTTCACTTCCTTCAGGACCACGTCAGATCCGCCGATGAACCCGCTGCACGACGGTCCATTCAAGGTCGTCGTGACCTCGTCGTCCGGCGCCGAGCGGCGGCCGTTGATGATGTGGCCGCCGGTCACCATGGTGCCGCCGCCGGAGACGATGTAGTAGCCCTCGGTCTGCTGATCGTGAAACAGCCCGTTCGGCGATCCCGGAGCCGGTGGCGTCGAGGCCTGCTCGCCGCACGCCGGCTGCTGCGCCGCCGTGCTGCGCGCCGCGCCTCCACCAGGGGCTGCTGCCGGAGCGGCACCGCGAGCCGCAGCGCCCGTCGGACCGCGATGAATGATGCCGACCGAAAAGTTCTCAGGACCGATGTCCATGACCTTGATCGTCCGGTCGGTCCCGGGCTGTTTGTTGACGATGTCGACTTCTTCCTTCGTGATGTACATGGCGGGTTTGCTGCTGGTCTGCGCGACCAGCACCAGCGGCGCGATCGCCACCGTCAACCCGAGCCCTGCGAGAATTGCCTTCTTCATCGCCTCCCACTCCTTTCAAGACCGTTCCAAAACCGACCGCCTACTATAGCTCGGAAACCTTCAGCCGGGATCAGTCCTGCACGATTCGGCCCGAACTGAGAAATCGCCGGTAGTTGGAGAACGTGTGGCGGATGCGGACGTTGCCGGCGTTGCGAACCACCTGGAGCAATTCGATCGATTGCGGAAGGACGATCGTCTCGTCGGGGTCCTTGAAGGCCACGCGCCGATAGACCGTCGAATTGTCGTAGCGCGAAATCGTCATGATCTCGCGTTCCGGCTTCTCCTTGCTCGGCGGCAGCTCGATGTCGTAGATGCCGGAGAGCCAGGAGTCGTGGCGCAGCACGTCGCTGGTCTCCGCATCGATCCACAACTTGCCGCGCTCGCGGCCTGGCAGCTCTGCCGACCAGCAGTTCTCGCCGGTCTGCTTCGCGGTGATCGGTCCCTGTTCGAGCGATCGGTAGTTGACCACGATGGCGTTGCGTCCGTTGACGCGGCCGCGCCCGCCCGGCGAGAAGCTGTAGTCCTTCCGGTTGGCCGGCAGGAGAATCGAGAGCGGCTCGGGCGCCGAATCACGCGGGTCCATGCACCCGGGTTTGTCGCGCGGTCCCGGCGGACGGCTGCCGACTTTCACCAGCTGCCGCTGGACCTGCGCTTCGCCAGGCGTGGAATCGTCCCACGCGATGCGCAGGTCGTACTGCAGGCGCCGCTGCGGCGACCGATCGGGTGACAGGTCGGGCCCGAGCGTCTGCAGCGTCACCGCCTCGAGGCACATCAGGCTCTGGGCCTGCGCGAAATAACGCTCGACCGAAGCGCCCGCGCGCTCCAGCAGCGCCGCGAGTTCGTCAGCTCCGGTCGATTGCGCGGCGAGGCCGGTCGCCAAAGGCGCCAGGCACAGCATGCCAACGCGCAACCAGTTGCGGAACATGGGTTAAAGCCTACACTGAGGATCGCACATGACGCCCTCGAAAGTCCCGTTCATCGTTGCGGCTTCAGCGGTCATGGCCGCTCCCGCGCGCACGGTGTACGGCATCATCGCGGACTACCGGAATGGGCACCCGCACATTCTGCCACCGGCGTTCACCGCCCTGACCGTCGAGGAGGGCGGCGTCGGCGCGGGCACGCGCATCCGTTTCAGCATGAAAGTACTCGGCCGGACGCAGAGCTTTCAAGCGACCGTGGACGAGCCCGAACCAGGCCGGGTGCTGGTCGAGCGCAATGTCGGCGAACCGGTGAGCGTCACGACCTTTACCGTCAACCCGCGCGGACCGGCCGAGTCGGAAGTGACCATCTCGACGGAACTCCACGTGCGGACCGGCCTTCTCGGCGCGGTCGAACGATTCCTCACGCGCCGTTTTCTCCAGCCTCTCTACGTCAGCGGAACTGCAGCGCCTGGCGGCGCGAGCCATGACGACGCCCGGCAAGTGAGTGCTTGATCGGCATCGTGTCGTTCTCCATACTGGCGGCATGCGGCCGGTATTGCGCGCACGGCTCGTCGGCGGTCTGACGCTCACCGCGATCGTCGTCGCCGCGGGTGTCGCGTTCGCCCAGCGCATCTGGGTCGGCGGGCCGGGCGGCGGCTATGGCAGCCGCTACCCGATGAAGTGGGCCAAGCCGGCCGACTTCGACGGATCGTTTCTCTACTGCCGCGGGTTCTACACCAGCCGGTACCGCGAAGCCGGCGGCAGCGGCTGGAACACCGACTACCCGGGCGCCGACAACAATTTCTCGGTCCGCCTGATGGAGTTGACGACGGTTCACGTCAAGGTGGACGCGGATCGTCAGCCCAACTACGTGGTCGTGTCGCTGACCGATCCCATGCTCTTCCGCTGTCCGATGCTGTTCATGGAGGACGTCGGCACGGCCGAATTTTCCGAGGCCGAAGTGCAGCGGCTGCGCGAGTTCTTCGCGAAGGGCGGGTTCCTGTGGGTTGACGACTACTGGGGCAGCTTCGCGTGGGACAACTGGGTCGAACAGATCTCGCGCGTGCTGCCGCCGGTGCAGTACCCGATCTTCGACATCCCGCTCGTCCCACCCGGTCCTTCACACGCTCTACGACGTGAAGGACTACCTGCAGGTGTCGTCGATCAACTTCTGGAGCCGGACGGGCGGCAGCGTCTCAGAGCGCGGCCCGGACAGCGCGCAGGTGCACTATCGCGGCATCCAGGACGCGCACGGCCGCCTGATGGTGATGATGACGCACAACACCGACGTCGCCGACACCTGGGAGCGCGAAGGCGAAAGCCCGCAGTACTTCGACCTCTTCTCGCCGCGCGGCTACGCGATCGGCGTCAACGTCGTGCTGTATGCGATGACACACTAGGCGTTCCGAATTGGGAATTGGGAATTCGGAATTGAGAATTCGCAATTCCACATTCTCAATTCCTAATTCCTAATTCTTAATTCCGATTCTCAATTCGGAACGTTCTCTCTGGCCGCGATCGCCGCGAGATCGTCCTTGCCGTGCCCGGCGGCAATCGCTTCGTCCATCCGCTTCGCAATCGACGGCAGCACGGTCAGCGGCAGCGAGCCGGCGGCTTCGAGCATCAGCCGGATATCCTTCCGCGCCATCGTCAGCTCGAAGCTTGCCGAGTAGTCGCCGCGCGCGATCTTGTCGGCGCGCGCGGGGATGACCGAGCCGACCTTCCATTTCGTGAACAGCGCCACCGCGTCGAGCGCCGGCACGTCGGTGCCCTTCGCGAGCGTCACCACGTCGGAAAGGCCCGCGGCGATGACGAACAGCATCGAGTTGCCGAAGATCTTGTAAGCCGCGGCCAGTTCTGGACGCTCGCCGACGTACCAGACCTCGCCGGTCATCGGGGCCAGCGACTCTTTCGCCGCGCCGTAGACCTCGGACGGTCCCGAGACCATCATCAACCCGACGCTGTCGCGGCACATCTGCGGCGACATGAAGACCGGCGCGTGCAGGAACCGGATGCCGTTCGCGACGGCGCGCTCGAGCCGCGCCTTCGTGCCCGCCGGCGCGGTGGTCGAGTGATCGATGATCACCGCACCCGGCGCGAGGTGCGCGCTGATGCGTTCCACCACCGCATCGACGACCGCGTCGTCGGACAGCGCGATGTGAATCTCCTCGATGCCGGCGACCGCCTGTTCGGGCGTCGCCGCGACCTGCGCGCCGAACGCCTCGAGGGCGCGCGCTTTCGCGTCAGTGCGGTTCCAGACGGTGACGCGGGTCCCGCGCCGCAGCATGGCTTCGACCATGCCGCTGCCGAGAAGTCCCGTTCCGAGAAATGCTACGTCGTTCATCGTCGCCTCGCTCACGGTTGCTTCGGGAATCGGTTGCCGACACAGAAATCATAGGTCCAGGCGCCGACCAGTCCGCCGACGCACGGCGCGATCACCGGCACCCACCACCAGCCGTTGCCGGCGCGGAAGACTTCGCCGCCCCAGCCGGCGACGAACGTGAACAGGCGCGGCGCGAAATCGCGCGCCGGGTTGATGGCGTAGCCCGGAGTTGAAACCGAAGGTGGCGCCGATGAGGACGACGAGCAGACCGACGATGAGCGGCGTCAGGCCGGCGGCGGGCGGCGAATTTCTCGCGTCGGTGATGCCGAAGATGACGCCGACGAGCAGCGCCGTGCCGACGACCTGATCGATGAACCCGCCGGGAAACGTGCTGAGAAACGGCTGCGGGTAGGTGGCCCAGATGCCGGCGGTGCCGAGCGGTCCGGTGACCTGGCGCATCCCGCCGTCGAACGCGGTCAGCGCTTCGTGATACGTCACGTACACCACCGCCGACGCGACGAACGCGCCGGCCATCTGCGCGAGGATGTACGGTCCGACCTTGCCGGCTGGAAACCGCCGGAACGCCGCGAGCGCGAGCGTGACCGCCGGATTGAGGTGCGCGCCGGTCACGCCGCCCGACACGTAACAGCCCATCGTGACCGCGAGTCCCCACGCGAGATTGATGCCGAGCGGCGAGCCCGCCGACTGCTTGCTCAACACCGTCTGAGCCACGACGCCGACGCCGAACACAATCAGGACGAACGTGCCGAGGAATTCCGCGAGCACCTCGCGGAACAGGTCGCGCGACATGGGGCCTCCTTGAACGGCAGTCATTGTAGACGTCTCCGACCAGGCCGACCGCTGGAGCGCTGCATGAGCGCGCCGCGGCCGGGAGACGTGTAGATCCTCGTCTCTTTCAGGAGGTTCGATGAAAGCACTGGTTTTCGCGATGCTGTGCGTGGCCGGATTTGCCGCGGCCCCGGCCGCGGCCGGCGAGTTGAAGGTGGGCGATCAGGCTCCCGACTTCTCGCTGAAGGCGACCGACGGCAAGACCTACAAGCTGTCCGACTTCAAGGGCAAGCAGGCGGTCGTCCTGGCCTGGTTCCCCAAGGCGTTCACGCAGGGCTGCACCATCGAGTGCAAGTCGCTCGCCGAGCATGGCGACATGATCAAGAAGTACGACGTCACGTATTTCATGGCGAGTGTCGACCCGCTCGAAGCCACGGCGGACAACAAGGGCAACAAGGCCTTCGCCGACACGATGCACGCGGACTTTCCTCTGCTGAGCGATCCGACCAAGGACGTCGCCAAGGCCTACGGCGTGCTCAACGAGCAGCGCGGCTTCGCGAACCGCTGGACGTTCTACATCGGGAAGGACGGCAAGATTCTGGCGATCGACAAGGACGTGCAGAACCATCTCGCCACGTCAGCGGAAGACATGGCGGCAAAGCTCGGCGAGTTGAAGACGCCGGCGCACCACTAGAACGCCGTCGACGCGCACTGACACAAGGGGGCCGATTCGTCGGCCCCCTTTTCTTTTTCAGGTCGTTCAGGTCGTGGCCGGCGTCACGATCTCCGGCGGCGGCACGATGTTCGACGACGCTCGCCGGTTGAATCGCGCCAGCGCCACCGACCCGAACCCGACCGTCCACGCCAGATATTCGATCAGCGCGCCAATCAGCCCGAGACCAAAACTGAACGGCACCATCACGAACCCGCCAAGGTTGATGAGCCGCGCCAGCAGCAGCGGCGACAGCACCAGCGCAATGCCGATAATCGTCGTCGTGTACGGATTGTCCGTCGCCCACCCGAATCGCGACGCCAGCACGCCTCCCAGCCTGTACGCCACGCCGGTGAAGCCGACCAGGCCGACCAGCGCCAGGCCGAGGATGATGAATGGAATGAGGAACAGCAGCGGGATCCCGATGATGGTGACCACGAGCACGACGCAGGTGATGATGAGAACCGGCAGGAAGAGGATTTGCGCCAGGACGCCGATGGCGCCGGCCTTGAGCGGCTCGTTCCACGCCTGCTCGCTGGCGCGTTCGACATAAGGGCGGCCGAACAGGACGACCAGCGCGGTGAGGAGGCACAGGATGCCGAAGCGCGCGACGGTCCCGACAAAGGCCACCGCCGATCCCATCATCGAGCCCCACCAGAGCCACAGCGGGTTGAACCCTCTCATGTTGCTGAAGTCCATCGACCCGACACGGATTTCCTGAACGCGGCCGCCGATGCGCGCGCCCGGATCGCGATGCAGCGCCCCGGCGACCACGACGACGTTGTCGTCCACTGAGGCGCGGGGGCCGAGCGTCACGCTGCCGCCGACCGCCACGACGTCGCCGCGCACGTCGCCGTCAATCCTGATGGAGCCGCCAATGGCGACGACGTCGCCGTCAACCACTTCGTCCTCCCGCACGTTGATGCCGCCGCTGAACACGCTGACGCGGTCCTGATCGCTGCGTCCGCGGAACCGCGGCGACGGCCGCCGCGGCGTCGCGCGGAGGCTCGGGCGGCGGCGGCGCGGCGGTCGGGGCGGTTGGCACGCCGGCGTCGACGCCGAACAGGTCCCGCCGCTGGGCGTCCGCCAGGTACGAGAGCCGGAGCACGAGCTCGGCATCGTCGGCGCCCAGTTTCTCGCGCAGCTCGGCGCCGGTGGCCGGCTGGCCGTCGACGGCGATGGGGCCGTCGGTGACCTCGATCAGCCTGATGCCGCGCGACGAATCGCGCGGCCGCAGGGCGACGCCGTTGCGGAGCCGGTCCACCTCGAAGCGCCGCTCGATGTCCGCGCGCAGGGCCCGCGTATCGGCCGCGCTCGTCTGCGCCGCCGCGCGGTCGCCCGCGACCGCCAGTGCGGCCAGCACGGCGAGCATGTAAATCGTGGCTGTCTTCGTCATCGCGAAGAATCCTCCTCAGACCCGAGCAATCGCTGCAAGCCGAATACGGCAACGGCGCCGACCCCGATCAGCGCCGCAATTACTCCCGGAAGCCAGTCGGCGTCACCAGCGTGGCGGCGGCCGCGCGGCCGACCGTGCCCGCGATCGTCCAGACGTCGTTGCCCGAACTGAGCGACGCCGCGAGCCAGATGCAGCCGTTCAACGTGGATGTGAGCAGACGGACGAATCCCCAGGCCGCTATCGGCAGCAGCAAATAGGCTGTCGCGACCGTGGCTACGACCGCGATCACCGCCATTCCCGCCCAACGCGCTCTGCGGATCGAACGACCCTCCCGGAAGCCCCAACAGCTTATCTCCCCCTACTTCTACGGCCTTGCCGGAACGCGAGTTCCGGAAAACTTGGGCTGCGCCCGCCGGCGCCCGCCGGCGGTGACCTCAATCGTCTACACTCCCGTGCATGAACAGCACCGCAGTCGGCTGGCGGAAGGAAGTCACACCCGAGCAGTGGCGTGCATTCTTCGCCGCGTATCTCGGCTGGATGCTCGACGGATTCGACTTCACGATCCTCACCTTTCTCCTCGTCGATATCTCGAAAAGCCTGACGATCAACAGCGCGCTGGCAGGGCTGCTCGGGACCGTGACGCTGGTCTTCCGCCTGGTCGGCGGGGTGGCCTCGGGCGCAGCCGCCGACCGCTGGGGGCGCAAATATCCCCTGATGTTTTCGATCCTGTGGTACTCGGTGTTCGCGTTCCTGAGCGGATTCTCGACGTCGTACGGAATGCTGTTCGCGATGCGGGCGCTGTTCGGCATCGGCATGGGCGGCGTCTGGGCGGCCGGCATGCCGCTCGCCATCGAACACTGGCCGCAGCACCTGCGCGGACGGGTGTCGGGGATGCTGCAAAGCGGCTACTCGGCGGGCTACATCCTGTCCGCCCTGATGTTCCACTTCGTCTACCCGCTCTTCAACCAGCGCGCTGGACTTCGGCTGGCGCGTCATGCTCTGGGCCGGCGCCCTGCCGGCGCTCCTGGTCCTCTGGATCATGGGCAACGTCAGAGAAAGCCCCGTCTGGCTCGAGCGCCGGATGCAGCGAAGCCTCGAACCGGCGTCGAAGCAACCGACGTTCTCGCTGTTGTTTCGCGGGGATCTGTTGTGGACGACGATCCACGCGTCGCTGGTGATGGCCGGCTTTCTCTGCTTCTACTACTCGATTACGTTCTGGTATCCGACGCTCATCCTGCGGCTCGGCCGGGCGACGCTGCCCTTCCTCCTTTCGTTCAACACCGGCACCATCTGCGGCAACCTGATCTGGGGGCAACTCTCCGAAACCCGCGCCGGACGGCGCGGCGCGGGGACGATTGCCGCGCTCGGCGGCGTGGCCGCCATTCCGCTCTTCGCGCTCGCGACGACGACCGCGCCGCTCATCGCGGGTGCGCTGCTGATGGGGATCTTCGGCGGCGGCAGCTTCGGCATCGTGCCGACATATCTCAACGAGCGCTTCCCCACCGCGGCGCGCGCGGCCGGCGCCGGCGTCGCCTATCACGTGGGCGCCGCCACCTCGTCGCTGATGACCTATGTGATCGGCGCGATGCAGGATCGAGGATTCGCGCTCGGCGGCGCGATGGGGCTGTGCATCGCCATCACCGGCCTGATGATCGTGGTGCTCCTCTGGCTTGGACCGGAAACGCGCGGCCGGACGCTGACTGCAGGGTGATCTTCGGAGTCCGAGCCAAAGCCCAGAGCCGAAGAGCCCAAAGCCCGGAGCCTGGAGCCCGGAGCCCAAAGCCTAGAAGCCCGCGCTACTTGAGCGAAATCCCCGCGCCGATGATGATGAGTCGCGATCTGGGTCCGCCGGGACGGCCGGACCCGTCGGGCGTGCCGGGATAGATGTCGTAGAAGCGGACGTCGATGCTGAACGCCAGATGCTGCGAGTTGAACCAGCGCGCGCCGCCGCCGTAGTTGTAGGTGGTCAGCCGCTCGTCGTTCGCGGCAAACGTCGTCGGATCGTCGTCGTGCGTGACCGACCACTTCGACTTGCCGACGCCCCCGCTGATATAGCTCCAACCATCGCCGTCACCAAAATTGAACGAGAGGATCGGCGCCAGGTGCGAGAAGCGTTCGGTGACGGCGCGGCTGGAGTCGTCGGCCGAGAACTGATGCGCCGACTCGTGCGCGCGCGCCTCGGTGAGTTCGCCGCCGAGCCCGAACGTCACCGCCTTCCACTTGTACACGTAGACGTGCGCGCCCGCGTGAATACCGAATCCTGAACCGGGCAGTTCGCGCTGATCCACGCCCCGGCTGGCGGCGAGCTGGGCGTTGTCGGGAAAGTGCGGAAACGTTCCATGAACGTCCACGACGAACGGGCCGATTTTCGGCGGCGGTTCCTGGGCGATCGCCGTGGTGTGAGAGGCAAGCATCATCGCCAGCGCGCCGAGCACGGAAACGAACGGTCCTCTCAACGCCGGACATTGTACCAGCCGGATGGTCGAACGGTCGTTCACCTCATTGACGCTCGCCGCGCTCACCGCTACGATCGTTCGCCTTGCACGCCATTCGCACGTCACGCCACATCCCGCTCGCGGCGGTTCGCGATGCCGCGACCACCGTGTACAACGCCGCCATCCGCACGCCGCTCGTTCGCCTCGATCTGTCACGCGACCACTTTCCGCTGACCGAGATCTATCTCAAGCTCGAGCTGCTGCAGCCCATCGGCTCCTTCAAGATCCGCGGCGCGTACAACGCGATGCGCCAGCTGCCGCGCCGCGTGCTGGACGAAGGCGTGTGGACGGTCAGCGCCGGCAACGCCGCGCAGGGCGTCGCCCTCGCCGCACGAACGCTCAACGCGCGCTGCTCGGTCATGGTGATGGACACGGCGCCGGAGACGAAACTTCGCTCGATCGAGCGGCTGGGCGCTTCGATCGTGCAGGCGAGCTACGACGAGTGCTGGCAGGCGGTCATCGATCACCGCTCGTCGCGGATGACGGGTCACTTCGTGCATCCGTTCGACGACGATCAATTCATCGCGGGAAACGGCACGCTGGCGCTCGAGATCTTCGAGGATCTGCCGGACGTCGGCGCGATCGTCGCGCCGCTCGGCGGCGGCGGGCTGCTGTCGGGCATCGCCGCGGTGTCGCGCGAGCTCTCGCCCGCGACGCGGGTGTTCGCGGCCGAACCGGAAACGGCGTCACCGCTGGCGGCGTCGCTCGAGGCCGGACACGCGGTGACGTTCGACCGCTGGAAAGCGTCCTTCGTGGACGGAGCCGGCGGCAAGTCGGTGCTCGACTCGATGTGGCCGCTCCTCCAGACCGTTTCAGGGTCCATCGTCGTCACGCTGGACCAGGTCGCAGCGGCGCTGCGATTTACCGCGGAACGCGCGCATGTCATCGCCGAGGGCGCCGCGGGCTGTGCGGTCGCCGCCGCGCTTGGCGGCGGCGCCGGCGGCACCAAAGTGGTCGCGGTGGTGTCGGGCGGCAACATCGATCTGGCGAAGTTCGCATCGCTCGTCGGCGCATGCGACAATCGCGCCGGTTGACGCGGAACCTGCGCCGCATCTGGCAACCAATCCATGAACCGATACGCTGACAGAACGCCGATACCCGAGCGCATCGCCCGCCTCGAAGATCTGGCCACCGATCTCTGGTGGAGCTGGAACGCCGAAGCACGGCTGGTGTTCCGTCGTCTCGACTATCCGCTGTGGCGGATGACCGCGCACAATCCGGTACGGATGCTGCGGATGATTGCGCCGGACGCGCTCGACGCCGCGGCCAGGAATCCCCACTTCCTGCTGATGTTCGATCGCTCGATCGCGGCGCTCGATGCGGCGCGCGAAGCGCGCAATACCTGGTGGTCGACGAAGTTTCCGCACATCACCGGGCAGTCGATCGCCTACTTCTCCGCGGAGTTCGCCCTGCACCAGTCGCTGCCGATTTACGCCGGCGGCCTGGGTGTCCTGGCCGGCGATCACTGCAAGGAAGCGAGCGACCTCGGCGTCCCGCTGATCGGCGTCGGCTTCATGTACCCGCAGGGCTATTTTCATCAGTACATCTCGCCCGATGGCTGGCAGCAGGAAAGCTACGAACGGCTCGACTGGACCGACGCGCCAATCGAGCCGGCGACGACGCCGGACGGCGCGCCGCTGCTGACCGCGGTACCGCTCGGCGAACGCACGGTGCTCGTTGCGGTCTGGCGGGTGCGCCTCGGGCGCGTGGTGCTCTACCTGCTCGACACGGATCTGGAAGAGAACGCGCCGGCCGATCGCGAACTGTCCGCGCGGCTGTACGGCGGCGATCGCGAGACGCGCATTCAGCAGGAGATCATCCTCGGCGTCGGCGGCGTGCGCGTCCTGAAGGCGCTCGGCATGCATCCCGGTGTCTTTCACCTGAACGAGGGCCACGCCGGGTTCGTCGTGCTCCAGCGGATTCGCGAGCTGACCGAACACGGCGCCAGCTTCGACGCCGCGCTGGAAGACATCCGCCGCACCACCGTGTTCACGACCCACACGCCGGTCCCGGCCGGTCACGACGCGTTCCCGTTCGATCTCGTCGAACGGCATCTCGCCGGATGCTGGGGTCCGCTCGGCCCGAATCGCGAACGGTTCCTGGCGCTCGGCGCCTACGACAACGGCGGCGGCAATCTGTTCAACATGACGGCGCTCGCCCTGCGGTCGGCCGGCACCACCAACGCGGTGAGCTCGCTTCACGGCCAGGTGACGCGCGCCATGTGGGGGCCGATGTGGCCCGGCGTCGCGGAATCGGATCGCCCGGTCGGCTCCGTCACCAACGGCGTGCACGTGCCGACGTGGCTTGCGGCGGACCTCGCCGATCTGTTCACCAAGTATCTCGGCAGCGGCTGGCAGGATCGTCACGACGACCCGGAACTGTGGGATGCGGTGCTGACGATTCCCGACGAGGAGTTGTGGGCGGTTCGCCGCAACCTGCGCCGTTACCTGTTCACGTTCGTGCGCGAACGCGCGCGTCAGCGCTGGACCGTCGAACACGTCAGCACGCCGCGCATCGTCGCCGCCGGCACGCTGCTCGATCCCGACGCCCTGACGATTGGTTTCGCGCGCCGCTTCGCCGGCTACAAGCGCCCGGAACTCATCTTCCACAATCCTGAACGGCTGGCGGCGATTCTCAACGCGGTGGAGCGGCCGGTGCAGCTGGTCTTCGCCGGCAAGTCGCACCCGGCCGACGATGTGGGCAAGCACCATCTGCAGCATGTCTACCGGCACGCGCTCGAGCCCCAGTACGGCGGCCGCGTCGCATTCATCGACGACTACGATCTGCACGTCGCGCACTTCCTCGTCCAGGGTTGCGACGTCTGGCTGAACAACCCGCGCAAGCCGCTCGAAGCGAGCGGCACGAGCGGGATGAAAGCGGCGCTGAACGGCGTGCCGCATCTCAGCATCGGCGACGGCTGGTGGGCCGAAGGGTTCAACGGCGAGAACGGCTGGACCATCGACGGTCAGGTCACGAGCAGCAACTACGACGAGGTGGACGACGCCGACGCCGTCGCGCTGTATCAGCTGCTCGAAGAGCTCGTGGTGCCCGCGTTCTACGATCGTGATGCCGCCGGCGTGCCCCGCCGCTGGATGGCGACCGTCAAAGAATCCATTCGCTCGGTCGCGCCGCGCTTCAGCGCACGGCGGATGGTGAAGGAATACGTCGAGCGGATGTACACGCCGCCGCTCGGGTGAACTTGGGGAAAGTTTGGAAGTAAGGAAGTAAGGAAGTTGATGGAAGTACGGAAGTCTGGAAGTTGGAAATTGGAAGTTGAGGAAGCCACTTCCCTACTTCCCTACTTCCTCAACTTCCCTACTTCCTCACTTCCTTCAATTTCCAACTTCTAGCCTTTATCACTGATGGGCGGATGATGGATGATCTGCACGCTGTTCCCGTCGGGATCCTTGAAGTAGCAGGAACGCGCGCCGTCGCGATGGGTGCGGGGCTTGGCGTCGATCGTGACGCCGTGGCTCTCCAGAAACGCCGCCCACCGATCCACGTCGTCCGGCTCGACGCACGATCAGCCCGAGATGGTCCAGCGCGCCGGCGCGCCGGGCTCGCCGTGAGTCCCCGTTTTGAGTGCGGCCTGGGACGGTGCCGCACGATGCAGCGCCAGATTGTCGATGCCTGACGACAAATAGACGTTGTCCGCGTCGGGTTCCCACTCAACCGCGAAGCCGAGCAACTCGGTGTAGAACCGCTTCATGGCCGCGAGATCCCGCGCGTTCAGCGCGAGGTGGCGGAGTCCGGCATGCGTGGGTCGTTCCATCACGAATTCCTAATCGCAATTGTAAATGGTAAATTGAAGCCATGCCACGCAAGTCGGTCGCCAAGTCGCGGTGCGCGCTCTGCGGTGCCAAGGAAGTCTCCGAGCCCCGCGGCGAAGAGAAGTACTGCCGCGACTGCTGGGACAAGAAGATCGCGGTCGAGGAGATCGTCGCGCGCGAGTTCGCGCTCAAACGCTACATCCGCGCGCACAGCGCCGAGAAGTACCTGATCTACCACTCCACGCTGAAGCGGCCGTGCGGCCAGCTGATTGTCGTCGACGATGGCTACGATCTGTTCCTGACGCTGATGCTCTATCCCAATTTCGGCTGGGACGAACCGGCCTACCACCTCGAGGGCGACCCCGAAGGACGCCTGTTCTCGGAGCTGCTCGTGGACGTGGTGGCCGCGGAGGTCATCGAGCCCTGGGGCGGCGGCAAGTGGCACATGGAAATCTTCCGGTCGGTCAACCCGGAACCGGAAGATTGGAACGGCGAAATGTAGGTTTTCGGAGCTGCTATATAATCGGCCGGCTCGTTCGGCCATTTCCTGGAGGATCCTATGACGCGCGCGCATGTTGCTGTCGCCGCGACCCTGTTCAGCACGACTCTTTACACCGGCGTGGCATCGGCGCAAACCCCGCCGCCGCAGGCCCCGCCCATGAAACAAGTCCTGGCGGGCAAGTCGTTCACGCCGCCGGTCCGCGGTGAAGCGCTCGTCGAGTTCACGCAGCCGGTGACCAAGGCCATTCCGGGCAAGAGCATGGTCGAAACGGTCATCAAGGTCCGGAATGCGTCGCTGGCGCCGATTGCCAGGCTTCAGGTCACCGAGACCTGGTACGCCAAGGATGGCTCGACCGTCAACAGCGGCCGCGGCACCATCAACGGCCTGCTGCAGCCGGGCGAGATTCAGACCATCACCATCGACACGCCGTACAACACGAAGATGAGCTCCAACAACTGGAACTTCACGCACGCCAACGGCACGGTCAAGGTCGCCAAGGTCAAGACGCTCGACGCGCCGAAGACGCCGGCGGGCACGCCGCCCGCCAAGTAAGCAGGAAGATCCGGAAACGGATCGCTGGAGAAACGACAAAGGCCGGGAACCACGAGGTTCCCGGCCTTTTTTGGTCGCTTTCTTGTCTAGTTGCCCTGTCCGGGCGAGACCACTTTGAAGAGAATTTCCTTCGCGACGGCGGGCGTGTTGCCGAGGCGTGAGCGCGCTTCGACGTTGAGGACGTAGGTGCCCGGCGGAATCTCCGAGAGCGGGATGCGCGCCGCGTAGCCGTAACCGCCTTTCGCGCCCTGCAGTTCGCTCGAGTCGTGCGATTCCTCGTTCTTGTACAACTCCCGCCCCTCGTCGGTCAGGACGCGGGCGACGATGTCCACCTTGTGCGGCTGGCTGCCGGAGTTGTCGTACACCTCGGCAAAGATCGCGAGCTCGTCGTTGCGCGCAAACGTGCGCGCCGCGACCGGCGGCGCCGGCAGGACGGTCTTCAGCTGATCGTCGGGCTTGGCGGTCATCATCGCCGCGCCGCCGAGCGAGGTCAGCGCGATGCCGCTCAGCGAGATCGTCTGCTTGTAGAAGTCAGGCACTTCGAGGTCGTAGACGACCGTCCCGATGTTGGTTTTCGCCGAATCGCGTGCGGCGACGCGAACCTGGTAGCGTCCGGGCGGGAGGTCGATCCGGTTCAACACCCGCAGGCCCGACTGCTCCACCCGCGCCTTGGTGTCAGGCCGCAGGTTCATCGTCAGCGCATCGTTGCGCGCCCCGAAGACCTTGGATTTCGAATCGATCGCCATGAACGAGACTTCGACCTTGGAGTTGGCCTCGAGGCTCAGATCGCGGCCGAGGAGCTCGACGCCGAGCAGGACCGAGGCGTTCGGCGCGGCGCCCTTGAACGGCGACGCAAACACGCGCATCGTCAGGCCGCTGACCTGGAGCGGGCTATTGATGGCTTCGAACAGCTCCTGCGGCATGCCGCCGGTCTTGGTGTTGACCGGCGCCGGCTTACCGCGCGGCGCGTTGTAGCCGCGGCGCGATCGCACGACGAGACCCGGCCGCGTCACCTTGACGTCGATCTTGTGGAACTTGCCGTCGCGCTTGTCGGACGGCGGATAGTACGCCAGCACGTAGTAGGAGCTGTTGTCGCGAACGATGCGTTCGAACGCGTTGGTGAAATCGTTCCGGTTGACCGCCGCGAAGCCGCCGGTTTCGTCGGCGAGCTGGCGCAGGCTGTCCTGCGACATGCGCAGATCGTAGGCGACGCCGCGCGTGCCGATGCCGGCGCCGGCGACCGGATCGTCCTGGTCGGCAAACCCGGTGACCCCGATCGTGTCGTCCGCGGTGGTGGCGAGCCCGCGTGGATCGATCGTATAGATGCTCACGTTGGAGCGGGCCGTCGCGGCGATCGCGTCCTGGATGTCCGAAATAATCGTCCCCGCGGAACTGGACTGCTGGTCGGGCGCGCGGATGATGTCCGAGATGTCGTAGTCGATGCCTTCGCTGATCAGCAGCATCGATTTCCGCCGTCCGCGCACCGCGCCAAACCACTCCCCGACCTGGCGCAGGGAGCTCAGCATCGAGCGCGTGTTGTAGACGCGCTGCTGCTCGTCCGGATCGGCGATGTGGGCGTCACGGGTGGCCGGATCGACCTGCTGGAAGTACTCCCGGTTGCGGGCGATGGTCGGCGAGTCCAGCTTCTGGCCCATGAACTTGTCGACGGCGTTGAGCAGCAGCCGCTTGTTGCTCGTGAACTCCTGGGCGTCCTGCGAGCGGCCGCCGGTGAAGATCACCGCCATCAGATCGTTGGCGCCGAGATTCTTCTCGATGAACTGGCGCGCCGCGATCTTGACGCGCTGCGAGCGCAGCGCGGCGACATGCAAATCGTCGAGGATCATCACGTAGACGCGGCCGTCGAACGGGTGTTCGTTGGTCTGGACGTCCGGCTCGATCGGGCGCGACGCGAACAGCGGCCGTTCCGCACGCTCGATGGGGATGTCCACCAGCGTGAAGTTGGAGATCGTCTGCCGCTTGCCGTCCTCGGTGACCTGGAAATCGTCCTTCGTGAGATCGCGGACGAACTGGCCCTGCTGATCGGTGACGAGCGCGTCGACTTCGACGTATTCGACTCGCGTCTTGAAGGTCGGGGTCTGCGGCGCGGGTGCCGATGGCGCCTGGCCCGCGGCGACGACGGTGCCGGCCAGAAGCAGAAAGAGCCCCGCAACTTTGAACCGTCGATGCATAAAATTTCAGCCCTGTCAGGCGATTATACGGCGTCTGCCGCCGGGCGCCGGCGCTCTGACCTCTCACATTCCTGACGAATTAAGACGACGGCCAGGAAGCGGTAACGGCAGTCTATACTTGGGATGTGCGTGATACCGGGCACGGCCGGGCTTCAGGTGGAGCTCGCCTGCGCGACGTTGCGCCGCACGGAGGTTTGATGTCAACCCGCAAGACCACGCTCTTCTACAGTCTGTTGATCGCGATTTCCTCGCTCGCCGTGGGGATGGTGATCGCGTCGCGACTGGACCTGGCGCCGGCAATCCTCGGCACAGACGCTCGCCGTTCCGCCGATGAACAGCGCGCCGATCACCGGAGCCCTGGACGCTCAGACGTTCCGCAACGTCGCCAAGGCGCAACAGCCGATGGTCGTGAATATCCGGACCGAATCGAAGCAGCGCGGTCAGGACCTCTCGGACTTTTTCGGCGGGGGCGGCGGTCAGTCGCCGGACGACTTCCTCCATCGATTCTTCGGCAGCCCCGACGACCAGGAACCGCCGCAGCGCGGCGGTGGCCAGGGACGAGGGCAGGGCCAGGGACAGGGCCAGGGCCGCGGGCGGCAGCGCGAACAGACGACCGTCGCCGCCGGCACCGGGTTCATCATCAGCAAGGAAGGCCTGATCCTCACGAACAATCACGTCATCGAAGACGCGACCAAGATTGAAGTGTCGCTGTTCGGCGAAGACAACGATCAGACGTATGCCGCGAAGCTGGTCGGCAAGGATGCGCTGACCGACAGCGCGCTGATTCAGCTGGTCGAAAAACCGAACCATCCGCTGCCGGAAGCGCGGTTCGGCGACTCGTCGCAGATGGCGGCCGGCGACTGGGTCATGGCGATCGGCAACCCCTTCAACCAGGGCTGGACGGTGACCGTCGGCGTCATCAGCGCCACGCAGCGCGCGTTCAACGACCGATGGCCGCACCAACGAGATGCTGCAGACCGACGCGGCCATCAACCCGGGCAACTCGGGCGGGCCGCTGCTGAACCTGCGCGGCGAGGTCATCGGCATCAACACGATGATCTTCACCAACGGCCGCGCCGAAGGAAATATCGGCCTCGGCTTCGCCGTGCCGATCAACACGGTGCGCGAGCTGCTGCCGCAGCTGCACAACGGCAAGGTGATTCGCGGCCGCATCGGCCTGTCGATGACCGCCGTCCCGCGCGACAGCTACCAGGACTTCGGCCTGAAGTCGCGCGCCGGCGCGCTGGTGTCGCAGGTCTCGCCGGGCGGGCCCGCTGAAAAAGGCGGCGTCAAACCGGGCGACGTCATCCTCGAATTCAACGGCCGCCCCGTGACCGACACGGCGGATCTGCAGAAGATGGTCGCCGCCACCAAGCCGGGCACGTCGGTCGGGCTGAAGGTCGTCCGCGACGGCAAGGAGCAGACGCTCCACGCGACGGTCGAAGAGCTCGATCTCGACGCCGAACGCAACGGCCGCCAGAGCCGCAAGAGCACCGAGCAGCAGCCGCCCGAGGAACAGGGACAGGAAAGCTTCGGCCTCACGCTCAGCAACCTGACGCCGCAGATGGCGCGGCGCCTCCAGCTGCCCTCCGGCGCCAGCCGGCGCCGTGATCACCGAAGTGGACCCGGACGGTCCGTCGGCCGGCGCGCTGCGCCAGGGCGACGTCATCGTCTCGGTCAACGGCCAGCGCGTGGCGAATGCCGCGGACGCCGGACGCGAGCTTCAGAAAGTTCCAGGCGGCCGCATCGCGCGGGTCCTGGTGTTGCGTGACGGCGCCGAGGTGTTCGTCACGGTCCGGAAGGAATAGCGCGTCGGATTTCAGACTGCAGATTTCAGACTGCAGATTGCAGACTGCAGATTTGGGATTGCCGCTTGCCGACCTGCTGAAGCGCGAGATCCAGCGCCGCGGTCCACTGACCGTCGCAGCGTTCATGGATCTCGCGCTCTACCATCCTGATCTGGGTTACTACGCCCGCGCCGTCCAGCGTTCTGGACGGGCGGGCGATTTTTTTACCAGCGTCGACGTCGGACCGTTGTTCGGCGAGCTGCTCGCCGTGCAGATCGCGGAGATGGCCGGCCTCCTTGGCGGAAGCGAGTTTCACCTGGCCGAAGCCGGCGCGGGCAACGGCCGCCTGGCGGCCGACATCCTCGGCGCGATCGAACGCGACCGCCCCGCCCTCTACCAGGCGACGCGCCTGCATCTCATCGAAGCGAGTGCCGCCGCCCGGAACGCGCAGCGCGATACCCTCGGTCCGCTCGCCGAACGCCTGGCCCCGGCATCCGCGACGCTGCCGGCCTCGTTCGAAGGAGTGATCGTCGCCAACGAACTGCTCGACGCCATGCCGGTGCATCAGGTCGTGATGCGCGAACCCGGGCTGCAGCGAAATCTACGTCGACGAGGTCAACGGACAGCTTCGCGCTGATCGAGGGACCGCTCTCGACACCGCGGCTGTCGGCGTATTTCGACGATCTCGGAATCGAGCTTGAACCAGGGTGGACGCGCGGAAGTCGCGCTGAGCGCGGTGGATTGGGTACGCGACGCGCTGTCGCGCATGACGCGCGGGTTTGCCGTCTTCATCGACTACGGGCACGAGGCGCGCGAGCTCTACTCGGTGACGCACTCTGCCGGCACGCTGACGAGTTATTCGCGGCACC
This sequence comes from uncultured Acidobacteriota bacterium, assembly GCA_963712355.1. Lineage (GTDB taxonomy): Bacteria > Acidobacteriota > Vicinamibacteria > Vicinamibacterales > CAVVIG01 > CAVQHT01. Next base: position 187,236 of record CAVQHT010000012.1, read on the forward strand.
GATCGACCGGTCCGGAATCGGCGGCGGCCCCGGACTGGCTGCGTGAGCCGGGGGAGCAGGATCTGACCGCGCACGTCGATTTCACGAGCGCGCAGCGCGCGGCCGGCGCGGCGGGCGCCACCACGCTCGGCTTCCTGGATCAGATGTACTTTCTGATGGCGCTCGGAACCGAGCGCTTCGCCACGCTCGACCTGAAGGGCCGGCTCGCGCTGAAGACACTGCTGATGCCCGGCGGCCTTGGGACGACGATGAAAGTCCTGATCTTCGGCAAAGGGCGTCGGCACGCCAGCCTTGACCGGCTGCTCCGGACACGTGCGGGTGACATGAGCGCCGCCGCGATCGCCGGGCTGGCCATCATGATCGTCTCGGAGGCGGCGACACTCGCCGGCATCGAGCCGTTTCACAGCTGGAACACGCCGATCGCGTGGACCGGCTTCATCCTCTTCGCCGACAGCATCGTCTATCGCAAGCGAGGACGATCGTGGTTGCGCTCGTCGCCGGGCGAGTTCGTGTTCCTGGCGATCGCGTCGATTCCGCTGTGGCTCGTCTTCGAGTTCTACAACCTCTACATCGACAACTGGCACTACGTCGGCCTTCCCGCGAATCCCGTGCTCAGGAACTTCGGATACGCGTGGTCGTTCGCGACCATCTCGCCGGCGATCTTCGAGGCGGCGGATCTGGTGGACGTCTGGCGCGGCTCGCCCGGCGCGATACCGGCAGCCGCGGCCACTAGCCCTCGCCGTCCGTGGCTCGACGCGGGTTCGATCGTCCTTGGCGCGGTCATGCTGCTGTGGCCGTTGATCTGGCCATCGCGCTATCTGGCGGCTCCCGTGTGGCTCGGATTCATCTTCCTCCTCGAGCCGTTGAACGAACGTCTGGGCGCCGAGTCGATCTACGCCGACGCCAGGCGCGGCCGCTACAACCGCCTGGTCAACCTGTCGCTGAGCGGCGTCCTCTGCGGCGTGCTGTGGGAATTCTGGAACTACTGGGCGGGCGGGAAATGGCACTACACGGTGCCGATTATGGAGAACCTGAAAATCTTCGAGATGCCGGTCCCCGGCTATCTGGGTTTCCCGGCCTTCGCGCTCGAGTGCTTCACGATGTACGTCTTCCTGCGCGCGGCGATTGGACGGCTCGTGCCGGCTGCCGCCGCGTTCATGCACCCGATTGGCGACGATGTCGGGTTTGTCACGCCGGCCCGCCGGCGAGTACATTGAACGCGCATGTCCACGCCGATCGAACGTGAAATCAAACTCAGGTTCGACAGCCCCGCAGCTGCTCGCGAAGCCGTGCTGGCCATCGGCGCGCGCCCGTCGACGCCGCGCCGCCTGCAGGCGGACGCGCTCTTCGACACCGACGATCGACAGCTGAGCGCGCAACAGCAGATTCTGCGGGTCCGCATCGAGGACGGCCACAGCTTCGTCACCTTCAAGTCGCCGATCGAGCATCCGACGCTGAAGCTGCGCGAGGAACTCGAAACAAGTGTCGGCGACGGCCGGATGCTGACGGCGATTCTCGAGCGCGCGGGGTTCCGCATGTGGTTCCGATACGAAAAGTACCGCGAGGAATTCACGCTCGACGACGTCATCGTGGCCGTGGACGAGACGCCGGTCGGCACCTTCGTGGAAATCGAAGGCAGCGACCACGGCATCGCTGCCGCGGCGGTGGCGCTTGGCCGGGGCCCGGCCGACTTCGTGCTCGATTCGTACCGCACGCTGTTCGTCCAGGACTGCGCGGCACGCGGCGTGGCCGCCGACCCACATGATCTTTCCCGCGGACTAGCACGCGACCCGTGTCCACTCCCTCTCATGCGCTCGTCCTGGCCGCGGGTCTGGGAACCCGGCTGCGGCCGCTCACGGACGTCCGCGCCAAGCCCGCCATCCCCGTCGCCGGCGAGCCGCTCGTCCGCCGCATCGTCGCGTGGCTGGCGCGCGGCGGCGTGACCGATACGACCGTCAACCTGCACTATCTTCCGCACACGCTGACGGCGGTGCTGGGTGACGGCAGCGATCTCGGCGCGCGGGTGCGCTATTCGTGGGAGCAGCCGGTCGTGCTCGGCAGCGCCGGCGGTCCGCGCCAGGCGCTCGACATCGTCGGCGCCGACACGTTCTGGCTCGTGAACGGCGACACGCTCACCGACGTCGATCTCGATGCGATGGCGGACGCGCACGGAAAGATCAGACGCGCTCGTGACGCTGGCGCTCGTGCCGAACACCGAGAACCTGCAGTACGGCGGCGTTCGCGTGGACGCCGATGGACGCGTGCTGGGCTTCGTGGCGCGCGGGCCCGCGGCCGAGGGATCGTTTCACTTCATCGGCGTGCAACTCGTCAGGCGCGAAGCGTTCGCCGGCGTCGCACGCGGCGTTCCGGTCAACTCGATCGGCGGACTCTACGAACGCCTGATTGCCGAGCGCCCTGGATTCCATCCGCGCGTTCGTCAGCAACGCCCGCTTCTGGGATATCGGAACGGTCGCGGACTACTGGAAGACATCGCAGCAGCTCGGCGGCCGCGACCGCAGCGACGCGGCACGCACGACCTCGACCGCGCGCGTGAGCCGGTCGATTCTCTGGGACCGCGTGGAAATCGGCGACGCGCGCGGAGCTCGACGAATGTATCGTGACCGACGGTGTCGTCGTGCCACCGCGGGCGCGCTACCGCCGCATGATCCTGATGCGCGAGCCAGACGGCCGCATCGATCGCGACGCCTCTCGTGATGGACTGACCATGACCGACGAACGCACCGCCGACGCGCTTCAGATCAAGAGCCGCATCGACACCTATCTGCAGGAAAGCGGACTGGCGGCGCGGCAGCCGCGCGTCGTGCCGCTGACCGGCGACGCGTCCGATCGCCGCTACTTCCGGATCCTGCTGGACGACGGTCCGTCGATCGTGCTCGCGCTGCACGCCGGGCCGATCGAGTTCGGCACCCTGCCGTTCGCCAACGTCGCCGAGCTGCTCCAGCAGATGCCGCTGCCGGTGCCGGCGATACTCGGCCACTCGGACGCCGACGGCATCATGGCGCTGAAGGACCTCGGCGACGTGACGCTGCAGGCGCATCTCGGCGCGGCATCGGCCGGCGAGCACGCGGCGCTCTACCGCGAAGGCGGTCGCGCTCATCGAAACGCTGCAGCGGCGCGGCGCCGAGCTGACCTCGGACCGCTACCTGCCGTACCGCATGGCGTTCGACGTCGAGAAGCTGACGTGGGAGCTGAATTTCTTCGTCCGGCATTTTCTCGAGGCGTATCGCGGTGCGCGTCTCTCGGACGCACGACCGCGCGGCGCTCGCCGAAGAGTGGGCGGCCATCGCCGACGAGCTCGCGGCCGAGCCGCGGGTGCTGTGCCATCGCGACTATCACAGCCGCAACCTGATGCTGTCGGACGGCCGGCTGCACATGATCGATTTTCAGGACGCGCGGCTGGGGCCGGACACCTACGATCTGGTCTCGCTGCTGCGCGACTCGTATGTCGATCTGACGGAACGCGACGTGGACGAGCTGATCGCCTACTTCCTCGCGCTCAAGGGCACGCCGGCCGGCGGCGGCAGAGTTCCGGCGCCGCTTCGACCTGATGGCGCTGCAGCGCAACCTGAAAGCGCTCGGCACGTTCGGCTACCAGACCACGACGCGCGGCAACCCGGTGTACATCCAGTACATCCCGCGCACGCTCCGCTACGTGCGCACGAACCTCGAGAAGTATCACCGCTTCGCGCGGCTGCGGACGACGCTCGCGCCGCTCGTCGACGAGCTGCGATAGCGCACGGTGGATCGAGCGCGCACGTTCGGCGTCTCGACGCACCTCTATCACGGAGCCGGCTGACCCGCAGTCACCTGCTCGAGATCGCCGCGCGCGGGATTCGAGACCGTCGAGCTGCGCGCGACGCGAACGCACTATCGACTACCACAACCCGGCGGGCATCGCCGACCTCCAGCAGTGGCTGGCCGAGGCCGGGCTGACGCTGCACAGCGTGCACGCGCCGCTCGGCGACAGGTTTTCGTCCGGGCGCTGGAGTGCGCCGCTGTCGATCGCCGCCGTCGATCGCGACGCGAGAGCGCGCGCCGTGGCGGAAACCGAGCGCGCGCTGCACGATCGCCCGGCGGATTCCGTTCAAGGTGTTCGTCGCTTCACCTTGGCGTGCCGCGCGGCACGGCCAACGCCGCCGCGGAGAACAGCCGTGACGGCGCGCGGCGCAGCATCGAGGAGCTGCAGAAGGTGGCCGAGCCGCTGGGCGTCCAGCTCGCACTCGAGGTGATGCCGAACGAGCTGTCACGCGCCGGCTCGCTGGTCCATTTCGTGGAGCGCATGGCTCGACACCGCCGATCGTCGGCATCTGCCTCGATTTCGGTCATGCGCACATGGACGGCGACCTCGTCGACGCGATCGAAACCGTGTCCGAGCACCTGGTGGCGGTGGACGTCCACGACAACCGGGGCCGCACCGACGATCATCTCGTGCCGTTCGAGGGGACGATCGACTGGCCGGCGGCGCTGACGGCGGTGCAGAAGGTCGGCTACGACGGGCCACTCATGCTCGAAATCGGTGGACGCGGTCCGGCCAAGGAGACGCTCGCCCGGGCGCGCCAGGCGCGGCAGAAGATGGAACGGCTGCTGGCCCTCTGAAGGCGTCCCGCCACGACGGAACGAGGCAACTCGCCACGTCAAATGCAGAAATGCAAGAATGCAGGGATGCAGGGGACGCAGGGCATGCACGTCTACATCGAAGACATCGGCCAGCACGAGGGTGAGGACGTCACCATCAAGGGGTGGCTGCACAACCGCCGGTCGAGCGGCAAGATTCACTTCCTGATCCTGCGCGACGGCAGCGGTTTCATCCAGGGCGTGATGTCGAAGGCCGCGGTCGGCGAGGAGCTGTTCAAGGCGGCCGACCACCTGTCGCAGGAAACCTCGGTCATCGTCACCGGCACGGCGCGCGCGGACAAGCGCGCGCCGAGCGGCTACGAGATCGACGTCAAGAGCCTCGAGGTCGTCGGCGAATCGCACGACTATCCCGATCACGCCGAAGGAACACGGCGTCGACTACCTGCTCGATCGGCGGCATCTCTGGATCCGCACGCGAGCGCCAGCAGGCGATCCTGCGCGTGCGCCACGAGATCATCAACGCGGTTCGCGACTTCTTCAACGGCCGCGGCTTCATCCTCACCGACGCGCCGATCTTCACGCCGGCCGCGTGCGAGGGCACGACGACGCTGTTCCCGGTCGAATACTTCGACGATCAGAAGGCCTACCTCACGCAGAGCGGCCAGCTGTATCTCGAAGCCGACGCGATGGCGCTCGGCCGCGTCTACTCGTTCGGCCCGACGTTCCGCGCGGAGAAGTCGAAGACGCGCCGGCACCTGACCGAGTTCTGGATGGTCGAGCCCGAGATGGCGTACGCCGGCCTCGACGACGTGATGAACCTCGCCGAGGATCTGATCGTCTCGGTCGTGGCGCGCGTGCTCGACAAGCGGCGCCGCGAACTGACCGTTCTCGAGCGCGACATGACGAAGCTCGAAAGCGTGCAGAAGCCGTTTCCGCGCGTCACCTACGACGATGCGGTGAAGACGCTGCAGGCCAAGGGTCTGCCGATCGAATGGGGCGGCGACTTCGGCGGGCCGGACGAAACCGCGCTCTCGGAACAGTACGACCGCCCGGTGATGGTGCACCGCTATCCGTCGGCGGTGAAGGCGTTCTACATGAAGCCCGATCCCGAGCGGCCGGACCTCGCGCTCGGCGTGGACGTCCTCGCGCCCGAGGGCTACGGCGAGATCATCGGCGGCGGCGAGCGCCTGGCCGATCTCGAATCTGCTGCTGCAGCGCATCAAGGAACACGACCTGCCGCAGGAAGCGTTCGAGTGGTATCTCGATCTGCGGCGCTACGGCACGGTGCCGCACGGCGGCTTCGGCATGGGCATCGAGCGCGTCGTCGCCTGGATCTGCAAGCTCGAGCACGTGCGCGAGACGATCCCGTATCCCGCGCATGCTGTACCGGATGTATCCGTAGGACTGGGGACGGGCATCATGGGGTCCGATGCATCGGAGACTGGCATCAATTCGACGTGCAGAATTTCAATCCGAGCTCGAGCCCGAAGTCACCAACCTGACAAGGAACATTTGAAGATTGGTCTGATTTCGCTCGGCTGTCCGAAGAATCTCGTGGATTCCGAGGTCATGCTCGGCCTCGCGCAGGACGCCGGGCACGAACTGACGCAGGATCCGTCGGGCGCCGACGTGCTCGTCGTGAACACCTGCGCGTTCATCGATTCGGCGAAGAAGGAGTCGATCGACGCCATCCTCGAGATGGCGCAGCACAAGAAGGACGGCGCGTGCAGCGCCTGATCGTCACCGGCTGCCTGGCCGAGCGCTACCGCGACGAGCTGCGCGCGGAGATTCCCGAGATCGACGCCGTGCTCGGCACCGGCGAGGTGCCCGAGATCGTGAACGCCATCGGCGGCGCGGCGCGGTCCGGCACGTCCCCGCTGAATTTCTTCCGCAGTCCCCGAGCACCTCGAGCCTCCGACCGCCGAGCCTCGAGTCCCGCAGCCCCGAGCCCCGAGCCCCGAGTCCGCCCGACCTACATCTACGACGCCGACACGCCGCGCATTTTCGCGACGCCGCGCCACTACGCCTACGTGAAGGTGGCCGAAGGCTGCGACTACAAGTGCGCGTTCTGCATCATCCCGACGCTGCGCGGCGCCTACCGCAGCCGGCCGGCGGAGTCGATCGTGCGCGAGGCGCGCGGCCTCGCCGCGCGCGGCGTCAAGGAACTGCTGCTGATTTCGCAGGACACGACGTTCTACGGCATCGACCGCCACGAACGGGGCGCGCTGGCGCGCCTGCTGCGCGAACTGAACACCATCGACGGCCTCGAGTGGATCCGGCTGCTGTATCTCTATCCGACGACGATCGACGACGACACGCTCGCGGCGATGGCGGAATGCGACAAGGTCTGCAAGTACATCGACCTGCCGCTCCAGCACGCGTCGAACCCGGTGCTGAAGCGGATGAAGCGGCCGGGCACCCGCGCCAGCTACGACGTCCTGCTCAATCGGATCCGGCGGACGGTCCCGGGCGTCGCCCTCCGCACCACCTTCATCGTCGGGTTTCCCGGCGAGACCGACCAGGATGTCAGCGCTCTGACCGACTTCGTCGCCGACCACGGCTTCGACCACGTGGGCGTGTTCACCTACTCGCACGAGGAGGGCACGTCGGCCTTCGACCTGCCCGACGACGTCCCGGCGGCCACGAAGAAAGCTCGACGAAACAGGGTAATGGGCCTGCAGAAGCGCCTGGTCCGGAAACGTCAGCAGGCAGCGGATCGGCGAACGGACGCGGGTCGTCGTCGACGGCCCGTCGGCTGACCATGACCTGGTCCTGCGGGCGCGGCTCTCGACCCAGGCCCCGGACATCGACGCCTCGGTCTACCTGACCGAATGCGACCCGTCGGCTTACCGCCCGGGCGATTTCGTCGAGGTCGAAATCGTCGGCGCGCGCGACTACGACCTGCTGGCGCGGCCGGTTGCCAGGGATCCCGTGCTATAATTTTGTGTTTCGAGCCTGGCTGGGACGAAAAGTGGGCATGTGCCCACTTTTTTAGTTTTGGGGCTCCGATTCCTGGGACATGCCTCGCGAAGCGAGCGTTGCGGAACAGGTGCGGACGGCGGCGGCGCGCGTCGCGGGAACCTACGGTCTCGAGATTTTCGACGTGCAGTTCCGGCGCGAGGCGGGCGGCATGGTGCTGCGGGTCCAGATCGACCGGCCCGGCACCGGCTGCGACCGCGGAGGAGAGCGTCAGCGTCGAGGATTGTGCGCGCGTCAGCCGCGACTTGAGCGCAGTGCTCGACGTGGAAGACATCGTGCCGACCGCGTACACGCTGGAGGTTTCGTCGCCGGGGCTGGATCGGCCGCTGCGACACGCCGACGACTACCGGCGGTTTGCCGGACGCCGGGCGAAGATCGTGATGCGCGCAGGCAGTCGACGGGCAGGGGTTTTTCAAGGGGCGGCTGGCCGGGGTCGAAGGCGATTCCCAGGCCGTCGTCCTGATCGACGCTGACGATGGCCGCCGGCACAAGGTGCCGGTCGACCTGATCACACGCGCGAATCTGGAAGTGGAATTCTAGAAGGGCCGGGCCGTTTTACCCGGGGCACATCATGTCAAATCCGTTGCAGCAAACGATCGAAGCGCTCGCCAAGGAAAAGGGCATCGAGCCGGATGTCGTCATCACCGCGATCGAAGAAGCGGTCGCGACCGCGTCGCGGAAGTACTACAAGACCGGCGAGAACCTGAAGACGCGGTTCAACACCGAGACCGGCCAGGTCGACCTGTTCGCGCTGAAGACCGTGGTCGAAGACGTGACGGCCCCGGCGACCGAGATTTCGCTGACCGAAGCGCGCGACATGTACCGGCCGCTCTACGGCGACGAAGTCGCCAACAGCATCGAGCTCGGCGACGAGATGGAATTCCCCAAGCCGACCGAGGTGCTCGGGCGCATCGCCGCGCAGACCGCCAAGCAGGTCATCTTCCAGAAGGTGCGCGAGGCCGAGCGCGAGAACATCTTCGCGGAATACAACCAGCGGATCGGCGAGGTGGTGAACGGCACCGTCAAGCGCTTCGAGAACGGCGACATCATCATCGAGATCGGGCGCATCGAGGCGGTGCTGCCCCGCAAGGAGCAGTCGCGCGCCGAGAGCTACGCGCCGCAGGACCGGGTCCGCACGGTGATCAAGGGCGTCAATCGCAGCGCGAAGGGGCCGCAGATCGTCCTGTCGCGCACCGATCCGGCGCTGCTCATCAAGCTGTTCGAGCAGGAAGTGCCGGAAATCTACGACGGCACCGTGATGATCCGCGGCGCGGTCCGCGAAGCGGGCGATCGCGCCAAGGTGGCGGTCTTCTCGCGCGAGCGCGACGTCGATCCGGTCGGCGCCTGCGTCGGCATGAAGGGCACCCGCGTCCAGTCGATCATCCGCGAACTGCGCGGCGAGAAAATCGACATCGTCGAGTGGTCGGAGGATGCGATCGCGTTTGTCACCAACGCGCTCAGCCCGGCCAAGGTGCAGCGCGTGTCGATCGTCGACGATCGCGACCGGGTCATGGAGGTCGTCGTCGAGGACAAGCAGCTGTCGCTGGCGATCGGCAAGAAGGGGCAGAACGTCCGCCTCGCCGCCAAGCTGACCGGCTGGCGCATCGACATCAAGAGCGAAGAGGAAAAGCGCCGCGAAGTCGAAGCGCAGTTCGAGGGGCTCGAGGCCGCGGCCGAACCGGCGGAGTCGGCGAACGCCGAATCGGCGGAATCGGCCGAAGGCGCGACCGAGAGCGACGCGGCGACGGCGCCGGTCGAGGAAACGAGCGAGGCGCCGCTTCCCTACACGCTGGCCGGCGTCGGCGAGAAGACGGTGCGCAAGCTGGTGGACGCGGGATTTGCGACGCTTGAATCGCTCGGTCAGGCGACCGCCGATCAGTTGTCGGCGATTCCCGGCATCGGCGAAAAAACCGTCGAGAAGATTCTGGCGGCGGCGCAGGGCGACAGCGCGCCGGCGTCCGACGCGAGCGCCGAATAAATGCAAGAATGCAGGAACGGACGAAGCCATTCCGCATGTCTGAATTTTGAGCTGAGGTAATCTTTGTCAACCGTCCGGATTTACAAGGTCGCGGAACTGCTCAACACGACGAGCCAGGAAGTGACCGCGCTGCTGAAGCGCGATCACGGCATCGAGGTCAAGAGCGCGTCGAGCACGATCGAAGAGGTCGTGGCGAGGCAGTTCGTCGACCGTCTCGCGAAGCAGCGCAACATCACGGTGCCAACCGGCGACATCTTCGCCGAGACGCCGATCCAGAAGGGCAAGAAGCCGACGGCCGCGAAGAAGGCGCCCGAGCCGGTGAAGCCGGCCGCTCCGGTGCTCCCGCCGCCGCGTCTCGTCAAGACCGTCAAGCCGGTCGCGGCCCCGGTCCTGGCAACGCCGACCGAGACGGAGCCTGAAGCCGAAGAGCACGTTCACCATGAACCGGTCGCCGAGGCGCCAGCCCCGGTCGCGCCGGAGCCGGTGATCGAAGCCGCGCCGCCTGCCGCGGAAGCGGCCGCGCCGGTTGAGCCTTCCGCGCCCGCAGCGGCCGAACCGGTTCACGAACCTGAAGCCCCGGCCATTGCGGCCGCGCCGCCGCTGCGGCCGCCGCGCCGGCAGCGCCGGCCAGGCCGACGGCTGTGCCCGGCCGGATCGTGCCCCCGACGATTCGCCTCCGCATCGAAGAACAGAAGCCGACGACGCCGACGCCGCCACTGCCGACGACGCCGCCGCCGCGAATCGTGCCGCGTCAGGCGCCACGTCCGGCGCCGCCCGTTGCCGCCCGTCCGGCGACCGCGCCGGCCGCGGGGGCACCGGGTACCGCACGACCGCCGCTGCCCGGCGGTCCGCGTCCGCCCGCTCCGGCCCGGCCGCCGTACGCCGGTCCATCGTCACGGCCGACGCCGGGTGGCCCGCGCCCGCTGCCGTCGCAGCCGATTCGCACGCAACAGCCGGGTGCGCCGCGCCCCGGTCAGTACCCGCAGCGCCCGGGCATGCCGCAGCGTCCGCCGATGCGGCCCGATGGGCGGCCGGCCGACACCGGGCGGTCCGCGCCGCGATCAGCGTCCCTCGTCGGCGCCGGCACCGGCCGCGCCGCCGCCGGTCACGCGCACGATCACGCTCGCGGAAGGCATGGCGGTGAAGGACCTGGCGACCAAGCTCGACGTGCGGGTCAAGGACGTCCTCGGCAAGCTCCTCATGAAGGGGCTGATGATGACGATCAACTCGACGCTCGACACGGAAACCGCGACGATGCTCGCGCGCGAGTTCGGCGCCGACGTCCAGGTGCGCAGTTTCGAGGAAGAGCTCATCGAGACGGACGCGGACGTCGCCAACGCGGCCGACCGCGTGCTGCGCGCGCCGGTCGTCACCGTCATGGGTCACGTGGACCACGGCAAGACGAGCCTGCTCGACGCCATCCGCGAAGCGCGGGTCGCCGAGCGCGAAGCCGGCGGCATCACGCAGCACATCGGCGCGTATCACGTCACCATCAGCAACCGGAACATCGTGTTCCTGGATACGCCGGGCCACGAAGCGTTCACGCTGATGCGCGCGCGCGGCGCCAAGGTCACCGACATCGTGATTCTCGTGGTGGCGGCCGACGACGGCGTCATGCCGCAGACGCGCGAAGCGATCGACCACGCCCGTGCGGCGAACGTGCCGATCATCGTGGCGATCAACAAGATCGACAAGGCGAACGCCAGCCCCGAGCGCGTCAAGCGCGAGCTGACCGAGCTCGACCTGATGCCGGAAGAATGGGGCGGCAAGACGGTCACCGTCGAAGTCTCGGCGAAGAAGAAGACGAACATCGATCTGCTCCTCGAAATGGTGCTCCTCGTCAGCGACATCGGCGAGCTGAAAGCCAATCCGAAGCGCAGCGCGACCGGCACGGTCCTCGAAGCCAAGCTGGATAAGGGACGCGGACCGGTGGCGACGGTGCTGGTGCAGGACGGCACGCTCAGCGTCGGCGACACGTTCATCGCCGGCCCGGTCGTCGGCCGCGTGCGCGCGCTGATCGACGATCGCGGACGTCCGACGAAAGTCGGCCGGACCGTCCACGCCGGTCGAAGTGCTCGGCCTGACGGGTCTGCCGCAGCCGGGCGACGTCTTCCAGGTCGCCGAGGCCGCGAAGGCGCGTCAGATCGCCGCGTTCCGCGAGGAACAGGCCAAGAACCGCGCGCTCGGCGCCAAAGGCGGCCGCCTCACGCTCGAATCGCTGCAGGCCCAGATTGCCGAAGGCGGCATGAAGGAACTGCCGATCATCATCAAGGCCGACGTGCAGGGCTCGGCCGAAGTGCTGGCCGACACGCTCGCCAAGCTCTCGGACGACAAGGTCAAGATCCGGATCATCCACTCCGGCGTCGGTGCGGTGAACGAATCGGACGTGCTGCTGGGATCGGCCTCGAAGGCGATCATCATCGCGTTCAACGTCCGGCCGGATCGAAACGCGGAGGAAATCGCGAACCGCGAAGGCGTCGACGTGCGGCAGCACTCGGTGATTTACAACGTCACCGACGAGATGAAGAAGGCCATGACGGGCCTGCTCGAGCCGACCTTCAAGGAAGTGCGGATCGGCGTCGCCGAAGTCCGCGACACCTTCAAGGTGCCGAAGTACGGCACGATTGCCGGCTGCATGGTGACGGAAGGCCGCATCACGCGCTCCGGCGACACGCAGGCCCGGCTGCTGCGCGACAACGTCGTGATCTACGAAGGCAAGATCGGATCGCTGCGCCGGTTCAAGGACGACGCCAGCGAGGTGAAGTCCGGACTGGAGTGCGGCATCGGCTTCGATCGGTTCAACGACCTCAAGGTCGGCGACATCATCGAAGTGTTCTCGAAGGAGCGCGTCGCAGTATCGGCGTAGGCTGCCATGTCGCAAGGTTCACGTCCCGATCGGGTCGCCGATCAGATCCGCAGCGAGCTGGCGACGCTCCTGGCGCGGGACGTTCACGACCCCGGCATCGGTTTCGTGACGCTGACGCGGGTGCAGGTCAGCCCGGATCTTCAAGTAGCGAGGGTCATGTATACGACGCTCGGCGACGACAAGGCGCGCGCGGCCAGCGCCAAGGCGCTCGGACGCGCCGCCTCCTTCCTCCGCCGCGAGATCGGCGGGCGGCTGCGCCTGCGGCGCTCACCCGAGCTGCGGTTCATCTACGACGACTCGGTGGCCGGCCAGGATCGCATCGAGCAAATCCTCAACGAACTCCACGCGTCCGACACGCCGTCCGATGACACCGACACCGATGAATAGCGCGCCCGAGCTCTCTGCGCATCGTCGAGTCCATCCGCAGCCGAACCCGATTCGTCCTCTCATCGCACTCGAAGCCCGACGGCGACTCCATCGGATCGCAGGTCGCCATGGCCTACGCGCTGCGGGCGCTCGGCAAGGAAGCGGTGATCGTCAACCGGGATCGCGCGCCCGGGCCGCTGCTCGCCTTTCCCGGCGTGGACGCCATCGAGATCGCGCCGCAGGTGACCGGCGAGTTCGACGCCGCCATCATCATGGAGTGCGGCGATCTGAACCGTCCGGGCGTCACGGGCCTGGACCACTATTTCCTGATCAACATCGACCACCATCCGGGCAACGCCGGCTTCGGCAATCTCAACTGGTTCGATCCGTCGGCGTCGGCCTGCGGCGAAATGGTGTTCGACCTGATTCGCGCGCTCGGTGTCCCGTTGTCCCTCGAGATCGCCACGCACATTTATCTGGCGATCCTGACCGACACCGGTTCGTTCCACTACTCGGGCATCTCGCCGCACACCTTTGCGATCTGCCAGGAGGCGCTCGAGGCCGGCGTCGATCCGGTGCTGGTCGCGCGCAATGTCTACGACAGCAACAACATGGGGCGACTGAAGCTCTTTGGCGCCGTGTTGAGCGCGATGCAGATCGACCCGTCGGGCCATATCGCGATCGTCTACGTCGATCACGAGATGGCGCGCGCGGCCGGCGGCACCTACGAAGACACCGAGGGACTCGTGAACCTGCCGCTGACCGTCAAGGAAATCGAAGCGGTCGTGTTCTTCAAGCAGGAGCGCGAAGGCGAGTACCGCGTCAGCCTGCGGTCCAAGGGGAATATCGACATCGGCGCCGTGGCGAACGAATTCGGCGGCGGCGGCCACAAGAACGCCGCCGGGTGCACGGTCCGCGGAAAGATCGACGAGCTGCGCCAGCAGCTCGTCGAAAAAGTCGAGCGGGCCATCGGCCAGGAAGCCAGGCCGGCCTAGTTCGAACCGCCGGCGGCCGCACCTTCCCTCCACGATCCGTGGGCCGCGCGATTCTTGTCGAAAGCAGCAACGTGAACGCCTTACCCATGGACGGCTTGATCGTCATCGACAAACCTATCGGCCCGACGTCGCACGATGTCGTCGCGCGCGTGCGCCGCGTGCTGCAGGAACGCCGCATCGGACACACCGGCACGCTCGATCCGATTGCGAGCGGCGTGCTGCCGCTGGTCGTCGGCCGCGGCACGCGGCTCGCGCGATTCTTCGATCACGATCGCAAGCAGTACGACGCGCTGGTGTATCTCGGCCGGTCAACAGATACCTATGACGCACACGGCGCGACGGTCGGGCCGATCAACGAAGGCCCGCTGCCGGCGCGCGAGGCGATCGACCGCGCGCTCGACGCGTTCCGCGGGACGTTCATTCAACAGCCGCCGGCGTACTCGGCCAAGAAGATCGACGGACGCAGGAGCCATGAACTGGCGCGCGAGCACGCGCGCGAAGGCTCAGACGCCGAGCTGACGCTCCCGCCGCCGGTGTCCGTGACGGCTCACGCCATCGACCTGGTGAACGTGCGCGACAACCTGGTCGCGTTGCGGATTGCGTGCTCGACCGGTTTCTACGTGAGGTCGCTGGCCAACGATCTCGGGCGGGCGCTCGAAACGGGCGGGCACCTGGTCGCGCTCCGGCGCACGGAAGCCGGTGGGATGACGCTCGCCTCGGCCGTTTCGCTCGCCGCGATCGAAGACGGCCCTGCCGGGCTGAGCCTGGCGAAGGAGTCGTTCGTGCCGCTTCGCGGCATGCTGGCCGGAATGCCGGCGATCACGCTCACCGACGAGGGCGCACGGCGGGCGGCGCACGGTGTCGCCATTGGCCCGGATCAGGTGACTGACGACCTCTTCGGGCTTCCGGCCGGCGCGAAATGGGTCAGGTTGCTCGATCCGTCCGGTGAACTGGTGGCGGTTTCAGAGCGCCGCGACGGAGCCGGGCCTTTTGCACCCGGTCGTTGTCCTGGTGTAACATGTTGATCTTGTTCGAGTAAGAGAATTCTAGACATACGGCGCAGCCGGTGCCTCTGAGGCTTCTGGCGCGCACGTGGAGGGCACTCGTGGCGTTGACGAAAGATCGCAAGACTGAGCTCATCGGCTCCTACAAGACACACGACGCAGACACCGGCTCCCCTGAAGTTCAGGTCGCTATCCTGAGCGAGCGCATCAACTACCTGACCGAGCACTTCAAGTCGCACGCCAAGGATCACCACTCACGGCGCGGCCTTCTGATGCTCGTCGGCCGCCGGCGCCGGCTGCTCGACTACCTGAAGACCAAGGACGCGCAGCGCTACGCCGATCTCATCAAGCGGCTGAACATCCGGAAATGACGCGGGCCTGCGATCCGGGCTCCGATGCTCGATCCGGGCACGGATGCCGATTGCTTGCCGCGATCCTTTAGCGATTCTGCTTTCCCATCTGAAAGTTTCCCTATGACTACGCGCGAACTCCCGATCGGTCACGCCACACTCAGTCTCGAAACCGGCAAGCTCGCCAAGCAGGCCGATGGCTCGGTCATCGTGCGCTTCGGCGACTCGGTGGTGCTGGTCACCGCCTGCCGCAATGCCAGCCCGCGCGAGGGCATCGATTTTCTGCCGCTGACGGTGGACTATCGCGAATACACCTACGCGTCAGGGCGAATTCCCGGCGGCTTCTTCAA
This sequence comes from uncultured Acidobacteriota bacterium, assembly GCA_963712355.1. Taxonomy (GTDB): domain Bacteria; phylum Acidobacteriota; class Vicinamibacteria; order Vicinamibacterales; family CAVVIG01; genus CAVQHT01. Next base: position 202,720 of record CAVQHT010000012.1, read on the forward strand.
GCGGGAAGGCAAGCCGTCGGAGAAGGAAGTCCTGACGAGCCGCGTCATCGATCGACCGATTCGCCCGCTGTTTCCTGTCCGGGTGGCGCTTCGAGACGCAGATCATCGCGCTCGTGCTCTCCGCCGACAGCGAGAACGACACCGACGTCCTCGCCCTCACCGGGGCCTCGACGGCGCTCGCGCTGTCCGACATCCCGTTCCAGAAGACCATCGCCGGCGTGCGCGTCGGCCTGATTGACGGCCAGTACGTCATCAACCCGACGTTCGCCCAGCGCAAGGAGAGCAAGCTCGATCTCGTCGTCGCCGGCAGCAAGGACGGCCTCGTCATGGTCGAAGCCGGCGCGAAGGAAGTGAGCGAGGAGCAGGTCGTCGGGGCGCTCGAAGCCGCGCACGCCGCGATCAAGCAGATCGTGGCGGCGATCGACGACCTCGCCAAGACGGTCGGCAAGAAGAAGGTCACCGTCGAGAAGAAGGAAGTGGATCCGGCATTCGCGAAGAGCGTCGAAGACAAAGTCTTCGCGCCGCTGTCCGCCGCCATGCGCATCCACGACAAGCTGGAAAACTACGAGACCGTCGACAAGGTGCTCGCGGAGCTCGTGGCGTCGTATCCGGACGATCAGGCCGAGCAGAAAGCCAACGCCAAGGCGGTGTTCAAGGAACTCAAGGAGAAAGTGCTCTACAACGAGGTCCTGCACAACCAGGTGCGGCTCGACGGCCGCAAGTTCGACGAGGTCCGGCCGATCTGGATCGAGACGAGCGTGCTGCCCCGGACGCACGGTTCCGCCGTCTTCACGCGCGGCGAGACGCAGGCGCTCGTCACCTGCACGCTCGGCACCGCCGACGATGCGCAGAAGATCGAGACGTTCGAGGGCGAGCAGTGGAAAAGCTTCATGCTCCACTACAACTTCCCGCCGTTCTCGGTCGGCGAAGTCGGACGGATGACCGGACCCGGCCGCCGCGAAATCGGCCACGGCGCGCTCGCTGAACGCGCGCTGGCGGGCATGGTGCCCGGCGAAGAAACCTTCCCCTACACGATGCGCATCGTGTCCGACATTCTCGAGTCGAACGGTTCGTCGTCGATGGCGTCGGTGTGCGGCGGCACGCTCGCGCTGATGGATGCCGGCGTGCCGATCAAGGCGCCGGTCGCCGGGATCGCGATGGGACTGGTGATGGACGAGAAGTCCGGCCAGTTCGCGGTGCTGAGCGACATCGCCGGCGCAGAAGATCACTACGGCGACATGGACTTCAAGGTCGCGGGTACTGCGGCCGGCATCACGGCGCTGCAGATGGACATCAAGGTGTCGGGCATCCCCACCGAGGTCATGCGCAAGGCACTCGAGCAGGCGCGCCAGGGGCGCATGCACATCCTCGCCAAGATGAACGAGGCGATCGCCGCGCCGCGCCAGAACATCTCGAATTTCGCGCCGCGCATCGTCACCATCCGCATCCCGGTGGACAAGATCCGCGACGTCATCGGACCGGGCGGCAAGATGATCCGCAGCATCATCGAGCGCACCGGCGTGAAGATCGACGTCGAAGACGACGGCCGGGTCAACGTGGCGTCGGCCGACGGCGCGTCGGCCCAGAAGGCGATCTCGATCATCCAGGAACTGACCGCCACGCCTGAGCTGAACAAGACATATCTTGGCAAGGTGCAGCGGATCACCGACTTCGGCGCGTTCGTCGAAATCATGCCGGGCACCGACGGCCTGCTGCACGTCTCCGAAATCGCAAATCACCGCGTGAAGGACGTGCGCGACGAGCTCAAGGAAGGCGAACAGCTGCTGGTGAAGGTGATCAACATCGATCCGACCGGCAAGATTCGCCTGAGCCGGAAGGCGCTCCTGACCGAAGAAGGCGCCGCTCCCAAGTAGATCGCTGGTGCAGGTCCGGCTTCGGCCGGACCTGCCTCAATCTCGCCGCGGGTTGGTGTATAACGTGCGCATTCCGTAGAGAGAGGATGCACCCGTCATGTCACCAGCCAACCGGCGAACGTTCCTCGGTCAGATCGGCTCAGCGGCCATCGCCTTCCCCGCGCTCGGCCGCCTCGGTGCAGCAGCCTCTCAGGCGGCGCCGTCTCCGCAAGCAGCGGCCACTCAGCAGTCCTACGATCTCCTGATTACCGGCGGCCACGTCATCGATCCTGCGCAGAACCTCTCTGCGGAACGCGACGTCGCCATCGCCAACGGACGCATCGCGCGCATCGACGCGAACATCCCGCCAAACCAGGCCCGCCAGGTGTTCGACGCCAGGGGCAAGCTGGTCACGCCCGGGTTGATCGACCTGCATACGCACGTCTACCAGTACGGTATTTCGCTCGGCGTCGATTCGGATGTCGTCGGGTTCCAGTCCGGCGTCACGACGGTCCTCGATTGCGGCTCGAGCGGCGCCGGTACGTTCGCCGGTTTCCGCAAGTACGTCATCGACCGGGCGGCCACGCGAATCTACGCGCTGCTCAACATCTCGACGATCGGGCTCGTCGTCCTCAACGAAATCTATCTCGATCCCCGCATGATCGACGCGCGGGCGGCCATCCGGACGATCGAAGCGAATCGCGATCGCCTGCTTGGCATCAAGGTCCGGGTGAACGGCAAGCACAGCGATCTGGCGCACGACATCGAGGTGCTGAAGACGGCGCGCGAAGTCTCCGATGCCACGGGGCTGCCGATCATGATGCACTGGTCGGTCGAGCCGGACCTCCTGGCGATCCTGAAAAAGGGCGACATCCTCGCGCATCCCTTCAATCCGCCGTCGGCGAACTCGTCGAATCTGTTCGGCGCCGATGGTTCACAGGCGGACAAGGTGCTGCCGCAGATCATGGCGCTCAAGGACCGCGGGATCTGGACGGACGGCCAACTCGCCACGACTCATCACTCGTGGGACATCTCCGAGAAGGCGATGAAGCTGGGCTGGTTCCCTGATTCGATTTCGACCGACATCAGCCGCACACCCGAGGGCACGCCGGCCAGCGTGCTGGTGCCGATGTCCGAGTTCCTCCACCTGGGACTGCCGCTCGAGAAAGTGATCGCGGGCGTCACCAGCAATCCCGCGCGCATGATCAACCCTCCCGGAGAAGATCGGGACGCTCGAGACTGGCGCCACAGCCGACGTGGCCGTCCTCGAGCTCAAGGAGGGCAATTTCGAGTTCAACGACGGCTCGAGGCAGATGCGCACGTTGAAGCGCCAGTTCGTGGCGGCGGCCACTATCAAAGGCGGCGTCTTTCTCAAGGGCGCGCCGCCACCGCCTGCCGCCAACGGGCGCGGCGGTGCGCCGAGCGCCGGCGTCCGGTAACGAACCGGTTACCGCTGCGGGAGGGTTTCGTTTACGGGAACAAACCGCTGCGCCGCGGCAATGCGCTCGCGAATCGGCGGATGACTGTAGAACAGCCACTCGACGACCTTCGACGGGCGGTCTTCCGCGAGGTTCTGCGCGCCGAGCCGCCGCATCGCGGAAATGAACGCGGCGGGATTGCGCGTCAGTTCCAGCGCGAATCGATCGGCGCTCCGCTCGTAGCGCCGTGACAACGCGTGTGCGACCGGAAGCATGATCAGCGACACCGCGCCCGCAGCCAGCAGCAGCAGCGGCATGCCGGCGATGTCCGCGGGGCCCTCCAGGCCGAGCCATGCGGCGAGGCCGCTCAAGACGCGGGCGGCGGCGAAGAATCCCGCGAGCACCAGCGCGCTTTCGAAAATCAGACCCTTCCAGATGTCGCCGTGGACGTGGTGCGCCATCTCGTGTGCGAGCACGACCTCGATTTCCTCGTCGGTATAGTCGGCCAGCATCGTGTCCGACACGAGGATGCGCCGCGTGCCCGCCAGGCCGGCCAGGGCGGCGTTCGCCTTCTTCGTCTTGGCCGCCAGCCCCCATTCGTACGCGCCGAGAACACGCGCGCCGGCGCGCTCGGCGAGCGACAGCAGTCGAACGCGCAGCGCTTCACGGTCCAGCGGCTTGACACTGTAGAAGAGCGGCAGCAGCAGCACGGGACCGAGGTTGGCGAGTCCGACGATGAGCAGCGCGAACGTGACGCCGGCGGGCAGCCACCAGCCCTCGGGCGAGCGGCGAATCAGGAAGTAGATGATCGAGGCGGCGGCGCCGCCGAGGACGAGGCTGACCACGAAGCCCTTGGCCTGATCCACGAGCCAGTCCGCGAGGCGCTGATTCGACAGGCCGTAGCGCCGCTCGAGCAGGAACCCGCCGTAGAACGACAGCGGCAGGCCGCCCAGTTCGTTGACGATCATGAGCAGCGCCACGTAGACGAACGCGACCGCGGTCGCACGAACCGCCTGCGGGGCCCACGCGCCGGACGCCTGCGCCAGGTCGCGCAGCGCCGCGCTTGCGCCGGTCAGCAGCAGCAGCGCGAGCAGGACCGCGCTCCAGGCGAACGACACGATGCCGCTGGTTCGCTTGAGTCTCTGGTATTTGCTGGCTCTGTCTTCGTTCACGGGCGTGCGCCGACGGTGATGTTGCCGTTGATCGTCGTGACGTCGATCGGCGGTCCGCCGGCATTCAGCCGGCCGCGCGTCCGGCGCTTCGTCTGCTCGCCGAACGCTTCGAACGGCACGTCCTTGACGTCGACTTTGCCGTTGGTGAGATTGACCTCGAGCGTCGCGTTCGTGGACGCCGGCAGCGTCAGCGCGACATTGCCGTTGACCGCCCGGATATCCACCGGGTCGTTCGCGAACGACGCCAGGTCCACCGTGACATTCTGATTGACGGTCCGCGCGTCCACGCCGCCCTTCACGTTCCTGACGACGACCTCGCCGTTCGTGCTCGATGCCACGACGCGGCCATCCACATCGGTAATCGTGATGGGACCGTCAACCGTTCGGACGCGTACCTTCGTAGACCCTGGGACGGTGACCTTGTAGTTGATCCTCTGCTCGACGCCGATCACGATCCCGCGCAGGCCTTCGCTCTGGATGACGACCTTGTCGGGCGTGACGTCCTCGTGGATGCCAATGCGGGGCACGACTTCGCGGGCCGCCTCGTCGGTCGCGGCACGGGCCACGCGCTCGGCCGTCACTTCGATCGTGCTGCCGGTGCCGCCGTGGATTTCAACCGAGCCGCTGCCGCCGACAATCTGCAGTTCCCCGCCGTCGGCGAGCGGATAGCTGCGCTTCCACTCGTCCGACGCGTGTCCGGCGAGGTTGCTCGCGTTGTGCCGGCCATTGCAGCCCGGCATCGCCGCGAATGCCAGGGCACACGCCGCCGCCGAGATCAGGATACGCATGTCCAGGAGGACGGATCCGCCGTCCGTGGCGTTCAATGCATTTGAACGGAAATCAGCTTCGACACGCCCGGTTCTTCCATCGTAACGCCGTACAGCCGGTCGGCGATCTCCATCGTCTTCCGGTTGTGGGTAATCAGGATGAACTGGGTGTGCTGCTGCATGCTCTGCAGCATCCCCACGAACCGGCCGATGTTGGCATCGTCCAGCGGCGCGTCGATTTCGTCCAGCAGGCAGAACGGACTCGGCTTGTACTTGAAGAGGCCGAACATCAGCGAAATGGCGGTCAGCGCCTTTTCGCCGCCCGAAAGCAGCTGAACGCTCTGCAGGCGCTTGCCGGGCGGCTGCGCCACGATCTCGATGCCGCTCTCGAGCGGATCGTTTTCGTCCATCAGCGTGAGGCCGGCGCGGCCGCCGCCGAACAGCGTGCCGAAAATCTCCTGGAAGTTGCGGTTGATGGCGGCGAAGGCCTCGACGAAACGGTGGCGCGTCGTCTCATCGATGCGCTTGATCGCTTCGCTCGTCTGCGCGATCGAATCGGTCAGGTCCTTGCGCTGGGTCGTCAGGAAGGTGTGGCGCGTTTCGAGCTCGTCGAACTGCTCGATGGCCATCATGTTGACCGGCCCGAGCCGCTCGATCTTCATGCGCAGCGCGGCGATCGCGTCTTCGGCGGTCAGCGTGGGACGCTCGTCCACGTTCAGCGCCACCGAGAATTCCTGCGCGACGGCATCCTCGCCTGCATCCTCCGGCTCGTCGGAGCAGATGAGCCCGGCATCGGGCGTCATGTTGCCCGTCTCTTCGAGCGCCGCGACTTCGGCAAGCACCTCGTCGAGCGTCGCCTGCACGCTGGCGAAGCAGCTGGAGGCGAGATGCGCCAGATCGCTTTCCGCGGTGGCCCGCATGATGTCGAGCTCGTTGACCGCGGCGCGCAGCGATTCGAGGCTGCCGCGCGCGACGCGGATCGCCGATTCGAATTCGTCCGCCTTGATGCGCAGCGACGCCACCTCGTCGTCGGCGCTGGCGACAGCCGTCCGCAGCGTCTCGAGCGCGCGGATGTCGGCGTCGAGCTGCGCTTCGCCAGAGACGATCGCCGTGCCCAGATCCTCGATGCGAAGGCGGACCGTCGCGAGCTCGGCCGAGAGGTTCGCGGCGCGCGCCTCGAGATCGAGCGACGCCTCTTCGAGCCGCAGCACTTCGGCGGACGAGGCCGGCGGCGCGTTCCACGAGTCCCGCGTGCGAGGCCCTGGCCTCGGCGGCGCGGCGGCTCAGATCTTCGGTGGCCTCGCGCGCCTCGAACAGGCGGCGCTGCGCCACCGTCAGGCATTCGTCGGCCGTCCGCTGCTCGTGATCGAGCCGGACGATCGAGGCGTGGGCTTCTTCCTGCCGCCGCTCGAGGCCGTCGCGTTCTTCCTCGAATTGGCGGCGCTCGCGCGTGAGCTGATCCCGCTTCTGCGCGACGCGGGCCGCTTCCTCGGCCGCGTGCTGCAGCTGCGCCTCGAGGCCGACGACCGTTTTCTCGTGCCGGTGCTGCTCGGCGTTCAACGCCGCGATGGCGTTCGACGCCTGCGCGATCATCGCTTCGAAGCCCGCGGTTTCCTCGGCGAGCCTGGACAGCTCCTCCTGCTCCTGTGCGACGCGCGCGCTCAGCTCACGGATTTCGCGCTTGGTCTCGAGGATGCCGCGCATCTCCTGCGGGATGCCGCCGCTGACCACCTGCGGACCGCGGAACACGTCGCCTGCCAGCGTGGCCACCGGGTGGCTCACGGCGTGGCTGGCCTCGCCGGCCTGCCCGTACGTGTCGGCAATCCACGCGTTCCCCATCGCCGTGCGAATGGAATCGGCGAACGGCCCGTTGATGCGGACGACCGACGACATCTCGACGAGGCCCGGCAGGTTCAACTCGGTACCGGAGCCGCCATTCGCGCCCTCGGTGGCGTGCATCGGACGCGATCAGGAATCCGCAGCGGCCGGCGTCCTGTTCGCGCACGAGCGCGAAGCCGGCTTCGGCGTGCTCCGGCCGCTCGACGATGACGTGCTGAAGCAGGTCGCCGAGGCATGCTTCCACCGCGCGTTCGTAGCCCGCCTCGACCTCGATGTAATCGGCGATCGCACCCTGCTGGCCGACCTTGCCGTTGGCCTGCGCCAGTACCGTGCGCGGCGGCGTCGCCGTACTCGGCGCGTCCGGCCTGGAGCTCTTCGAGCGACTTCAGCCGTGCCGCGAGGCCGGCGAGCTCGTGCTCGCGCGAACGAACCGCGCGGGCGCGCCATTCATGCTCGATGCGTGCGCTGGCGAGCTCCGATTCACGCGCCGAACGCGCGATGCGCGTGGCCTCCATCGCCTCCTGCGCACGCCGCAGCCCGTCGGCGGCCGCCTGCCGCTCGGTTTCGATCCGGTTGGATTCGATGCGCGTGTCGTCGGATTCGATATTGAGCTTCGCGAGCGCCTCGAGCACGCGGTCGCGGGCCGATGCGGCGTGCTCGAGCGAATGACGAAGCGCCGTGGCGGAGTTGATGGCTGAAAACACTTCGCTGCGGGCCGCTTCGACGTCGGCTTCGAACCCTTCGATTTCGCGATACGCCGTGTCGTAGGCCTCGGATTCGGTTTGCAGCGACTCGGCGGCACGGTCGCGCTCTTCGGCAGCGGCAACCGCGGCGGCGCGCCGCGATGCCAGCAGCTGACGCGCCGGCTCACGCCGGTCCTCGAGGATCGCGATTTCGGCGGCCACCGTGCTGGCGCGGGCGGTCAGCGCCTGAATCTGCTCGCGCTCGAAGGCGATCTGCTGCTGCTGGCGGTTGATCGCCAGCTCGCGCGCGTGGGCCGTTTCGCGGGCTTCCGTGGCGCGCGATTCGGCCTCGACGAGCTCGATCCGGACCCGCGCAAACGACGAATCCACTTCCGCGACGCGGGCCGCTGCCTGCGATTCGCGTTCCCGCGCCTCGGCGAGCCGGGCGCGCGCCGACTCGATGGTTTCGGCCAGCTGCCGGTAGCGGCGCGCGAACAGCACTTTCTCCCAGCGCCGCATCTCGTCGCGAAGCTTCTGATAGCGGCGTGCCTTCGCGGCCTGGCGCTTCAGCGTGCCGCGCTGCTTCTCGACCTCGAAGACGATGTCGTCGATGCGCGTCAGGTTCTGTTGCGCGGCTTCGAGCTTGAGCTCGGCCGCGCGGCGGCGGGCCTTGTACTTCGTGACGCCGGCCGCTTCTTCGATCAGCTGGCGGCGGTCGGTCGGCCGCGAACTGAGGATCAGCCCGATCTTGCCCTGCTCGATGATGGCGTAGGCCTTGGCGCCAAGCCCCGTGTCCATGAGCAGGTCGTGGATGTCGCGGAGGCGGCAGCTCTGGCCGTCGATCAGATATTCGCTCTCGCCCGACCGGTACAGCCGGCGCGTCACTTCGACCTCGCGGGCCACGGACTGAATCAGCTCTTCAACATTCTCCGCGCTCTCGGCCGCATGACCGTTGCCATGCCCGTTGCCGTGTCCGTTCGCGTCGGGGCTGGCGCCGTTTCCGTTGCCATCAGTGGACGCCGGCTCCGCAGCAGCGGGATCCCCGAACGCCGGGCCGCTGAGCGCCTTGAGCACTCCGCTGAACCGCAGGCGGACCTCGGCGGCGGCGGTCGGCTTGCGCGCGTCGCTGCCGCTGAAGATGACGTCCTCCATCTTGTCGCCGCGCAGGCTCTTCGCGCTCTGCTCGCCCATCACCCAGGTGATGGCGTCAGCGACGTTGCTCTTGCCGCACCCGTTCGGGCCGACGATGGCGGTGACGCCCCTGTCGAAGGCGAGTTCCGACCGGTCGGAAAAGGACTTGAAACCGTTGATTTCTAGACGTTCGAGACGCATGGAGACACCACGGCGCCTGAGGCGGCGCACTTGCCCGCTCGACCACGCTCGGGGCATCCCGAGTAGCGTCGAGTGACACGGCTAGATTTTCTGGCTGGGAAGCAGAATGGCAACAACGACCCCGCGGCCCTACGCGCCCCGAACTCGGGAACGCGGCCCCTGGGCCGGCAAACGGTCGTCAGTGTAACAAGGGCTATCTATTGGGGCAAGGCCAAACTACGACCACAATTCGTTGTGGTCGAACGACCTACGCCCCGGCTAGTTCGCGCGCGTCGACGCCTTCGACAGAGCCTGCAGCTTCTCGGCCTCGCCGAACTGCTGCATGCCCAGCTGAGCTTGCGGATCCACCGGAACGATGTGGCGCAGGGCTTCGGACTTGCCGAAGAGCGCTTCGTCGATCCGGTAGCGGATCATCGCCCGGATGAATTCGCGATCCTTGGCGAACGCCGCCTCGTCGATCTTGATCTGCTGCGCCTTCAGGTGTTCCAGGAAGTCCGCGATCATCGCGTCGTCCACGACGAAGTTCGGCGCGACGGTCGACGCGGCCGGTCGACGCCTGCGTCACGCGCTTGTCGCCCGACCGCGTCGAACTTCTGCGCGAAGTTCTCGAACTCCAGCCGCGCCGAACAGCGTGCGGCGCGAACGGCGTCGCCGCGAAACCGAATCCCTGCTCGGCGCCAGTCGGTCCGGCGAGGTATTTGTCCGGCTCGATGCCGCCGCCGCTGTAGACCGGACGGCCCGCGTCCGTGCGCTTCAGGTCGCTCGGGTTGTGCGGCTTCGTTGATGTCCTGGTCGCGCTGCGTGTAGCTCAGATACTCGTCGAAGGTCTCGTCCCACGGACGCTGAATCAGGCGGCCGCTCGGCGTGTAGTAGTGCGCCGTGGTCAAGGCCAGCGCCGCACCGCCGCTGATCGGATACACCGACTGCACCAGCGCCTTGCCGAACGTGGTTTCGCCGACGATGTAGGCGCGGTCGTGATCCTGGAGCGCGCCGGTGAAGATCTCCGAGGCGCTCGCGCTGTTGCGATTCGCGATGATGACCATCGGCACGTCGGTGAGCGTGCTGTCCTCGGTGGCGCGGTATTCCGCGCTCGAGTTCGGCACGCGGCCCTTGGTGTAGACGACCATGTCGCCCTTGGGCAGGAACTCGCCCGAGACCTTGATCGCCTGGTCGAGCGGCCCGCCCGGATTCGCGCGGATGTCGTAGAGCAGCCGCTTCATGCCCTTCGATTTCAGGTCGCGGAGCGCGCGCCTGGATTTCGCGGTCGGTGTTCTCGCCCCAGTCCTGGTGGCGGATGTATCCGGTCGTCGCGTCGATCATGAAGTGCGCCGGCACGGTCAGGATCTGGACTTCGTCGCGCGTCACGTCGAGCGGAATCGGATCGGCGTAGCCGCGCCGCTTGATTTCGATCTTGACGACCGTGCCCTTCGCGCCGCGCAGCGTTTTCATCGCCTGCTCGGTCGTCCAGCCCTTGGCGTCTTCGCTGCCGATCTTCGCGATCACGTCGCCGCGGCGAATGCCCTTCTTGAACGCGGGAGAGCCTTCGAAGATGCTCGCGGCGGTGATGTCGCCGTTGACCGACTGAATGGTGATGCCGAGGCCGTAGTAGCGCCCTTCCTGGCGCTCGCGCATCTGCGCGTACTCCTTCGGATCGAAGAAGCTCGAATGCGGATCGAGCGTGCCGAGCATGCCGCGGATGGCGCCGTAGACAAGGCGATCGGAATCGACCTTGTCCACGTAACTCGCCTCGATCGCGCTCAGCGCGGCGGCGAACGTCTTGTTGTATTCGAGCACGCGGTCGTCGGTCGCGAGCGCGTTGCGCCCGAGAATGCCTCCGACGAGGGCCGACAGCGCGAGCACGAACACAACGGCTGGGACAGGACGGAAGCGTCGCATGATCGGCAGCCTAGCAGATAACTTCCTTACGGGCAACGACTTCTGGCGAATTTGCGCGGCGGATTTTCTTGACCCTTCGGCAGACCGGTTCCTATAATGGTGCAGTCGCGTCTCGCCCTCGGAATCTGAAAGTAGGATCGCTATGTTTGGTTCGATTGGAATGCCGGAGCTGATCATTATTTTCGTGATCGCTCTCATCATTTTTGGCCCCCGCAAGCTGCCCGAACTCGGCCGATCGCTCGGCAAGAGCCTGGCTGAGTTCAAGCGCGCTTCGAACGAGCTGAAGAGCACGCTCGAAGAAGAGATTCGCCTCGAAGAACAGCAGCAGCAGCGGGCCGAAGCCGCCAAGGTCGCCACGGGACCCACGGTGGTCGCGGCAACAGCGACGGCCGCTGCCGAACCGGCCGTGCCCACGAGCGAAACACCGGTCGCGCGCCAGAACCACGTCGGTTAGCGCGGACTGCTCGATGGCGCTGGTTCCTTTTCCGGGCCCCCAGTCCGGGGCGCTACAGCTTCCTTCCGACGATGATGATGAATCGCCGGGCGGGAAGATGTCGTTTCTGGAGCATCTCGACGAGCTCCGGAAACGGATCGTCGCGCCTGCATCGGCATCGCCGTCGGCGTCGTCCTCGGCTTCTTCTTCATCGAGAAGATTTTCGACTTCCTGATGGCGCCGGCGCGAGCGGCGCTGCCCGCCGGGCACCACGCTGATCTACACGCAGCCCGGCGAAGCGTTCTCGCTCTACATCACCGTCTCGCTCATCGCGGGCGCGTTGATCGCGGCGCCGTTCATCATGTATCAGGTGTGGATGTTCATCGCGCCGGGGCTGTACTCGAACGAGAAGACGCATGGCGATTCCGTTCGTGCTGTTCTCGACGCTGGGCTTCCTGGCCGGCGCGGCCTTCAATCACTACGTCGCGTTCCCTTCATCATGGCGTTCTTCGCGAGCTTCAACTCGATCGATCTGCGCTTCATGCCGAAGCTGGACGACGTGTTCGGCCTCTACACGAAGATGCTGCTCGGCATCGGCATCGTCTTCCAGATGCCGACCGTGGTGTTCTTCCTCGCCAAGATGCGGATGGTGACGGCGCGCTTCCTGGCGCGGCACTTCAAGTACGCCCTGCTCCTGATCTTCATCGTCGCCGCGGTCATCACGCCGACCGGCGATCCGATGACGCAGACGATCTTCGCCGCGCCGATGATCGTGCTCTACGGCATCAGCATCATCGTCGCGTGGATGGTCGGTCCCAAGCGGATCGACCTCCGAGGACTAACCCGTTACCTCCAGCCCCAGGCTGCCGCTCGTCGAGTTGAACTTCGGCGGACGTATACTTCGACTCCGAAATTCGTGGTCATCAGAGCGTCGTCAGGCAAAGAGGTGGACGCACTGGTCGGCGACCTGTCGTCGCCAAGCGCGGTCGCGCGCGACGGGGCCGTGGCGCGCCTGACGGTCATCGGCGCGCGGGCCGTCCAGCGGCTGCTCGACGTCGCGCGAACGGCCGCGGCCAGTCCGGTCGGCGCGGGCGGCGGCATTCCGCGCGCTCGAAGCGATCGCCGAGCCGCGGGCCCTCGCCACGGCGCTGACCGCCACCTCGGACCCGGATCCAGCCGTCGCGAGCGCGGCGCTCGGCGTCGCGCGCGCGTTCCTCAAGGATTCGCAAGGCGTCGAGCGTCCTCGACCACGTGACGGCGATCGCGCTGGACCGCGAGCGCAATCGCGACGTCCGCCTGGCGGCGATTCGCGCGCTGTCGCGAGCTCGAACCCGACACGATTCAGCCGCTCGCCACGGAGCTGGAGTCGGATCCTGATTCCGAGATCGCGAACGCCGCTCAAGCCGCCGCCCCGCCGCAAGAGCGTGAGCCAGATCGAGCGCCTGAACGAGGCGGCGGCCGGAACGATTGGCGACGATCCAGCGGCCCTCCGGCGCGCGCTGTCTCGTTCGGGACACGATCTGTCGCCGTCGGCGCTGCACCAGATCGTGGAGCTCGTGCGCGTGCGGGAGGGTGCGGACGATCCGGCGCGAAAAAGCGAGTGGATGGCCGTCCGCGCAGCCGCTCACATCGCGCTCGCGCACCGCGGCAGCCGGCTCGGGCTTTACGATCTGCGGGACACCGTCAGTCACGCCAGGGAACCGATTGCCGTCGAGTTCCTGTCTGCGATGACGGCGATTGGCGAAAGCAGCTGCCTCGAGCCGATCGCCACGGCGTATGCGCCATGCGAAGTCCGGCGCGCGGCCGGACGCACTGGTGGCTCGCCCATCTCGGAGAGACGTTCCGCGCGATCGTCGCCCGCGAGCGACTGACGCGCGGTCATCAGGCGCTGAAGAAGATCGAGAAACGCTGGCCCGGCCTGCTCGACGAGCTGATGGCCAGCAAGAGCCGGCCAAAGCCTAAAGCCCAGAGCCCAAAGCCGGAGCCTGAAGCCTGGAGCCGAGCGTCTAGTACGCCTTCGCGAACCACGCTTCGGCGATGGCCGGCTTGCCGCAGCGGACGCAACCGCCCTGCGGCACTGCCCCGTCGAGCGGCATGTTGCGGATCGTCGCCTGCGTGTCGGTCTTGATCTGCGCTTCGCAGTCCGCGGCGCCGCACCACGGCGCGATGACGAAGCCGGGCCGGCCTTCCATCGCCTCCTTGAACGCCTCGTAGTCGGACACGCGGATGCGTGTGCTCGTCGCGGAACGCTGCGCGCGCGTTCGAGCAGCGTCCGCTGAACGTCGTCGAGCAGCTCGCGCAGACGCGCCGGCAGGCCGTCCATCGGCGACGCCGAGCTTCTCGCGCGTGTCGCGCCGGGCGATGAGCACCTGCGATTTCTCGATGTCCTTCGGACCGATCTCGAGGCGCAGCGGCACGCCGCGCAGCTCCCACTCGGAGAACTTCCAGCCCGGCCGCTCGTCGCGCTCGTCGAGCGTGACGCGGATGCCGGCGGCCACCAGCTCCTGCTGGATCTCCTTCGCGCGCGGCAGCACGGTCTCGCGCCAGTTCTCGCGGCCGATCGGCACGATGACCACCTGGTAGGGCGCGACGGCGGGCGGCAGCACGAGCCCGCTGTCGTCGCCGTGCGTCATGATGACGGCGCCGACCAGGCGCGTCGTCACGCCCCAGGACGTGCCCCACACGTGCTGCACCGACTTGTCGCGCGCCTGGAACGTGATGTCGAACGCCTTCGCGAAGTTCTGCCCGAGGTTGTGCGACGTGCCGGCCTGCAGCGCGCGGCCGTCGCCCATCAGCGCCTCGATCGAGTAGGTGCGCAGCGCGCCGGCGAACTTCTCGCTCTCGCTCTTCTGCCCCTTGACGACCGGCATCGCCGAGGACCGTCTCGCAGAGCGTCGGCGTAGAGATCGAGAATCATCCGCGTCTCGGCTTCGGCTTCCGCCTGCGGTCTCGTGCGCGGTGTGCCCTTCCTGCCAGAGGAACTCGGTCGTGCGCAGGAACGGCCGCGTCACTTTCTCCCAGCGCACGACGTTCGCCCACTGGTTGATCAGGATCGGCAGATCGCGCCACGACTGCACCCACTTCGCGTACATCGTGCCGATGATCGCTTCCGACGTCGGACGGACGACCAGCTTCTCTTCGAGCTCCTCGCCGCCGCCGTGCGTGACGTACGCGACCTGCGGCGCAAACCCCTCGACGTGCTCGGCTTCCTTCGTGCAGCAGGCTCTCGGGAATGAACAGCGGGAAGTACGCGTTCACGTGGCCGGTCGCCTTGATCTCGCGATCGAGCGCCTGCTGGATCAGCTCCCAGATCGCGTAGCCGTACGGCCGGATGACCATGCAGCCCTTGACCGGCGAGTAGTCGGCCAGCTCGGCGCGGCGCACGACGTCGAGGTACCAGCGCGAGAAGTCCTGCGAGCGGGGCGTGATTTCGGTGACGAAGGAGTCGGGTTTGCCGGCCTTGTCAGGCTTGCCGGGCTTACCGGCTTTGTCGTTTTGGGTCATGGACGGTTAACGCGTGCTGTCTGGGCGCTGATCGATGAGATGGACCTTCCAGTGTAGATCGTCGCGGGCGGGAAAATCCTCGCGGAAGTGGCCGCCGCGGCTCTCCTCGCGGCGCAGCGCGGCGCGCGCGATCAGGCGCGCCACGGTCAGGAGGTTGAAGCGGCGCCACTGCGTCCGGTCCGGACGCGATCGCGATCGATACGGCGCCGCTCGCTCGAGTAGGCGCGATCGAGCGCTCGACGGCGTCGACGCAGGCTCGTCGCGCGTGCGGAACAGGCCGGCCGCGCGCCACATCAGGCGCGCGGATCGCGTCGGTTTCGGAACGACCGATCACCGTCAGGGTCGCGGTCGGGTGCGGTCGGCGTGCTCGGGTGCGTGCGGTGCTCTGCCGCAACGCGATCGGCTTTGAGCGGGGCGGCCTGCGGCGGCAGCTGCATCGCGTCGGCGGCGCGGGCGCCGAAGACGAGGCCTTCGAGCAGCGAGTTGCTCGCGAGGCGGTTCGCGCCGTGGACGCCGGTGCAGGCGGTCTCGCCCGCGGCGAACAGTCCCGGCACCGAGGTGCGGCCCCACTCGTCGGTGTCGATGCCGCCCATCAGGTAGTGCGCCGCCGGACCGACCGGAATCCGATCGCGTCGCGATGTCGATGCCGACCTGCGCGGCACATCTCGGCGATGGTCGGGAACCGCTTCGCGGACATGATCCGCGTCGAGATGCGCGAGCGTCAGGAACACCGGGCCGCCGGTCGCCTCCGACTCGCGGACGATGCCGCGCGCGACGACGTCGCGCGGCGCGAGATCGCCGTCGGGGTGGTAGCGCGTGCATGAACGTCTCGCCGCGGACGTTCACCAGCCGCGCGCCTTCGCCGCGCAGCGCCTCGGAAATCAGGAACCGCGGCGCGTCCGGCATTCTTGAGCGCGGTCGGATGAAACTGGACGAACTCGAGATCGGCGACGCGCGCGCCGGCGTGGTACGCGAGCGCGATGCCGTCGCCGGTCGCGACCGCCGGATTCGTCGTCTCGCTGAAGACCTGGCCGGCGCCGCCGGTCGCGAGCAGGATCGCGCGCGCCCGCGCAGCATCGGCGGACGCCGCGATCGATCGAAGTACCGGACGCCGGCGACGCGGCCCGTCTCGACGACGAGATCGGTGACCAGCGCGTGGTTGATCGTCGTGACGGTGTGCAGCGGCCGCGACCTGCTCCCACAGCGCGCGGCCGATCTCGCGGCCGGTGGCATCGCCGGCGTGGAGGATGCGCCGGACGCTGTGCGCCGCTTCGAGGCCGAGCGCCAGCTCGCCGTTCGCATCGCGATCGAAGCGCGCGCCCCAGTCGATCAGCTCGCGGACGTAGCGCGGGCCTTCCTCGACGAGCACGCGCACCGCGGCTTCATCGCACAGGCCGTCGCCGGCCCGCAGCGTGTCGGCGGCGTGCAGCGTCAGGGCTGTCGTCCGGGCCGATCGCCGCGGCGATGCCGCCCTGCGCGTAGCCGGTGTTGCTCTCGGTCGCGTCGGCCTTGGTGAGAATCAGGACGCGGCCGACGCGGCGCCAGCGCGATGGCCGCGCGGAGGCCGGCGATGCCGCCGCCGACGATGATGAAGTCGAACGACTGGGTTGGAATGTTGCGCCAATCGTTGAATGTTATCCTAGCAGCCCGTGTCCACCGATGAACCGGTCCGCATCGACGTCACCACGCCGTCGCGCCGCTACACCATCACGCTCGGCGACGGCCTGCTCGACCGGCTCACGCGCCTGCTCGACGAGGCCGGGGCGCCGCGCGCGCCGCTTCGTCGTGTCGAGCCCGCTCGTCTGGCGCTTCCACGGCCAGCGGTTTGCCGCGGCCGCCGATGCCGAGCCGATCCTCGTGCCCGACGGCGAGCGCTTCAAGCAGCTGCCGACCGTGTCGCGCGGTCTACGACGCGCTGATCCGCGCCAACGCCGATCGCGCGTCGACGCTCATCACGTTCGGCGGCGGCGTCATCGGCGACCTGGCCGGCTTCGCGGCGGCGAGCTACCTGCGCGGCATCGCGCTGGTGCACGTGCCGACGACGCTGCTCGCGCAGGTGGACAGCGCGATCGGCGGCAAGGTCGGCGTCAACCACGCGCTCGGCAAGAACCTGATTGGCGCCTTCTACCAGCCGCACGCCGTGGTCATCGATCCGTCGGTGCTCGGCACGCTGCCGCGCCGCGAGTTTCGCGCCGGGCTGTACGAAGTGATCAAGTACGGCATGACGTCGAGCCCGACGCTGTTCGAGCGCGTCGGCGCGCGAGCGGAAGGCGATCTTCGCGCGCGACCCGGAGATCCTGTCGAGCGTCATCGCCGAATCGTGCCGCATCAAGGCGGCGGTCGTCGCCGCCGACGAGAAGGAAGTCGGGCCTGCGGCGGATTCTGAACTTCGGCCACACGGCCGGTCACGCGCTCGAGGCGGTCACGAAGTACCGGCGGTTCCGCCACGGCGAGGCGGTCGCGTACGGCATGCTGGTCGCCGCGGAACTGGCCGTCGCGCGCGGCGCGCTCGCCGACGCACGACCGGAAGGCGCTCGCCGATCTCATCGCCAGCCTCGGCCCGCTGCCGCCGATTGCCGACGTGCCGATCGGCCAGATCCTCGAGGCGATGCGGCACGACAAGAAGATGGTCGCCGGCCGGCTGCACTTCGTGCTGCCGACGGCCATCGGCGCCACGGCGATTGTCGACGATGTGACCGAGAAGGAAATGACGAAGGCGCTCGACGCACGTCGGCTTCATGAAATCTCCGTAGCTCCTTCAGACTTCACCTGCAGTGTCTTGAAGCTCGACCTGAAGAATTTCTGCCGCCAGGCCGGGGTTGCCTGACGCCTCTTTCGAGCGCCTGCGCGATCTTCCGGCGCTCGACTTCGGCGACGATCCGCCGCGACGCGTCGGCCAGCGACCCGGACAGATCGATCCTCGCCCACGGACTCTCGTCTTCGGACGTGTCCGGCGAAACGACGGGTGTCTCGGCAAACGACAGGTTAGATGGCGGGCGTGAATGCCGTGTCGCCTTCGGTGAGGATCACCGCCCGCTCGATGCAGTTCTGCAGCTCGCGCACGTTCCCGCGCCACGAATACGCCACCAGGGCTTCGAGCGCCGACGGCGCGAGCGCGAGCACGGCTTCTTGAGCTCGCGGCAGAAGCGCTCGATGAAGTACTTCGCGAGCATCGGAATGTCGCTCGGCCGCTCGCGCAGCGGCGGAATGGTGATCGGAAACACCGACAGCCGGAAGTACAGATCCTCGCGGAACTGGCGGGCCGCGACCGCGGCCTTCAGGTTCCGGTTGGTCGCCGCGACGACGCGGACGTCGACCTGGAGCGGCGTCGTGCCGCCGACGCGCTCGAAGCGCTTTTCCTCGAGCGCGCGCAGGATCTTGGCCTGCAGCGCGAGCGGCAGCTCGCCGATCTCGTCCAGGAACAGCGTGCCGCGATGCGCCAGCTCGAACTTGCCCGGCTTGCGCTGCGCCGCGCCGGTGAAGGCGCCCTTCTCGTAGCCGAACAGCTCGGTTTCGAGCAGGTTCTCGGGAATCGCCGCGCAGTTGATCGCGACAAACGGTCCGTCGGCGCGCGGGCTGAGCGCGTGCAGCGCGCGCGCAAACAGTTCCTTGCCGGTGCCGCTTTCGCCCTCGAGCAGCACCGTCGCGTCGGTGGCGGCCGCCCGGTGAAGCGCAACCGTGACCTGTTTCAGCTTCGGCGTCTTCGCCGACGATCTGCGGCGCGCCGCGCCGCTGCGCGAGCTCCTCCTTGAGCAGAATGTTCTCGGTCGCGAGCCGGCGCATGCGACAGCGCGCGCTCGACCATCAGCAGCAGGTGATCCGGATCGACCGGCTTGGCCAGGAAGTCGAGCGCGCCGTCCTTCATCGCGGCGACGGCGTCCTGAATGCTGCCGAACGCCGTCATCACGATGACCGGCATCTCGGGATCGAGTTCCTTCGCCGCGCGCAGCACGCCGAACCCGTCGCCCTCCGGCAGGCGGAGATCCGAGAGCACGACGCCGGGGCGCGCGGTCCGGAGGGCCTGCACCGCCTCGGCCTGGTCGCGGGCTTCGACGACGATGTGGCCCTGCGCTTCGAGCGCGTGCCGCAGCATCGCGCGCAGCGAGTCTTTGTCCTCGACGAGGAGGATTGGGGGATTCGTCGCGCGTCGAGCCACTACCGCAGCCAGCCCGGCGGCACGCCGGCACGGCGCGCTTCCTCTTCGAGATCGGCAATCGCCTTGGCGTCAGCGGCCGCAGCCTTCTTCATGCGATCGAGTTCGGCCAGCGCCTTCTGGCGCTCGAGGCCAATCTTGCCCTGCTGCGCCGGATCGTCTTTTGACGTGAACTCGGTGTTGAGCGCGTTGACGCGGCTCTGCAGCGCGTCGGCCAGCATCTGGTCGCGATCGAGATCGAGGTGGAGCATCTGTACCTGTTTGCGCCACCAGGCTTCGTCTTTCGCCTCCGGCTTGCCGCGAGCGTTCTTGTCCAGCGTGGCCGCCGCCTTGGCCGAGTCTGGCGCGGCGTCTGCCGCCGCCGTTTTCGGCGCCGCGGCGGGAGCGGGATCGGCGGCCGGCGCAGACGAACCCCTGAGGTCTTTGTTCGTGTAGACCTTGTGCGCGCTGGTGCCTTTCCCCGAATCTTTCTTTCCGTCCGCGGCCGCCTTCTGGCGAGCGTCTTCCTGCTGCTGGGCCACGGTGGCGAGCGATTGAGCGGTCGCTGACACGCTCAACCCGGTTGCAAATGCGAGCACGGTAGCAATGGTGGAAATACGCATGGCGTTATTGACTATCGGCCCGAATGAAGTCGCCCATGAGCGCACGCATTGTGGGTCACGACACGTTTCGTCTCGTCATTGCGCTTCCCGCCATGACAGCACGCGAATCGGGTATGCGGGAGGCAGCGGCGGCGGGACGATTCGTGCAATCGTGGCCTCGACTGCACGATGCGATCGCCGCGGTCCAAATGCTTCGGCGCGCACCACAATCGCTCCGTAACCTGGATTGGCCACGCCGCCTGGAGTGTCGCCGTCGCGAGCCGGATCGCCATCGTTCTCCGAAGGGTCGTCGGCGACGAGCATGACGACGTAGAACGGCGAGCGGGTGGATCCCGGTCCTGATACGTTCGCGAGCGCGCCATGGCCGTACAGGGTCCAGCGCGGGTTGTTGACGCCCCAGGGGCGATCGCTCGTAACGGCGTCGAGCGCTGCGACCGAGCACGGCGCCGCATGGCGGCAATTGGCCATATTGGCAATCCCCGGCAGGCTGATCGTCGTTCCGTCCGGGAGGGTCCGCGAGCCCCGGCGCCCCGTCGTTGAAGGTCGAGAGCTGCAGGCCGGCGAGCACGACGTTCCAGTCGGGCAGGTTGCGCAAATCGACCAGTGCGCGCTCGAGCGCGGCGTCTGCCGCATAGAGCGCCTCCGTTCCCGATCGATAGTTGGCCGCGATCAGCGTTTCCGACGTGGTCAGCAGGACGAGCGCGCCACCGAGCGCCATCATCATGGTGATCGCGATCAGCGCGATCACGAGTCCCATTCCCCGCTCGTCGCTGAACGCTCACACTACCTCCGCAGGTTCAGGTTGCGCGGCGCAATCGTGAACGAGACTTCCCGATCGGGAACGAACCTCTGTCCGGTGGCTGTCCCGCCTCTGGTAAACAGCTGGCCGGCCGGACCGCGCAGCGACGTGGATGACGCCTCGGCGCGAACGGTGACCAGGATCGATCGCACGCGCAGGAGATCGGCGTCGAAGCGATTCGGGTCCGTATCGCTCGGGCACCATGGTCCGTCGGTCAAGTCGGCCGCGCCGAGCGGTACCAATCCCGGCGCGCCGCTGCCGAGTACCGGAAGTCGTGATACCGGCAACGGAACGCCCGCGGCGAAGATGCAGTTGTCGCCGGAGGCTGGCGGTTTCGGTCCGTACGTGGTCCACGGTCCAACCGGATCGAGCTGCGGTTTCAGCATGGCCGGCGGCTGCGGGTCGCCGAAGTACGCGAACGTCAGCGCGGCGAGATGATCGACCACCGGCACGTCCGCGCCTGCTGCGCCGTCGTACCGCGCCAGTTGGAGCATGTTGTTGGCAACGTCAGTCCTGCAGAAACAGCGTTTTGTTCTCGACCTCGATCATGCGACTCGTATTCGCCGGGTACACCCTGGCCGTGTCGAGCAGGTTGTGCTGAAGGTTCAACACCGTGCCTTGCACAGTCGCAATCGTGAACGTGTCGTATGCGCCGGTGTCGTCGAAGACCATGACGTCCATGCCTGCTCTGAACCCGCACAGGGGATCGCCTTGCGGACAGCCGGGATCGACATTGACCTGGACGGGACCGGAAGCGGCCGGCAAGGCCTGGGCGATCGTGCTTTGCGCCGCGCCGCGTGCCGCGCTCACGATCGTCACGACATCCGGCCTGAACACGCCGACGGGATCGGGGTTTCTCCTGCCCTGGCGAAACGGCAGCACCGGCGCGAGGACGATCGATCAGCGGCTCGACCTGATATCCCTGCGTCGGACCCGCGCCTGCCGCATCCAGGGCGTCTGTGATGGCGTCGGTTGCGACCCGGAGGCGTTGCTGAACGTCGGTGGCTTCCGGCTCCACGCGGAACGCGCCTTCCGCGGGATTCAGGACCCTGAACGCCGTCCCAATGACGACGAGCAGGAGCGTCGTCGAAATCAGCAGTTCGACGATGCCGAAGCCGTTGTCATCTGACCTGGCGCGTGGGCATCGCGGCGTCATGCCGGTCTCCGCGTCTTGACGGTCACCAGTTGTGCGCCGCCGAAGAGGCGTGGATCTGCGCCGGCGGGAAGCGGCACGCCGTGCCAGACCGTCGGCACCACGACGACCTGCAGCACCATCGAGTCGGCGGGATCGTCGGGCAGCGGCACGATCGACCATCGCCTGACGTACATGGTCCCGGGCGGTGCCGCCTGGCCGGTTCCCAGGGATCGCCCGTACTCGTTCAGAAAGTCACAGAGCCCGGCGGTGTTCGCGTCAAGCGATGCCGCGGGCTGGGGCGAAAGATCCGGTCCAAGGGCGCGCAGCTCCTCGACTTTCTGCCGCGCGAGGATCGAGGCCAGCGACAGCCGGCGCGCTTCCGCGTTCGAGTTCGTGGAAACGACGACCAGTTGGACGAGCGAGCACAAGGCGATCGCAACGAGCGCGAGAGCGATCGTCGTTTCGAGGAGTGAGAAGCCGCGCTCATCGGGAGGACGCATCGATCGCGAGGCAGTGCAACTCGCGCTCCAGTGCAAATTGCCCGCGAAAACGCGCCGACATGAACTCCGCGACGATCAGCCGATCGAAAACGCCAACCGCCGTTACCATCGCCGGCCTGGTGTCAGATGGGTGTCAGACACCTGTGGAAAACTGCGCGGCCGCAAGATGCGGGGTGCTTCGGTCAGCGGATGCTCAACTACTTGCGGTCGCCGGTGTCAGATGGGTGTCAGATGGGTGTCAGACCCCGAGGGGCTCAGGAGACGGGTAACGAGATTTGCAAGCTGGCGCCGCCGAGCGGCGACTCGCCCGCCGTGATGCGGCCGTTGTGGAACACGACGATCTTCTGCACGAGCGCGAGGCCGAGGCCGGTGCCGGTGCGCTTCGACGTGAAGAACGGCTGAAAGACCCGCTCGCGCGCGGACGGCTCGATGCCGGGACCGCTGTCATCGACCGTGATGCGCGACGTGCTGCGCGCTCCGTCGAGCGCCGACTCGATCACCACGACCGGCGCGACCGCAGCCGCCGCGCACGCCTCCACCGCATTGCGGAGCAAGTTGCTGAACGCCTGCCGCAGCAGCACCTCGTCGCCCTGAAGCTTTCCGAACGTCCCGCGCACCGTGACGTCGCCGCCGAGCGCCCGCGCCTCGGCCCGGACCTCGTCGGCCACGCGCTCGCAGATGGCGCGCAGATCGACATCGACCAGCACCAGCTGCGCCGGCCGGGCAAAATTCAGGAAGTTGGTCACGCACCTGCCCCATCGCGTCGGTCTCGGCGCGAATGCCCTCGACGAACGGCCGGTACGCGTCCGGCAGCTGATTCAGATCCAGCAGCTTGCCGTATCCGTGAATCGTCGCCAGGCCGTTCCTGAACTCGTGGGCGATGCCGGCGGTCCACTCGCCGACGGTCGCCAGGCTTTCCTTCAGCCGCAACTGCTCTTCGAGCTGCTGCACGGCGGTGAGGTCGGTGAACAGACACACGGCGCCGTACATCTCGCGGCGTCGCGTCGAAACAGCGGCGAGACCGTGACGCCGAATCGCGACGCGCCGCGATAGCGCTCGGGCATGTTCACGGCGCGGCGAACCACCGGCGCGCCCGTCGAGAGACACTCGCGGATGACCTCGGTCAGCGCCGATTCACCGGTCATCTGACGATAGTCCTCCGGCAGCACATCATCACGCGACACCGAGATAGCCGTCGTCCGGCCGGATTGACGATGCGCACGTCGCCCTGCAGGCCGACGACCAGCAGGCCGGCCGTGAGGCTGGAGATGATCTCGCCGTTCAAGCGCTCCGACGCTTCGGCGCGCGCCGCCGTCGCGCGCTCCTGCGCCTTCAACCGCGCGACGGATTCCTCGAGCGCGGCCGACAGCAGCGCGTTCTCGCCGCTGCCCTGCGAGTTCATCGCGATGGAGATCGCGCGCCGCCGCGCCGAACCGCAGGACCGCGAACGTCAGGATGGATGCGAGGACGGCCACAATGGCCGTCAGCCCGATCAAGGCGTAGGCGCTGGTGTTCATTGGAAAGTGTTGGGAAAGTGTTGGAGAGTCTCGCGGGTTCAGCGATACATCGCCAGGTACCACTGGAGGATCCCCGGACCGACCGTGGCCGCCAGCGCGGCGCCCATCGCCAGAAACGTCCCGAACGGCAGCGCGTATTTCATGCCGCCGCGCCGCGTCGCGATCAGCACGACGCCGACGAATCGATCCGGCGAACGACGCCATCATCAGCGTGACCAGCGTCAGCTTCCAGCCGACGAACGCGCCGATCATCGCCAGCATCTTCACGTCGCCCATCCCGAGGCCTTCTTCGTGGCGGACGCGGTAGTAGACCTTCCGCGATCGCCCACAGCACGCCGCCGCCGACGACGATCCCGATCAGCGAATCGAGCCAGCCCGGCTCGGTGACAAAGCTGAACGCGAAGCCGACCGCGATGCCCGGCAGCGTGATGACGTTCGGCAGCAGGTGATGCTCGAGATCGATCGCGAACAGCACGATGAGCGCGCAGCCGAAGACCAGCCGCGACGCGAGCAGCAGGCTCGGACCGTAGTACCACCACGCCGCGGCGAACATGCACCGCGGTGAGCGCTTCGACGATCGGATAGCGGATGGAGATGCGGCGCGCGGCACGTCCGGCAGCGGCCGCCAAGCAGCGACGTAGCTCAGGACCGGAATGTTCTCGAACCAGGACGAGCGCGCGTCCGCACGCACCGCAGGCCGATGCCGGGCCAGACGATCGATCGTCCGAGCGGCAGCCGGTAGATGCAGACGTTGAGGAAGCTGCCGATGACCGCGCCGAACGAGCGCGGCGATGGCCGCCGGAACCGCGTTGCTCATGATGCGGCGCGGCGACGATGTGCTGCGGCTCTTCCGGCAGCGGAAACAGCGGCGAGCGCGACGAGAGCTGCACGCGTCCCGCGGCGTCGATCTCGTACGGGACGCCGGCCGGATCGACCGGAACGCCGGGCACGACCCCGGCGCGAACCAGCGCCGCCCAGTCGCGCGTCTTCGCGCCCGGAACCGCGCGTAGTAGCGATCGAGCCGCGACTGCAGCTCGGACATGAAGTCCATGCGCGTCGAGCTGCATCAGGCGCCGCTCGGCGTCGTTCCTCAGCCAGTCGATTTCCGCCGATCGCCCGAATCGACTCCCACATCGTCCGCGACGATCGCGCGGTCGCCGCCCTGCGGCCAGCGTCGTCGCCGCCAGCGACCGGAGGAACCAGGGCGCGCCTTCCACCTGGCTGGCCTGGTTGAACCACTCGGCCGCCGCCTGGTAGTCGTGCCGCCACCAGTAGTGCACGAACCCGATGTCCTGCATGTACTCCCATTTATCGGGTCGATCGCGTAAACCCTTTTCGAGCAGGGCAATGGCCAGATCGGGCCGTCCGGCGCCGCCGGGATACGGCTCGGCGAGAAAAATCGCGCCAAACCGGTAGGCGATGTTGAAGCGCGGATCGAGCGTCGTCGTCAGGTCGAGCAGCGGATACAGGAGCGGATAGCCGTCGCGCGGCGACCGGCCGCCGGCCGCCGGCGCGCTGGTATTCCGCTGCGAGCTTCAGCTTCGCGTCGCCGTAGTACTGAATGGCGCGAATCCAGTAGAGATCGGCGGCGAGCGCGTTGTAGCCGGCCGTGAGCCGCCTGGCGGTCGTGCCCGAGGTGACGTAGAGCGCTGCGTCGGCCGCGGCGGGTGGCGGATACCGCTCCTCGCGCAGCGCCTGCAGGCGGGCGGCGCCAGCCGATCAGCGCGGCCGCCAGTGCGATGACGCCGACCGTTTGCGCGAGGGAATGCCGCGTCACTTACTTGAAATCGCGGCGCGAGAAGATCAGCATCGCCGCGACGATGAGCGCTGCCGTGTAGAGCACGCCGTAGCCGGCCGTGAGCGCCATGTAACCGGACGTCACCGGCTGACCGTGCACGACCTGCGCCCGGACGTCGAACGGCGCCAGGTTCGGCAGGACCCAGTAGAGACTGCGCGACGAAGGCCGCCGCCACCGGCGACTCGACGACCTGGTTGAAGTTGCGGAGATCGGCGCTGAACCGTCCGGCGACGAAGAGTCCGAAGGTGAGCGCCGCGGACAGGAGCGGCGTCGAGAACGTCGAGAAGAACACCGCGATCGCGGTGACGACCGACAGCTCGACGAAGGTCAGCGCGAACGCCTTGAGCAGCGCCGGGTCGAGCGCCGGACGCTCCCAGCCGGCCGCGACGTCGGGCCGCGCCATCCACGCCATGTACGCCAGCACGAGCGTAGAGCGCCGCCGCCATCACCGCGAGGTTGACGGCGAGCGTCAGCACCAGGCCGGCGTATTTGCCGAGCACCAGCTGATAGCCGATCGATCGGCTTGGCGAGCAGGCTGTAGATGCTGCGCTTCTCGACTTCCTTCGAGACGAGCCCGATGCCGATGAACACGGCGATGAACAGACCGAAGATCGAGGTCGCGGCCAGGCCGAGGTCCTTGATGATCTTGACGTCCTGGCCGGCCGTGAGCTGGCCGATCAGATACGACGCGCCCATCAGCAGGATCGCGAAGAACACCAGGTTGTAGAGCACCTTGTCGCGCACCGACTCGCGGAACACGTTGAGCGCGATGAGCGCGACGGCTCTCATGCGCGCTTCCTCATCGCGGGCGCGCCGAGGCCGCGGTCGTGACCGACGCATTCTCCGGCGCGCTGACCTGCTTGACGAAGAAGTCCTCGAGCGTGTCGCGGACCGGATTCAGCGACACCAGCGTGGCGCCGGCCGCGGCGACGCTCGGCGACGATGCGATCGGGCGGCAGCGTCGAGCGGCAGCTCGAACGTGTAGCGGCCGTCGCCGATCCTGGTGACCGCCGCGCGCCCGCGGCGACAGCGCCGCGAGCAGCGCCGGGCTCACGCCGGCGGCGACCAGATCCCAGCCGCGCACCTGGAACGCCAGCATCTCGGTCAGCCGGCCCGACGTCACCAGGCGGCCCTTGGCGAGGATGGCGACGCGGCTGCAGAGCGCTTCGGCGTCGCTCAGCACGTGCGAGCTGAAGAACACCGTGCAGCCGCGGTCGCGCAGCCGCAGAATCAGCGCGCGCACGTCGCGGCGGCCGAGCGGATCGAGCCCGGACATCGGCTCGTCGAAAATCACCAGCTCGGGATCGTTGATGAGCGCCTGCGCGATGCCGACGCGCTGCAGCATGCCCTTCGAGAACTTCCGCAGCTGCAGCCGGCGTTCGGCGCCGATGCCGACTTCGTCGAGCAGCCGGCTCGACGCGATCGCGGCGCTCGCGCGCCGGCGATATCCGAACAGCGCCGGCGAAGTAGCCGAGCAGTTCTTCGGCCGTCAGGTAGTCGTAGAAGTACGGATGCTCCGGCAGGTAGCCGATGCGCCGCTTGACGCGACAGGTCGCCGAGCGGCTTGCCGAGGATCTCGGCGCGGCCCGAGGTCGGAAACACCAGCTGCATCAGCAGCTTGAGCGTGGTGGTCTTGCCGGCGCCGTTGGGACCGAGGAATCCGAAGACTTCGCCGGGCTCGACGTCGAGCGTCAGCCGGTCGAGCGCGCGGTACGGCCGCTTGCGCCAGAAGCCGACCGGCGTAGTCCTTCGTCAGCTCGGAAGTGGCCAGCGCCTGCATAGATGGGTGCGCTATTTCGCGCGCTGCAGCTCGAACGCGATCGCCTGGTCGAAGAACTGCGGCGCCCAGGCGCCGTCGACCTTGATGCCGTTGATGAAGAAGGTCGGCGTCTGCGTACACCTTGAGGCTCTGGCCGAGCGCGATGTCGCCCTTCACGAGTTCCAGCGTCGCCGCGTACTTCGCGTCGAAATCGGTGACGCCGCCCACCTCGCGCGCCGCCTGGCGCACCGACGCCGGCGTCATGTCCGTCTGGTGCGTGTAGAGCCAGTCCTCCAGCGCCTCGCCCTTGCTATGATTTCGGGCGAGACGCACCGCGACAGCCGCGTCGCATGCCGACGGGTGCAGCGTCGTGCGCATCGTAGGCATTGCAGTCGGCGTTCAGCGGGTAGTCCTTCATGACGACCTTCACCGCGCCGGGATTCGACGCGGCGTACTTCGCCAGGATCGGCTTGTACATCAGGTACGACTGGCCGCAGGCCGGGCACTGATAGTCGTTGAACTTGACGATGAGCACCTTGGCGCCGTCGTTGGGAATGGCGAGCGGCGATGCGCGGCGTCGAGGTCATGAAGCGCTCGAGCTCGGAGCGCTGATCCTGGGTCGCTTCGGGCAGCGTGCCGTCGGCGGCCGCCGCGACTTCGCGCGGGAAGAACGCGACGGTGGCCGCGCCGCCGCCGAGCCACAGCACGGCGAGGATGAGCGCGAGCGGACTGGCCAACAGCACTTTCAGATCCTGGGCAGCGCGGCGAGGGAGTGAGAGCATGGGCATTGAGGTCGCCGCTCCGGACACCAGGAAGAGCCCGATCACCGCGGCATAGGTGATGAGGCACAGGAGACATTCACAGCTTCGAGCAGGAAGAACGACGCGTACCCGAGGTAGAGGATCACCGCGAGCGCCAGCGTCGAGCCGGCGAACAGGTACGCCGGGACGCTTTCGCGAACCGCCGGGCGCGCCGTCAGGCCGGCGATCGACAGCAGCGTGGCAAAGGCGAACCAGATGCCGCCGAAGATCGAGACCGGGACACCCTGGAAGGTGCCGAAGCGGCTGCGATAGACCTGCGTGCAGCTCCAGGTCGCGCTCATGTCGCAAAAGCTCGTGTAGGTCGGGTCGGCGAGCATGCGGTAGTGGACGTAGGCGGCCGCGCCGGAGGCACCGAGCCCGACGAGGGCGCACAGCAGAGCGAGGCGGGCGGAAGTCCTGCTCATGTCGATCGGACTATATGTTAGCCGCGTCGGCCGGACAAAAAAACGGGATGCCGCCCGATGGCGGCATCCCGTTTGTGACTGTCTTCCGACCCGAGCGAGAGGACTACTGGAGCGGGTTCGCGCCGGCCATACCCGGAGCGATGACCACCGAACCGTTGAGCACGTAGTAGATCGTGCCGCGCGTGTCGGTCGCGAAGCGCGCTGTGCCGGTCGACTGATACGCCGCCGGGTGCGACTCAGCGAAGTAGGACGACACCGACACCGTGTTGTTGCAGGTCTGCGGTGGCGGTCGCGATGTTCACGTTGCCGACATCGCCGGCGACGTTCACGACATAGCCGCTCTTGGTGACGCCGTTGGCGTTCAGGTCAGGCGAAATGAAACCCTGGGTCGAACCGGCCGGCGCCGTATAGAGGTCGACCAGCGACGTCGCGTAGCCGTTGGAACCGCAGCTCGAGGAGTAGGTCGATTCCGCCGAGTTGATCGCGCGCAGCGAACCGATCGCCGACGCCTCGTTGCCCGCCATGCGGGCGCGGAGAAGACCGGGGACCGCAATCGCGGCGATGATGCCGATGATCGCCACGACGATCAGCAGCTCGATGAGGGTGAAACCTTTGGCGTCGCGCATTTTCATTGTTCTGACTCCTTCAAACGATTCCTGGATTAAGGTCTACGCCACAGTCCGGGGGGGTGCGTGCCGGACTAAAGAGCAACCCCAGTGCCAGAACGATCGCGCGGCCCATTAGCGCCGCAAACCCATTCTAGTCTGTCACTTACTATTTTGACGCGCGCTGGATTGGCCCCTCGACCCGCGTGAACTGACAATCGTTGTCGACATGCGCTGCGAGTTTTCGTCACTGGCGCGTGTAGTACGCGTTCAGCTGGCGCAAGCTGTCGAGCAATTGCTTACGCAACTGCACGCGGTCGGCTGCAGACAGCACGATCTCCGGCGCACGCGGGTCCGTGAGATCGAAATATCCCTCGCTCACCTGGTTCGCGTTGGCCACGTACAGCCATGCCCCGTGGCGGTCCAGCAGCCCGAAGGCGCGGCTGTAGCTCGATTGCACGAGGTACGCGCCACCGGCCTCAGAGGACGCTTCAGGCGTCACTGTCATAAGCGGGCGGCCCACGAACGGCGCCGACGGCTCGTAGCCATAGCCGAGGAGCTCGTACAACGTCGGCGTGATGTCGGTTGAGAACGACAGCGCATTCTCGCGCCACACCGGCGCAAGCCGCGCCGGCATGTGCACGATGAGCGGAATGCGCAGCGTTTCCGGCATCAGATAAAACGCGTGCCCCCAGCGCCCGAGCTCGCCGTACGAATCACCATGATCCGACGTCAGGATCACAATACTGTCGTCGTAGAGCCGTTTCGCCTTCAGGTACTCAATGAAGGTCCCGAAGCACGCGTCGACCTTCCTGAGCGCGGTGACCGCCGGCTTGAAGAACTCGGCATCGCCGAAGCGGATCCCTTCGTAGGTGGGATAGGCCGACGCCAGCACGCGGATGTGCAGGTTCTGCGGCTGCGAGTACATGAAGATCGGCCGCGGATCACCGGCGTCGCGATCCAGCTGGCGCGTCATCTCGCCCACCGTCTGGCAGAAATCGAACTTGTACATCTCCTCCATGCTCTCGGGATGCGAGAGCGACGGCTCGAGATTCCGGACCTCGGACTGCGCATCCAGCGTCAGCTTCGAGATCTCGTCCATGCTCACGTACTTGCGATACCCCGCGGTCGTCATCAGCCGTTCGAGGTTGTTCAACGCGGCAAACGGCTGCACGTAATTGGCGCGCGGGATCAGACCGCCGGCCCAGATGGCCGGCTGCGACAGCGCGGTGCCGGCGTACGGCGTGAACGCGTGCTGGACGACCCGGCTCTCGCGCGCGAACGCCGCAATCGACGGCGTAAAGGCGGCCGCGGCCGGGTTGTACGGCGCGAGGTAATCAGGCCGCAGACTGTCGACGACGATCACGAACACGTGCGGGCGATAGGCCGGGACACCGTGGAGCTCCGGCACGACGCGCAGCGGCACCGCCTGCA
Source organism: uncultured Acidobacteriota bacterium (assembly GCA_963712355.1). GTDB lineage: Bacteria > Acidobacteriota > Vicinamibacteria > Vicinamibacterales > CAVVIG01 > CAVQHT01. The sequence goes on from CAVQHT010000012.1 coordinate 233,144, forward strand.
GCGATCGGTTGTCGGTGACGTCGCCCGCCGTCCTCAGCTCGGTGTAGAAATCGCGGTCGGTCAGCGTCGGTCGAAACACGTCGAGGATGGTGGCCAGCGACCGATCGACCGTGACGTAGCGTTCGAGCGCGAGCCCGGCGTCGCGCGACTGGGTCGCCGCATGCTCCGCAGACGATCCGCTCGCCGCGAGCACGGCCGTCGTCAGCGACGTCGCACCCGCCGTCGCCACCAATGCGGCGAGAAGAGCGCGCGGCCGCCGCGCGTCGGGCAGCGAACGAACCACCAGCACCGCTGCCAGCCAGGCGATCAGGACGAGGCTTTTCTGCAGCACCGATCCCCAGTCCGCCAGCAGCAGGCGGCCCGGCAACACGAACGCGCATCCGCCGAGGAGAGCCGCCGACACGATGAGCGCGCCCCACTGCGCGTCGGGACCGGGGCTGACCGGAAACAGCGAGAGCTCGAACGTCCGGCGTTCCGGTCGAGGCCTGCCAGCGCGCCATCAGCGCCATCCAGAACAGCGTGGACGCGATCGATGCGGTCAGGGACACGAGCAGCGCGTAGCGATCGTCCATCAGCAGCGCGCTGAGCGCGATGCGGCGGATCACCAGCGCAAGGGCGGCCGTTAAACATACGCCGCCGGCCAGCCACTCGACTCCGGGCCGCCAGCGCCATCGCCGACCCAGCACGCCGACCAGCGCAATCGCACCGGCGGGCGCGAGAAACACGACCAGGTGGCCGGCCAGGCTGACGGCGCCGGCAAACAGCAGGTCCCGGATCTGCAGCGGATCGCGCGCGTGCCGCAGCGCGCTCGATCCCGATGGCGAGATAGATCACCCAGGCAATCAGGCCGCTCAGCGCCGCCGATTCGACGAGCGGCTGGACGCTGGCGTGCACCGGGCACACCCGCGCGAAGGCCTGGCGATTGGCGTGCAGGTCCACCGCGCCGGCGAGGCCGAGCAGTACCAGCGGCGCAAAACACATCAGCGCGGCGGTCTCGTAGCTCTCCAGCCATGGCACGAACGTGGAGACGACCATCCACACCGCGGGAAGACCGCCGATGAGCGCCAGCCTGACCCGCCACTCGCGCGGCGCGTCACCGAGCGTCATCAGCAGCAGGACGACGCCGATCGCCATGACGAGCGAGCGGCCGTGCACGAACCACGGCAGCCACCAGAAATGTGCGAACTGCAGGAAGTGGTAGTACGCGAAGGGAATGGACGCGAGCAGGTAGTAGATGCTGACGGCGAGCAATGCAGCGGCGGAGCACGCTCGCACGACCACGAGCGGCAGCCGGTGCAATCGGATGTTCATCGCAAGTTGTACTTCTTTACATAGTAGCGAAAGGACCTGAAACTCATGCCCAGCAATTCCGCCGCCTTGACCTGCACGCCGCCCGCCTGCTCGAGCGCCTGCGCCAGGTAGCCCCGTTCGATTTCCTTGACGTGCGCTTCGAGATCGAAGCCGCCATCGGGCAGATCGGTCGAGGTTGGTCCGGCGCTGCGAGCCGGTCCGCCGCCGCGAATCGACGGCGGCAGGCTCTCGTCGAGCACCGTCGGCGTCGCCTCCAGCGCGACCGCGCGTTCGAGCACGTTCTCGAGCTCCCGGATATTGCCGGGCCAGTCGTGCTGCATCAGCAGCTCCATCGCCGGCCGCGAGATGCCGGTCACCGGTTTCTGCATCTGCTCCGCGTACTTCGCGAGGAAGTGCTCCGCCAGCAGCGGGATGTCCTCGCGCCGCTCTCTCAACGGCGGGAGGCGAATCGGAATCACGTTGATCCGGTAGAACAGGTCTTCGCGGAAGCGGTTCTCGGCGACGGCCTTCTCGAGATCCTGGTTCGTCGCGGCGATCACGCGGATGTCGGCCGTCAGCTCTTCGAGCCCGCCGACGCGGCGGAAGCGCCGTTCCTGCAGGACCCGCAGCAGCTTCACCTGCATGACCGCGCTCATCTCGCCGATCTCGTCGAGGAAAATCGTCCCCTTCTCCGCGACCTCGAGCAGCCCCTTCTTGTTCGAGTCGGCGCCGGTGAACGCGCCGCGCATGTGGCCGAACATTTCCGACTCGAGGAGCGTCTCGGGCATCGCGCCGCAGTTGAGCGACACCATCGGCTTGTCGCGCCGCAGCGAATGAAAGTGCACCGCCTGCGCGACCAGCCCCTTGCCGGTGCCGGACTCGCCGGTCAACAGAATCGTGCTGTTGGTGCGCGCGACCGTCTCGATCATCTTGAACACGTCGAGCATCGTCGCGCTGCGGCCGATGATGTTCGAGAACTGGTGCGACAGGCCGAGCGTGCGCTTCAAGAGCACGTTCTCCTGGCGGAGATGGCGGTTCTCGACCTTCTCGCGCACCTTCATCTTCAGGAGGTCGATGTCGAACGGCTTGCTCAGGTAATCGCACGCGCCGAGCCGCATCGCTTCGATCGCGGTCTCGGTGGACGCAAACGCCGTGATCATGATGCCGAGGATGTCCTGATCGACCTTCTTGGCCGCGCGCAGCACCTCCACGCCGCTCATGTCCGGCATCTTGATGTCGGAGATCAGGAGATCGACCGGCTCGCGGCCGAGGATCTCGATCGCCGTGCGGCCGTTCTCGGCCAGCAGCACGTCGTAACCCTCGCGGCGCAGCACGATGGCCAGCAGCTCGCGCATCGACTGCTCGTCGTCCACGACCAGAATGCGCGGGTTCTTCAGATCCTCTTTGGCAGGAGGCGCGGCCTGTTCGGTGGCGTTCATGTCGTCACTTCCGAGCGCGCCGGCAGGTGGATGCACATGGTGGTCCCGCTGCCTTTGCGCGAGATGATCTCGATTTCGCCTTTGTAGTCGGTGACCGTGCGGTGCACGATGGCCAGTCCGAGGCCGCTGCCCTTCGCGAACGAGCCATGGAACGGCTGGAACAGCCCGTCGATGTCCTCGGCGGGAATGCCAATCCCTTCGTCCTGCACGGTGACCACGACGCCGCCCGGCTCGGTGCTCGCCGCGAGGCGGAGGCGGCCGCCGTCGGGCATGGCGCGCAGCCCGTTGGTCGCCAGGTTCCAGACGATCTGTTTCATCTGCCCTTCATCCGCGTCGTACCAGATCTCGCGGGCCGGCACGTCGACGTCGATGACGTGGCCGTCCAGCAGCTCGGAGCTGTTGCGCAGGAGCAGCGCGGCGTCCTTGACGACGCGGCGCAGATCGATCCGCGCGACAGCGAACCGCTGCGGCCGCGCATAGGCCAGGAAGGAACGGATGGTCGTGTTGAGGCGCTCGGATTCGCGCAGCACGATGTCCATCAGCTGTTCCTGCTCCGGGCTGAGCGGCAATTCCTGGCGGAGGATCTGGATCGAACCCGACATCGACGCGAGCGGGTTGCGAATCTCGTGGGCGATGCCCGCCGCCATCTCGCCGACCGCCGCCAGCCGCTGCTGCATGCGCGCGTCGTTCTCGAGACGCTTGATGTCCGTCAGATCCTGGAACGTGATGAGGAACCCGGCGCGGCCGCCCGGCGTTTCGAGATGCGTGGCGCTCAGGCCGATCTCGATCTCGCGTCCGTCGGGACGCTTGTGTCTGAGCTCGACCCGCCGCGCGCTGCCGCCGCTCAACCCGCCGTTCAGGGAATCGATCAGGTGCGAGGGCAGCTGCAGCACATCGGCGACCTGGCGTCCGACGACGGCCTCGAACGACAAACCGGAGATGGTCTCCGCCGCATGGTTGAAGGTCAGCACCCGTTGACTGATATCGGTCGTCAGCAACCCGCTCGGGAGGCTGTCGATCACGTGCTGATTGAGTGCCTGGAGATCGGCGATCTCGGTGGACGCGCGCTCGAGCCGCGCGCCGGTCGATCGCACGTTTTCCGCCAGCGATCCGCTCAACAGCGCGACGGCGAAGAACCCGAACAGGTTCAGCGCGACGATGTACTCGGCGACGTGCGTCGGCGGCAGCGCGCTGGCCAGCAGGATCCAGTCGCTGCGCAGCAACTGGCTGGCCGTCGGCGAGTACTGCACGAGCACGAGCCCCACGTAGATGACCGCGCTCAACGTCGCCACCAGCAGCCCGCCGCGCCGGAAGCCGACAATGCTGCCGGCGACGATCGGCAGGATGTAGAGCGAGGAAAACGCGCTGGTGATCCCGCCGGTGAAACAGATGAACGCCGACACCGTGACCGCGTCGAGCGCCAGCTGCAGATCGATCAGCCAGCGGTGCTGCTCGACGAAGCGCAGGGTCAGCGCGTACGAGATCGTGAGCGCGTAGGTCAGCGCGATCAGCAGGAAGAACGGATGGAGCGGAAACGACCCCGGCGCCGTGATCTGGGCAAAGGTCGCCCCGGCCAGCAGCAGCGTGCTGATGGCGGCACGGATGGCGATCAGCCATCCGAGCTTGCGCCGCAGTTCGAAGTCCAACGTGTCCTTGCCGCGCTTCCTATGTCAACTTGCTGATCAAGTCGAAGATCGGCAGATACATCGCGATGACGATGCCGCCGACGATGACGCCGAGGAAGGCGATCATGATCGGCTCGAGCAGCGTCAGCAGCCCCGCGACCGCCGCGTCGACTTCTTCTTCGTAGAAGTCGGCAATCTTCGCGAGCATCGTGTCGAGGGCGCCCGTCGCCTCGCCGACGCCAATCATCTGGACGACCATCGGCGGAAAGACCGCGGTTTCCTTCAACGGCGCGGAGATGGTTTCGCCGTGCTCGATGCTCTTGCGCGTCGACATGATGGCGTCTTCGACGATCGCGTTGCCCGCGGTCTTGGCCGTGATCTCGAGGCCGTCGAGAATCGGCACGCCGGAACTGATCGAGCGTGGCCAGCGTCCGGCAGAACCGCGCGACCGCAATCTTGCGGAGGATGCCGCCCAGGACCGGCAGCCGCAAGGTCAAACGGTCCACGACGTGGCGGCCGTTGTCGGTCTTGTAGTAGGTGCGGAACGCCCAGGTCGCGGCGCCGCCGGCGACCAGCAGGAACGGGAAGTAGCCGACCAGCGCGCCGCTCATCCAGATGACGATGCGCGTCGGCAGCGGCAGTTCGGCGCCGAGGCCTTCGAAGAGCGACGCGAAGGTCGGGATGACCTTCCAGAGGATGACGCCGACCACGAGCGCGGCGATGACCAGGACGGCGACCGGATAGATCATCGCCGACTTGACCTGGCCCTTCAGCTTGACGGCCTTCTCGATGTAGGTCGCCAGCCGCTTGAGAATCGTGTCGAGAATACCGCCGGCCTCGCCCGCCGCGACCATGTTGGTGAACAGCGGATCGAAGGTCTTCGGATGCTTGCGCATGGCGTCGGCGAGCGACGCGCCCGACTCGACCGAGGTCCGCGTCGCCAGGATGACGGCCGCGAAGTTCTTGTCGTCCTCCTGGCTGCCGAGAATATCCAGGCACTGGACGAGCGGCAGGCCGGCGTCGATCATCACCGAGAACTGGCGCGTGAAGACCGCCAGGCTCTTGGCCGACACGCTCTTGCCAAGCCGGCCGGATTTCTTCGGCGCCGCTTCGGCCGCCTTCGCCTTGGCCGGCGCGATCTTGGTGACGAGGATCTGTTCCCGGCGGAGCGCCGACACCGCCGCTTCCATGGTTTCGGCCATGCGTTCGCCCGCCACCGTCTCCCCCGCGCGCGTCCTTCCGGAATATGCAAACGTCGCCATACGCTCCTACTTCCTCAATTCCGAAATTCCTTACTTCCGTAATTCCTTGACTTCCGTCAACTTTCCTACTTCCGCGTCTACTGTCCTGACCGGCATCGCCACGCGGTTCATGCCGGCGCCGGGCACGACGCCCACGCCGCGGCTGATCATTTCCTGCAGTTCGTCCTTGTTCGACGAGCAGTTGAGCGCCGTTTCGAGCGTGATCAGGCGCTTCTGGTGCAGGCTCGCCAGCGACTGGTTCGCGGTCTGCATGCCGAGCCTTTCCTGGCCCGCCTGCATCGCGCCGTAGATCTGGTGCACCTTGTCGTCGCGAATCAGGTTGCGAATGGCCGGTGTCGGCACGAGGATCTCGAGCGACACGACCCGGCCCTTGCCGTCCGACCGCGGCAGCAGCGCCTGACAGACGATCCCCTCGAGCACCAGCGACAGCTGCGTGCGGATCTGCGACTGCTGGTTCGCCGGGAAGATATCGATGATGCGGTTGATGGTCTGCGCCGCCGAGTTCGTGTGCAGCGTCGCAAACGTCAGGTGACCGGTCTCGGCGATCTTCAGCGCCGCTTCGACCGTCTCGAGATCGCGCATTTCGCCGATGAGGACGATGTCCGGATCTTCGCGGAGGGCGGCGCGCAGCGCGTTCGAAAAGCCGAACGTGTCGCTGTGAACCTCGCGCTGGTTCACCAGGCAGTTCTTGTGCTGGTGGATGTACTCGATCGGATCCTCGATGGTCAGGATGTGATCGGAGCGCTCGGAGTTGATCTTGTCGATCATCGCCGCCAGCGTGGTCGACTTGCCGCTGCCGGTCGGACCGGTGACGAGCACCAGCCCGCGCGGCCGCTCGGCCAGCGTCGCGAGCACCGCGGGCAGCCCCAGCTCGCCGAAGGTGCGGATCTTCTCGGGAATCAGGCGGTAGACCGCGCCGACCGCGCCGCGCTGGTTGAACACGTTGCAGCGGAAGCGCGCCAGCCCCTTGATGCCGAACGAGAAGTCGAGTTCGAGCGTTTCCTCGAACCGCTTTTTCTGGCTGTCGGTCAGCACGCTGTAGACCAGTTGCTTGGTCTCCGACGGCGTGAGGTCGGGCAGCGTGAGGCGCTGCAGGTGCCCGTGGACGCGGACCTGCGGCGGCGTATTCGTGCTGATGTGGAGATCCGAGCCGTTCATCTCCACGACCGTCTTGAGAAGTTCAGGAAGCGTTGCCATATGCGTCGTTTCCGTCCTGGCGCCGGTGCCCGGCGGCGCCGGTGCACGAGACCACCTGTTACTTCACCGTTTCGCGCACGACTTCCTCGATCGTGGTGACGCCTTCTTTTACTTTTCTGAGGCCGCTCTGACGAAGTGTGATCATTCCCTCGTCCACCGCCTTGCGCCGGATCTCGAGTCCGGACGCCCCCACGAGAATCAGCTCGCGCAGTTCTTCCGACACTTCCATCACTTCGTACAGGCCGACACGGCCCTTGTAACCGGTCTTGTTGCAGTGCTCGCAGCCGGTGCCTTTCACCGGCATCACGCTGTTGGCGTCGTCAGCAGAGAACCCGGCTTGCAAAAGCGCGGCCGGTGCATGCGGATTCTCCGCCTTGCACTTCGAGCACACGCGCCGGACCAGGCGCTGCGCGCAGATCAGATGCACCGAGCTCGCGACCAGGAACGGCTCAATCCCCATGTTCATCAGACGGTTGATCGTGCTGGGCGCGTCGTTGGTGTGCAGCGTCGACAGCACGAGATGTCCGGTGAGCGCCGCCTTGACGGCAATTTCTGCCGTCTCGAAGTCGCGGATTTCGCCGACGAGAATGATGTTGGGGTCCTGGCGGAGAAACGAACGGAGCGCCGCCGCGAAGTTCAACCCGATGCTTTCCTTGACCTGCACCTGGTTGACGCCGGCGAGGTTGAACTCGACCGGATCTTCCGCCGTCATGATGTTGGTTTCCGGCGTGTTGATGCGCGAGATCGACGAGTAGAGCGTGTTGGTCTTGCCGCTGCCGGTCGGACCGGTGACCAGCACCATGCCCCACGGACGCATGATCGCGGTCTCGAACTTGGTGAGCGACTCCTGCTCGAAGCCGAGGCGCGTCATGTCGAGCATCAACTTGTCCTTGTCGAGGAGACGCATGACGATCTTCTCGCCGAAGAGCGTCGGCAGCACCGAGACGCGGAAGTCGATTTCCTTCCCGAGGCCGTTGTCGTTGAAGCGGATCTTGATGCGGCCGTCCTGCGGCAGGCGCTTCTCGGCGATATCGAGCTTCGCCATGATCTTGATGCGCGAGGCGATGGCATCGCGGAACTTCATCGGCGGGCTCATGATGTTGTAGAGAATCCCGTCGACGCGGTAGCGGACGCGCAGCTCCTTTTCGTACGGCTCGATGTGGATGTCGCTCGCGCCCTTCTGAATCGCCGACATCAGCACGACGTTCACGAGCCGGACGACCGGCGCTTCTTCGCCCTGCTTGGCCAGCGCCTCGGCGCTGATCTCCTGCAGTTCCTCGAGGACCTCGACGTCCCCGGCGTCCTCCATCGTGGCCTGGAGCTCCTCGAGGCCCCGGCTGGCCATTTCGAGCGCGCTCGGGCCGCTCTGGAGCGAGACCGACGACTGCGTGACCTTGGGCGCCGCCACCACCGGGTAGTACTTCTGGATCGCGTCGACCACGGCCGCTTCGGACGCGACGACCGGCTCCACGTTGTAGCCGGTCATGAACTTGATGTCGTCCATCGCGAAGACGTTGGTCGGATCCGTCATCGCGATCGTCAGCGTCGCGCCGGCGCGGCTCAACGGGACGATCTGGTACTTCTGCGCGGTGTCGGCGGGGATCAGCTTGATGACCGCCGCGTCGATTTCGAATTGCGCGAGGTTGATGGAAGGAACGCCGTACTGGCGGCTCAGAAGCGCGGTGATTTCCTCGTCCTTGACGAGGCCCATCGAGACCAGGTTATGACCGAGCTTCCCTCCGTTGGCTTTCTGATGATTCAGGGCCTGCTGCAGCTGTTCTGGGGTGATGCGCTTCTCTTTGAGGAGAAGCTCGCCGATGCGGACAGGCATGGGTCAGTCGCTGCTCTTTCAGAACGACACTCGTACCGTCGAGCTCCATCCCCGACCCAATCCGTCCGGACCGAACGTCTTCGCGCCCTCGATGAACAGGCCGTTGATCGGCGCCACGCTGATGCCGGTCGTCTTCGTCCAACCCTGGTCGTCGAGGGTGTTCTCGCTCAAGCCGCCGCGCACCGCGAGACGCCGCCCGAAGAACATCGCTTCTCCGCCGGTCGCGAAGCGCCGCGACTCGCCGAACGGCGTCGCCTGTCGCGTGAGGTCGAAGTCCGTCGACAGCGTCAGCCCGGCCAGCGTGCCGTGCGCGGTGCTCAAGAACGCCGCGCCGGCGCGCGCCTGGCGTTCGATGGTGAAGCGATCGGCGCCCGTTCCAAAATCCGGTTCAAAAAGGTTCCTCATCGTCAGCCCGAGACGCAGATGCGACAATTTCCCCATGACACCCACGTCCAGGTCGCCGTGGCTGTCGAGCGGCACGTCCAGATCGCCGGCCACGTCGGTACGGATCGTCCGTGCCCGCGACATACGGCGCCGACGCGCTCCCGGCCCGAACGAGTTTCACGGTGGTTCCCACCGTCAGGTAATTGCCCAGGGACTGAGCGATCGTGCTCCCGAACTGATTGATCGCCCGGGTGTGCACGAGATCCCCAAGCTGTTGTCGGTCCTCGGCGGGCGCTCCTGTAGTTGCCCTTATTTCACTGATTCGCAAGCGGTAGTAGCTGACGCCGAGCGACGGCAGGGCGAGCGCGAAGCCGCCGGGCGCGACCCGGGCGACCGGGTTGTCTTCGGGCAGGACTTTCGGGCCGTCGAGGCGCCCTTTCTCGAAAATGAGGTTGAAGTACGCCCCGGTGGCGATCCCCGCCGGGTTCCACCAGCCCGCCGTCGCATCGTCGGCGACCGCCACGAAGGCGCCGCCCATGCCCTGGGCGCGCGTGCCGACGTCATCAAAGGTTTGTGCGAGAGCCGGACGGGCCGACACAAGGGCCAGCCCGGCCGCCAGGAAGGCGGGTAACCACGCGAAATTCCGCATATTTGTGTTTATCGGAAAAAGGAGAAGGTTGGAATACCGAGTTGCACGGGTTCGGGGCAGAAAATCTCGTCGCGAACGCGACGTTCAAGGCCTGCAGGCCAGTCTGGTTTACCCGACGAGGACGGCGGCGGCCACGACCGTGGTCCACAGCCCTTTCTTGTCCCCGACCGCGGTCTGTGTGACGTTCTGGGTTCGGACGATCTCGTTCGAGAGCCGGTAGACCTCTTTTTTCTCGTCCCAGCTCTTGTCGGGATCGAATTCGAGGCCGAGCGTGGTCGCCAGCATCTCGGCGGCGAGTTCCTCGGCGTAGTCGCCGGCAATGTCTTCGCTCTCGCCGAAGCTGTGATGTTCCGACAAGTAGCCGTAAGTGTTGCGATCCCGCGGAATCGCGACGCCGACCGTCGCGGCGATCAGCCGGTGCGCCTCGCGGGTCGCCGCTTCGGACATCACCACGAAGGTCACCTGCCCTGGTTCGAGGCGCTTGATGCCCTGGCCGCGGGACAGGATGCGGCACTTCGGCGGAAAGATGCTGGAGACGCGCACCAGGTTGCAGGCGGCAATCCCGGCCGAACGGAGCGCGAGCTCGAAGGATGTGAGCTTCTCGCGGTGTTTACCCACACCTTTCGTGAAGAACATCTCCTTGGGCACGAATCCGATCACCATCACGCTCCTTGTCGCGCGAGAGAAAGTGCATCGTAAACAGCAACTTAGCGACTGTCAAGGAAACGAGGACCGTTCGAACGCACGCGCACGCGGCAAGTTTGACCGATTTTTCACGCGCGTGATAACTTAGCAGTCATAACAATTAGGGTTCCTAACCAAGCCATATGAAACGCCCTCAACCGCGCGACGCGGCCCGGCAGATTCTGAAGATCGTGCCCCGCGTGATGCGCACGGTGGCCGCCGAGCTGCGTGCGGCAGGCGAGCTTCCGGCGCCCGCGCATTTCGGTCTGCTGACCATGCTGAGCGCTCAGCCGCGGACGCTGACCGAGCTCGCGGTGCTCCAGGGCGTCAGCCTGCCGACGATGTCCAATTCGATCAGCGCGATGGTGCAGCGCGGCTGGGTCAAGCGGTCGGCGCCGGCGAAAGACCGCCGGGTCGTCATTATCGAAGTCACGCCGACCGGCAAGGCTGCGCTGGAACGCGTCGGCCGGGCTGCCGAGGGGCACCTCGCGGAGATGCTCGCGCCGCTCGACATGGCCTCGCGGCGGCGCCTGCAGGCCGGTCTGGCGGTGCTCCGGAGGATTTTTGGCGATGCGCAACGGCGGTCGGACCGCGCGCCCGGCACGGGCCGGCAAAGCCCGAACTTCGCCCTAGTCGAAGCCGTATATAAGACAGGACTTTTTCCAGACGAGATAGGTGTGACCAACGAGACCCCCACGACCGCGAGCGCCCCGAAAGGGCTGGCCAGCCGCCTGCTGGGCGTGATCTTCTCGCCGCGTGCGACGTATGCCGAGATCGTGGCGCGTCCGCGTGTCCTCGGCGCCCTCGCGGTCGTCATCATCGTCATCGCGGCGACCACCTATGCGTTTCTGTCGACGGAAATCGGGCAGCGCGCCACGGTCGATCAGCAGATCTCGTTCATGCAGTCGATGGGCATGAACGTCACCGATCAGGTGGTGACGAACATCGAGAGCCGCGCGGCCGCAGGGCAAGTACTTCTCCGCGGTGGGCATCGTCGTGTTCGTGCCGGTGTTCATGGCGCTGATGGCCGGCCTCGCTGATCGGATTCTTCAACGCCGTCATGGGCGGCGAAGCCTCCTTCAAGCAGGTCTACGCGGTCGTCGTGCATTCCGGCGTGATCGGCGCGCTGCAGACGCTCTTCGTCACGCCGCTGAACTACGCCAAGGAATCCATGACGAGCTCCACGAGCCTCGCCGTGTTCCTGCCGATGGTGGACGACACGGGATTTTTCGGCATGGTGCTCGGCTCGATCGACCTGTTCCGGATCTGGTCCACGCTGAGCCTGGCCATCGGGCTCGCGGTGCTCTACAAGAAACGGACCGCGCCCGTGGCATGGAGCCTGCTCGCTATCTATGGAATCATCGTTCTCATCATCGCCGGCGTCAGAGCGGCGCTCTCTGGAGCGTAAATGAATCGGAAGAACATTCTCATCGCGCTGGGAGTCATCGTGCTCCTCGGCGCTGTCGTGGCGGCGAACCTCTGGCTGAAGAAGGACAAAGGCACGACCGTCACGGTCGAGGCGATCAAGACGCGCGATCTCGAAGCGATCGTCTCGGCATCGGGCAAGATCCAGCCGAAGCGCCTGGTCAACATCAGCGCCGACACACCCGGCCGCGTGGTCGATCTCGCGGTCAACGAAGGCGATCGCATCAAGAAGGGCCAGTTCCTGCTGCAGATCGACCCGAAATCGCTGCGCACGCGCGTGGACAGCGGCACGGCGTCGCTCGAGGCGGCTGAAGGCTCGCTCGAACAGCTGCGGCAGTCGGTCGAGACCGCGAAGGCGCAGCTCGATCAGGCGCAGAAGACCGCCGCCCGCCAGAAGGATCTCTGGAATCAGCAGTTGACGACGCGCGAGTCGCTGGAAAAAGCGGACAACGACGTGCGCGTCGCCGAATCGGCGGTGCACGAGCGCGAGAAGACGGTCAGCTCGCAGGCGTCGCGCATCAATCAGGAGCGCGCCGGTCTCGAAAGCGCGCGCTACGACCTGAGCAAGGTCCGCATCGAATCGCCAATCGACGGCATCGTCACGCGCCGCAATATCCAGGAGGGCGAAACCGCGGTCATCGGCACGATGAACAACGCCGGCACCGTCCTGTTGACGCTCGCCGACATGTCGGTGATTCAGGCGGAAGTGGAAGTGGACGAAACGAACATCCCGAACGTCTCGCTCGGCCAGATCGCGAAGATCACCATCGACGCGCTGCCCGACAAGTCGTTCAAGGGCCACGTGTCGGAGATCGGCAACAGCCCGATTCAGGCGACGCGGCACGCAGGCCTCGTCGAGCCAGGCGACCAACTTCAAGGTGGTGGTCGTCCTCGACGAGCAGATCCCCGATGTGCGCCCGGGCTTCACCTGCACCGCGGACATCACGACCGCGACCCGCAAGAGCGTGGCGGCGGTGCCGATTCCGGCCGTCGCGGTGCGAGAGCTGGTCTACGACGCGAACAACCAGATCGTGAAGGCGCCGAAGGATCCGCGGCGCAGACGTCCCGGCGTCGAGCCGGTCGCCGTCGCCGCGGAGCTCAAGCCCGGCGAGACGCGCAAGGAAACCGAGGGCGTGTTCGTCGCGCGCAACGGCGTGGTGGAATTCGTTCCCATCAAGCTGGGCATCTCCGGCGACAAGTACTTCGAGGTGCTCGACGGCCTCAAGCCGGCCGACGAAGTGGTGACCGGTCCGTACAACTCCGTCCGGAACATGGCGGACGGCGACCCGGTCAAGGTGGACGCGACTAAGGGCAGGTAGGCGGGCTAGGGCAGGTAGGCCGGGTGGGACTGATCACTAGCGATCCAGCCGCCGTTCCCACCTGCCCCATCCAGCCCACCAGCCCGACCCGCCCCAAGTGCATGAATAAGCTCCTCGAGTCAGCCGGGATCGCGCTCGATGCCATCTGGGCGTCGAAGCTGCGGTCGCTCATGACCGTGCTCGGCAACATCGTCTCGGTGATGTCGATCATCGCCGTGGTGTCGCTGATTCAGGGGCTCAACGCGTCGGTGACGTCGGCGATTCTCAACCAGGCCGGGGCCGACTCGTTCAGCATCCAGCAGTTTCCGGTCACCCGCAGCGATGAGGAGTTCGACAAGGTCCGCAGCAACCCGCGGATCACGCTGCAGGACGCGCGCGCCATCCAGCGCTACGACGAAGACGTGATCGCCGCGGTCATGGCCGATTCGGCCGGCAACGGCCGCATCATGTATCACGACAAGGCGATCGACAGCACGCGCATCCGCGGCGTGAGCTCCGACTACATCAATTTCTCGACCTTCGACGCCGAGCGCGGCCGCCTGATGAGCCCGACCGAGGTGTCGACGTCGCGCGCGGTCGCGGTCCTCGGCTGGCAGACGGCCGATCGCCTGTTCGGCGAAGCGATCGATCCGATCGACAAGACCATCCAGATCGAAGGCGTGCACTTCCGCGTGGTGGGCGTCAGCTCGAAGAAGGGCTCGGTGCTCGGGCAGTCGCAGGACGAGTTCGCGATCATTCCGCTCGGGCAGCTGCAGATGATTTTCGGATCGCGCCGCTCGCTGTCGCTGACCGTCAAGCCGCGCGACCTGTCGCAGATGACCGAGGCGATGGACGCGGCGACGGTGGCGCTGCGCAGCAAGCGCGGCCTCAAGCCGCGCCAGCCGGACAACTTCGGCACGTTCACGTCCGACACGATTCTCAACATCTACCACCAGGCCACCAACGGCATCTTCGCGGTGCTGGTCGGCGTGGTCGGGTTGTCGCTGGTCGTCGGCGGCATCGTCATCATGAACATCATGCTGATGGTCGTCACCGAGCGGACGCGCGAAATCGGCCTGCGCAAAGCGCTCGGCGCGCGGCGGTCGGACATCATGGCGCAGATGCTCACCGAATCGGTCGTGCTCTCGATCTTCGGGGGCATCGTCGGCACGATGCTCGGCGCGGCCATCGCGCTGGCCATCTCGTCGTTCACGCCGGTGCCGGCGGCCGTCGAACCGTGGTCGGTGGCGCTCGGCATCGGCATCACCGCGCTGGTCGGCTTGTTCTTCGGTCTCTATCCCGCGTCGCGCGCCGCACGGCTCGATCCGATCGAAGCCCTGCGGAAGGAATAGTCATGGCGATCCGCATCGGCCTGCTCAGCGAAGTCGTCGCGATGGCGTTCGACACGGTCCGCACCAACAAGATGCGCTCGGCGCTGACGGTGCTCGGCGTGGTCATCGGCATCACGTCGATTGTCGGCATGACCGCGATGATTCGCGGCTTCGACAAGTCGCTGCGCGACATGATCGGCGCGATCGGCCCCAACACGATCTTCCTGCAGCGCTTCGGCGTCACGAGCTTCGCCAACGGCGCGGAGATACGCGAGCTGTTCAAGCGGCCCAACCTGACGATCTCCGACGCGCGCGCCATCGAGCAGCAGACCGACGCGATCCGCCTGGTGGACATCGAGCTCGGCGCGGGCGGCCCGCCGACCCAGCGGCGCGTGTTCTACCGCGATCTGAAGACGCTGCCGATGGTGGTGCTCGGCACGTCGGAGTTTTTCGAAGAAGGGACGCAGATCCCGATGCTCGGCGGGCGCTTCTTCAACGGCACCGAACTCCAGTACCGCAGCAACGTCGCCGTCATCGGCAATACGCCGTACCAGATACTGTTCGGACAGAGCGGCACCGATCCGCTCGGCAAGACGATTCGCATCGGCACGGAGCGCTTCGAGATCGTCGGCGTCTTCGACAAGCGGCCGTCAGCCGGCGGATTCAATCTCGGCCAGGACGACTTCGTCGTCATTCCGTACACGGTGTACCAGCGGATCTTCGGCTTGCGCGGCGTGACGGTCGGGCGCGGCGCCAACAGCGGCACCATCCTGCCGATTCAAATCGCCATGCTGCCGCGCGAGGGCGTGAAGCAGGCCGACGCCATCGCGGAAATCGAACGCGTCATGCGCATCCGCCACGGCCTGCGGCTCGACCAGCCCAACGACTTCGAGGTGCTCACGCAGGACGCGGTGCTCAAGCTCTGGGACCAGATCAGCCAGGGAACGTTCCTCGCGCTGGTCGTCATGTCGTCGATCGCGCTGATGGTCGGCGGCATCGGCGTGATGGCGATCATGTCGATTTCCGTCACGGAACGGACCCGCGAAATCGGGGTGCGGAAAGCGCTCGGCGCCCGGCGCGTCGAGATTCTTTTCCAGTTCCTGATGGAAGCGGCGTTCCTGACCTCGCTCGGCGGCGTGATCGGCATCCTGCTCGGCAGCGGCATCGGCTGGGCGATCCACCTGATTTCCGGATTCCCGATCTCGCTGCCGTGGTGGTCGTTTGCCATCGGCCTCGGATTCTCGGCGTCGGTCGGCATCTTTTTCGGAATGTATCCCGCCTTCAAAGCCTCGCGCCTCGATCCCATCGAAGCGCTCAGGTATGAATAGTCGCTAGTCGTCAGTCGCAGTCGTCAGTCGTCGAGTCGCTAGTCTCAGTCGCAGTCCTCAGTCCGACCCCGAGCCCCCGAGTCCCGAGTCCCGTCGTGAGCGCTACGTACCTTGCTGCGCCCATGAAGCGGCAATATGATGCGCGGTAAATAGTTTCCATCCGCGACCAGGGGGCCTCTCCATGAAGGTCTACGACGCCGCCAGCATCAGGAACGTCGCGCTCGTCGGGCACACGGGATCAGGCAAGACGCAACTTACCTCAGCCATTCTGGCGATCTCCGGAATGGTCAATCGCTTCGGCAAGGTGGACGACGGCACGACGATCACCGATTTCGACGACGAAGAGATCGCGCGGAAGCACACGTTGTCCGCCAGCCTCGC
Source organism: uncultured Acidobacteriota bacterium (assembly GCA_963712355.1). GTDB lineage: Bacteria > Acidobacteriota > Vicinamibacteria > Vicinamibacterales > CAVVIG01 > CAVQHT01. The sequence continues at coordinate 249,268 of CAVQHT010000012.1, forward strand.
CTACGCCGAGTGGAACAAGCACAAGATCAACCTGATCGACACGCCCGGCATGGGCAACTTCCTGAGCGACGCGCGCGCGGCGCTGCAGGTCGCCGACGCGGCGATTCTGGTGGTCGACGCGGTTTCGGGCGTCATGGTTCAGACCGAAAAAGTCTGGGAAGCGGCGAGCGAGCTCGAGCTGCCGCGGCTGGTGGTGGTCAATCGGCTGGATCGCGAGCGCGCGAGCCTCGACCGGACGCTGCAGTCGCTGCGCGAGGCGTGCAGCCGCACGGTCGATCCCCGTTCAGCTGCCGATTGGCGAAGAGAAGAACTTCCGCGGCATCGTCGATCTGGTCAGCCGCAAGGCGTTCATCTTTCAGCGGGACGAGAGCGGCAAATTCACCGAAGACGCGGTGCCGGGCGACATGTCGCCGGCCGTCGAATCGGCTCGCGAGGCGCTGATCGAGATGGTTGCCGAGGCCGACGAGAAGCTGATGGAGAAGTTCTTCGAGGCGGGCACGCTGACCGACGAGGAACTGGTCGACGGCCTGCGGATGGCCACGGCCGGCGCGAAGCTCTTCCCGCTCGTCTGCACATCGGCGACCGCCAACCTCGGCGCGCCGCAGCTGCTGGACACGATCGCCGCCCTGCTGCCCTCTCCGGCCGATCGCCCGTTCAAGGGCACGGCGAAGGACGGCAGCGAAGTCGAACGGGCCGCCGACGACAAGAAAGCGCCCACCGCGTACGTCTGGAAGACGATTGCCGATCCCTTCGCCGGACGCATCACGATGTTCCGCGTCGTCTCCGGCAGCTTCAAGTCTGATTCCACCGTCTACAACAAGACCCGCGACGCGCAGGAGCGCTTCGGCAGCGTCGCAGCTGCTGCAGGGCAAGACGCCGACTGCCGTGCCGGAGATCAAGGCCGGCGATCTCGGGTCGGTCGCAAAGCTGAAAGACACGCTCACCGGCGACACGCTCGGCGACAAGGCGGATCCGATCGTGTTCCCGCCGCTGAAGTTCCCCGAACCGGTCCTCGCCTACGCGATCGAACCAAAGACGCGCGGCGACGAAGACAAGATCAGCACGTCGATGCACCGGCTGGAAGAAGAGGACCCGTCGATTCACTACAGCCGCGATCCGCAGACCAAGGAGCTGCTGCTCGCCGGGCAGGGCCAGCTGCACATCGAGGTCACGGTGGCGAAGTTGAAACGCCGGTTCGGCGTGGACGTGAACCTCAAACCGCCGCGGATCCCCTATCGCGAAACGATCAAGGCCTCGACCGAGGCGCACGGGCGGCACAAGAAGCAGACCGGCGGCCACGGCCAGTTCGGCGATTGCAAGATCCGCGTCGAGCCGCTGGCGCGCGGTTCGGACTTCGAGTTCGTGGACGACATCTTCGGCGGGTCGATTCCCCGGCAGTTCGTGCCGGCGGTCGAAAAAGGGATCCAGGACGCGCGGGCGCGCGGCTATCTCGCCGGCTACCCGATGGTCGACTTCCGCGTCACCGTCTACGACGGCTCGTATCACGACGTGGATTCGAACGAGTTGTCGTTCAAGCTCGCCGGCTCGCTGGCCTTCAAGGATGCGATGACGCGGGCGCGCCCGACCATCCTCGAGCCGGTGATGAACGTCGAGGTCTACGCGCCGTCAGACTATGCCGGCGACCTGATGGGCGACCTGAACAGCCGGCGCGGCCGGATCGGCGGCATGGACACGCGCGGCTCGATGACGATCATCAAGGCGCAGGTGCCGATGTCGGAGATGCTCACCTACGAACAGCACCTGACGTCAGCGACCGGCGGACGCGGCACCTACCACATGGAGTACTCGCACTACGACGAGGTGCCGGCGCACCAGCAGACGAAAATCATCGCCGCCGCAAAGGCGGAGCGCGGCCACGGCGAGGCGGCCGAGGAATAGCGGAATTAGGGAATTAGGAATTAGGAATTAGGAATGAGGAATTACGAATGGAGAATTCTCAATTCGTCAATTCACCAATTCCCAATTCTCAATTCCTAATTCTTAATTCTTAATTTCTCAATTCTTCCCTTCACTGTTCGTCTTGCGTCGGCGGCGAATCGCCGCGACGAGCACCAGGCCGGTGCCGAGCAGGAGCAAGGCGGCGGGCTCGGGAGTCGCGATCATCTGCAGGTTGTCAATCGCCAGCTCGTTCTCACCGAACAGCGGATCGAATGACGTGATCCGGATCGCATTGAATCGCACGTTCTGAAATCCGATGTAACCCGGCGCTCCGACCGTCATCTGAAATTGATCCACGACGAGCCCGTTGAGCAGCGCCTGGAAGAGAAACGGATCGGTCGCGGACGACACCGCGAACGCCGCGGCCGACAGCACCTGATTGAACTGCATGAAGATGCCGGTGAACGCGTTGCCGCCGATGTAACCGTTGGAAAAACCCGGCGCCGCGAACGGCGGCGGGAACCACGTCCAGCCGATGCCGCCGATTGATTGCGCCGGCGGGCCAAACACCGCGCCGTACGCGGCAAACTGATTGGTGATCGGCTGGAACGTCAGGTCGCCCAGTTCATCGAAGGTCAGGGTGCTGGCGGGATTGGTCAATCCGGCGCCGCCGAGAATCGGTGTGGCCCGCGCCGCACCGGGAATGCCGACCATCAGCCAGATACAAAACGCTGACATCGTCACGACGCGCTTCATGGTCCACCTCCGACGTTCACGAGGCCAGATAGTCCGACTTAGTTACTGTGGGCTATCTTGCGCGTGTACATACACCCGTACAGAGTAACGACTCAAGAGGATATTTACAGCACATCCAGCTCAGCCGTAAGCGCGTCGGCTCCTCCGGCGTACAAACAAAAGCCCCGCGCGCCAGTGACGGCCGCGGGGCTCTTGAACCACTTGAATTCAGAATTGAGAATTCCGAATTCTCAATTCCCAATTCCTCAATTAGGAACTACGATCCGCCGGCCTTGCGCGGTGTCGTGGACTTCTGCCTGACGCCCTTGGACGGCTTGGCGGACGCTTTCTTCCCGCCTTCGCCGGAATCGTCCTTCTTGCCGCGCAGGCGATCGGCCGCTGCCTTGAGCCGTCCGCCCACGCTCTTCGGTTTCGGCGCGGCTTCGGCTTTCTTCGCGTCGGCTTCCGCCTTCGCGCGCGGATTGAACTCGCTGCCCACGAGCTCGACTTGCGCGATCTCGGCGGCGTCGCCCTTGCGGAATCCGAGCCGCAGCAGCCGGGTGTAGCCGCCCGGACGCGACTCGAACCGCGGCGCGAGCGTCTCGAACAGCTTCGTCACGACCTCGCGGTCCTGCAGATCCTGCATGACCAGGCGGCGCGCGTTCAGCTCCTTCGCGTTGGCGGTGCCGGCCGACAGCCCGCGCTTGGCGACGGTGATCAGGCGCTCGACGAACGGCCGCAGCTCCTTGGCTTTCGGCACCGTGGTGGTCAGGTGCTCGTGGCGAAGAAGCGCGGTGGCCTGGTTGCGGAGCATGGCAATCCGATGCTCCGTGACGCGGCCCAGTTTGCGATGTGCGACTCGATGTCTCATAGCTTACTCATGTCGAGGGGGGAGGTTGGAGGTTGGCGGCTGGGAATCTCCCGGCCGCCGGCCTCCGGCCTCCGGCCTCTGAACCTATTCTCCCGCGTCCACGCGCATCCCGAGACTGAGACCCATCGTGTGGAGGATCTCCTTGATCTCGTTCAGGCTCTTGCGTCCGAAATTCTTGGTCTTGAGCATCTCGCCTTCGGTCTTCTGCACCAGCTCGCGAATCGTGCGGATGTTCGCGTTCTTCAGGCAGTTATAGGAACGAACCGAGAGCTCGAGCTCCTCGACCGACTTGTCGAGGTTTTCGTTGCCGATGCCGGTGCGCGGCAGATCGCCGGCCAGCTCGCCCTGCGGCTCGACGCCTTCCTCGAGGTTGATGAAGATGTTCAGGTGATCGCGAATCAGCTTGGCCGACAGCGACACCGCGTCGCGCGCGCTGATCGATCCGTTGGTCCAGACATCGACCGTCAGCTTGTCGTAGTCGGTCGTCTGGCCGAGGCGCGCCGCCTCGACGAGATAGTTGACCTTCTTGATCGGCGAATGCACCGAATCGATCGGAATCCAGCCGATGCCGAGATCCTCGTCGAAGTTCTTGTCCGCCGCCACGTAGCCGCGGCCGCGCTTCATCCGCATTTCCATGTGCAGCTTGCCGTGCTCGGCGACGGTCGCGATGTGCGCATCCGGCTCGAGGATTTCGACGTCCCCGTCGGTCTGGATGTCGCGCGCCCGCACTTCGCCCGGCTTGTCCACGCGGATGATCAGCGTCTTGGTGTGATCGGTGTGCAGCTTCAGCGGAATCTGCTTGAGATTCAGGATGATGTCCGTCGCGTCTTCGACGACGCCCGGGATCGGCGAGAACTCGTGCAGCACGCCGTCGATCTTGACGGCGGTAATCGCGGCGCCTTCAATCGACGAGAGCAGCACGCGCCGAAGCGCGTTGCCGATGGTCGTGCCGAATCCGCGTTCGAACGGCTGCGCGTAGAACCGGCCGAACCGGTCGGTCAGTGTTTCCCGTTCGAACTCGAGGCGCTTCGGTCGCTGAAAACCTTTCCAGAGCATGTGTGGCGATCCTTTCGCTAACGGGCCCGCAGACGGGCCTCCAGACCTGCAAGTGACCGTCGACCTCCCGCCGCAGGTCTGTATAAGGCTGCGGGTCGACGGGGAGCGAGAGACTTCGGGCTTTGGGCCTTAGGCTTTGGGCTTTAGCAAGAGCCTTCGTGCCAGAGCCTAAAGCCCAGAGCCTAGAGCCTATTTCGAATACAACTCGACGATCAGCTGTTCCTGAACGGGCAGATTGATCTGCTCGCGCGTCGGCATCGACACGATGCGGCCGCTGAGCGACGTGGCGTCGAACGAGAGCCATTCGGGGATGCCGCGGCCCTTCACTTCTTCGATCGCGTGCTCGATGGTGACGTTCTTCTGCGTCCGTCCGAGGACGGTGATGACGTCGCCCTGGCGCACCGAATACGACGGGATATCGACCTTCTTCCCGTTGATCAGGAAGTGGCCGTGGCGCACCAGCTGACGCGCCTGCGGCCGCGACGTCGACAGCCCGAGCCGGTAGATCACGTTGTCGAGGCGCCGTTCGAGCAGCTGCAGCAGCGTTTCGCCGGTGATGCCGCGCGTGCGCTCCGCCGCCTCGAAGTAGCGCCGGAACTGATCCTCCAGCACGCCGTAGATACGCTTGACCTTCTGCTTTTCACGCAGCTGCAGGCCGTAGCCGGCGAGCTTCGCCTTGCGCGTCTTGCCGTGCTGTCCGGGCGGGAAATTGCGCTTTTCGATCGCGCACTTCTCCGTATAGCAACGCTCCCCCTTCAAGAAGAGCTTCATCGCCTCGCGGCGGCAGAGACGGCAAACCGGTCCGATATAACGCGCCATTACACTCTCCTCCGCTTCGGTGGACGGCACCCGTTATGCGGAATGGGCGTCACATCGCGAATGGATTTCACTTCGAGTCCAACTGTCTGCAGCGCGCGAATCGCCGATTCGCGGCCGGAGCCCGGGCCCTTGACCCGCACGTCCAGCGACCGCATGCCGACCGCCTTCGCCGCGTTTCCGGCGTTCAGCGCCGCCTGCGTCGCCGCGAACGGCGTGCCCTTGCGCGACCCCTTGAAGCCGATCCCGCCGGCGCTCGACCAGGCCACGACGTTCCCCTCGGTATCGGTGATCGTCACGACCGTGTTGTTGAACGACGCCTGGATGTGCGCCAGTCCGTGGTGGACAATGCGCTTCTCGCCGCGCTTCTTGAAGGTCTTCTTGCGCTTCCCTGCCGCGCCTTCCTTTTTCTCTGGTGTGGCGCCTTCGGGGCCCGCTGCTTCTGCTTTTGCCATGATGTCCTTCAGGTCCGGCTAGAGCCGGACACTACGTCCCTCGCTAAACCGTCTTCTTCTTGGCGATCGCGCCCTTGCGCGGACCCTTGCGGGTGCGCGCGTTGGTGCGCGTCCGCTGGCCGTGCACCGGCAGGTTGCGGCGGTGCCGCATCCCGCGATAGCAGCCGATTTCCATGAGCCGCTTGATGTTCATGGAAATGTCCTTGCGGAGGTCGCCCTCGACGCCGCCCTGCTCTTCGATGACGCGGCTGATCTTGCGCACATCGTCTTCGGACAGGTCCTTGACGCGGATGTCCCCGCTCACGCCGGCTTCCTTGAGGATGCCGTTCGAGCGCACCCGGCCGATGCCGTAGATGTAGGTGAGACCGATCTCGACCCGCTTGGTCCGCGGCAGGTCGACGCCTGAGATGCGTGCCATTATCCTTGCCTCTGCTTATGTTTCTGATTCGAGCAGATCACCCGCACCACGCCGCGGCGACGGACGATCTTGCACTTGTCGCAAATCCGTTTGACTGACGCTCGCACCTTCATCGTTCGACCTTTGCATTCTGCAGTCCGCGTTCCCGCCTGACGGCGGTGCGGCGTTCCTGCATTTACGAAATCTTCTCCACGATCCGCCCGCGGCCCAGATCGACCGGCGACAGCTCCAGCCGCACGTGATCGCCAATCAGCACGCGGATGAAGTTGCGATCCACGCGATCGGCAATGTGCGCCGTCACCATCGGTCCCTCGTCGAGGCGCACGCGGTAAAGCGCCCGCGGCAGCTGCTCGACGACGATCCCGGTTACCGCCGCGCGGCCACCGGAACTTCCCGGGCCGTCAGAATCCATGCTCCGTCCGCCGTCACCGCCACGGTGTGCTCGAAGTGCGCCGACAGGCTGCGGTCCTTCGTCACCGCGGTCCAGCCGTCGCCGAGCACCTTCACCGCCGGCTTCCCGGCGTTGACCATCGGCTCGATCGCGAGGACCATCCCCTCGGCCAGCCGCGGCCCGCGGCCCGCTTCGCCGTAGTTCGGCACCTGCGGATCCTCGTGCATCCGCTGACCGATGCCGTGACCGACGAACTCGCGCACCACCGAAAACCCGTGCGCCTCGACGTGCTGCTGGACGGCGTGGCCGATGTCCGACACGCGCCCGCCCGGCTTCACCACGTCGATCGCCTTGTAGAGCGCATCCTCGGTGACGCGCAGCAGCGTGGCCGCCTCGTCCGAGATCCGCCCGACCGGGACCGTGATCGCGCTGTCCCCGTAGTAGCCGTCCAGCGACGCCCCGACATCGATCGAAATGATGTCGCCTTCCTGCAGCGCCCGCTGCCGGGAAGGAATCCCGTGGATCACTTCCTCGTTGATCGACGAGCAAATCGTCGCCGGGTAGCCGTGATACCCCTTGAACGCGGGCGTCGCACCGGCGCCGACGATCATCCGCTCGGCAATCGCGTCGAGATCCTGGGTGGACACGCCCGGCTCGACGGCGGCCGCCAGCGCGGTCAGCACTTCGCCGACCAGCCGTCCTGCCGCCCGCATGCGCTCGAGTTCCGCAGCCGATCGACAGGTAATCACCGCGTCACCGCCCATGTCCGTTGCCGTTCAATTCCACGGCCCGCGCGAGATCCGCCGCCGACCTGCTCCAGCGCCTGCGCGCCGTTGACCGTATGAAAGGTCGGGCGCGTCCGGTAGTAGTCGACCAGCGGCTGCGTGTCCCGCTTGTACACCTTGAGGCGCTCCCGCACGACCGCCTCGTTGTCGTCCGACCGCTGCTTCAGCCGCCCGCCGCATTTCGCGCACGGCGTCGTCGCCATGTTCGCGAAATCGACGCCCTCGGCGGTCGACCCGCAATCGGTGCACACCATGCGCGACGTCAGGCGCCGAATCAGCTCCGGCTCCGGGACCTGGATATCGACGACCGTCAGCGGATCGCGCGTACCCATCAGGCCATCGAGCGCCGCGGCCTGCGCCACGGTGCGGGGGAATCCGTCGAGGATGAACCCCTTCGCCGCATCGGGCCGATCGAGCCGCTCCCTGACCACGCCGATCATCACATCGTCGTTGACCAGGTCGCCGCGGTCCATGATCGCCTTGGCCCGCAGTCCGATTTCCGTGCCCGCCTTGACCGCTTCGCGCAGCATGTCGCCCGTCGAGATCTTCGGAATGCCGAAGCTCTTCGCGAGGCGTTCCGCCTGCGTGCCCTTGCCGGCCCCTGGGGCCCCGAGCATGATCACGTGCAGCGCCATCGGAATCAGGCCCGGCGACCACGAATCCGGGTCTTCTTCATGAACCCGTCGTAGTGCCTCATGATCAACTGGCTCTCGACCTGCTGCACGGTGTCCATGGCGACGCCGACGACAATCAGCAGCGACGTGCCGCCGAAGTAGAACAGCACGCCCATGCCCTGCGTGATGAAGCGCGGCAGGTTCGAGTCGAGCCACTCGCCGATGAACGGAATCGGCGCGACCTGGAAGCCGTTCATCAGGAAGTTCGGGATGATCGCGATGATCGCGAGGTAAATCGCGCCGGCCAGCGTGATCCGCCCGAGAATCGTGTCGATGTACTCGGCGGTCCGCTTGCCGGGGCGAATCCCGGGAATGAAGCCGCCGTACTTGCGCATGTTCTCCGCGACGTCATCCGGATTGAAGATGATCGCCGTGTAGAAGTACGCGAAGAAGATGATGCCGCTCACGAACAGCAGGTTGTAGAGCGGCATGCCGATGCCGAGCTGCCGCGTGACCGACTCGACCCACGGTCCCTTGAAGAGGCCGGCGATCGTCGCGGGGAACGCGAGGATCGACGAGGCGAAGATCACCGGGATGACGCCGCCGGTGTTCACCTTCAACGGAATGTGCGTGCTCGAGCCGCCGTACATCCGCCGCCCCACCACGCGCTTGGCGTATTGCACCGTGACCCGGCGATGGCCGCGCTCGACGAAGATGATGGCGGCAATCACCAGCGCCATGACGACCATCAGGACGATCATCGAGATCAGCCCGAGCTGTCCGGTGCGGATCTGCTCGATCGTCTGCAGGATCGCGCGCGGGAAGCCCACGACGATGCCGGCGTAGATGATGAGCGACATGCCGTTGCCGATGCCGCGCTCGGTGATCTGCTCGCCGAGCCACATGATGAAGCAGGTGCCGGTCGTCAGCGTCAGCACCGTCATGAGGCGGAAGCCCCAGCCCGGGTGGTAGACGAGCGGCAGGCCGCCGGCGACGTTGGTCTGGCGCTCGAGGAAGAACGCAATGCCCATCGCCTGGACGACGCTCAGGAAGATCGTCCCGTAGCGGGTGTACTGCGTGATCTTGCGGCGTCCGAGCTCGCCTTCCTTCGAGAGCTTCTCGAGGTACGGCCAGACGACGGTCAGGAGCTGGAGGATGATCGACGCGCTGATGTAGGGCATGATGCCCAGCGCGAAGATCGTGACGCGCGACAGGTTCCCGCCGGAGAACATGTCGTACATGCCGAACATCTGGTTCTGCATCTGCTGAGCGAGCTCGGCGAGCGCAGAAATGTTCACGCCTGGCACCGTGATGCGGTGACCGAGCCGGTACACGCCGAGCAGACCCAGCGTGAACAGCACGCGGTTGCGCAGCTCCGAAACGGCGAAGATGTTCTTCAGGCTGTTGTCCATAACTCAGGGGGTTTGTCGCCCCCCTTCAAGCCGGCCTTCTACCGCTTCGGCCTGCCCGCCGGCGGCCGCGATCTTCTCAGCGGCCTTGCCGCTGAACTTGTGCACGCGAACCGTCAGCGCCTTGCCAAGCTCGCCGCGGCCGAGCACCTTGACCGGGCTTCCGCCCGACACGAGACCGGCCTCCCGGAGCGTATCCGGGGTGATGACCGCACCGGCGTCGAACTTCTCGCCGAGCGTGTCGAGATTGACCACGTCATATTCGACGCGGAACGGATTGTGGAAGCCCCGCTTCGGCACGCGGCGGTGGAGCGGCATCTGGCCGCCCTCGAACCCGCGCTTGAACTTGAAGCCGGAGCGCGACTTGGCGCCCTTGTGCCCGCGCCCCGCGGTCTTGCCGTTGCCCGATCCCTGGCCGCGGCCGATCCGCTTCTTCGGATGTTTCATCCCCTTGGGGGGACGCAAATTATTGAGACTCATAAGTCGTTGTTCTCCATTTGGTCTCGGGCCCCACCCTCAGGCAACTGGTCACTGATGTCCCAGATTGACCCGATGACTCGATAACCAAATGACCGCAGGCGTCAGTCCTGTACCGTCACCAGATGCCGGACCTTGTGGATCAAGCCACGGGTCTCGGGCGTGTCTTTCAGCTCGACCGTATGGCGGATCCTGAGGAGGCCCATGCTCTTCACGATGTCGCCCTGGTTGAACTTGAATCCAATCGGGCTTTTGACCAACGTCACTTTGACGGTCGCGCCCTTCGTGTCGGTTCGCTCGTTCGCCATTACGACTGTGCTCCCGTGAGTTCCGCGAGCTCCTTGCCGCGCATCCGCGCCAGCGCGACCGGGTCCTTGAGCGAGTCGAGACCCGCAATCGTCGCCCGGACCACGTTGTGCGGGTTGGCCGATCCCAGCGACTTGGTCAGGATGTTGGTGATCCCCGCCGCCTCGACGACCGCGCGCACCGCGCCACCCGCGATGATGCCGGTGCCGGTCGGCGCCGGCTTCAGCAGGACGCTTCCTGCGCCGAATCGTCCGACGATCGGATGCGGGATGGTCGTGCCCTGAAGGGGGACGCGCACCAGGTTCTTCTTGGCGGCCTCGATGCCCTTCTTGATCGCCGAGGGGACTTCCTTCGCCTTGCCGATGCCGAAGCCGACCACGCCGTGGCCGTCGCCGACGACGACCAGAGCGCTGAAGCTCAGGTTCTTGCCGCCCTTGACGACCTTCGTGACGCGGTTGATCGACACGACGTTGTCCTTGATGTCGAGCTGTCCGGGATCGATGCGCTCTCGTGTTTTCATGTTCAGAATTCCAGACCGGCTTTACGGGCCGCGTCGGCGACAGCGCGAATGCGACCGTGGTAGAGGAATCCACTCCGGTCGAACACGACGCGCTTGATGCCTTTTTCGATGGAGCGCTCGGCGATGGCCTTGCCGACCGCCTCGGCGCCCTTGACGTTGCCGCCGCGGACATCCTTGTCGAACGCGCTCTTCACCGAAGAGTCGAGAGTCGAGGCGGCGACCAGCGTCTTGCCGGTCAGGTCGTCCACGACCTGCGCGTAGATGTGCGACACGCTGCGGAACACGGTGAGACGCGGGCGTTCGCCGGTTCCTGAAATCCGCTTGCGCTGCCGCAGCTGCACGCGGCGGCGACGGTCGTCTTTTGTTTTGATCTTCATAGTCTGTTACTCGGCTCTCGGCTTCGGGCTCATCGGGCTCCTGCATTGACTGGAGCCTGAAGTCTGAAGCCTGGAGCCTCTTATTTCGCTCCCGTCTTGCCGGCCTTCTTCTTCAGGACTTCGCCGGTGTAGCGCACGCCCTTCTGCTTGTAGGGTCGGGCTTGCGGAAACGGCGGATGTTCGCCGCCACCTGCCCGACCAGCTGACGGTCGACGCCGGTCACGGTAATGTGCGTCTGCTTCTCGATGGCGATGTCGATCCCCACCGGGATGTCGAACACGACCGCGTGCGAATAGCCGAGCGCGAAAATCACCTGCTTGCCCTTGACCTCCGCGCGGTAGCCGACACCGACGATGTCGAGCTCGCGCTTGAAGCCATCGGTCACGCCGGCGACCGCGTTCGCCACGAGGCTCCGCGCCAGCCCATGAAACTTGGCCAGCCCCGGGTCGTCGGTCGAGCGCTTCGCCACCAGGCTGCCGTCGGCGAGCTCGAAGTTGATGCCGGCCGGATGGGCCTGCCGCAACTTGCCCTTCGGTCCCTGCACTTCGACCGCGCCGTCGTGAACCTTGATGGTCACGCCCTTGGGCACGGCAATTGGTTTCTTACCGATTCGAGACATCTCTTCGATCCTTGTTGGCTTTGGGCTTTGGGCTCTGGGCCTCGGGCTCAGCCTCCGGGCTTTGAGCTCGCCTGGAGCCTGAAGCCTGAAGCCTGAAGCCGTTACCAGATGTTACAAAGCACTTCGCCGCCGACGCCGGCCTTGACGGCTGCGCGGCCGGTCATGACGCCGCGCGAGGTCGTCAGGATGCTCGTCCCGAGACCGGCCAGCACCTCCGGCACGTCATCGCGGCCGAAGTAGACGCGTCGGCCGGGACGGCTGATGCGCTGCACGCCGGTGATGAGCCGCTCGCCATGAGGCCCGTATTTCAGGAACAGCCGCAGCGTCTTGACCGGCGCCGTGGTCTTCACCTGAGGGTCGTCGAGCACCTTGAAGCCCTGAATGTAGCCTTCGTCCTGCAGGATCTTGGCGATGTCGCTCTTGATCCGCGACGAGGGCATGTCCACACGCGTGTGCTTGGCGGTGACCGCATTGCGGATCCGCGTCAGCATGTCGGCAATTGGATCTGTCATAGCTCTCTCAAAATCAGTCGTTCTACCAGGAGCTCTTCGTCACGCCCGTGACGTCGCCCTCGAGCGCGAGCTTGCGGAAGCACAGGCGGCACAGCCCGAACTTCCGCATGTAGGCGCGCGGACGGCCGCACAGGTGGCAGCGGTTGCGCAGGCGAACCTTGAATTTCGGCTTCTTCTGTTCTTTGGCGATCTTCGCTGTTGTAGCCATGTAATTAGCTCTGACGGAAGGGCATTCCAATGAACTGGAGCAGCTTCCGCGCTTCTTCGTCCGTCTTCGCCGTGGTCACCACGGACACGTTCATGCCGCGCGCCTTGTCGACCTTCATGTAGTCGATCTCGGGGAACAGCAGCTGGTCGCGCAGGCCGAGCGTGTAGTTGCCGCGGCCGTCGAAACCTTTCGGCGACACGCCCTTGAAGTCGCGAACGCGCGGCAGGGCGATCGACACCAGCCGATCCAGGAACTCCCACATCCGCGTGCCGCGCAGCGTCACCGACGTGCCCACCGGCTGGCCCTTGCGGACCTTGAACTGCGCGATCGACTTCTTCGAGCGGCGGGTCACCGGCTTCTGGCCCGTGATCCGCGCGAGCTCGTCGGCGCCGGTGTCGATGATCTTCACGTTCGACGTCGCCTCGCCCAGCCCCATGTTGACCACGACCTTTTCGATCTTGGGCACGGCCATGACGTTCTTGTAGCCGAACTCCTTGGTCAACGCCGGGATGACGTCCTTCTGGTACTTGTCTTTCAGGCGGCTCATTTGTCCACCACTCCCTCGCACTTACGGCAGATGCGCACCTTGCGGCCGTCGCCGAGGATCTTGTGACCGATGCGCGTCTGCGCGCCGCATTCCGGGCAGACCAGCTGCACGTTGCTCGCATGCAGCGACGCTTCGCGCTCGACGATGCCGCCCTTGATGTTGCGCCCGGGGTTCGGCTTCGTGTGGCGCTTGATCATGTTCACGCCTTCCACGACCAGGCGGTTCTTCTCCGGGTTGACCTTCAGCACGCGGCCGCGCTTGCCGCGGTCCTTGCCGGTGATCACCAGGACGTTGTCGTTCTTCCGAATCGGCGTTGCTAGACTCGACATGACTAGACCTGAAATTAAGAATTCGGGAATTGGATCTCTCGGCTTTACAGAACCTCCGGTGCGAGCGAGATGATTTTCATGAAGCGACGCTCGCGCAGCTCGCGCGCCACCGGGCCGAACACGCGCGTGCCGACCGGCTCGCCCTGATCGTTGATGAGCACGGCGGCATTCCGGTCGAAACGGATGTAGCTGCCGTCCCGGCGCCGCTGCTCCTTGACCGTCCGCACGATCACGGCCTTCACGACCTGGCCCTTCTTGACGTTCGATTCCGGCGTCGCTTCCTTGACCGACGCCGTCACGATGTCGCCGAGACGGGCGTAGCGACCGGTCGAGCCGCCAATCGGGTTGATGACCGCAATCTTGCGCGCGCCCGAGTTGTCGGCGACGTCCAAGATGGATCGCATCTGAATCATGACTGTTCTCCAGGGCTGGACGGCGCCGCCGGCGGGATCGGCCTGGTGAGGAACTCACCGCCTGATCCGCCCGGCCCGCCTGACCGGCCTGACCTGCCCGCCGTTAAACCTGAACTGCCTGGCGCACGATGCCCTTGAGCGCCCAGCGCTTGCGGCGGCTCATCGGACGCGTTTCCACGATGGTGACGGTGTCGCCAATCTTGGCTTCGCCCTTCTCGTCGTGGACCATGAACTTCGACGTCCTCCGCTCGGTCTTGCCGTAGAGCCCGTGCCGCACCTGCCACTCGACGGCGACCACGATGCTCTTCTGCATCTTGTTGCTGACGACGACGCCGGTTTTTTCTGACTTCTGTGCCATAGATGACTCTTGCAATCTAGTCATTTGGTCATTGGGTCATCTGGTCATTGATTTGATCATTGGAGCGATCACTTCAAATGACTCGACGACTCGATGATTCGATGACCCAATGTCTACACGCGCGCTTCTGCCGCAATACCGTCTTGATGCGCGCGAGGTCGCGACGCACGTCGCGAATCTTGTCGGGCGCTTCCAGCTGCCCCATCGACTTCTGGATGCGCATCCGGAACAGCTGATCGGTGAGCTCGCGCTCCTTGATGCCGAGCTCGTCGGCGCCCATGTCGCGCAATTCCGCCGCCTTCATAGCATCTTCTCCTGCAGGAAGCGGGCGGCGAACTTGGTGAGGATCGGCAGCTTCGCCGCCGCGAGCCTCATCGCCTCGCGCGCTTCCACTTCGGTCACGCCTTCCATCTCGAACAGCACGCGACCGGGCTTGATGACCGCCACCCACTGATCGGGCGCGCCCTTGCCCTTGCCCATGCGCGTTTCCTGCGGCTTCTTGGTGATCGGCTTGTCCGGGAACACGCGCACCCAGATCTTGCCGCCGCGCTTGATGAACCGCGTCATCGCCACGCGCGCCGCCTCGATCTGTCGATCGGTCAGCCAGCACGGCTCGAGCGCCTTCAACCCGTAGTCGCCGAACGACACCTCACCGCCGCGCCACGCCTTGCCGCGCATGCGGCCGCGCTGCTGCTTGCGGTACTTGACCTTCTTTGGCATCAACATAGCGATGTATCCCCTGAGTCTGGTGCGGCTGGTCGGCCGGGTAAGCCTGGTGGAGTCATTCCGACCTGCCCTGACCTGCCCAATCCGCCCAACCTGCCCTATCGTCGTCCCGTCCGCCGCCCGGCGCCGGACGCCGCGGCGCACGTTCCCGATACTCTTCTTCGCGGCCGCGCTGCGGCACCAGGCGCTCGCCCTTGTAGAGCCACACCTTGATGCCGATCTGGCCGTAGGTCGTGTTCGCTTCGGCGAAGCCGTAGTCGATGTCCGCGCGCAGCGTCTGCAGCGGCAGCTGGCCGTGCAGGTACCACTCGGACCGCGCGATTTCCGCGCCGTTCAGGCGTCCCGACACGCGCACCTTGATGCCGCGCGCGCCGAACCTGAGCGCCGACTCGACCGCCTTGCGCATCGCGCGGCGGAACGCCACGCGCTTTTCGAGCTGCATCGCCACCGACTCGGAAATCAGCTGGGCGTCGAGCTCCGGCTTCTGGATTTCCTGGATGTTGATGAAGACGACCCGGCTGGTGCGCTTCTGGATTTCCTGTTTCAGCTTGTCGACTTCCGTGCCCTTGCGCCCGATGATGATGCCGGGGCGCGAGGTGTAGATGTCGATCTTCAGGTTGTTGGCCGCGCGCTCGGTCTCGATCTTCGACACCCCGGCGTGCGAAAAGCGCTTCTTGAGCGACTGCCGGAGCTCGAGATCCTCATGCAGCAGCTTCGCGTAGTCGCGGTCCGAGTACCAGCGCGAACGCCACGTCTTGTTGAATCCGAGCCGAAATCCTGTCGGGTGAACCTTCTGACCCACAGTTACTCCTTCGCCTTCTTGGTGGACTTGCGCGCAGTCGCCGGGGCGGCCTTCTTTGGTGCGCCGCGCCGCTTCGGAGTTTCCCCCGCCGCGCCGACCGCGACGACCTTCTCGGGCCGCTCGGCCACGCGCACCGTCAGGTGCGCCGTGCGCTTCAGCACGCGAAACGCGCGCCCCATCGGCGCCGGCCGCACGCGCTTCTGCGACGGACCCTGGTTGGCGTAGCACGCGGCGACATACAGCCGGTCCACGTCGCCGCTGAATCCGTCTTTCTGCTGCGCGTTGGCAATCGCCGACCGCAGCAGCTTCTCGACGTCGCTGGCGACCGACTTCTTCGTGTACTTGAGCGTCGCGAGCGCCCGGTTCACGTCCTTGCCGCGAATCAGCGCGAGCACGAGCCCGGCCTTCTGGGCCGAGGTGCGGACGTAGCGGGCCGTTGCGTGGGCTTCAATCATGACTCGTTCCCCGATCAGGACTTGCCGCCGGCAGGCGCCCCGGCCGGCGCGCCAGGCGCGCCCGCGACGGAGGCCGCTTTTTCGGCGACCTTGGTGGTGTGGCCCTTGAAGAGTCGCGTCGGCGCGAACTCACCCAGCTTGTGCCCCACCATGTTCTCCGTGACGTAGACCGGGATGAACTTCTTCCCGTTGTGCACCGCGAGCGTGTGACCCACGAACTCGGGGATCACCGTCGAGCGGCGCGACCACGTCTTGATGACTTTCTTTTCCGAGCCGCGGTTCATGACCTCGATCTTCTCGAGCAGCGAGGTGTCGACGAACGGGCCCTTTTTCAGTGATCTGCTCATACGTTGGCTTCAGGCTGCAGGCTGCAGGCTTCAGGAGTTCCCGGCCGAAGCCCGGAGCCCGAAGTCTGGAGTCGTGTTATTTCTTTCTCCGCTGCACGATGAACTGGTCGGTCGTCTTCCGGTTGCGCGTCTTGTAACCCTTGGTCGGCAGCCCCCACGGCGACACCGGATGGCGTCCGCCCGAGGTCTTGCCTTCACCACCGCCGAGCGGATGATCCACCGGGTTCATCGCGACGCCGCGCACGTGCGGCCGCTGACCGAGCCAGCGGCTGCGGCCGGCCTTGCCGATCGACACGTTCTCGTGATCGAGATTGCCGACCTGGCCGATCGTCGCGTAGCACTCGATGAAGATCTTGCGAATCTCGCCCGACGGCATCTTGACCGACGCGTAGTCGCCTTCCTTGGCCACCAGCTGCACGGACGACCCGGCGCTGCGCGCGATCTGTCCGCCCTTGCCCGGCCGGAGCTCGACGTTGTGAATCAGCGTGCCGAGCGGAATGTTCTTCAGCGGCAGCGCATTGCCCGGCAGGATGTCCACGTTCTGCCCGGACACGATCTGGTCGCCGACTTTCAAGCCGATCGGCTGCAGGATGTAGCGCTTCTCGCCGTCCGCGTAGGTCAGCAGCGCAATCCGCGCCGAACGGTTCGGGTCGTACTCGATCGTCGCGACCTTCGCCGGAATGTCGTGCTTGTCGCGCTTGAAATCGATGATGCGGTACATCCGCTTGTGGCCGCCGCCGCGCCACCACGACGTCAGCTCGCCGCGATTGTTGCGGCCGCCCGACTGGTGCAGCGGCTCGACCAGCGGCTTGTGCGGCGTGGACGTCGTGATCTCGTCGAACGTCTGAACCGTCTGAAACCGCGTGCCCGGCGACGTCGGGTTGAACTTTCGAATGGGCATGATTACGCGCCCTCCAGGAATTCCGGCATCTTCTGGCCTTCACGCAAGGTCACGTAGGCCTTCTTCCAGTCCGGCCGCTGTCCGGCGAACCGGCCCTGCCGCTTGATCTTGCCGTGCGAGATGCTGGTGCGCACGCTCGCGACTTTCGCGCCGAGCAGCTTCTCGATGGCGTGCTTGATCTCGATCTTGTTGGCGCCGAGCGCCACCTGGAACACGATCGTCCGGCCGTCCTCGCGCTGGATGGACGTCTTCTCCGTGATCAGCGGCCGGCGGATGATATCGGTCTGTTTCATATGCGATCGCTGGCTTGGGACGGCTTTGGGCTTTGGGCTTTGGGCTTTAGCAAAAGCCTAGAGCCCAGAGCCGAGGGCCTGAACCCGTTAGCCGAGCGCCTCCTGCAGTTTCTCGAACGCGGCGCTGGTAATCACCACGCGGTCCGCGTTGGCGACATCGCGCGCGCTGACGTGGCGGCTCGCCACGAAGTTGACGCCGGGCATGTTGCGGACCGACCGCGCCAGGTTGGCGTCCGGCGTCACGTCGATCACCACCGCCTTGCCGTCGACGCCGAGCTTCTTCAGCATCGCCGCCGCCGCCTTGGTCTTGACCTCGCTCGCCGACAGCGCATCCACCACGATCAGGTGGGTGTCGCTCAGCTTCTGGGCGAACGCCGCCCGCAGCGCGCCGACTTCCACCTTCTTCGACAGCTTGAAGTCGTAGCTGCGCGGTTGCGGTCCGAACACCGTGCCGCCCTTGCGCCACAGCGGGTTGCGGATCTCGCCGACCCGCGCGCGGCCGGTGCCCTTCTGGCGCCACGGCTTCTTGCCGCTGCCGCTCACGTTCGCGCGGTTCTTGGTCTTGTGCGTGCCGCGGCGCTCGGCCGCGTTCGCGTGCACGACCGATTCCCAGATCAGCCCGGCATTCACGCGCCCGCCGAACACCTCGTCGGACACGGTGACGGCGCCGACCTTCTGGTTCTCGCTATTGACGATGTCTAGCTGCATAGCTGCCAACTTTTTTCTCACTGGCGCTGGGGCCCCACCCCCAGCGCGAACTCACGCTGATGCCTCGCTTCGGATTTACTCGTCCTCAGCTCGGCATGGCCGCAGGCGCTACTTCTTGGTCGCCTTCTTCGGCTTCTCGACCTGCGCGACCTTGATGCGCTTGGCCTTCACCGCCTTGCGGATGACCACATACGCCGTCGGCGCGCCGGGAATCCCGCCTTCGACGATCAGCAGGTGGTTGTCCAGATCGACGCGCAGCACTTTCAGGTTGTGAATCGTCGTGCGCCCGCCGCCCATGCGGCCGGCCCCGCGCATCCCCTTGATCACGCGCGAGGGGAACGACGAGGCGCCAATCGATCCCGGCGCCCGGTGGAACATCGAGCCGTGGGTCGCCGCGCCGCCGGCGAAGTGATGCCGCTTGACGACGCCCTGGAATCCCTTGCCGCGGCTCGGTGCCGACGATGTCGACGCGCTCGCCGCTCGCGAAGATCGACGCCAGGACCTGCTCGCCGACCTTCGGCGCTTCGACGCCGGCCGCCAGCTTGATCTCGCGGCGCACGCGCGTCGGCGGCACACCGGCCTTCTTGTAGTGCCCCGCCAGCGGCTTGCCGACCTTCGCCGGTTTCTCTTCGACGAGACCCAGCTGCACCGACTCATACCCGTCGGTCTGCGCGGTCTTCGCCTGCACGACGACGCACGGCCCCGCCTTGATGACGGTCGCCGGATGGATCGTCCCGTCCGCGTCGAACACCTGCGTCATGCCGACTTTCCTGCCGATGATGCCTGTGACCATGTGTCTGACATTTCTTCACTGGCGCTGGGGCCTCACTCAGGCGAACTTGCAGGCCTCGGCTCGATGGCCTCCGCATGGCCGCAGGCGCAGGCCTTCGACCACAGCCCTACCAGGCTGACCTGCCCGGCCCGCCCTACTTGTGTTCCTTGCCGAACGCCTTGATCTCCACGTCCACGCCGGCCGGCAAATCGAGCTTCATCAGCGCGTCGACCGTCTGCGGCGTCGGCTCGAAGATGTCGATCAGCCGCTTGTGCGTGCGGATCTCGAACTGCTCGCGCGACTTCTTGTCGACGTGCGGCGAACGGAGCACCGTCCACTTGTTCTTCGACGTCGGCAACGGAATCGGCCCGGCGAGACGCGCGCCCGTGCGCTTGGCCGTCTCGACAATCTCGGTCGTCGACTGGTCGAGCACGCGGTAGTCGTACGCCTTCAGGCGAATGCGAATCTTGTCACTGAACGATGCTGTAGCCATTTACTGATCCCTGCTGGCTTCGGGCTTCCGGCTCCGGGCTTCGGCCTTGGCCGACCGCAGCCCTGAAGCCTGAAGCCTGGAGCCTGAAGCCTATTTGCCCTGCATCCGCGCCACGACTTCCTCGCTCACGTTCGAGGGCGCCTGCTCGTATCGATCGAAGTGCATCGAGTACGTCGCGCGGCCCTGCGTCCGCGAACGGAGGTCCGTCGCGTAGCCAAACATTTCCGACAGCGGCACCCGC
This sequence comes from uncultured Acidobacteriota bacterium, assembly GCA_963712355.1. Lineage (GTDB taxonomy): Bacteria > Acidobacteriota > Vicinamibacteria > Vicinamibacterales > CAVVIG01 > CAVQHT01. Next base: position 269,121 of record CAVQHT010000012.1, read on the forward strand.
GCCGAGATGATCTGCGTGCCGCCGCGATCTTCCTGCGACTGAATCTGGCCGCGCCGGCTCGAGAGGTTGCCCATCACGTCGCCCATGTGTTCCTTGGGCACGACGACCTCGACCCGCATGATCGGCTCGAGCAGCACCGGGCGCGCCTTCTTGGCCGCATCCTGGAACGCCATCGAACCGGCAATCTTGAACGCCATTTCCGACGAGTCGACGTCGTGGTACGAGCCGTCGTACAGCTCGATCCGCACGTCGTCGACCGGATAGCCGGCGAGCACGCCGCGCGTGAGCGCTTCCTTGATCCCTTCGTCGATCGGCTTGATGAACTCTTTCGGGATCGATCCGCCGTCGATCTCGTTCTCGAAGATGTAGCCGCTGCCCGGCTCGCCGGGAAACAGATGGATCTTGCAGTGGCCGTACTGACCGCGGCCGCCCGTCTGCTTCGCGTACTTCATCTCGCCGTCCGCCGGACGGGTCAGCGTTTCCTTGTAGGCGACCTGCGGCTTGCCGACGCTCGCCTCGACGCTGAACTCGCGCTTCAGGCGGTCCACGATGATCTCGAGGTGCAGCTCGCCCATGCCGGCGATGATGACCTGACCGGTCTGCATGTCGGTCTGCACGTGGAAGGTCGGGTCTTCGGCCCTCAGCTTCTGGAGACCCGACGCCGAGCTTTTCCTGGTCGGACTTGGTCTTCGGCTCGATCGCCAGCGAGATGACCGGCTTCGGGAAGTCCATCGCCTCGAGCACGATCGGATGCTTCTCGTCGCACAGCGTGTCGCCGGTGCTGACGCTCTTCAGGCCAACCGCCGCGGCGATATCACCCGCGTAGACTTCCTTGATTTCCTCGCGCTTGTTGGCGTGCATCTTCAGGATGCGGCCGATGCGCTCGGTGCGCTGCTTGGTCGAGTTGTAGACGGTGCCGCCGGCGACCAGCACGCCGGAGTAGACGCGGAAGAACGCGAGCTGACCGACAAACGGGTCGGTCATGATCTTGAACGCCAGCGCCGAGAACGGCTGCATCGTCGGAGGCCGCGCGCTCGATGACCGCCGCTTCCTTGGCGTCGGGGTCGATGCCGCTGATCGACGGCACGTCGACCGGCGACGGGAGGAAGTCGACGACCGCGTCGAGCATCGGCTGGACGCCCTTGTTCTTGAAGGCCGATCCGCAGATGACCGGCACGAACGCCTTCTCGCCTTGTCGCCATGCACGGAGGTCAACACGCGCTTGCGCAGCGCCGCCTTGATCTCGTCCTCGGTGATCTCCTGGCCGTGCGAGATACTTCTCGAGAATCTTGTCGTCGGCCTCGCTGACCTTCTCGATCAGCTGCTCGCGGTAGTGCTTCGCCTCGTCCAGCATGTCGGCCGGAATCTCGCCGACGATGTAGTCGGCGCCCATGGTCTCGTCCTTGTAGGTGATCGACTTCATGCGAATGAGGTCGACCACGCCGAGGAACTTGTCTTCCGAACCGATGGGCAGCTGAATCGCGACCGGGTTGGCTTCGAGCTTGGTGATGATCTGGTCGAAGGTGCGCTTGAAGTCCGCGCCGATGCGGTCCATCTTGTTGACGAAGCAGATGCGCGGCACGCGGTACTTGTCGGCCTGGCGCCAGACCGTTTCGGACTGCGGCTCGACGCCGGCGACCGAGTCGAACACCGCGACGGCGCCGTCGAGCACGCGCAGCGAGCGCTCGACCTCCGCCGTGAAGTCGACGTGACCCGGCGTGTCGATGATGTTGATGCGGTGATCGCGCCAGAAACAGGTCGTCGCCGCGGACGTGATGGTGATGCCGCGCTCCTGCTCCTGCTCCATCCAGTCCATGACGGCGGTGCCTTCGTGCACTTCGCCGATCTTGTACGTAATCCCGGTATAGAACAGGATCCGTTCCGTCGTCGTGGTCTTGCCGGCATCGATGTGCGCCATGATGCCGATGTTCCGCGTTTTCCCGAGGGGCGTTTGTCTGGGCATTACCTTGAGCGAATTCTGGTTATTTGATCTGAGTCATCGGGTCGTCTGGTCATCCGCTTGCCTCGAGAACCGACTCGATGACCAGATGACCAGATGATTCGATAACGCCTTACGACTACCAGCGGTAGTGCGCGAACGCCTTGTTCGCTTCCGCCATGCGGTGCGTGTCCTCACGCTTCTTCACGGCGCCGCCGCGAAGATTGGCCGCATCCATCAATTCGTTCGCGAGCTTTTCCTGCATCGTCTTGCCGTCGCCGCGCGCCGTCGCGTAGCCGACGATCCAGCGCAGGCTGAGCGACAGCCGGCGGTTCGGGTTCACTTCGACCGGCACCTGGTAGTTGGAGCCGCCGACGCGCCGCGACTTCACTTCGAGACTCGGCTTGACGTTGTCGACCGCCTTCTTGAACACCTTCAGCGGGTCGTCGCCGGTCTTTTCCTTGATGATGTCGAAGCTCTTATAGAGGATGCGCTCCGCCGTGCTGCGCTTGCCGTCGCTCATGACGCAGTTGATGAACTTGCTCACCAGCTGACTGTCGTACAGCGGGTCCGGAGCGATGTCGCGCTTGGGAATCTCTCGTCGTCTCGGCATTGCTGATCCTTTCCTCACTGGCTTACTTCGCCTAAGCTTTCTTCGGCCTCTTCGCCCCGTATTTCGAGCGGCCCTGCATGCGGCCCTGGACGCCGACGGCGTCGAGCGTGCCGCGGACCACGTGGTAACGGACACCCGGCAGATCCTTGACGCGGCCGCCGCGAATGAGCACCAGCGAGTGCTCCTGCAGGTTGTGGCCGACGCCGGGGATGTAGGTCGTGACTTCGATGCCGTTGGTCAGGCGAACGCGCGCCACCTTGCGGAGCGCGGAATTCGGCTTCTTCGGCGTCTGGGTGAAGACACGGACGCACACGCCACGCTTCTGCGGGCTGTTCTGGAGCGCGGGACTCTTCGTCTTGCTGACGATCTTCTTCCGTCCGGCGCGCACGAGCTGACTGATAGTCGGCATACCTTTGGTGATCTCTCTATTTGGTCATCTGGTTATCGGGTCATTTGGTCAGCCAAAGGCGACTCGATGACTCGATGACGAAATGACTAAATTCACAGCGCCCGGGCGCTGCGAGTTGTCGCTTCAGGCCTAGAAGCCTTGCGGCTTGGCGCCTGAAAACCCTATGACCCTGTTCGAGTTGATCGCGACGGGGCTAACTTCCCGGTTGCTTCCCAGGGACAGCAGTCGTGCGGGTGGGAAACCCGACGCCTGTTCAACCTGAGGGACGCTCGAGGAAAGCGACGAAGCTAGATAGGGTGTCCTAGCTCCGACAGAACCTGCGAAATATAGCATGGCCGCGACTTCGGCTGCAACCATGCGCATCGCGCGTGTATAGTGTCGCCCACGAGGTGAAGCCCATGAGGTCGATACTCGCGCTCTCGCTCCCTGTTCCTCGTTACGGTCCTGACGCTGGCCGGAACACTTGCAGCCACAACGCTTTACGCCCAGAATCCGCCGGCGGCCGCGCAAGGCCGAGGCGGCCCGCCGCCGCCGCCCCAGAATCTCCAGATTCTGCCCAAGGACATCCCGCGCCAGGAGTTGATCACGCTGATGCGGGGCTACGCCGCGGGACTGGGCGTGATGTGCAACTACTGCCACGTCCAGGAAGGCCAGGGCGGACGGAACGACTTTGCGACCGACGAAAAGGCCCCCAAGAAAACCGCGCGCGTCATGATGACGATGACGATGCACGCCAACGAGGCCATCGCCGCGGGCATCGGCAAGCCGGCCGCGGAGCTCACCAAGGTCGAGTGCGCGACCTGCCACCGCGGCGAAGCGATTCCCAAGAACCCGCCGCCGCCGGCCGCCGCCCGCTCCGGGAGGAGCCGCGGCACCGGCGCCCGGACAGTAAATCGTCCGTGCACGCGCTGATCGTGGGCGGAAGCCGCGCGGATCGCCTCCGCGCGGCAGACGCCGAGGAGAGCGCCGGCTCGTTCCGCCCGGCCGCGCGCCTGACCCTCGACGCGTCGAGCCTTCCGTTCGTCCGCCCGGACGCCTCCAGCCTTCCCGTCGCCCAGCCACGCCTGATCCGCATCGACGATCTGGAGCGCGCGTTCCCGAACGCGCAGACCTCCGGCACGCGGTTGATCCTGACGCAGAGCACCTATCTCCTCCAGAAATGGATCGACCTCCTCGGTCCCGGCGATCGCATCGTCGCGACGGCGGATGCCGGGCAGCTCGCCGTCAACGCGCCCGAGATGATCAAGCGGCGCGGACCGTGGCGGCTGTTTTCGTTCACGGAGTGCAGCCAGCACAGAGACGACGCCGGCGGCTTCACGCGAAGGCGACGACACCGCGCGACCGATCCGTGTCGCCGGTCGCGGATCTCCTGGCCGAGGCGTTTGCCAGCAGCGCCGGTGACGAGCGCGTGTCCCTCGCGCGCGAGGCATACCGGCGCGCGCCGGATTCCGCGGTCGCCGCGCTGGCGCTCGCGAGCGCGCAGCGCGAAGTGCAGGATCCGTCCGGCGCGCGCGCCGCGCTGGACGCGGCGCTGACGCCTCGCGCCCGATTGGGAAGCCGCGCACTTCGAGGACGGCAAGTTCTGGCTGGCGTGCGAGGACATGGAGCGCGCGCGCGAAGGATTTCAGCGCGCCGCCGACCGGATGCCGACCTTCTCCGCGGCATTCAGCAATCTCGGCGCGACGCTTGGCGAGCTCGATCGACCCGACGAGGCGCTGGCCGCGTTCGCCCACGCCGCGAGCCTCGACCCCGACAACACGACCATCCTCAACAACGTCGGCGTCGTGTCCCGCGAGCTCGGCCGCCTGGAGGATTCGGAAGCCGCGCTCGCGCGCGTGACGGCTCTCGCACCCGAATTCGTCTTCGGCCACTACAACCTCGGGCACACGCGTTTCCTTCGGGGCGACTATGCCGGCGCGCTCGCGGCGTACCAGGAAGGTCAGCGGCGCGATCCGGAGAAAAATCGCCGGCAGGGCTGCCGCCTTGCGCTCGTGCGATTCGCCAACGGCGACCTCGACGGCGCCACGCGCGACTTCTGGCGGTTCGCGGACGCCGCCGAAGGCGACGAGCGCGAAGACCTGCTCCTGGAAGCGTTCGAAATTGCACAGGCGCTCGCTGCAGGCGCATCCCGCGCTGGTGGTCAACCGTGCGTTCGTCGACCGGATCGCAGCCGAATTGACGCTATAATCGGTAGGCCAATCGAGCCGGAACATATAAGGATTTTCTTATGTCTGACCACACGCAGGAACTGATGAAAAAGCTCGAGCAGCGCGTGAACCGGCGCACCTTCCTCAAGGGATCCGCGCTCGCGGGCGCGGCCATCATCGGCATCGCGGCGCTGCCGGCGCTCACCTTCGCGCAGCAGCCGCAGGATCAGCCCAGGGGCGACGACAAGGACGCGAAGAAGGACGACAAGTCCGATCAGGGCGCCGACAAGAAGGACAAGCCCGAAGAAGACGAATTCAAGGTCATACACAAGGACAACAACGGCCGCGACTATCGCGTCTGTCCGCAGTGCGGCTACAACATGTACAAGCAGGATCGCACGTGGACGTGCGAGAACTGCGGCTACAGCTACACCGAATAGATCAGCACTCGATGACGACAGCCGTGCAATTGTCACGGCTGCCGCTCGTCAGCGCCGTCGTCACCAGCGACGCGGCGATGTCTTTCGCATCGCCGCCCTTCCCCATCAGATCCGCCACGCTCGACTCGTTCAGCACCCCGTGAATCCCGTCGGTCGTCAATGCCAGGCGCTCGCCGCCCTTGAGCGGGTACTCGCACATGTGCACGCTCGTCCGCGCGCGCGAGCCGACGACGGCCGTGAGCGCGTTGCGCATCGGATGCGTCTGCAGGACGACCGGATCGGTCTCGGGATCGCGCGCCAGAACGGCGGACGCCCACGAATCGTCTTCGGTCATCTGGCGCAGCTGGCGATCGGCGAAGAGATACAGGCGGCTGTCACCGACGTGCGCAATCGACAGGACACCGTCGCGGACCAAAACCGCCACCGTCGTCGTCCCCATGCCGAAGTAGTCCGGCCGGACCAGCGCGGCCTCGAAGATGCGCGAGTTCGCAACGTGAATCGCCGTGCGCAGCAGGTTGCTGGCTTCCGAAAACGAGACATCGAAGCCGAACGGCCAGGTGGTGGTGACCGCGGAACGTCCGACATAGTCCATGACCGTATCGACCGCCATGCGCGAGGCGACCTCGCCGGCCCGGTGCCCGCCCATGCCGTCGGCGACCACGACCAGCCGGAGATCGTGATCGATGCCGTAGCAGTCTTCGTTCGTCTCGCGGATCCGGCCGCGGTCGGTGACGCCGTACGCGCGCAGCATCAAAACTCGCGACGAGGCTGCGACTGCTCGACGCCGACCCGGCCTGTCGGCGATGTCGGCCTTGTGGTAGTTCTCGCCGCGGATCGGTGAACCCTCGATCCGCCGCAGCATCGTCAATTGCCCGACGTGCGTCAGCGCATCGGCGATCGGTCCCTGGAAGAGCCGCTCGGCCGAATCGCCCAGCGGCTGGTCGGATGCGAGATAGGCGTCGAACCGTCCGAGCGCCCCAAAGAAGCGATCGACTTCGCTCGGCCACGGCAGCGGCTTGGAGTCGTTCCACGCGGGTGACCCCGAGGCCATCGACAGCGCCCAGTCGAACAGGTCGCCCATGTGCGCGAGGATCTGCTCCGGCGTCCGCGAGGCGGGCGCCGCCTGAAAGGTCGCGAAACTGTCGGGCGCGCCGCGCAGCGCCTTGCCGCCGCGATACGCGATCGTCGCGAGCGTATGTCTGAGGAGTTCACGCTTGCCGTCCATGGCGGAATTATCCACCTTTCCGAAGCACCCACGTAGTCATGGACCTCCGGCCCTGCACGATCGTTGTTTTCAACGGATCGAGGAGCTCGCCGCCGAGACGGGCGCTCATCGTCATCAGGCGTTCCTCGTCCACGAGATAGCGATCGCTGCCGTCGGGCAGCCGATACCGCCCTTCCCCTATCGGCACGACTTGCGCTTCCAGTCCGATCGACGATGCGAGGCGGCAGAAGAACAGGCCCCGTGGCGCGAGCACCCGCCACGCACCGGTCAGCATCGCCTCGAACTGCTGATGGCTGGCCGCGAAATGCAGGACCGCGCTGCTGATGACCGCGTCGGCGCAGCCATCCGCAAACGACATCGCTTCGACCGGCTCGACGCGAAAATTTTCGGCTGGAAGTGACGGCGCCAGTTCCGCGGCGAGGCGGCGGACCGCCGCGACGGCATCCGGATCGGCATCGGCGCCGCACACCTCATACCCGGCGCGCAGCAGGTAGATCAGGTTCCGGCCCCATCCGCATCCGGCATCGAGCACGCGCATGCCGGGGACGATGCGGCGGCGCAGGAGCTGGTCGAACAGGTAGATGTCGATGTCGCCGAATTGCTCGTTGAGGCTAGTCACGCGGCCGGTGCCTGGGATCTTCGTGAAGACGATCAGTTCGCCGCGAACAGAATGAGGCTGCAGCACGTCACCGCACCCTCGGCCTTGGCGAGTTCGCTGACGTCAACGATCGCTGGGGCGAATCCGCGGCGCTCGAGCCGCTCGCGGGTGCGGGGAAACGCCGAAGGGTACAGGAGATTCGGACCAATCCGCGCGACGTTGGCGGCCATCGGCTCGTCCGGATCGACGTCCACGAGCTCGAGGCTCCCGAATTCGCGATCGACAATCCAGCGGCGATTCACGAGGAGAGTCGCATCGTCCACGGCGGTTGCCGCGGATTTGAGATGCAGGCATCCCTCGACCGTCGCGGTCGAAACGGTGTAGCCAAACGGCTCGACCGCGCGCCGCATCTGCTCGATGCCCTCGCTGTTGGTCCGGCCCGACAGCCCGACGAAAATCGAGCGCCCGACGATCAGCACGTCGCCGCCATCGAGCGTCCCGGGCGCGACGATGTACGCGAGGCGGCGGTAGGTCGACAGCACGTCAGCCACCGCCGCGGTCTCGCCGCGTCGCGACGCCGCGCCGGGGCGGGTGACGACCGCCACTTCGTCGAGCACCACGGCGGCGTCTTCGACGAACACGCCGTCAGGCCAGTCCTCGCTCGTCGGAAGACGCCTGACGTCGCAGCCGAGGCGCTCGAGCGTGCGTTCGTACTCGAGATGCTGCGCGCGCGCCAGTTCCAGATCGATCGGCGTGCGCTCGAGATGAGTCAGCTCGCACCTGGCGATCGAGGCGCTGACGCCGCGTGTGATCGCAATGTGGGAGCGCATAGGCCCAGTTAGGCTACTACATCGGAAGAGGCGATTGACCTTCACGATCACGCCGCGATTGCGGGTGTCGGGAAAACCGAGCGTCGCGCTGTCCCGCTCCTCGTTGTAGACGACGAACAGCTCGCTGCCCGGCCGGTACTCCCAGCGGAGGCGCGCGTTGTGCTGACACGGTGTTCGTGCTGGAGTTGAACTGGACGAGCGCGCTGACGAACAGCAGCGGCGTGATCGTGTAGGTGATGCGCGATCCGACCAGTTTGATCGTGAAGCGCTCGCCCGGCAGCGTAATCCAGTTGAGCGAAATGCTCGGCTCGAGCGACAGGCGCCGGGACACGTTGAGCCTCGCCCGGTTGAAGGCGATCGTCGTCCGCTCGCCGTTGTAGAACCGCCCCGCTCGAAGAGCACGCTGCCCGAGATCGGTCGCTGCTGGCCGAAGACGTAGCCGATGCGGCCGGTCGTGAAGTCGTACTCGCCCACCGGAATGCGCACCGTCGGAGTCGACCGGGAACGGCACGCTTCAGCAGCTCGTAGTCGTCGTTGACCCCGACGCTGAAGCGATCGCTGTTCTGGAATTCGATCGCGAACTCGCCGTCGCCGATGCGCGTCTCGAGGCGCCCGGCGCCGTTCTGCGATGTAGGTGAACTGGCCGATCGACGAGAACTTGCGCACGCGCGTTGATCGACGTCGACCGCGGGCTGAAGCGGCCGAGCGCGTAGTGCTTGCGCATGTCGTCGCGGCGCAGGAACCCGACCTCGGGATTGAAGTTGTCGCCGACGGTCAGGTGCTCGAGCTGAAGGCCGTAGCGATCGCCGGCGTAATCCAGCTGCGCGCGGTAGCTGAGATCGTCGCCGTGCAGGTTGTCGGTGCTGGATCTTCGCGAAATAGGTGTTGAAGGCGAGGTTGCTGAAGAACGCGAACGTGCCGTCGACGCCCGCTATGGCTGGTTCGAGCCGCGCCCGATGGACGTCACCGACCGCGACGTGGCAAGCGCGCCGATGCTGCTGCGGCGCAGGATGTCGCGCTTCACGCGGACCACGCCGAGAAGTTGGTCGTCGGCGCATTCGCCAGCGGCTCGGTCGCGCGTCTGCATGTTGATCAGGCCGACGCTGTAGCGTCCGACGCGGCCGGTGAGCGCGGCCGCCGCCCCAGATCGGCACCTCGCGTGTCCCTGGTTGAGCCCGATGCGCCGGCTGTAGAAGAGAATCGGCGTGTCGCCGGCATGCCGCGGTCGCCCGAGCCGCCGGCGCCGCCGAACGTGAACAAGCCCGTGATTCTCGAGGAAGAAGTCGCGCTTCTCGGGAAAGAACAGGCTGAAGCGCGTCAGGTTCACCTGCTGCTCGTCGGCTTCGACCTGCGCGAAGTCGGTGTTGTAGGTGAGGTCGGCGGTCAGGTTCTGCGTGACTGCTGTACTTCGCGTCGACGCCGAAGTCGCCGCCGGGGTCGTTGCTCGACGACTCGGCGCCGCGGTGTTGATCGGTCGTCAGATCGCCGATCGCGTACGGCTTGAGCTCGAGGTTGCTGCGACGGCGGCGGCGCCTCGATGCCGACCAGCCGTCGCGAAGAGCGACGCCGCAAAAGCTGCCGCGGCCGATGCCGAACGCGGGCGGCATCGTCGTGAGGTACGCGATCTCGTTCTTCCACTTGTTGGTGCGACGCGCCTGGAAGCCCCAGACCTGCGCCGTGCCCGGGACGCGTAGCGGAGCGACTTGAACGGAATCGCCGCTTCGATCGTCCAGCCGCCCTCGAACTTGCCCGACCGACGAGCTCCCAGACCGGATTCCAGTCGGCGTTGAACTGCCGCTCGTTGGTGCTCTGCCCGTCGGTGCGGCCGCCGAGCGGGTTGACCTCGAACTGGAACGGCGTTGCGCCGGTCGCAGAACGTGTCGAACGCGAACCCGATGGAGTCGCCCTGGCGGATGTTGTTGCTGTCGCGCCGCATCTCGTTCGCGATCATGCGGTCCGGCTGGCTCTCCCAGGCGCGGAACGCGACGTAGACGTTGCGCTGATCGAAGGCGACCCAGACCTCGGTCTTCTCGGTCGCCGGCTGACCGCCGTTCGGCTCCATCTGGATGAAATCGGAAATCGCCGGGACGTCGGCGTAGATGGCTTCGTCGAGCCGGCCGTCCACGTGAATCGGCGCCGTCAGCCGGCTCACCCGAATCGTCATGCGGCCGGAGGCGGGATCGCGCGCGATGACGTCGGGCGCACTCGGCGGCGGTGGCAGGATGGACTGACCGGCGCTCGCGCTCGCGACGCCGGAGAGCCCCCACAGAGAAACGCGGCGAGGTGAAATTTCAGAAGCGACTCCCGGACAGTGGGAGATCCGCGACGACCGTCAACGCGCGACGGTCACCGTCACGTCGTCGAACCCGGTCAGCGCGCCGTCGTCGGCGAGCCCGCGCAGCACATACGTTCCAGGCTCAGCGAACGTCGCCTTGACGGCGATCTTGCCGTCCGCCGGCATGTCGGGCGCGACCCAGACGGGCGCCCACGGCGAGTTCGCGCCGGCGCGCGTGTCCTCCCACGGCTTGACCTGCTCGGGATCGAACGTGACCGTGCCCTCGCCGCGGTAGACGAACCACGACAGGTGAAGGCCGACGTTCTTGCCGACCGTCACACGCGCGGGCGGGAGCATCGCGCGATTCGCGCGCTGCGGATTTTCCGCACCGGGCGGCGTGTCGGCGGTGGTGTCGCGGCGCGATCCGCGGTTCTGAACCGCCGAACCGGACTGCCCGGCGCCGCGCCGCTTCGGGATCCCGTCGTCGGTGACGAGCGTGACGATCGAGATCGGCTCGCCGACCTTGGCCGACAGCTTGGTGTTGCCCTGGACCTTCACGACGGGCGGCTTGTTCGCGCGGACTTCGGGGCTGCTGGTGCCGGCGCCGAGCGCGCCGGTTTCGGACGCCTTCACGACGTCGTCCACCTGGTAGTCGAGCCTGAGCGTCGCGTACGCCTTTTCGGTCTTGCCCGTGCGTGGTCAGCGTCCAGATCATCTCGTCCTTCTCGGTGAAACCGTTCGGGACGCGAACCCTGAAGACGAAGCGATTACGCCGCGGCAGGAAATGGGTCGGCTGCCCCTGGTCGGCGCCGCCGACGCTGAACGTGTTGTCGGGACCGATGGGGACGTCGATCTCCTCGGCCCAGTTGCGGTTCATGTACCCGAACAGGAAGTAGCGGGCGCCGTCCGGCGCCTGTTCCCACCCTTCGAATGCCGGCGAGATGTTCTGGCCGCTCGTGAAGGACAGCGACTGCGCGCCGAGCCACGCCGTCGTCCCGAGAAACAGTCCCGATGACCAGGGCAGCGAGCGCGCTGCGAACGATTGATGTCGAAGGTGCTGTCTTCACGAGATTCCTCAATTCACGTCCGCGCAAATTCTGGCACCGTTGCCGACGACCGCAGGTGTCGCAACTTGTCGCAGTCTTCCGGCCTATTCTGACCCATGATGCCGTGCACCGGCCCGGCGTTTGATCGTTCGGTGACATTCTGGTAAAAGCGGTCGATTTGCGCAATTTTCCTCGTCGCCGCTGCCGCTGTACTGCTCGCCGCCAGCGCCGGCTGCCGCGCGGAGACCGTGTCGCGGCCCCCACCGTCGGTGCTGCGCCTCGCCACCGCATATACGCCGCTCAGCGAGCCGCTCGCCGCCGAATACCGGCGGGCGTTGCCGCAGCTCAACATCCAGCCGTTCGCGTCCGCGGGTTCGCCTGACGTGATCCGGGGGATCGAAACGAACGCGGCGGACATGGGTGTGGCCTCGGCCGATGACGTCTACGAGGCATATTGGACGACGACCGGCGTGCCTTCGTCGAACAGCCACCTGAGGGGCGTGTCGCTGCTGCAGCCGTTGCCTGCGTATCTGCTGGTCCGGGCCGGATCGGGAATCACGCGCATCACCGATTTGCACGACCGGGTCGTCGCGACTGGCCCGCTGCGGACCATGAGCTCGAAGCTCGCCATGCTGGTCGCTGGATGCGTTCGGCGTGCACGGGGTCACCCTCAAGCCGTACAGCGTGCGCACGACCGCTGCGGCCGATCTCAAGAGCGGCGCCCTCGCGGCGATCTTCCTGCCGGGCTTTCTCTATCCGCCCGATGAAGTCATGACCGCGGTGATTCGCGAAGGCGCGTACATCATTCCGATCGAAGGTCCGCCGGTCGAAAAGCTGCGGCGCGAGAACCCGTTCGTGCGCGTGGTCCGCGTGCCGCGCGATATCTACGCCGGCCAGGATCGGATTTTCCCGACGCTCGGCATCGACATGGTCGTGGTCTGCCGCGAGGATCTCGACGAATCGCTGGTCTACGCGCTGACGGCGCAGCTCTTCGAAGCGTTCCCCCGGCTGTCCGGCGTCGAGGCCAACCTCCGGTTCCTCAACCTGGACGAAGCGCCGGCGACGCCCATCCCGCTGCATGCGGGCGCGGCGCGCTATTTCCGGGAACGCGAGCTGTCGCGGTGACGCCGTTTCAAGCGTTCTGGCCACCTCGCCTGACGACATGGCTCGCGACGATCGTCATGCTGTCCGCGGCGGCGCTGCGTGTGGATCGGCTACCGCGCGGTCATCGAGCGCGAACAGGCGGCGACGCTCGTGGCCACCCGGCGCGCCGGCGAAGGGGCCGCGCTGCTGATTTCGGCGCTGACGCGCGACATGCGCGGTGCGCAGCAGATGGTCTTGTCGTCGGCGGATCGAGACGGACTCACGGCGCGGCCGCCGGTCGATCTCCTGCACCCGATTGCGAGTGCGTTCGCGCGCTACCCGTATCTCGACGCGTTCTTTTCGTGGCGCGATGTTCCGGCCGAAGAATCGCCGGTGTTCTACACCCGCGCCGAGCGCGCGCCGGTCTGGCTGTCCGACGCAGGACCACCAGCAGCTGTTTCCGGTGGTCGTCAGCAGCAACGGCACGCTGGCGTCCCGGCTTCTGCCGCGCGTCCAGCAGGACCTCGCCGAAGGACGGCGATTTTCGATCTTCGATATGGAGCTGGGCGGCACGCGCTATCAGATCGTGACGCTGCTGTCGTACGCGGATACGCTTCGCGAACGGCCGTCCGCGATCTTCGGGTTCATGGTGAGCCTGCAATGGGCGCGCGAGCACTACTTCAAGGATCTGGTGGCGCAGGCCGCCCGCATCGAGGGCGGCGACAGCGCGATCGAGTTCGCGATCGTCGATCAGGCCGGCCGGGGCGTCATCGGCGTCACGCGCGCGACCGCCAACGTGCCGGGCGCCGAGCGGAGCTTTCCGCTGGTGTTCTTCGATCCGGTCACGGTCGCCGCCGACCCGCCGAGCGATCTCTCGATCGCGTCGTGGACGGCGATCGCCACCGCGCAGCACGATCCGACGCTCGCCGCAGCCGACAGCGGCGCCCGCCGGACGCTGGCGCTGGCGGCGATCATGACGCTGGTCCTCACCGCGGGCGTGTGGCTCAGCCTGCAGGCGGCGCGCACCGGCGCGCGCCTCGCCGACATGCGCGCCGACTTCATCTCCGCCGTGACGCACGAGCTGAAGACGCCGATTTCCAACATGCGCGCCATTCACGAAACGCTCGCCTCCGGACGCACGACGCTCGAGACCTCGCGCGAGTACGGCGCGATGGGCATTCGCGAAGCGACGCGGCTCAGCCGCCTGGTGGACAACCTGCTCGCCTACGCGCGCATCACCGATGTCGCCGATGCGTACTCGTTCGAGCCGGTCATGCTCGAGGCGGTCGTCGATCGCAGCCTGCAGGAATTCGAGCCGCACCTCACGCACGAAGGCTTCGAGCTGCACGTCGAATTGCCGGAGGACCTGCCGCCGGTCAAGGCCGACCCCACCGCGCTCGGCCTGATGCTGAACAACCTGGTGGACAATGCCATCCGCTACTCGCGCGGCACCCGCTGGCTGCAGATTGCCGCGCACCGCGAAAACGGCGACCGTCGTGCTCGAAGTCAGCGACCGGGGCATGGGCATCCCCGAGGGCGAAATCGAGCGGGTCACCCGGAAGTTCTTCCGCGGCAGCCTGTCCAACGCGGGCGGCAGCGGCCTCGGCCTGGCGATCGTGGACCGAATCGTGGCCGATCATTCCGGAACGCTGGCGATCAGGAGTATCGTCGGCCAGGGCACAACGGTCGCCGTGACGCTGCCGATCGCGGCCGGCATGCCGGACGAGCCCGGAGAGCGAGTCAGACGTGAAGAAACGCGTGCTCGTGGTCGAAGACGATCCGGTGCTCACGCGCGTCTTGAACGACAACCTGACGTTCGAGGGGTTCCAGGTGCGCACGGTCTCGGACGGCAACCTGGCGACCGGCGCGCTGCGCGAATTCGCGCCCGACCTGGTGCTGCTCGACATCAACCTGCCGGGCAAGAGCGGCCTCGAGCTGTGCGCCAGCTGGCGCCCGAGCTCGCGAACCCCGATCATTTTCCTGACGGCGAAGGGACAGAAGCAGGACAAGATCCGCGGCCTGCAGCTCGGCGCCGACGACTACGTCACCAAGCCGTTCGATCTCGAGGAGCTGCTCGCGCGGGTTCACGCCGTCCTCAGGCGCGCGCGTCCCGATGTGGATCTCCTGGCGCTCGGCGACGTCACCATCGACTTCGCGAAGCTGAAGGCGTGGAATACGGCGGGCAGCATCGATCTGACGCACCGCGATTTCGAGCTCCTGCAGTACCTCGCCCAGCGGCCCAACAGCATCGTGCATCGCAGCGAGCTGCTGCAGTCGGTCTGGGGCTATCCCGATACCGCGACGACCCGCGCCGTCGATCACGCGATCGCGCGGCTGCGGAAGAAGATCGAAACGAATCCGCATCGGCCGCGCTTCATCCACACCGTCCACGGCGACGGCTACTACCTCGCGCCGGCCGGCGAGTAGAACCGCTACAAAACGCGCATCACGTCGGACCGCGTGATGATGAACGTCTTGTCGGTCTTGAAATCGCGCACCAGCACGGCGGGATTCTGCGCCGTGATCATCGAGGCCAGCAGCTCAATCGGCGTGGACACGTCCACGAACGGGAACGCCGGCAGCATGATCGATTCGACCGGCTCCCGCTTGATCACCGGATTGCGCAGCAGCTCCGCATAGAGCTGCGTCTCGTTGAGCGACCCGACCAGGCGGTGCTCGTGGGTGATCGAAATCTGCGAGAAGTCGTGCTCGCTCATCAGCGTCAGCGCGTGCTCGACCGGCTCGTTGCACTCGATCGAGCACAGCTCGCCCGACAGGCCGAGCGCGACCAGATCGCGCGCCGTCATGCCGCTCTTTTCCAGAAACCCTTTTTCGCGCATCCAGTCGTCGTTGAACATCTTGCCCAGGTAGCGCGTGCCGTGATCGTGGAAGATGACCACGACCACGTCATCGGCCGGTAAATCGATCGCGCAGCTGCAGCACGCCGGCCATCGCCGAACCGGCGGAGTTGCCGGCGAAGATGCCTTCTTCCCGCGCGATCCGGCGCGTCATGACCGCCGCGTCCTTGTCGGTCACCTTCTCGAAGTGATCGATCACGGAGAAATCGACGTTCTTCGGCAGGAAATCCTCGCCGATCCCTTCGGTGATGTACGGATAGATCTCGTGCTTGTCGAATATCCCGGTCTCCTTGTACTTCTTGAAGACCGACCCGTAGGTGTCGATGCCCCAGACTTTGATGCGCGGGTTCTGTTCCTTCAGATATCGGCCGGTGCCCGAGGCGGTGCCGCCCGTGCCGACGCCCACCACCAGGTGGGTGATGCGCCCTTCGGTCTGTTCCCAGATTTCAGGCCCCGTCTGCTCGTAGTGCGCCGCGGAATTGGACAGGTTGTCGTACTGGTTGGCCTTCCACGAGTTCGGCACTTCCTTTTGCAGACGCGACGACACGGAGTAGTACGAGCGCGGATCCTCGGGATCGACGTTGGTCGGACAGACGATCACTTCCGCCCCGAACGCCTTCAGCGCGTCGATCTTCTCCTTCGACTGCTTGTCGGTGGTCGTGAAGATGCATTGGTAGCCCTTGACGACCGCCGCAATCGCGAGCCCCATGCCGGTATTGCCCGAGGTGCCTTCGATGATGGTGCCGCCCGGCTTGAGGAGTCCCGCGCGCTCGGCGTCCTCGATCATCCGGAGGGCCATCCGATCCTTGATCGAGTTGCCCGGATTGAAGGTTTCGAGCTTGGCCAGCACGGTCGCGCGCACGAGATCGCGGGTGATGGTATTGATGCGCACGAGCGGCGTGTGGCCGATCGCGTCGAGGATCGTCTCGCAAATCATTTAGTCATTTAATCATCGAGTCATCGGGTCATTTCAAAAAACCGCCGGTCCAGGTGAACAATGACCAGATGACCGATGATCCGATTGACCCGATGACCCGATGACCAAATGACCAAATTTGCTATCGTGCTGTGATGCCCCGACTCATTCAAGGACCGACCGTCGTCAACGCCGCCGGGAACAAGCCGAAGCGCATCGAGGAGTTCGCCGGCCAGGTCAACTCCGGACATTCCGGTGTCAGCGTCGCGCGCATGGTCTCCCCGCAAGGCTGGGAGGAGCCCGGCCAGCGCCCCGACTTCGAAGAGATCACCGTCGTCCTGAAAGGCCTGTTGCGCGTCGAACACGACGGCGGGTCGCTGGAGGTGCGCGCCGGCCAGGCCGTCGTCACGCTTCCCGGCGAATGGGTCCGTTACAGCACACCCGAACCCGGCGGGGCCGAATACATCGCGGTCTGCACGCCTGCCTTCACGCCGTCCACGGTGCACCGCGACTCTTAAGCCGCTGCGACGCACGAGATTTAGTCATCTGGTCATCTGAGTCATCGAGTCAATTTTGTAATTGAAAAACGATCTGTGCGATTGGATCAGGAACCAGCAATAACCAAATGACCAGATGACTCCGATGACCAAATGACCAAATGAGTGCGCGTGAGCGCAGAAGCCAGACCGCGAGCCTGCCTTTGGTGTCTATATTCCGGTAGACGTGCCAGCGTCGCTTGCAGAGGAGGGTCCATGCGTAGGTCCCTGCTTTTCGCGCTCGTCGTAGCGTTTCTCGTCACCGGCTACACCCTCGCACAAAGCAATTTCGGACACATCCACGGCATCGTGCACGACGCCGCCGGCGGCGTCCTGCCGGGCGTCGAACTGACGCTCTCCAGTCCCGGCGCAGCACGCCGCACCACGCTGTCCGACGGGAAAGGCGAGTTCTGGTTCCGCGATCTCGGACCCGGCACCTACACCGTGACCGCGCGTCTCGCCGGCTTCGATTCGCCGACCGCCACCGCGGTGGTTGCGACCGGCTTCACCCGGGACGTCGCGATCACGATGAACGTCGGGAAAGTCGCCGAGGCCATCACGGTCACCGGCGCCACGCCGATCATCAATGCACAGACGGCCCGCTTCGCCGGGGGGCTGTCAGCGCCGAAGGGTTTCAACACCGAGGCGTACGACAAGATCGACGACAACGGATGGTTCACCGTCACGCAGAAGCCGTTGTCCACGTTTTCGACCGACGTCGACACGGCGTCGTACGCCAACGTCCGGCGGTTCCTCAACAAGGGCACGCTGCCGCCGAAGGATGCCGTCCGCATCGAGGAGCTCCTCAACTACTTCTCGTACGACTATCCCGAGCCGGCTGACGGCAAGCCGTTCGCCGTCACGACGGCGATCGGCGACTGCCCGTGGAACGCCGCCCATCGGCTCGCGCTGATCGGCCTCCAGGCGCGGCGGATCGACTCGACGAACACGCCGCCACGCAACCTGGTCTTTCTCGTCGATGTCTCCGGCTCGATGGAGACGCCCGAGAAACTGCCGCTCGTGAAGGCATCTCTCGCCATGCTGGCGCGCAACCTGACGAGCCGCGATCGCATCGCGCTCGTCGTGTACGCCGGCGCCGCGGGCGTGGTGCTGCCGTCAACCCCCGGCGGCGATTCGATGGCGGTCCTCGAAGCGCTCGGCCGCCTCGAAGCCGGCGGTTCGACCAACGGCGCGCAGGGCATGACGCTCGCGTACAACATCGCGCGAAAGAGTTTCATCGCCGGCGGCGTGAACCGGGTGATTCTCGCGACCGACGGCGACTTCAACGTCGGCGTGACCAACCAGGGCGATCTGATCCGCCTGATCGAACAGAACCGCGAAACCGGCGTCTCGCTGTCCGTGCTCGGCTTCGGCATGGGCAACCTCAAAGACTCGACGATGGAGAAGCTGGCGGATCGGGGGAACGGGAACTACTCGTACATCGATTCGCTGACTGAAGCGCGGAAGGTGCTGGTCGAAGAAGCCGGCGGCACGCTGGTGACCGTCGCCAAGGACGTCAAGCTGCAGGTCGAGTTCAACCCGCGCGCCGTCGCGGCGTATCGATTGATCGGCTACGAAAACCGCCTGCTCCAGGATCGCGACTTCAACGACGACAAGAAGGACGCCGGGGACATGGGGGCCGGGCACTCCGTGACGGCGCTGTACGAAATCGTCCCCGCGGGACAGGCGGTGGACCTGCCCGGCGTCGATCCGCTCAAGTACCAGCAGCCGGCCAGCCTGTCGGCCTCCGCCGGCAGCGACGAGGCGATGACCGTCAAGCTTCGCTACAAGGAGCCGGACGGCGCGACGAGTTCGCTGCTCTCCGTTGTCGTCGGCAACCACGCCTCCACGTCGCCGGCACTGGGCTTTGCCGCCGCCGTCGCGGAGTTCGGCATGGTGCTGCGCGACAGCGAGTTCAAGGGCGCGTCGTCGTACGCCGACGCCGAAGCGCTCGCGGTTCGCTTCAAGGGCGACGATGCGTACGGGCACCGCGCCGAGTTCATCCGCCTGATCAGCGCGGCGGACAGCGTCAGCCGGCTCCAGCAGCAGTCGCGTCTCGAACGCTGACCCGCCCGCCTCAACCCGAGCGGCGCGCGGACAGCACGTCCGCGCGCCGCCGTCCGTGCAGCGATGGCAACCACTCATGCCGGAACCGCACCCAGTCATGGTGTTTCACGCGCATCGGGATTCGCGGCGGGGTCAGCATGTGGCGCGTAAAATGAAGGCTCGGGCATGTTGACCAACGCTCCCGCCCTCCTCCACGTCGTCGGCTACCTGACCGGCGCATCGCTCTACGCGATGCTGCTGGCGATGGTGCTGCAGACCCGGGGACCGGGCTACCGGCTCACGCTTGGCACGGCGCTCCTCGGGCTTGCCTGGAACATCGGCGAGTTGTCGGCGCACCTGTTCGACGGTCTCGGCGTGGCGTGGGCGCGCGACTGGATGTCGGCGGTGTCGTATGCCGCGCTGGGATTTCTGGCCGCGGTCGCCGTGCACTCCGCCGGGCGCGGTCCGGGCGAGGACGACGAACCGCTGCGGCGCGGGTGGGCGCGGCTGATTACGCGGGCCGCTTATGCCTGCGCGGCCGTGGCGAGCGTGATGCAGCTCTTTGCCGCGGCCACCGGTCTGCCGCTGCCGTGGCCGGCGGCGCTCGTCCTGCTCACGACCGGGCTGGCCGTCCTGGCGCCGGCGCTGCTGTGGACGACGCGGCGGCAGGCACACGTGCGGCGCGCGGTCTGGATGACCGCGCTCTCGCTGTTCGCGGTCTCGGCGCTGCACATCGGTCGATTTCACGGGGCGTCCGAAAGCTGGCCGACCGAGCTCCTCGGGCACCACGCATCCATTCCGCTCGCCTTCGCGATCCTCTATCAGGACTATCGCTTTGCGTTTGCCGATCTGTTCCTCAAACGCGCGATGACGCTGCTGACGCTGGTCACGGTGGTCTTCACGGCCTGGTCGCTGCTCGAGCCGTCACTGACGAACGAGTCGAGCCGTTCGCCGGCGATCGGCATCCTGCTGACGCTGTGGGTCGCGACCGCCCTGCTCTTTCCGTGGCTGCGGGATACGGTGTCGTCGTTCGTCGATCGCATCGTGCTGAAGCGCGCCGACTATTCGAAGCTGCTCGATTCATTCGCGTCGTCCATCCAGCGCTGCGCGACCGAGAAGGCCGCCGTCGAACACGCCTGCGCCACGCTCGCGGCCGCGCTCAGCCCGGCGTCGGTCACGGTCGCTGAAGGTGCGGTGCTCCCGGTGACCGCGGGCTACACCGTGCCGATTCCGACGGCGGAAGCGCCGCAGATTCTTTTGGTCGTGGGCAGTCTCGGCGGCGGCCGCCGCCTGCTGTCGGACGACACCGCGACACTGGAGCGCATCGCGCTGATGGTGGGACGGCGCATCGACGCGCTGCGCCTGATCGACGAACGCTACGAACGCGTGCTGCGCGAACGCGAAATCAGCGCGCTGGCGACCGAGGCGGAACTACGCGCGCTGCGCGCGCAGATCAATCCGCACTTTCTGTTCAACGCGCTGACGACCGTCGGCTATCTGATTCAAAGCGCGCCGGCGCGGGCGCTCGAGACGCTCCTGCGTCTCACGACGCTCCTGCGTTCGGTCCTCAGGCCCGAAGGCGAGTTCACCACGCTCGGCCACGAACAGGATCTCATCGAGTGCTATCTGCAGATCGAGCGCGAGCGCTTCGAGGAACGTCTCGAGGCGCACGTGCAGATCCCTCGAGCGCTGGCGGCCCTGCCGATGCCGTCGCTGATCGTCCAGCCGCTGGTCGAGAACGCGATCAAGCACGGCATCGCCCGCGTGCGCGACGGCGGCCGCGTGACGGTCCAGGCGCACTTCCACGACGGACCCTCGCCGCACCTGCAGATTCTGGTCACCAACACCGGCGCCAGTCTCGGCGACGCCTCGTCGGGCGGCGGCGCGGGGATCGGCCTGCAGAACGTCCGGCGGCGGCTGGAGTGCTACTACGGAGACCGTGCGACGCTCACGCTGAAACGCTCGGCCACGGGCGAGACCGTCGCCGAATTGACGCTGCCGACGCTCCACGCCCCGGGAGATGACGACGAGCCCGACGACCACGACGCGATCAGCGAGGGCATCGGCGTCGGAACGGAGCGGCACTTGTGACGGCGCCCACGCTGACGCTCATCGTCGCCGACGACGAGCGGCCGGCCCGCCGGTTCCTGACCGGTCTCGTCAAGGCGTGCCAGGGCGCGCAGCTGGTCGCCGAGGCCGCCTCCGGAGAGGAAGCGGTGGAGCTCATCACGACGCATCGGCCCCACCTCGCGCTCCTGGACCTGCAGATGCCCGAGGTCAGCGGTCTCGAGGTGGTCCGGCGGATTCCGCCTGACGCGCTGCCGCTCGTCGCGTTCGTCACGGCGTTCGACGACCACGCGATTGAAGCGTTCGAGCTGAACGCCATCGACTATCTCCTCAAGCCGGTGCAGCAGGAACGGCTCCAGGCGACGATCGATCGCGCGCGCGATCGGCTGCAGAACCGCGAGCCGCCGATTCAGCAGGCGACTGCGCTCGCGCAGGCCAGCAGCGCCTACGAACGCGCGACCCGGCGGCAGTACGCCGACCGCCTGCCGCTCCGGCAGCGCGACAAGGTTTCGCTCGTGCCGGTGCGCACGATCGTCTCCGTGGTCGCGGAGGGAGAGTTGCTCCACATCCGGACGACCGCCAACGAGACCTACACCATCGCCCATCGCCTGCACGCGCTCGAGGCCCGCCTCGATCCGCGGCGCTTCCTCAAGCTCGGTCGCGGGACACTGGCGAACGTCGAGATGATTTCGCACATCCACCCGATGCCCGGCGGCACATATGTGGCGGTCCTGGTGAACGGCGAGCAGCTCAGCGTCAGCCGCATCCAGTCGCGCGTTCTGCGCGATACGCTCCTCAAGCTCTAGACGCCGGCCGGGTGGTAGACTGCCGGTGCCATGAAAGCACTGGCGATTCTGCTGCTCGCCGCGACGACGCAGGCTGCGGTCCACGGCCAGGCGGCACGTCCGGCGGCGGCGCCCGATCTCGAAGGCGTCTGGAATTTCTCGACGTTGACGCCGCTCGAACGCCCCGCGCAATTTGCCGATCAGCCGTCCCTGACCGATGCGGAAGCGGCGGCGTTCGTTCGGGAGACCGCTCGAACGCAACAACCGCGATCGGCGCGACGGCGGCGCGGCCGTGGACGTCGGCCGCGCGGTGAACGACGGCTGGTTCGATCGCGGCACCGCGCTGGCGCGGGTCAACGGACGGAGTCTGACCTCGCTCGTCATCGAGCCGTCGAACGGCCGCATTCCCGGCCTGACCCCGGCGGCGCGCGACCGCGCGGCGGCGGGCGCAGCTGACAACCGGGCGCATCCGGCCGATGGTCCCGAAAATCGATCGCTGCAGGAGCGTTGCCTCGCCTTCAACGCCGGGCCGCCGATTCTGCCGGGGCCGTACAACAACTTCCTGCAGATCTTTCAGTTCGGCAGCCACGTCGTGCTGTTCACCGAGATGATTCACGATGCGCGCATCGTGCCGATTGGCGCCGGCGCGCCGCCGCGGCTCGGTCTCGGACGCTGGCTGGGAGAGCCGCGCGGCCATTGGGAAGGCGCGACGCTGGTCGTCGAGTCGCAGAATTTCACGGACCAGACCGACGTGCGCGGGATCCGACGAGCAGCTGCGGCTGACGGAGCGATTCACCCGCGTCGATCGCGACACGCTGCTCTATCAGTTCACCGTGGACAATCCGTCAGCGTTCGTCCGGCCGTGGACGGCGGTGTTGCCGATGACCCGGTCCGAAGACCGCATGTTCGAGTACGCCTGCCACGAGGGCAATTACGCGCTGCAGGACATCCTGCGCGGCGCGCGCGCACAGGAACAGCGGGAGACCAGCCGCGACTGATGCGCTATCAGGCATCGGGTCATTTGGTCATCGAATCATTGGAAAAACAGAGCGAAGCGTTCGCGCGATCAACGACTCGATCACCAGATGATTCGATGGACTGATCACAACCGTTTGACGGTGCTCGCCCAGCGTTCAGCAACGTAAGCCATCGCGTCGGCGGCGCTCAGGGCGAGCGGTCCGTCGGTCAGACCCGCCAGCCGGCACGCACGGCCGATGACCTCGAGCGGCGCGACGCCGCTCGCGCGCAGATCGCGCACGCTGGTGTCGCGGTCGGCCTTGCTCAACTTCTGCGTCGCTGTTTTCATGATCAGCGGGTGGTGGAAGAACGCGGGCGGCGCCTGGCGCCCGAGCATCCGCGCCAGCTGAATCTGGCGGCCGGTCGAGGCGAGCAGATCGTCGCCTCGGATCGACCAGCGAGATCCCCTGATCCAGATCGTCGGCGGCGACCGCAAACTGATACGTCCAGTTGCCGTCGCGGTCGCGCGCCAGGAGATCGCCGCACTGCTCGGACGGTCGCTGTTCGAGCGGTCCGTGGCGCAGGTCGTCGAACCGTTCGACGCTCGGCGCGAGGCGGATGCGGACGCCCCTTCCGGGAGCGTCGGCGAGACCCTTGTGCGCGCACGTTCCCGGATAGCGCAGCTCGCCCGACGGCTCCCCCGCCGCGAGAATGTCCGCGCGCGAGCACTCGCAGGCGTAGGTCAGTCCCGCTGCGCGCAGGCGCGCCAGCGCGGCTTCGTACACGTCCTGCCGATCGCTCTGACGTCCACGACACACGCCCGCGCGGAAATCCGCCGTCGCTGGATCGTCGGGCACGAAGCCGAGCCAGTCGAGATCGTCGAGGATCGCGTGCTCGTATTCGCGCCGGCTTCGCTGCCGGTCGTGATCCTCGATCCGCAGCAGCACGCGCCCGCCCGCAGCTTTCGTCAATCCCCAGACGTACACCGCATTCACGACGTGACCGAGATGCAGGTAGCCGGTGGGTGCGGGAGCGAAGCGGGAGACAGTCACTGGGCTTTGGCTTGGGCTCTAGGCTTTGGGCTCTGGGCTCTAGGCTTTAGGCTCTGGCACGACGCTCGCAGACGCTTCCAGAGAAACGCGAAGTACGCGGCGCGGCGGCGCGCCAGCATGTCCGCCGACGCCTCGGCCAGGAACAAACCGCGCAGCAGATCGTCCGGCACCTCGTCGATCGCCGACTCGATCGCTTCGCGCGTCAGCGCCTGCCGGCTCTCCTCATCCACGATGTCCATCCTGGTCGCGCGCGCTCTCAGCACGTGCGTCGCTGTCGCGTACGGCCGCGACGGCGAGTCCTCGGTCACCGCGGACCACGCGTGGTGGAATCCCAGCGCCGACCCGTGATCGATGAGCCACGGCGTGCTGCCAATCATGAGGATGTTCGGGTTGCGGTCGGTCCGGTCGGGATTCATGACGAGCCAGTCGAGCCAGAGAATTCGCGAGGCCGTCGTCTCGTCGATCGTCTCGAGCTCGGAGGGCCGGCTGTCGTGCGCCTGCGCAAGGAACTGGAAGCCGAGATTGACGCCGCGGCTCGCGGCCAGGAGATCCGCGAGTTCGTCGTTCCGATCGTCGGAGACGAGATCCTCATCGAACACAATCAGGGCGCGGGCCGGCACCTGCAATCCGATTCGCTCCGCCAGCTCGGCCACGATGATCTCGGCCACCAGCGCGGTCGCGCCATGGGCCGCGCCCCGCAGCTTGACGACGAACAGGCCCGCGGCGGTTTCGGCAATGACCGGCCAGGAGCTCCCGGCATCGAGGGCTCGCAGGACACGCGCGCTGCGATACCTCTCCAACGTCAGGCCCGCTCTTCGAGCCTCATCTTCGCGCCGTGCTTCATGCGCAGCGTGACGACCGGCTGCGGCACGACCGGATGTCCGGGCACGAGCCGCATGCGCCATCGCTGCGCGAGCGTCGCCGCGACCAGCACCAGCTCCATCCACGCAAACGACTCGCCGATGCAGCGGCGCGCGCCGCCGCCAAATGGAAAATACGCGAACGGCGGCAGCGACGCCTTGAATTCCGGCGTCCAGCGTTCCGGCATGGAACCGCTCGGGCTCGGCGAAGAAGCGCGCGTCGCGCTGCATCAGGTACGGGCTGACGACCACGAGCGACCGCGCGCCGGCACGACGTAGTCCTGCGACCGGGTAGTCGTCGATGGCGCGGCGGCCGATGATCCAGGCCGGCGGATAGAGCCGCATCGACTTCGGTCACGACCTGCTTCGACGTATGGCAGCTTCGGCACATCGTCGAGCGTCGGCAGCCGGCCGCCGAGCACGCGATCGACCTCTTCGTGCAGCGCGCGCCTCGACCTCGGGCGCGCCGCTCAGCAGATACCACGTCCACGACAGCGCGTTGGCGGTCGTTTCGTGGCCGGCGAGGAAGATCGTCATCGCCTCGTCGCGCACCTGCATGATCGGTCATGCCGCGCGCCGTCGTTCTCTTCGTCCTGCGCCATCAGCAGCATCGACAGCAGATCGCCGCGATCGCCCGGCGACTGGCGGCGTTCGGCAATCATCCCGTAGATGATCGCGATCGAGCTCGGCTCGCGCGCCTTCCGGCTGCGCCTGAACGCCGGCAGCGGCAGACTGCTCGAGCACGTCGAAAAACGGCAGCATCGTCATCCAGAACGAGCCCATCACCGTCGGTCAGCGCCTCGCCGACGCTTCTGCGCCTGCGCCTCGACGTCGGCGTCGAACAGCGTCTTGCCGACGATGCCGAGGGTCAGGCGCATCATCTCCTGCGCGACGTCGACGACGGCGCCGTCCTGCCAGCCGCGCCGGACGCGGTCGGCGTAGTCGGTCATCACCGTCGCGTAGGACGCGATGCGATCGCGGTGAAACGCCGGCTGCATCAGCCGCCGCTGGCGGAGGTGCGTCGCGCCCTCGCTCGTCAGCAGTCCCTCGCCGAGCAGACGCCTGCGCGCGCTCGAGGCCGCGCCCCTTGAGGAAATTGCGCTGGTTGGTGACGAGCACGTCCTTCACGAGCTGCGGATGGTTGAGCAGGAACAGATGCTCGCCCGCCATGTGGACGTGCGCGATGTCGCCGTAGGTGCGCGCGAGGCCGGAGAAGAACGTGAGCGGATCGCGTCCCGGTCCGTAGATGACCAGGGTCTTCCAGGAGCGCGCCGGGCCGGGCGGATACAGTGCGGTCTCGGTCACATCAGCCCTGCTGTCCGACGACGACGTTCCATTGGCGGACGCGCCAGTGGGTCACCAGGCCCTTCTGCACGTACGGATCGTTGCGGGCAAAATCCTCCGCCACGCTCGGGGATGCACCACGAAAGATCAGCAGCGCGCCGTCCGGCGGATCGCCCAGCGCTCCCGCAATCGGCATCTCGCCGCGATCGTGCGCCTCGGTCACGAGCCGCAGATGCTCGGGGCGATACGGGGTCCGCCGATTGCTGAAGTCGTCCACGACCTCGTATTGCAGTGCGTAGTAGTTCATCGTGAAGTTTCAGGCTCCGGGCTCCGGGCTTCAGGCTCCGGGCTCCGGGCTTCGGGCTCCGGGCTCTCCAATCATCCTAGTCGAGCTTTTCGCCGCGGGCCCACTTGGAGAGGAACTTCGCGATGTCCTCGCCGATGCTGCGCGAATCGGCCATCAGTTTCCCGAGAGAGTCGCCGCCGCCGAGTCCCATCGCGCCGAAGCGCCGCTGCCCGAAGGTCGCCAGCGTCTGCCCGCTGGAGTTCTTCACCGTTCCCGCGACCTGCACGGTCGACTTTCCCGCGCCAAAGCCGGCGAAATAGCGCTTCGTCCGGCTGCCGGGATCCAGCTTCACGAAGCGTCCTTCGACGACGATCGCGCTTGCCGGCACCGGATCGTCCACCTTGATGGCCTCGACCGCCTTGAACGCGCCCTTGTCGATCGTTGCCACGAAGCGTTCAGCCAACACCCGCGGCCCGTCGATCTGCATCGTCTTCGCTTCATCTCGCCGCGTGTCCTTGCCGTCCGTGCCGCCGGTGCCGAGGTCGGTCTGGCTCGTATCGAATGGCTTGATGACGACCGTCAGGTCGGCGGGATGGTCGAGGGCGTCCACGAACAGGTCGATCGTGTCGAGCACGCCGTCCGCGATGGTTTTGACCGGTTTCTGGGCGCCGACGGCCTGCACCATCAGCAGCAACGCGCCTGCGCAGAAGATACGCCGCATATGAGTCTCCTCCTGACTGTGAACGCGACATCCGACCCGACACCCCGCAGCGCGGTCAACGGATGCCCGGTCCAGCGGGGCCGTCAGGCCCCCATCTGCCAGCGCCTGATGAATTTGAACGGGTGGAGCAGCATGATGATGTTGAGCGTCAGGTTGTCGCGGATCCAGAACGCCAGGATGATCTCGACCGCGATGACCCAGGCAAACGTCGCCGACCGCGGCAGGCGCCACGCCAGCAGGAATCCGATCGCACAGGCCAGGATGTCCGACGAGGGAATTGATCAGGCTGTCGCCGTAGTAGCCGAGCGAGATCGTCGCCGCCCGGTACCGATTGACGACCGTATCGGTGTTCTCGTAGGCCTCCCACGACGATTCGAGCGCCATGGCGACAATCGCGCGCACGCCGAGCGGCCGCGCGCGGCATCACGAGAGTCGTCAGCCCGTAGAACGCCGCGCCGTGGATGAAGTGGGTGAAGGTGTACGGATCGGCGATCTGCTGCGAGTTCTGGTCGCTGTTGATGTTGCCGGACCAGAGGCGGACCGGCCCATGCCGATAGGTCGGCGGCCGTCCCATGCGCCATTCGAGAAGACCCGTGATCGCGATGAGGATGGCGACGATCGCCACGTCCACCTGCGCCGAACGCGCCGCGGCCACGCAGATAGACTGCCGCCACGCGATGCAGGACGAGCGCCGCCAGCCGCCGACGATCGCCGGAGGCACGGACGCCGATCAGAGCTTCAACGCACCTGCACGACGTCTACCTGTTCCACGCTGAGTGAATCTTCTGAAGAAGCTCCTGCTTGAGATCGTCCGAGCCGGTGAAGATGCCCTGCGGATCCTTGGCGTAGGGCAGCATCTCGGCGTAGATCGTGTCGGCGTGGTACAGGTTCAGCCCGCGGCCCGCGAGGTACTGCAGGCGCAGGTTGCGATCGCGGTTGATCTGCGCGTCCTTCAGCCACGGCTTCATGTCCTCGGCGGACCCGGCGTAGGTCGCAAACAGATCGACCGCCGAGTGCATGCCGATCTCGCGCGAGCGACTTGCGCACCGGCGCGTACTCGGGCCGCTTGAGCCGCGCCTCCATCTCGTCGAGGTTGATCGTCGTGCCGTCGACCTGGCCGAGCAGCACGAGGTCGTAGCCGGCGCCGTTGTAGGTGTTGGCGAAGATCATCCCCTTCGGGAAACGCCTCGAAGAACGTGGCGATCTCGCTCTTCACCGCTTCGGTGTTGCTCTCGTAGAGCTGCACGAACAGCGTGACGATGCCGCCCGGGTTGAGGCGCGACTTGGCCAGCTCGAAGAACTCGCGCGTGTAGAGCATCGCCGCGCCCTTCACCCACGGATCGAGCGGATCCGACGTGATCGCGTCGAACTTCTCCTTCGTCGTGAACAGGAAGTGCCGCGCATCGTCGATGTGGACGCGCGACCTTCGGGATTGCGGACGACGTCGAAGTTGTGCTCGGCGAAGTAGGTGGAGACCACGCGCGGCACGAGCGGCTCGATCTCGGCGATCGTCTCGTGCTCGACGGCCGGATCGATCGACACGGCGCCGGCGGTGACGCCGGCGCCGCAGCCGATGACCACGACCGTCTTCGCGCTGCTTCGGCACGAGCGTCGTCAGGTGGCCGAGCATGCGCTGCAGGCGCATGTCCTGCGGCTCGCTCGACGCCTGCACCTTGCCGGCGTTGTGATAGTTGCGGACGCCGTTCGACCGCTCGGACACCGCGACCGACGCGTTCCAGCCTTCGCCGCATGTAGATGACTTCGGCCTGTCCGAGCTGCGTCGCGGTGTAGCGGCCGTAGGCGACGAACATGCCGGGAATCGGCTGCACGCGTCAGCGCCATGCAGCGCCGGCGATCGCGCCGGCGACGACGAAGCGCGACGGTCGGCAGCCTGCGCTTCCGCGAGCAGCATCAGCCCCGACAGCGCGGCGACCACGATCAGCACCTGCTGCGCGTGCTGCGTGCCGAGCCAGACGATCAGGACAGGCTCGCGGTCGAGCGAGCCGACGATCGCGCCGAGCGTGTTGGCGGCGTAGACGCCGCCGACCAGCCGCGCCGGATCCTCGTCGTCCGACGCGACCGACGCCAGCGCCAGCGGAAAGCTCGCGCCCCACAGGATGGCGCCGGGCAGCACCGCGAAGAGGCAGCGGACGAGATCGAGCTGGAACTGGAACCAGGGGTTCGGCGCGATCGACGGGTTGATCGGCCAGTACGGCAGCGACTCGCGTGAGCACGTACGCCGTCCACGCCATCGCCGCGCACAGAGCCGAGCTGACACCAGGCCGAGCGCGACGCGCGGGCCGCTCGAGCGCTCCGCGCCGAGCGCCGACCCGACGCTGCTGCCGATGCCGAGGCCGGCCAGGAACACCGCGAGGATCAGCGAGAACGTGTAGGTCGTCGCGCCGAAGAGCAGCGACAGCAGGCGCGTCCAGAGCACTTCGCACGCCAGCGCCGTCAGCCCCGACAGCCCGATGACGACGATAGACGGCACGCGGTCGCCGCGCGAGCGCACGGCCGCCGGCGCAGCAGCCGGCTCAGCCGCGCGCGGTACGGCGCGCGCGTGGCAATCGCCAGCGCCGAGCGCGCGCCACGACGACGTTCAGCGCCACCGCGACGTAGGTCGCGACCGAGATGTCGTAGACGCGACAGCAGGTAGAAGCCGGCGAGCAGGCTGCCGATCACCGCGCCGGCGGTGTTGCCGCCGTAGAAGAATCCGAGCCACGCGACGCCGTCCGGCGTGCGCTCGACCCAGCGCGCGATCGCCGGCAGCGTCGCGCCCATCAGCAGCGTCGGCGGCAGCAGGCAGATGCCGGCCGCGACGCCGCGCAGCAGGATCCCGGCGACGCCGGAGCCGGCCCAGGCCGTATAGGCGCCGCCGACGAGCGGCATGCCGAACAGCAGCAGCAGGCCGATCGACGCCGATGCCGAGTTCGAGCCACGCGTACATGCGGAGCGGATGCGCGTCGGCGGACATGAAGCGCGGCAGCAGCAGGCTGCCGAGACACATGCCGCCCATGAAGGTGCCGAGCAGCACGCCCATCGAGACCGCCGACGATCCGATGACGAGTTCGAGCAGCTGGAACCAGACGACTTCGTAGATGAGTGCCGCGCAGCCGCTGCCGACAAACAGCAGCAGCAGCGCGGGCAAGAGACGCCGCGAATTCAAATAGCCTCCTCGTGGAAGAAGTGCCGATTCTACTCGGAACGACGCGGCTGCAGAGGGACGCTACCGCGGGAATGGCGCGAGGGCCGGCGTGCGCCCGGCGGGCACCGGCGTGCGCGCGGTGTTGAGCACCATCGCCAGCAGCGTGTAGTAGCCGGAGATGCCGAGGATGTCGATGACGCCCTGCTCGCCGAACTTGGCGACGGCGCGCGCGTAGGTCGCATCGCTGATGCTCTGGTTCCGATGCAGCTCGTCGCAGAACGTGTAGAGAATCTCCTCGTCGTCGGCCATCTTGTCCGGCCGCCGTCCCTCGCGCGATGCGCGTTGACGATGTCCGGCGACAGCCCGCCCTGCAGCGCGAGCCGGTGTGTGCGCGTCCCACTCGTAGTTCTGCGTCCACTGCCGCGCGGTGATCAGGATCGCGAACTCGCTGAGGCGCGGCGGCAGCACGCTGTTGAAGCGCAGGTAGTCGCCCATCGCGCGCGCGCGGTTCATCACTTCGGGGCTGCGCAGCAGCGGCACGAACGGACCGCGACACGTCGGCCTTGCGCGCCGCCGGAATTCCGCGACGGCTTTCTTCTGCGCCTCGGTCAGCTGGCCCGGCGGAATCGGCGGCATGCGGTCCTGCGCGTGCACGCTCATCGGTCCATCCCGATCGTGCAACGATGCACGCCGCGACGCGGCTGCGCGTCATGATGTCATCTCCACAAAAACAAAAGGCGACGGCCCGAAAGACCGTCGCCCACTCGAAGAACGCTGTCGCGGCCGGAGCAGCGCCTATTTCAGGTGCTTGCTCACCAGCTTCGTCATCGCGAACATGTTGACCGACGCCTTGCCGCCGAAGACCGCCTTCAGCGTGCGCGTCGGCGTTGATCTGCCGCTTGTTCTTCTTGTCCTGCAGGCCGTTCTTCTTGATGTAGGCCCACAGCTTCTTGGTGACCTCGGTGCGCGGCATCGGCTTCGCGCCGACGACCTCCGCCAGCGTGTCGCTGGGGGTCACCGGCCTCATGAAGGCCGCATTCGGTTTGCGGGCCGCCTTCTTCTTCACAGTCTTCTTTGCCATGCCGTCTCCTATGAAGACGCACAATGCGTCGAGGGAGAGTACCACGAAACGTCAACTTTTCCCCTATGGAATCCGTCCAATTCTCCTATGACGGTGCGCTTTGCCCTCCGGACCCTGTTCAAAACCCCCTTCGTCACGGGCGTGGCGGTGGCCTCTCTGGCGCTCGGCATCGGCGCCAACACTGCCATCTATTCGATCTTCAATCAGGTCCTGCTGCGGCCGCTGGCCGGTGCCGGAACCGGATCGCCTCGTCAACCTCGGCGCGCCGCCGCCGAAACCCGGAAGCAACTCCTGCAATCAGGCCGGCGACTGCGATCAGGTTTTCAGCTACCCGATGTTCCGGGATCTCGAGCGGGAACAGACAGTTTTCACAGGGGTCGCGGGCCATGTCCTGATGGGCGCCAACCTCGCCGTCAAGGGACAGGCCACGATCGACGGCGACGGCGTCCTCGTCTCGGGGAGTTACTTTTCGACGCTGGGCCTCAAGCCGGCCCTCGGACGACTCATCGGGCCAGACGATGACAAGGTCGCCAACGACGGCCGGGTGGTGGTGCTGAGCCACGCCTACTGGACGACCAGCTTCGGCCGCAACCCCAGCGTGGTGAATCAGGCGATGACCATCAACGGTCAGCCGATGACGGTCGTCGGCGTCGCGCCCGAGGGATTCTCGGGCACGACGCTCGGCGCGCGGCCGCTCGTGTTCGTGCCCATCTCGCTGCGCGACCAGATGATGCCGGGGGCGCGGACCAGCACGCTCGAGAATCGCCGCAGTTACTGGATTTATCTGTTCGCCCGGCTCAAGCCGGGCGTGTCGCTCGAGCAGGCGCGGACGGCCATCAACGTCCCGTACAAGGCCGGTCATAAACGACGTCGAAGCGCCGCTGCAAACCGGCATGAGCGACCAGACCATGCAGAAGTTCCGGGCGAAGGCGATCACGGTCGAAAACGGCGCCCGCGGACAGACGTCGGTCGCGCGCGAAGCGCGCAGCGGGCTCACCCTGCTCCTCGGCGTCACCGTCTTCGTCATCCTCATCGCCTGCGCGAACATCGCCAACCTGCTGCTCGCCCGCTCTGCGGGCCGGGCCGGCGAAATGGCCATCCGGCTCTCGATCGGCGCCAGCCGCCGGCATCTCATCGTCCAGCTGCTGACCGAGTCGTGCCTGCTGGCGGCCATGGGCGGCCTGGCCGGACTGCTGGTCGCCAGGTGGACGCTGGACGCGATCGCCGCCATCCTGCCGGCCGAAGTCGCGCAGACGCTGCAGTTTCATCTCGACTGGTCGGTGCTGCCGGTGGTGGCGGCGGTCACGCTGGCAACCGGGATCCTGTTCGGGATCTTTCCCGCGCTGCACAGCACGCGGCCCGATCTGATCGCCAGCATCAAGAATCAGGCGGGACAGCCCTCCGGGGCGCGCGCCGCCGCCCGGTTCAGGGCCACGCTCGCCACGCTCCAGATCGCGTTGTCGATGACGCTGCTCGTGGCCGCCGGCCTCTTTTCCAAGAGCCTGCTGAACGTCGGCCGGGTCAACCTCGGGCTCAACCCCGATCACGTCGTCATGCTCCGCGTGGCGCCGCTCCTGAACGGCTACAAGCCGGAACAGTCGCGCGAATTCTTCGAGAAGCTGGAGGACGGGCTGGCCGGCATCCCCGGCGTCACGTCGGTCGCCGAATCCACCATCCCGATTCTGTCGAACTCCAACTCGAACACCAGCCTGCTCATCGAAGGCTTCGAGGCCGGGTCCGGACACCGACACGGCCGCGCGCTTCAACCGCATCGGCACGGGCTATTTCCAGACGCTCGGGATTCCGATTCTCGCCGGCCGCGCGTTCACGAGAGCCGACGCGAACAGCGCGCCCAAGGTCGCGATCGTCAACGAAGCGTTTCTCAAGAAGTTCAACCTCCCGACCGGCGTCGGGCGCCATCTCGGGCTGCGCGATCAAGGGCAGACCAAGCTGGACATCGAGATCGTCGGCGTCATGCGGAACGCGAAGTACAGCGAGGTCAAGCAGGAGATGCTGGCCACGTTCTTCACGCCGTACCGCCAGACGGACGCCGGGTTCATGACGTACTACTTACGGACCGGCGTCGCGCCGGAATCGATCATGGGTCAGATTCGCGGCGTCGTCGCGCGACTCGATCCGAACCTGCCGGTCTCCGATCTGCGCACGCTGCCGCAGCAGATTCGCGACAACACGTTCCTCGATCGATTCATCGGGATCCTCGCCACGTCGTTCGCCGCCCTGGCTACGCTGCTCGCCGCGATCGGACTCTACGGCGTGCTGGCCTATACGGTTTCGCAGCGGACGAAAGAGCTCGGGCTTCGCATGGCCCTCGGGGCGGCACCCGGGCGCGTGCGCGGCATGGTGATGAAGCAGGTGGGGGTCATGCTGGCATGGGGCGGCGCCATCGGCCTGACCACGGCGGTATGGGTGGGCACGCTGGTCGCGTCGCTGCTGTTCGAAATGAAGGGTTGGGATCCGGCGGTCCTCGCGAGCGCGACGGTCGGCTTGTCGATCGTCGCCCTCGTGGCGGGTTTCATTCCCGCTCGACGCGCATCAAGAATCGACCCGATGCGCGCGCTCAGGTACGAATAGCGACAGTAAGAGCTCCACCACGGAAGGCACGGAAAGACGAACGGAGGTCACGGTTCAATCCCTTTTGGAATTCCGTGTCCTCTGTTGATTTTTCTCCGTGCTCTCCGTGTTGGAGCTTTTGTTCTGGGGGACGAGGCGCGTCGAGGCGCCGGCCGGCTGCGGAGCACTCGAGCAGTAATTTGAAACGCCGGTCGCGCGTTTCCTCTTTCTTCGCGGTCGTCACCCAGAACCTGGCGTGTCGCTGATACGACGGCGCCTGCGCCTCGAAGAAGGTCCACGCCTTCCGGTTGGCCTTGAACGTCCTGATGAACGCCGGGGGCAGCGTCGCGGCGCGCAGCTCGTACGAATAGCGAATCGTCCTGACGGCGTGCCGCCGCTCATGAGCGGCAGCGCCCGGCGGCCTGGTCAGACCTTGCGCTTCCAGTTCCCGCCAGCGTTTCAGGTTGACCTGGCTCCAGTGGCTCTTCGCTTTTCTCGGTGTGAAGCGAATCGTGTAGCTGGTGGCGTCGAAATTCTTGCGGACACCATCAATCCAGCCGTAACAGAGCGCGTGGTCGAGCGCCTGCTGATAGGTGATGCCGCCCTTCCCCGACTTGGTGGTGTGAAAACCAAGCAGCAGCTCGGCTTTCCCTGCGTGATGCCGCTCGAGCCACGCACGAAAATCATCGCCTGACGCGAAAGAACACGGGTTTCATGTCAGCAAAGATCTACCACGACTTTGGGCTCCGGGCTCCGGGCTCCAGGCTTTGGGCTTTGGGCTTTGGGCTTGGGCTCGAGGCTTTTCCTCTGTTCTTCTCTCCGTGCGCTCCGTGGTGATGCTTTTGGTTTAGTTCGCTGCCCTGACTGTTGGCTCTTGCGGCGCCGCGTGGCCGGCGGGCGGAAGCGACTTGAAGAACTCGTAGAGCGCGCCCGCGTCCTCCGACGACAGCTTCGAGAAGCAGTCCCATGGCATGGGTGACGCCTGATATTTGCGGCCGCCGTGCTGGAAGCGGGCAACGAACGTCTCGCGATCGGGAAAGCGCAGGAGCGCGCTGCCCTGCTGCGGTGTCAGGTTGGGCGGCTGAAACCAGACACGGCGATCGGCGCCGGCAATGGTCCGCGGCTCCATGGCCGCTCCGCCTGAAAATTCCGGGCCGTCGAGCGCGAAGGTCAGTTGATTGAGCGGCGAGTGGCAGCCGCTGCAGTTCCCCACGCCGCGCGCCAGGTATTCGCCGCGTTCGCGGGTCGGCTGCGACGGCGGCGCCGACGCCCGTGCGTGCACGTCCGTGCGCGGCTTGAAGGTCGGCATGAGGCTCTTGACGACCTTGCCGATGAGTGTCCACTCGTTCTGCGGCACGGTATTTTTCACCGGCGGCTGCGTCCGCAGGAACGAGACGATCGCCGTCACGTCCTCGTCGCTCATGTCGGCAAACTGCATCAGCGGACGGATGGACGCCCGGCCGTCCGGTCTCACGGCGTAGCGCAGCATGCGCGCCACCTGCGCGTCCGTGTAGCGGCCGATCCCGGTCTCGCGGTCGGGCGTGATGTTCTTCGAATACACGACGCCCAGCGGCGCCGCGGCAAACGCCATCCCGCCCTTCAACGACGGCCGCTCCCCGGTCTCCGCATAGCGCTCGAAGGTTTCCGACGAATCGGTGTGGCACTCGACGCAGTGCGCCACGCCGAACACCAGGTTCTCGCCTCGCTTGATGACCGCGGGATCGCTCGACGCATGAATCGCCGGCAACGGCGCCTCGTAGGTCCGGTTCCAGGTCATCGCGACGTAAATCGACAGCACAACGGCCGCGCCCAGCACGACCAGACCAAGCGCCTTCAGCGCGCGCAGCAATGTCCGCATGACAGACATACGCGACAGTGGCGCAACAAACCCGCAGGGCTGGCCGTGCGCGGGTGCGGGTCGGTGCGTAGGTGCGTGGGTGCGTGGGTGCTTAGGTGCGGTGCCGGGGTGCTTAGGTGCGTGGTGCTGGGGTGCGGTTCCGGGTGCTTGGGTGCCTAGCCTAGGTGCTTGAGGTGCTTGAGTGCGAGGGTGCTGGGGTGCTTCGGTGCTTGAGTGCAGTACCTCGTCGTAGTGCAGCGTGCTGTGCACCCAGCACCAAGCACTACGCACTTGGCACCGCACCTACGCACCCACGAACCTACGCACCCCCGCACCGATATGCGTCAGTGATAATGCGAATCCATCTCCCCCGCCCGGATAGCCATCGGGAGGATGTTGGCTGCGGGGCGGAACCGGGCAGTTGTAGTGATCCGAAATGGCGCAGGCCGGGTTGTAGGCGAAGTTGAAGTCCAGCAGGAACCGGCCGTTCGGCAGTTTCTTGACGTCCACGTACCGCCCCAGCTCGTAGGTCTCCTTGCCGGTGGTCGCGTCGCGAAAGAAAATGCCGAGGTCGTTTTCGCCGACGCCGGGCTCGAGCAGGCGCAGCGCCTCGAGACGCGCCGGTGTCTGCCCCACCAGGAACTCGAACCAGCCGACCCGCTCCGCGCGCCGCTGATTGCCGCGCGTCGACATGATCGTGACGATGTCCGGTTTCGGATTCGGCGTGAGCGGCAGCTCGTAGCGGAATGCGAGATCCGGCGGAAAGTACTTCAGCCCCTTGTAGTCCTTGAACCGCGGGCTCTTCGGGTCGAACACGATGAGACCCGGATAGCGCTGATGCGAGAGCCGGATCAGGAAGCGTCCGACCTGGATGGCGGAGGGATTCAGCGTGGCCGCCCGCGTCGCGTGCCAGCCGTCCTTGTCGTTGCCGGTCTTGAACTCGGCCGCCGCGTCCACCGCCTGCACCTGAAACCGGTCGCCGTCGACCGTGACGCGCAGATGATGCGCCGCAAACGCGCGCATCGTCCACCCGCAGATCGTTGTCGGCGGCCCGCCCCACCGTCAGGGTCTTTCGTTGTTCAAAGTCGCGGCGGTTCACGGTCGCGAGGTACGAGGTCGGATCGCTTTGCAGCCACTTCTGCGTGTCGGTTCGATCCTTTTCGATCTCCTCGATCGCCTTGGCCGCTTCCGCAGGGGTCAGCCTGGCTGGCCCGAGCGGCGTCGCCGCCGCCACGGCTGTCACGAGGGC
Source organism: uncultured Acidobacteriota bacterium (assembly GCA_963712355.1). Taxonomy (GTDB): domain Bacteria; phylum Acidobacteriota; class Vicinamibacteria; order Vicinamibacterales; family CAVVIG01; genus CAVQHT01. The sequence continues at coordinate 305,977 of CAVQHT010000012.1, forward strand.
AGCTGCGGCCGACGCGAGGATCCACCGGGAAGTCACGGCCCCATTGTGCGCCAAACCTTGCGGCCGCGCACACGTTGACAGTCGAGCTCGGCGGGCCTAGCATCGCCGCAGCTTTCCAAGGAGGACACGTGATGAAATCGTGGCTCGTCGGCACCCTGCTGGTTGCGGCCTCGGCACTGTCCCAGGCGGCATTCGCTCAGGCCGCGGCGCCCGCGCAGGCGGCATCGCCCGCCCAGGCCGCCGCCGACGCGCCGAAAAACAACTACGCCGACGACAAAACCTGGCTGTGCCGCCCGGGCCGGCATGACGCCTGCGACGTCGATCTGAACACGACGGTCGTCGCGCCCGACGGCAAGCTGACGAAGCGAAGCGTGGACCGCGGATCCGAACGCGCCCATCGACTGCTTTTACGTCTACCCGACGGTCTCCACCGATCCCACGCCGTTCAGCGACATGAATGCCGACCCGGCGGAGCTCGGCGTGGTGCGCACGCAGTTCGCCCGCTTCGGGTCCAGGTGCCGTCTCTACGCGCCGCTCTACCGCCAGATCACGCTCGCCGGGCTGCGGCGCGGGCTGGCGACCAACGCCATTCCGCCGCTCGATCGCGGCCTCGGATTCGACGATGTGATGGACGCGTGGAAGTACTACGTCGACCATGACAACCAGGGTCGAGGGTTCGTCCTCATCGGCCACTCGCAGGGATCCTTCGTGCTGATGGAGCTGATGCGCCAGATGATCGACGGCAAGCCGATTCAATCGCGCATGGTCTCGGCGATCCTCCTCGGCACGACGCTGACGGTTCCGCAGGGCAAGGACGTGGGCGGGACGTTCAAGAACATTCCGCTCTGCAAGAGCGCGAGCCAGATCGGCTGCGTCATGGTGTACGCCTCGTTCCGATCCACCATCCCGCCGCCGGGCAACACGCTGTTCGGACACGTCACCGAGCCGGGGATGACCGCGGCCTGCACCAACCCGGCGGCGCTCGCCGGCGGCAGCGGCGCGCTCCATGCCTATCTCTCCGCGAACGGCAGCACGATTGTCGGCGGCGCGCCACCGACGAAATGGACCGCGGCGGGGCCGGCCATCGACACGCCGTGGGTCAGCGTGCCGGGCCTGCTGTCGGCCAAATGCGCGACCAACGAGAACGCGACGTATCTCGAAGTGACCGTGAACGGGAATCCCGCGGATCCGCGCGCTGACGACATCTCCGGCGATCTGATGGTCGGGACGCAGGTGCAGGCCAACTGGGGACTGCATCTCATCGACGTCAATCTCGGCATCGGCAACTTCGTCGATATCGTCGGCCAGGAAGCGAAGGCCTACGTCGCGAAATCGGGGAAGAAGTAGCGGCGTGTCCAATCTCATTCAGAGATTGGTCACATTCGACAATTCTATTTTACTTATGTGTCGAGGACGGAGCATAACTCTCCTGCCGCCGGTGATCGGCGGAAGGAGCTGAAGGCCGTGAGCGATCTCGAACGAAGCCGCTTCCCGACAGGTCGATTCGTCAAACCGGCAGGGCCGCTCGACAGCGCGGCCCGCGCCGCATGTATCGCGGCGATCGAGCGCGCGCCGCGCGACATCCGCGCGCTGGTCGAGGGATTGAGCGACGCGCAGCTCGATACGCCGTACCGCCCCGGCGGCTGGACCATCCGCCAGGTCACGCATCACGTCCCCGACAGCCACATCAACGCATACGTGCGATTCAAGCTCGCGCTGACCGAAGACGCGCCGACCATCAAGCCCTACAACGAAGCAGAGTGGGCCAAGCTGAGTGACGTCCGCGAGGTGCCGGTCGCTGTGTCACTGAACCTGCTGGACGCGGTGCACACGCGCTGGCTGGCGATCCTGCGCGCGATGACCGAGGCCGATTTCCTGAGAACGTTCAACCACCCCGAGCTCGGACCGCTGGCGCTGTACGACGCGCTCGCCCTGTATGCCTGGCACGGCCGGCACCACGCCGCGCATATTGAGCAGGGGCTTGGAATTAGGAATTAAGAATTAGGAATTAAGAATTAAGAATTGGGAATTGGGAATTGGGAATTAGGCGAGCGCTGTCAGTGCTCGCCGCTCACGGTGCCGATCGAGGCCACGATGATGAGGCCGATGGCGAGCCACTGAGTCGGCGTCAGGTGCTCATGCAGAAATGCGACGCCGGCAATGGCGGCAATCGCCGGCTCGAAGCTCATTAGCGTGCCAAAGGTCTTGGCCGACAGTCGCCGGAGCGCCACCATTTCCAACGTGTAAGGCAGGGCGCTCGAGAACACCGCCACGGCCATTCCGAACGTCCATATCCACGGCGCAAAGAGGGCTCGTCCAGCGTCGGCGATGCCGATTGGCACGATCAGGCAAGCAGCGACAATGAGTCCCCATGTCGAAGCGGCCGCGCCATGCGCGCGCCCCGCTTTCTGTCCGCAGATGATGTAGAGCGCCCAGCCGAGGCCTGCCGCGAGTGCGCAGACCACGCCAACGGGATCGAGCCGGTCTGCAGTGGCTCGAATCGGCAGCAGGAACAGCAGTCCGACGGCGGCGAGTGCAATCCACAGATAGTCGACGCGGCGCCTCGACGCGAATACGGCAACGCCCAGCGGTCCGACGAACTCGATGGCGACGGCGATCCCGAGCGGAATGGTGCGCAACGCAAAATAGAACACGAAGTTCATCGCCCCGAGCGACAGGCCGTAGGCCAATACGACCGGCCACGCCTTTCGCGTCGGGATCGTGCGCCACGCGCGCTGCAGCACGACGACGAGGATCGCCGAGAGGCCGAGGCGCAGCGCCGTTGTTCCTGGCGCGCCAATCGAGGGAATCAGCTGTTTGGCGACCGACGACCCTATTTGAAACGACACCATCGCCACCGCGGCACTGACCACGGCGGTCATCGTCGAATATGCGGGAACGGATGTCGCGCGGTCGGACGGCTCCGGAAGGGATTCAGTAGGCATCGAACGACGGCAGGTGGCGCGCCGAAACAGCTGTTGAAGCGCTCGAGGTCCGAATTCTAAAACATCGTATAGGAGATCATCCGTCCCATCAGGATCACGAGCGTCCACAGGACGATCGATGCGCCGCCGGCGAAACGCGCGGCGGACGGCGGGAGCTCGGCGCGATCCCAGTTGGCGATGGTTCGTTCGGTGACGAGGTGGTAACGGAGCGCGTTCAATCCGGCCAGGACGAGCGCGATCATCTTCACGCGAAAGTACGCGTTGCCGTAGGCGGCGGTCGCATATCCTGAAAACAGCAGCCCGCCGGTGACGAACATCACCAGGAATCCAGCGAACGCCCACGGCATCAGGCGGCGGTAGACGTTCGACACCGCGATGCGCGTCAGGCCGATGCCGAGCAGGCGCAGATCGAACCAGACCAGCGTGCCGACCGACAGCGCGATGCCCATGAGGTGCAGGCTGACCAGAATGGGAAATCCCCACAACGACTCGCGGACCACGACCGCCACCGCCGTGTGTTCGAGCCACTCGCACGCGCTGAGGATGGACATGGGCGCGTGCTACTCGAGCAGAATGAACGCGCAGGCGGCAGCGCCGACGCCGAGCCACAACGCGAGACCGACGACACCGGTCGCCTGCAGAACGCGCGGACCCGCGCCGCGCTGCACGAGACGGCGGCTGACCAGCACCTGGAACAGCGTCGCCGCAACGAGCAGCGCCATCTTGATGCGGAACGTGCTGTTGGTGCCAACCATCGTGGCGCGCGTCGAGAACAGCAGCGCGCCGGTCACGACGCTGATGGACAAGCCGGTGAAGGTACCTCGACGCGTGGTCGCCGCGATTTCCGACGCCGCGACCTCGGTGAACGCCAGCCCCGTCAGCCGGAGCGTGGCCACGATGACACTGCCGGTCAGCAGCGCGAACCCGACCACGTGCGTCGCGCTCGTCAGCGCGGTCAGCGTCAGCGACTCGTTCACCGATGTCGCCAGCCAGGTATGCTGCAGCCAGTTCAGGAAGTCAGCCATCGTGATGAAGGACTGCGGCGGCTACGCCGGCGTACGGTGGCGATCGGCCCACCACGCCCAGACGATCAATGAGCGCGGCGCCGAGAATGCCCGCGATGGCGATGGCCTGCACCGACGGCGGCGGGCCGGACGTGAGACTGGCCACGTAGATCAGCATCATGAACGCCGCCAGCGACACGAATCCCCAGCGGCCAATCCGGTCGCGCGCGCGGGTCGTGGTCATGTAGATCCACACACCGGCCGCATACATCGCCGTCTCGATGACGACGGTCCACAGCGTCGACCGCCACAGCCCGAGACCGATCTTCGGTCCTCCGGGATAGATCGGCATGTCGGGCAGATGCGTGATGTAGTCGAGCACCCAGTGGCTGACCACGAGACCGCTGATCACCCACACGGTCCGGCGTCCACCGAACACGCTCCGGTACGCCACGCCGAGCAGCAAGCCCCATCCGATCAGCGCCACGAGCGAGTGCGAGTACGGGTAGCTGAGGAAGTCGAGCTGCGTCAGCGGGCCGTTGCTCCGGCACGATGCGGACGTGTTCCATTCCCGAATGCGAGCATCACCGGCCAGAGCGTGTCGGCCCACTGCGCGGCCAGCAGGAGCACGCCAAGCGAGACGGTCGGGGTGATCCGTTTGGCGGCAAGCCCGACCGCCATGTGGCCGATGAACATGTGCCGTGATCTTACACGCTACGCCGTGATCAGCCCGATGGCCGCCAGGCAGACCGCGGCGCCGAACCACTGCGTGCGCGTCACCGGCTCGCTGGAAATGACGCGCGCGAGAACGACCGTGGCCGCGGGATAAAGCGACGACAGGACCGCCGCGACGTCCAGCCGCGTGTGCTGACGCGCCAGCAGGTAGAAAACATTGCCGCCCGCGTCGAACATGCCCGCGAGGAGCGCGACCGGATTCGAGAACAGCCCGGGAAATGACTCGCGGCTCACGACGGTGGCCAGGCACGCGGTGACCAGCGTGATGCTGCGCGCCACCGCCAGCGGTCCGAACACCAGTCCTGGTTCCACCTGCGCGATGAGCGTGAGAAACGCGCCGAAACCGCAGCCGGCGATGACCGCCAGTTTCAGGCCGCTCTTCCCCGACTGGCTGCTCGACGTGGTGCGCGCCACGAGCCAGATGCCGCCCATCGCGAGGCCGAAGCCGGCGATCTGCGTGGCTTTCGGCAGGCCGGCGGTCAGGCTCGCGAACACGACGGGCAGCGTCGCCGTCACGACCGCGGCGGTCGGCGCCACGGTCGCGGCGTTGCCGATCGCGAGGCCTCGATACAAACAGGCCAGGCCCACGGCGCCGACGAGCCCGGCAGACGCCGCCCAGCCCGAACTTGTCAGCGACGGCGGCGCCTCGCCCATCGCCCACGCCAGGACCAGCAGCAGCACGATGCCCGAGAGCGCCGACAACGCCAGGACTTGAAACTGTCCGCCGCGTCTCGTCGCGACGCCGCCCGCAAAATCGCCGGTCCCCCAGACGATCGCCGATGTCAGCGCGAGAAGAATGCCCACCGCGTCCCGCCGTGCGTTACTTGCCGCCGGTCACGTCGATGAAGGCGCCCGTCGTATAGGACGCTTCGTCGGACAGCAGCCAGACAATCGCCGCCGCCACTTCGCTCGCCTGTCCGCCGCGCTTCATCGGCACCATGCTCTTGACCCGTTCGACGCGCTCCGGCTCGCCGCCGCTCGCGTGGATGTCCGTGTAGATGAACCCGGCGCGGACCGCGTTGACACGGATGCCCTCTTCCGCGACCTCGCGCGACAGGCCAATCGTCATCGTGTCGAGCGCCCCCTTCGATGCGGCGTAGTCCACGTACTCGCCAGGCGAACCGAGTCGTGACGCGCCCGATGACACGTTGACGATGGCGCCGCCGGCGCCACCATGCCTGGTGGACATGCGCTTCACCGCTTCGCGCGCGCAGAGAAATGCGCCGATGACATTCGTGGCAAACACGCGCTGCAGCCGCGACGCGTCCATGGTCTCGACGCGCATCTGCGTTTCGAGGATGCCGGCGTTGTTGACGAGGCCGGCGAGCGGCCCCATCTCGCGATCGACCGTGTCGAAGAGCCGCAGCACGTCGCGCTCGACCGCGACGTCGGCCTGCACGATCAGCGCTTCGCCGCCGGCGGCACGGATCTCGGCGGCCAGGTGCGAGGCGGCATCGACGTTCTCGCGATAATTGATGCAGATCGCATAGCCGCGTGACGCGGCCAGGCGGGCGGTCGCGGCGCCGATCCCGCGCCCACCGCCGGTAATCAGCAGCGGCTTCTGCATCACGTCGGCGCGTAGCCCGCTACGGCCGATCGTACATGTCGATGAATCTCGCGATCGCCGCGATGTACTGCTGGTCGGGCGGCGCACCCGCGGCGATGGCCGTGAGATGCGTCTTGTTGGGCAGAATGACGTTCTGGAACTCGCGCGCCTGGCGCCAGATCCGGTGGGTCTTCTGGTACGGGTTGTCGAACGAGCCGTTGACCGCCAGGATCGGAATGTTCAGCGTCGACAGATCGACGGCCGGTGCGGGCGCCGGTGGCGCCGCGTTCGAAGACGCGGGACGCGCCGCCGCCACGCGCGAGCGGAATCGATCCATGCCGGCCGCGTCGGCGCCGGTCGCCTTCGGCAGCGCCTCATCGAGCGCTTCGCCTTCCGCCTTGAAGACCGGATCGGTCTCGGTCAGCCCGGAGCCGCCGAAGCCTGCGGTGATGAAGCGGTTCGGAATCATGCCCAGCAGCTGACCGGTGATGCCGCCGCCCATCGAGTAGCCGTGGATGTGCGCCTTCTGAATCTTCAGGTGGTCCATCAGCTCGACGATGTCCTGCGCGCGGCCGCTGCCGCCAGGCTGCGGTTTGTCGCTCTGTCCGTGATTGCGATTGTCGAGCGCGACCACGCGATGGTGCTTGGCGATCTCCGGCGCGATGCCGGTCGTGAACCACATGCGCTGCGCGGAATCGGAATAGCCGTGGATCAGGACGACCCACGATCCCGTTTCTCCGGTCAGCAGATAGTGAATCTTGATCCCGTCGGTGGTCGTGAAGAACCCATCCCTGGCGCCCGCCGGCGGCGGCGGCGCTGCGGGGCGCTCGGACTGGGCCAGCGCGGGCTGCGCCACCGTCAACAGGACGGCGGCCATCACCGCGGTCAACGACGCGGAAAGGCGAAATATCCTGGTCACAGCTTCACTCCTTGTCATGAATGCTGAACGTCACCGGTTTGATCCCGCACACGCGACCCGCTGATAGGAAAACTCCACGCGATGCGCCTGCCCGTGTTCCTTGCCGTCGATCCACGCCAGCAGGCCGTCGGCGCCTCGACGCTCGTAGCCGACCTGCTGCGGGTAATCGTGCGCCGGGTTCTCGAACACGACGCGATCCGCGGTGGCGGCGCTCGCCGTAAACACCGCCGACGGCTGGCCGGCGGGATGCGCCTCGTAGGCGAGGTGCCCGGCGTCAACCCTGAGCAGAACGAATTCGTAGTCGACGGTGCGGTCGCCGCGCACGGTCCGTCCCGTGCCGAGCATCGTCCCGCCGCGCGGCGCGGACCACTGCTCTTCGATCGTCCGCTGGGGCGTCGCGCTCTCCCAGCATCCCTGCAGCCAGGCGACGCTCTGAATGGACGGATCGGCGGCATGCGCCGGGCGCGCGAGCGCGGCTCGCCAGCAGGCACAGCGTCGCGACTTTCGAACCAGCCGCCCGCATCGTCATCGCTCTAGATGTAGTGGCCGAGCGCCATCAGCACGGTGGCGACGACCTGGAGAAGCAGGACGACCATTCCCCACGTCGTCATCTTGCCCTTCAGGACGTTGGCCTCCTGCATGATCGCCGCCTTGCGCGCACCATCGGTGATCGTGGGCATCTGCTCCATCAACGCGGCCATCGCCTTTCGCGCTGCGACCGACAATCGCACCGCCGAAGATCGTGGCGAGCAGTCCCGCGACGCCGCCGATGCCGAACGCCATGCCGGCATTGCTGCGGCTGATCGCGGGATCGAAGCCGCCGGTGAATCGCCAATACAGGTAGATGCCGGTGAGAACGGTCAACCCGCCCATCGACGCGAAAAACGCAGTGAGGCCCTTCTTGTTCAAGCCGATCATCACCTGGCCGCCGGCGGCGCCGGTGCTCTCGACGACCGGCATCAGGAGGAACGTGGTAAAAACGGTCGCGCCGAGCCAGGTCGCGGCCAGCAGGACGTGAAGAACGCGAACCGGGAGAAACACTATCGTGCTGCCCATCAAATCACCTGCCCATTTAGGAGTTGCGGCGCGCTGTCGTTGACCGGCGATGATATCAGGTTGGAGCAGATAGATGAGCAAAGGACGGCTCGAGGCGTTCAGCGACGGCGTGATCGCGATCCTCATCACGATCATGGTGCTGGAATTGAAAATTCCGCACGGCGCGGACTGGGCCGCCCTGCGCCCGATCCTGCCGGTTTTCCTCACCTACGTGCTCAGTTACGTGTACCTGGGCATCTACTGGAACAACCACCACCACCTGCTGCACGCGACCGAGCGGATCAACGGCCGCGTGCTCTGGGCCAACCTTCACCTGCTGTTCTGGCTGTCGCTCGTGCCGTTCGTCACGAGCTGGATGGGCGAGAACCACGATGCATCACTGCCCAACGCGGTCTACGGCGGCGTGCTGCTCCTGGCCGGTATCGCGTACCTGATCCTCCAGCGCGAAATCCTTGCGGCGCAGGGCCCTCATTCCAGGCTCGCGGCGATGCTCGGCAGCGACCTGAAAGGCAAGCTCTCGGCCTTCATGTATGTCGCCGGCATCGCCCTCGCATTCGTCAACCAGTGGGTGTCCGACGCCCTCTACGTCGCCGTCGCCCTGTGGTGGCTCGTGCCGGATCAACGGATCGAGCGGAATCTTTCCGCACCACCCAAAGCCTAAGGCCCAGAGCCTGAAGCCTGGGGCCCAGCTACACTCCCAGCTGCGACGCGAGATCGCGGAAATCCTTCGCCATGAAATCGAACCGTCCCGCCTCCGGCGGTTTCGTCGCGCGGCCTGCCCCATATTCGAGCGGACGATGGACGTACGCGGTTTTCAGGCCGAGCGCCTTCGCGGCGTCCAGATCGCCGGGGTGGGCGGCGACCATCATGACGTCGGCCGGCGGCAGATCGAAGAACTCGCCGGGCATCAGGTACGTTTCCTTGTCCGGCTTGTAGTGGCGCACGAGCTCCACCGAGAGAATGCAGTCCCACGGCAGGCCGGCAAACTTGCCCATGTTCGTGAGCAGCGAGACGTTGCCGTTGGACAACGGTGACAGCACGAAGCGCTTGCGCAGCCGCGTGAGCCCGGCCACCGAATCGGGCCAGCCCTTCAGCCGATGCCAGACGCGATTGAAATGCGCCTTCTCGGATTCGCTGAGGCCCTTCGATCTTGTACTGCTCGATCAGCGTGTCGAGCGTCATGCGATGAAGAACATCCAGCTTCGTCCACGGCAGCTGCCCGGAGCGGACGCGATTCATCGACGGACCGTAGCCGCCGCGCCACGCGTCGGCGAACTCCGCCCAGTCGATCTTCAGCCCCTTGGCCTTGCCGAGCGCCTCGCCTTCGGCGATCACCGCCGAACGCCAGTCCACCACCGTGCCGAACGTATCGAACACGAGCAGCTGGACGTTCGGGATCGCCTGATCGGCGGTGGTGGCCGCGGACATCCGCGACGCCGCAAGCGCGGGCAGTCCTGCCGCCATCGCCGAGCCCACGAGAAAATTCCGGCGGTTCATGATCAACCTCCTAGGCGCCGGGCGCGCGGTACTTCACCTTTTTCTTGGAAGCCTGGTCGATTTCTTCCGGCGTGATGAGCGGCGTCGTCGAAATGTGCACGGCGCCGGTCGCATTCACGGTGAGACTCAGCGCGATCCCGGCCGCCGCGTCCGGCAAGTCCACGATGATGTACGCGTCCGCATCGCCGTACGCGTAGTAGAAGCTTTCCATCTTGCCGCCGAGGCTCTCAACGAGCTTCTGCACGAGGGCTCGGCGTGCCGTGCCACCCTCTTTCATGAGTCCTTTGGCGCCATCCGAGTTGTAAGCCGCCTTGATGAGCATCTTGGGCATGTCAGCCTCCGTAAGTAGACTTTGGGGAACCCGCGCATCTTAACAGGGCCGCCCGTTTCTCACGCGAACCTTGTCAGGCTTTTTTGATCACGCGGATCAGCGCGAGGAGGACGACCGCACCGACCGTGGACATGACCAGCGCGCCGAGGAACCCGTAGGCGCGGATACTGAGCATGTCGAACAGCAGCCCGCCGAGCAGCCCGCCAATGATGCCGACGACGAGATCGCCGAGGAGACCGAAGCCGCCGCCGCGCGTGAGGAGCCCGGCGAGCCAGCCCGCCAGGGCGCCGACAATCAGGAACCAGAGCCAACCCATACGCCCCCTCGAGCCAGAACCATCCAGGCCGCCAGCGCCGCGCACTTCTGCTCCGCGCGCCATCCGCTCTCGACATCCTCGCCCAGTGCCGCAATCCGTCGTCGAAGGACGGCATCCGATTGCTTCAGCGCCGTCGCGGCCGCCGCGTAGAGATCGCGCTCCCGCCAGATCGTAAACGGGAGGCCGAGCTTCTCAGCGGTGTCGATCACGATGCCGCGAAAGAGCTGCCCCTCGAGCGCGTGAATGCGAATGTGGTCGTTGGCGATTTCTGCGGGATCGATCAGGCTGCCGACCACGACACCGACGCCGCAGATCGCGCGGCCAGACGCATGCGAGCGAAGCACGCCGGCGACCGAGCGCTTCCCGAAGCGGCGCACCGAGGCCAGCAGCCTGGTGCGCTCGGCGCCGGCCTGGCGCGCGGTCCCGAACCCGGCGTGATACGGCTGTTTCGCCGCCGGGAACCTCGGGATCGCTCAGTTCGAACGCGACAACTGTCGAGAATGGCCGGGGCCTTTGCCGGTCCGGCCAGCAGCACGGCGCTCGCCCAACCGGACTTGATCGTGAAGCCGGAAGCGGCAACGACTACTGGTTCCACAGCGGTCGCGCAAGCCCGCCCGCGTCCTCGTAAAACTGGACGCCGCCCGGCGCATGCATTTTCGAAATGAGCACGATCTGGCCCAGATGGTACGAGAAGTGTTCGACGACATGGACGACGGCGTCGACGACTTTCACGTCGCGTCCCTGGATGAAGCGATCCTGTAGAAGCGTGTCGGCCGTCAACCGCGCCAGCACCGCGTCCACTTCGTCGAGCACGCGATCGAGATTGGCCAGCAGTTCAGCGGCCGGTGCGCCCGCGCGCGCCGCGAATTCGCCGGCCCGATCGCGCGTGTTCGGCGCGCCGTCCACGCCGCCGACGATCCACTGGCGGATGTTGCCGGCCAGGTGCATCAGCAGGTTGCCGACGCTGTTCGATTGTTCGTTGGGGCGCCACCACAAGGCGTCCGCCGGCATGGCCTCAACGGCCAGGCGAAGCTTGGTGCGGTACTCGACGCCGAGATAGTCGCGGGCGCGCGCGATGAATTCCGACGCGAGATCCGGCGAGCCGGTCGTCATGACATCCTCAGGACACGGATGCGGTGCGCTTCGCTGTCGGTGACGTAGAGGAGTCCCGAACGATCCGCGAACAGCCCGTGCGGACGCGACAGCCGGCACTGGCGAGGATCGGTCTCCGGGCCATCGCCCGCCTGACCGGTCCCGAGGATCGTGTCGATGATGCCGCTCGCGAGATCCACTTTTCTGATGACGTGACTTTCGGTGTCCGCGACGTACAGCACTCCCGCGGACCACGCCAGCCCCTTCGGTCCGGCGAGCTCGGCGAGCCGCGCCGGACCGCCGTCGCCCGAGTAGCCCTGCTTGCCGGTGCCGGCGACGTGATGAAACGTCGAGGTCGCGGCCGCGATCCGGTAGATCGCGTTGCCTTCGCGCAGCGCGAGATAGAGATCGCCGCTGGCATCGAACGCGATGGTACGAGGACCGTTGATCGGCGTGCCGGCCACCGGAGCGCCGTCCGGTGTCGGCTGACGCTCGCCGGTGCCGGCCCACGTTTCGATCGCACCGCTCGACAGGTCGACGCGGCGGATGCGATGGTTGCCGATGTCACAGATCAGCAGGCGGTTGTTGCGATCGATGGCGATGCTGTGCGGCTGACGCAGTTCCGCGGCTGCGGCCGGTCCGCCGTCGCCGGAAAATCCCGGCGCGCCCTTCCCCGCCAGGGTCGAGATGATTCCGGTCTGCATGTCCACTTTGCGGACGACGTGGTTGTCGCGCTCGGCGATGTAGAGCATGCCGCGCGCGTCGAACTGAATCTCGTGCGGCATGTTGAGCGTGGCATCCACCGCCGGGCCGCCGTCGCCGCTGTAGCCCTTCTGGCCGTTCCCGCGATCGTTTTCGTCGTCCGGGCCGCCAGATCCAGGCGCCGGATGCGCTGATTGTCGAGATCGCAGAAATAGAGTCCGCCGTCCGGACCGATGATGATGCCGTACGGGTTGTTGACGTCGCGGTCCGAGTAGCCCGGCTTGCCGGTGCCGATGATCGTGGACACGGCCGCGGCGGCCTCGACCCAGCGGGTGGCCGCGAACAACATGAGGGTTTGAAGCAGGGTTCGGCGAGTCATGAAAGCGGCAGCTTACTGCGGACCTCGCGCGGTCCGCCACAGATATTGCCGTGGTGTCGTGCCGCGCCGCCCGGTCAGGACTTGCGCTTGCGCGGTGTCGCGATTTTCTTGCGTGGCGCCGGCTTCGATTGCGCGCGTTGCCGCGTGTTCTGACAGGCCAGCGTCATGGCTTCGCCGAGCGCCTCGTCGTCGACCTTGCTCAGCTGAACGCGCGTGCACCCCTGACGTCCCCAGGCGCCGTTCTCTGGCGAAAACGCGGCGGGATAATCGCGGACGAACAGTTCCTGCTGATCCGGCGTCAGCTTCACCATGCCGGTTTTCAGATCGTCGTGCAGCGTCGCGAAAATGCGCCCGCTCACGCGAAAGTCGGGGTGGCCCATGTGGGCGCCCTCAATCGTGTCCGGGAACGACAGGGCGATACGGCGGAATCGTTCGTGGGTCATCGCGCTCACCCATCACGCGCGCTTCGGCTTCGCCCATACCGCGCCGGCGATGAACGCGGCGATCGCGACGAGCGGACCGATGACGAACGCGCCGGTCATCGCCGCTTCAACCGATCGATCGTGCTGGTTGGACGAGGTCGGCCTCGATGAGGATCATGCCGCCAAACGTGCCGAGGCAGTATCCGATGACGGCGAACAGCAGGCCAAAAGCGATGCGTTTCAGCATGACGCGGTGATGCTAGCACGAGCGTGGCGCGGTCACTCGATCGCGTGACGGAGCACGCGGCCGTGAATCGTGACCGTGCCGATCGAGATATCCAGTTCCCGGTCCATCACCGACACGCTGCACGCGATCCGCCGTTCTAGGTGGGCGTCCAACTCCTCGATCATCTGGCGCTCGAAGGCATAGACCTCGATCGCGCCGGCGCGATGAATCCGCGCGGCTCGCCAACGCGGCAGCAACTGCGCCAGGTCCTTGTGGGTGTAGACGGCAACCCGGGGAGCCGTCTTGGCGGCCTTGTGCAGGCGTGCGGCGTCCGGCGCGCCGATTTCGACCCAGGCTCGCAGGGTTCCGGTCAGGTCGCGAACGGCAAGGGCCGGTTCGTCCGGGTCGGACAGCCCGCCGCGCGAGAACTCGATGCCCTCGGTAAACTCGAGAAGATACGCGAGCACGCGTGCCCAGAGATACCCCGCCGACTCCGACGGGTGACGGGCCACGGTGAACGACAGCGTCTCGTAGACCTGGCGATCCTGATCGGCGAGATCGATTTCGAAGTTGTAGATGGTGGCGGTGAGCGTGGGCGCGGCCTCGAGGTGATGTTACGCGATGCCCGGCCGGCCGGCGTCCGTGCTAGCATCGGCCGCGTTCGCCGTTTTCCTGAGCGAGGACCCATGGCCAAGAAGAAACCGACCGCCAGAAAAAAAGTCGCAAAGGCGGCCGCCAAGAAACCGCGGCGGGCAGCGCCGGCTCGTAAGCGCCGCGCCAAAGTCGTCGATCCGCTGCTGGCGCGCGTCAAAGGCGCGGAGCGGCGCGAGATCGGCCATGTCCAGCTCGAAGTCGGGAGAGCCGGTGACGCGCGGGTGAAGCGGATGATTTACCCGCCGGGGTTCCGGTGGTCGGTGGACATGAAGCCGTCAGTCGGCACCGACCTGTGCATGCACGCGCACGTCGGCTTCCTTGCGCGCGGCGAGATTCACATCGAGTACGCGGACGGCTGCGTCATCGAGCATCGCGCACCGCAGATCGTGGCGATTGAACCGGGACACGACGGCTGGGTCGTCGGCAAGGAACCGGTGGTCATCATCGAATTCGATTTCGAGAACGACACCATCAAGCGCACGGGGATGCCGAGCGCGCATCGTCACTAGCCGCGCGCTACGGCTTCTTGCAGACGAAGTTGGCCGCGTCGTCCGTGCTGCCGGTTCCGGCGTAGCTCGCGACCTGCGGATACGGGCAAAGCGGTCGCGTGCGATCGACCGTGCCGGCGGTGGCGTGTGACGCCACGATGCGGTCGGGAGCCGTGCCGCGCTCGACCCACTGCTCCAGCGCCACCATCGGGTCAAATGCATTCGGACCGTCGCCGCCGCGGCAATGGCCCATGCCCGGCGCCATGAACAGACGATAGGATCCCTGCACTTTCGCGTCGCCAATGGTCTTCAGCACCTGCTGGTAGTACTGCACGCTGTTGACCGGCGAGATCTGCGGATCGCTCCAGCCGTGGTACTGAATCAGCTTGCCGCCGCGATCCAGGAACGCCGCGCACGTCCGGATCGAGCGCGTTGATGTTGTTGGCATCGTCGGTCTCGGCGCGCGCGAGATCGGCTTCGACGTTGAAGCGAGCCGCATCCCAGCCCGGATCCTTGAACAACAGGAAACGAAACTGATCCCGGCCGGTCGCTCGCGCCGACGCCGTCCACCCCATCGTCGTCCATCCGAGTTCGCTGCCAGGCTGCAGTCCGGCGACAGTCCGCTTGTTCGCCGGGTTCACGACCGGCGAATACAACAGCCTGGCGGTGCTCACCTGCGCTGCGGTGAGGCAACCCGGTTCGTCGGCGCCTTTGCACTGGATCACACCCGGGTCGAAGCGGCACTTCGTCGGATCGTCGATGACGCCGTCCTTGACGCCGTCGCCGGCATCACAGGCCGCGAGCGCGGCCGCGTGCAGCACGCGCGCCTTGTCAGCGGAGATGCGTGCCGATTCGTCTTTCTCCAGCGCCTGGACGACGCGGATCGCCTGTGCTGCGCGCCCGGTCCAGTCGAGCCCGGGCGCACCGGCCACGATGCCGTCGAAATCCGCGGGAAAGCGCTGCGCTTCCTTGAGCGCCTGACGGCCGCCGGCCGAGCACCCGTTCCAGTACGAATACTTCGGCGCCGAGTCGGTCTGCGCGCTGATGATCGACTTGGCCGAGACCGTCATCTCGTGAACCGCGCGCCACGCGAAATCGGTCACCTTCTCCGGGTGACCCATCGCGAAGGCTGCGGTGTTCCCGACGTGGCCCGTATCGGTGGAGCTCGTCGCATACCCGCGGCGCAAGGGCAGTCGCCATCGCTGGATAGGCGATGTTGCCGTTGAAGGCGCCATTGCCGACCGCCTGGAGCTTGCCGTTCCAGCCGGCGGCCGGGATCCACACTTCGATCTTGATGTCGGAGTCGGCGCGTCGGGCGCAGCGTGGCCGCGACACGGCAGAACGCGGGCAGCGCGCTGAAGGCGCGCGGGTTGGGCGGAGGCGTATCGTCGCCGGGCGTGTCGTTCGGCGGCAGGAAGGCGCCGGCCGCGACGGTTTGCGCGAGCGTCACGGTCGCATGCGGCAGCGCGAGTGATGCCAGGTCCTCGCACGAACGCGGAGCGGTGACGGCGCGCGCGCCCGTCAGCATGGCGATGACACCGGCGAACGCGACTCCGACGAGGATGCGAGCCCGCATGAATCCTCCCTAGTCCGGCAGGTACTCCGCGTATTGCCTGAACTCGTCCGCCTTGAGATCGCCCACCTTGTCAAACGCCACGGCCGATCCCCGTTCGCTGAACCGCAAATAGGTTTCGGCGCGAGCCCGTTCCGACATCTTCTCGAGACCGACCGGGTGCAGCAGCACGACCCGCGCGCGCAGCATGCCGCCTTCAATCCCCTCGGCGAAGCTCCGGAAAAATTCCTCGCGCTCGTGCTCGGACCGCCAGACGCCCGGCACCACGGACTCGGCGACTTTCATCGACGCCACTCCCGAAATTGCTGGCGCCGGCGTGCAGCTCGCGGATTTTGAACGACGTTTTCCGGTTGGCCGTGCTGGTCAGCACCATGATCGTCCACTCGGTCTGTTCCGCCAGCGCCATACCCGGCGGTGCGATGCGGAAACAGTATGCGCCGCCGGCGCTGTAGAAGTGAATGGCGCTTTCCACCTGACTCTGCGCCGAGACGAACCCCGCCATTCCGACGACCACCGCCAGGCACAGACCCGCGAATCCGATCACGCGACGCGTTGACATGTCATCCCGCTCCCGCCCGTCCTATGCGAGCGCAGCCCCTCGTGCGGCCAGCAACTCGCGCAGGATCGACCGGTGACAGCGGTCCTCGCGTACGCAGTAACAGCCGACGGATAGGTTGGTCTGATGGGAGAGGGCGGCCAGCAGATCCAGCAGCCGGCTGGCTTCCGGACGCGCCATCTCCCGCCGATACGCCTTTACAAACGACGACCACGATCGCTCGTCGTCGGACTGCCTGGCTCGCTTGACGAGCGCCTCGCTGGGCGCCACGTCCGGCAGCCAGACATCGTAGAAATCGCGCGAGGCGAACTCGGCTTTCGGCACACCGCGCGGCGGCCGCCGCACGGTGCCGATCCGAAGGCCTTCGCCGCGCTGACGCGCGCTTCCGAGTTGAACCACTCTGATCGGCACTCGCGTCCGGCGCGGTCACCTACTGGGGTGGCGGTGGCGTGGAAACGGCCGACGTATGCGGCCTTGCCGATCACGTGCCCTTCCATCGCCTTCAGCAGTTCGTCGCGCGTGGTGGTCGCCGGCAGATCCAGCTTGGTGTCGAGCGCATAGAACTCGAAGACGTAGTGGTGGAACGGTCCGGGGCCCGCACCTGGACCGAAGTACTGGCCGGGATTGGTGCCGCGCGCCATGATGCCGGGACCGTTGCGCGTGCCGTCCGGCAGATCGCCGGGCCCGAGGCCTTCCGGCAGACCGGTCGCCGTGCCGGGAATGTTGAATGCCGACCAGTGGAGCGTGTCGGTGGTTCCGCGATTCGTCGAGTTCTCGATGTCGTGGAAGATCACCGCATAGGTCTGGAGACCTTCCGGCGGCGCCGACGGGGTGTTACCCGTGCTCCAGTGGAATTCGAACGCCGGCGACTTGTTGTCGCCGCGGCCGGCATGGTGCATCGGCACCTCGCCGCCATCAGGAAATCCCGTGCTGGTCACTGACAGGACCGGACGAGCCGGCCCGCCGCGTCCGCCTGCACCGCCGGGAGCCGCACCGCGCTGTCCCGCGCCGCCGGCGGGCGCCTGCGCCGCCGCAACCGCAACGGCGGCCACGCCAACCGCCGCCCAACTGAACGCTCGTAAGATTGCCTTAAGTGACGTCACTGACTTCATTCGCACACCCCTCGGGAAGGATCGGTCGGACCGCTCGAACTGCTGGCGATCCTAACATCTGCGGAGTTACTTCAGCTCGACGACATAGAGGCGGTCGGCCCCGGCCGTGCCCTCGTCGGCGTGAACCGTGCCCTGCTTGACGAAGCTGGCGTGCGGCGTGCGTCCGTTGAACGCAATCACCACGGCGTCGCGCTGGTGGCGATGGGGCGCGGCGCCCTTGGCGGGCGCCGGCACGAACTCCCAGAGGGTGGCCCGCTCGTTGTCGCGCAGCTGCTTGCCGGTTCCGGCTGGGAACGCGGCGGGCGCGGCCGGCCGTGTCCACTGCCCCGGTCGCGGCCGGCTCCTTCATTTCCACGAACACGGCGCGCAGCGGCGCGTCACTCGCGCCTTCCTCGATGTGCGTCACGTCCTTCGCCTGAAAGGCGGTTTCCCAGGCTTTTGTGCTGACGGGCCGGCGCTCGCCCTGCTGCGACACGATCATGCGATCGCCATCCGTGTAGTAGACGCCGATCAGATCGTACCGGTGTCTGTGCAGCGGATACGTCTGCTTCAGCCATGAGATGTCCCAGACCTGCACGCGATCGTTCTCGAGCAGTTTGCTGGTACCGGGACGGGGATATGCGGGCGGCAGCGCCGCGGCCTGAAGCAGAAACACGAACCCGGCAATCCAGCGCATGGCAGGCTCCTTTGAGCGTGGAGTCTACTCCTTTTCATCGTGGAACAACCCAGGTTCCGGCGATCCAGTCATGGACGCCGCGCACGGGACGCGCGATCGTACCGAGCGCGCCAATCACCTGCGCGCCAAGTGCGAGGCTCATCGCGAGAATCGGCGCGCTGGGAGCCGGAACAAAGCCCTGAATCCGCGGCGACGTGATCAGAAACGCGATCCAGGCGATCGACGGCGACCAGGCAACGAGTGTCCGAACGAAGGATCGCCAGCGGGCGATTTCGATGCCGGACCGCGAGACGACGGCCAGCCCCTGCAGTCGTGTGACGACGCCACCGGGGGCGAGCATTGACGAGATCAGCGAGCACACCAGCACGAACCCGACACTGATTGAGATCAGGGTGGTGACGAGGGTCGCGCCGCCCGCGCGCAGACCGCCGCCCTTCGAGTCGTCGGACTCGTTGAATCGTGCAAGCTCCGGCGCGATGATCTGCGTGGCTTGCGCGAGTTGATCCGGCGACACCGACGGATGACGAGCGCGGCCTTGAATGCGTAATTTGAGAGACGCAGGCGCGCGTGCACCGTCCGATACCGTAGAACCCGGCGCGGCGAAATCGAGCAGCACCAGGCGTCCGTCGTTTCGGATCCACAGGCGCTCGAGACCAAGCGCCGGCACCGTGCCGTCCATCTGCGCCGCATTCAGTTCGTTGGCCAGATCGATCAGCCACGGTTTCAGGGCTGACCAGTCGGGAGTGACCGACGAGGGTCGCGAGAACGCAGCGCCGTCTGGCGCTTCGAAGGCATCCCAGCTCTCCTGGTCGGTTCGCCGCCCGGCGAGCCAGTAAAGACGGCCGCGTCGGCTGACGTCGCGGCGCGCAACGCTGACCGGCGGGGTCCCGACGGGCGTAGCCAGTACCCAGACCAGACGGCGAAGGACGGGATCAAACGCGACGAAGAGCCGTCCGCTGCCGGTCTCGCCAGCCTCAGACACCACGACAAAAGGACCGTAGCGGCGTCCGGTCAGCGCGTTGGGTTGCGGACTCTCGGCCGCGGCGTCGCCCGCTGAAATGCGCCACCGCCGTTCGCCCACCGCCGCGCGCGCAACCACTCGTGTACCGCTCACCAGATCGTGAACCCCGCCCAGCCGTTGCGGCGACGCGCCGGCAGACACAGGCCGACCGTGAGGATGATCTGGATGAGATCGTGGATGTTGCCGTTGAACGTGACATTCCCGCGCTTGAAGATGAAGGGCTCGCGCAGCGTGTGCATCACGTCTGGGAATGCTGCTCCGACGATGAACATCAGGATCGCCGGCGCATAGTAGATCGCGGCCCGGATGGCGACGCGGGTCAGGGTGACGTTTCCGGCCGGCGCCGACAGGCGCAATCCGAGCAGCCGCTTGCCGACCGACGCGTGAAGCGGCCCTTCGACGCCGATGAAGTAGGCGACGCCGATCGCCCACGCCCAGTCGGCAGGCATCTGCCGGCCTTGTGCCTGCCTGACCGGGTCGAGGGTCAGCCCGGTCCAGACGACCACGACCAGCGCCACGAGCACGGTGTCAACGAGCCCGGCCACGAAGCGCACACCGAGCTGCGCCGGCTGCTCGTCGGCGCGTGCGAACGGTCGCAGCAGATCCGCCAGCACGGCATACGACGCGGGCCGGCCGGCCGGCGTCTTGTTCAGGCACTGCAGTACCGCCAACGCCAGGCCCGGCGGGATCTCGCGCCGAATTGTTCTGGGCGATGCCGGCGCCTCGCTGGCCACGCGCGCGAACAGATCGTGCAGGTCGCGATCGTCGAATGGAGGCCGTCCGGTCAGCAGGTAGTACAGCGTCGCACCGACGGCATAGACATCCGCGCGCAGATCGAGCGGCTCGCCACGGAGCTGCTCGGGAGGGGCGAATTGCGGCGTGCCCTGGAACCCACCGCTGTCGGTCACGAGCTCGTGGCGCACGTCGCGCGCGAGCGTTGAAATCGACAGCCCGAAGTCCCCGACCTTGACCGATCCATCAGCGTCCACGAAACAATTCGACGGCTTGATGTCGCGATGGAGAATGCCGGCCGCCTGTGCCGCATCGAGGCCGCCGATGATGTCGAGCACGGCGCCGACCGCTTCTGCGGGCGTGAGCGGCCCCTGCGCGACGACGCGATCCTTCAGCGTGCCGCCGGGCAGCAGCTCCATCGAGATCACCGGCATGCCCGCCACTTCCTCGCTGCCGAAGATGTAGACGGTGTGCGGATGGCTGATCGACGCGGCCAGCTGACCTTCTCGAAGAAACCGCGCGCGCTCGTCGCGATTCTGCAGGCGGCTGCGCAGCACTTTCAGCGCGACTCGCCGTCCGCTTTCGAGGTGTTCCGCCTCGTAGACTTCGCCCATTCCGCCGCGGCCGAGCAGACGGCCGATGCGATACGGTCCCCACACCTGGCCGTCCTCGAGCCGCTGATCGTCGGGTGCGTTCCCCACCGCGTCGCCCCACCCGGACAGCACCGTGGGGGCCTCGTCGACGCTCGCGCCAGTCAGCGTTTCGGTGCCGGCCGTCAGCAGGCAGGAGGCACAGAATCCCCTGCGGGGCATCCGGAGAGAGCGGCTTTCCACAACGCGGACAACTGCCCGCGACGCGCGTGACATCTTCCATGAATGGATCAGACAAAATCGCACGCCGAAGTTACGCGTCGAGCGCCCGCAACAGGTATCGGATCTCGTCGTCCACGTCGGCGCTGTCCGCAACGGTCTCGGCAATGTCGCGCTTGAGCTGAGCCTGAAACCGGCGGCGCAGACGATGGACCGACACCTTGACCGCACCTTCGGTCGAGTCCAGCCGCCGCGCGATCTCTGCATAGCCGCCTGGAGGCGCCTGGCCGAGGAGACACGCCTTGAGCGCGTCGAACTCGCCGGCCTTCCCCGCCTCCGCCCATGCCTCGCGAAGATGGGCCAGGACGCGCTCGATGACCGTGAGCGCCCAGCGCCGCTCGTAGAGTGTCTCGGGAGTCGCCGATTCGACGGGCTCACCGCGGTAGCGATCCTCGGCGGTGGTCAAAGACCAGCGGCACGAGCGCAGCGCCTCCGCCGCGCTTTTGCGCACCGCGCCGGGTGGCGTCGTTGGCGAGGAAGTGCCGCAGCGATGCGAGCAGAAACGCGCGAAACCGGCCGCGGTCCTGCCGCAGGCCGGCAAGATCGCGGCGTTCGATCAGGGCCGCGATGAATCCCTGCGTCAAATCCCGCGCGTCGTCGGCATTCGCGCCGTGACGCCGGACGTACGCATATAGGGGATACCAGTACGTCTCGCAGAGGGTGGCCAGCGCGGAGCGGGCTTGCGACGAATTGTCGCTCCCGGCCGCGAGCACCAGACTCCAGCGCGTGGTCTCAAACGACAAGGCGGCGCATCGTAACGGCTACGGCGCGCCGAGTAAAGGAGCGATCAGGCCAGGACGGCGATGACGGGATTGACCGACCACCACAGGAGCGCGATCCACAGGATCTGCAGCGGCAGGCGTAAGGCGAAGCGGGTGTGAGGCCGGCCGGCGATCGTATGGCCGCTGCGCGCGGCGTGGATATTGGCGGGAAACAACGCGACGAGCAGCGCCATGAGGCCGTAGGCGGCGAGGCGCGCGGTAGACGGAATCAGCAGTCCCACGGCGCCGGCGAGCTCGGCGATGCCGGTCAACGTGACCAGGTGGTGCGGGCTCGGCAGTTGGGGCGGGACCATCCGCACGAGATCCTCGCGCGTCCTGGTGAAGTGCGCCAGGCCGGTGAAGATGAACATGACGGCCATCCCCACACGGGTGGCGGCGTGCCAGTCGCCAAGTCGACGGCACGCCCAGATATCCCGCGGCGCGGGCCAGCAGGATGCCGGCCAGCATGACGTAGAACGCGATCATCGCATTGCGTGCGCCGAACCGGCGGGCGCGTGCTCGATCCGCGTGCCGAGGAGCGCCAGGAATTGTGCGATCCACGCCGGATGCGCCGGCCACGCCGGGGCGGTCACGAAGTTGCCATCGGTCACCGCGGCGTCCACCTTGATCGACGCGTAGTTGCCGCCGGCGAGCTCGACTTCCGGTGAACAGGCCGGATAGGCGCTGATGCGCTTGCCGCGGATCACGTTGGCGGCGGCGAGCAGCTGGGCGCCGTGGCAGATGGCGGCGATCGGCTTGTGCTCCTGCGCGAAATGCTTCACGACCTCGATCACGCGCGGGTTGAGGCGGAGATATTCGGGCGCGCGGCCGCCGGGAATGACCAGCGCGTCGTAGTCGCGCTCGTTGACCGACGTCGAACGTCGCGTTCAGCGCGAAATTATGGCCGGGCTTCTCGGAGTACGTCTGGTCGCCCTCGAAGTCGTGCACGGCGGTCCGCACCGACTGGCCGGCCGCTTTGCCCGGACACACGGCGTCAACGTCGTGACCGACGGCGCGCAGCGCCTGGAACGGCACCATTACCTCGTAGTCCTCGACGAAGTCGCCGACGATCATCAGGATCTTTCGCGCCATCTCGCACCTCCACCCGAGACTATAGATCCGACCGCGTGTCGAATATCAACCGCGGAGTCCACAATCAACCGCAGAGTCCGCAAAGCGCGCATCCGAGATCAACCGCAGAGTCCGCAAAGAAGGGAACCACCAAGAAGGAACCACGAAGACTCGAAGGGGCTCGGGTCGCACGCCACCGCGAAGCGGTGGCTCACTCGGCCGGCGTGCGACCTCACCTCCGCGTGCTCCGCGTTCTCTGTGGTGGATTGTATTTCTATCGGGACGCCGTCGAAGAAATCGACTTCGCCGGTTTCGAGCGAGTACTCGGCGCCGACGACCAGCAGGCCGGCGCTGTTGATCAGCCCTTCGAGCACCTCGGAGCCGTGGCGCAGATGGTTCGCGGACGCGCGGATGTTGGCGCGCACGGCAGCCTGAATCAGCGCCGCACGGTCGTGGCGCAGCTCCGTGTTCAGCAGCCCTTCGAACGCGGGTCGCAGGCGATCCACGATCGACCGCATGTTGCGCGACTGCGTCGAGCTCGGGCGCTGCAATTCGTCGAGCGTGGCGGTCACGGCACCGCACTGCGAATGGCCAAGGACCACGACCAGGCGCGTGCCGAAACGCTCCGCCGCGAACTCGACGCTCCCGACTCCCGACGGCGCCACGATGTTGCCGGCCACGCGGATGACGAAGAGCTCGCCGAGCCCCTGGTCGAAGACGATCTCGGCCGGGACGCGTGAATCCGAGCAGCCCAGCACAATCGCGAACGGCTCCTGCGTCTGGGTCAGCTCGTAGCGCTTCGTCTGATGCAGCAGCCGGCCGTCGGCGGCGAGGCTCGAGATGAAGCGGAGATTGCCGTCTTTCAATTTGGTGAGAGCGTCGCGCGCGAGTATCACTGGGGTTCTGCCTCCGATTGTGCCATCAACGCCGCGCCAGCGCAGCGCGAATGATCGTTTTCAAGAAGCGGCCGCCGGATCATCGGCCGCCTCTCCGAATGCGCAGCATCTCGTTGCCGCCGCGCTGAAATTCGTACGGCACGCGCTCCACGGCCACGTCATGGCCGGCGGCGCGCAGGACGGTCGCTCACGCCGTCCACATGATCCGAGCGGCGGCCGCCGAGCGCGAGCAGCGGAAAGATCCGAACCTCGCGGGCGACGCGGCACAGTTCGAGGACCGCCCGCTCGTGAAACGTGCGGTCGCGCTGCGCGGTGTAGAGAAAAAGGAAATGCGAGCACAGCGCGAGATCGAAGTGCGCGTCTGCAAACGGCAGATCCGGCAGCGCGGCCTCGACGTAGCGGCCCGCCGCCCTGCCCGCCGGGTAGTCGTCCAGAAATCGCTCCATCGCCGCCATGCGGATCTCGCCGAGCTCGTCCACCGATCGAATGTCCGTCCAGACGAACTCGTCCGCATTCTTTCGCGTCTCGGCGAGCACGGTCGGCGACGTCGCGGCGATTCGCGCGCGAATGTCGGCCGCGTCCCAGCGGTAGATCGGATCGCACGAAACGACGGTCAGGCCGCGCGCAGTGGCTTCAGCGTTGAAGCCGGCCGGACCGTCGCCGCAGCCGAGAATACGGCCCTGCAGGTCGCTTTCCGACAGCGCGAACATCCGCCGGTACTCGTCGAACGATCGCCCCCACGGGACGACGTCATCAAGGGTGAACACGCGCGGCGGTCTTCTTCAGTTTGGTCGCTCGCACCATGCGGACCGCGTTTTCGATGCGTCGTTCGCGTGTTTCTTGCTTCTTCGCGCCCTCGATCGCTTCGACGTGCTCGCGCTGATGCGTGTAGGCGAGCTGCTGCCAGCGCTCGTATGCCGACGGCACGGCCTTGAGCGCCTTCACGAGGTCCGCGGGCGGCTTGACCTCCCGCTTCGACGTGTCCACGTCGAGACGTACCTCGATCGTCTCGGTACCTTCCAGTCCGGCGGCTTCGCGATTGCTCTTACGGAGGGGGATAAACGGCGGACCGCCCATCGACGCAATGGTGCTCTGGAAGGTGTAGCCGTTGAGCGTGACCTTGACCGGAACGCGCACCTTGCCGAAAACGGCCTGCGGATCGAACGGCAGCGGGATCCCGCACATCGATCCGTTTCTAATGAGCGTGGTCCGGAACGTTTTCGATGATTGCACGCGATGGCTCCCGCACTAAGGCGCTTCCGTGTAGGCGGAACGCGCCGCGGCGGTGATCCCGTTCGCGCGCGGCCAGTTCGGATACTTCGCCTGAAATTCCTTCTGAACGGTCGCGGCCGCGTCGTCCGCCGACTGCCCCATCTTCTTGAGCTCGCGCGTCCGGGTCTGAATGCCCAGCATCACCGATCGATTCAGCGGGATCAGCGACGCGTCGCCGATCGGTCCGTGCGACGGCACGATGACCGTGGCGCGAAGCTTCTCGAGCGTGTCGAACGCGGTCAGCCACGCTTTCATGCTCGACGTCGCCGTCGCGGCGAGGAAGGAGTTGTTCATCACCACGTCGCCGGCGAACAGCACGTTGTCGCCCTCGACGAAAATCGCCGTGTCCCCTTTCGTATGCGTCGGCCCGACGACGATGAAACGGACGCGGACGCCGCCCAGATCCAATTGGTAGTCACGATCGAAACGAATATCGACTTTCGGAGCGGCCGCTCCTTTCAGGAGCTCCGCCGTCATCGGCGAACGGCCGGAGAAGAGCTGAATCTGCTGCGCGCCGCCTTCCGCGAATTCGGCCTCCTGAATCGACGAGCTGATGAATTTCGCCGGCGCGGAGAACGCGGCGTATCCGGTCGTGTGCTCCGCGTGAAAATGCGTGGCGGTCACGTATATTTCGGTGGCAGGCGTCAGCTTGCGCAACTCGCGTATCACCGCCTCGCCATTGCGCTTTCCCAGCCCCGGATCGATCACGAGCGCGGCACGCGTGCCGACGATGATGCCGACGTTGGGGACGAGCGGCACGTTGCCGTCGGAAATCGCATAGGTATGCGGCGCCAGCTTCGTCGTGGCGTTTTCCTTGACGAGCGGGTCAGGCACCGGCGCCTGCGCGAACGAGACGCTCGCGGCCGCGGTCATCAACGCTGCGGTAAACAGGGCACGGTAACGTTCCAGATGCATGTGTCGTCCTCGCGGTCAGAAGTTGCGGTTGTTCATACCATCACCGATCGGGCCGCCAGCATCGGTTCGACGAGGCGCGTCTCACCGGTGACGGTGACGCGGCTCTCGCATCGCATCGCGCGGGAGGGCGTTGTACAGCAGTTTCCACGCCGTGTCCGCGTCAGTTCGCAGCCCCGCGGCGGCCGTGCGGCAGACGGCCGCGCGTCACCGACCACGCCGAATCGCGACGGGTCGACTGACCACACGTAGTCGCTCTCACCGTCGACCTCGAAGTGCACGACCGTCCCGTCGGGCGCCGCGACGTGCTTATACGAGCGGCGAAACGCGTGGACTGACAATTCCAGCAGCGGCTCGAGCCACTGGCGCTCCAGGAGACCCGGCGCGCCGACCGCGTCGCGAATCTGCATCTGATGATGCCAACTCTCCGTGTATTCGCGGCCGATGTCCATCCGGTTGGTCGATCGTTCCTCGTCGGCCCAGGCCACGGGGAAATGCGCGTCGGCCTCGGGCGGCAGGGCCGCGACGAAATCAGAGACCCAGCGTCCGGTGACCTCGAGCAAATCCGTCAGCAGGCGCGGGCTGAGCCGCGCCGCGTAGGCCACACCGCTGGCGTTGAGCCCGTCGATCAATTGGACGATGTCGGCGAACGAGGGCTCGAGAGGCAGCGAGACCGCCGGTACGGCATGGCGGTCCCGGGCGAACGACAGCTTGCGCAGATCGCCATCGAGGAGATGACCGGCAATGTCGCGCACGCGCCACGACCGCGCGAGCGTCGGCCGCGCCCAGTCGGCGTCGCTCAAACCACGGAGCAGCGCGATCAGCTCAGCGTGCAGCGGCGGAAAGAGCGGTGCGGTGTCGAGTCCGGTTAGCGGGCCGGTGTGTCCTTCGCGACGAACCACTGGAAACCTTCCCGAATGACCGGGACCGGAGTCCCATGGCCGCCCTGGTACTCGCGATAGGTGACGTCGTACCCTTCCGACTTCAGCTGCGGTACGAAGAGGCGGGCGGTCCGATCGATCGGCATCTGCGTGTCGTTGATCCCATGAGCCAGGAAGATTCGCGGGTGGCCCTGTCTCCTGAACGGCTGGAGCAGGCCGCCGGAAAAGATCATGAGGTGGTTGAACGTGTCGCCGTACGCCAGCCCCATCGCGAGCGCATAGCCCGCGCCGTCCGACTGGCCCGCCAACGCGACGTGCGTCTTGTCGATGTCGAGCATGTCATCCACGTGACGATACGCCGCGCCGAGATACTTGACGTCGGGATCGAAGCCCGGCGCCGACTGTCCCCACGTCAGGTCGCGCGATTCCGGCGCGATGACGATGACGCCGAATTCCTCGGCGAGCGGAAACGTGTAGCGGACCGATTGCGAGGCGCCGCTGTAGCCGTGCAGCATCATCACGAGCGGCATCGGCACGCCGGGCCGGTACGACTTCGGCACGTAGAGCGAGCCGTCGCGAAAATTGTCCGAAATGCCGAGCCGGCTCTCGCCGTAAGGAACTTCGTCCTGCGCGAACGGCCTCGCCGCCGCTCTCGTCCCGTACAACAAGCCGACCGCACCGACGGCGCTTCCAGTGAGAAATGCGCGGCGATTCATGAGCGGAGACGTTACTACGCGCGTCGCCGCGCAGCAAGGCGCCGCGGCCTCATGCCGGCCGGCGCCGCCCGGGACCGGCCTGTCTTCTGGCGGGGCCTCGCAGGTGCGTGGCAATCTGCCAGGTATTGCCCCACGGGTCCTTCACCATGCAGCGGCGGTCGCCGTACGGCAGATCGAACGGTTCCTCGATCGATTGGGCGTGGGCCGCGAGCGCGCGCCGGTACGCTGCATCGGTGTTCGCCACGTAGACATAGAGAAACGCGCGCACCGGCTTCCGTTCGCCCGACTGCGTGATCAGGATCACTGACTCGCCGATCCGCATCTCCGATGGCCGCTCGGCCTGGTACCGGCCTCGGGCACCGAAGACCCGTCGCACGAACGCGACCAACCCCGCCGCATCGTCCGCCACGAGGCGCGGCACGACCGTGGGCCAGCCGTCGGGAATGAAATGGCGCGAAGGTTTCGACATCATCACAAGTGTGTCAGATCGATGTGATAACGCAGTCCGAGAGCCGATCCGTACGCGGGAAGCTTCTCGAACTCTTCGATGAAGACGCCGCCGTTGGCCTCGATGACGCGCTGCGACGCCACGTTGGCCGGCGTCGTCGTAATCTCGACGTAGCGAAGCCCTTCGCGTTTGGCCTGCGGCAGCAGCTCACGCAGCGCCTGCGTCGCATAACCGCGTCCGCGCTTCCACGGCACCACGGTGTAGCCGATGTGACCGAGGCAATGCGGTGGCAGCGCTTCGGTCCCCGGCTGCCAGCGCAGGCCGATGCTGCCGCAGAATTCGCCGTCCCACATCCAGAGCGCATAACCCGGCAGCCGCGGGACGGTGGCGCCATCGGGCAGTGAAATCGGCGTGCCCCTGGCCTCGCGATCGACGAGGCTGGCCAGGAAGCCGTCGGCATCGCTGGCGATGCGCCCGAGTTCGTCGCGGGCCGCGACCGGTCCGCGTTCGGTGTCCGCCGACCAGCCACGCTCGAGCGCCGCCACATAACTGGCGAGATATTCGCGTGCCGGCCACACGAGATTCATCGACAACGGCCGATCGTCAGAGGTCATCGCAAGGTCAGTGCGCGCCGAGCAACTCCAGAATTCTCGCCTGCTGCTCGCGCGCGCGTGTGGATCCGCTTCCGCCGCGCCCGGTGGTGCGACGCGCCAGGTCGACCGGCATCGAACCGGACTTGTTTCGCTGCGCCGGATTGGCGCCGCCGTCGAGCAGCGCGCGAACCGCGGCTGCCGAGCGCGTCCGCACCGCGCGATGGAGCGGCGCGACGCCGTCTCGATCGACGGCATTGGGATCGGCGCCGGCCGCGATCAGGCAGGCGATGGTGCGCGCCTGCGCCGCCGGGTTCCAGTGGTTCGTGTCGGCGGCATAGTGAAGCGGTTCGGCGCCGCGCCGGTTCCTGGCGCGCACGTCCGCGCCGCGCCGGAGCAGCTGTCGGGCGATGCCGGCTTGAAACGCCGCTGCGGCGACGTGCAACGCGGTGTCGCCGGCATAAATGTAGTGCGCGATCTCCTCGAGGAAGTAGTCCGGCGCAGCCTGCGCGCGATGCGCCTTCGTCGGTCGGCACGATCGCCAGTTCCGGCTGGGACGACAGCATGGCCGCGACACGCTTGGCGTCGGCTCGCGCAATCGCCTGCGCGAAAGCCAGGAAAGGCGTGCGCTCCGCAGTCGCCATACGCGTCACAGCGTCTCGGCCAGCGCCGCCAGTTTGAGCACCGTGTTCCAGTTCCGGCCAGTGCTGCGCGTGCCCAGTTTCTTTTCGATCATGACGTTGGTGAGCTTGGAGTTTCCGATCCCGTCCCGATAGAACGACATACGCGTGCGGTCCCTTGACCTCGAGGGTCTCCCGTCCGGCGATGGCACCCTGCAGCGTCGTGACGGCCGACGCGATGCCGGCGTGTCCTTCAGAAACAGCAGGACGAGATGGCCCGGATCGCTCTTCGCTTCTGCTGGAAACGGGTTGGCGGCAATCGCGGCGTTCAGTTCTTTGGCGGTCCGCACGAAGAAGTCGGTGTCCACGCCGAGATGCTTTTTCGTCCCTTCGGCAAGCATCTGTTCGAGCTTCGCCGTCGAGGTGATGCCGCTGCGAAACACGACGTTGCCGCTCTGCAGCAGCGACCTGGCGTCCTGCATTCCGACTTTCGCGAGGACCCGGCATAACTCCGGCATCGCGATCTTATTGTGCGAGGCAGATTGACTGCGCGCAGCAGACCGATGTGCGTCGGCATTGCTTATCGGGCTCCATCCTCACCATACGAACTCGCGCGGCTGCCCGCGCGGGGAGCCACGACACGCGGTCGCCAAGGCCCGCCTCGCGAAAAGCGCGGTCGATATCCTGCCGATGCTCCCGGAAATGCCGCCAACCCTCGAAGTGCAGCGGCACGATCGCGGCGCCGGCGAATGCGCGCGCAGCTTGGACCGCTTCTTCCGCGGTGAAGGTGAGATGCCAGGGCCCGACGGCATCAACCTGCGCGGCGCCCATGAAGAGAACCGCCACTTTGACCGGGAACCGGCGTGCGACTTCGGCTACGCCCTCGTACCACACGGTGTCGCCCGACACGTAGATCGCCTCTGGTCCCGCGCCAGCGATCTCCAGCACGAAGCCGACCACCGGTCCGCGATCGGCGTGAGCGGGGCCATGCCGCGCCGGCGTTGCCGTAATCGATAACGTCCGCCCGTCTTCGAGGGGCAGGGTCGTCGACTGCCATGGCGCGAGACCTTCGGCGTTGCCGCCGAGCCGTTCGGCGCCGGCGACCGTTGTCAGCACGCGCCCGGTCCGAGCAAGGAGCGCGCGTCCGGCGCCGTCAAGGTTGTCGAAATGATGATCGTGGCTGAGAAGAACCGCGTCGATTTCGCCGATCGCATCCACGCTCACCGCCGGCCCTTCAACCTTGTTCAGCGCGTAGGCGCCGGCGCGAAATTCGGCGCCCGCCGCGTCGAAGGTCGGATCGGTCAGGAGACGCAGCCCGCCGATTTCGAGCAGCGCCGTCGGGCCGCCGATATATGTCATGCGAAGAACAGGTCGCGACGCGCCGCTGGGATTCATGGAAGCATGATACCGGCTCACGTCAGTCGGTTACTGCGCCACCCGGCGGGTGGCGATCGTGGTCAGAAGATCGGTGGCGCCCGTCACCCGCTCGAGATGCGGGTAGCGCATGCCTCCTTGATAGGCGACGGTCACCACCTTGAAGTAGCTGGCATTTTCCACGATGAACTCCAGCCGGGCGCCCGGCTTGTTCGAGCCGGCGATGGCCCGCCGGAGTTCGTCGGCGGAAAAGCGGCGGCCGTTGACCGCGATGATTTTCATGCCGTTCGCGATCCCCGCCGCAAACGCCGGCGCCCCCGGCCAGCCATCGTCGACCAGGCCGTCAGCGGTAACGTGAATGCCGAGCGAGCCGAGCGCATTCACGCTGCCGTCGAGCGACCACGGATCGGTGAACATGTTCGGGGCGTCGGTGTAGGTGAGCTTGAACCCGCCGTTCTCCACGCCGCCAAGCGGCAGGTCGGCGCTCTTCGACTGCAGCCGCTTTTCGAAGAAGCCGCGCCAGTCGTACGCGGCGACGGTATTGAGCGTCCGATACACTTCGTCGGCATCGAACGGCTTCATCCAGACTTTGCCGTTATCGTTCTGACCGTGGAACAACGCGCAGAAGTCGTCGAGCGTCTTCCGCCCGTTGGTCAGGCGGCGGATCGTGACGTCCGCGTCGAGCCAGATCAGCGTGCCTTCCGAATAGAACGCGGGCAGCCCGCCCCACGACTGCCGCCGCCAGCCGGCCCAACCGCCGCCGGCCGTGTAGAGGAACGGCGCCGCGTCGGCCGAGTCCTGAAGCGGCCGCCACGTGCGGCTCGGATGGCTGACCGCCATCGCATCCGCCGCAATCTCGTCGAACCATTCCGCCGGCGAGATCAGCCCGGCGCGGGCGCCGAGCAGCTCGCCGTAGTAGTTCGTCAGCCCTTCATAGACCCAGAGCAAGTCGTCCTTCATCGGCTGCTCGTAGCCGCCGTTCACCAGGCCGGACGGGCGCCGCGCCTTGCCGTTCCACGAGTGAAAGAACTCGTGCGGCAGGAGCAGACTGCTCCGCTTCGCCGAATCGTCGTCCACGAACGTGTTCTCGGCGACCCGGTCGTCACGCATTCGTGGTGCTCGACGCCGAACGATCCGAGGTTATCGCTGAGCGTCAGGAGCCAGTGGTACTTCCGGTAGTGGCCCACGCCGCCGAAGACCGCGCGCTCCTCGGCGACGATGCGCTTGTAGGCCTCGATGCGTGCTTCCGGAAACTGCAGCGCCCAGTCGCTGTCGGCCACGACGTCGATGACGTGCTCGCCCATCGGCGAGGCGGCCGGCCAGAGCACGATGCTGCGGAAATGCTCGCCGAGCAGCACCGGGTGATCGTTCAGCATCGTGAGCGACGTCGGCGCGTAGTGGATGGTGTCGCCGTCGGTGCTCGCGACGTCGAGCGAGCCGCCGTGTTTCCAGCCGCGCGGCGCCTTGAGAGACGCGGTGACGGTGATCGCGTCCGGGCTTTCGCCCATCGGATAGAGCGCGACGGCATACCAGTTGATGACCGCGCACTTCGCATTGGTGGACGAGGTCGCGCCGAATGCGCCGCCGTTGATCGGCACGACGTAGTCGTAGGACGCGGTGAGCGTCTTCGCGCCGGCGGGAACCGTCACGTGAAACGCGTTCATGTCGGTGAGGTCGCGGCGCCAGTCAATCTCCCTGCCGTCCACGAGGATGTGCAGGCCGGTCAGGTTGGCAATCGGTCCGGATGGCATGTGCTCGCCGGGGATCCACTTGGGATAAAACAGCGTCGCCGCGCCCGGCCTGGCCGGCATCGACAGCCGTGGCATGGAGGATCTTCATGGGCGCATCGGAGGCGTCCACCTCCAGCGTGATGGGCGTTCCGGACGGCGCGGCGGCCACCGCCTGTGCGGCCGAGACAGGATGTCCGGCCGGAACCACGAGCAATAACGCGGCGGTGAATACGAACGAGCAGACGGGCCTGGCGATCATCGTCGTCCTTGGTGTTGGGTGAAGATCAGGGAACGGCCTGCTCGACGTTCGGAGCAGCATCCCGCGTTCATGGCCAATATTAATGCGGATAACCGCTGCTCAACGCCCGCGCCACGATCTCGTCGATGAACTGCGACTTACCCTGCGCGTACGCCTCTCGCGCGACGGCTGTATCCCCACCCAGCCGTGCCGCCAGCGCCTGCTTCAACTGTTCGTAGTCGTGCGCCGCGTCTCGATGATCACGGAGATAGTCGCGAAACGCGAGCGTACGCCGTTCTTCAAGCCCGCCGTGCTCGACGACATGGATGTGATGACTGTGGGGCCAGCGTTCCGGGCGGTGAAAAAACGGACACACCGCATCGTCCTCATGCGGCAGGTGTGTATAACCAATGGCCGTGAGAGGTTCCAGATACGCCGCCATCGGCTGCAACGCCGCGACGGAGACCTGGATGTCGATGACCGGCTTGGCGCGCAGGCCGGGGACGGCCGTCGATCCATGGTGATCGATCCGCAACGCCATCGCCCCAAGCGCGGTGCGAATACGCGCCGCTTCGGCCTCGAACGCGGCGGGCCACGACGGGTCGGACGCGACGATCTCGATCACCGATCAGCGCTCCCGTGACGGCTCGATCAAGTCGATCGCAAACAGTCGGCAGTCGCGGAACACACCGGGACGAATCTCGACGCGCGGCAGAAGATCGATTTCGTGGAAGCCGGCGCGCAGTCAGCAGGCGCGCCGACCGATCGTTGTCGCGGTGAATGCGCGCATGCACCGAGCGCAACCCGAGCGCCCTCGCCTGCGCCAGGATGCACAGCACCGCTTCCTGCGCGAAGCCAAGGCCCCAGAACCGGCGCACGAACATGAACCCGATGTCCGCCTGCGGACCGCGCAGCTCGCTCAAATCGCACAAGCCGACGAAGCGGCCGTCCTGGCACTGGCGAACCACCCAATACAACGCGTTGCCGGCGGCGGCTTCGCCGACCAGCTGATCGACGATCGCCGCGGTCGCGGCCAGGCTCTCGTCGTTCGGCCAGTCCCAGAACGCCATGGCTTCGGGATCGCCGCGGACTTCGAAGATGTCGCCGGCGTCCTCCTGCGTGAGCGGGTGGAGCGTCAGACGGGGTGTCGAGAGGATCGGCATGCGGCCTGGACTGCTGCCGGACGAGATGCGGCCGGCTTACTCGTGACGGCCCATCGCGGAGTCGCGACGGGTGTCACGCATGGACACGTAGACGACGAGCGAGACGGCGATCACGGCGGTCAGATAGTAGTAGAACCATCGCTCGTGGCCGATCGACTTGAACCACAGCGCGATCGACTCGGCGGTGCCGCCGAAGATCGATACGGTCACGGCATACGGCAGCCCCACGCCGGTCGCGCGCACTCTCGTGGGAAAGAGCTCGGCCTTCACGACGGCATTGATCGACGTGTAGCCGGCCACGATGATCCAGGCGGCGGCGATGATCAGAAACGCGACGAACGCGCTGCGCGCCGACTGCAGGCCGTCGAGCAGCGGGATCGTGCAGATGGTTCCCATCACGCCAAACCAGATCAGCAGCGGTTTCCGGCCGATCGTGTCCGAAATCCAGCCGTAGAGCGGCTGCAGGATCAGCGCGAAGATCAGCGACCCGGCCGTGACCATGGTCGTTTCGTTGTCGGTGAGCCCGACCGACAGCTTCAGGAACTTCTGCATGTAGGTCGTATACGTGTAGAACGCCGTCGTCCCGCCCATCGTCAGGCCGACCACGACCAGCACTTCCCGGGGATATTTCAGCAGCGCGCGCAGGGAGCTCTCGCCGCGCGCGACGTGTTTCGACGATTCGAAATCGGCGGTCTCGTGCAGATTGCGCCGCATCAGCAGGGCCACGAGCGCGAGGAGCGCGCCGATGACGAACGGGATGCGCCAGCCCCAGGCTTTCAACTGCGCGGCGGTCAGGAATCCCTGCTGCAGCACCAGCAGGACGAGCAGCGCGCACAACTGGCCGCCGATGAGCGTGACGTACTGGAAGCTCGAATAGAAGCCGCGGTGATCCTCGTGCGCGACTTCGGTCAGATACGTGGCGCTCGTCCCATATTCCCCGCCGAGACTGAGCCCCTGCACCATGCGCGCGAATCCCAGCATGACCGGCGCCATGATGCCGATGGTGGCGTAGGTCGGCGTCACCGCAATCAGCAGCGATCCGAAGCACATGAGCAGCACGGAGAGCATGAGCGCCCGTCTCCGGCCGTAGTGATCGGCGAGGTGGCCGAACAACCAGCCGCCGATCGGGCGCACGATGAAGCCGAACGCGAACAGGATCGCCGCGTTCAGCTGCTGGACGACCGGGTCCGTGCCCGGGAAGAAGGCGCTGGCGAAATACAGCGCGAAGGCTGAGTACGCGTAGAAGTCGTACCACTCGACCAGGTTGCCGATCGAACCGACGAAGATGGCCTTGAGCCGGCGCGTCACGTCGTGCGGCGCCACGGCGGCCGGCGCGGCGGCCTGGTCGATCCGGTTCAGGTCGGCGGCGCGCGATCTCATTTCACGCATGTTCGCTCATTAACGCACGGCCTGGGACGCGGCGGCAAAAAAGTCGTTGTCGCGGATCGGCGCGGTGCCGCCCGGTTTGGGCAGCGCGCTCCAGACGACGATGACGACGTGCTCGGCCGGATTGACGTAGACGTGCTGACCGAAAATGCCGCGGGCTTCGAAGGCGCCCTCGTTGATCGTGCCGCGGCTGTCGGGAATGGGCCAGAGCAGGTAGCCGTAGTCGACCGGCTTGCCGTCGACGATCTTCGGGCTGCCGGCATCCTTCACCCAGTCTTCGGGCACGATCTGCACGCCGCCGGCCTTGCCGCCGCCCAGCAGGAACATTCCGAAGCGGCCGTAGTCGCGGAGCGTGGCCGACAACCCGCTGCCGCCCACTTCGACGCCGTTGGCCGACTCGAGCCACCAGGTGGCGTCGGACTCCATGCCGAACCGGCTCCAGATTCGATCGGAGAGGTACTCCGCCAGCGGCTTGTGCACGGCCTCGTGCAGGAGCGCCGCCGCCACCTGCGTTTCACCGGTGCTGTAGTTGAAGCGCGTGCCGGGAGCAGCCGCGCGCGGCAGCCCGGTCATCAGTTCGAGGACGCCGCCCGGCCGCTGGGCCTGCTGGATCTCCAGCATGTGGCGGCGATCCGATTTGGGATCGGTGTAGGTTTCGTCCCACTTCACGCCCGAGGCCATCTGCAGAAGATTGCGAACGCTGACGCCTTCGTAGGCGCTGCCCGACAGCTCCGCGACGTATCGCGTCAGCGGATCGTCGATGCTGTGGATGTAGCCATCCTTGATCGCCGCGCCGATGAGCGTGCCGGTGATCGACTTCACGACCGACATCGACATCCAGCGGGTGGTGTCGTGGTTGCCCAGCTGATACGTCTCGAAGGCGATCTTGCCGTCCTTGAGGACCAGCAGCCCGCTGACCCTGTTCAGCGAGACGTAGTCGTAGAGATCGTAGGTTTTGTTTCCCGACTTGAACTGGACGTTCTTGAGCGGCTTGTCGCTGGCGGGCAGCGGATAGACATGCGTGCCGTGGCGCACGGTCCGCGTCGGAAACAGTCGATCGATATTCCGGAACGTGTTGACCTGAATGTCCGGCATCAGGGTGCCGTCGTAGACCTGCTGGACGTTCCCGATCTTCTCGCCGGCGTGCGGATTGACGACTGCCTGCGCGGAGGTGACGGCCGCGAGGAGGCCGGCGCACGCGGTTACGCCGAGTGCGCACGCGGCAAGGCGTGATCCCAGCGTCACGCGACCGCCGCGCGGAACCTGGCGTTCTTGAACGGTCATGGCGTTTGACCTCGCATGATTATCGCGACGGGCGCAGCGCGCGAACCATTTCGACCTCGTTCGTCATCGGCTTCCACGGATGCGCATCGACTTTCCCCGATGGCGCAAACCCCATCGACGCGTAGAGCGCGCGCGCCGGATCGTTCCCGTCGGTCACGAACAGGTACACCTCTCGAGCGGATTTAGGCTCCGCCCATTCCAGCAGCGTCCGCACGAGGCGCCGCCCCACGCCGAACCGGCGGTGCGACGGCGCGACCCACATGGAGAGCAGCGCCACGCGCGTACCCTGGTCGTGCCCCGCGACCATGCCGACCCACTCGTCGCCGCTGGTTTCCGCCACGAAAAATGTGCGCTCCTGCCCTTCAGCCGCGATCTCGTGCCCGCGCGTCGTACTCGTCAGCACCGAGCGACGCTGCCTGCGCGAGCGTCTGGCCGAACGCATCGGGCGCTTCGGCGAGCGCGCGCAGGCGGATCGCCCTGAGCTGCGGTCCTTCCCCCGCGCGAATCTGCCGGAATCTCAGGTCCTCTTCCACGCGCCGCGCCGCTCCCAACCGACGCCCGATTCTAGGTCAGATCGTCAGCGGCCAAGGAACTTGAAAAAGATCGTCGTCGCACAGAACGCGCCGTCCGGCATCAGCGCGTAATCGGGAATCTCGCCGACGCGTTGCCAGCCGTTCCGCGAATACAGGCGCTCCGCGTCGCCGCTCGCCGTATCCAGCACGAGCAGCGTCTTGCCCGCGTCAAGGGCGCATTGCTTCGGCAGCCTCGAGGAGCGCGGCCCCCACGCCACGCCGGCGCGCCTGTGCGCCGGACGAGCATCTTGGCGAGATCGCCGCGGTGCGGCTGATTCTCGGGCTGCTTCAGGATGACCTGCACGGTGCCCAGAATGGCGGCGGTGTCTTCCGCGACCAGGAGCAGGCGCTCGCCGCGCACGACGCTTTCCAGTGCGCCGCGCCAGAACACCTCCGCCTTGCCGCGGGTCATCGGCAGCATGAAGCTGACGGACGCGCCGCCTTCCACGCAGTCAATGAGCACGTCGCTCAAGCCCTGGATGTCGCGCTCGTCGATCGATTGCAGCCGCCGGATCCGAATCGCGCCTGACACGCCCGTCCCGCTGGTCGCCTACGCCTGTTCTTTTCTTGAATACAGGATCAACTGCGTGCATCGAAACAGCGCGAGGATCTTGTTCGAATCGCGGCGCTTCACGACGGCATCCCACACGTGCGTGGTCGCGCCAAGATGCATGGGCGTCGCGACGCACTCGACGACCCCGTCGCGCGCCGTGCCGAGATGGTTGGACTTGAGCTCGATGGTGGTAAAACCGGTCGCGTTCGGCGGCAGGTTCGCGATGCAGCCGTATCCCGCCGTGGTGTCCGCCAGTGTGACGACGCTGCCGGCGTGCAGGTAGCCATTCGGCGCGATGAGAAACGGCTTGATCTCGAGTTCCGCGCAGACGCGGCCGGCGCCGACCTCCGTGACCACGACGCCCAGGTGTCCGGGCAGAAAATTCGCACCACGCTTGTTGAAGTCGTCCGGCGTCAGCATGTCCTTCATCTTATGTGCGGCGGAAGGTCAGGCGCCACGCCTCGAAGCCAGATACATGTATCGCGACAATCGGCGCTCGCTCGCCAGCAGGTGGACGACCTCGAGAAATCGCTGGAGACCCTCGAACGCATCCTCGCCTTCGAGTTGCAGAAGCGCCGGGCGCCGCTATTTCACGAGCGGTCCGCCACTTCTCCGAGACGGACGCGACCGCAGCCGTCACGTCGCGCACGGCCTCGACGACGAATCCGCCATCAGCGAGCAGCCGCTCGTTGTGCCCGAGCGGCGTGAACAGAAAGAAGCCGATCGAACTGCGCACGCGAATTTCCTCGTTGGTCAGCTGGCCGGTGACGACGATTGGGTCGGTGAAGAGGAGGCGCCCGCCGGGCCGCAGCACACGGTGCCAGTCGCGCAGGACCGCGGATCGATCCGGAAGGTGATTGATCGCATCGTTGCAGAAGACCGCGTCGAAGGACTCCTTCAGGAAATGGCAGCGGCCGGGCGGCATCCACGACCTGGAATGCGACCCTCGACGACAGGCCTTGTTTGCGGGCGGTCGCCGTCGCCGCCTCGATGCCATGTGCGTTGATGTCCACGCCCACACACGCGGCGCCGGTCTCCGCGGCCATCCGGCAGGTGACGCCTCCCGATCCGCAGGCGATTTCGAGCGCGGTTGTTCCTGAATCCAGCTCGAGAAGCCGAAACCACTCGCGCGCTTCCGCGAGCGTGATCCAGCTGGCCTGGCCGAGATCCTCGTCGTAGGTGTCCCGCCGCACCGCCTGCTGCGGATCGGCGCTCAACTGCCCGTAGTGGCCATCGTAGAGATTGAAGTCGGCGGCCATCTCACCCTCAGTAGGTCGCCCATGTGCCGGGCGTCGCGAGCTCGAGCGAGTGGCCGGCCGGATCGCGGAAGTAGACGCTTCGCCCGCCATGCGGCCACTGCACATGGCTCTCGATCTCGATCCCGTGAAGGCGAAGATGCGCCTCCCACTCGGCAAGGCTCTCAGCCGTGACGGCAAACGCGAGGTGCACCGGCCCCTGGCCGTCGTGAGGTGGAATCCAGCCGCCAGGCGTATTGACGCCGATCGTCGTGGCGCCGCGCTTGAACAGCAGGAGGACAGTCCCGCCGCCCGCGTCCATCGCCACCAGGCGGGCGCCGGCGTCGAGCACGCCGAAGCCCATGACGTCGCGATAGAACGCGACGTTGACGTCGAGATCATCGACATACAGGGCGGTCTCGAGGACGCGTGTGATGCGCGGCATCGCTCAATCCGCCGGCTTTCGCTGCAACAGTACCAGGCCGGCGACGATTTGCCAGATCGTCGTCGTATACGCCGCGCACCGCTCGATTCCACCGGCGCCAAGACCGAGATCGCGGCGGGCTATGAACAGGACCGTGGACACGAGGCCGACGAGGCCGAATCCGATGCTGAGCGACCTGAACACCGGGCGCGGCGGCACTCGCGGAATCGTCGCGCCGAACAGGATCAGCGCGGCGTTGGCGCCGAGGAAGTTGACGCCGGCGCCGATCGAATGCAGCGTGATGTTCTCGTTCTCGGGATAGATGCCGACCATCATCACGCCAATGCCCGCGGCAACGAATAACGTGACGGCCAGCTGCGCGCCGCATGCCGCTCGTGAATGCGCCGCGCGCCAGAACGGCTCCGGCGGCCATCGTGATCCCGACGAGCACGAACGAGGCGTTCATGACCGCATGCCACGGCGAGCAGACCACGACCGAGGAGGCGTTCGGATACGGCCCGCACGCGGTGTTGCCGAGATCGCTGATGTAGCGCGTCTTCAGGCTGAACGGCGCCGCCCACTGCGACGCGACGACGATCTGCGCGGCAAAGAACTGGATCGCGAGCAGCCACGAGGACGGCGCCGGCGCGGATGAGTCATGCGGACGGCATCAGGCGCCTTCGAGGAACGCGGCATCCTCGACGCATTTCAGGTACTCGCCGGTCGCCTGCTGCGGATCGAGTTGTCCGAGCGACAGCCCGGCGTCCAGCACCTCGAGCTTCGCGCGGCATCCCTGGGCGCGGGTGACGTTTTCCTCGACATGGTGCGACTTGAGCAGCTGGGTGGCGACGGTGGCGAGGATGGAACAGAGCGACGCCGCACCGCACAGGACCCGCCAGGACGGCGAGGTCAGGCCGAGCATGCCGGTGAGCCAGGCGGTAAAGCTGGGTCCCCCGACCGCGGGCCCGGCCGTGAGGAATGCCGCGGCGCTGCCGCCGATGATCGTGGTGTTGAGCAGGCGGCGCTGGCGCGGGCGTGCGACGGAGAGGAACGAGTCCAGCTGGGCACGCTTCTGACGGATCAGCCGCAGTAACTCCTCGCTCGACATGGCGTTTGGCATATCGCGTTCCTCAATCCCGGCGGTCCGGGCACAGAGTACATGAATGTCGCCGCAAACCGGGCGGTCGAATAAAAGAGCCGCAGCACAGCCGTAGCGACATCGCTATCGCCGTTTGAAGAACTGCACCGCCCGTTCGTGACGCTCCGCGGCGGCGCGCGTCGAGAACGTCCCAAGATTCCGGCGCTTGCCGGTCTTTGGATTCCGTTTGCGCGAATAGAGGCGGTACTTGCCGGACGCCAGCTTTCGAATCATGCGTTCATCGTAATGAGTCAGGCACGCGGGAAGAATGGACAGATAGGCGCGCCACGGGCCAACCGCGTCCGTGTACTGCCGCGCCATGACACGAACGACCTGGCGGATGTGCCCGAGATCGTGCGCGACCCACGTCGCCAGATGCTGGCCCATGGTCACGATGCCGAATTCCGGATGCCGGCCATGGCGGAGCAGGTCCGCGTCAGTCAGCTTCAGCTCGTCGAGCCGGGCGAGGCTCTTCGCCCTCTCGCGGTCGAACGTATCGAGAAGCTCTGCGATCGAGCGTCCCCGGGACGCCTCGAACATCGCGTCGCGGTCGAATGGCGGGAACGGCACGGCTGTCGCCGTGCCGAAGCATGTGCTCGACCCGCGGCACCCAGTTCGTCCGCTCGCCATGAATCAAGTGGCCGACGACGTCGAACGGGCTCCAGGTGCCGGGGCCTTCGGTGGCGCGCGACCACGCATCGGGAAGATCGACCAGCAACGCGCCGAGAACACCCGGTGTTCGCCGCAGAACCGGTAATGCAGCATCGAATCGAAAATCCATCGCCCGCCTCTCGACTCAAATGAAACGCGACACGTCCGGATGCCGAAGCCGCGCGGCATTCGCCGCGGCCGGCGCGTCGCGCAGCAACAGGAAATCCGTGAATTCGAACCCGGGTCCGACCGTGCAGCCCACAAGGGTGTACGTGCCCGTCGAGCGCGCGGCTTGCCACTCCCCCGCTCGCACGACATGGACCGGCGCCGCGGCGCCCACGCGTCCCAGCGTATGACGATCCACTCGCTCGAAGTCTGAATCCGCGGTGAAGAGCTCGAGCTCGTCGCCTTCGTAGTGATGCCACACTTCGTCGGACGCGACCCGGTGCCACCGGCTGACTTCCGCCTCCGGCAGGAGGAAATAGATCGTCGTCAAGGCCGCGCGAGTCGAACGGTCATCAAGAGGCTGAACCTGCAGGGCCGAGCGATACAGCTGCCGGAAGTAGCCGCCTTCCGGATGCGGAACGAGGCCGAGCGAAGCGATCAGGTCTGCGGCGCGTGATGATGATCTCAATAGAGTTCTCAATAAATAATGAATTCCAGCAGGTTGCCATCAGGATCGCGGATGTACGTGCTGGTGCCGCCCTTTCGGCGGCCGCCCTGCCGCGCGGCCGGGCCTTCGACCACCGCTGCCCCGGTCCGTTCGAGCGCAGCCTTCAACGCCGCCGCGGTTCCGTCCCACACGAAGCACAGATCGCCGCACGGCGGCCTGGCGGCCGGCGCGCGCAGCGTGAACGACGCGTTCTGCCAGAGCGACGGCCGATGGAAGTTGATCATCTGGTCGCCGACGTACACGGACACCGCGTTCGCCGTTTCGTTGATGTCGCACCCGAGGCGCCGATAGAACGCCAGCATCGCGTCCACGTTCTGCATCGGCAGCGCGACGTGGTCGAATCCGCGGATGCTGCCTGTCTGCTGCGCGCTGGTGCGCGTGCCAACGGCCGCCGCGCTCCCGACAATCGTCTGGACGAACCGGCGACGCGACGCTGGGATCGGCATGTTGAAATCTCCTTGCCAGTCAGTGTCCACGGGCGATCGCGCCGGCGAGCTCTCTCGTCAGCTACCGCCGCCGGCACTTCCCGGCAGCCGCTGACATTCTGTCCCGCCCACAGCGGCGAAAAATCGCTCCGGCCTAGGCTCTCGGCCTTCGCGCGGAGCGGCGCCACCGCGGCGGCCGCCAGCGGAAACGCCGGAGCGATCGCGCTGACCGGGCCGAGCTCGCGCACGATCCGGTTCACGATGCCGCGAGCGGGCCGGCCGGTAAAGACGTTGGTGACCGCGGTGGTCCTGGCGGCGTCGCTCTTCAGTGCGGCGCGATGGATCGCGCTGGTCGTGGCTTCCGGGCACAGCAGGTAGGCCGTACCAATCTGCACGCCAGCGGCGCCGAGCGCCAGCGCCGCGGCAACGCCCTTCGCATCGGCAATGCCGCCGGCAGCGATGACCGGCACGCTCACCGCCGCGACAACCTGCGGAACCAATGCGAATGTCCCGATCTGGCTGGTGAGGTCGCCGGTCAGGAAGAGACCGCGGTGGCCGCCGGCCTCGAGGCCCTGGGCGATCACCGCATCGACACCGTGGGCTTCCAGCCAGCGCGCTTCGTCGACGGTCGTCGCCGACGACAGGATCTTCGCGCCCCAGCCGCGCACGCGCGCCAGCAGTTCCGGCGACGGCAGGCCGAAATGAAAACTGACGACCGGCGGCTCGAATTCGCTCAGGAGATCCGCCGACGCCGCATCGAACGGCACGCGTGCCGGCCCGCCGGCAATCGACTGCGGATCGATGCCGTATTCGGCGAAGTAGGGCGCGAGCGCCGCCCGCCACGCCGCTTCGCGCGCGGCGCTGGGCTCGGGATTCGGATGGCAGAAGAAGTTGACGTTGAACGGCTTCGTGGTCTGCCCACGGATCGCCGCCAGTTCCTTGCGCATCGCGTCCGGGCCGAGCACAGCACACGGCAGCGACCCAAGGCCGCCGGCGTTCGATACCGCGACGGCGAGCGCGCTGCCCTGCACGCCCGCCATCGGCGCCTGAATGATCGGGAGGTCTATCCCGAACAGTTCCTGAACCGTCATGTGCCTGGTTTACGGCGCCGGCGGAGGATCCACTCCGGCCCACAGATTCATCGTCGTCAACTCTTCGCGCCCGCAGGCTTTCAGATAGACGAACAGCTGCGTCCGGTACGCGGCGTATCCGCCGAGCACGAGGTTGACCAGGAACGCGCCGCGAGAGGATGGCGTGCCGAAAATCGACACCTCTTCACGGAACGCCGAGTCCGCCACCGGCCCGAGCAGCTTGTCGTAGGTCGCGGGCTGCGCCTGAATCGCAGCGATCGTGCCCTGCAGATCGCGGCCGGCAGCGGCTTTACTGGCTTCGCCCCAGGCCTCGGTCTCGAATTTTCCGCTGAGCGCAGACTGCACCATCAGCGGCCCCATCACGGTCAGGTACTTCAGCAGCTCGAAGGTGCTCCGCTGCTTGGGTGTCGGGCGGTAATCGAGTTGTGCCGGATCGATCTTGCCCGCGAGGTGCACGAGGATGTGCACTTCATGCTTCAGCGCTCCCAGGAGCTCGGCTTTCGTCAGGACCATGGATACCTCGATGAATTGATGTGAAAGCGCCCACTCCGTAACGTTCCGTCAGGGTTGTGAGCATCACATCATGTCGCATCCGGCCGGCGAAAATACAAGAACGAGACCTAGAATCCGGCAGGCTTCTCGGCCGCGACGCCGAACTCGCGCTCCAGTGCCAATCCGGCCCGCCCCAGCATGCCGTCCTCGAACAGGCGTCCGACGAGCGTAATCCCGTGCGGCACGCGGCGCGGCGGGTCGAACTTCGGCAGCGGTTTCGCCGGATCCGGCGCCCAGTCGCTGCGCGCTTCTGACACCTGCACGAACCCGGCGCGCAACGTCAGCGACGGATGGCCGGTGAAATTCGTGATCGTGACCTGCTCGTCGCGCAGCGACGGCACCATCAGCAGATCGACGTCCCGGAAGATGCGCGCCATCTCGAGCGCCACCTTCCGCCGGAGCCGATCGGCCTGCACCATGTCCACCGCCGACAGGAATCGCGCCTGGCGGAACAGGTTGGGCCACGCATCCTTGACCTGCACCGAGAGCGTGCCGAGCTGATTGTTCAGCGCCAGCTCCTCGAACGCGGCCGCGCCTTCGGCAAACAGAATCGGCATCAGCGAGCCGTACGGCCAGTCGGGCAACGTGACCGCGGTCAACTCCATGCCCAGCTTCTTCATCGTCTCCATCGCCGCGCGGTCCACATCAGTCGCGGGACTCTCCTTCATCCATTGCGCGACGTAGCCGACCTTGAGCCCGGCGACCGGCGCGGTCGCGTCGAAATCGAGCCGGCTCGGCACGCTCGACGGATCGCCGGCATCGGGACCGCTGATCGCCTGCAGGACGAGCATCGTGTCTTCCACCGACCGGGTCATCGGTCCAAGCTTGTCGAGCGACCAGCACAGCGTCATCGCGCCGCTACG
Organism: uncultured Acidobacteriota bacterium; assembly: GCA_963712355.1. Taxonomy (GTDB): domain Bacteria; phylum Acidobacteriota; class Vicinamibacteria; order Vicinamibacterales; family CAVVIG01; genus CAVQHT01. Next base: position 350,347 of record CAVQHT010000012.1, read on the forward strand.
CGGCACCCGGCCGAACGTCGGACGCAGCCCGGTCACACCGCAGCGCATCGCCGGACCGATGATGCTGCCGGCCGTCTCGCTGCCGATCGCGAACGCGACCAGCGCCGCCGCCGTCGCTGCGCCTGGTCCGGCGCTCGATCCCGACGAGCCCTCCTCCAGCAGCCACGGATTCATCGTCTGCCCGCCGAACCAGATGTCGTTGAGCGCGAGCGCGCCCATCGAGAGCTTGGCGATCAGCACCGCGCCCGCCTCGTCCAACCTGCGCACGACGGCGGAGTCCGCCGACGGCACACGATTCCGGAACGGCTCGGCGCCATAGGTCGTGGCGATGTCCTTCGTGTCGAGCAGATCCTTCACGCCGTACGGGATGCCGTGCAGTGCGCCGCGATACTTGCCCGCCGCGATCTCGGCATCGGCCTGTTTCGCGCGGGCGAGCGCATGCTCCCTCGTCACGGTGATGACGGAGCGGAGCTTGCCGTCGAGCCGTTCGATGCGACCGAGATAGATATTCGTGAGTTGCTGCGAGGTGATCTTCCGCGTTTCCATCCACCGCGACAGCACCGTCACAGGCGCGAACGCGATCGCGTCGTCCGATGAAGGCAGCGGCACTGCGTCGGCCGTCGATCGCACGAAACGGTCGCGGGCCGGCCCCGCCGCCATCCCCGGGAGCACGGGATTCCAAATCATCGCCGGCGGATCGGTGTCGGCGATGGCCACCTTTCGCGGCCCGCTGCGCCGTTCGAGGTAGGGCGCCAGCGAGCGGCGCCAGGTGTCGGCGGCCTGCTGACGCTCAGCCGCCGTCATCGTCACCTGCATCAGTTTCTCGGCCTCGGCGAACGTGGCAGGCGACACCTCCGGCCCTGAGCCGACTCCCGTGCCGAACGTCGGCGGCGCACCGGGCGTGGCCGGTGCGGTTTGCGCCTCGGACGGCGTGCCCGCATCGCGGCACGCGGCCGCGGCGGTGAGAAAACCGAGCGGCGCGCGGATCAGGAACTGGCGGCGTGTATTCATGGATGTTCTCGCGCGAGATTCAGCGGACCGGGCTAATTCGCATTCGCCGGCGCCGCTCCCGCGGCCGGCGTGGTGTAGTCCATGACGCATCGCCACTTGCCGGTGCGATCCTTGCGCCAGATGGTGACGTAGCGGCCGAGACTGCGCGCGATCCCGCCGGTGGCATCGGGCGCCAGGATCTCGTTCGCGCCGTATGTGTATCCAAAGTCGCCGGACGATGACACGACGGCGCGTTCAGGCGTCCAGGTGATATGGAATCCCGGAATCGCCACGCTGGTTGCCACCATCTGTCGTATCGACTCGATCCCGACGTACTCCGGCTGTCCCGGCATCATCACCCGCGCCCCGTCGGCCCAGTAGCTCGCGATCTTGTCGACATCGGGCTTCGCGCTGCCCGCGTCCGCGGCCCAGGCGCGGTCAAGATCGAGCAGCATCTGCTGTTCGTGAACAGGATCGCTTGCGGACCGGCAGCCGGCGGCAGCGAGGACAAACAGTGAAAGGAACGCGCCGATCGTGCAACGGCTCATAGGGTCCTCCGTCAGTGTTGGCGAGAGAACGATGATACTTCTCAGCGGTGAATCGGCCGATCCATGCGGACGAAATCGATGGCCGTCCCGTCCGGGAGCACGTCCGTGACGCGTGCGATTTCTCGAAAGCCCTGCGACCGATACAACGGAACACCAGGCAGCGTGGCCATCAGTTCCAGGCGCTGAAATCCTTCATCCAGCGCCGCTTCGGCACACGCCTCGAGCAGGAGCCGGCCGATCCCGCGGCGCGCGTGGTCCGGGTCGACGAAGAACGCGCGAATGCGGGCGGCATCCACCGCCGGATCGAGGAGATCGGGCGGGCCCACGCGACGCTGATCGCCGCCGTACAACGTGCGCCGGCGGCTCCAGCCGCCGCAGCCGGCTATCTCGCCGCGATCGACGGCGACGAAATACGTCCGGTCGGCAATGAGCTGGGAATCCACGCCGAACACGTACCGAATCGCGGCCTCTGTTTGCGCGGCCGAATAGTAGGTCGCGCTATGTGCGCGCACGGATCGCGGAATGAGCGTGGCGAGGCCGGGAATGTCGTCGGCGGTCGCGCACCGAAGCGTGTAACTCACGTCTCGATCGCGCTCTGGCCGGCTGAAAGCGGCTGACCGCTTTTGAACGAAAAAATCCGCCACGGGTTCGGGCGGCCGGGACGCGTGAACTCAGTCACGGCGCCGCCGGCGTACTCGTGGATCACGCGCGGCCAGAACGCCAGCGCGCCCGATGTTCCCCTCGGACACGCGGACGATCCATCGCCCCGGAATCCGATCCCACAACAGGAAAGCCGCGCGGCGGGCGACACCTGCGCGACGATGGCGGCGGAGGACGAAGAATTCGGCGACGTCGAGGACCTCGGGATCGTCGGACGCGGGTGAACCACGGGTGACCAGCGCGAAGCCGGCGATACGCGTGCCGTAGCGGATGAGAAACGCGAATCGCGCGTCCGGCTCCGACCAGTAAAGCGGCAGCTTGTTGTAGCCAAAACGCCCGTCGTCTCCCAGTTCGAGCCCGGGAAACACATCGCTGAGATCGTGGATGTACAACTCGAGCAGGTTTGCGAGCAGCGCCGCATCGGCTGGATTTGGCGGCTTCGAGAGCGACGGCTTCTGAATGGTCCACGATCGTCACAACGGCAGGATTAGCCGCGTCCGATCAGTTCGGCCGCGCGGTCGATCTCGTCCTCGAGATTGTAGAAATGGACGGAGAGCCGGACGCGGCCCGCGCGTACCGAGGCCACGACATTTGCCGAACGCAGCCGCGCCATGACCGCCTCGGTGTCGTCCACCGGCACGGACACGATCGTCGATCGGTTCGCGCTGCGGGAATGCCGCAACGCGGAACCGTTGGCGGCGAGCGCGTCATGCAGCCGCTGCGAAAGCGCGGCGTTGCGATCGAGCAGCGCCTGAATGCCGAATCGTCGAAAAATCCCGAACGCGGCCTGCTCGGCCAGCGCCGCGAACCAGATTGACGAGGCGTCGAGTTTCGATGCCGTCGGAGACAAGTCCATGGCCGGTCCGTAAAAACTCTCGAGCGGTTTGCGCGCTGCCTTCCAGCCGGGGGCCACGGGACGCATGCGGTCCAGCAGTTGCCGGCGCACGAAGAGATAACCCATCCCGCGCGCACCGAGCAGGAATTTGTGGCTCGACGCGGCGAGAAAATCGATGCCGTCGCGCACGACGTCGAGCGGGACGGCGCCTGCAGCCTGGCAGGCGTCCACGAACAGCCAGGCCCCGGAGCGGGCAGCGACGCGGCTGACGGCAGCGAGGTCGGTACGATAGCCCGTCGCCGAGTGCACGGCGCTCACCGCGATCAGCCGGGTTCCTGCGTCGGCCATTTCGCCGATGGCATCCGCCGACACGCTGTCGTCAGTGGACGGCACGACGCGGACCTCATAGCCACGCTCTCGCAGCATCAGCCACGGGAAATAGTTCGAGCTGAATTCGTTCCCGGGGACCACGATGTTCTCTCCGGGCTTTCCAGGCGGCAGGTTCGCGGCCACGATTCCAGCGGCTGCGCTCACGGCCGGGACGAGCGCGATCTCGTCGGCGTGTGCCCCGACAATCTGCGCGAAGACGGCGCGAGCGTCTTCTGCCGCCCGGTCCGCGTCCGTCCAGTCGAATCGACCGGCTGACCAGCGGGCCACGGCATGCTCGTACGCTTCTCTTGCCGGCACACACCCGACCGACATCGTCGCGGTGTTGAGATAAATGATGTCCTTCAGCCCGGGAAAGAGCGAGCGGATCTCCGCGACGTCCATGCCGGCCAGCTTACCTTACGCTCGCGGTCGCGAAGCCGCCCCAGGCGCGCTGCCCGTCCGTCTCCGCCCCGAGCGTGCGCTCTTCGACGAGCGACAGACCGCACGACTGGAGCAGGGCGGCGAGTCGTGCCTGCAACGGCGGGCGGCTGTCGACACCGAACTTGAGCGGCTCGCCGGCCACCGCGGTTCCGGCTCTCGCATAACGCCAGTAGAGGGCCCCGGACTCGAGCGGCTCGGTCGTGATGAAGTCGAAGGCCACGACGCTGCCACTGGCGGTCCCCGCGATCTTGCGCAGCGTGGCCTCGACGGCTTCCTTGTCCAGATACATCATCACGCCCTCCCAGATGAAGAGCGTCGGCTTGCCGGCATCGAAACCCGCGTCCACGAGTTTCGTCAGCCAGTCCTCCATCTCGAAGTCCGCTGCGACGAACGTCACGCCGGCCGCGTCGATGCCCGCCTTCTTCAGGGTCTCGCGCTTGACGGCCTGCGTCTTCGGCGCATCGATCTCGAAGGAACGGACCTCGGCGCTCCGCGGCAGCCTCAGCGCGCGCGTGTCGAAGCCCGCGCCAAGAATGACGAACTGGGCGATGCTCGGGAAGGTAGCGGGTCACCGTCTCATCGAAGAACGTGACGCGGGCCGAAGCCTCGTATTGGGGAGGAACGTCGCCTTCGAACGGATATCTGAAGGCCTTCGGTACATAGCCGGTCACTCGGTGCGCAAACAGTAACGGCGCCACAAACAGGTGGAGCCCGACAGCGGGCACGTTGGGCAGCACCATCATCAGCCGGCAGGCTGGTTCGTCCTCCCTGATGCCCAGCCGGTGCTGAAAGAAGCGCGCGAACAACGGACCCTGCGCCGTCGCCGAGACGCCCGTTCCCCGCCCGAACAGCAGGCCCTTGCCGACCCAGATCACGTAGCCGGTCAGCGTGACGGGAAACAGCAGGACGCTGAGGACATAGAACGCCGCCGCGCTGAAGCGATCGCGCATTCGTCAGGATTCCTTCCCGGCAGCTTACTTGAAAATACTTTTCGGCAGCTTCACGTGCACGCCCACATTCGGCTTGTCGACGAGCTGCGTCACCGCGACGTTTCCCGCGATGCTCACCAGCTGGTAGGCCTGGTGCGCAGTAAGCCCCCTGGTGGCGGCGAGAAAATCCACCATCTCCTGAATGGCAAGCGTCGTGGCGGCGGTCAGGTCCGGGTCGGCGGCCATGCTGATGAAATCGGTGGGCGTCTCGGCGCGCGGCCAGACCAGGTGCATGTTCTTCCGCACGGTCAGCTGGACGCGGCCGCGCAGCGAGGTTTCGATCGCCGTCTGATCCACTTCGCCGTCGCCCTGTGCGGCGTGTCCGTCGCCAATCTCGAACAGCGCGCCTGGCGCGAACACCGGGATGAAGAGCGTGGTGCCGGCGACGAGCTCCTTGTTATCGAGATTGCCGGCGTGCCGGCCGGGCGGGTTGCTGCTCACCCGGCCAAGGTCGCGGGCCGGCGCGACACCCATGCTGCCGAAAAAAGGCTTCAGCGGAATGACGATCCCCGGCATGAACTCCGCCGTCATGGTCTTTCTGTCGAGGGCGATGATCTTCTGCCGGACGCCCCGGTCACAGTTCGCCGGCACGAAGCCGCTGCAGCCGTTGTAGCCGTAGTCGATTGGCAGATCGATCGACAGGACCTTCACTTCGAGCGCGTCGCCCGGCTCTGCGCCTTCGACATATACGGGACCGGTGAGGATGTGGCCGCCCGGTCCGCGTTTGTCGCCGGTCACCTCGGCGACGACCGCCTTCAGCGACGCCTGAATCCGGTCCGGCGCCACACCGGCATTCTGGAGACCGGTCGGTGAATTCGTGAGGAGCGTATCGACGTCGATGATGTCGCCGGAGGCGATCCGCAGCACGGGCGGGGCGTCAGCCCAGTAGTAGCCGTACGCGACCGTCGCGGGCGTCGCCTCGAGCCGGTGCGTCTTCGGCGCGGGGGTCTGGGCAGCCAGCGTCACGGAGAAGGCGGCGACGACGGCAGCCGGTTCGCAACATACGGTTCTCCTCGACTGAAAGACGCGTGAGATCAGGGCACGTAGCCGAGCATGAGCAGACGATCGCCACGCGGCTCGCTGACCGATAAGCGCTCGAGCAGATCGTCGCCGTGCGCCTGGCGGTAGTCGGCAATGATTTGCGACTCGGCCTCGTTGTAGCGCGCGGCCGCATAGCCGCGAACCACGAACGGATGGTCCGATGGCTTGCTCTCCGGAATGCCGTGGGCAATCCGCAGCTCGCGCAGGGCGGCCAGCGCTCGTTCGGACGCGGCGCCTTCGGCATTCGGGAAGCCGTCCCGAAGGAGTGCCTGTACAGGAAAGAGCCCGAATGGCGTGGCGGTCCGGTACCACGCCAGAACGTCGGTATCCGGTCCCACCGTTTCCCGTGCCTCGCGAAGAAACGTCGTCACCAGCCGACGCGCCGTCCCTTTTTCAGCGAGCGAACGCCGCACCGCGACAAGGCCCATGTAAGCGACCAGCGGAAGAGACGCGCTGATTGTCTCGGGCATTCGCGCGAAGAAAAATCCACTCGGAGCCTCGCCTGCGCGCCTGGCGTTCGAAGTAGACGTGCGTGGATTCGTGCGCCAGCGCGTACTGAAGCGGCACATCGGGATCGCGGTAGAACTGGGCGAGCAGGCGGCGGCATTCAGCGACCAGCGGCAGGCAGCGTCCAAACTCGTTCGTGGACAACGTTTCAACTGTTCTGCCTGGTGAAATCGTCATGGTCCGATCGTCCGGGCTCTGTTCGTTCAGGCCGCCGGCGAATTTCCCAGCCAGCGCACGATCAACCACGCGACGACCAACAGAATCGCCGGCAGAAGCACAAGGCCGATCACGGGCAGGCTGATGCCGAACGACACCGCGCCGATCCCGCCGCTGCCAGCGCCCGAAGACACACTGAGTTGCCTTCGCACCTGAAACCACACCCAGCCGATCGTCAAGACCACACAGAGAACGACCCAGGCCGCGGCCATCAACAACACTTTCAGGAATGACCAGTGCCGGAGGAACTGCATAGAGGCGAAATTACATCAACGGCGGCCAATTTCCCGGCGATCCCCGAACGGAATCGGCGCGAGGTCTGGCTCCACGAAACCGGCCCGCGCCTCGGCGGAAAACAGCCGCGCCTGCGAATAGTGCGTCATCATGATCGACGTATCCAGAAGGCGCGGACAACGCTCGATGAACTCGTCCGCCGATGCACACGCGCCGGCGCCGTCCATGAAGTGCCTCACCGCCAGCAGCCACGCCACGGTGATCGTCTCGTGATACTTGCCCGGATCGATGCCGTGGGCGCGGATGAACGCCTGCAATGTCGCCCGAAACGACACCAGCGCGGCGTCCACGCTGTGATCCGCCAGATTGAGATACGCGAGCCGCACGTGAGCTCGATGATCGAACGAGGCAGCCGGCAGGGTTCCCGACTTGACGGCTTCGAGGAAGGCGCGATCGTCGGCTGAGGCGCGATAGGCGGTCATTCTTGTCGGGGCGGCGCGCGGTTTACAGATGGCTCAGGTTGAAGAAGTATAGTGTCATCACGCCAGGGCCGGTTTTGGTATCGTGTGGCGTGAACCATCCCTACCCTTTGCATTGAAATGGAGAGCCCTTTATGACACGTCGTGGATTGATTGCCTTGTGGACAACCATCGTGCTGGCGCCAGCGGCCGCCTTCGCGCAGGCGCCGCCGCCCGACACCGAGGCCGGCCTGCCGGCGTCGGCGCTCGTCACGCTCCCCGCCAAGGGCGGAGCGAAACTGACCGTCACCTCGCCCGCCTTCAAGCACATGGGCGACATCCCGTTCGCCAATACCCAGTACCAGACCAACACGTTTCCGGGCCTGGAGTGGACGGCGGGACCGGCGGGCACCAAGTCCTACGTCGTCATCATGCAGGACACCGACGGCATGATCCGCAACGCGCCGATCCTGCACTGGACGATGTTCAACATTGCGGGAACCAAGCTCGACGCCGGAATGACGGCGGTGCCGGCTGGTGCGAGCTACGGCCCGAACATCCGTGGCGCGAACCAGGCCTACATGGGTCCGCGCACGCCGGCCGGACCGAAGCATCGCTATCACCTGCAGGTCTTCGCGCTCGACACGACGCTCGGCGCCGACGCCGGAGCGACGATTGACGCGCTGACCGCGGCGATGAAGGATCACATCCTGGCATCCGGCGAGGTCATCGGTCTGGGACAGGTCGATCCGAGTGCGCCGCCGCCGGCGCCGCGCGGCGGCCCGCCGGCCGCACCGCCCGCCACGCCCGGCCGATAACGCGACAACGCTTCAGCCGCGGCGGCTCACGTCACGAGCCGCCGCCGGCTGCAAGCCGCGGCTCGCCCAGCCGATCTCCTCCGCCATCTCGCCCACGACAGGCCTGCTTCTACTTCAGCGCGTAGATGTCGTACTTCACCGTCGTGCCCACGCGCTCGCCGATGCCGACCGCCTGGAGTCGTGTGAGCCACACATAGCGCGGGTCGCCGGTCTCGAAGAGCGGGGCAATCCTCAGCGACGCACCGGTCGCCGTCGTCTGTCCGATGCCGTTGTAGGTCACCAGGATCAGCGCACCATCGTCGGTTTTCAGCGTGAGCCGGACGTCGAGCCGGTAGCTGCCGTCGGCGCGGTTGGTGATCCAGTCGCCTGCCGGGATCTGTACCGTCGCTTTGAGGCGCGCGCCTTCGAAGCGCCCGCCGTTCACTTCGACGACCGTGCGCGTCCCCTGCGGCGCGTTTTCGATGACCGTGCGCGTGCCGGTGTCGGCGCGCAGCGTGCCGAGATATTCGAGTTCAGGGGGTTTTGGGGCCTGAGCGAAAGCGAGCGGCGCGAACGCGGTCATTCCGAGGCCGAGCAGTAACAGAGTGGCGACACGCACAGGGTCCTCCAGTCCGGGAAGTGCGATTATGACGCCAGCCGCCGCTGGCCAAACGTCAGGACGTTTCGATCGGGATCGCGCACGACGATTTCACGGGTTCCCCACGTCTGGTCGATTGGCGGGCCCGAGACCTGGATGCCGTTCGCTCTCAGTTCGGCGTAGAGCGCATCGACATTGTCCAGGAACACATAGACCGCCGCGGCGCCGGTCGTGCCACTCTGGAACGAATGCACGTGCAGCCGCGCCCCGTCACGCGCGAGCGTCATGTAGCGCGGATCGTCTTTGGTCTCGTCAGGCCGCCACGAGGTCAGGAGCGTGAACCCCAGGCCCTTGCAATAGAACTCCTCCGCCGCGCCGGAGGCGCTGACCTGAATGACGGGGATTGCGGTCTGGAACATGTCATGGCTCCTGCGGACGCAGGCCAGCGGCGTCGCCTTCCCGACTCAGCGGGAAAGGCATTTGCGTCCGCCATCTTCCGCGTTGCTTTTCGATCAACGTCACTTCGCGAATGTGGGCGTGAATCGGCAGGCTTCCGCTTGATGCAAGAGCCAGCTCGGTCGCGATTGTTTCAAGTTGCACGGGGTCCCTGGCGTGGGCGACGGTCAAGTGCGGTACGACATCGGAGAATTGACCGGCGTAGGGCGGAGCCTCCGGGAAGACGCTGACAACACGATGAATCAGTTGTCGAAATGGCTCGGCGGGGACAGGCGCCAGGTAGAGCACGCCGGGGAACTTCCGCACCTCTGAAAATGTTGTGAGGAATCCAGGGAGCGACCCAAAGATCTGGCGCAGCGTCTCCACGACGGGCTCGGTAATCAGGCGTGGCGGCAAGAACGGGTAGACCACGGTCACGTGGGCCGGAACACCCTCCGCTGAAGCCGGGTCGTGCTGCGCACGAAAGCGGCCCACGAGCGCTTCGACTTGCGGCACCGCGACAATCAGCGCCGTTTGACCCGAATCATCCATTTTCCAGATTATCGCCGCGACTTCAGCACGATCTGCGCGCTGCCGTCTGTCAAATCGGCGCCGGCCACCTTCAACGCCTGCGTCATCAGCCCGCGGATATAGCGGTCGTCGAGGATCTGCGCCTGTTCGTCGAGCCGGATGGAGCGCACCTGGCTGCCGGTGCCTTCGAGACGGTGCTCGGGATCATCGATCGCGACGCCTTCGAGGAAAAAGAACCGGACCCAGCGCGGATAGAGCACCAGCGAAAAGACCGCCGCACCGCGTTCCGCCGGGGCGAACCCAATCGGCAGCGACTGGCGCCGCTCGTAGACCAGTTGGCGGGCACCGGGAAAGCGGGCGCGCAGTTTGACCAACGCTGCTCTTGCCGTCGCTGCGACCTCCGGTGAATACCGGCCGATCGCGCGTTCGAGATACGCCTCGTCACCAGCCATCGGCAGGATCCCTTCACAGCGCTCACATCGTTTTCACGATCGTGCCGCCGTCGACGACGATCGCCGTGCCGGTGATGTAGCTGCCGGCATCGCTCGCCAGCAGCAGCGCCGGTCCGACGAGTTCACGAGTTTCACCCCAGCGTCCCAACGCCGTCCGGCTGGCAAAAAGGGCGCGTGCCTCCTGACTGAAATTCGCAGCCGTCAATTCAGTGGCAAAAGGTCCTGGCGCCAGGCAGTTGGCGGTGATGCCGAAAGGACCCAGGTCGACGGCATTTGCGCGAGCCAGGCCGAGCAGGGCGCTCTTGGTCGACGAGTAGACGCTGCGACCGGCCACCGATGTAAACCCGAAGATCGAGGAGGTGTAGATGATGCGGCCCCAGCGGCGCTCTTTCATCTGCGGCACCAGCGCACGCGTCAGCGCCATGCAACTCGAAAGATTCAGCTCCAGAAAGTAGTCCCAGACCTCGTCGGTGACCTGGTCGATGGGCTGCGGTTTGTTGCCGCCGGCGTTGTTCAGCAGAATATCGACGCGGCCGAAGGCGCCAATCGCCTTCTCTGCCAGCGCGCTGACGTCGGCGCGGCGAGTCATATCGGTCGTGATATGCGCGACGGTCGCTCCGGTGGCTTGTTCGATTTCGGCGGCCGCGTTGGCGAGTTCGTCGTCATTGCGGCTCGCGATGACGACGTTCGCGCCCGCCTCGGCGAAACCGCGCGCAATCGCCTTCCCAATGCCGCGGCTGCCGCCGGTGACAAGGGCGACCCGGCCGGCAAGATCGAACAGTCTGGACGTGTTCATGGTGTGTGCGACCGCCACTATCCGGTGAATCCTCGCCAGATGCAAGCGTGTCGATAGCCGAATTAAGGATGGTTGAGGAATTGAGGAATTGAGGAATTTCGATTCCCAATTCCGAATCCGTTTACCGCGGCTTCGTAAAATCCGGCGCACGTTTCTCGGCGAAGGCGGCAAACGCCTCACGCGCTTCCGGTGATGCGAGCTGCGCCGCGAAATGCTGTCCTTCGACCTCCATCCGGGCCACGAACGCCGCGGCATCACGCATCAGCGTTTTGGTACGCCGTACCGCCGACGCCGGCCGCGCGGCAATCGCGGCGGCCGCCGCTCTGGCGCGGGAGCGCAGCTCGGCGCGCGGACAGACCGCGTTGGCGAGGCCCCAGGCGACTGCCGTCGCGGCATTCACGGTCTCGCCGAGCACGAACATCGAAAACGCGCGCGCGTGGCCGATGCGCGCCGGCAAGAGCAGGCTCGACGCCGCCTCCGGCACGAGCGCCAGGTTCACGAACGGCGTCGACAGCAGCGCATCGTCGGCCAGGAACACCAGATCGCAGTGCAGCAGCATGGTGGTGCCGATGCCGACGGCGCGGCCCTGCACCGCCGCGACGATCGGCGTCGTCGTTCGCGCCAGCGACTGCAGCAGCGGATTCGTGTGCCGCTCGATGCCGGTCTCCGACGGCGTTGAGCGATTGATCGCGGCGAAATCGCCGAGGTCGTTGCCGGCCGTAAATGCGTCGCCCTCGCCCTCGAACAACACACACCGCGTGTTGGGATCGTGCTCGGCGCCGTCGATGGCGTCGGCGAGCGCCTGGTACATCGCCCGCGTCAACGCGTTCTTCTTTTCGGGCCGATTCAATGTCAGCGTCAGAACGCCGTCGGATTGCTCCGTGCGCACATGGTCAGTCATCGCAGCCTCCCGCCGATGCCTGCGGCGTGCATCCGCAGTATAGGCGTCAGCGGCGCGGGGCGGTACCGCCATTGCGGGTGCCGCCGAAGCCGCCGTTCTGCTGCATGAACGGGTTGCTGGCCGGCGCCGCTGAGCGCACGGCCGCGGCGGTCGTCATGATGTTCGTGACGACCTCGGCGCCCGGTTGCACGTCGCCCGAGACGATTTCGGTGACCTTCCCGTCGCTCAATCCGACGCGGACCGACTCTGGACTGAGGGTGTTGTCGTGCTGCATCCAGACGCGGCCAACGCCGCCGCCGTCGCGTTTTCGCCAGAGGCGGCGCCTCGGCGAGGCCGAGCGCCGCGAGTTCGTCGGCAGTGGGCGTGAAGCGCAGCGACGTGGTCGGCACCGTCACGACATCGTGGCGGCGCGCGACCTCGATGTGCGCCGTCGCTGTCATGCCCGGTTTGAGTTTGAGCTCCGGGTTCGGCACATCAACCATCACCGTGTAGGTCGTCACGTTCTGCAAGACCGTCGGCTGCAGCCGGACCTGCGTCGTTCTACCGGTGAACGTGTCGTTCGGATACGCATCGACCGTAAATGTGACCGGCTGGCCAGGTTGAACCGTGCCGATGTCCGACTCGTCGACGTCAGTCTGCACCTGCATCTTCGTCAGATCGGCGGCAATGGAAAACAGCGTCGGCGAGGACAGACTCGCGGCAACCGTCTGGCCGACGTCCACCGCGCGGGAGATCACCATCCCGTCGATCGGGCTGGCGATAATGGTGTGTTCGCGGTTCACCTTCGCCTGGTCGAGCGACGCCTGCGCCTGAACGAGCTGGGCCGCGGACGACCTGAGCTGCGCGTTCGCCGTATCAACCTCGATCTTCGCCGCATCCAGATCGCTCTGCGGGATGAGCTGGCGCGCGGCCAGCGAGCTGGCGCGGGCATACTTCTGGTCGGCATCCGTAATCTGCACGCGTGCGTTGTCGACGTCGGCCGAGGCCTTGGCCACGCTGGCCTCAGACTGCTGGATTTCAGCGTCGAGCAACGCCGGATCGAGCCGCGCGATCACTTCGCCCTTGTGCACGAGCGAATTGAAGTCCGCGCCGAGCCAGGCGACGGTGCCTGACACCTGCGTGCCGACCAGAACCGTCGTAACCGCCTGAAGCGTTCCGGTGGCGGTCACCGTCTCGACGATATCGCCCTTGGCGACACGACCCGTCGTTATCGACGGCTGCTCGATGTCATGGTTGTAATAGGCGCGCAATCCGACGCCAACGGTGATGATGAGCAGCGTTCCGACCAGCAGACGCCTCATGGCGGTCTCCTTCCCGGTTCTCTGAATAGTTAGACGGGAAGGATGTGGCAGGACTGTGGCGAGAAGGCCCAGCTAGGCCAGAAAGAAAAAGGGCGGCGATCCGTGAAGACCGCCGCCCTGCTGAACGAGGAAATTAAGGAATTAAGGAATTAAGGAATTTAGGAATTCGCAATTCCCAATTCTCAATTCCCAATTCCCAATTCCAAATTCCGTTACTCTCCCCCCGGATCTCCCACTCGCGGCGCCAGCGCTTCGTCCGGCTCCACGAAGTACTCCATGTCCCGCTCCAGTTCGAGCTCGTCGTCGCTCGGCTGCGGCGGGGCGGGTGGCGGCGGCGGCTCGTCCGCCGGAATCTGCACGTGGCGGTAGTACTCGAAGCCCGTGCCCGCGGGAATGAGCCGGCCCATCGTGACGTTCTCCTTCAGGCCGCGCAGGTGATCGACCTTGCCGGAGATGGACGCCTCGGTGAGCACGCGCGTCGTTTCCTGGAACGACGCCGCCGAGATGAACGAGTCGGTCGAGAGCGACGCCTTGGTGATGCCGAGCAGCAGCGGCCGGCCCTGCGCCGGACGTCCGCCCGATCCGATCACCCGCTCGTTCTCTTCGAGGAACCGGAACTTGTCCACCTGCTCGTCGACCAGGAATTCGCTGTCGCCCACATCTTCGATCTTCACCCACCGCATCATCTGGCGGGCAATCGTCTCGATGTGCTTGTCGTTGATGTTCACGCCCTGCAGCCGGTAGACCTCCTGAATTTCGTTGACGAGATACGCCTGCAGCGCCTTCTCGCCGAGCACGTTCAGGATGTCGTGCGGATTGCTCGGGCCGTCCATCAGCGGTTCGCCGGCGCGTACCCGCTCGCCTTCCTGGACGTTCACGTGCACGCCACGAGGCAGCGAGTATTCACGCGGCTCCGCTCCCGGCTCGTCGGGAACGATGATGATCTTCCGCTGACCCTTGACGATGCCGCCGTGCTTCACGATGCCGTCGATTTCCGAGATGACCGCGGTCTCGCGCGGCTTTCTCGCCTCGAACAGCTCGACGACGCGCGGCAGACCGCCGGTGATGTCCTTGGTCTTGGTGGTCTCGCGCGGAATCTTCGCGAGCACGTCGCCCGCCGACACGTTGTCGCCGTCCTGCACCATCATGTGCGCGTGGACCGGCATGTGGTACTTCCGGGTGATGCGGCCGTCCTTCGCCTTGATCTCGACCGCCGGCTGCTTCTTCTCGTCCGGCGAGTCCACGATGATCAGGCGCGACAGGCCGGTCACTTCGTCCAGTTCCTCGTGCACCGTGATGCCTTCGAGGATGTCCTTGAAGCGAATCTGTCCGGCTTCCTCGGTGAGGATCGAGAAGGTATACGGATCCCACTCGACGAGCATCTGGCCCTGCTCGACGTTCTGGCCTTCCTTCACCTTCAAGCGCGCACCGTAGACGATCGGATACCGCTCGCGATCGCGCCCCTTGCGCGTCCTGAACGACCAGCGAACCGGCGCGGTTCATGACGACCAGGTTGCCGTCCTTCGCCTGCACGACCTGCATGCCCTGGAAGCGGACCGTGCCCGCGTTCCTGGCTTCGAGCGTCGACTGCTCGGACACTCGCGATGCGGTTCCGCCGATATGGAACGTCCGCATCGTCAGCTGCGTGCCGGGCTCGCCGATGGACTGCGCGGCGATGACGCCGACCGCCTGGCCGAGCTCGACCATCTTGCCGGTCGCGAGGTCGCGGCCGTAGCACTTCGCGCACACACCGCGGCGCGACGCGCAGGTGAGCACCGAGCGGATCTTCACCTTCTCGATGCCGGCATCCTGAATCGCCGACGACGTCTCTTCGTCCATGACGTCGTTGACGTCCACGATCATCTGGCCCGTGAACGGGTCGGTGATCTTCTCGAGCGTCGTCCGGCCGATGATCCGGTCGCGGAGCGGCTCGATGATTTCGCCCGATTCGACGATGGCGCGGGCTTCGATGCCGTCCACCGTGCCGCAATCGTTCTCGTGGATGATGACGTCCTGCGCCACGTCCACCAGACGGCGCGTGAGGTAGCCCGAATCGGCGGTCTTGAGCGCCGTGTCGGCCAACCCCTTGCGCGCGCCGTGGGTCGAGATGAAGTAGTGCTGCACCTCGAGGCCTTCACGGAAGTTCGCGGTGATGGGGGTCTCGATGATCTCGCCCGACGGCTTCGCCATCAGCCCGCGCATACCGGCGAGCTGACGGATCTGCTGCTTGGAACCTCGAGCGCCCGAGTCCGCCATGATGTAGACCGGGTTGAACTGCCGGCCTTCCTTGTCGATGGCTTCCATCTCGCTGAACATCGCGTTCGCGATGTCTTCGGTCGCCTCCGACCAGATCGCGATGACCTTGTTGTAGCGCTCGCCGTTGGTGATCGCGCCTTCGAGGTACTGCGATTCGACCTTGATGACCTCTTCGCGCGCTTTCGCGACGAGCGGCGCCTTCTCTTTCGGGATGATCAGGTCGTCGATGCCGATCGACAGGCCCGACTTGGTCGCATACGTGAAGCCGACATGCTTGAGCGAATCGAGCATCTCGACGGTCTTCTCGAGCCCGAACTTCAGATAGCAGGACTGCACGAGTTGCTGCAGCCCCTTCTTCTTCAGCAGGCCGTTCACGAACGGCATGCTGGCCGGCAGCGCCTGGTTCAGGATGACGCGGCCGACGGTGGTGTTGATGATCTTGTTCTTGACCGTCTGCACTTCCGTACGGAGCACGTCCTGGTCGTCCCGCGACGCGGTCAGGTCCTGCAGATCGCCGGTGTAGCGCAGCCGGATCGGCGAGAGCGTTTCGAGTTCGCCCGCCTCGACCGCCAGCATCACGTCGTCGGGATTGCCGAACGCGCGGCCTTCGCCCTTCGCGCCGCTCTTGGCCTTGGTCAGGTAGTAGCAGCCGAGGACGATGTCCTGCGACGGAATCGCGATCGGCGCCCCGTGCGCCGGCGACAGGATGTTGTTCGACGACAGCATCAGCACCGAGGCTTCGATCTGCGCTTCGGGCGACAGCGGGATGTGGACGGCCATCTGGTCGCCGTCGAAGTCCGCGTTGAACGCCGTGCAGACCAGCGGGTGGATGCGAATCGCCTTGCCTTCGACCAGCACCGGCTCGAACGCCTGGATGCCGAGCCGATGCAGCGTCGGCGCGCGGTTCAGGAGCACCGGATGCTCGCGAATGACCTCTTCGAGCACGTCCCACACCTCGGGACGCTGCAGTTCGACCATCTCTTTCGCCTGCTTGATGGTCGCGACCAGGCCGCGCTCTTCGAGCTTGTTGTAGATGAACGGCTTGAACAGCTCGAGCGCCATCTTCTTCGGCAGACCGCACTGATGGAGCTTCAGCTCCGGTCCGACGACGATGACCGAACGGCCCGAGTAGTCAACGCGCTTGCCGAGCAGGTTCTGACGGAACCGACCCTGCTTGCCCTTGAGCGTATCGGACAGCGACTTGAGCGGCCGGTTGTTGGCGCCGCGCAGCACGCGGCCGCGCCGGCCGTTGTCGAACAGCGCGTCCACCGCTTCCTGGAGCATGCGCTTTTCGTTGCGGATGATGACGTCGGGCGCCTTCAGCTCGATCAGCTTCTTCAACCGGTTGTTGCGGTTGATGACGCGCCGATAGAGGTCGTTCAGGTCGGAGGTGGCGAACCGGCCGCCGTCGAGCGGCACGAGCGGCCGCAGTTCGGGCGGAATGACCGGGATGACATCGAGAATCATCCACTCCGGCCGGTTGCTGGACTTCCGGAACGAGTCGGTGACCTTCAGACGCTTCGCGTACTTCAGCTTCTTCTGGACCGACGCTTCCGTCTTCATCTTGTCGCGCAGCTCGATCGACAGCCGCTCGACGTTGACGCGCTTCAGCAGTTCCTTGATCGCTTCGGCGCCCATCTGCGCCTTGAAGCGCGGCATGCCCGATCGCGGATCGGAATGCTCTTCCTTCGCCTTCCGGTACTGCCTCTTCGTTCAGCAGCGAGTTCTGCTTCAGCTCGGTGTCGCCCGGATCGACGACGACGTAGGCCTCGAAGTAGAGGACGCGCTCGAGATCGCGCAGCGAGATGTCGAGCAGGTGGCCGATGCGGCTCGGCAGCCCCTTGAAGAACCACACGTGGCTGACCGGCGTGGCGAGGGTGATGTGGCCGAGGCGCTCACGGCGCACCTTGGCCTGCGTCACTTCGACGCCGCACTTGTCGCAGATGACGCCGCGGTGCTTCATCCGCTTGTACTTGCCGCACAGGCATTCCCAGTCGGTGATCGGCCCGAAGATCTTCGCGCAGAACAGCCCGTCGCGTTCCGGCTTGAAGGTCCGGTAGTTGATCGTTTCCGGCTTGGTGACCTCGCCGTGCGACCAGGACATGATCTTGTCCGGCGACGCGAGGCTGATGCGAATCGCGTCGAAATCGCTGGTCAGCGCCGAACGTTCGTGGAAATTAGGACGCATCTATTTAGACCTCCTCCAGAACCGGTTGAGGAGCGGCTTCTACTGGTTTCTTCTTCGTCTTCATCAGCTCGACGTCCAGGCAGAGCGACTGGAGCTCGCGGATGAGCACGTTGAAGGATTCGGGCAGACCCGCCGTGAACGACGCGTCACCCTTGACGATCGCTTCGTAAATCTTCGCGCGCCCGGTCACATCGTCGGACTTCGCGGTGAGGAGCTCCTGGAGGATGTGCGCCGAGCCGTAGGCTTCGAGCGCCCAGACTTCCATTTCTCCGAACCGCTGGCCGCCGAACTGCGCCTTGCCGCCCAGCGGCTGCTGGGTGATGAGCGAGTACGGTCCGATCGACCGCGCGTGGATCTTGTCGTCGACCAGGTGCGACAGTTTCAGCATGTAGATGTAGCCGACGGTGACGTTCTGCTTCGAACCCGTCACCCGTCATGCCGTCGTACAGCTTCGTCTTGCCGCCACCCGGCAGACCGGCGCGATCCAGCCAGTTCTTGATCTCGTTCTCGGTCGCGCCGTCGAACACCGGCGTCGCGAAGTAGAGGCCGAGCGCGTGCGCGGCCCACCCGAGGTGGGTCTCGAGAATCTGGCCGACGTTCATACGCGACGGAACGCCGAGCGGGTTGAGCACGATCTCCACCGGCGTGCCGTCCGGCAGGTACGGCATGTCCTCTTCCGGCAGGATGCGCGCGATGACGCCCTTGTTACCGTGCCGGCCGGCCATCTTGTCGCCGACCGACAGCTTGCGCTTCATCGCGACGTAGACCTTCACGAGCTTGATGACGCCCGGCGGCAGTTCGTCGCCGCGGCGGATCTTCTCTTTCTTCTCCTCGAACAGGTTCTTGATGACCTCGACCTGCCGCTCGGTCCGCTCCTCGAGGTCGCGCAAATCGTCCTCGAGCCGCGAATCGTCGGTCGCGATCTTCAGCCGCACCATCGTCTCGTACGGCATCTCCTGCAGGATGTCTTCGGTCAGGTCGGTGCCCTTCTTGAGCAGCCGCTCGCGGCCGTACTCGTCGAAGAGATCCGAACGCAGCTGCTGACCCTTCAGCATCATGATCACGCGCTTCTTCACCTCGTCGTGAAGAATGCGGATCTCGTCCTGAAGGTTCTTCTCCATCATGTCGAGCTCTTCCTGCTCGATCGCCTTGGCTCGATCGTCTTTCTCGATGCCCTTGCGGGAGAAGATCTTCACGCCGACGATGATGCCTTCGATGCCCGGCGGGCAGATCAGCGAGGCGTCGCGCACGTCGCCGGCCTTCTCGCCGAAGATCGCGCGGAGCAGTTTTTCCTCGGGCGTGAGCTGGGTCTCGCCTTTCGGCGTCACCTTGCCGACGAGGATGTCGCCGGGCTTGACGTTGGCGCCGATGCGGATGATGCCGCTCTCGTCGAGGTCGCGCAGGAACGTCTCCGACACGTTCGGGATGTCCCGCGTGATTTCCTCGGGTCCGAGCTTGGTGTCGCGCGACTCGATCTCGAACTCCTCGATGTGAATGGACGTGTAGTAGTCGTCCTTCACCATCCGCTCGGAGACGAGGATCGCGTCCTCGAAGTTGTAGCCGCGCCACGGCATGAACGCCACCAGGACGTTCCGGCCGAGGGCGAGCTCGCCCAGCTCCGTGCACGGACCGTCGCCCAGCACCTGCCCCTTGTGCACCTTGGCGCCGACCCGGACGATCGGCTTCTGGGTGATGCAGGTGTTCTGGTTCGACCGCTTGAACTTGGTCATCGGATAGATATCCGCGCCCATGTCCTTGCCGTCGTCGATCTCGCTCTCGACGCGCACCACGATGCGCTGGCTGTCGACGTAGTCGATGGTGCCGGAGCGCCGGGCGACGATCACCGCGCCCGAGTCGCGGGCGGTGATGTACTCCATGCCCGTGCCGACAAACGGCGCGCGGGCGCGGAGCAGCGGCACCGCCTGGCGCTGCATGTTGGAGCCCATCAGCGCGCGGTTCGCGTCGTCGTTCTCGAGGAACGGGATCAGCGAGGCCGCGACCGAGACGAGCTGCTTGGGCGACACGTCGATGAACTGGACGCTGTCGCGCGGCTTGAGGGCGAAGTTGCCCGCTTCGCGCGCGCTGACGCGGTCCTCGACGAGGTTGCCGTCGTCGTCCACCTTGGCGTTGGCCTGCGCGATGATGTACTGGTCCTCTTCCCACGCGGAGAGGTAGTACGAGTACGGCTCGAACTCGACGCCCTTCTTCTTGGCGCGGCCGTCGGCCGAGACGAGCTCGTCGGCCTCGACGATTTCGCCGGTCTTGTACTTCGAGCCGGCCGCGTTGGTGATGATGCAGTAGTCGGTGACCCTGCCGTCCTTCACCTTGCGGTACGGCGACTCGATGAAGCCGAACTCGTTGATGCGCGCGTAGCACGACAGCGACGAGATCAGGCCGATGTTCGGACCTTCCGGCGTCTCAATCGGGCAGATGCGTCCGTAGTGCGTCGGATGGACGTCGCGCACCTCGAAGCCGGCGCGTTCGCGCGACAGACCGCCTGGCCCGAGCGCGGAGAGACGCCGCTTGTGCGTGATCTCCGACAACGGGTTGGTCTGGTCCATGAACTGCGAGAGCTGCGACGACCCGAAGAACTCGCGAATCGCCGCCATGACCGGCTTCGCGTTGATCAGGTCGTGCGGCATGGCGGTCGCCATTTCCTGGTAGACCGACATCTTTTCCTTGATGGCGCGCTCCATGCGGACCAGCCCGATGCGGAACTGGTTCTCGAGGAGCTCGCCCACGGAACGGACGCGGCGGTTGCCCAGGTGGTCGATGTCGTCCACGTTGGCCGGATTGCGGCGCAGCTTGAGGAGATACTTCAGTACCTCGTAGAAGTCCTGCGGATGCAGGATCTTCTCGTCGAGCGGCGTCTTCAGCCCGAGCTTGGTGTTCAACTTCAGGCGGCCGACCCGCGAGAAGTCGTACTTCTGCGGGTTGAAGAACATGTTCTCGAAGAGCGACCGGCTGCTGTCGAGCGTCGGCGGATCGCCGGGCCGCAGGCGGCGGTAGATTTCGATCAGCGCTTCTTCGTGCGTGTGGATCGGATCCTTCTTCAGCGTCTGGCTGATGATCGACCCGACGTCGTCTTTCTCCGGGAAGAAGATGTCGATGCGATCGAGGTCCTTCTCCTGCGCCATCGAGATGACGCGCGGTTCGAGCGGCTCGTTCGCCTCGAGGATCACTTCGCCGGTGGACGGATCGATCACGTCAGCGGCGGCATACGCGCCTTCGAGCTCGGCGTCGGAAATCTCGACCGCCTCGACGTTGGCGCGCTTCAGCGCCTCGACCGCGTTCTTGGTGATCTTCTTGCCGGCCTGGACGGTGAAGTTCTCGCCCGGCACGACGATGTCCTTGGCGGCGCGCAGCCCGACGAGGCTGTCGGCGACCGCCCAGTAGATCGTGCCCTTCTTCAGATACAGCTTGTCGACCGTGTAGAACGCCCGGATGATCTCGTCGGCGCCGCGCAGCCCGAGGGCGCGCAGGAACACCGAGGCGAGGAACTTGCGCTTGCGGTCGATGCGGACGTAGAGCAGGTTCTTGGTGTCGTACTCGAACTCCACCCACGAACCGCGGTACGGAATGATCTGCGCGACGTAGAGCGTCTTGTCTTCCGAGTGGAAGAAGGCGCCCGGCGAGCGGTGCAGCTGCGAGACGATGACGCGCTCGGTGCCGTTGATGATGAAGGTGCCGTTCTCGGTCATCAACGGGATGTCGCCGAAGTAGACCTCCTGCTCCTTGATGTCGCGGATGGTCTTGACGCCGGTCTCGGGGTCCTTGTTCCAGACCACCAGGCGGATCGTCACCTTCAGCGGCACGGCGTAGGTCATGCCGCGCTCCTGGCATTCGTCGACGTCGTACTTCAGCTTCAGGCCGACGGTGTTGCCGCAGATGTCGCAGACGTCGCCGCGCGCCTGGTTGCCCTTGCCGCAGCGCGGGCACAGCACTTCGCGGTCGCCGTACGGGTCGGCGACCAGCGTCGTGCCGCAGTTGCTGCACGGCTTGCGCAGGTGGTGCAGGCCGGCCAGCTTGCCGCACTTGCACTCCCAGTTGCCGATCGAATACTCGATGAACTCGAGCGACGAGTTCTCGCGGAAATCGCTGATCGGAAAGACCGACTTGAACACCGACTGCAGACCCGCGTCCTCGCGCTCGCTCGGCAGACGGTTCATCTGCAGGAAGCGTTCGTAGGACTTCTTCTGGATCTCGATCAGGTTCGGGATCGGGACGGTCGTCTTGATTTTCGAAAAGTCGATGCGCTCGCGGTAGACGTTCTTGGGAAGGCTGTACATTCTTTGGACCTCGAAGAGAAAAACCGAGCGCTTACCAAAGGGCTTGGAGGTCTGAGGCTGGAGGCTTGGACAGGACGCACTTGGCCGCTGCCAAGCCTCGAGCCTCAAAGCCCAAAGCCCTGTCATCAAGCGCAGAGCGCGCGAGCGCCGCGTGCTACTTGACTTCGACCTTCGCGCCGACCTCTTCGAACTTCTTCTTGATGGTCGCGGCCTCGTCCTTGTTCACGCCTTCCTTGATCGGCTTGGGCGCGCTCTCGACGAGGTCCTTGGCTTCCTTGAGACCCAGGGCGGTGATCTCGCGGACGACCTTGATGACGTTGATCTTGTTGGTGCCGATCTCGGTCAGCGTGACCGTGAACTCGGTCTTCTCTTCGACCGGAGCCGCAGCGCCGCGCCGCGCCGCCGCCCGCCGGCATGGCCATCGGCATCGCCGCGGCTGCCGAGACGCCGAGCTCGGATTCGAGCGTCTTCACGAGCTGCGACAGCTCCAGCACGCTGATGCCCTTGATGTATTCGACCACTTGCTGCTGCGTCACTTCGGACATGTGTGTTCTCCCTGCTTCTTTCTATTGGCTCTAGGCTCTTAGTGATCTGTTGGCTTCAGGCTTCGGGCTTCGGCTCCGGGCTCTTCGTGAAGCCTGGAGCCTGAAGTCCGGAGCCGTTCACCGTTCTATGCTTCGCTTCGTTTCTTTTCCGCCTGCACCAGCACGCTCATCAGATCGCGCGGCGCGGCGTTCAGCACGCTGACAATCTGGACCATCGGCGCCTGCAGCACGAACAGGAGCTTCGCGTACAGCTCGGGCTTGCCCGGCAGCGAGGCCAGCTCGTTGACTTCCGCCGGCTGGACGGCGCGGCCCTGGACCACCGCCGCCTTGATCGACAGCGCGGGCGCGGTCTTGATGAACGTCGTCAGCGTCTTGGCGAGCGCGACCGGGTCGGTCTTCGTGTAGGCGACCGCCGTCGTGCCCTGGAAATGCTTCTCGAGCGGCGCGAACGACGGTGCCCTTGAGCGCCCGCTTGGCGAGCGTGTTCTTGACGACCTTGTAGCTCGCCTTCGCGACGCGCAGCTGGCGCCGGAGCTCGGTGACCTGCGGAACGTTCAGCCCCTTGTAGTCGACGAGGACCGCGCTGTCGGAGCCCTTGAACGCCGTCTCGAGCAATGCGAGCTCGGCGACTTTGTCTGCTTTCGTGACTGCCATTAGTGTTTCACCACCACGTCAATGTGCGTCGTATCGATCCGGACGCCCAGGACCCATCGTCGACGACAGGGTGACGCTCTTCAGGTATTTGCCCTTCGCCGCCGCCGGCTTCGCCTTGACGATGCTGTCGACCAGCGCGTGCGTGTTGGCGATCGAGCGAGTCGCCCGCGAACGAAATCTTGCCGACCGGCGCGTGAATGATGCCGGTCTTGTCGACGCGGAACTCGACCTTGCCGGCCTTGATTTCCCGCACCGCCTTGGCGATGTCGGTCGAGACCGTGCCGGTCTTCGGGTTGGGCATCAGGCCGCGCGGGCCGAGCACCTTGCCGAGCTTGCCGACCGACGCGCATCATGTCGGGCGTCGCCACGACCGCGTCGAAGTCGGTCCAGCCGCCCATGATCTTCTCGACCACCTCTTCGCCGCCGACGAAATCGGCGCCCGCTTCGGTCGCCTCCTTCTGCTTCTCGCCGCCGGCGATCGCCAGCACGCGCTTGGTCTTGCCCAGGCCGTGCGGGAGGACGACGGTGCCGCGGACCATCTGGTCGGCATGCTTGGGATCGACGCCAAGCCGCAGCGTGAGTTCGACCGTCTCGTCGAACTTCGCGTACTTGACCTTCTGCACGAGCGGGATGGCCTCTTCGATCGAATACGTTCGATCGGCGGCCACCTGCGCCCGTGCGGCTGTGTATTTCTTGCCGTGGCTTCGCATTCGGTACCTCCGTGGTGCAAACGGGCTCCGAAGAGCGCTCCCACTCTAACTGAATCTTGCAATTGAGGAATTGCGGAATTCGGAAGTAAGGAAGTGACTTCCTGATTCCGCATTCCTAATTCCTAATTCCTCAATTCCGTAATTCCTGACTTTCCTACCCAACAACGTCGAGTCCCATCGACCGCGCCGTGCCGGCGATCGGTCTTGATCGCCGACTCGAGCGAATCGCAGTTCAGGTCGGGCATCTTCAGCTTCGCGATGTCCTCGACCTGCTTCTTCGTCACCGTGCCGACCTTGGTCTTGTTCGGCTCGGCGGAGCCCTTCGCGATGTTCGCGGCGCGCTTCAGCAGCACCGGCGCGGGCGGCGTCTTGGTGATGAAGGTGTACGACCGATCCGCGTACACGGTGACGACGACCGGGATGATGAGCCCTTCGTCCTTCGCCGTCTTCGCGTTGAAGTTCTTGCAGAAGTCCATGATGTTGACGCCCTGCGGGCCGAGCGCGGTGCCCACGGGGGGCGCCGGCGTCGCCTTGCCGGCGGCAATCTGGAGCTTCACGAGTGCTTGTATTTTTTTTGCCATATATCACGACTATCAACCGCCGAGTTCGCAGAGAGCGCAGAACCCATGTGGATCTGCGTGCCTGTGCGTGCTCTGCGGTTAGATCTTCTCCACCTGCAGGAAATCCAGTTCCACGGGCGTGAGCGGCCGAAGATCGTCACCATCACCTTCAACGTGTTCTTGTCGAGATTCACTTCGTCGACCACGCCGTTGAAGCTGGTGAACGGTCCTTCGTTGATCCGCACCTGCTCGCCCTTCTCGAACATGTACTTCGGCTTCGGCTTCTCCGCCGCCGTCTTCACCTGCGTCAGAATCTGCTCGACTTCGTCCTTGCTGAGCGGCGTCGGCTTCGCGCCGGCGCCGACAAAGCCGGTGACCTTCGGCGTGTTCTTCACGACGTGCCACGCGTGGTCGGACATGTTCATCTCGACCAGGATGTAGCCCGGGAAGAACCGCTTCGCGGTGACGACCTTCCGGCCGCCGCGCATCTCGACCACGTCTTCGGTCGGGATCAGCACCTCGCCGATTTCGGCCTGCAGCCGTACGCCTGCACGCGCTGCTGCAGCGACTCGGCCACCTTCTTCTCGAATCCGGAATAGGTGTGGACGATGTACCACTTCTTGCCGTCGCCCGCGGACGGGGCTCCCTCGTGTGCGACTTCGCTCATCTCGCTCATGCCACACCAAACTGCCGGAAGATCCACAGCACGACGCGGTCGATCGCCGAAATCGAGCACGAACAGGTAGAGGCCGAAGAACATCGAAAACAGGATGACCACGACGGTCGTCGCGTAGACTTCTTTCTGCGACGGCCACGTGACGCGCTTCAGTTCGTTGCGCACTTCCGCGAGGAACACGCGCGCAGCGCTCGAAGCGCCCGCCCGCCGCGTCCCTGCAGTCTGATCGATTGCTGTGGTTATCAGCCATTGCCCGCGTTCGCTTCGCCTGGTTCGTCGCGTTCACCGCGCCGCGAGAGTTGGCAGGACAGGAGGGAATCGAACCCCCAACCCCCGGTTTTGGAGACCGGTGCTCTGCCAATTGAGCTACTGTCCTACTCACTGAATTGCAGATTCCTCATTTCGTCTCTTTGTGACGCCGTGTGCTTGCGGCAGAAGCGGCAGAACTTGCTGAACTCCAGCCGCTCGGTCGTCTTCTTCTTGTTCTTGGTCGTGCTGTAATTGCGCCGCTTACAGTCGCTGCACGCCAGCGCGATGATGTCTCTCATTGGTAAAAGCCTGTCAGGCTTCGAGACTCTAGGCTCCAGGCTCCAGGCTTTGCGAAGCCCTGAGCCCAGAGCCCGAGGCCCTCTATTCAACGATCTCCGTAACCGTGCCGGAGCCGACCGTGCGGCCGCCCTCGCGGATGGCGAAGCGCGCGCCCTTTTCGAGCGCGACCGGCGCCATCAGCTCGCCGGTGATCGTCGTGTTGTCGCCCGGCATCACCATTTCGACGCCTTCGGGCAGGTTCAGCGTGCCCGTGACGTCGGTGGTGCGGATGTAGAACTGCGGACGATAGCCGTTGAAGAACGGCGTGTGACGGCCGCCCTCTTCCTTCGACAGGATGTAGACCGTGCCCTTGAACTTCGTGTGCGGCTTGATCGTGCCCGGCTTGGCCAGCACCTGGCCGCGCTCGACGTCGTCTTTTTCCACGCCGCGCAGCAGCACGCCGATGTTGTCGCCGGCCACGCCCTCGTCGAGCAGCTTGCGGAACATCTCGACGCCGGTGACGACCTTCTTCTCGGTCGGCTTGAAGCCGACGATTTCGATTTCCTCGCCGACCTTCACCTTGCCGCGCTCGACGCGGCCGGTGACGACGGTGCCGCGGCCGGAGATCGAGAACACGTCTTCGATCGGCATCATGAACGGCTTGTCGACTTCGCGCTGTCGGCAGCGGCACGTAGGTGTCGAGCGCTTCCATCAGCTTGATGACGCTCGCGACGCCCTCCGGATCGCCCTGCAGCGCCTTGAGCGCCGACACGCGCACCACCGGCACATCGTCGCCCGGGAAGCCGTAGGTCTTGAGCAGTTCGCGCACTTCGAGCTCGACCAGGTCGAGCAGCTCGGGGTCGTCGATCGCGTCCACCTTGTTGAGGGCGACGACGAGGTACGGCACGTTGACCTGGCGGGCGAGCAGCACGTGCTCGCGCGTCTGCGGCATCGGGCCGTCGACCGCCGACACGACGAGAATGCCGCCGTCCATCTGCGCGGCGCCGGTGATCATGTTCTTGACGTAGTCGGCGTGGCCCGGGCAATCGACGTGCGCGTAGTGGCGGTTCGCCGTCGAGTACTCGACGTGGCTCGTCGCGATCGTGAGAATCTTCGTGTCGTCGCGGCGACCCTGCGACTCGGACGCCTTGGCGACTTCGTCGTACGGGATGAACTTCGCCCAGCCCTTGTCGGCGGCCACCTTCGTGAGCGCGGCCGTCAAGGTCGTCTTGCCGTGGTCGATGTGACCGATGGTGCCGACGTTCACGTGCGGTTTGGAACGATCGAATTTCTCTTTAGCCATGTCTCAGGACCTCGCGCTCTCGTTGTCATCGTCGTCGTCTGGATCCGATGACCGGTCGAACTGGTGCCTCGTCCTTACCAAGGACGTGCTCTGCCAACTGTGCTGCATCGGCGGCTGGAGCCGATGTCCAGGATCGAACTGGTGACCTCGTCCTTACCAAGGACGCGCTCTGCCAACTGAGCTACATCGGCTCAATCCGCGGTCATCGGATCAAAATCGTGCATCAGCGCTTGCGCGAAGGCTGGAGCGGGAGACGGGGATCGAACCCGCGACCAACAGCTTGGAAGGCTGTGACTCTACCACTGAGTTACTCCCGCCTCTCGCGCTCCATCGCAATCTCGGTTCGTCGAATCATCTGCGTCGCAAGCTCGCTTCGACTCGCGCTTCGCGATACGCTCTCGCTCGCCCTGCTTTCGCTCTCGCCAATCGACTCGATGACCACGAATGACTCCGCGACTTGCCACCGAAGTTCACGATCACCGAGCGAAGGTGGTGGCGAGGGAAGGACTCGAACCTTCGAAGCCGCTAGGGCGACAGATTTACAGTCTGCTGCGTTTGACCGCTTCGCTACCTCGCCAGTCTAGTCTGTCTGTGTTGGAATCCGTGTTTTCGACGCGTTCCGTGCGGACCGGACGCGCTCAAGACTTGGAGCTGGCGAAGGGATTCGAACCCCCGACCTGCTGATTACAAATCAGCTGCTCTACCGGCCTGAGCTACGCCAGCCAAAACAAAAGTGGAACTTTAGCACGTCCTATGCCACGCAGCGCAATACCCGTACTGTCAATGTTTCCCGCGATATTGCCGAGGACGCCTGATCTGAGCCGTTCGGCCGCCCGACTGACGCTCAGCTTCGCTGACGGACCGCTTCGAACAGCGCGATCCCGGCGGCGACCGAGACGTTCAAACTCTGGACGTGCCCGCGCATCGGAATCGACGCCAGCCAGTCGCAGCGCTCCCGGACCAGGCGCCGCAGCCCGCTGCCCTCGGCGCCGACGCACGAACGCGGTCGGCAGCGTTAAGTCTATTTGATCCAATCGTTTAGGGCGTCGCCCGCCAGGCCGACCGTCCAGACGCCAGCCTCTTTCAGCTCCTCGAGCGCCCGCGCGATGTTCACGACCTCCGCGATCTTGACGTGCGAGACCGCCCCCGCCGACGCCTTCGCCGCGGCCCCGTCGAGCGGCGCCGCATGCCGCGACTGCCGGACGACGCCCGTCGGCGCCGGCCGCGTCCGACCGTCCGCAGGATCGCGCCGACGTTGTGCGGATCCTCGATGCCGTCGAGCACGACAATGAGCGGCACGCCCGACGCGCCGCTCACCAGATCCGCGACATCGTACGACGGTCGATCCTCGACGCTCCGCGACCACACCCTGATGCACGCCGCCGCGCGCCGCGCGATCGAGATCGCCGCGAGGCGACGCGCCGGACGGCAATGCCGTCGCGCTCCGCCGCCTTGACGATCTCCGCAATGCGCCCGCCCGCGCGCTCGCTGACGCGCAGCTCCCTCACGCGCCCCGCGCGCAGCGCTTCGAGGACCGGGTTGATGCCGTAGATCAGCATCGGCGTCGACTCACGGCACGAGGCCGCAGTCACGAACTGACGCCATGCCTCGCGATCTGTCGTCGCCTCGTGCCGCCGCTCGTCAGTGTCGCTCTCGTCAGCGCTCGACGAACGCCATGGCGCGCTCGCGGCAACCGAGAATCTTCGGCAGGCCGGCGTCCGGCGGCAGCTCGGCGCCGCGATCGATCGCGGGCACGCGAGATCGAGCTCGGGACCTTCGGCGCGGCCGGTCAGCGACGATGCGAATCGGGATGAAACAGCGCCTTCGCCTTCTGCCCGGTCTTCGCCTTCACCTGGTTCGCCGCCGCGCGAAACGCGCTCCCGATCGAGCCGCGGCGCGTCGCCAGTTCCTCGGCCAGCGCGCGCGCGACCGCCCGCGCGCCGTCGCCGCTGCATCTCCTGCCCGACGCCCGGCATCCGCCAGCGCGCGCCTCGGGCGAGTAGTCGAACAGAAACGCGAGCCGCGCCGGCACCTGATCGAGACGGTCCACCGACTCGGACGCAATCGGCATCGCCGACGCGAGAAACTCCAGCCCGCGCGGCGTCGGCGACATGTCGACGCCGGCCTGCTTGAAATACGGCGACCGACAGCGCGGCCAGCCGCGACGGATCCGCGTGCTTCAAATAGTGCCGGTTCACCCACGCCAGCTTCTCTTCGTCGAACACGCCGGCGCTCAGTCCGACCGCGTCGAGCGAAAAGCGCCGCGCCAGCTCGTCGACCGGCAGCAGCTCGTCGTCTGCCGCCGGGCGACCAGCCGATGAGCGCCAGGTAGTTGACGAGCGCCTCCGGCAGATAGCCCTTCGACCGGAACTCCGCCGACCGACGTCGCGCCGTGACGCTTCGACAGCGGCGTGTGATCCGGCCCCATCACCATCGACAGGTGCGCGAACGCCGGCGGCGTAAACCCGAGCGCCTCGTAGAGCAGAATCTGCCGCGGCGTGTTCGAGATGTGATCCTCGCCGCGAATCACATGCGTAATCCCCATCAGCGCATCGTCGACGACGACCGCGAAGTTGTAGGCCGGCGATGCCGTCGGCGCGCACGATGACCGGATCGCCGATGACGTCGGTATGAAACCGAACCTCGCCGCGCACGGCGTCGGTGAACACGACCTCGCGGTTCTCGGGCACGCGAAAGCGGATGGCCGGCGCGCTCGCCTGCGGCGATGCGCGCCGGGTCGCCTCGTCCGGCGCCAGGGCGCGGCAGGTGCCGGCGTAGCGCGCCGGCTGCCCGCTCGCGACCGCGCGCTGACGGTCGGCTTCGAGCTGCTCGCGCGAGCAGAAGCAGTGGTACGCGCGGCCGGCCATCAGCAGTTCGCGCGCGTACGACCCGTATAGGTGCAGACGCTCCGACTGCGCGATAGGGTCCGCGCGGACCGCCGATATCCGGGCCCTTCGTCCCAGTCGAGGCCCAGCCAGCGCAAGTCGCGAATGATGCTCGTCTTCCGATGCGCGCGTCGAGCGCTCGACGTCGGTGTCCTCGATGCGCAGGACGAACGTCGCCGCCGTGGCCGCGCGCCAGCAGCCAGTTGAACAGCGCGGTCCGCGCGTTGCCGACGTGCAGATGGCCGGTCGGGCTGGGAGCGAAACGGACTCGCATTTTGGCTTATGGGCTTTCGGCTCTAGGCTTTGGGCTTCAGGATTTCGAGCGGAGGAGCGCGACGGCGTGAGCGGCGATCGCCTCGCCGCGGCCGACGGCGTCCACACCTTCGTTGGTCTTGCCCTTGATGCTGACGCGCGACACGTCGATCCCGAGCACGGCGGCGAGCGCCGCGCGCATCGCGTCGACATGCCCGCGGATCTTCGGCGCTCGAGGATGACCGTGACGTCGACGTTGCCGACCTCGTAGCCGAGCTCGGCGACGAGGTCCACCGCGCGGGCGCAGCAGATCCAGGCTCGACGCGTCCTTCCACCGCGGATCGTCGTCCGGGAAAGTGGCGGCCGATGTCGCCGAGCCCGACGGCGCCGAGAATCGCGTCGGTGATCGCGTGGCAGACGACGTCGGCGTCGGAGTGGCCGAGCGCGCCCACGTCCGACGGAATCGTCACGCCGCCGAGCACGAGCGGCCGTCCGGCGACGAGGCGATGGAGATCGTAGCCGGTGCCCGCGCGGCCGGTGCGCAGCCGGCAGGCCGGACTGCCGCGCGGGCAATCGCGGTCGCGACCGCAGATCGTCAGGCATCGTGATCTTGATGTTCGTCGCCTCGCCCTCGACGAGCCGCACCGGATGGCCGGCGCGCTCGGCCAGCGTCGCTTCGTCGGTCGCGTCCGCGCCTCCCGCGCTCCGAGCGCCAGCGCGTCGCGCAAGGACCTCGCGGCGGAACGCCTGCGGCGTCTGCGCAAGATAGATCGACTCGCGCGGCAGCGTTTCGCCGACAAATCGCATCGCCGGCTCGCCCGCGCCGTCGTTCACCGGACCGGCGCGCTTGACCGTGTCGCGCGCCGGCAATCGCCGCGAGCGCCGCGCCCGATTCGACCGCCGCGGCAATCGTCCGCGAAATGAGGCCGGCGCTCGCAAACGGCCGCGCCGCATCGTGGATGACGACCACATCGGTATCCGCGTTCACCGCCTGGAACGCGTTGACCACCGAATCCTGCCGGCGCGCGCCGCCCGGCACGACGCGAACGGTCTTGGCCGTGGCGCGAAGATACGGCGGCGGATCGGCAGCCAGATCGGCCGGCAGCGCCACCACGATCTCGTCGATCTCGGGATGCATCAGGAAAGCGTCCACGCTGCGCTCGAGCACCGGCCGGCCCGCGACGTCCAGCAGCTGCTTGGGCACACCGCCGCCAAAACGCAGGCCGCGCCCACCGGCCGCGATGATGACTGAGATGAACACGATGAGTGAATTATATCGGTGCGCGGCGAGAACTGACGCGCTTCGACCGTCGCGGCGACGATCGCGTGCGCGCGATCGGCGAACGCCTTGGCGTCGCGAACCGTCGGGCGTTCGAGCGCCGGGGCCGGAATCGGATCGTGGACGATCAGCGTCACATTGGCCGGCTCGGTCCGGAGCCGGCCTTTCGGCATCACCGCGCGCGTGCCGATGACCGCCACCGGCACGACCGGCAGCCCGGCCTCGATCGCCAGCAGAAAGCTGCCGGCCTTGAAACGCGCGACATGCCCGTCGGGGCTGCGCGTGCCCTCCGCGAAGATGATCAGCGACAGCCCTTCGGAGACCAGCGCGCGCCAGCGGTTCAGGATCCCGACGCGATCCGGATGCTTGCGGTCGACGAACAGGTGCCGCCCGCGCTTCAGATGCCAGCCGAGCACCGGAAACCGCGCCAGCGATTCCTTGGCGATGATCCGCAGCTGGTACGGCAGCGACGCGAACAGGACCGGCGTGTCGTAGATGCTCTGATGATTCGACACGAAGACGTAGGTCGTGCCCGGCGTCACGCGCTCCAGGCCTTCGACGCGTCACGCGCACGCCGGTCGTCTTCAGAATCAGCCACGACCACGCCCGCGCGCAGCGGTGCGCGAAGTAGCCGCGCGTGTCGAACAGGCTCGACACGATCGACGCGGCGCCCAGCACGATGGTGTAGACGCTGATGGCGGGAATCAGGAAGAAGACCGTCCGCCACCAGTGGTAGGGAGGGAAGGACACGGAATTGGGAATTGAGAATTTGGAATTAGGAATTAGGAATTGGGAATTAGGAATTGAGCCGCGATCTTAGTTCCAAATCTCGATGGCCGACGCCAATTCTGAATTCCCAATTCCCAATTCTGAATTCTGAATTCCTAATTCCGAATTCTCCTAGTTCACTCAGCCCTGCGGCGCCGTGACGGCGGAGGCGGGCGGCCGGCGACGGGGCTGGTGCCGACTTGGGCCGCTCGCTGGCCGTGGCGTGCGGCGCGGACTGCACGGCAGCCTGCTGCGCCATGCCGGGCTCGATGTAGCGCCCGAAGATCATCTTGCCGGCCGTGGTCTGCAGCACGCTGGTGACGACGATGTCGATGGTCTTGCTGATCATCTTGCGCGCGTTGTCCACCACCACCATCGTGCCGTCGTCCAGATAGGCGACGCCCTGGTTGTATTCCTTGCCTTCCTTGAGGATGAACACCTTCATGATCTCGCCGGGCAGCACGACCGGCTTGAGCGAGTTCGCCAGCTCGTTGACGTTCAGGACGTCGACGCCGCGCAGCTGCGCGACCTTGTTCAGATTGAAGTCGTTCGTGACGATCTTTCCCTGGAGCGTGCGCGCCAGCTCGATCAGCTTCAGATCGACTTCGCGCACGTCGGGAAAGTCGACGTCCGAGATCGTGACCTCGACGCCCGCCATCTTCTGAATCCGCTGCAGGATGTCGAGGCCGCGCCGGCCGCGATTGCGCTTGAGCGAGTCGGCCGAATCGGCGACCAGCTGCAGTTCCTTCAGCACGAACTGCGGGATGACCAGCGTGCCGTCGATGAACCCGGTGTCGCAGACGTCGGCGATGCGCCCGTCGATGATGACGCTGGTGTCGAGGATCTTGTAGCGGCGCTGCGGGGCCGGTCGCTTGGAACAGGCTGATCAGCCGCGCCGGCTCGAGCCATTCGCCGTTCTTGCCGCCGATGACCAGCCCGAGGTACGGCAGCACGATCAGCAGAAAACTGTGCAGGAACTCGATGCGGCGGTCGCCGCTGTCGGCCCAGAACAGGCCGGCCTCGATCGCCGCGGGCGATCGCCAGACCGATGACGCCTCCGAGGATGGCGCCGAAGCACCTGGCTGGGCGCCGTTTCGCGGAGCCGTGTTTCGAACACGACCACCAGTCCAGCGAGCAGGCCCGCAAACCCGACGTTCATCCAGAGACTGACTGGCAGTGGGCGCAGCAGCGCTGCTGCGTACCCCACTGCCGCGACGATGAATACCCGCGCGAGCGCGAACCAGGCCATGTATGAGACCCCCCGGAATGACGCCGACAACGTTAACACGGGTGTGACGCCGGAGTATCTGATTTCAGATAGGCCGGATCGGAACTGGTCCGTTAGCCTGGATCAGGTCAGCAGGGCGTCCAGCGCTTCGCCGACCGTCCGGACGCCGACGAGCTCGCACCCCGACGACTGGCTGCGGTCCGCGGGATCGATGTTCGCCTCGGGCATGACGCAGCGCTGAAATCCCATCTGCGCGGCCTCCCGGACCCGCAGCGTCGCCTGGGCGATGCCGCGGACTTCGCCGGCGAGGCCGACCTCGCCGAACATCGCCGTCGTCGGCGGGATGACGCGGTTGCGGACGCTCGACGCGATGGCCGCGACGACGCCGAGGTCCGACGCCGGCTCGTCGACCGTCATCCCGCCGGCGATGTTCACGAACACGTCGTCGCCCATCAGGTTCAGGCCGGCGCGCTTCTCGAGCACCGCCAGCAGCAGCGACAGCCGCTGCTGATCGACGCCGCTCGCCATCCGCCGCGCGTTGCCGTAGCTGCTGGTGCTGACGAGCGCCTGCACTTCGACGAGGATCGGCCGCGAGCCTTCGACCGAGCACAGCACCGCCGAGCCCGGCGCGTTGGACGGCCGCTCGGCGAGAAACAGCTTCGACGGATTCGGCACCGGCCGCAGCCCGATCGACGGTCATCTCGAACACGCCCAGCTCGCTGACCGCGCCGAAGCGATTCTTCACGGCGCGCACGACGCGATGCGAGTGATGGCGCTCGCCTTCGAAATACAGCACGGTGTCGACGACGTGCTCGAGCGCCTTGGGGCCGGCGAGGCTGCCGTCCTTCGTGACGTGGCCGACGAGCAGCGTCGGGACGTTCTGCCCCTTGGCCATGAACAGCAGCTGCGTCGCCGCTTCGCGCACCTGGCCGATGCTGCCGGGCGCCGACTGGAACTTCAGCGAGAACACCGTCTGGATCGAATCGACGATCACGAGCGCGGGCTTGATGCGGGCGATCTCTTCGAGGATGCGCTCGAGGCAGGTTTCGGCGAGCAGGTAGAGCGGCGCGTCGCCGACGGCCAGCCGTTCGCCGCGCGACTTGATCTGATGCTCGGATTCCTCGCCCGAGCTGTAGAGCACCGGGCCGACCGTGCGCGCCATGTTGGCCGCCGCCTGCAGCAGCAGGGTGGACTTGCCGATGCCCGGCTCGCCGCCGAGCAGCACCAGCGATCCCGGCACGATGCCGCCGCCGAGCACGCGATCGAATTCGTCGATGCCGGTCGACAGACGCGCGTGCTGCTCGAGCTCGATGTCGGCGTAGAGCCGCGCCGCGCTCGCCGGCGCTGGCCGGTCGCGTAGCGATGGGCGCCGCGCGCCGGCGTCACCGGCTTCGGTCGGCCGCTCTTCGACGAGCGAGTTCCACGCGCCGCAGTCGGCGCAGCGGCCGAGCCACTTCGGCGACTGCGCGCCGCACTCCTGGCAGACGAAGACGGTCGTTGGACGCTTCGCCATCTATCGGACATCGGGTCATTGGATCGGTCTGGATCGACTCTGCAATCCGTCCGATCAGTACACTCCTGTTCGATCCGCGATCCGAGGCGGCAGACGATCTCCCAGGGAATCGTGCCGATCGTCGCGGCCATCTCGCGCACGTCGATGCGATCGCCGCCCTGCTCGCCGATGATCACGACCTCGTCGCCCGGCGAGACGTCCGTGCCGGTCACGTCCGCCATCAGCATGTCCATGCACACCGAACCGACGATCGGCGCGCGGCGGCCGCGAATCAGCACGGCGCCGCGGCCGGCGAGCCGCAGATCCAGGCCGTCGGCGTAGCCGGCCGGCACGATCGCGATGGTGGTCGGACGCTCGGCCGTGAATCGCGCGCCGTAGCCGGTGATCTCGCCCGGCCGCAGCCCCTTCACGGCGACGACCCTGCTGCACAGCGTCATCACCGGCGCGAGGCGAGCGTCGACGCCAGCGGCGGCGGCACGATGCCGTAGAGCAGCAGGCCCGGACGCACGCGATCGAACCAGACGCGCGAGTCGCGCAGCATCGCGGCGCTGTTGGCGGCGTGCCGATAGCGCGGCCGGCCGCCCATCGCTTCGATCTCGGCCAGCGCGCGCTCGAACCGGCGCCGCTGCTGCTCGAACAGCGGCGACTCGGGATCGTCGGCCGTGGCGAAGTGCGTGTAGACCGCGTCGAGCTCGAGATTGTCGCTGGCCAGCAGTTCCGGCAGCGTGCGCCGCAGGTTGTCGAACCGGAACCCGAGGCGGTTCATGCCGGTGTCGATCTTCAGGTGATAGCGCAGCCGCTGCTTGTAGCGCGCCGCCGCGGCCTGCACGGCCCGCGCGGCGCCTGGCGTGGAGATGGTCGGCGTGAGGCGCGCGTCGAACAGGCCGTCGAGATCGCTGACGCTGAGCGCGCCGAACACCAGGATCTCGGCCTTGCACGCCGGCCGCCCGCAGCGCCGCGCCTTCCTCGATGTCGGCGCACGCGAGCAGATCGGCGCCGGCATCCTCGAGCGCCCGCGCCACCTGGCCGGCGCCGTGTCCGTAGGCGTTCGCCTTGACGACCGCGATGACACCGGCCGGCTGTTCGCTGCGCTCGCCCCGGACGAACTCGACGATGTGGCGGTAGTTGGCCTTGAGGGCCTGAAGATCGATCCGTGCGGTCGTCGGGCGAATCATGAACGGCCGGAATGCGCGTAGGCGTGTGTCAACGAATGCGGCGCGGCCCGCATGGCTACATCGCGCCCCCGGCAAGATTCTCGAAGCGCGTGAACTCGCGGATGAAAGGCCAGCTTCACGACGCCGGTCGGACCGTTGCGCTGCTTGCCGATGATGAGCTCGGCCACGCCCTGCGCGTCGGTCGGCGGCGCGTTCTTGTCGGCGTAGGCATCCTCGCGATAGATGAAGACGACGACGTCGGCGTCCTGCTCGAGCGCGCCCGACTCGCGCAGGTCCGAGAGCTGCGGCCGATGGTCGGACCGCGACTCCGGCGCGCGGCTCAACTGCGACAGCACGACGATCGGCACGCTCAGTTCCTTGGCGAGCCCCTTCAGCGAGCGCGAAATCGACGCCACTTCGAGCGTGCGGTTCTCGAAGCGGCCGCGCCCCTGCATCAACTGGATGTAGTCGACGATGACCAGGTGCAGGCCGTGCTCGGACTGCCAGCCGCCGGCACTTGGCGCGCATCTCGAGCACGCCGATCGACGGCGTGTCGTCGATGAAGATCTTCGCTTCGCTCAGCGTGCCGATCGCCTGCGACAGCTTGCCCCAGTCGCGCTCGCCGAGAAACCCGCCGCGCAGCCGGTGCGCGTCGATCCGCGCCTCCGCGGTCAGCATGCGCAGGAACAGCTGCTCCTTCGACATTTCGAGGCTGAACATGCCGACCGTCATGTCGGTCTTGGTGCCGACGTGCTGCGCGATGTTCAGCACCAGGCTGGTCTTGCCCATCGACGGCCGCGCCGCGACGATGATGAGATCCGACGGCTGCAGGCCCGAGGTCATCTCGTCGAGATCGGTGAAGCCGGTCGGCACGCCGGTGACCAGCTCCTTGCGCGCGTGCAGCTTCTCGATGGTGTCGAGGCTGCGACTGCGCCAGCTGCTTGAGCGAGACGAACCCGTCGCGGACCTTGTCGTCGGCGATCGCGAAGATGGCGTGCTCGGCCTGATCGAGGATGACGTCGGCGTCCTCCTCGCCGTCGTAGGCAGTGGCGAGAATCTTGTTGGCCGAGAAGATCAGACTGCGGAGGGTGGCCTTCTCCTTGATGATGCGGGCGTAGTGCTCGACGTTGGTCGAGCGCGGCACGCCGTCCACGAGCGCGGCGATGTAGGCCGGACCGCCGACTTCGTCGAGGTCGCCGGACCGCGGGCGAGCTCTTCCTTCAGCGTGACCAGATCGATCGCGTCGCCGCGTTCGGCGAGCTTGACCATCTTGTCGAAGATGCGGCGGTGAGCATCGCGGAAGAAGTCACCGGAGTCGATGACTTCTGCCGCGAGATTGAACGCGTCGTTGTGGAGAAGGATCGCGCCGAGCACCGAGCGCTCGGCCTCGAGATTGTGAGGCAGCGTGCGTTCGGCAACAGCGTCCGGCATGGCAGGAAAGAAAGCAGTCTACGCGTCTTCCTTGCCTTCCGCAACGACGCGCACCTTCACCGGAACGGTGACGTCGCGATGGAGCTTCACCGGCACCGTCGACTTCGCCGACTTTCTTGATCGGCTCGGCCAGTTGCAGCTTGCGCTTGTCGATGTCGAAGCCCTTGGCGGCCAGCGCCTCGGCGATGTCGGCGGTGGTGACCGAGCCGTACAGCGCCTCGGTGTCGCCGACCCGGCGCGCGATGACGACTTCGACGTTGGCCAGGCGTTCGGCCACCGCGTCGACGACCTTGCGCTCTTCGGCTTCCTTGGCGTCGAACTTGGCGCGCTCGCGCTCGATCTGCTTCTTGTTGCCGTCGGTCACGAGCAGCGCCAGCTTGCGCGGCAGCAGGTAGTTGCGCGCGTAGCCGTCGGCGACCTTCACGACTTCGCCGCGGCGACCGAGGTTGTCCACGTGCTCTCTCAGAATGACTTCCATTTCAATGCCTCACCATCAATTGCAGATTTCAGATTGCAGAGTTGCAGATCGACTCCGACCGTCAACGGATCGAATCTGCGAACTCTGCAAGCTCAGCAATCTGAAATCTCAATCCGTGACGTAAGGGATCAGCGCGATCTGGCGCGCGCGCTTGATCGCGGTCTGCAGCTTGCGCTGGTGCATCGCGCAGGTGCCGGAAATCCGCCGCGGCAGGATCTTGCCGCGCTCCGGCACGAACGGTCCCAGCAGCTTGACGTCCTTGTAGTTGATGTCGTCGATCTTGTCCGCGCAGAACTTGCAGACCTTGCGGCGGCGGAACATCGGCCGGCGCTGTCCCTGCTGCTTGTCCTTGTCCTTCTTGTCGCCGCCGCGGCCGCGGCCGCCTCCCGAGCGTCCTTGTCCAAATGGCATGGCTTACACCTCCACTCCGTCAAATCGATCGTCGTCTGATCTCGTCAGTTTCCGAGGACCGGCCTTCGCCGGGCTGGCGCTGCGGCGGCAGTCCGCGCTTGACGCGGCGCCGCTCCGACTCGCTCTGGCGCTTGGTGCGCGTGCGCTCGACGACCTTCTTTTCCTCGTCCACGCGGACGATCATGTGCCGGACGACCTGGTCGATCACCTTCAGCCGGCGATCGAGTTCCTTCATCAGCTCGCCCGATCCGTTGATGACCTCGAGCACGTAGACGCCTTCCTTGAAGTGGCCGATTTCGTAGGCCAGCTTCCGGCGTCCCCAGTTCTCGGTTTTCTCGATCGGCCCGTGCAGGCGCGTCACGATTGCCGCGACCTGCTCGTGCAGTTCGCCCGCCTGCTGCTCGGTGGTTTCGGGGGAAGGATGTAGACGAGCTCGTACTGTCGATCTGCCATTGCTGCTCCTCAGGACGCGATTGTTCATCTGCAAATCGCGGCCACCATCATGGTGGCAAGGTGATGGCCCGCGTCAGGGCCTATTCAACTGTCTGCGAATCGCCGCCGTTGAACCCGTTCATCACCGCCTCGATCCCCGACGTGATGAACATCTCCGCCGCATCGGCCGCGCGCGTCGTCATGCGCTCGACCTCCGCCGCTTCGTCCTTGTCGAACTTCGCGAGCACGTGATCGGCCAGGTCGCGCCGCGCATCCCCGCGCCCCACGCCGATCCGCAGCCGCGCGAACTCATCGCCCAGGTGCGCGATGATCGACTTCAGCCCGTTGTGCCCGCCCGCCGACCCGCGCGGCCTGGCCCGCAGCTTCGCCGAGCGGCAACTGCACTTCGTCGACGACGACCAGCAGATCGACCGGCTCGATCTTGAAGTAGCGCAGCAGCCCGCCGACCGCCTCGCCGCTCGCGTTCATGAACGTCAGCGGCTTGGCCAGCAGCGTGTCGCTGGTCCCGCCACCGGCCGATCAGCGCCTCGACGGGCGCGGCTTCCGAACTCGATCGCCGCCCGCCGCGCCAGCTCGTCGAGCACCGCGAAGCCGATGTTGTGCCGCGTCCCGCGGTACTTGTCGCCGGGATTGCCCAGACCGACGATCAGCCTTCACGGACGCTACTTCTTCTTCTCGTCCTTGGCGTCCGCTTCGTCTTCCTTCTTGCCCTTCTTGATGACTTCGGGCTCGGCCGCCGCCGTCGGCGCCGCCGCCGCGTCCGCCGGCGCCGCCGACTTCTTCGGCCTTCGGCATGATCACGTGGACGAGCATCATGTCCATCTCGCTGACCGGCGTCCACTTCGGGTTGGTGGCGATGTCGCGCACGCGCACGCCCTGGTGCAGCATCAGCTCGCTGACGTCGATCTCGACGTGCTCCGGAATGTCGCCCGGCAGGCACTCGATCTCGATCTCGCGGCGGACGAACTCGAGGATGCCGCCCTGCTGCTTGACGCCCTTCGGCTCGCCCTTGACGATGATCGGAATCGTGACCTGGAGGACGCGGTCCATCGCGACGCGGTAGAAGTCGGCGTGCAGCACTGGTGCGTGACCGGATCGAGCTGGTATTCCTTCACGAGCACCTTCGTGTCGCCGCCGCCCGGCAGCTTCAGCGAGATCAGCGTGTTGGCGCCCGATTCCGAGTGAAGAATCTTCAGCAGCGCCTTGGGCTCGACGGCAATCGCCGTCGCGTCCGCGGCTGGCGCCTCGGCCGACGCGCCGTAGACCACCGCCGGCACGCGGCCCTCGCGCCGGGTGCGCCGCGCTTCGTTCTTGCCGAATGTCTCGCGTGTCGTGGCTTCGAGTATTGCTTCCATATCTCTTCCTTACATCTCTTGCACCTGAACTCATTGCGCTGATCTCAGTCCTCTAATCTCGACCTCAACTCGACCTGAGTCCCTACACGAACAGACGACGAGACCGACGTCTCCTCGTGAATGCTCTTGATCGCCTGGCCGAGCAGCCGCGCCACCGACAGCACCACGATCTTGCTGCACGCTTCGGTCGCCTTCGACTGCGGGATCGTGTTGGTCACGATCATCTTGTCGATCGGCGACTTCTCGATCCGCTCGATCGCCGGCCCCGACAGCACGCCGTGCACCGCGCAGGCGAGCACGCGCGCCGCGCCGTTGTTCTTCAGCGCCGTCGCCGCCTTGGTAATCGTTCCCGCCGTGTCGACGATGTCGTCCTGGATGATGCAGGTGCGGCCCTCGACGTCGCCGATCACGTTCATCACTTCGGCCGTCCCATCGTCGCTGCGCCGCTTGTCGATGACCGCCAGTTCGCCGTCGAGGCGCTTGGCGTAAGCGCGCGCGCGCTCGGCGCCGCCGGCATCCGGCGCCACCAGCGTCAGCTTCGGCGACTCGAGGCGCGCCAGGTAATCGATGATCACCGGCGCGGCGAACAGGTGATCGACCGGAATGTCAAAGAACCCCTGAATCTGCGCCTTGTGCAGATCCATCGTCAGCACGCGATTGGTGCCCGCCGCGCCGAGCACATTGGCCACCAGCTTGGCCGAAATCGGCACGCGCGGCTTGTCCTTGCGATCCTGCCGCGCGTAGCCGTAATACGGCATGACCGCGGTGATGCGCGCCGCCGACGAGCGGCGGAACGCGTCGACCATGATCATCAGCTCCATCAGGTGCTGATCGACCGAGCCGTTGGCGTCGCGCAGGTCGGCTGCACGATGAACACGTCGGTGCCGCGGATGTTCTCGTCGATCTGAAACGAGACTTCGGTGTCCGGAAACCGCCGCAGCCGGGCCTGCCCGACGGGCACGCCGAGAAACGCCGCAATCTCCTTGCGCCAGCTCGCCGTGCGCGCTGCCCGAGAAGACTTTCAGTTCGCCGAACCCGGTCGCCATCAACGGTTCACCAATCAAAGACGGCCCTCGTCGCCTGGTTGGCTGGGGCGGAAGGATTCGAACCTTCGAATACGGGATCCAAAGTCCCGCGCCTTACCGCTTGGCCACGCCCCATCGTGCCGATTCCGCGCGCCTGTCGGAGTTTGAGAAACGGACCTCAGGAGTGGCCGAACCACGTGGTGCAAACGGTAAGTTTATACGATGGGCCGCAAACGCCGCAAGTCTCGACGGCCCCGCGAGATGGCGATGACTTCATCGCGGACGCATCAGCGTCCGGTGCTGACGGCGCGTGAGTCGTGCGCGTCACAATCGTGTGTAACCGGGTCGTGCCGAGCGCCGCGGCGGCCTGCGTGCGCGTCCTTTTCCCGTTCGAACAGGCCAAACACCGCCGAGCCGCTGCCCGACATGGCCGCATCGAGCGCGCCGGCCCGCCGCAACTGACTGGCCAGTCTGGCTACACGCGGGTGGCGCGCGGCGACCGGCGCCTGCAGATCGTTGACTGCTCGCGCGGGCTCGCCTTCGAGGCTTCCTGCAGCCCGGCGCCTCGTCCCACCAGCGATACGCATCGACGGTGCTGACGCCGAAATCGGGACGCGCGAGACGACCCAGGCGGGCGGCGCGATCGACGCAGCGGAAACAGCACGTCGCCGCGATCGACGCCCAGCACCGGCCGCCTTCGAGAAAGAACGCGACGTCGGCGCCGATGCTTCGCGCGATCGCGCGCATCCGCGATCGTCCAGCGGCGACGCGCCACAACGCGCGACAGCGCGCGCAGCGCCGCGGCGGCGTCGCTGCTGCCGCCGCCCAGGCCGGCCTGCATCGGAATCCGTTTCGCGATCTGAACGCGCACGCCGGAGGGCGTCGCGCGACGTCCGGCCGCGCGCCAGACAGCGCTCGCGCGGCGCTCCAGACCAGGTTCGCTGCGTCGGTCGGACACGCGGGATCGTTGCACGCGATCTGCGAACGGCCCGGGCGCCGGCGCGAACGTCAGCGTGTCGTGCAGCGCCAGCGACTGAAACGTCGTGCGCAGCTCGTGATAGCCGTCAGCGCGCATGCCGAGCACGCGCAGCGTCAGGTTGATCTTGGCGGGCGCGTGAACGCGGATGCGCGCGCGCGCGTCCTCTACTCATTGGACGTTGACGAACGCTCGGCGAGCGGCCCTGCCTGCCGCAGTTCCTCGAGCGTCATCGGCGCGGCGCCGGCCGGAACCTGCACGCGGAACGTCGCCGGATCGAGCGTGCCGTTGATCTCGACCTGCGACAGCGCGAGACGCAGATCGAAGCGGCGGCGCATCGCTGCTCGTCAGCCGGATGGTGCGCGGCAGGTCGTTCAGGAAGTCGCTGTAGTCGGCGCGCCACGTGCGTCCGGCGCCGCGATGGACGACCGCGACGAGCCGCCAGGGATCGGCGGCCTTGCTGCGATGCAGGTAGAGATCGCTCGTGCCCGAGACGACGACGCCACGCATCGCCGATGCGCTGCGGTGCGCGCCTGGTCGCCCGCGTCTGCGCAGCCGGTCAGCGTCGCGCGCAGATCCGCGGGACCGAGCGGCACGCCGGCGATCGCCTCGAGCACGTCCGCCGGACGGCCGTGCTCGAGCACGCGGCGATCGCGCGGCAGCAGCAGCGTCGCATCGTCGCCGCTGGCCGAGAGATGAAGACCGGCGCTCCGAACGGCGCGGGCGCTTCGAGGTACGCGTCGAGCGGGCGCGGCCAGTCCCGCGAGCAGCCGGCCGCGCATGCCCTGGCCGCCGATCT
Source organism: uncultured Acidobacteriota bacterium (assembly GCA_963712355.1). Lineage (GTDB taxonomy): Bacteria > Acidobacteriota > Vicinamibacteria > Vicinamibacterales > CAVVIG01 > CAVQHT01. The sequence goes on from CAVQHT010000012.1 coordinate 393,162, forward strand.
TGCCGCTGACGCTGAGTTCGGCGCTGAGCGTGCGGATGCGCTGACAGGTGACAGTGGCCTGGTCGAGCGCCTCGGCGGCGTCGGGCGCCGGCACGCCGGGACCGGCCGGCAGCTTCATGAGCGACGCCGCGCAGGAGGCGGTCAGAAGCGCCGCCGCCAGCGCAATCGGCGCGCGCAGCGTCATTTCTTGGGGAGCTTCTGCCTCGCGGAGCGGATCTTCTTGTCGATGTCGCCGCGGTCGATCGAATCGCCGTCGCCCGAGAGCGCGCGGTTCCACGCGCCGATCGCGTCGTCGTAGCGCCCGAGCTTGAAGAGCACGTCGCCGTAGTGATCCTGCACCACCGAGTTGGTGAGCAGCTGGTCGGCCGCGCGCTTCAGGTTGTCGACGGCGAGATCGAGCTTGCCGTCCTTGTAGTAGGCCCAGCCGATGCTGTCGAGATACGAGCCGTTGTCCGGATCGATCGCCAGCGCGCGCTTGATGAAGTCGACCGACTCGGTCAGCCGCTCGCCGCGTTCGGCCAGCATGTAGCCGAGGTAGTTCAGCGCGACGGCGTTGTTCGGCTCCTTGGCGATCAGCTGACGGAACACCGCTTCGGATTCCGCGTACTTCTTCTGCTTGTCGAGCGCCGCGCCCAGCTCGAAGCGTGATGCCGGTCGTCGTCCGGGAACTTGGCCTGCGCGTCCTGCAGCAGCTTCACGGCCTGCGGCGCGCGATTGGCGTCGAGGTACACCTGCGCCAGCGCGATGTACCGCGTCGGGATCGTCGGTGTGCGTCTTGACGAAGTCTTCGAGGATCGCGAGGCCCTGGTCGACCTTGCCGCTGCGCCTGAGCGCCAGCGATTCGAGCCTGGCAAGCCGCAGATCGCCGGGCCGCTCGGTCGCGCCGTGTGCGCGAGATCGGCGGCGCTGCGAGTAGTTCTTGGCGCCGAGCTGCGCCTGAATCAGGTAGAGCGTCAGCGACGGGTCGTTCGGCGCGAGCTTTCGCGCTTCTCGAACGTCGCGATCGCCTTGTCGAACTGCCCGAGCTCCTGGTACGCGAAGCCGAGATGCGGCAGCAGCATCCCCAGCGGCAAAGCCGCCGTCGTTGCCGTTCACGGAACGTCGGCACGGCCGGCGCCAGCGCGTCGACGAGCCGCTGGAACGCGCGCTGCTCCTCGAGCGCTTCGGCGAGCGACGACGTAGCCGCGCGGGTTCTTGGCGTTCTGCGCGATCAGCCGGCGCGCCATCGCTTCGGCCGCCGTGTTGTCGCCGCCGCGGCGCTCGGCCTGCGACAGGAGATACAGCGCGCGCTCGTCGGTCGGCGCGCATCGCGACCGCTTCGCGCAGGACCTCGCGCGCCTTCGTGACATCCGGGCTGCTGTTGGTCTGCAGCAGCGACTGCGCCATCCAGACCGCAGGTCGAAGCTGCGCGGCGATTCCTTCAGCGCCTGCTCGTACGCGGTCGCGGAATCGGCCCAGCGCCGCTCGCGGCCGTAGAAGTCGCCGAGCGTCGCGTAGAGCTGCGGATTGTCCGGCGCGGCTTCCTCGAGCCACTTGACCGCTTCGGCGCCGCGGCCCGCCGCGGCATACGCTTCGACCAGCAGCGACGCGCCGTCCTGCCATCCCTGCCTGCACGAGCTCCGGCAGGACCGCGATCGCCTTGTCGTACTCGCGACGCGCGACGTACAGGCGCGCGAGCACGCGCGCGGCGTGAAGTCGGCAAACGTCGGCGGCGTTTCGATCGCCTGCTCGAGATGCAGAACGGCGTTGTTCAGATTGTCCTGCTGGGCTGTTGCGCGGGCCGTTGCGCGGATTCGCCCCGCCAACGAGCTGCGCGTACACCATGCCGAGCACGCGATGCGCTTCGTGATTGCCCGAAGAGATCTTGAGCGCCTGCTCCGCCGTCGTGATCGCTTCGTTGTAGCGGCCTTCGTCCATGTAGAGGTCGGCGAGATCGGCAGGGATGTCGGCGGACGCGGGATCGAGCGTCATCGCACGGCGGTACGCCGCAATCGCGCCGTTGACGTCGTCCTCTTCGGAGCGATCGCGCCCGGAGAAACTGGTCGTATGCCTGGCCGATGCGCTCGGCGGCCGCGGTGTCTGACGCGGCGGCGCGCGACGCACTCTGGCGGCCCGCCTGCCCAGCCTCGACACCCGACGCCGACACACCAAGGATCGCGACGAGGACCACAACCTTCATACTGGGAATTGTTCCACAAAAGGCAGGGAGTGTCATATATTCCCGACATGGCCGTCGACCCGGAACTGCTCGAAATTCTCGCGTGCCCCAACTGCAAAACGCCCGTGACGCTCGTCAAGAACGGCACGGCGCTGCGCTGCGCGACGTGCCACCGCGTCTACCCGATCAAGGACGACATTCCGGTCATGCTGATCGACGAGGCCACGGTCGAGGATTAGCTCAAGGTGGACTGCAATTTCAGATTGCAGATTGCAGCGACTTCAGACTGACGACTTGAGACTGAAGACTGAAGACTATTGAAAATCCTGCTGGTCCGCCTGCGGCAGATTGGCGACGTCGTCTTTACGACGCCGGCCATTCGCGCGCTGCGACAACGCTTTCCCGACGCACACATTTCTTACATCGTCGAGCCGGCCGCCGAGCCGGTCGTCCGAACCAATCCGCACCTGAGCGAGGTCATCGTTGCGCCTCGAGGCGGCGGGATCGCGGGGCTGCGCGGCGACCTGGCGCTGGGCCGGCGGCTGCGCCGCGCGGGCTATGACCTCGCCATCGATTTTCACGGCGGACCGCGCGCCTCGCTGCTGACATGGCTGAGCGGAGCGCGCGAGCGGATCGGCTACGAGATTCCCGGCCGTGCCTGGATGTACACGCACCGCGTCGCACGGCCGCGGGCGCTGCGCGCGCGGCACTCGGTCGAGAACCAGTGGGATCTGCTCGAAACGCTCGGCGTCAGCGCCCCGTCGCGCGATCGTTTTCCGGTGGAAATGCCGGCGGACTCGGCGACGATCGAGCAACTCGCCGCACGCCTGGCACGCGCCGGCATTCAACCGGGCGACCGCCTCATCGTCATTCACGTGAGCGCCGGCAATCCGTTCCGGCGCTGGCCCATCGCGTCGTTCGCCAGCGTCGCAGCCGGCCTGGTGTCGAGTCGCGCCGACACGAAAGCGATCGTCACGTCCGGACCGTCCGAGCGTGAGGCCGCGGATGCGGTGATCGCGAAGGCGCGCGAGCAGCTGAACGGGACGGAGCGCGGGCGCGTCCTGGCGCTCGAGGGCGACCTCTCGCTCGCCGAGTTGCGCGCGCTGATGGACCGCGCCGCGCTCTACATCGGCGGCGACAGCGGGCCCATGCACATTGCCGCCACGAGCCACGTGCCGATGGTCTCCTTATACGGGCCGACGCTGCCGGCACGCTCGGCGCCATGGCGGGACGAGCGCTGGCTGGCGGCGTCACTCGAAACCACCGGCCTCGACTGCCGGCCGTGCGACCAGCGGGTCTGCGTGCACGGCGACTTCCGCTGCCTGGCGCGGATTACCGCGGCGCAGGTCACCGATGCCGCCGAACGGCTGCTAAAATCGACGGAAGTAGACCGCCGGTTCCCGGCGGACGCCGAGGACACATCCATTGGCTGCTGAGGCCGCTCTTTCTGCCGCGCCCCTTCCCGCTCGCGACGCCGCGTCGCTGCCGGAGCGTTTCGAGTTCTTCGGCGTCATGGCGCTCTTCGGCATGGCGATGCTCGTGCAGTTTTCGATCGCCATCGCGCAGATCCTGCTGGCGCTGGCGGTCCTCTGCTGGGTCGGCACTGGTGCTCAGCGGCCACGAGCGCATCCAGGCGCCGCGCTTCTTCTGGCCGCTGCTGGCGTACGCCGGTGCGACGCTCGTGTCGGCCGCGTTCTCGAGCAACCCGCGTCTCAGCCTCGTGGACTCCAAGCAGCTGGTGCTGTTCCTGATCGTGCCGCTGACCTACCGGTTCATTTCGAGCCGGCGGGTCTCGTTGCTGCTGACGCTGGTGATGTCGTTCGGCGCCGCGAGCGCCGCGCTCGGCATCTTCCAGTACGGACTGCTCCACTACGACCAGCTCAGTCAGCGGACCGCAGGGCACGCTCGGCCACTACATGACGTATTCGGGACTGCTGATGCTGGTCATCGGCATCGCCATCTCGAAGATCCTGTTCGGCCGCGGCGAGCGCCTGTGGGCCGCGCTGGTGATGCCGGCGCTCGTGCTGGCCGTCGCGCTGTCATCCACCCGCACCGCGTGGGTCGGCGTCTGCGCCGGCGCCGCGGTGCTGCTCACGCTGAAGGACTTCCGGCTGCTCGCGCTGCTGCCGGTCGCGGCCGCGATCACGTTCGCCGCGGCCGGCCCGTCGATCACCGCAGCGCATGATGTCGACCTTCGACGCCAAGGATCCGACGCGGCGCGATCGCATCGCGATGATGCGCGAAGGCGGGCACATGGTGCGCGCGCATCCGCTGGTCGGCGTCGGACCGAACATGGTCAAGGAGCGTTACGCCGAGTATCGCGGTCCCGACGCGGTCAACGACATCAATCCGCACCTGCACAACGTGCCGGTGCAGATCGCCGCCGAGCGCGGCCTGCCGGCGCTGGCGATCTGGCTCGCGTTCATCGGCGGTCCTCGGGCTCGATCTGATTCGCGGCTTCCGGTACGCCCCCGATCATCGGGTCGCTGCGCGGCGACCGCCGTGGCGGCGATCGCCTCGATGCTCGCCGCCGGCATGTTCGAATACAACTTCGGCGACTCCGAGTTCCTGATGCTGTTCCTGCTGCTCGTCACGCTGCCGTTCGCCGCCGTGCGCTCGACGACCGCCGACGCGCACGCATGACACTGCCTTCGCTCGACGCCCGACGCGCCCGCGAACTCGTCGCCCAGTTTCACGGACGCCCGATCCTCGTGGTCGGCGACGTCATGCTCGACCGCTTCATCGTCGGCACCGTGACGCGGATTTCGCCCGAAGCGCCGGTGCCGGTCGTGCGCTTCCAGTCGGAGCACTCGCGGCTGGGCGGCGCGGCCAACGTCGCGCACAACCTGGCGGCGCTCGGCGCGCAGGTGTCGCTCGTCGGCGTGGTCGGCGGCGACAGCGCGGGCGAGCGCCTGCGGCAGCAGCTCGCCGTCGCCGGGCATCAGCAGCAAGGGCCTGGTCGAAGACGCGAGCCGGCCGACGGTCGAGAAAGTGCGGATCGTGACCGGGCGCAATCAGCAGGTCGCGCGGATCGACTACGAAGAGGACGGCGACGCGACCGGCGATCTCGAACGGCGCATCACCGCCGCGGTCGAACAGGCCGCCCACGGTGCAGCGGCGATCGTCGCGTCCGACTACCTGAAAGGGACGATCACCCGGAACGTGATTCGGGCGCTCGTGTCACAGAAGGGACCGGGCGTCCCGCTGCTCGTCGATCCGAAGATTCCGCACCTGCCCTTCTACGCAGGCGCGACGCTGGTGACGCCGAATCATCACGAGGCCGAGGCGGCGACGCATCGCCGGATCCGATCCGACGATGAGGCGCGGGCGTCCGCGCACGGAATTCCGCGCGCTGGCCGAATGCGAGGCGGCGTTGATCACCCGCGGCGAGCACGGCATGTGGCTGTCGAGCGCGGACGCGGAGGGCGCGGTCCCCGCCGTTGCGCGCGAAGTGTCCGACGTCACCGGCGCCGGCGACACCGTCGTGGCGACGCTGGCGCTGGCGCTCGCCGCCGGCGCCACGCTCGCCGAAGCGGCGGTCCTCGCCAACCATGCCGCCGGCATCGTCGTCGGAAAAGTTCGGCGCCGCGACGGTCACGCCAGACGAACTGCTCGCCGTCCTGTAACGACGATCAACCGCGGAGATCGCTGAGTTCGCAGAGCCTTTGGGATTCTGCGGCTTCGCGTGCTCGCGGTCGCTTTGCTCAAAACTTCGTGTTTTTCGTGCCTTCGTGGTTGATCGTCACTTCACCACAAACGGGTCGTACGGGCCCATGACGTTGAGCGCGCCGTCGTTGGCGTAGACGGCGCGCTGCAAGCGGCCGGTCCACTTGTCATAGACGATGACGCTGACGGAGTTGGCGTCGTTGAGCGCCTTCCATTCGTAGCGCGGCAGGAGGATGTACGCGAACGCGACGAGCACGATCACGGCTAGCGCTGCAAACCAGCGCACGTCCTGGTTGTCCATGGCACCTCGCTCAGTGTCTGAAATGCCGGCGGCCGGTGAACACCATCGCGAGGCCGTGCTCGTCGGCGGCGGCGATCACTTCCGCGTCGCGCACTCGATCCGCCCGGCTGCACGACCGCGGTCGCGCCGGCGGCCGCGACCGCGTCGAGGCCGTCGCGGAACGGAAAGAACGCGTCCGAGGCCGCGACCGAGCCGGCCAGCGGTTGCGACTGGCGCTTGGTTCGTTCGACCGCCTTCATGATCGCGACGTTGACCGCATCGACGCGGCTCATCTGCCCGGCGCCGATCGCCAGCGTCTGCGTCGCATCGGTGAAGATGACGGTGTTCGACTTGACGTGCGCGCAGATGCGCCAGGCGAACCGCAGCGCCTCCCACTCCTCGGGCGGTCGGCGCCGCTTGGTCACGACCTTGAGCCCGTCTCGGCAGCGTCAAGTCGGTCCACGGCGAGCTGCGCCTCGACCACCACGTCGCGCTCCTGCACGAGCGATCGCGCCGAGAATCGCTGCGCAACTCGAGTGCGCGCTGGCATTCAGCGCGTCGAAGTCGGCGACCACGACGCGCATGTTGGCCTTGCGCGCGAGGATCGGCCGCGCCGCGTCGTCGACCGCCGGCGCGATGACCGCTTCGATGAACGTCGAGACGATCGCCTCGGCGGCCGCGACGTCGATCGGCCGGTTCAGCCCGACGATGCCGCCGAAGGCCGCGAGGCTGTCGGCTTCGCGCGCGCGGACGTAGGCCTCGACCGCGCTGCGGCCGATCGCGGCGCCGCACGGATTGGTGTGCTTGATGACCGCGGCGGCCGGCTCGTCGAACTCGAGCACGATCCGCGCGGCGGCATCGAGATCGAGCAGGTTCGTGTACGACAGCTCCTTGCCCTGAAGGATGGTCGGCGCCAGGTCGCCGGGCGTGCGTCTGCGACGACGCCGCCGCGCGTACCAGGCCGCGCGCTGATGCGGATTCTCGCCGTAGCGGAGGTCGCGGATCTTCTCGAGCGACAGGGTCAGCGACGCCGGAAACGGCGACCCATCCGCGGCGGCGGCCGGGCGCTCGAACGGTCGTCCTTCGACGATGATGGCCGCAAGCGTCTGCGTGATCGCCGTGTCGTACGCCGCCGTGTGCGCGATCGCCTTCCGCATCAGGTCGAAGCGGAAGGCCGAGGCTCGGCCCGCGTCGAGCGCGGCGAGCAGGCGCGGAGTAGTCGCCCGGATCGACGACGACCAGCACGCCGCGGAAATTCTTGGCGGCCGCGCGCACGAGCGACGGCCCGCCGATGTCGATCTCCTCGACCAGCGCGTCGAACGGCGTCGCCGGATTCGCCGCCGCCTTCACGAACGGATACAGGTTGACGACGACGACGTCGACCAGGCCGAGGCCGTGGGCTCGAGCGCCGCCAGGTCGTCGGGGCGATCGCGGCGCGCCAGGATGCCGCCGTGCAGCGCCGGATGCAGCGTCTTCACGCGGCCGTCCATCATTTCGGGAAAGCCGGTCACGTCGGAGACGTTGGTCACGGGCAGGCCCGCGTCCGTCAGCGCGCGGGCCGTGCCGCCGGTCGACACCAGCTCGAAGCCGCGGGCACGCGAGGCCGCGGCCCAGATCGACGATGCCGGTCTTGTCGGAAACACTCAGCAGGGCTCTTGGCATATGAGGCGAAGTCCAGTATTATCTCTCGCGACGCCGGGCGGGCCTGGCGCCGTAAGGGAAAGGCCGCAACGCCGCGGCCTTTTTTTTTGCTCCGACGGACGCGCGTCCGAAAGCAATCGGACGTCGATTCGCGCTTCGTCGGGGTTGGTTTACTGACGCGAGCAGGACGCTCGCGTCACAGCAAGCAGGAATAGAACGATGCGCATCACAGGCAAGGTCAAGTGGTTCAACAACGCCAAGGGTTATGGATTCATCGAACGCGACGGAGGCAGTGACGTCTTCGTCCACTACTCGGCCATCCAGGGCGACGGCTTCCGTTCGCTCGAGGAAGGCCAGGCGGTTGAGTTCGAGATCGTTGACGGCCCCAAGGGCCCGCAGGCCGGCAACGTCACCAAGATCTAACAACTATCCGCCGGACCGGACGTCCTTCGGGGCGTCCGGTCGCAGGTTTCCCCCCGGCCCCAGTCCCGATCCCCAGCAGTCCAGTCCAGCCCCGAGCTCCCAGTCCCCAGTCCCCAGCTCGATCTGCCTTAGTCCGCCGCCCCCTTCAGCGCGCGCGCCGTGAAGTTCACCTTCCCGTCCTTCACCGCCACGCGAAACGCGACTTCTGCGCTCCCGGTCGCCTTGCAGCTTGCTGACCTGCTGTCTTCACCAGCTCCGCGAACTTGTGGAACGGCACCGCCTCGGCGCCGGTCTCGCGGCGCGCCTCGACCAGCGAGTCGTAGAGCTCGTGCAGCTTGTCCATCTCGCCGCATCGGATCGTGGAACGCCGCCACGTGCACGATGCGGCTGTCCGGACGCCGCGGCGTCTCGGTCCGGTCGATTTTCGTCTGAGCGAACGGACCCGATCGCCCTTCCTCGCGCGCGCGCAGGCCGCGGTCCCAGAGATCGACGAACGCCGCAAAGCGCGACTGCAGCGTCGTGAAGCGGAAGCGGTCGCCGGTGTTCTGGATGTGGCCGCGATCGTAGCTGCTTGATCAGCGCCTCGACGCGGCTGCGCGTCTCCCACGGCGGCTTGGGCAGGCGTCCCGCAAAGAACATGTTGTACTCGGCTTCGAGCCGCTTGAGGTCGGCTTCGAGACGGTTGAGATCGCGTTCGATTTCGCTGGACGGCACAACGCTTACCGGGGCAGCAGGAACCAGACGAGCGGCAGCCACAGCTCGCGCGCGTACGGCACCGGGCGATCGTCGATCAGCACCTCGGTCGCGTCGGACGGCCCGACGATCTGGAACAGATCGCGCAGCTGCACCGCGTCGCTCGACCAGAAGCGCGCGCGGTAGCGATGCGCCGCGCCGGTCCCGATTTCGCGGAACTCCGCCGAGGCGCGCGCGAGCTCGAGCGCGCGATCGAACTCAGGGATGTCAAGCTTCGGAAAGACGAGCGTGATCGAAAACGGCCGCGGCCGCTTGCCGAACAGCGCGTCCTGCAAATCGGGATCGAGCGCCGCGAGCTCGTCGTCGGTCGGCTGCTCCGGCAGCTCCGCGTACGGCCAGAAGCGCTCGAGCGGACGGTACTTGGGAGGATCCGGAGTCATCGCTGGACGGCGGAGCCGTTAGCATACCACCGGAGCGGAGCCGCGCCGGGCCAGGACAAGTCGGCTGAAGCCGGACACTTCGTACGACAGACCGGTCCGGCTAAAGCCGGACACTGCTTAGAAAATGGTGCCGATGGACTGCGCCGCCCAGTCGAGCACGCGCGCCGGCAGGATGCCGAGGTAGAACACCAGCGCCGCCGACACCACCAGCGCCGCGCCCGCCAGCTTCGGCGTCACCGGGATCGCCGGACGCGACTGGGCTTGCGCCGGCGTCATGTACATCATCACGATGATCCGCAGGTAGAAGAAGACCGACACGACGCTCGTCAGCACGCCGATGATCGCCAGCCACGTGTAGCCCGCCTTCATCGCCGCCGTGAACACGTACCACTTGGCGATGAACCCGGCGAACGGCGGAAAACCGCCGAGCGACAGCAGGAAGATCGTCATCAGCGCCGCCAGCCCCGGCTGCGACGTTCCAGAGACCGGCGTAGTCGGCGACCTGATCGTTCGGACGGTCCGCGCTCTCGAGCAGTCCGATCACGCCGAACGCGCCGAGATTGGTGACGGCGTAGCTCAGAAGGTAGAAGAGGATCGCGCCCTTGCCGACGTCGTTGGCCGACACCAGCGCGACGAGCAGATAGCCGCCGTGCGCGATGCTCGAGTACGCCAGCATCCGCTTGACGCTCGATCTGCGCGACGACCGACCACCGTCCCGACGATCATCGTCGCGGCGGCGATCACCCAGAGCGCCGGCGCCCATTCGGCACGCAGCGGCTCGAGCGCCGAGAGGAACACGCGGGCGAACGCCGCGAACGCCGCCGCCTTCACGCCGGTCGACATGAAGCCGGTCACCGGCGCGCGGCGCGCCTTCGTACGCGTCCGGCGTCCACATGTGGAACGGGACGGCCGACACCTTGAACGCGAAGCCGACGAGCAGCAGCCCCATCGCCACGAGCTGCAGCGGCGTGGGTGCCAGCGCCTGGGCCGCGATCAGCGCGCCGATCCGATCGAGGCGCGTGCTGCCGGTGACGCCGTAGGTGAAGGCGATGCCGTAGAGAAAGAACGCGCTGGAAAACGCGCCGAGCAGGAAATACTTGAACGCGGCTTCGGTGGCGGTCGGCGAATCGCGGCGAATGCCGGTGAGGACGTAGACGCCAAGCGACAGCACCTCGAGCGCGAGGAAGATGACGAGCAGATCGGCGGCCATCGCCATCAGCATCATGCCGGCGAGCGCAAACAGCATCAGCGCGTAGTACTCGCCGCCCGGCAGCCGCTCGCGCTCGATGACCGGCGCCGATATCGCCAGCGACAGCACGCCGACGACGATCAGCACGCCGGTGACGAAGAGCGCCGAAATTGTCGGCGACGACGACGCCGAAGCTGGCCGCGCCGCGGTTCCAGAGCAGCACCGACGACGATCGCGGCGCCGGCCAGCCCGATGATCGCCGAGCGGCCCGATCGGCATGCGCTCGCCGGGCGCGCGGAACGCCTCGGCGGTCATCGCCGCGATCGCCGCCGCGGTGACGCAGGCCATCGGCACGATCGCGCTGAGCGATGCGAGGCCGAGCGTCTGCATCCAGAGAGGCGTTTCAGTCATCAGCGACCATCCGCTCGCACTTCAACCGGGCCGCGGCGCGCCTGCGTCAGCATCCGCTCGACAGACGGCGCCATCGGCCGCAGGAAGAGGTTCGGCAGCACGCCCATCAGCACGATCACCGCGATGATCGGCACGACCAGCGCCCACTCCCGCGGCTTCAGATCCGGCAGCGCGGCGTTCTTCTCGGTCGACCGGGCCGTAGTTGACGCGCTGGAACATCCACAGCATGTAGGTCGCCGACAGGATGACGCCGGTCGCGGCAAAGGCCGCCATCTCGGGCTTCCACGTGAACGCGCCGAGCAGGATCAGGAACTCGCCGACGAACCCGTTCAGGCCGGGCAGGCCGATCGACGCCAGCGTGATGATGCAGGAACGCCGCCACCAGGTGCGGCATCGACCTTCTTCAGCCCGCCGAACTCGGCGATCAGCCGCGTGTGCCGGCGATCCGACAGCATGCCGACGATGAGGAAGAGTCCGCCGGTGCTGACGCCGTGGTTCAGCATCTGGTAGACGGCGCCCTGCACGCCCTGCATGTTCATCGCCGCGATGCCGAGCACGACAAACCCGAGATGGCTGACGCTCGAATACGCGACCAGCTTCTTCATGTCGGGCTGCACCATCGCGACCAGCGCGCCGTAGATGATGCCGACGACCGCGAGGAAGGCGAGATACGGCGCGAAGAACGCGGCGGCCATCGGAAACAGCGGGAACGCGAATCGCACGTAGACCGTAGGTGCCCATCTTCAGCAGCACGCCGGCCAGGATCACCGAACCCGGCGGTCGGCGCCTCGACGTGCGCGTCGGGCAGCCAGGTGTGGAACGGGAACAGCGGCACCTTGATGGCAAACGCGAGCGCGAACGCCAGGAAGAACCAGAACTGCAGGTTCGGCGGGATCGACAGCGCGTAGAGCGTCAGCAGATCGAAGCTGTAGCTGCCGGTGACCGACGACGTGCAGCACCGCCAGGCCGAGGATCGCCAGCAGCATCAGCACGCTGCCGGCCATCGTGTAGAGCATGAACTTGACCGCCGCGTAGATGCGCCGGTCGTAGCCCCAGATCCCGATGAGGAAGTACATCGGGATCAGCATCGCGTCCCAGAACACGTAGAACAGGAACAGATCGATCGAGACGAAGACGCCAATCATCGCGCTCTCGAGCAGCAGGATCGCCATGCAGAAGGCGCGCGTCTTCTTGTGCACCGATTCCCACGAGCTGAGCAGCGCAATCGGCGTCAGAAATCCGGTCAGCACGACCAGCAGCAGGCTGATGCCGTCGACGCCGACCGCGTAGCTGATGCCGAACGACGGGAATCCAGGCGTGGCGCTCGACGAACTGGAAGTCGGCGGACGCCGGGTCGAAGCGCGCCCACAGCAGCAGCGTCTCCGCAAAGACCAGCCCCGCCACCACGAGCGCGATGCCGCGGATCGTCCGCTCGTTCTCTTCGGTCGTCGCGAAGGACGAGCAGCAGCAGCGATCCGACGATCGGCAGCGCGACCAGGGAGGTGAGGATCGGAAAGGACATCACGGCCACAGGTAGTATCCGAGCATCAGCACGACGCCGAGGAACAGCGAGACGGCATAGGCGCGGACCGATCCGGTCTGCAGCCGTCTCAGGACATAGCTGAACCAGCCGACCGTCTCCGCCGCTCCGTTGACCGCGCCGTCGATCAGCCTGGCAGTCGACGATCTTCCAGAGCCCGTGTTCCGACAGGATCCGGATTGGCTGGACGATCGACGGCGTCGTAGATCTCGTCCACGTAGTACTTGTTCTCGAGCAGCGTCCGCAGGCCCGCCATCCGTTCCGCAAGCCGATCGGCCGCGCGCTGGTTCTGCAGGAAGAAGAATCCCGCGATCCCGATGCCGGCCAGACGCCGACGAGCGATGACAGCGCCATCAGCCCGCGCTCGGTCCCGACGCTCGCCTCTTCGGCTTGCGCCGCTGGCGCGACGATTCGAGTCGCTGCGCTCAGATGCTCGCCGGCCCCGAGGTTGGGTTCGAGGAAGCGCTCGAGCTCTGTCGAGCCGCCGATGGCGTGCGGCACATTGATATAACCGGCGCCGACCGATCCCACGGCCAGGACGATCAACGCAAAGGCCATCGCCATCGGCGCGTCGTGCATGTGCGCGGCGCGTGGCCGTCAGCGGCGTGATGCCCGGCGTCGTGCGCGTCATGTGCCGCGCCGGCCGCCGGCGCCGTGTGCGCGTTCGCCGTGGAACGCCAGGAACACCAGCCTGAACATGTAGATGGCGGTCAGGAGCGACGTCAGCAGCGCGAGGAGCCACAGCACCGTGTGTCCGCTCGCATAGGTGCGATAGAGGATTTCGTCCTTGCTGAAGAATCCGGACAGGAGCGGAAAGCCCGCAATCGCGAGCGCGCCGATGAGAAACGTCCAGTAGGTGATCGGCAGCTGCCGCTTGAGGCCGCCCATCTCGCGGAGATCCTGCTGCCCGTTCAGCGCGTGAATGACCGCGCCGGACCCGAGGAAGAGCAGCGCCTTGAAGAAGGCGTGGGTATAGAGATGGAAAATCCCCGCGGTGAACGCGCCGACGCCCATCGCCAGGAACATGTAGCCGAGCTGCGACACGGTCGAGTACGCCAGCACGCGCTTGATGTCGTTCTGGACCAGCCCGATGGTCCCCGCAAAGAACGCCGTGAGCGGCACCGACGACGGCGATGATCGCGAGCGTGTGAGGCGCGTGCGCGAAGAGCAGCGAGTTCCGGCCGATCATGTACACGCCGGCCGTCACCATCGTCGCGGCGTGGATGAGCGCCGATACCGGCGTCGGGCCTTCCATCGCGTCCGGCAGCCAGATGTAGAGCGGCAGCTGGGCAGACTTGCCGGTCGCGCCCACGAACAAGCAGGAGCGTGATCAGCGACATCGTTCCGAACGTCGTCTCGGGCCCGAGCGCCGAGACCTGCCGCGCGACCTCCTGGAAGTCCACCGTGCCGAAGGTGACGAACAGGAGCAGGACGCCGAGGATGAAGCCGAAGTCGCCGATCCGATTGACGATGAACGCCTTCTTGCCCGCGTCGGTGGCCGACTTCTTCTCGTACCAGAAGCCGATCAGCAGGTACGAGCACAGGCCGACGCCTTCCCAGCCGACGAACATCACGAGGAAGTTCGCGCCAAGCACCAGCACCAGCATGAAGGCGGCGAAGAGATTCAGGTACGAGAAGTAGCGCGCGAACTCGGGATCGGTCTCGTCGTGCATGTACGCCGTCGAGTACACGTGTATCAACGAGCCGATGCCGGTAATGACCAGGATCATCACCGCTGACAGCGGGTCGAGGCGCAGCGTGAAGCCGGCCTCGAATTCGCCGGACGAAATCCACGAGAACACCTGCTGGACGATGAACCGCGCTTCTTCGGGCAGCCCCACGAGCCGGATGACTGCGACCACCGACACGACGAACGACGCGGCAATCGCCCCGACGGCGATCGCGCCGGACACCGGCTTCGACAAGCGCCGGCCGAAGCTGGCGTTGAGCAGGAAGCCGACGAGCGGCAGGAGCGGGATCAGCAGCAGCATCAGATCACGTTCAACCGCAGAGATCGCAAAGACCGCAGAATCCCTTGGTCTATCAGCGAGCTTCGTGACTTCGATGATTCCGAGTGTCTTTCACCATTTCAGTGCCGTGAACGAGTCGGGGTTCAGCGACTCGTGATGACGGAACAGCGCGATCACGATCGCCAGGCCGACCGCGGCTTCCGCGGCGGCGACGGTCATGACGAAGAACACGATGATCTGCCCGTCGGCGCTGTTCAGGGATCGCCCGAACGCGACGAACGTGAGGTTCACGGCGTTCAGCATGATCTCGATCGACAGCAGGATCGTGATCAGGTTGCGGCGCAGGAACACGCCGGCCGTGCCGATGGAGAACAGGATGGCCGACAGGACGAGGTAGTCGTCGAGCGACGGCATCACGTCCACTCCGGCGGCGGCGCCGGATCGCTCACCGGCGCCGGCTCAGGGGCCTCGTCGTTCAGCCCGGGATGGACGACGACCGGCGCCTTCTCGTGCCGCGCCATGAGCACCGCGCCGACCATCGCGACCAGAATCAGGATCGAGGTGACCTCGAACGGAAACGCGTAGTCGGTGAAGAGGCGCCGGCCGATCGCGGCGACCGAGATGACGCCGCCGCGGCCGAACGAACGCGTCTGGCCGGCCGCCGACAGCGCGCCGGCCGCGCGCTGGCCGGTCAGCGCCCAGACCAGTTCCACCGCGAACACGACCGCCAGCAGCGCGCCGAAGCGCAGGGGGCCGGGCTGCATGAGCGGATGCATGCGGGCGTCGTGCTCGGTATCCTCGCGCGGCGCGTTGAGCAGCATCACGACGAACAGGAACAGCACCATGATCGCGCCGGCGTAGACGATGATCTGGATGATCGCGGCAAAGGGCGCGTCGAGCAGGAGGTAGAGCCCGGACAACGCCGCAAAGGACGCGATGAGATACAAGCACGCTGTAGATCGGGTTCCGCTGCGCAATGACCAGCAGCGACGCCACGATCGCCAGCGCGCCGAAAATGTAGAAGAGCGTCATACGCCGAAATACAGCACGCCGGCCGCGGTGACGAGGAGGTTCACGACCGAGAGCGGCAGCATCACCTTCCAGCCGAAATCCATGAGCTGATCGTAGCGATAGCGCGGCAGCGTCCAGCGCATCCACACGTAGAAGAACAGCAGCGCGCCGACTTTCACCAGGAACCAGATCCACCCGAACGACGCCGGGAGGAACGGTCCGTGCCACCCGCCCAGAAAGAGAGTCCGTCGCGACCGCCGATACCGTCACCATGTTGATGTACTCGGCGAGGAAGAACATCGCGAAGCTCATCGAGCTGTATTCGGTGTGATACCCCGCCACCAGTTCCTGTTCGGCCTCGGGAAAATCGAACGGCGCGCGATTGGTTTCCGCCACGCCGGCCGTCATGTAGATCAGGAAGCCGACCGGCTGCACGAACACGAACCAGCGCGGGATGAATCCGAGCCAGGTCCCGGACTGGCCGTTGACGATGTCGGTGAGCGACAGCGAATTGGCGACGACCAGCACGCTGGCGAGCGAGAGCCCGTAGGACAACTCGTAGCTGATCATCTGCGCGGACGATCGCAGACCGCCGAGCAGCGAGTACTTGCTGTTCGAGCTCCACCCGGCGAGCACGATGCCGTAGACGCTCATCGACGCAATCGCGAAGATGACGAGCACGGCGACGTTGACGTCGGCCACCTGCAGCGCAGCGGCTCGCTCGAGCAGACCGAAGAGCGTCGTGGCCTGGCCGAACGGCACGACGGCAAAGGCGGCGAAGGCGGCGGTCGCCGAGATGATCGGCGCCAGCGCGAAGAGCCACGGGTCGGCGGCGGCCGGCCTGAGCTCCTCCTTGAACATCAACTTGATCACGTCCGCGAGCGGCTGGAGCAGCCCGCGCGGACCCACCAGCGTCGGACCGACGCGCTGCTGCAGCCAGGCGGCGACCTTGCGCTCGAAATACACCATGCCGGCCGCGGAGCTGAGGAGCGCCACGAAGACCAGCAGGGTCAGCGCGATCTGCGCGATGAGCAGCGGCGTCATACGACGATCACCACGAAGACACGAAGAGCACGAAGTTTCAGAAGATCTTCGGGATCGATCCCTGAGATCGCTTCGTGGCCTTCGTGACTTCGTGGTGAGAGTCCGTCGAATCACGCGTGCGCTCCCACCGGCTGGCGGGCGCGCCAGTCGGCGTGCAGCGGACAACGGCCTTCCGTGATGTGCGCCTCGTACTCGTGCCGGAAGTGCTTCAGCGTCGTGAGGACCGGCGTGACCGCCGCGTCGCCGAACGCGCACAGCGTCTTGCCGCCGATGTTGCCCGAGATGCTCGACAGGAGATCGAGATCGCGCATCTGCCCCTGGCCGCGCTCGATCTTCCGGAGAATCTTGTGCAGCCAGTCGGTGCCCTCGCGGCACGGCGTGCACTTGCCGCACGATTCGTGGCGATAGAAATGCAGCAGGTTTTCCGCCAGCCAGACCATGCAGGTCGTGTCGTCGAGCACGATCAGGCCGGCCGATCCGAGCAGCGAGCCGGCCTTCTGCACCCCGTCGAAACTCGCCTGCGTGTCCAGCTGATTCGGCAGCAGGATCGGCACGGACGATCCGCCGGGGATCACCGCTTTCAGCGTGCGGCCGTCGCGCACGCCGCCGGCGTGGCCGTCGATCGAGTTCACGCAGCGTGATGTCCATCGACGCTTCGTAGACGCCCGGCCGCTTGACGTGTCCGCTGACGCAGTACAGCTTCGGCCCGCCGTTCTTCTCCGGGCCGAGCGCCGTGAACCACTCGGCGCCCTTTCTCAGGATCAGCGGGACGTTCGACAGCGTTTCAACGTTGTTGACGGCCGTCGGGCAGCCGTACAGGCCGACCACGGCGGGAAACGGCGGCTTGTTGCGCGGCTGGGCGCGCTTGCCTTCGAGCGATTCGAGCAGCGCCGTCTCCTCGCCCGCTTCGTACGCGCCGGCGCCGCGGTGGACGTAGACCTCGCAGTCGAAGCCCGAGCCGAGGATGTTCTTGCCGAGGAATCCGCTCTTGTAGGCCTCGTCGATCGCCTGCTCGAGCACGTGCTGGACGTGGAAGAACTCGCCGCGAATGTAGATGTAGGCGACCTTCGCGCCGATCGCGTAGCAGGCAATCGCGCATCCCTCGATGAGCAGGTGCGGATTGCGCTCCATCAGGAGGTGATCCTTGAACGTGCCCGGCTCGCTCTCGTCGGCGTTGCACGCGATGTAGCGGGGCCTGGTCGACTTCTCGATCGACGAACTGCCACTTCATGCCGGTCGGAAAGCCGGCGCCGCCGCGGCCGCGCAAGCCGGACGCCTTCACGAGCTCGACGACCTGCTCCGGGGTCTGCGCGAGCGCCTTCTTCAGCCCGTCGTAGCCCTCGTGCTGCAGGTAGAAATCGAGCGTGAAGCTGTTGGGCTCGCGGACGTGTCGTGACGGCTCGTGAGAAGCAGGCTCCATGGCCGGTCGTCATGATCTGTCGCGCTCTTTCCACCACGTGGTGGCAGCCCGTCAACGCCGCTTCACCGCGCGTGCGCAGATCGTCGAGCAGTTTCGGGATGTCCTCGGCGCGCTGGTTCTCCTGCCACGCGTCGTTGATCATGATGACCGGCGCACGGTCGCAGGCCCCGAGGCACTCCACCTCGAGCAGCGTGAACGTGCCGCTCGCGTCGGTGTCGCCCGGCGCGATGTCGAGCGCGCGGCAGATCTCCTCGGTCACCCGTTCGGCGCCGTTCAGCGCGCACGACAGCGTGCGGCACACGCTCAGCACGAACGTGCCGACCGGCTTCGTGAAGAACATCGTGTAGTACGACACGACATCCTCGACGTCCGCCGCCGTGATCCCGAGCAGCCCGGCGACGTAGCGCATCGCGGTGGCGGTGATGTAGCCCTGCTGATGCTGGACGAGATACAGCGCCGGCAGCACCGCCGATCGCCGCTGTTCGGGCGGATAGCGCAGCACGATCTCATCGAAGCGCGCGCGGTTCTCGGCGGTGTAGACAAACGGATCGCCAGGTTCGCTCAGCTTGCGCATGGACCGGTGGAACGTGGCGTCGTACGCCATCTTGGGATGGAAGCTCACCGGTCGACGTCTCCCATGACCACGTCAATCGATCCGATGACCGCGATCACGTCCGCGATCAGCCCGCCGACGATCATCTGCTCGAGCGCCTGGCAGGCCAGCAGCGACGGCGCGCGCGACTTCACCCGCCACGGGCGATTGGTGCCGTCCGACACGATCGAGAACCCCTGCTCGCCGCGCGGCCCTTCGACCGGCACGTAGGCCTCGCCCGCCGGAACCGTGAACCCCTGCGAGTAGACCAGGAAGTGCTGAATCAGCGCTTCCATCTCGGTGTAGACGCGATCCTTGGGCGGCGGCGTGATCCGCGGATCCGCGACGGCGTACTGACCGACCGGCGGAATCCGATCGAGCGCCTGGCGGCAGATCTTGATGCTCTCGCGCATTTCCGCCACGCGCATCAGATAGCGCGCGTAGACGTCGCCCTCGGTCCGCGACCGGCACCGTCGAAATCGTAGGTCTCGTAGCCGAGATACGGAAACGCCTTGCGCACGTCGTAGTTGACGCCCGCGGCGCGCGCGATCGGACCGACCAGGCCGTACGCGACCGCATTGCTCGGCGGAAATCCGGCCGACGCCCTGGGTCCGCTCGATGATAGATCTCGTTCTTCGTCAGCAGGTCTTCGTATTCGTCCAGCTTCGGCCCGAACCGATCGAGAAACGCGCGGACCGCCTCGTGAAACCCGCGCGGCAGATCCTCGCGCAAGCCGCCGACGCGCATGTAGCTCGGAAACAGCCGGAACCCGGCGAGCATCTCGTTCAGGTTCAGCAGCAGCTCGCGCTCGCGGAAGCAGTAGAGCATCACCGACACGGCGCCGACTTCCATGCCGTGCGTGCCGAGCCACACCAGGTGGCTGTTGATCCGCTGCAGTTCGGCGAGCAGGACGCGGATGTTGCGCACGCGCTCCGGCAATGTCGAGGCCGAGCAGCTGCTCCGACCGACATGCAGAACGCCATGCTGTTCGACTGCGCGCTCAGGTAGTCCATGCGCTCGACCAGCGGGATGACCTGCTGCCACTTCTTCTGCTCGGCGGTCTTCTCGATGCCGGTGTGCAGGTAGCCGATGGTCGGCGACGCCGACAGCACCGTCTCGCCATCGAGCTCGAGCACCAGCCGCAGCACGCCGTGCGTGCTGGGGTGCTGCGGCCCCATGTTGACGGTCATCGTTTCGGTGCGAAGTCCAGGCACGGCTCTCGCTCTATCGCTCTCCGGCGTTCCCGCCCATCAGGCGAACGCCCGCTCCACCAGATCGCACAGGACGTGCAGCAGCGTGCGATGCACTTCCTGCACGCGCGGCGTCGAATCCGACGGCACGTTGATATGAATGTCCGCGGCCTGTCCCGCCGCGCCGCCGTCGCGGCCGGTCAGCGCGATCGTCTGCAGTCCGCTGGCCGCGCGCCAGCTGCAGCGCCGCCACCACGTTCGGCGACGTGCCGCTGGTCGTAATGCCGAGCGCGACGTCGCCGGCGCGCCCGAGCCCTTCGATCTGGCGGGCGAACACGCGCTCGAAGCCGTAGTCGTTGGCGATGCTCGTCATCACGCTCGCATCCGCCGTCAGCGCCACCGCCGCCAGCGCCTTCCGCTCGCGCTCGAATCGGCCCGACCAGTTCCGCGGCCACGTGCTGCGCGTCGGCGGCGCTGCCGCCGTTGCCGAAGACAATCAGTTTGCCGCCCTCGCGAATCGACGCGCGCGATCGCGGCCGCCGCGTCGACCACCGGCTGCGGGTCGGCACGCTTGACCCGCTCGTGCAGCGCGATGGTCGCGTCGATGCGTCGTCGCGAGCCAGTCACTTTCGCGCAAGGCGATCCTTCTCGACGCTGGCCCGGAACTCCTCGGCCGTGACCTGGATCGGCTCGCTGACATGCGGCTGCATGCGAATCTGCACCGGATAGTCCTTCCGCAGCGGATGGCCTTCCCAGTCCTCCGGCATCAGCAGCCGCCGGATGTCGCGGATGGCCGTCGAACACGATGCCGAACATGTCCCAGACTTCCCGCTCGAGCCAGTTGGCGCCGGCCAGAGATCGCTGACCGTCGCCAGGTGCGCGTCGTCGCCGTGCAGCGCGACCTTGACGCGCACGCGGCGGCGCTGCTCGATCGACACCAGGATGTAGACAATCTCGAAGCGCGGCTCGCGCGGCCAGTAGTCGACCGCGGTCAGCTCGGCGAGCAGGGCAAAGCGGAGCGTCAGGCCGATCGCGCAGCTCGCGCAGGACGTCGTGCGCGTGCTCGCGCGCGACCAGGATGGTCGTCGTGCGGATCGGCGGTCGCCGGCGCACCCTGGACGGCGACTCCGGGCAGGATCTCCTGCAGCCACGCAACCAGCGACGTCGAATCCATTACGCGAGCTTCTGCTGAGCGATCTTGCGCTGGAGTTGAACGATGCCGTAGATGAGCGATTCGGGACGCGGCGGGCAGCCGGGCACGTAGACGTCCACCGGCACGACCTGATCGACGCCCTGGACGAGCGCGTAATTGTCGAAGACGCCGCCGATCGACGCGCAGGCGCCCATCGAGATCACCCACTTCGGCTCGGGCATCTGGTCGTAGATGCGGCGCAGCGCCGGCGCCATCTTCCGCGACAGGCGCCCGGCGACGATCATCAGATCCGACTGGCGCGGGCTGCCGCGAAACACCTCGGCGCCGAAGCGCGCGATGTCGTAGCGGCCGCAGCTCATCGCCATCATCTCGATCGCGCAGCAGGCCAGTCCGAACGTCACCGGCCAGATCGACGATCGGCGCGCCCACTGCACCATCTTCTCGACCGACGTCGTCAGGACGGGGATTTCAGCTTCGAGTCCCATGGTTCGCCTTTCCGCGTTCGCTTCCCCAGTCGAGCGCGCCCTTCCGCCACACGTAGACGTAGCCGGCCAGCAGGAGCAGCATGAAGAGCACGACCTGCAGGAACCCCGGCCACTCAGATCGCGCAGCGCCATCGCCCAGGGATAGAGGAAGGCGACTTCGATGTCGAAGAGCAGAAAAATCATCGCGACCAGGTAGAACTTGACCGACTGGCGTTCGCGGGCGTCGCCGACCGCCGGCATGCCGCACTCGTACGGGCGCCGACTTTTCCGGCGTCGGCTTGCGCGGACCGAGCACATTCGACAGCAGGACCGAGACCAGCGCGAACCCGGCGCCGAGCGCGATCATGAGGAAGATGGAGAGCCAGCCTTGCATGGGTGAGCCTGGTTTCGTGGCGCTCGCGCTGAGCTTGTGAACGATTTCTCAAGCTCGAGCTCTAATGCTAGCACGCCTCACGAAACTTCGGCGCGTCCGCGGCGCGTCTCCCAGGCGTAACCGGGTTCGGTGGTGATCCGCGCGTCCTCGACCGGCGCGCCGACGGTGAAATGGTACAGGCTCTGGAACGCGTGCCCCTTCAACCCGAGCACGTCGTGCACCGGCATCGTCGTAGAAGCATCCGATGCCGGTCGCGCGGAGTCCGGCGGCTTCGGCGTCGAGATAGAGGCGCTGCCCGACCATGCCGGATTCCCAGAAGAGATTTCGGTAGAAGGCCGGGCCGTGCTCGTCGAGGCTCGCGTCGAAGTCGGCGATCATGCCGAGGCTGTAACAACCGTCTGACGCGATGTCCTGATCGCAACTGAGGCGCCGCGCCATCGCGCGGCGCCTGACCAGCGGCCAGGCGGACCAGCGGCAGCGTGTCGTGCGCCGGCTCGCGCAGAAGGTCGGCGCTGAGAGCTGGCGAGCAGGCGTTCGAAGCCACGACGGTTCCCGGCCCAGGGCGTACAACCCGGGCGCGACGCCGTCGATCCGGTGAACGAAGAGCGCCAGGTGAATGCGCGGCGTCCACCACAGCGACGTCCCAGACGGATCCGCGCGCGGGCATCACGCGCGCGAGCATCTCGAAAAACCGATCGGCGCTCATCGACGACACCCCGTCGAATGCCACCGCGCTGCGGCGCTGCAGAAACACGGTTCGGGCGGGTAGGGCGGGTAGGGCAGGTCGGGCAGGTGGGCCGGGTAGGGCAGGTCGGGCGGGTAGGTCTGGAGAGCGCCTGCGGCCATGCGACGCCGAGGACAGGAAATCCGAGGCGAGCATCGGCGTCAGTTCGCGCTGGGGGTGGGGCCCCACCGCCATTGGAAATATCAGTCGCCGCGCGCGATCTCGTCGATGAACGTCCACTCGACGTGGTCCTCGCTCAACTGACTGGCGCGCCCTTCCCACTGCCCCATCGCGACGCGCTCGACCAGCGCGGCGGCCGGACCGTCGATGCCGCCCGGCGCCCCGGGATGCTCGATCGCCAGCACGCACGCCGGTTCCTCGCGCTCCGCCTCGAAGAAATCGTCGTCGCGATCGACGCCGGTGAGCGCCGCGATCTGCCGGTGAGACCACTCGGGCAGAAGTCGCGTGCGCCAGCCGAGCGCCGCGGCCGCGAACGCCACGCAGGCAACGGCGTGACCGACGTCGTGCTGGCAGTAGCGGAACGCGCGCTCGCCGTACTTCCACGCTTCGCGCCAGTGAATCGAGGTCAGGACGACCAGGAGGAGTTCGCGCCCTCCGGAGAAGGCGTCCCAGGCGGCCGCGTCGAACCGGCAGCGAACCTCCAGCGCGTGCGCGTCGGCGGCGTAGTGAGCCACCACGGCCGCGCCGTCCGGGTCGAGGCGCACCGCCGAGCCGCAGACGATGTAGGCCTCGGTGGGATGGAGGTTGCCGCTCGACGGATTGACGCGGAGCGACCAGCGTGACGACTGAACCTGCTTCCACGCCGAGAGACCCAGCGCGTGACGGAGCAGATCACCGACGAGCGGAAGGCTGAGCGGTTCGACGCCGACGTTGTCGCCGAACAGGTTGTCGAAGGTGGTCGCGGGCGGAGTGTACGCGGCGCGCTCGGCGCCCGGCGCGGGATAAAGAGCGACCCGTCGCGCGCCGTGGTAGGCGCGAAACGGGTCGGGTTGCGACGCCCAGTCCAGATAACCGAGCGATCGCGCGAATCGGTTGAAGTGATGTTTTGTGCCGTCGTGGTAGCGCTGAACCGGACTATCGGGCGACGGCACTCATCTCTTTCATGCGGCGATCGACTTCTTCGATGCGCCTGCGTGATCTGCGCGCGCCGCCGTTCGTGCGTCGGTGGCTACGAGCTGGCCGTTCAGCTCGGTTTTCGCCAGCCTCAGCGACTCGAGTGCCCGCACCTGCTCCGGGTCCCGCGTGTCCTTGACCCGCGACGTTGCTCCGTTCGTGTTCGAGTTCTTCCATGCGCTCTTGAATCCGCGCATCCGCATCGATCAATCCTTCGCCAGCGTCACCCATCATTGCTCCGTTCGCCCGAAATTAATGTCCCAACATTATAAGATGCGAAACGTGGGCGCCCGCGCGAATTTACAGCCGCTTGACCCATTTCATCCCGCGGTGCGCGACTGGTTCACGGCGTCCTTCGCGGCGCCGACCCGCCCGCAAGCGCTCGGCTGGCCGGCGATTTCCCGCGGCGAGTCGACGCTCATCCTGGCGCCGACCGGCAGCGGCAAGACGCTGACCGCGTTCCTCTGGTGCCTGGATCGCCTGATGTTCGTCCCCCGGCCTGACGCACGTCAGCGGTGCCGGGTGCTCTACGTCTCGCCGCTCAAGGCGCTCGCGGTCGACGTCGAGCGGAACCTCGGGCGCCGCTCGCCGGCATCGCGCGCATCGCCGAAAATCGCGGCGACGTCTTCGTCCCGCCGGCCATTGCCATCCGGACCGGCGATACGCCGGCCGCCGAACGCGCACGATTTCAACGCGATCCGGCCGACATCCTCATCACCACGCCCGAATCGCTGTATCTGCTGCTGACGTCGAACGCGCGGGAGGCGCTGCGCGGCATC
The DNA here is from genome assembly GCA_963712355.1 of uncultured Acidobacteriota bacterium. Lineage (GTDB taxonomy): Bacteria > Acidobacteriota > Vicinamibacteria > Vicinamibacterales > CAVVIG01 > CAVQHT01. The sequence goes on from CAVQHT010000012.1 coordinate 417,478, forward strand.
CAGACGGTCATCATCGACGAGATTCACGCGCTGGTGCCGACCAAGCGCGGCGCGCACCTGGCGCTCTCCATCGAACGGCTGGCGGCCCGCTGTCATCAGCCGCCGCAGCGCATCGGGCTCTCGGCGACGCAGCGCCCGCTCGATGAAGTGGCTCACTACCTGGGCGGAGCGGAGCCGCGCGCCTCATCACGCCAGCGGTCGCGATCCAGCCACCAAACGTCCGGCGCCGGCGGCTGACACCGAGCGCGCGATCGAAGACGAGTTTGCGACGCACTCGTCGATCACATTCCGGCCGATCACGATCGTGGACGCCGGCGCCAAGAAGGCGTTCGACCTGCGGATCGAAGTGCCGGTCGAAGACATGGCACGGCTCACGACCGCCGACGACATTCCAAGCGGACCCGCGTCGGTCGGCGATCCGCGTCCCTCGATCTGGTCGGCGATCCATCCGCGCCTGCTCGACCTGATTCGCGCGCATCGCTCCACGCTCATCTTCGTCAACAGCCGCCGCCTCGCCGAGCGGCTGGCCGGCGCGCTGAACGAGCTGGCCGGAGAGACGCTGGTCCGCTCGCATCACGGTTCGATCGCCCGCGAGCAACGCGTCGAGATCGAGGATCGCCTCAAGGCGGGAACGCTGCGTGCGCTGGTCGCCACCTCGTCGCTCGAGCTCGGCATCGACATGGGCGCGATCGATCTCGTGGTCCAGGTCGAAGCGCCGCCATCGGTGGCGAGCGGGCTGCAGCGCATCGGCCGCAGCGGTCATCAGATCGATGCGGTCAGTTCCGGCGTGATTTTTCCGAAGTTCCGCGGCGATCTGGTCGCGTGCGCGGCGGTGTCACGCGCCATGCACGAGGGCCAGGTCGAAGCGACCCGCTATCCCCGGAATCCTCTCGACATCGTCGCGCAGCAGACCGTGGCGATGACCTCGATGGACGAGTGGGACGTGGACCAGTTGTTCGACACCATCCGGCGGGCGGCGCCCTTTGCGGAGCTGAGCCGGGCCGCGTTCGAGGGCGTGCTCGACATGCTGTCGGGCCGATATCCATCCGACGAGTTCGCCGAGCTCCGTCCGCGCGTCACCTGGGACCGCGTGGCAGGGACGATTCGCGCGCGCGAAGGCGCGAAGCGCGTGGCGATCGCAAACGGCGGCACCATTCCCGATCGCGGCCTTTACGGCGTCTTCCTGGCCGGCGCCGGACCCGGCGCCGCGCGCGTCGGCGAGCTCGACGAGGAAATGGTCTTCGAGACCCACCCCGGCGAGACGTTCGTGCTCGGCGCCTCGTCCTGGCGCGTGGAGGAAATCACGCACGACCGTGTGCTGGTGTCGCCGGCGCCCGGCGAGCCCGGCAAGATGCCGTTCTGGAAAGGCGATCAGGTCGGGCCGGCCGCTGGAGCTTGGGCTGGCCATCGGCACGCTGGTCCGCGATCTGCTGAAGATGCCGCCCGCGGCGGCGATCGATCAACTGACGCGCGAGCACGACCTCGACCGGCAGGCCGCCGACAACCTGCTCCAGTACCTCCGCGATCAACTGGCCGCCGCGCGCGCCGTCCCCGACGCCGCAACGATCGTCATCGAGCGTGTCCGCGACGAGCTCGGCGACTGGCGCGTGTGCATGCTGTCGCCGCGTGGCGGTCGCGTGCACGCGCCATGGGCCATGGCGGCCGCCGCCAAGATCCGCGAAGAAACCGGCGTCGACGTCGAAACGCTGTGGGGCGACGATGGGTTCGTGGTGAGATTTCCGGACGTGGATCTGCCGCCCGATCCGCGTCTGCTCCTGCCCGATCCGGACGAGGTCCAGGCGCTCGTCGTTCGCCAGCTCGGTGCGACGGCGCTCTTTGCCGGCAAATTCAGGGAGAACGCGGCGCGCTCGCTGCTCTTGCCGAAGCGCCGGCCCGGCATGCGCGCGCCGCTCTGGCAGCAACGCAAGCGCGCGGCCGACCTGCTGGCCGTGGCCTCGCGCTACGGATCGTTTCCGGTGCTGCTCGAAACCTACCGCGAGTGCCTGCGCGACTTCTTCGACATGTCGGCGCTGATCGCGACGCTCACGGACGTCAGGTCGCGGAAGATTCGCACGGTCACGGTGGACTCGGAGAAACCGTCGCCGTTTGCGGCCTCGCTGCTTTTCAGCTACGTCGCCAGCTTTCTCTACGACGGGGACGCGCCGCTGGCGGAACGGCGGGCGCAGGCGCTGGTCGTCGACCAATCGCAGCTGCGCGAGCTGCTGGGCGACGCGGAACTGCGCGAGCTGCTCGACCGCGACGCGATGGACGACATCGAGCGCGAGTTGCAGCGCCTCGACGCCAAATACCGCGTGAAGCATGCGGACGGCCTGCACGACATGCTGCTGTCGCTCGGCGATCTCAGCCGCGAAGACATCGAAGCGCGGACCACGACGATCGAGGTCGCCGGCCGGATCGACGACCTGGTCGCAGCCCGGCGCGCGCTGCCGGTGCGCATGGCCGGTGAGCTGCGCTACGTGGCGGTCGAAGACGCCGCACGATTCCGTGACGCGCTCGGTATTCCACTGCCGCCGGGCGTGCCGGAGGCGCTGCTGGCACCGGTCACCGATCCGCTCGGCGACCTGGCGCGGCGGTTTGCGCGGACGCACGCGCCGTTTTCCGCGCGGGATTTTGCGGCGCGATACGGACTCGCCGAAACATCGGCGGAACATGTGCTGCTGCGCCTGACCCGCGATGGACAGCTGCTCGAGGGGCAGTTTCGGCCGGGCGGCGCGGGCCGCGAGTGGACCGATGCGGGCGTGCTGCGATCGCTGCGCCGGCGGTCGCTGGCCAAACTGCGGCGGGAAGTCGAACCGGTCGACCAGGCGGTCCTCGGACGGCTCGCCACCACGTGGCAGGGCATCATCACCCGCAGGCATGGCACCGATGCGCTGCTCGACGCGATCGAACAGCTGCAGGGCGCGCCGCTCGCGGCGTCGCTGGTCGAGACCGAGATCCTGCCGGCGCGGATCGACGGCTACGATCCCGCGGATCTCGACGCCGTCATGGCGGCCGGCGAGGTCCTGTGGGTCGGACTCGAGCCGCTCGGAGAGCGCGATGGCCGCGTCGCGCTGTATCTGGCGGATCATCTCCCCCGTCTCCTCGCACCCGACACCGGCGCCCGTCCGCCGGCGAAAACACTCGCGGGCGAGCTCGCGCCGCGTGAGCAGGCGGTGCTCGAGCATCTGCAGTCTGTCGGCGCGTCGTTCTTCGGCGCCCTTCACGAGGCCGGCGGCGGCGGCTATCCCGCCGAGACCGTGCACGCGATCTGGACGCTCGTGTGGCGGGGGCTCGTGACCAACGATACGTTCCATGCGGTCCGCGCGCTGACGGAAGCGCGCGCCAGTTCGCGGCGGCGTCCGCGCCGGGTCGATGCGCCGGCATTTCGATCGCGGCGCCTGGTTCCGCCTGCGGCCGAAGGGCGCTGGGGGCTCGTGCGATCAGCCAGCGACGGCCAGTCGCCCGCGCAACTCAAGATGGACAAGACGGCGGGGCGTCGCGGACGCGGACGGGACGCCACGGTCTGGGCCACTGCGACCGCGCAGCAACTGCTCGCGCGTCACGGGGTGCTGACCCGCGAGGCGGCGATGGCGGAATCGATCGCCGGCGGATTCGGCGCGATTTACCCCGTGCTCAAAGCGATGGAAGAAAACGGACGATTGCGGCGCGGATACTTCGTCGCCGGTCTCGGGGCGACGCAGTTCGCGCTGCCGGGCGCCGTCGATCTGCTGCGCACGCTGCGCGACGCGCCGGAGGATCCGGAAATCGCCGTTCTCGCGGCGACCGATCCGGCCAATCCGTATGGCGCCTCACTGAAATTTCCAGCGGTCAGATCGAACGTCGCCGCTGCCGACGCGTCTGATCGCAGCGGCGCCGGACGCGGGCCGACGCGCACCGTGGGCGCCACGGTCATCCTGGTGGACGGCGCGCTGGCCGCCTACCTGGCGCGCGGCGATCGTCAGCTGGTCACGTGGCTGCCGGACGCCGAGCCGAACCGGTCGCGTGTCGCGCGGGCGGTATCGCGCGTGCTGATGCATCGGGCGCGGTCGGGCGGAGATACGCCGCGGGGGATGCTGATCGAGGAGATCGACGGCGGTCCGGCCGCCGCGCATCCGCTGACGCGATTCCTCGTCGAATCGGGATTCATCGCCGGCGCGCTCGGCCTGCACCCGTCGCGGCCCTGAGGCGCACCGATGCCAGAGGGCGACACGATCTTCAGAACGGCGCGCACGCTGCAGCGCGCGCTCGCGGATCGCCTGGTCGTCGGATTCGAGTCGGTCTATCCGGCGCTCACCCGCGTGGACCACGATCGGCCGCTCAGCGGACGCCGCGTCGAATCGGTCGCATCGCGCGGCAAGCATCTGCTGATGACGTTTTCCGGCGATCTCATTCTCCACACGCACATGCGGATGCACGGCAGCTGGCACCTCTACCGGCCGGGCGAGCGGTGGCGCCGGCCGGCGCGCGACATGCGGGTGGTCGTCGCCACGGACGCGTACGTGGCGGTCGCGTTCAACGTCCCGGTCGCGGAGTTCCTGACATCGCGGGAACTGGCCCGGCATCCGGCGATCCAGTCGCTCGGGCCTGACCTCGCCGACACGAATTTCGATCAGGCCGACGCGCTCCGGCGGATTCGCGAGCACGACGCCGAGGCGATCCACGAGGTGCTGCTCAATCAGCGCGCGCTCTCGGGTATCGGCAACGTGTTGAAGTCTGAAGTGCTGTTCGTCAGCGGGATCGATCCGTTCGCCGAGGTCCGCGCGATCGATGACGATCGCCTGCGGAAGATGCTCGACGTGGCGGTGCGCCTGATGCGCATGAACGTCGGCGAGGCGTCGGCGGTCCACGGTCCGTCGCATGGACGGCGCACCACCGGGAGCATGGATCCGGGCGTCCGCCTCTGGGTCTACGGACGGGGCGGCAAGCCGTGCCGCACCTGCGGCACGGCTATTCGGTCCAGGAGCTCCGGCCCGGACGCCCGCCTCACCTACTGGTGCCCCCGGTGTCAGATGGGTGTCTGACACCTATCTGACACCGGATTTGCATCAGTTAACGGCCGTCGATCCTCAATTCATTGGCAATTTCGCAGATTCGTGGGGTCAGATGGGTGTCAGACACCCATCTGACACCCATCTGACACCCGGTAGAATCGGCCGGCGATGGACCTGGGATCGCGGTTTGTGGCCGTGGCCAAGGAGCGCTGGAGCGCGTTCTGCCTGGCGGATTCGACCGGCCGGACGCTGACCTCCGGCCGGACACTTGTGGCCGCGCTGATGCTGGCGCGCCGCATCCGTCGGCTCGCGGGTCCCGAGCGCAACATCGGCTTGCTGCTTCCCGCCTCGGTCGGCGGCGCACTCGCCAACGTCGCCGCCATCCTCGCGGGCAAAGTCCCGGTGAACCTCAATTTCACCGCCGGACCCGATGCCATCGCGCACGCGATCGACCGCTGCGCCATCACCACGATCCTCACGTCGCGGACGTTCCTGACCAGGGCGCAGATCGAGCCGGCGCCAGGAATGATCTTATCTGGAAGACGTCCTCGGCAGCCTGGGCAGATTCGAATCGCTCGTCACGCTCGCGCTCGCGTACATCCTGCCAGCCACGCTGCTCACGCGACTGATGGTGGCTCGCGTCTCCTCGCCGGACGCCACCGCCACCATCATCTTCTCGAGCGGCAGCACGGGCATTCCGAAAGGCGTCGTCCTCAGCCACCGCAACATCCTGGCGAACATCGACGCGATCGGCGAAGTGTTCCAGATCAAGCATCGCGACGTGATGATTGGCGTGCTCCCGTTCTTTCATTCGTTCGGCTTCACCACGACGCTGTGGTTTCCGCTCATCGCCGGCTTCGGCGTCGCCTATCACCCCAATCCCACCGATGCCAAGACGATCGGGGATCTGGCCGAGCGCTACCACGGAACGATCCTCGTCAGCACGCCGACGTTCTGCGCCGCATACATCAGGAAAATCAAGCCGGAACAGTTCGCGCATCTGCGGATTGCGATGGTCGGCGCCGAGAAACTGCGCGAACCGATCGCCAGCGCGTTTCGCGACAAGTTCGGACTGGATCTGCTCGAAGGTTACGGCTGCACCGAAATGTCGCCGGTGGTTTCGGCGAACGCTCCTGACGCCGCGCACGGCGGCGCCAGCCGCTACGGCGTCAAGCCCGGCTCGGTTGGGCGCCCGCTCCCCGGCGTCGAAGCGCGCATCGTCGACGTCGAAACCCGCGAGGGCCCGCTGACAGGAACCGAAGGGCTGCTGCTGTTGAAGGGTCCGAACCTGATGATGGGCTATCTCGACGACGAGGAGCAGACGCGCGCGGTGATGTCGGACGGCTGGTACGTCAGCGGCGACATCGCGCGGATCGACGAGGACGGTTTCATCCACATCACCGATCGCCTGTCGCGGTTCAGCAAGATCGGCGGCGAGATGGTGCCGCACATGAAGATCGAGGAAACGCTCGCCGCGCTGCTCGAGGAGGGCTACGCCGCGGCCGTGACGGCGGTGCCCGACGAATCAAGAGGCGAGCGAATCGTGGCGTTCTACACGGACCCGGCGCTCCGGCCCGGCGATCTGTGGGAGCAACTGTCGAGTACGCCGCTGCCTCGTTTGTGGATCCCCAAGAAGGACGACATCCACTTCATCGAGAGCATTCCGACCCTCGGGACAGGCAAGGTCGATCTTCGACGCGTCCGCGATCTGGCCGCGTCGCTCGCCAGTTCAAGTCGTACCTGACGATCTCGCCTATCGATCGCCGCTAATCTACGCGTGAACGCCCGGGGCTTCGTGGCCGGTGCGCGCCACGTATTCGATATACGAGCCGGGATACGCGTGCGGCTGCGGCATCGACGCCGCTCTCCCCGCCCAGTTCGAGCACCCGGTTGCTCAGGCCGCGGAGAAACGCGCGGTCGTGCGAGACGAACAGCATCGTGCCGTCGAAGTCGGCGAGCGACTCGAGCAGCATGTCCTTGGTCGCGAGATCCAGGTGGTTGGTCGGCTCGTCGAGCACGAGGAAATTCGGCGGATCGAGCAGCATGCGCGCGATGACCAGCCGGGTCTTCTCGCCGCCCGACAGCGATCGCAATCTTCTTGTCGATCTCGTCGCCCGAGAACTGAAACGCGCCGGCCAGGCTGCGCAGCACGCCGATCGACTCGTGCGGAAAGTCCTTGCGCAGCTGCTCTTCGATCGTCAGATCGGGATCGAGCAGATCGAGCGCCTGCTGCGCGAAATACCCCATCTTCAGACTGGCGCCCAGCTTGACCTCGCCGCTGTCCGGCGTCACGCGCGCCGGCCACCATCTTCAGCAGCGTCGATTTCCCCGCGCCGTTCTTGCCCATGACGCACCACCGCTCGCCGCGGCGGATGGTCAGGTTCAGGTGATCGTGCACGACCCGTTTGCCGTAGCCGTTTGGTGACGCCTTCGAGCGTCGCCACCAGCTCGCCCGACCGCGGCGGCGCACGGAAATCGAACTTCACGACGCGCCGCTTCTTGGGCAGCTCGATTTTTTCGATCTTCTCCAGCGCCTTGACGCGGCTCTGGACCTGCGCCGCCTTGGCGGCGTGCGCCGCGAACCGCTCGATGAACCGCTGCTCCTTCGCGAGCATCGCCTGCTGGCGCGCATAGGCGGCTTCGCGGTTCGTTTCGCGAATCGCGCGCTCGCGTTCGTAGAAATCGTAGTTCCCCGAATAGGCGGTGATCTCGCCGCCGTCGATTTCGGCGACCCGCGTCACGATGCGGTTCATGAAGTCGCGGTCGTGCGACGTCATGAACAGCGCGCCGGTCCGCGACTTGAGAAACGCCTCGAGCCAGATGATCGATTCGATGTCGAGGTGATTGGTCGGCTCGTCCATCAGCAGGACGTCCGGCTCGCCGAGCAGCACGCGCGCCATCGCGACGCGCATCTTCCAGCCGCCCGACAGCTCGCCGACGTCCGCGTCGATCCGCTCGTCGTCGAATCCGAGACCGTGGAGAATTTCGCGCGTCCGGCTCTCGAGCGCGTAGCCGCCGAGATGCTCGTACTCCTCCTGGACGACGCCGAACCGCTCCAGGACCTTGTCCATCTCGATCGGCCTGATCCGGATCGCCGAGCGCGTGCTGCAGTTCCTCGAGCTCGTGATGCAGCGCGCCGAGCCGGCCGCTCCCGGCGATCGCCTCGTCGAGCACCGAGCGGCCCGACATTTCGGACACGTCCTGCCTGAAGTAGCCGACGGTCATCTTCCGGGGGACCGACACGTCCCCTTCGTCCGGCTGTTCCTCGCCGACAATCATGCGGAACAGCGTCGTCTTGCCGGAGCCGTTCGGGCCGACCAGTCCGACTTTTTCGCCTGGATTGAGCTGAAAGGACGCGTCGACGAAGAGGACCTGGCGGCCGTACTGTTTGCTGACGCCGGTGAACGCAATCATTCGGGCAGCTTGACCTTCAACTCGGCGCCAAAGAGCATCGTGCGGTCGTTGTCGTGCGCGGCCCATTTGGCCAGCGTCGCCACGCTGGGCGCGACGCGCCCATCGAACACGGTCTTGCCATCCGCGACGACGGTGATCGGCTTCGAGAAGTCGAATGCCGCCGGCGACAACAGCAGCGTGAACTCGGACACGCGTCGCGTGGTCGCGGTCACCGTGTTGCCGTCCTTCCGGAGATCGACGCGGCCGGACGGCTTCGTGTGCCCGAAGATCGGAACCGTCCGCACCATCGCCGTCGGATTGTAGGTGCCCTTCAGCTCGACCTGATTTCCGCCGCGGGTCACGACAATGGTCATCGCCTCGCCTTTGTCGTGAATCGACAGCAGGTCGAGAACCGGAACGCCCGGCGGGATCACCTGCGCGTTGATCCGGGAAATGATGTCGTCCGGCAAGACACCGAAGCGCGCGGCATTGCTGCCGGCGAGCACCGACGTGACGCGCGTGCCGGCGGCGCGGATCCCGAAATTCAGCTCCGGCGCGGATCCGAAGTCGTTGAGATCGTGGAGCGGCTCGCGCTCGACCTTCGGCGCGGCCAGCCGGTCGATGACCAGCCAGTCGACGCGATTGGCCGTCGCCGTGCCGTCACTCTCCCACGTCAACGTGTCGGGCAGCGGATTCCGCGGGTGCGCGGTGACGAATGCCTCGTAGACATCCTTGACCTCGCGGCCACCACGACGTGTTGTGCACGGCGTCGGGCTGCGGCAGGTAGGTCAGCGTCACGCCGTTCTTGCGCATGTGCTCGATGTAGGGCTCGACGAGCGAGGTCGGATACAGCGGATCGCGTCCGCCGTTCACGATGAAGAACGGCTTGTTCAGGTAGTTGTTCGGATAGAGCTCGCCGTCGAGCGACACGTTCGAGCTTCTCAGCACCGCAATCGCGCCGTTGAGCGGCAGGAAGCTCGCAAACGGCGTCGTCTCGCGCATCGCGAAGTAGTAGGCCGCGGTCGCGCCGTCCGACACGCCGGACAGCACCACGCGATTCTCGTCCACGTTGTAGGTGCGCTTCACGTGGTCGAGGATGGCGCGGATGTTCTCCAGCTGCCGATCCGTCCACCATTCCGCCTCGGCCCACGCCGTCGGGAGCACGTAGATCTGCTCGGCCCCGGCGAGCGCGCCGATGCCGTTGCCGCGCGGCTGGCGTCGGGCCGCCCCACGCCGCCGTGAAGCTGAACGCGCACCTGATATTTCCGGTCCGGCGTATACGTCTCCGGCACTTCGACGATGTAGGGGAAGTCGGTCGAGCCGATGCGGTTCGAGAGCCGCACGATGCCTTTGGGCGCGGCCGCGGAATAGGTCCGGCCCGCTTTCAGCCGCGCGAGCGCCTCGTCGAAGGTCACGCCGGATTTCGCGATCGCGTCGGCGGCCTTTTGCGCGTCCGATGGATTGGCGGCCTGCCAGAACAGTGCGAACGCCGCATCCGCAGCGGGGCTCGCGGCGAGTACGTTCGGCCACGAGACCCGCCGCAAGCACGAGGCACAGTCCGGCAAGGAGCCGACTTTTTTTCACTGGCGCTGGGGCCCCTTCCCCAGCGCGAACTGACGCCGATGCCTCGCCTCGGATTTTCTTGTCCTCATCTCGGCATCGCCGCAGGCGCATCCAGCTTTTCAAGAGTCACCACCGTGTTGTAGTCGGGCTCCATCGACTCCGGGTCGATGGCCGTTCCCGACAGCAGGACATTGCCTTCGGGCCAGTGCACTTCAAGATTACCCGGTTTGATTGGCGCCGCACGAAGTCTTCCGACAAAGACCCCATCCGCCGATCGGAGCCGCGCCCGTTGTCCGGTGCTAAACCCCAGGCGGGCCAGATCGTCCTCGCTGATGAGCACATCCTCGCGACTGGCGCCGTTCAATGGATCGATCGGCCGCTGGACCATCGAGTTGAACTGTTTGCCGCGCCTCGTCGACACGAGAAAGGCCGTGCCTCCGCTTGCGTCGACCTGAGGAGCGAGTCTCGGCGCCGCCGTCTGCGCGACGGAGAAATGCGCCTTGCCGTCGGGCGTGGCAAAGCGGCCGTCGGTAAAGAGCCGGGGACCTCCCCACTGAAACTGATCGCCCTTGGCGGCCAGCCGCTCGATGCCGCGATACAGCGGAATCGCACGGGCGATTTCCGCGCGGATCGCCGCGGCGCTGTCGAATCGAATGTAATTGGCGCGCGACGGCCACGCGCGCGCCATCGCCTCGCCGAACACCTGCCACTCGGGCCGGGCGCTGCCGATGCGGCGTCCGGGAATCTCCGGCGAAAAAATGATGCGCCGCTCGGTTGATGTTTCCGTACCGCCGCCTTCCGACTCGTAGCGCGTGGCCGCCGGAAGAATGAGCACGTCGCCGTCGCTCTCGACGAACATCGACGAGGACAGCACGAGGTCCTGGTGCACGCGGAGCCGGGGACGCGCGAGGGCCTGGCGCGACCGTTCGGCATCGGGCAGCGTCTCGAGAAAATTTCCGCCCAGCATCCAGAACAGATCGATGTCGCCCGCCGCGGCGTGATCGATCATTTCCCCGGCGGTCCAGCCGCGGGTGGACCGCACCGGAAATTCCCAGACGTCGCTCCAGCGCGCGGCGGTCGCCTCGTCCACCGTCGGGACGCACCCCACTTCGGCGCCGCCCTGCACGCCGGAATGACCGCGGATCGGCACCAGGCCGCCGAACCGGCGGGCCGGAAGTCCGCGCGCGAGGCCGACGTTGACCAGCGCCTTGACAGTGTCCACGCCGTGGGCGTGCTGCGTGAGCCCCATCGACCAGATGAAGACCGCGTTCGGCCGCTCGACCAGCAGCCGGGCAAACGCGCGCATCGACTCTGCCGGCGCGCCGCTCTCGCGTTCGAGATCGGCCCAGCTCGCAGCGAGCGCCGCCTCGCGAGTCGCCTCGAATCCGGTCGTCTGCTCGCGAACGAACGTCTCGTCCACGCCGCCGGTTTCGATGAGCGACCGCAGCACGCCGACCAGGAACGCGCGGTCGCCGCCGGTATGGACGTCGAACCAGCGGCTCGCGAGCGGCGTCCCGAACAGCGCGCTCTTCGGCAGCGACGGGATCCAGTAGCGCGCCAGCCCCGGCTCGCGATACGGATTGACCACGGCGATCTCGGCGCCGTTGTCGCGGGCCTTGGCGAGATACTTCATCGCCACCGGCTGGTTGTTCGCGGCATTCGATCCGAAGAGCACGATCAGATCGGCGTGCAGCCAGTCGGCGTAGCTGCAGGTCGAGGCGCCGTAGCCGAGCGTCGCCTTCATCGCCGCGGTTGACGCCGCGTGGCACAGCCGCGCGGAATTGTCGACGTGCGGCGAGCCCATGAAGCGCGCCGCCTTCTGCGCCGCGTAGTAGACCTCGTTGGTGATGCCGCGCGATGTCAGGTAGAAGGCCGTGCGCAGCGGATCGACCGTGCGCAGGCCGTCCGCCAGGCGGTCGTAGGCTTCGTCCCAGGTCGCGACGAGAAATCCCCGCTCGCCGTGGCGCCGCAGCAGCGGATGCGGAATGCGGCCCAGCTTCCGCAGCTGTTCGGACGTGAGGCGCGCGAGGTCGGAGACGTCGGAGAGGCGCGACGGGTCGAGCGCCGGCGCCGTGTTCAACCGCATCAGCTCGAGGCGCACCATGCAGAGGTGCACGCCCGGGATCGTCCAGTCCGAGACACCCGACGTCCCGAGCGCGCAGCCGTCGCAGACGCCGTCCCTGAGGATGCGCAACGCGAACGGCAGCTCATCGCGGTTCTCCCACGCGATGCGCGCCATCTCCAGGTAGTGATGAGGTTTCTGACGGCCGATCCCGAAAAGATTCATGCGCCTAAAACCGACTCCACCACGGAGGACACAGAGGACACGGAGGGACAAACCTTATTGACGAGAAGCAACACGCCCGCGATTTTTCGCATGTCCAATGGATGCTCTGCGTGCTCCGCGATCTCCGCGGTTGATTGTCGTGGTCGTCACGCGATCCGTTCCGGGTGCGTGTAGATGTTGAAGTTACCGTCCCGCACGAAGCCGACGAGCGTGATCCCGGCATCGCGGGCGAGGGCGACCGCAAGGCTCGAGGGCGCGGACACGGACGCCAGGATCGGGACCTGCGCGCACCACGCCTTCTGGACGATCTCGAACGATGTCCGTCCGCTGACGAAGAGCACCACGTCCGACAGCGGCAGCGCGTCGCGCATGATCATGCGGCCGATGATCTTGTCCACCGCGTTGTGACGGCCCACATCCTCGGCCGAGGCCGTGGGCGCGCCAGCGTCCGTTGAAGAGCGCGGCCGCGTGCAGTCCGCCCGTCGCCGCGAAGACCGGCTGCGCCGCGCGCAACCGCTCGGGCAACGAACCGATCCACGCGCCGGGCACCTGGAAGCCGGGCGGCACCGCCGCCAGGTTCGCGCGCAGCGACTCGATCGTCGTCCGGCCGCAGATGCCGCAGGAAGAATTCGCCACGAGCTCGCGACGATCCGCCGCGATCCGGTCCAGGCGATCGTGGGCCGCGTTGGCCAGCGTCACGTTGACGACGTTCTCGGCGTCCCGGCAGAGCTCAATCGCGCCCAGATCGTCCGGCGTGGCGATGACGCGCTCCGCCAGAAGGAAGCCCGCCGCCAGTTCGCAGTCGTGGCCGGGCGTGCGCATGATGACGGCGAACGACCGATCGTGGATGCGAATCTCGAGCGGCTCTTCGGCGGCCGCGCGATCGAGCGCCGCCTGGCGCTGTCCATCCCGCACACGGACGATCGGTACTTCGACGCTCGCCATCAGACGTGATTCCGTTCGATGATCGCGGCGATCTCGGCGGCATCCTGGTCCAGCGATTTCTTGAAGTAGCCAAGCATATGCCGCCGGTACGCGAACACGCGCTCGATGAAGTTCTCGCGAAGGCGCGGATCGGCCAGGCGGCCTTCCTCTTCGACCGGAAGCGTCGGGTAGCGCGCCATCAGCGCCTCGGCGAACAGGCCTCGCCCGCCGCGCTCGGGCGTGCCGCGCGGCGTGTAGACCTTCACCCGTTCCATGCCGCAGCTGGGCGAGTCCTTCTTCAGGACGAAGCCGCTCAAGCGTTCGCGCGCCAGCTGCTCGACTTTGCGCTTCGCATAGCGCGTCAGCCGATCGCTGACATCGTCGCCGGTGCGCGTCACGATGAGGCGCAGGCTGCCCGGGCCGAAATGCTCACCGCGCGCCCGCGTCTGCGGTTCGGCGAGGACCAGGCGCATCGGATCGCGCGGCGTGCCGAAACCGGCCTCGACCTCGGGACAGACCGGCACCCATTCGACATGGCGTCCGAACACCTCGACCAGAAACGGATCGCGCTTGTGGCCCGGCGTCGAACCGGACCGGCTCGCCGAGCAGGCACGCCGAAACGCCAATCCGCAGACGGTCGCCGCTCACGCGATCATCTTATTATTGGTTCGCCTGCGCGTTCGAACGAAGCGCCGGGCCGGGGGATGCATGGCGAATCAGCAGAAAAGCCTGTCGCAAATCGCGGAAGGATTCTCGAGCGCCGTCACGAAGTGGACCGGCAGCACCACCGCTTTCGCCTGCGCCCTGGGCGTCATCCTGCTGTGGGCCGCGCTCGGTCCCATCTTCGCCTACTCGGACACCTGGCAGCTCGTCATCAACACCGGCACGACCATCGTCACGTTCCTGATGGTGTTCCTGATTCAGCGATCGCAGAACAAGGACGCGCTCGCCCTCCATCTGAAGCTGAACGAGCTGGTCGCCGCGATGAACGGCGCCAGCAACCGGCTGATCGACGTCGAGGATCTGTCGGAGGAGGAGCTGCAAATCCTGGCGACGCACTACAGCGAGCTGGCGGCGCTGGCCCGCAACGAGGCCGACATCTCGCAGTCGCATTCGCTCGACGAAGCGCGCGCGCGCCACGGTTTGAAAATCAAGGCCCGGGGAATGTGACAATCTCATAGAATCCGCGCTATGGCCGCCCAGTCGTCGTTCGACGTCACCTCGCCCGTGGACTTTCAGGAAGTGGACAACGCGCTCAATCAGGCGCGCAAGGAAGTCGGACAGCGCTACGACTTCAAGGGCGCGAAGGCCGAGATCATCCTGAGCACGACGGACAAGACGCTGACGCTCATCGCCGACGACAACTTCAAGATGGGCGCGCTCTGGGAGATCGTGCAGATCCGGCTGGTGCGGCGGAACGTGCCGGTGAAGAACTTCAAGGAAGGCGATCCTGAGCCGGCGGCCGGCGGCACGGTCAAGAAGGTCATCACGATTCAGGAAGGGATTCCGATCGAGGCGGCGCGCGAGATCGTGAAGTTCCTCAAGGACAAGAAAATCAAGAAGGTCCAGGGATCGATCCAGGGCGACCAGGTGCGCGTGACCGCCCCGTCGCGCGACGATCTGCAGGACGCCATCCGCGCGTTGAGAGATCACGACTTCGGCATCGCGCTGCAGTTCGGAAATTATCGCTGATGATGGTCCAGCTGATGCGACTCTCGACACGGCGACTGCCGTGACCTGCAGCGCGTCTGCGCTGGTCGTGCTCGCGACCGCGACCGTCGCCTTGGCGCAGCGCCAGCGCGGCGGCTTCGGCGGATGGGGCCGGCTGGCTGAAGGCCCGGGCGTTCCGGCGCGCTATCCGAGCAAGCATTTCGAAGACGGCGCCTTCACGGTCTGCAAGGTGCAGTACACGAGCGTGCGCTTCGAGGAGATGGGCGTCGGCTGGGCCACCGACTATCCGTACGCCGGCATCAACCTGATGACGCGCCTGTCGGAGCTGACCAAGACGCCGATCAGCCGCGACGAGAACGGCAATCCGAACTACTGGGTCGTGCGCCTGACCGACGAGGCGCTCTTCCACTGTGGGTTCATCATCGGATCGGACGTCGGCACGATGGGGCTGTCGGCGGAGGAAGCGGCGCGCCTGCGCGAGTACCTGCTCAAGGGCGGGTTCTTCTGGGTGGACGACTTCTGGGGCACGGAAGCCTGGAATCAGTGGTCGAACGAAATCCACAAGGCGCTGCCGGAATATCCGATCGTCGACATCCCGGCCGAGCACCCGATCCGCCACGAGATGTTCAACATCAAGCAGCTGATACAGGTGACGAACATCAACTTCTGGCGGCGTTCAGGCGGCAACACGCGCGAGCGCGGCGAAGACAGCCCTTACGCGGACTTCCGGATGATCTCCGACAAGAAGGGGCGCGTCATGGTCGTCATGACGCACAACACCGATCTCGGCGATTCCTGGGAGCGCGAAGGCGAGGACCACGAATTCTTCCTGCAGTTCTCGCCGGACGGCTACGCGGTGGGAATGAACGTGCTGCTGTACGCGATGTCTCACTAAGACAGCGGTCGCCAGTCGCTCAGTCGCAAGCAACGCCGCTTGTATTGACGACTTCAGCGACTGACGACTCGATGACCCGAGTCACCGACTCGATCTATTTCTTCACGTATTTCTTGACCGCCTTCGGGCCGACTTCGGCGCCGTAGATGTTGCCCTGCGAGTCGACGACGACGCCTTCCGCGGCGCTGGTGCCGGTGGCGGCTTCGTCGGGATCCGGAATGAACGCGACGACCTTGCCGTCCTTCGCGCTGCCGATGCGGATGCCGCGCTTCCACGCGCCGTGCGCGGGGTTGACGGAGCCCGACTCGGAGTCGGCGACGTAGAGCGTGTCGGTCTTCTTGTCGATGAAGATGCCGCTCGGCCGGCTGAACTGCGGCCACTGGTCGATGAACTTGCCGTCCTGGTCGATGATCACGATGCGGTTGTTGCCGCGATCGCCGACGAACAGGCGGCCCTGCGAGTCGAACGCGAGCGCGTGCGGCTGGTTGAACTGCGCCGTGGCCCGGTGCCGTACTTGCCGAACGTCTTGATGCAACTTTCCGGTCTTGTCGAACTTCAGAATCCGCGCGGTCGTGCCCTCGATGCTGGCGTGACCTTCGGACACGAAGATCTCGCCGTTCGCGTTGGTGATCACGTCGTTCGGCTGGAAGAAGTACTCCGGCGCGTTGCCGCCGCCCGGCTTGCCGAGCGTCAGCAGCACCTGTCCCGTCGGGCTGAACTTGAAGACCTGGTGGCCCTTGGTCGCCGCGGGATTCGCGCGCGGCGGCGTCGCGGGACCACGTCCGGCTCCCGCTCCCGCTCCGGCGCCAGCGCCCGCACCAGCCGCGCGGCCGGCGCCACCCGCAGCGCCCGCGGCCCCGGCCCCGCCACCGCGCGCCGGCGCGGGGCGTTGTCCTGACCGTCAGTCACCCAGACGTTGCCGTCGCGATCGACCTAGATGCCGTGCGGAAAGATCAGCATGCCGGCGCCGAAACTCTGCACCAGCGTGCCGCTCTCGATCGAACTTGAGCACCGTCGGCAGCTGCGACATCGTGTTGGTCGCGCGATCGAAGCAGCTGTTCGTGCCGCAGCGCTCGGCCACCCAGATCGACTTGCCGTCCTTGTCGATGTCGACGGCGCTCGTGGATCCCCAGACGCGGCCGGCCGGCAGCTTGAAGAAATCCTTGACGGTGTTGTACGGGTTCGGCGCGTCGTTGGTCGGCGCCGGTCCCTGCGCATAAATATGACCGCCCGAAGCGGCCAGAGCCGCGGCTGCGGCCACCGCCAGGACGATGGTGTTGCGACGTGATGACATCTGACTCCTCCTGCTACTTGGCGTAACGCTTCAGTGCGCGCGGACCGACTTCAGCACCGTAGACGACCCCGTTCTTGTCGGCGGCGACGCCTTCCGCCGCGGTCGTGGCGCCCGCTCCCTCTGACGGATCGGGAACGTAGGCGGTCGGCGGTCAGCGTTTTCGCGCTGCCGATCCGCAGGCCCCGCTTGACGCCCGGATTGTAGCCATACGCGCCTTCCATCGCGCGATTGCGATTCCGAGTCGGCGACGTAGAGATTGTCGCTCTTGTCGATGAACACGCCGCTCGGACGGCCGAACGCCTTCGTCTCGGTCAGGTACTTGCCGTCCTGATCGAAGACCTGCACGCGGTTGTTCGATCGATCCGCCACGAAGAGGCGGCCCTGCGAATCGAACGCCAGCGCGTGCGGCTGGCTGAATTCGCCGGGCGCCGATCCGAGCTTGCCCCAGGTCTTGATCAACTTGCCGGTCTTGTCGAACTTGAACATGCGCGAATTGCCGCCGCCGTGTCCCTCGCCGACGAAAATATCGCCGTTCGGCGCCACGATCACGTCGTTGGGCTGGAAGAAGTAGTCCGGCGCCGCCGCGCCGCCCGGCTTGCCGAGCGTCAGCAGGACCTTGCCGTCAGGGCTGAACTTGATGACCTGGTGCCCCTTGGTGCCGCCCGCGGGCGGGCCCATCGGAAGCGGCGCGGGCGTCGCGCCAGCCGGCGCCGGCGCCGCCGCCCCGCGCGCCGGGCGCGGCGCGTTGTCCTGGCCGTCGACGATCCAGATGTTGCCGTCGCGATCGACGGAGATCCCGTGCGGGAAGATCACCAGGCCGGCGCCGAAGCTCTTGACCAGCTTGCCGGTGGCGTCGAACTTCAGCACCGGATCGAGCGTTCGACGTGAGGCAGCTGTTCGTGCCGCAGCGCTCGCCGACCCAGACGCTGACGCCGTCCTTGTCGATATCGACGGAGCTGGTGGATCCCCACGTCCGCCCTTCGGGCAGCTTGGCCCAGCCTTCGATCGTTTTGTATGGATTTGGCAGGTCGTTACGCGCGTTTGGCGTCGATTGCGCCTGCGGCTGGGCGGTCAGCAATCGCGACCGCGGCCAGCGCTGACGCGGCGAAAGGTGCCCAGAACTGTCGGTGATGCCACATGATCCGCTCTCCCGGGAAGACAGGCAATTTTGTGCGAGGGGCATTATAGGCGCGTCCCCGCGGTCCCGACGGAACTCTTGACAGCCTTTCCTCGTCCCTTTACCGTGACAGGCTACCTTTTCAAAGCAAGGTAGCTTAAGAGGCAAAAGCCCAAGGAACCCGTGAGCGTCAACGAAAGGTTTGCCGCCATCCGAAAAGGTCTGCTCGAATTCCTGATCCTGCGCATCGTGTCCGCTGACAAGGTCTACGTCGCGGACATCCTGCAGCGGCTGAGCGCGACCGAGTTCGCGACGCAGGAGGGCACGCTCTACCCGCTCCTGAGCAAGATGCGCCGCGAAGGGCTGGTCGACTACGAGTGGCAGGAGTCGGAAGCCGGGCCGCCGCGGAAGTACTACCGCCTCACGGCGAAGGGCAAGTCGCAGCTGGCGGAGCTCAACGACTACTGGAAAGACATCAACACGACCGTCAATCAGCTGGGACGCTAGCCATGCAAAAAGTCGTCACCATCAATCTGAACGGCCGCGCCTATCAGCTCGACGAGAACGGCTACGACGCGCTGCGCGCGTATCTCGATCGGGCCGACGCCCAGCTCAAGGACAATCCCGACCGCGCGGAAATCATCGCCGACCTCGAGCAGGCGATCGCCGACAAGTGCCGCCGCTACTTCACCGCGACGAAAACCGTGGTCGAAGCCGGCGAGATCGCCACGGTCCTCGAAGAAATGGGGCCGGTCGTCGAGTCGGAACCAGCCGTGACCGACGCGGAACAGCAAGCGGCCGGCGGCGACGCGGCGACGGCTGCACAGGGAGCCGACCGGCACGACGACCGACAGCACCGCCGCGGGCGGATCGAAAACCGGCGGAGCATCGAGCGGCGCTCCGGAAGGAGACCGGGCCAAGGACACCGGCGCGCCGACGCCCAAGCGCCTGTATCGCGTGAACGAAGGCGCGATCTTCGGCGGCGTGTGCAACGGCCTCGCCTCGTACTTCAACGTCGACGTCACCGTCATCCGCGTCATTTTCGTCGTCTTCACGATCGCCGAATCGAGGCTCTTTCACGTCTCGGGGCTGGCGCCGGCCGTGTACCTGGCGCTGATGTTCTTCCTGCCCTCCGCCAGCACGTCGGAAGAGCGCGCGGCGGCATCCGGCGCGCCGTTCAACGCGCGCGAGGTCGTCGAACAGGCCAAGAAAAACTACGCCACGTATCGCGGGACGACGCTCAAGGGGAGCTGGAAGGCGGAGAAACACGAGTGGCGGCGGTTGCGGCGCGAAGCGCGGCGGAGGCGGCGGATGGAGCGCTGGGGACTCGGCTCGACGCCGGCGCCGGCCGACGCGCCGTACGTGGACTACGGCACCAGGGTCCGCGCCGGCATGCTGCTGCCGATTCTGATGCTGGTGAGATTTGCGCTGTTCTGGACGCTGCTGTTCAGCGTGATCTCAGTGTTGACCAGCGGATCGATCCGCGGCTGGCGCGTGCCGGGCGACGTCCCGGTCTGGCTCGTCGTCCTCGGTCTGTTCGCGCTGTACAACTTTCTCTCGTGGCCACTGCGCCTTGCCCGCCGCGCGTCCTATCACGCGCTCGGCAGCCCCTGGACCGGCCGCTCGGCCGGGCCGGCGGACGGCCTGATGACGGGCGCCTTCTGGATCGCCGTCGCCTGGCTCGCCTACAACTACGTGCCGCAGGCGCGCGCGGTCATGCAGGAGCTGCCGCGCATGCTGAACGATCTGTGGGACAAGCTGACACTTATGTCGTGATCGTGAGGACGCTGTTCGAGAAGCTGGTGGCGAAGCGCGTCAGCGGACTGGACGCCGGACCGTTGACCACGCCGCCCGTGGAATTGAACTGCGATCCGTGGCACGGGCACTGAAACGTCTGGTTGCTGAAACCGGTGATGGTGCACTGCTGGTGCGTGCACACCGAGGTCATCGCGTTGAACGTATCCGTCGCGGCGCGGATGACCAGGAACGAGCCGCGGCTCGACTGGACGAGCGCAGCCCCGCCGGTCGCGGCCAGCGGCGAGGTCGCGTCCACCGTGACGAGAACCGAATTTCCGGAGGCCGCGCCGCTAACCATTGCGAGTTGCGGAACGTCGCTTGGGGAGGTCGTCCCGTTGCCGCCGCACGCGGTCAGCGCCGACGCAAGGGTACCGAGTGATGCCACCTGACAGGCATGAAGACAGAATGCTCGTCGATCCATGGGCGGGCAGCGTAGCAACCTCTGTGCCCATCGACTTCCTGCCGTTTTCCTGAGTATTCCGATTTCACTCGTCCCCCGCGCGTGACGGATGTGCGGCGATGCGGTGACAACGTTTTCGACGTTCGTAACATAATGATCGACATGGTTGCGACTCGCGCTCAGCGCGTCCTGCTCACCGTGATAGCCGCTCTGGGACTGGCCGTTCCGGCGCTGGCAGACACTGCGCGCGTCACCTCGCCGAGCGCGCTCGTGTGGAATCAACCCAGCGCCTACGGCGTCGTGCTCGCGCAACTCCCACGCGGGACCGTGGTCGATGTCGTAAAACGCGCGGGCGAGTGGTACCAGATCGTGCTGCCGGTCCGCGCCACTGCCGGCGCCGCCGATCGATCCGGATTCATGCGCGCCAGCCAGCTCGCCATCGCCACCACCGGCGCGCCGTCGGCGAGGGCCACGCGGCTCCTCCCGCAGAAACCATCGAGCCGCAATCCGATCGTCGTGCTGGTCGATGGCGGCTATCGGATCGGCAGTGAGGATCTGACGCGGACCTCCACGGCGTTTGCGGCCGACTATGCCGAGGACGGATCCATTGCGACCAACTACGGCAAAGCGTCCGGCGGCCAATTCGGTGCGACGGTCATACCGTTCCTGCTCGGCCCGCTCGGCGTCGGCGTCGGCGTGGACTACTCGTCGCACTCGGGATCGGCCACCGTGGACGCGGAGATCCCGCATCCGTTCTTCTTCAACCAGGATCGCAGCGCGAGCTTCGCCACCTCCGCGCTCTCCGGACATCAGATCGCGATCAACATCCCGATCGTGTGGACGCTGCCGTCGTACGGCGCGCTGAAGATCCTGGTGTTCGGCGGGCCGACGTTCTTCATGGTCAAGCAGGACGTCGTGACGGATCTCGATTTCACCGACACGTATCCGTTCGACACGGTGACGATCTCCAATGCCATCACCGAAGAGCGCTCGGGATCGGCGGTCGGCTTCCACGTCGGCGGCGACGTCAGCTATTTCTTCACGCCGACGCTGGGCGTCGGCGGCGGTGCGCGCTACAGCAAGGGGACGCTGTCGTTCGACAACGACAACGACGCGTCCACCAGCGGCAGCCTCGGCGGATTCCAGGTCGTGGGCGGCCTGCGGCTCCGCTTCTGATCCGATTGTCGAAATCCGACAATCCGTCCGCGGCCGGGGGCCGTATCTTCTCTGAATGTCCTTGCCCGCCGTCGAACGGAGCGCCGAACCCGTACGCTACAATCCCGCCGTTGTGACCCTGGCGCGTGGCCGCGCTTCCGAGCCGGAAGACGCGGTGCAGATCGACATCACGCTCATGAATCGGCTGGTGGCGCGCGACGCCGAGCGCCGTCGGCGATCTCTACGACCGGCACAGCCGGCTGCTCTACGGGCTCATCGTGCGCATCCTCGGGCAGCGCAGCGACGCGGAAGAAGTGCTCCAGGAAGTCTTCCTGAGCGTCTGGAACAACTGCCAGACCTACAACGCCGAGCTCGGCGCGCCGGTCGCGTGGCTGGTGCGCATCGCCCGCAATCGCGCGCTCGATCGCCTGCGCGCCAACGCCGTCCGGACGCGCACCGCCGAATCGGCCGAGGCGCCCGCGCCGGTCCAGAGTCCCGAGGCGCAGGCGGCGTCCACCGAACAGCAGCGCGCCGTGACGCGCGCCTTGAACACGCTGCCGCTCGAACAGCGCGAGCTGATCGAGCAGGCGTATTTCCTCGGGCTCACACAGTCCGAGCTCGCCGAGCGTCATCACCTGCCGCTCGGCACCGTCAAAACACGGATTCGCACCGGCATGCTGACGCTGCGTCAATGCCTCGCGGAGATGCAGATCGCGCAATGACTCCAGGATTCGACAAGACCGCCGACCGGGACGATCTCGACGCCGTCGAGTTCGATGACCTGCTGACCACGGCCCTCGCGCAGTCGGCGCTCGACGGGTCCGCCGCGCCGCGCGCCGAAGTGAAACAGCAGCTGCTGGCGCGGCTGGCGCCGCCGCCGGCACCGGCGGGCTTCGCGTTCCGCTACGCGAGCGATCCGGACTGGCATCCGCACCCGGTCCCCGGGATCAGGCTGAAGGTGCTGTCGATCAACCGGGCGAGCGGCTACGCGACGTTCCTGCTGGACGTCGCGCCCGGCACGCGGTTTCCCGAGCATTACCATTCGGGCGCCGAGGAGTGTTACGTGATTTCCGGCAGCCTCGTCACCTGCGATCGCCGCCTGAAGGCCGGCGACTTCGTCCACGCCGACACCGGCACCGATCACGGCGAACTGTGGACGGATGAGGGATGCGTGGTGCTGCTGGTGGCGCCGCCGGAAGACTACATGCCGGAGCCGGCCAGGCTCTGACGATTCCGAATTGAGAATTAGGAATTGTGAATTTGGAATTGTGAATTGGAGTTGGGAATTCAGAATTCTCAATTCCTAATTCCTAATTCCTAATTCCTAATTCTTCAGTGTCTGTTTCCGTTCGCTTCCGCCGTCACCAGATCGCTGCGGCGCTTCGCAAAGTCCATGAACGCGCCGACGGCCTGCTCGAAGGCGTCGTTCGAGTACGGTTTCTCCGTGTCCGCGAGCGCCGCCGCGTGAATCTGGTTGTACTCGCGCTCCACTTCCCGCTCCATCCAGCCGCGCGCGTCAGTCGCTGACGGCTCCGACGCCGACCGCGCGCACTGCACCAGGACATCCAGGAACTGGTTGTAGAGATCGTTGAACGACAGCACGCGCGTCAGCAGCCGGTTCTTCTGCGCATCGCCCACGTCGGTGATGTTGTGGAAGATTGACGACGTCGGCCCGGCCTGGAACGCTTCGCTCTTGTCCCACAGGATGAAGTTGAACCGCTTCTGGTTGTCGAACCGGTAGAGATAGAAGTTGTTGGTCCCGTAGTTCCCGATGAAGCCGTCGTAGTCGCCCACGAAGACTTCGACGGCGACGTGGCGAATGAACTGCGACAGGTCGAGATACTCGCCGACCACCGATTTGAACGCGGCGTCGCTCGTGGAATTGATGGCCTGAATCCACTGCGCCACGAACTCCGGCCGCGAGTCGGTCTCGTGCGTCTCGGGCTTGAACGGCAGCGGCACGTACTGCGCCGGGTCGGAACCCTTGTCTTCGAAATAGTACGGCTGACCGTTGACCGGGTAGTCGTACTTGTAGAGATATCCCGAATCCTCGTTGAAGGTCCGCGCCAGGAACTCCTTGTCGATCGATTCGACGATGGTGAAGAGCCCCGCGTAGGCGTCGTTGATGTACATGCGGGTGTGCGCTTCGCGAGGCGCGGGCGCCCCGAGCCGCTTGAACAGCAGCATGCTGACCCGCTCGTGCATGTTGGTCGGATCCTGCGTGTTGTTGCGCAGCACGAACGACTTGAGGCCGAGAAACTTCTGGCTGCTGGTGTAGCGATCGAAGTCCACGCGCAGCCCGGGCTTCACGCCGCTGCGGCTGCCGGTGCCGCGCGAGCGGATGCCGACGTTGCGCACCGTCTGGTCGCGCCACTTGAAGTCGGTCGGGTAGTACGTGTTGTCCAGATAGTTGTCTTTCAACGTCTGCCAGTCCCGCGAGTTCATGGTCAGGCGGATTTCCTGCAGCGTCGTGTCGTCGAAGAACGCGTCACTGCTGCCGGTCGCAGCCGACGCCGGCGCTGGTGGAGTGCCGACGCCGAGCAGCGGCTGGATCCTGGGCGGCGCTGACACGGGCCGCTGTTGGGCACGCGTCACCGCGATGCCCAGGACCATCGCAACCGCGACGATCGCAAGGGCCGGCGCCTTCATTGCTTGTTGAGGGTGATCTGTCCGGAAGAAATCGCGCTGGTGCTCGAGCAGGACGTCGTGCCGGTGTAGGTGCCGGTAATCGCCGTGCCTGAAACAGTCCCCGTGCCCGTCGCCGTCGTCGAACAGCCGGCATAGGCACCGTCGAACCCGCCGGCCGGCACCGACAACGAGAACTGCAGGGTCGAACCCGACACCGTGCCCGACACCGTGCCGCGCCCGCTCACGCTCTGACTCGGCTCGACCAGCGTCAACGTTCCCGAGAACGAGGAGCCGTTCTGCGTGAGCGTCCAGCTCATCGAGCCTGCGCCTGAGGAATCGGACGCCGATCCGCTCCAGGTGCCGGTGACATTTGACGGTGTCACGGTCGCCGGCGTCGTCGGTGTCGTGGGCGTGGTCGGCGTCGACGAGGAATCGTTGCTGTTCGAGCAGGCGGACGCCGCGAGACAGCCGAATGCGACGGCCACTATCAGCGCGGACGCGCGCGCGACCGAGACCAGGCGTGGAGGCTTTGCCAAGTGAACGGCAAATCGTACCACACGACTCGGCGCGGGCATCCGCCTTTAGATCGACCTTATGAGAGGCGTGCTCAGGGCTTGGATGGCTCGGCCTTGACGCTTTCGCGCGGGACGATCGTGATGTGCCTGCGCTCGAGCCCGCGCAGGACCGTCAGGATGACCGGCGTGCCGATCTGTTCGTCGGTCAGCCGCCGATGCAGATCGTCCACCGCGGCGATCGCCGCGCCGCCGAAGGCGACGATGACATCGCCGTCGAGCACGCCGGCGGCCGCCGCCGGGCTGTCAGGCTCGACCGATGCGACCAGCACGCCCGACGAGACCGCGAAGCGATGGGCGCGGGCGATGGCGCGCGGAATCGGCACGTTCTGCCCCGCGACGCCGATGTGGCCGCGGCGAATCGCGCCGTCGCGCATCAAGCGCGACGCGACGAAGCGGACGGTGTTGCTGGCGATCGCGAAGCAGAGGCCCTGCGCCGGCAGAATCATCGCCGTGTTGATCCCCACGACTTCGCCGCGCGTGTTCACCAGCGGCCCGCCCGAGTTGCCGGGATTGAGCGCGGCGTCGGTCTGGATGATGTCGTCCATCAGCCGTCCCGATCGCGAACGGAGCGATCGGCCGAGCGCGCTGATGATGCCGGCGGTGATCGAATGCTGGAAGCCGTACGGGTTGCCGATCGCGATGGCGATCTGCCCGGGACGAATGATCCGCGAGTCGCCGAGCGTCGCCCACGGAAACGCCGCGTTGTCCGGATCGTTGACGCGGATCACCGCCAGGTCGGTATCCGGATCCTGACCGACCAGGTCCGCGCGCATCGATCGCCCGTCGGGAAGGATCGCGGTCATCTTCGCCGCGCGATCGACCACGTGGCTGTTGGTGAGGATGAAGCCGTCCGGCGTGAAGATGACGCCGGAACCGCCCGCGCGCTCGATGTCGATTTTCACGACCGCCGGACCGGCGATGTCCACGGCGTGAATGACCGCCTGCGAGTACGCGTCGAGAAGTTCGAGGTCGTCTGCAACGGGAGTTCTGGAGGTCGCCACGTTTCCAACCTACGCGCGAAAACGCGCGTTGAGATCACCCGAACAGGTAGTTCGGGCCGCGCTGCGGTACACCGAGGCGCGCCGGGTGCTCAGGATGTGCTGCGCGGCAGGCGGAAGATGTGAATCGACTGGTCGGTTCGGGCACACCGGTCGGGATAGCCAGGCTTCCGCAGGTCCGACACCATGACGAACGAGTCGGCCGAACGCCAGTCCAGTCCCTCGATCGTGCAATACAGCCTCTTCCCATTAGACGTCCGGGGAAACTCGTAGGTGCATCCGTCGCCGGTAATCGACCAGTCGCGCGTGCGGAGCGTTCCGACCCAGAGGCGCGCCGACTTCTGGGAGACCACGGCCAGGCGCCGGCCGCGCAGAGCCATCGCGGAGTAGTCCTCGAAATCGAGGTGGTACGGCAGGCTGATGAGGCCGGCGCGGCTCCAGCCGCGCCCTTTCTTTTCGAAGACGATGATCTGCCCGCCGCCGGGGGTTCGTCCCCTGACGCCGTGCAGTCCGCGATTGCCTTCGCAGAGCGCGAGCAGATAGTCCACGCCGCGCACGCGCAGCGCGATCAGCCCTTCAAACCCGGTCTGCCGCGTCTCGAAGGCAAAGTCGGCCCAGGCGCGACCCTGGTAGCGCCACGCCGCGTCGCATTCTTCGATGACCGCCTTGTACGTGCCGTCGGGATGTTTTTCCGCTTCGATCAGCAGGAAGAACCGCCGCAGGTGCGGCGAGTAGGCCACGTCCTCGTAGCCTTCGCCGGCACGGCGGCGTCCCAGCCACCCGTTCGCACGCGAGGCCGGATCCAGATCGATCCCGACGCGCGCCATCTGGCGGACGTTGTCGAACACGACGAAGCATTCGCGTCCGCGCACGACGACGCCGCTCGCCTCGAGGACGGCGCCTGCGTTGCGGCGGCGGAATCAGCTCGACGAGTTTGCGCTCGCGAATCAGCTTCAGGACGGGACGGCCCGCGCGAACCACCGGTTACTTCGTCGCCGGCACGACCTTGACGTCATGAAGGGTCTGAGTATCGCCTTCGTATACCGTCGCCGTGATCTGATCGCCAGCCTTGACCTGGTCGATCACTTCCGGCTTGTCCGGCTTGTAGACCATCGTCATCGCCATCATCCAGCCCGGGACATCCTCGCCCGCCACCGACATCGATTTGGTCGCCGGATCGACGCTTTCGACTTTGCCGCGGAATGCGAATTCCTTCTTGGCGGGCGCGGCCGGCGCGGCGGCTGCGGGCGCAGCGGCCGGCGCGGTTTGCGCGGGTGGGGTGCTGTCGCCGCAACCGGCAAGGCAGGCGAGTACCAGGACGAAAGGCACGCTTCGATGAACCAGTGACGTCATGAGAGTCTCCATCTCAGAATCCGAGAAATGAATTTTAGCGGGTCGGCGGGAGGAGCGCGAGGATCATGCCGCAGCCAGCGTGCGCGAGTACAGCGTTTCGAAGCGGGACGCGGTCATATCCCATGTGAACTCGCGGCGGACGTCCTCCCGTCCGGCGGCGCCCAGGCGCGCCGCGAACGCGGGATCGCGAATCAAGCGGGCGATCGCGCCGGCCAGCGCGACCCCGTCGCCGGTCTCCACGAGCAGGCCGTTCCGTTCATGTTCGAAGCACCTCGGGCGTTCCGCCGACCGGGGTCGTGACGAGCGGCGTGCCGACGGCGAGCGCGGACAGGACGGCGAGGCTGAAGTTCTCCTCGCGCGACGGCAGCACCGCCATGGAGGCGCCGCACAACAGTTTCCCGAGCGTGTGATGGTCCGCCCAGCCGTGCAGCGTGACGCGATGCCCGAGGCCCGCGTTCCGGATGCGCAGTTCGATCTCGCGCTGCGCCGGTCCGCGTCCGACCAGTACCGCGCGCGGACCCTGCGGTCCGAGCGTCAGGAGCGCATCGAGCAGCGTGTCGATCCCCTTGGCGCGTGCGAAGCGCCCGAAGAACAGGATCGGCCGCGACTCGTCGCCCGGTTCCCAGCGGTAGTCGAGGAATTCCGCCGGTACGCCGTTGTGCACCGGTTCAATCTGATCGTCGCGCAGATCGTAGGCGCGCTGCACCAGTCGCGCGCCATAGGCACTGGGCGGCGAGCAGAAGTCCGCGCCGCGCAGCGCGAGGCCGAGCGCGACGTACTTGCTGTCGAAGAGGAGCGACCGCAGCCGCTGGATGACGGTTGCCGTCGCTCCCGCCAGAATCGCAGCCGGCACGACCGGATAGCGCGGCGTGACGACGAGGCCGAACGGCCGCTTCATCGTGCGGCGCAGCGACGGCAGCGCTGCGGATTCTTCGCCTTGCGAATGCACGACGACCGGGCCGCCCTGCCGCACGAGCCTGGCGACCACGCGTGCGACCGGCAGGATCGAGGTCAACCGCAGCGGACCCGGACTGCTGCCACGGATCGTCGTCAGCCCCGCCCAGCACAGGCGATACGGCAGGTCGGCGGGCACCGGCACGCGTTCCCACGGCGGGCGCGTGAACACCACGGTGACGTCGTGACGGCGCCGTGCGAGCGCCCGCGCGAGGTTGTCGGTCGAGCGTTGACCGCCGCCGCTATAGGATGACCACGGCGAGTAGTTGCACGTGAGGATGACCCGCACTTAATACTGCGAGAAGCCTTCCGTCAGTTCGATGTACGTCCCGTCCGGATCGGTCAGGTAGGCGATCTTCAAGCCGATCACCGGCACATCGCGGTAAGGCACGTCGAACTTGATCCCGCGCGCCTCGAGCTGCTTGCAGTAGGCCTCGAGGTTCTTCACTTCGAAGCCGATGTGATCGATCGACCGCCCCTTGGTCGGCGCCGTCGCGGCAGGCGCGTTCTGGAAGCTCAGGTTCATGCCCGGCGCATCGGCGGTCGTTTCGATGGTTCCGCGCTTGCGCTGCACGAGGCCGAACGTGTCGACGTACCACTTCAGCAGCGCCTGGTAGTCGGGCGTGATGAAGTGAATGTGGTAGCCGATGACCTTTTCCTTCTGCGTCTTGTCTTCCTGCAGCTCGATCCGCACGTTGTCGGGCCCCATGAGGTACGCGTTGGGAAATCCTTCGGCGCCGGTGAATTCCTGCGTGACCGGCAAGCCGGCCGCGCGCCACTTGGCGAGAATCTCCGCGAGGTTCTGGACCTTGAACCCGAAGTGATCCATGACCGTGCCCATCGATCCGCCGGTGGGTTCCTTCTGGGTCAGCGCGATCAGCATGCCCGGGAACTTGATGGTGGTCAGCGGACCTTTCGTCACGACCACGCCGCCGAAATGCTCGACCCACAACTTCTTGTGGACTTCGATGTCCTTGACGTTGAGGTGGACGTGGCCGTACGTCAGTCCCGCCGCGTTGGGCGGCGCGAGTTGAGCGTAGGAGGGAGATGCGACGAGACACGCGACGAGCACGGCCCACAACAGTTTCATGGCGATCCTCTCTGGTTCGAGGATCTTTGACAGTTTCCACGCGGAAACTCAAGGCCTGAATTCCTGGTGCGGGCCGGCCCGTCGATGGTCGTCAGTTCTCGGCCTTCGCCTTGAAGAGCGCGAGCAATGCGCCCCAGCCGCCCTCGGAATCCACGCTCGCGCGGATGGTCTCCCAGCCTTCGCCGTGCCGCTCGAAGTTTCTGTGCACGAGATCGACGCGCGTCTGGCCGTCCGGCTCTGCCGAGAACCGAATCTCGACTTCGCTCGCCCGGGTGAGATCCGGGTCGTACTGCCACTTGAGGTCGATCTGCCAGGCAATGACGACACGCCGGGGCGGGTCCCAGACCTGCACGCGGCCCCAGTCGCATTCGTTGCCGTCTTCCTGTTCGGCGTAGCAGCGCCCGCCGGCTTTGCCTTCGATAAGCGCTTTGGTCATCGGCGACTTGCCGATGTGGTGACTCCGCGGCCACCACGTATCGAATCCGTCGGTGAAGACCGCGAACGCGCGTTCCATCGACGTATTCACGACGACCGATTTTCTGACCACGGCTTCTTGAACGGTTGTCATTTGTCCTCCTGGGGCGCGCGCGCCTCCGCCGCCTTCTTGAACGCCTGCAGCGCGTGCGTCCAGAACTTGTCGAAGTACTCACGCAGTGAGTCGATGCCTGCGGGGTTGAGCTCGTAGAGCCGGCGGTTGCCGACCGGACGATCGAACACGAGATGCGCGTCCTTCAGGACGCGCAGATGCTGGGAGATGGCGGGACGGCTGACGGGAAATTCGCGGGCGAGATCACCGACGGCGCGCGGTCCCTCGAGCAGCCGCTCGAGAATGGCGCGCCGCGTCGCATCGCCGAGCGCAGCCATGCTCAGGTCCATGGAAGCGCCGGCGCCAGCCACTTGGTAAGTATCCACTTACGGTAAGCATATTCTTACCTATAGGTGGGTGTCAACTTCTATTCACTGGCGGCGGGGCCCCACTTTTTTTCACTGGCGCCGGGGCCCCAACCCCCGGCGCGAACTCACGCCGATACTCGCGCTCGGATTTACTTGTCCTCGCGCTCGCATGGCCGCAGGCGCTTTTCCCCCACCAGACCAACCTGCCCGACTTTTCTTCACTGGCCGCGGGGCCCCACCCCCGCGGCGAACTGACGCTGATGCCTCGCCTCGGATTTGCTTGTCTTCGGCTCGGCATGGCCGCAGGCGCTCCCCACCAGCCCCTTCCCGCCCTACCTGCCCTTGCGCGCTCCCACCTGCCCTGTCCGGCCTACCCGCCCGGCCGCGCTGAATCTCCCAAGCAGTCTGAATCCCAGGCGACGCCACAGCGCGGCCCGTTCGACGAGGATCGGCTCGGTCGGGCGGAACGAGATCTGATCGCGCTGGACTTCGAACGCGCCGCGGGTGCGGTAGCGCTCGCGGTACCACTGGATGCCGAGGAACTGGTAGCAGCGCGGGGTGAGCGTGACGGGCAGTTCGTTGCGGGAATCGACCGGGCCTTCGCACGCCGTGCGCAGGCTGACGGGTCCGAAACTCAGGGCCTCGGGGAGGTCTTGCGACGTGACGGTGATTTCGTCGAGCAGCATCCCAAGGCTCCGATGAGCACGTCCCGTTCCAGGCAAGGGACCATGCAACCAAAGGACGCAGCGTGCTCAGGAGGCGGCGGCGCGCGTCCGCGACGGGAAAAGCGAAACGCCCGGCTCCGGGCGTGTGCTCGGGAAGACCGGGCGTTTCAATGCGTGTCTAACACGCGTTCTGGCAGGAGCCAGAACAATGGTCGTTTCGTTGTCCCAATCGGCATGCGCATCAGCGACAAATATTCACGTCCACTGATGCGCGTCACAGGCCCGGCGGCGTCTCCATGGGCACCTCCACGTCTATGCGCGTGGTCAATCACACGATGCGCCTCACTCACATATTGTGTCAAGTCATCTGTAGCAAAAAATTCTGCGCACGCACTCGCACTCACACACCGACTCGCGCGCACGCAATATCCCACGGCCCGTCGCGGGCCGCGCGACGTGATTGCCATGTCGTTGCATGCACGCCGCTCATTCGAGATGCGATTGACGTCGTCGATGCGATCGCCGGCGCGCGCGACAGTCGTTCATCGATCATCGGATCATCCATTACGGGAAAGAGATGCACCGCAGTAGAAGATCGCGCGCAGCACACCCGGGAGACTTCACGCCTTGACGGTGCCGGCGAGAAAGGGACGTCCCGGCTGAGGTTAGAATACTTTCCGCCGGCGGCCTGGGCGCCGGCCGTCCACCGGTCACAGCTTCCCGCGTTCTGACCGGCAATCCGCGGCGAAACTCGATCGAACTGGGTATAAAGTGGCGGTCCTGAAGAGGAGAGGTTCTGAGATGCATGTCACGTCATCCCGACTGTTCCGGTTCGTCGCGGCCACCTGCGCCGCGGTGACCGCCGTCGCCGTTCTGGCCACCCCGGCGCGCGCGCAAAATGCGCTGACGAAAGAAAGCGCCGCGGTCATCAAGTCGGCGTTCCTCGCCGACCTCGAAGTCATGCGTGGAAAATTCGTGGGCCTGGCCGAGGCGTTCCCGCAGGACAAGTACACCTGGCGTCCAATGGAGGGCGTCCGATCGGTATCGGAAGTCCTGATGCTCGCGGCGATGGAAGGCTACGCGTTCGTGCCGACCTCGTTCGGCGGTCCAGCAGCGCAAATCGGCAGCCGCGAAGACATGGCCAAGCTGCGAACCCTCAGCGACAAGGCGCAGGTCATCGATCATCTGAACAAGGGCTTTGCGCACGCGAAGCAGACCCTCGAAGCCATCGATCCGGCGACGCTCGTCGCACCGCGCCAGGTGATGGGCGCCTCGCACTCGACGCCGGAGATCGCCATGCTGATCGGCGGCGACCTGCACGAACACCTCGGACAGCTGATCGCGTACGCGCGGACGAACCACATCGTTCCGCCCTGGAGCAAGTAACTCCACGCGTAACACCGCCGGATCGGGGCCAGTCGATCGGCCCCGATCGCCCGGCCGCCTGCAGATCGCCGCGCTGTCTGTCTGAATCAGACATTCGACGCTCGGCTCAGAACAGCCGCAATCCCGGTCGATCGATGTAGGCTAGGAAGGTTGTGGCCTCGACACGCGCGACCGCTCCGACCGCTCTCGATTCAGCCCAGCTCGACCTTCCGCTTCCTCTCTCAACACTGATCGGTCTCATCGTCGGCGTCATCGCCGTGGCGATCATCACGCTCCTGACGTACCGGGCGCTGCAGTCGCGCCAGTCGGCAGTCGATCGCGTCACGACCACACTCGAATCGATCCAGCAGCTCGAAAGCGTCCTCTCGAGTTTGAAGGACGCCGAGACCGCGCAGCGCGGCTACCTGCTCACGGGCGACGAACGATATGCCGAGCCGTTCGCGCTCGCCCAGACCAACGTCCCGACCGAAATCGCGGCGCTGAAGCGGCTCGCGACCGACACGCAGCAGCAGGCGAACGTCGAGTCGCTCGAGCGGCTGGCTCAAGCGAAGCTCTCGGAGCTCGGCGAGACGATGGCGATGCGACGCGCCGGCGACGCGGCGGGCGCGCTCGAAGTCGTGCGCAGCGACCGCGGCAAGGCCGCGATGGATCAAATCCGCACGCTCGTCGCCGACATGGAACGCAACGAGCGCGCGCAGCTCGCCGTGCGCCAGGACGACTACGACAGCGCGGTCACGCTCTCCACCTGGGCGGTCTGGGGCGGATCGGCGGTCCTGGTCCTGCTGATGATTCTCGCGGCCGCGGCGATGGCGCGCGATTTCCGCGAGCGGGACACGCAGGCCTGGATCCGCGGCGGCCAGGTGCGCCTGGTCGCGGCGATGCAAGGCGAACAGCGCCTCGAATCGCTCGGCGAACATGTCGTCACGACGCTGGCCGAGCTATCTCGGGGCGCAGGCCGGCGCCGTATTCGTCATGGAGGCCGACGGCAGCTTCCGCCGCGTCGCCGCCTACGCCCTGCCGCCCGGCACGGGCGCCGAGCGGCTGCTGCCGGGCGAGGGGCTCGTCGGACAAGCCGCCAAGGATCGCCAGTCGATGCACGTGACCAACGTGCCGGACGGCTACGTCACCGTCGCGTCCAGCGTCGGGCACGGCAAGCCGATTGAGCTGCTCATCGCTCCGGGCAGCGTGGACGGCGCCGTGCAGGCGGTCGTCGAATTCGCGTTCTTCCGCCGCGTCGCGCAGCGCCAGCGCGAGCTGCTCGAACGCGTGTCGGAATCGCTCGGCGTCGCGGTGCGCGCATCGAGGGATCGGACGCGGCTCGAGGAACTGCTCGCGGAAACGCAGCGCCAGGCCGAAGAGCTGCAGACGCAGCAGGAGGAACTGCGCGTCAACAACGAGGAGCTCGAGGAACAGGGGCGGGTGCTGCGCGAGTCGCAGGCGCGGCTCGAGACGCAGCAGACCGAGCTCGAGCAGATCAACGCGCATCTCGAGGAGCAGACGCAGGTCCTCGAGCTGCAGAAGACAGGATCTCGCCGAGGCCAAGGTCGATCTCACCGAGAAAGCCGACGAACTGGAGCGCGTCGAACCGCTACAAGAGCGAGTTCCTGGCGAACATGAGCCACGAGCTGCGCACGCCGCTCAACTCGTCGCTGATCCTCGCGAAGCTGCTGGCCGACAACAAGGACGGCAACCTGACCGCCGAGCAGGTCAAGTTCGCGCAGACGATCAGCTCGGCCGGCAACGACCTGCTCACGCTCATCAACGACATCCTCGATCTGTCGAAGATCGAAGCGGGCAAGGTCGAGATCGCCAGCGAATCGGTCCGCATCGACCGCGCGATCGCAGGCGCTGGCGAAGAGCGTTCAGCCGCTCGCCGAACAGAAAGGCACTCGGGTTCACGAGCCATCGTCGAACCGGGCACGCCCGAGCAGATTCGAGACCGATCGGCCAGCGGCTCGGGCAGATTCTGCAAGAACCTGCTGTCGAACGCGATCAAGTTCACCGACCGCGGCGAGGTCTCGCTGCGCGTGTCTTCGCCGGGCGACGGGCGTCGTCGCCTTCGCGGTGCGCGACACCGGCATCGGCATCCCCGCCGAACAGCAGTCGATCATTTTCGAGGCCTTCCGGCAGGCCGACGGCAGCACGCATCGCAAGTACGGCGGCACCGGACTGGGGCTGTCGATCTCGCGCGATCTGGCGCGCCTGCTCGGCGGCGACATCACGGTCGCAGAGCGGCGCCGGCCAGGGCAGCGTGTTCACGCTGACGCTGCCGGTCGTCCAGGTGCCGGGCGTTCGCGGTAACCACGCGCCCGCGGCCCGCCGGCCGCGCCCGCGTCCCCGCCCGCCGTCGCGCGCCGGCCTCGACGCCGCGGCTCACCGGACGCCCGCACGCTGCCGCGCGCCAGCTTCGACGACGACCGCGATCGCCTGTCGCAGGACTCGCGGCGCATCCTGATCATCGAGGACGATGCGCGGTTCGCCGAAGTGCTCTGCGATCTGGCGCACGAGCTCGGCTTCCAGTGCGTCGTCGCGCACCGGCGAACGACGGGCTGACGGCCGCCGCGCTCTACCATCCGAGCGCGATCCTGCTCGACATGAACCTGCCGGACTACTCGGGCCTGGGCGTCCTCGATCAGCTGAAGCGCAACCCCGACACGCGGCACATTCCGGTCCACGTCATCTCGGTCGCCGACTACTCGCACCAGGCGCTCGAGCGCGGCGCGGTCGGCTACGCGCTGAAGCCGGTCCAGCGCGAGCAGCTGGTCGAGGCGTTCGAGAAGCTCGAAGCCAAGCTGTCGCCAGGGCGTGCGCCGCGTGCTGGTCGTCGAAGACGACGAGCGGCAGCGCGAGAGCATCCGCCAGCTGCTCGGCAGCCGACGACGTGCAGATCATCGGCGTCGGCACCGCCGCCGACGCGCTCGACGCAGCTGCGGACGACGACCTTCGACTGCATGGTGATGGACCTGAAGCTGCCCGGACTTCAGCGGCTACGAGCTGCTCGAGCAGATGGCGGAGCACGACGACGTGTCGTTCCCGCCGGTGATCGTCTACACCGGCCGCTCGCTGACCGCGCGACGAGGAGCAGCAGCTCGGCGCTTCTCGCGCTCGATCATCATCAAGGACGCGCGCTCGCCCGAGCGGCTGCTCGACGAGGTGACGCTGTTCCTGCACCAGGTCGAATCGACGCTGCCGCGCCGAGCGCCAGCGGATGCTGAAGGTCGCCCGCGATCGCGACGCCGCGCTCGAAGGCCGCCGCATCCTGGTCGTCGAGGACGACGTGCGCAACATCTTCGCGCTGTCGAGCGTGCTCGAGCCCAAGGGCGCGCGGGTGGAAATCGCGCGCAACGGGCGCGAGGCGCTCGACGCGCTGACCGCGCTCGGCCGCGCCGGGCGGCAGCGCCATCGACCTGGTCCTGATGGACATCATGATGCCGGAGATGGACGGGCTGACGGCGATGCGCGAGATCCGCAAGCGGCCCGAGTGGAAGAAGCTGCCGATCATCGCGCTGACCGCGAAGGCGATGAAGGACGACCAGGAGAAGTGCCTGGCGGCCGGCGCCAACGACTACATCGCCAAGCCGCTCGACGTCGAGAAGCTGCTGTCGCTGATCCGCGTCTGGATGCCGAAGTAGGAGCGGACGCGGTGCCGACGCAGGGATTTCGACATCGAGCTGCAGCTGCTGCTCGACGCGATCTATCTCAAGTACCACTACGACTTCCGCGGCTACGCGACCGCCTCGCTGAAGCGGCGGCTGCGCGACGCGCGATGGAGCACTTCGGCGTGCAGACGCTGTCGCAGCTGCAGGAGCGGGTCGCTGCACGAGCCGGCGACGCTTCCGGCGCTGCTGAACTTCCTGACCGTGCCGGTCAGCGAGATGTTCCGCGATCCGGCGCTACTTCCGGGCGCTGCGCGAGACGGTGGTGCCGCTGCTGCGCACCTACCCGTCGCTGAAGATCTGGGTCGCCGGCTGCAGCACCGGCGAAGAGGTGTATTCGCTCGCGATCCTGCTGCGCGAGGAAGGGCTGCTGGCGCGGACGATGATCTACGCGACCGACATCAATCCCGACACGCTGCAGAAGGCCGAAGCGGGCGTCTACGACGCGGACGCGGATCGCCGGCTTCACCGAGAACCATCGGCGCTCCGGCGCGCCGACGTCGCTGTCCGACTACTACACGGCGCACTACGGCCGCGCGGTGTTCGACAAGTCGCTGCGCGCCAACGTCGTGTTCTCCGATCACAGCCTGGCGACCGACAGCGTCTTCGCCGAGGTGCAGCTGGTGTCGTGCCGGAACGTGCTGATCTACTTCAACCGCGAGCTGCAGGACCGGGCGCTCGGCCTGTTTCGCGACGCGCTGTGCCGCAAGGGCTTCCTCGGCATCGGCGCGAAGGAATCGCTGCGCTTCTCGTCGCACGCCGACGCGTTCACCGAGTTCGCGCGAGCCGAGCGGATCTTCCAGAAGAAGGACGCGCGCGTGACGGCCGTGACCTCGCTGCGCGGGCGCGATCGACGCGGTGGTGATCGGCGCGTCGGCCGGCGGCGTCGAGGCGCTGTCGGTGCTGCTGCCGGCGCTGCCGGCCGACATGCCGCGCGCCGGTGTTCGTGGTGCTGCACCTGCCGCGCGAACGGCCGCAGCCTGCTCGACGAAGTCTTCCGCCGCCGGTGCGCGGCGCCGGTGCGCGAGGCGGCGGACAAGGAGCCGATCGAGCCGGGCACGGTGTACTTCGCGCCGCCGGACTACCATCTGCTGATCGAGCGCGGGCCGTCGCTCGCGCTGTCGGCCGACGGCCCGGTGAACTTTTCGCGGCCGTCGGTTGACGTGCTGTTCGAATCGGCCGCGGACGTGTACGGCGAATCGCCTGCTCGGTGTCATTCTCACCGGCGCCAGCCACGACGGCGCGGCCGGCCTCGCCGCGGTCGCGGCCGCCGGGGGCATGACCGTCGTCCAGGATCCCGGACAGCGCGCTGGCGCGGACGATGGTCGACGCGGCGGTCAATCGGCAGCCGCCGGATCTGGTGCTGCCGCTCGACGGCATTGCGCGCCTGCTCGGGACTCTGGACCGGACCGGCGCTCGTCAACCCGGCTAGGACAGAAACGACCAAACGTGGCCCAGCTCACAGTGACGTGTCTGCTCGTCGACGATCGCGAAGAGAACCTGCGTCGCGCTGTCCGCACTGCTGCGCCGCGATGACGTGGAGGTGCTGCTGGCGCGGTCGGGAGCCGAAGCGCTCGAGCTCCTGCTGCGCCACGACGTGGCGCTCGCGCTCGTCGACGTGCAGATGCCGGACATGGACGGCTTCGAGCTGGCCGAGCTGATGCGCGGCAGCGAACGCACGCGCCACGTGCCGATCATCTTCGTCACCGCCGGCGCGCGCGACATGCAGCGGGTGTTCCGCGGCTACGATCTCGGCGCGGTGGACTTCCTCTACAAGCCGATCGAGCCGCACGTCCTCCGGAACAAGGCGGACGTGTTCTTCCAGCTGTACCGCCAGCGCCAGCAGCTGGTCCAGGAGCTGCAGGAGCGGACCGAGACGCTGCGGCTGAACGAGATGTTCGCCGCCGTGCTCAGCCACGATCTGCGCACGCCGCTCAGCGCGATCGTCACCGGCGCGCAGCTGCTCCATCACAGTTCGCCCGACGACTTCGTGCGCCGCATTGCCTCGCGCATGCTGTCGAGCAGCCACCGCATGACGCGGATGATCGAAGACCTGCTCGATCTGACGCGCGCGCGTCTCGCCGGCGGCATCCCGATCGCCCGCGCGCAGGTGGATCTCGGCTCGGTGCTCGCCCGCGTGACGCAGGAACATCAGGCGGCGCATCCCGAGCGGCGCATCGAGCTGCAGCCGATCGGCAAGCTGACCGGCGAGTGGGACGGCGATCGCCTCGGCCAGGTCGCGGCCAACCTGATTGGCAACGCCCTGCAGTACGGCGAAAACGAGCCGGTCACGATTCACCTCGATGGCACGGACCCCGACGAGGTGAGGTTCACGGTGACGAACGCCGGCGCCATCCCGCCGGACCTCCTGCCCAACCTGTTCGATCCCTTCCGCGGCAGTAACCAGGGCACGCGGCACGGACTGGGCCTCGGTCTCTATATCGCCCAGCAGATCGTCTGCTCCCATCACGGCCGGATCGAGGTCGACATTCAGCAGGAACGCTACACCGTGTTCCGGGTGGTCGTCCCCAGACAGGCCGCGGACTGACACCGCGGCCGAGCGCGGCGTCGACTCCATTCGACCGCCTGACGCGGACTCACGATATATGGTGAGTGGCCTCGGCAAGGTGAACGGATTTCCGTTAAAATCGTCCAATTCTTTGCGCGAAGATAGCTGTGTCCCGCGGCCCCGCTCTTGCTTTGCAGGGCTGGGCCATCGTCCAGATTTCTCGAGGTCAGGAGTGTTTCCCATGCGAGTTCAGACGTTCGCCGTTGCCTTACTCGTCGCGTCCACGATTCCCCTGATGGGGCAATCAAGCGTCGTCCGGCGCGCCGGAAACCTTCGTCGTCAACGCCCAGGCCAAGGGCGGCGGCGGCGACACCGCCGCCGCCGCGCATT
The DNA here is from genome assembly GCA_963712355.1 of uncultured Acidobacteriota bacterium. Classification (GTDB taxonomy): domain Bacteria; phylum Acidobacteriota; class Vicinamibacteria; order Vicinamibacterales; family CAVVIG01; genus CAVQHT01. The sequence goes on from CAVQHT010000012.1 coordinate 456,063, forward strand.
TCGAGATTCGCGTCCAGAGCTATACCTCCGACCGGGAACAGAAGGTGGTCACGGACGCGCTGAAGTCGGGCGGATACGCTGCGTTTCTCACCGCGCTTCGCAAGGCGCCGGATGTCGGCTACGTCGAAATCGACGGCAAGAAGACCACCATCCGCTTCGCACGGCAGACGCCGGTCGATAAGAATCGGACGGTCGTCCTGGTGACGGACAAGCCGCTGTTCTTCGTCGGCGGCGCCAGCGTCGACGCCAAGCCGCGCGCCGGCTACGAAGTGGCGCTGTTCGAACTGAAGATGGATGCGTCCGGCATTGGCGCGGGCACGATGGCCGCGGCGGCACGCGTGAAACCGGGCGGCGAAACCGGCGTGGTGGTTGACGATTACGCGGATGCGCCGATCAGGCTGACGTCGATCATGCGCAAGGTCGGGTAAGCAAGACTTAGCTGCCGTCGATCGAATCGACGGCAGCTACTTCGGCGGAAACTTCTTGAACATTTCCTGGACCGACTCGCGAATGCGCTTCTCGCGGGTCGCGTCGCTCGCCTGAAAGTCGATCTCGGTCTGCGCTGAACCGCGCCACACCATCGCCTGCGCCGCGGGTGATGACAGATCGATAATCAACGTTCCTTGCGGATAGACCTCGAGGGCGGACGTCCCGGCGTCAAACGGCGGAATGCCCCACTGGGGAACCGCCGGAAGGAATTGTCCCATCATCTGCGCGTTCGTCCCGGCGCCAATCAGCACGTAGTAATAGACCTTCAGATCCGCCGTGCCGATGGGTGCCTTGGTGAATCCGCGACTGGCAAGCGCCTGGTCGATCGAGCTGAGGATGACGGGCTCCCATTGCGCCTTGAGCGCGTTCCGGCTTCCGCGCCGGATCCGCTTGAAGGATCTTGACGTCGCCCACGCCCGTCGGATCCCACGCGTAGGTTTTCAGTCCCTGGAACTTGAACGTCTTGTCAAACTGCGCCTTGACCTTGATCTTGGCGTCCACCGCCATCGTGGCCGCGACGACCACTGCCAGAATTGCTGGAATCAACCGGAGCTTCATAAGGTAGTTGTAGCACGGTCACGACCCCGGTTGAACATTGGACTTTGGTTCAACTCCAGGGCGCGGGATCCGAAGTCCGGCTAAAACCGGACACTACGTACATGAATTGCGCTAACCCACGCTCGAGCGTGGCGCCGTCTTCACGAACGCCGCGATGAACAGCAGACCAAAGATGAAGTCCGGGACGGCGGGCGCAACCTGCAGGAGCGGCAGGTCGCCTCGCGCGTAAAGGCTGGCGATTGCCGCGACGTACGCGAACTTCTCGAGCATCGCCGCGGGCATGAGCGGCCGGAACCGGATCGGATCGCCGCCATCAGTACGAACGCCACCTGCCACGCGAACGTCACGGTCACGAAGCCGAAGTAGATCTCCGGATGCGTCACGGCCGGCGGAAAGCTGGCGCCGATGTAGTCACGCAGGAAAAAGAGCGGCGTGACGAAGGCCAGGCCACAGACACCTGCCACGAGAAATGCGAGGCTGGCGAATCGCGCTCCGCGCGCGGAGTGCCGCTCATCGCGCGGACGCGCCACCGGCAGCGTCACGCGTTGGTCCCGGCAAAGAAGTCCACGAGCGCCGGCGCGAGGACTTTGGCGTTCACCATGTGCGTCTGTCCCGGAAGCGTACGCGTCGCCGCGTGCGGAACGACCGCGGCCAGCGCGCGCTGGGCGTTTCTCATCCACGCCGGGCTCTTGCCGCCGTCGATGATCAGCGTGGGGACTTTCACCGACGACCAGCGATCCTTCGGCAGCGGACGGCCGCGCCAGTACGGTTCGACGAGGCTGACGTCATGCACCAGCGTCGGCGCGACCGCCTTCATCTGTTTCCACGACGGCATGAGCCGCATCAGCGCGACAAAGATGGCCGGCACCTGGACCGCTTTCATGAACCATCGCACCGCCTCACCGCGCCGATCGTCGGCGATCAGTGTCTTGAGGTGCGCCAGGTAATCCTCGCCGATCGGGGCCCGGGCCGCGTCGACGATGAGCGGCGCCTCGTAGACCACGACCTTGGTGATCGGCAGCCCGCTGTTCGCCGCCTCGAGCGCGAGCGCACCGCCTGACGAGACACCGCAAACGACTGCGGATCCGCCAGCCGCGGCGATCAGCGCCGCGAGGTCTTCGACTTCGCGCGCCGGCGAGAACGGCAGCGTGTTGCCGCTCTCCCCTCGTCCGCGCCGGTCGTAGGTGAACACGGTGAACCGGTCCGCCAGTTGCTTCGCCAGCGCCGCGCTCGGACCAAAGCGGCGATGGCAGAGGGCGCCGTCCACGAGAATCAACGCGGGTCCGCTGCCGACGCGATCGAACGCGATGATGGTTCCGTCCGCTGACGTGACTGTGGCCATGGCGTTCACCGTCCCTCGAAGTCTTCCGGTTCGAACAGTTGACGAATCTCGATCTCCGCGTCCGCGTCGATCGGCGGCCAGCGCCGGGCCCACTCGATCGCTTCCTCGCGCGACTGTCACCTGGATCAACGTGAACCCGGCGATCAGTTCCTTGGTTTCGGCAAACGGACCGTCGGTCACGCTCGGCTTGCCGCCCGACATCTTCACGCGAGCGCCCTTCGACGAGGCGCGCAGGCCGACACCTTCCAGGAATACGCCCGCTCTCGCCATCTCCTGGTTGTATTTCTGCATCGCGTCCATGAACTCGGCGCTCGGAATGATGCCGGCTTCCGTGTCCTTGTCCGCTTTTCGAATCAGCATGAATCGCACGCTCGTCCTCCGTTCCGGTCTCCTGCTCACAGGCGCTGGCCGTCGATCATGATGCCGCGAAGGCGGCGCGCCTGTGCGCGACGGTCCGCGGGGACGAAGCGGCAGCGGCGCTCAACGTCCGGCTGGCCGGCCGCAGCGCCCACGAGGCGACAACCAGCGCCAGGAACCCGAGCGGCGCCACGATGTCCGCCGCGCTGTCGCCGACGAAGGCACGCGACGCCGCCGCAGCGGTCAGCTCGAAGAAGAACCCGGCGTACGCCCATTCCTTGACGCGCGGAAAGCCGGGAACGACGACGGCGATCGCCCCGAGGATTTTCCACGTTCCCGAGATCGTCGCGAAGTACGGCGGATACCCCAGGTGCTGCAGCGTGGACATCAGCTGGGGGTCGTGCGTCACGCCCAGCACACCGCCCACGACGAAGCTGGCGGGGCCGAAGATCGTTGTCGCCCAGTAGGCAATCGCCCGGATTTTGTCTCGATTCATGGCGTGATCTCCCCGGTGGCGGGTGTCCGGACCCATTTCCGGTCCCGCCCCTCATTCACACGTCGAACGAGAGGCGCGCGGATCGACACGGATGAGCTTGGGAGCTGGGGGGTTGCGGGGGAAGTTCGGAGTTCGGAGGCTGGAGACTTGCGACTGGGACTGGGGACTTGGGACTCGGAGCCACGAAAACACGAAAACCTGATTGATCTTCGTGCCTTCGTGCCTTCGTGACTCTGTATGTGTCTTTGTGGCGCTGAGCTAGAGATGCGACTTCGCGTAGATGCGCGCGTCGATCCATTCCTTGATGTCGTCGAGGACGATCTCCTTGCCGACGTCGTTCAGCGGATCGTGGTAGTAGCCCTCGTAGAGTTTGAGCGTCTTGTCGGTTGACCCCACGTGATCGAAAAAGAACTGGCTGCCGCTCGGCCTGGCGGCCTTGTCGAGCGTGCCGTGCAGGATGAACACCGGCAGCGTAATGCGCGAAAACTCCTTCTCGAGCCGCTCGTCGGCGCGGACCATCTCCGCCACCGTCAGCGTCGGCTGGGTCTCGGCGCGCGTCAGCGGATCCTCGTTCATCGTCCGCACGACCGCGGGATCGCGCGAGAAATCCTCGTTCTTGAGATGGAGGACGTGCGTGTGCGGCGCGACGTGGCTGAGACCTTTCAACACCGCAAGCGCAATTTCCGGCGCCGGCGTCTGGAACGCGAAGCTTTCACAAATGAGACCGGCCAGCTCCGACTGATGATCGATGGTGTAGAGGCAGGAGATGACGCCGCCCGCGCTGTGGCCGAGCAGGAAGACCGGCAGACCCGGTTCCCGCGACTTGGCGAGCTTCACGAGATCGGCCGCATCCGCCACGTACTCGGAAAACTTCTCGACATAAAAACGTTCGCCGTCGGACTGTCCGCGGCCGCGCAGGTCGACCGCGTACACCGCGAGGCCGCAATCGACGAGTTGATCGGCCACCCAGCCGTAGTAGCCGCTGTGCGAGTTGAAGCCGGGAACGATTGCGACGACGGCGCGGGCCTGTCCCGAGGGGCGCCACGATCTGACGAAGAGGCTCAGCCCCCCTGTTCCCGCAATTTTCTCTTCACGTGCCGAATGGACGGACGTTTGCGCCATAGATAGTCTCCTGCTGGAATGACTGAATGAATGAGTCCGGGTCGTCGGGTTAGAGGGCGTCTGCCAGCGTCAGGGCGAAGCGCCCGACGGGGTCGATCCATTGAGCCGCGCTGCGGAATCCGGCCGACTGCAGCGACTGCACCATGGTCTCGGGATGAAACTTGTAGGAGCTTTCCGTCCAGATCGGTTCGCCCGCCTCGAGATCGAACGCCAGATCGCAGCGGCGCACCTCGACGTGCTGGCGGCTGCCGGCAATCAGGTGCATTTCCATTCTGGACGCCGGTTCGTTCCATACCGCGCGGTGCGCAAACTGATCGAGCTCGAAATCGGCCTCGAGCTCGCGATTGACGCGGACCAGCAGGTTGCGGTTGAACGCCGCCGTCACGCCGAGCGGATCGTCGTAGGCCAGCAGCAGATCCTGTTCGGGCTTGACGAGATCGGCGCCGATGAGCAGCCGATCGCCCTGGCGCAGGGTGCGGCGGATGCCGGACAGCAACGCATCGCGCGACGGCGGATCGAAGTTGCCGATGTTGGAGCCGAGAAACAGCACGAGCGCGCGGGCGCCCGGGACAAACGACGCGGCCGCCGCGCCGAGTCCTTCTTCGTACGACGCCCGATGCAGCGTCAGCCGGACACCGTCGAGCGGCGCGAGCAGGCGGCTCGATTGATCGAGTGCGCTGGCGGACAAATCGACGAGATGGACGTCGAGCGATCGGTCCTCCTCGCGCGCGATCAGGAGCCGGCGCATCTTGTCGCCGCTGCCCGACCCGAGCTCGACGACGACCGACGGCCGCGCCCGATCGAGGATCTCGCGCGCGTGCGCGTCGAGCAGGCGGCGCTCGGCCGTGGTGATCGGATACCAGGGCAGGCGGCAGATCGCCTCGAAGAGGCTCGATCCGAGCTCGTCGTAAAAGTACCGGGACGGGAGCTGCCGCGGCTGCTGCGTCATGTAGTAGCGCACGTCAGCCGCAAAACGGTCGGTGAAGTCCTGGCGCGCGGCGACGTGAAGCACTCTCGGCGAGATCGCGGGTCTCATTCAGCGCTCCTCACACAGCGGAAGCTCGCGTACACGTACGGGTATCGCGGGCGGAACCAGTTACGGAAGGTCGGCCGGAGCAGCGACTTCGCGGTCGCCGGCGACGCGCCTTTCATCACGACGTGCTGGTTGTCGAAAAAATCGGCCGAATATTCCGGGTAGCACGCGGCGGGATGGAATCCGGGAAACGGCGCGAACGGCGTGCTCGTCCACTCCCAGCCGTTGCCGACGAGATCGTCAATGCCCCAGGCGCTGCGGCCGGCCGGATGGCTGCCGGCCGGCTGCGGATCCCAGCTGACGAAATCGAACACGCCATGCCTGGCGGACGGCTCGTCGCTCCCCCACGGAAAGCGGCCTTCGCCTCCGCCCGGGCGGCCGTATGCCGCGCGCTGAAATTCCGCCTCGGTCATCAGCCTGGCGTCCTGCCATCGCGCGTACGCCGCCGCTTCGGCCTGACTGACATAGACCGGCCACGACTGCGGCAGCCGCACGCGGTCGAACATCCCCCGCCAGTACCAGTCGCGCCCATCTGTTTCCCAGAACAGCGGGTGTTCAATCCGATCCGTGCGAATCCATTCCCAATCGTCCGTCGTCCACCATCGCGGATCGTGGTAGCCGCGCGCTGCGACGAATTCGAGGAACGCCGCGTTCGTCACATCGTGACGCTGGATCTCGAACGCGCCGACGTTCGCCACGAATCGCGGATGCTCGTTGTCCCAGCCGAACGGCGCGCCAGCCCGGTCGATTCCGAGTGTCGCGCAGCCGGCCGGCACCTCGATCCACTCGTTGCGTGGCACCGGACCGTCCACCGTCGGCATGTAGGCGTCAGGCCTGCGTTTCCGCTCGAACGGCAGGCGATGCCACATGTAGAGCAGCGTCTCCTGGTGCATCGCCTCGTGTTCGAGGATCGCGAACACCGCTTCAGCGCGGTCGAGGAGCGCGTCGCCCGGCCGTTCGATCTCCGCGGAACGCAGGCACTCGACGACCTGCGCGTCCACTTCCTCGGCAAACGCCTGAACGGCACGGCGGTCCGGCCACCCGTGACCGGCCTCCGCGCCTGCCACGGTCTCGGGATCGATGCCGCGAGCGAAAATCTGCTCGAGCGAGGCGTCGATGCCCGGCCGCCCGAGCGCCCGCTTGACGAGCGTGTTGAAGCTGAACGCCGGCAGGTGCCCTTCGTAGAACACGATGGGGTGCCGCAAGGCGATGGGCTGGTCGTAGTACGCATGGTCCGCGACCAGATCGAAGATCGCGCGCGACCGTGCCCGGGTCCGCTGGTAGAGGTCAATCAGCGCCGATCGATCGACGCTCACCGGCCGTGTCTCCTCATCATCCGACACCGCATTTTTCACTGTCTAGCCCTTGATGAATGCCAGCAAATCGGCGTTGATCACATCCTTGTGCGTCGAGCACATCCCGTGCGGAAGACCGGGATACACCTTCAACACCGCGCCTTTCACCATCTTCGAGGAGAGCATCGCCGCCGCACCAATCGGCACGATCTGATCGTCGTCGCCGTGCATGACGAGCGTCGGAACGTCGATGCGTTTCAGGTCCTCGGTGAAATCGGTCTCGGAAAACGCCTTGATGCAGTCGAACGCGGCCTTGAACCCCGCCTGCATGCCCTGCAGCCAGAACGAATCGCGCAATCCCTGCGACACCTTCGATCCGGGCCGGTTGGCGCCATAGAACGGCACGGTGAGATCCTTGAAGAACTGCGAGCGATCGGCGAGCACGCCGGCGCGGATCCCATCGAACGCGTCCATCGGCAGCCCGCCCGGGTTGGCCGCGGTCCGCAGCATCAGCGGCGGCACCGCACCGATCAGCACCGCCTTGGCCACGCGCTTCGAGCCGTGCCGGCCGAGATACCGCGCCACCTCGCCGCCGCCGGTCGAATGGCCGACGTGAACGGCGCCCTTGAGATCCAGCGCGGCGGTCAGCGCCGCCAGGTCGTCGGCGTAGGTGTCCATCTCGTTGCCGTCCCACGGCTGACTCGATCGGCCGTGGCCGCGCCGATCGTGCGCGATGCACCGGTAGCCGTGTGAGGCCAGGAACAGCATCTGGTCCTCCCACGCGTCGGCGCTCAGCGGCCAGCCGTGGCTGAATACGATCGGTTGTCCCGTTCCCCAGTCCTTGTAATAGATGGACGTGCCATCCTTCGTCGTCACGGTCGCCATCGGTGCACGCCTTTCTGGTCGGTGAAACGAGACGCTACTGCTCGTAGCTTTCGACGATCTTGACCGGGCGTTCGTGGGCGCGATCGGGATCGTCGCCGAACTCGCGCAGCGCCCGCCGTTGCCGTAGCAGATCCCATGCCTGATCGAGTTGGACGCGGATCGTTTCGAGCCGGTTGCGGTCGTGGCCGTCGAGATCGCTGCGGCCGTACAGGGCGTGTTCTTCGCCAACGAGCGCGTGGATTTTCTGCAGCACTCCTTCGTCGGTCTGATGATCCGTCATGGCTCCTCCTGCCTCGGCCGTCTTCAGTCGAGTCCTTGATCCTGACATCATTCCGCGACGTTCGTACCCACTTCATTGACGTGCCTGCGCGACCATTGCAAAAAACCAATACCAAAGAGAACAACCTCGACTGATCGCTTGCCGATACAATTGATGAACGCGTTCCTCATGAGCCAGCTGCCGCCCCTTCAGATCGACCGCGACGAACGCGTGTTCCCGACGTTGACCGCCGCGCATATCGCGCGCATCGCGCCCCACGGCAGACGTCACGGCGTCCGCGCGGGCGACACACTTGTCGAAGCCGGCGACGCGGTCGTGCCGTTCTTCGTGGTCCTCAGCGGTTCGCTGGAAATCGTGCAGATCTCAGGATCGACCGAACGCGTCGTGATTACGCCCCACCAGGGTCAATTCACCGGCGAAACGAACCTGATTTCGGGGCGGCGCGCGCTGTTTCGCGTTCGCGTGCGCGACGCCGGCGAAGTGATCGAGCTCACTCGTGAAGAGCTGGTGGCCCTGGTACAGGTTGACGCCGAGCTGGGCGAGATCCTGATGCGCGCGTTCGTCCTGCGCCGCGCCGAGCTCATCGCGTCGGGGGTCGGCGACGCGGTCCTCGTCGGCTCGAGCCATTCGGGCGGCACGCTGCGCGCACGCGAATTTCTGACGCGCAACGGCCATCCGTTCGCCTACATCGATCTCGATCGCGATCCCGATACGCAGGTGCTGCTCGATCGCTTCCACATCAGCGCGGCAGACATCCCGGTGCTGATCTGCCGCGGCGAGCTGGTCCTGAAAAACCCCTCCGACCAGGAGATCGCCGACTGCCTCGGGTTCAACGACGCGATCGATCGCGTCCACGTCCGCGATCTCGTGGTCGTGGGCGCCGGCCCGGCGGGCCTTGCAGCCGCGGTCTATGGAGCCTCGGAAGGACTCGACGTGCTGGTGCTCGAGGGGCGGGCGCCGGGCGGACAGGCCGGCTCGAGCTCGCGGATCGAGAACTACCTGGGCTTTCCGACCGGCATCTCGGGTCGCGAGCTTGCCGACCGCGCCTACGTCCAGGCCCAGAAGTTCGGGGCGCAGATTGCCATCGCCAGCGGCGCTCACGCCTTGAGCTGCGACCGCAAGCCGTACGCCCTCAAGATCGACAACGGATCGACCGTGCCGGCGCGCACCGTGATTATCGCGACCGGCGCCGAGTACCGGCGGCCGGCCCTCGACAACCTCTCGAAATTCGAGGGCTCGGGGATCTACTACGGCGCGACCTTCGTCGAATCGCAACTCTGCATCGACAACGAGGTCGTCATCGTCGGGGGCGGCAACTCCGCCGGCCAGGGCGCCGTGTTCCTGGCGCAGACCGCGAAGCACGTGCACGTCCTGGTTCGGGGCCCCGGTCTGGCGGATACGATGTCGCGATATCTGATTCGCCGCATCGAGGAGAACCCGGCGATCACGCTGCATCCGTACACGGAGATCGTCGCGCTCGAAGGAGACGATCATCTCGAGCGTGTGCGTTGGCGAACCAAACCTGACGGCCGCGAGGAGACCTGCGACGTCAGGCACGTCTTTCTCATGACCGGCGGCGTGCCGAACACCAGCTGGCTGAACGGGTGCCTCGCGCTCGACAGCAACGGATTCATCAAGACCGGCCCCGACCTGACCGCGAACGACCTCGCGCAGGTCAAGTGGCCGCTGAACCGGCCGCCGCATCTTCTCGAAACCAGCCTGCCCGGCGTCTTCGCCGTCGGCGATGTGCGGGGCGGCAGCATCAAGCGTGTGGCGGCGGCGGTCGGCGAGGGCTCGATCGCCATCTCATTCGTTCATCAGGCCCTGCGGGAGTGAGTGGACTATCTCATGAGTGCTGAAGCGTGCGAACACATCACGGCAATCAAGACCATCAAGCATGCGAAGAAGTACGAGTGCGAGGAGTGCGTCAAGATCGGCGCGACGTGGGTGCACCTGCGCACCTGCCAGTCGTGCGGCGTCACGCTGTGCTGTGACAACTCGCCGAATCGCCACGCCAGCAAGCACGCGCGCCAGTCCCATCATCCGGTCATCGTCTCGGCGGAGCCGGGCGAACGCTGGATGTACTGCTTTACTGACGACGCCTACGTCGAGTACGATCCGGCTGCGATCGAGGCAGCGGGCTAGACCGCGGCGGCGGCGCCGGCGTGCCGCCGCGATCGCTGACGGCGCTATCCCGCCGTCTCGGATGGAGCAGCTTCGCGACCAGGCCTGTCCAGCCGGTCTGATGTGACGCGCCCACGCCGCGGCCGGAATCGCCGTGGAAGTACTCGTGAAAGAGCACGTAGTCGCGGAAGTGCGGGTCGTCCTGCAGGCGCGGGTTGTCGCCGAACACGGCGCGCCGGCCCTGGGCATCGCGGACAAAGAGCCTCGTCAGCCGCAGGCCCAGCTCGTTGGCGACTCCTTCGATGGTCATGTAGTGGCCCGACCCGGTCGGACACTCGACCTTGAAGTCGTCGCCGTAGTAGTGGTGGAACTTCTGCAGCGATTCGATGATCAGGAAATTCATCGGCATCCAGACCGGCCCGCGCCAGTTCGAGTTGCCGCCGAAGAGCGGCGACGTCGATTCGCCCGGTTGATAGTCGACCGAGAACCGCTCGTCGCCCCACTCGAGCGTGAACGGGTGATCCTGGTGATAGCGCGAGAGCGCGCGGATGCCGTGCTCCGACAGGAACTCCGTTTCGTCGAGCATCCGGCGCAGCAGTTTCTTCATCCGGCTGCCGCGCATCAGCGACAGCAGGCGCCGCTCGCCTTTGCCCGGCACGTTCCACCGGGACACGAGCGCCGCGAGATCGGGCCGGTAGTTCAGGAACCAGTCGAGCCGATCCTCAAACGCCGGAACCTTCGCGCACAATTCGGGATCGAGCGCCTCGACCGCGAACAGCGGAATCAGTCCGACCATCGATCGCACCTTGAGCGGAATCATCCGCCCGTCGGGCAGATTGAGCGCGTCATAGAAGAACCCGTCTTCCTCATTCCATAAGCCCATGCCATCGGCGATGTTGGTCATCGCTTCGGCGATCTGCAGGAAGTGCTCGAAGAACTTGGTGGCGATGTCTTCGTAGACGTGGTCGTGCTGCGCCAGTTCGAGGGCGATTCTCATCAAGTTCAGGCTGTACATCGCCATCCAGCTGGTGCCGTCCGACTGGTTGATGTAGCCGCCGGTCGGCAGCGGCCCGCTGCGGTCGAACACGCCGATGTTGTCGAGCCCGAGGAATCCGCCCTGGAAAACGCTTCGGCCCGCGGCGTCCTTCCGGTTCACCCACCAGGTGAAGTTCAACATCAGTTTGTGAAACACGCGCTCGAGAAACGCCAGGTCGCCGGGATCCTTCGGGTTGGCCTGGCGGCGTTGCTTGCGATCGATCTGGAATACGCGCCACGCCGCCCAGCCGTGCACCGGCGGGTTGACGTCGCCAAACGCCCACTCGTACGCCGGCAGTTGACCGTTCGGGTGCATGTACCACTCGCGCGTCAACAGCACGAGTTGATGTTTGGCGAAGTTCGGATCGACCAGCGCGAGCGCGATGGTGTGAAACGCGAGGTCCCACGAGGCGTACCACGGGTACTCCCACTTGTCCGGCATCGAGATGATGTCGGCGTTGTTCACGTGCGTCCATTCGTGGTTGCGTCCGTGCTTGCGCTTGGCCGGCGGCGGCGGCTGGCCGGGATCGCCCTTCAGCCACTGCGGCACGTCGTAGTAGAAAAACTGTTTGCTCCAGATCATGCCGGCCAGCGCCTGCCGCTGCACGAGGCGCTGGTCCTGCGTGAGCCCCTTCTGGAGCCGCTCGTAGAAGCCGTCGGCCTCGGTCCGCCGGCGCTCGACCAGATCGTCGAACTGCACGAACGGGTTCTGGTGCGCCTCCGCCGACAGACGCAGCCGCACGACGGCCTGTCCGCCCCGGCGATCCGCATCTGATGGTGCGCCGCCGCTTTGGTCCCGCGCATCGCACAGACCGCGCTGAGATCCCCGTTGACGACGAACTCGTGGAAGGCGTCCTTGAAGCAGCCGTCCGGTCCGGCGCCGAACAGCCGGCGGGCGTTGGTGTCGTTCTCGGTGAAGAGCCAGGGCGCGTCCGCCTCGCGATACAGGTGATACGTCGCCGAGCCCTTCGCTCTTCGCGATGACGGCGTCGCCGGCCTGGAAGAGTTCCGGCTTGCGGACTGGATAGCCCCACGACCAGGTATTGCGAAACCATAACTGCGGCAGCAGGTGAAGATCGGCTGCCTCAGGCCCGCGGTTGTGAACCGTGATGCGGATCAGGATGTCGGTCGGCGAACCTTTCGCGTATTCCGTGACGACGTCGAAGTAGCGATTCTGGTCGAAGACACCGGTGTCGAGCAGTTCGAACTCCGGAGCGTAGCGGTCGCGGCGGCGATTTTCTTCGAGCAGTCGCGCGTAAGGAAACTCCTGCTGGGGATACTTATAGAGGGCCTTGAGGTACGAGTGCGTCGGCGTGGCGTCAAGGTAGTAGTAGCACTCCTTGACGTCCTCGCCGTGATTGCCTTCGCTGTTGGTCAGCCCGAACAGCCGCTCTTTCAGGATCGGGTCGCGCCCGTTCCACAGCGCGAGCGCGAAGCAGAGCGTCTGCTGATCGTTGCTGATGCCGCAGATGCCGTCTTCGCCCCAGCGATACGCCCGGCTGCGGGACGCGTCGTGGCTGAAGGACTCCCAGGCGGTGCCGTCGGCACTGTAGTCCTCGCGGACCGTGCCCCACTGCCGCTCGCTCAGGTACGGCCCCCACACTTTCCAGCCACTGCCTGCAGGTTCGTCCAGGCGTTCCTGTTCGTCCATGTGCTGCCTCGAGTGATCCGGGACAAGGCCGACGCAGCTTCGATGCCAACTCTCTCACGAAAGGTCCACGGCCGGATTTCTGGCGTCATTTCCCTTAAGGGAATAAACCGGCGGCCCGCCGGTATCATCCATCGAGGGTCGCTCCAGGCGGCCGGACCACATGACCGTTCAGGACGAACCCGCCGCGGCTGCAGGGACCTGGGACGCCTTCGAGGCCGAGGCGATGCCGCATGTCGATCGGCTGTTTCGCCTGGCGATGTGGTGGGAGCGCGACCGGGGCGAAGCCGAGGACCTGGTCCAGGAAACGCTGGTCCAGGCGCTGCAGTCGTTTCACCGGTTCACGCTCGGGACCAACTGCCGCGCGTGGCTGATCACGATTCTGCAGCACGTGCGCAGCAATCGGCGCCGCGCCAAGGCGCGCCAGCCGACGGTCGAGGATCCCGACGACCGTGATCGCGGAAACGGTCCCGTTTGTCCCGGCCGTCCCGGATCACCTGACGGACGAAGAGCTGCTCGCGGCCGTCCGGGAACTGCCGGAGAGCTACCAGGACATCATCCTGCTGTGCGACGTCGAGGAGATGACTTACAAGGAGATCGCGGACGCTTTGACGATTCCCATCGGAACGGTCATGTCGCGGCTGCACCGCGGGCGCAAGATGCTGCGGCAGCAGCTGGCGCCGACCCGTTTTGGCAGCCAGTTCCGGACCGGCGCGGACGCCGAAGAACAACGAGGGTGACCATGGAGTGCCGCGAGGTTCGTGAGCTCGGCGAATCATTCGTCAGCGAGCAGCTGCTCGTCGAAACGACCCAGCGCGTCGTCGCTCACCTCGATCGCTGCCCGGCGTGCCGCGCCGAAATCGAGGGACTGCGCCGGCTCAAGACCGGGATCCGCTCGGCGTTCGACCGCGCCGCCGATCTGAAAGTCCGGCCGGAGTTCGCGGCGGCGCTGCGATCGCAGCTGCAGGCCCGGGCGGCTGGAACGCCTGTCCGGCCGGCCCATCGCGCCCGATGGCTGGCGCTGGCGGCCAGCGTGCTCATCGTGGTGGGCGCGGGATACGCATGGCGCGAGCGGTCCGTATCGCGGATCGCGGCGCTGCTGCACGACGCCGTCGGCGATCATCAGTTCTGCGCGCTGACCTTCAAGCTGGCCGAGCATCCCATTCCGCTCGCCGAAGCCGACCGGCGGTTTGGCGGGCACAGTGCGGTGCTCGAATCCGTGCAGCCGGCTGACGCGACGCTGAGCGGCGGGCCGCTACGGATCGTCGAGCGCCATTCGTGCGTGTTCGAAGGGCGGCGGTTCTCGCACATCGTGATGCTCTACAAGAACCAGAAGTTGTCGCTGCTGGTCGCCGCGGACCAGGAAGCGCGCGGCCGATCTGCGGTTCCCGGCGGTGGGCCTTTCGGATGTCGAAGGATTCCGCGTCGCCTCGACGCACGACGGTCCGCGCGCCATGTTCGTGGTGTCGTCGCTGGACCAGAGCGACGTGCAGGAAGTGGCGCGGGCGATGTTCGGGCCGGTCTCGCGCGCGCTGGCCGGCGCCTAGCCGGAGACCCGGCGGCCGCCACTGAACTGGTGCGCGCGGCCCGGAAGCGCGCGTATCATAGCCGCCGAACCATGCCTGGCGCGCTGTCGTACGTCCACGGCCACTCACCGGTCGCGCTGCTCGGCGAGACGATCGGCGCCTGCCTCGACCGCGCGGCGCGGTCGTTCGGCGATCGCGACGCGCTCATCGTCTGTCATCAGCAGCGGCGCTACTCGTATCGCGAGCTCCACGACGAGGTCGAACGTGCCGCGCGCGGGCTGCTGTCGATCGGGGTGAAGCCAGGCGATCGCGTGGGGATCTGGAGCGCGAACTGCGCGGAATGGGTCGTCACGCAGTACGCGGCGGCCAAAGTCGGCGCCATCCTCGTCAACATCAACCCCGCGTATCGTCTCCACGAGTTCGAGTACGCGCTGCGGCAATCGGGCCTCTCCGTGCTGATCACGGCGCGCGGCTTTCGCAGCGCCGACTATGTCGGCATGCTCACGGAGCTCGTCCCGGAACTGCGCGCGCAGCGAAACGGCAGCCTGGCCGCGGTCCGCTTCCCGCTGCTGCGCCATGTGGTCTACCTGGGTACAGATGGCGAACCGGGTGGAATCGCCTGGACGGATCTTCTCGCGCGCGGCGACGCCGTGAGCGTTTCGGAGCTGCGAGCGCGTGAGGCGGCCAACCAGTTCGACAGCGCGGTCAACATCCAGTACACGTCGGGAACGACCGGTTCGCCGAAAGGCGCCACGCTCTCGCACCACAACATCCTGAACAACGGCTACTTCGTCGGCGAAGCGCTCCACCTCACCCCCGACGATCGGTTGTGCGTGCCGGTCCCCTTCTACCACTGCTTCGGCTGCGTCATGGGCAACCTTGGGGCGCTCACGCACGGCAGTTGCGTCGTCGTTCCCGCCGAGTCGTTCGAGCCCGAGGCCACGTTGCGCGCCATCCAGAACGAGCGCTGCACCTGCGTCTACGGTGTGCCGACGATGTTCATCGCGGAACTCGAGCATGCGAGTTTCCCGGGCTTTCGCCTCGACACGCTGCGGACGGGGATCATGGCGGGCGCCTCGTGTCCGATCGAAGTCATGCGGCAGGTGATGGACCGGATGCACGTGCCGGAGATCACGATCTGCTACGGCATGACCGAAACCTCCCCGGTGTCGTTCCAGTCCGACGTCGCCGACCCGGTCGAACACCGCGTCACGACCGTCGGATCGATTCACCCCCATCTCGAATGCAAGATCGTGGATCCGGAAACCGGCGCGATCGTGCCTCGCGGCACATCGGGCGAGCTCTGCACGCGCGGCTACTCGGTGATGCTCGGCTACTGGGAGGATGGCGCAGCGACCGGCGCCGCCATCGATGCGGCGCGCTGGATGCACACCGGCGATCTCGCCGTCATGCGCGACGACGGCTACGTGAACATCGTCGGGCGGATCAAGGATCTGATCATCCGCGGCGGCGACAACGTGTACCCGCGCGAGGTCGAGGAATTCCTCTACAGCCACCCCAAGATCAGCGACGTGCAGATCATCGGTGTCCCGGACGCGAAATACGGCGAGGAAATTTGCGCGTGGATCCGCCTGCGCGAAGGCGAAGCGGCAACGTCCGACGAGATACGCGCCTATTGCCGCGGCCGGATCGCCACCTACAAGATTCCGCGCTACGTGCGCTTCACGCAGGAGTTTCCGACGACGGTGACGGGCAAGATTCAGAAGTTCAAGATGCGCGAGATTTCCATCGAGGAACTGGGCCTGGCCGCTGCCCGTGACATCCAGACGGCGTGACGACTCGCTCTAAAAAGCACCACCACGGAGTTCACGGAGGAGAGCTCACGGAGGTCACGGCAACCGGACACTCGTGGACGGTGGCGCGGGGGCCGGCTTCTTCCGCCGGCTGGTGATCGACACCACCAGGCCAAGCACGCCGCCGATGCACGCGCCGACGCCCTGTCCCCACAACAGCCGCGACGTCACGTAGCGGACGACTTCGGGAATCTGTACGACCGCCTGCATCTGCGCGCCCTTGCGGCAGGCCGCCGGGCTCCGTGTACCAGGACAGCATCGGCGGGACGATGAACGACGCGACGACAATGCCCGCCATCGCCCCCGAGAGCATCAGCAGGAGAGCGTTTTTCATGTCCTCAGCTTAGCCGGTTCGTGCGTCCGCGGGATGGCCGGACCTACCAGATTCCCGGGACGAGCCTGAACCGCACCTGCCGCATGTAGTCGGCATACCCCGGCAGATCGCGGGCCAGAAAATCCTCCTCCTTCCGCAATCTCGAGACGACGACCGCGGCCAGGCCCGCTGCCGGGATGAGCGCCCACCACGAACCCAACGCGAGCGGTGTCGCCAGAAACAACGGGATCGCGCCGGCGTACATCGGATGCCGGACAAGTCCGTACGGTCCGGTCGAGATCACTCGCTGCGCGTCGCCGACTTCCACCGTGGCCGACGCATAGCTGTTTTCCTGGAAGGTGCGGAAGATCACCGCAAAGCCGGCGGCCACGACCGCATCAGCCGCCAGCGAGAGCCGCCAGTCGATCGCGTTCCGATCCGCCCGACCAGCCCCAGCGGCGATCGAGCCCCGCCACGACGTACAACGCGCACAGCATCACGCTGGCGATCGCCTGGATGCCGTCGCTGTGCCGGGTCGTGTTCGGCGGCAGGACCGGCGCGCATGCGGCGCACGACCAGCTCGGGATCGTGGCGCAGGAAGTACGCCGTGATCCCGCTGACGCAGGCGGTGAAGACCAGCAGGTAGACCCACGCCTGCCAGAAGCGGAGTGTCCAGGCCGAGAGCCACAACAGCACGGCCAGCGCTGCGACAAATTGCGCCAGGCCGCGCCACGCATTCCCGCGCGATGCGGACTCGCTCGCGGTCAGCTCGGCAGCTGGACGCCTAGTGAAATTCCTTGTTCTTGACGGGCTGATCCTTGCGGAACTCGTGCGAGATCGAATAGAACCCGGCGGTCCTGAGCGTGACGACGATTTCCTGGCCGGTGGTGTTCTCCCAGAACCAGCCATGAATGCCTGAGAAGGGCGCCGTCAACGTGCCCGACGCCTGATCGCGCGCCGACTGTTTTTCGTAGCTCTGCGCGTAGCCCGCCGGTGCGCCATCCGGCTCCGCATGAAGCTCGTAGTTGACCGGCGCGGTTGACGTCCACGTATAGAGCAGCGCTTTGCTCTTCTCGAGCCGGTACTTGTATTCCATCCCCTCGTGCGGCGCGAGCGTGAAGCTGACCGTTTCCTCGTGGAAGGGTCGCTCCTGCCCCACGACGATGGCGCTCTGTGCCGACGCGGTCGATTCAGCCGCCGCGTCCAACTGCTTCACCTGCCGGCCGACGATGCCCAGCTGGAGGAGTCCGAGCCGTGCGCCGGTCCCGAGCGGATCGATCGCGAATTCTGCCGGCAGGACGACCGCCACCAGCAGCACGCCGGCAACCAGCAGGGCCACGCCGGCCATCGTGGAAATCCGCCGCCTGGCTTCGAGTGCGAGCGACTCGTTGGAAGACGTGGTCATCATGGCGTCAGAAAATAGCCCGACAGCTGATAGCCGACGAGCAGCAGGCCGCAGGACATGACGAGACCGTTGCACGCGAAGGCGTAGCGGAGGAAACCCGACCGCGTCCGCCAGTACATCAGGGCGATCAGGATGATCGACAGCGCCAGCCCCTGACCGAGCTCGACGCCGACGTTGAAGCTCACGATGTTCGCCACGAGCCCGTTCGGAGACAGCGCGAAGTCCTGCAGCTTGGTGGCGAGGCCGAAGCCGTGAAAGAGGCCAAACATCAGGACGGCGGCCTTGGTGTTCGGCTGCCAGCCAAAGAAGCGGCGGAACCCGTCCATGTTGTCGAACGCCTTGTAGACGACCGAGAAGCCGATGATCGCGTCGATCAGAAACGAGTTCGCGTGCACATGGCCGAGCACGCCCGCGAGCAGCGTGACGCTGTGGCCGATCGTAAACAGGCTGACGTAGAGCAGGATGTCGCGCAGGCGGTACAGAAAGAAGATCACGCCGACCAGAAAGAGCAGGTGATCGTAGCCGGTCACCATGTGCTTCGCGCCGAGGTACATCAACGGCACGATCGCGCGGCCGTTCAGCCCCTGGAGAAACACCGCGTCCTTGCCCGACACGCCGTGCGCGTCGAGCGCCGCCATGCCGACGACGAGCAGGACGGCCGTCGCCGCGAGCGTCAGGAGCGACGCGCTTAGCGGCGCTGGTAGCGCTCATGACAGACATCGCAGGTTCCGTTGAGATCGCCGCCGGCCATGAAGACATCGTCCGACTGTTTGTCCTCGGCCGCTTTCAGCGCCGCCTTGCCGGCGTCGATGAACGTCCGCGTCATCCTCACCCACTCGCCATCGTCCACGGCGCGGCCGTCCATGAGGAGCAGGTTACCCGACTCCACGATGGCCGCGGCGCTGTCGGCAACGCGGGCCCACTCCTGGTCGTTTCTCGGCGCGACGTCGACGGACCCGGCGGCCGTGAACGTCGAACCCACCGCCTTGTAGACCACGTCGGCGTTCGGCATCACGATGCCGTTCATGATCTGCTTGATGCTGGCAACCGGGGCGATCGGCGCGTGATAGACGGCAGCCGGCGCACGCTGCGCGGAGCGCTCGCCGGCGATGATGAACCCGATGCCACCGATGAACAGCGCGGCGCTGACGGCGAACAGCCCCTGTACGCTTGGCATCGCGCGCATTCTACCTGCGCGTCGCTACCAGCTCCACTTGCCCGCCGCCTTGTCCCAGAGCGCCCAGCACTCCTGCGCGAGGCCGTTGGCGGTGAGCTCGATCGGCAGGTTCGAATCGCGGCCCCGGGTCATCACGATGCGATCGTCGGCGAACCAGGACGACTTGACGACGCCCTTGTACGGGTGCGCGGGATCGGTGTTCGGTTCGACGGCGGCCGCATCGATATGAACGCGCCACGACGACGACTTCCTTGCCGTCCACACCAGGACCCGAGAAGCGAAGGTCGTCGGCGTTCTGCTGAAAGCCTTTGACCGATGGATTCGCGGCCAGCTGCTGCGCGAACGACGCGCGCAACCCGCCGACATCCGGTGTGCTGCCGCAGCCGGCCACGAAGACGACGGCCGCGCACACGATGAATCGGAGCCATGTTGGTCTGGTCATACGATCTCCTGAGATCGTCGGCATTCTACCCGCGAGATACAGACTCTGCATCCGCGACGGCGGCATCGCGCCTTCGGCCAGTAGCTCGACCGAGTGGCCGCCGGGCAGCAGGCGGGTCAGCGCGGACGCGAGCCGCGCGTCGGTCACCGGTTCGAGCGATGTGTGCCAGGCGATCGAGACCGAGAAGCCGCGATCGATCAGCCAGCGCGGCAGCGCGTCGGCCGCGTATCCCGCGGCGACCTGCAAAGCGGGATGCCATTCGACGATCAGGCGCACCGGTTTGGCGCGCAGAAGGCGCGACATGCCGTGCAGGACATCGAGCTCGGCGCCTTCGACGTCGATCTTCACGACATCGGCGTCGCCGTCCACGAGGTCGTCGAGGGCCATCACGGGGACACGCACGACGCTGGTGACCGGACCAAAGCAGCTGTCAGGAAACAGGCTGTTGACGGCGCTGACCTCGCCGCGAAGATAGAGGTCGCGTTGCTCGGTGGTCCGCCCCGCGGCCGCGTCGCGCACCGTCACGTTGCGCACGCCGTTGGCCGCGAGCTGACGCCGCAGCAGCGCTACATTGTCGCTTGCGGGTTCGATGGCCACGACCCGTCCCGGTCCGGCCGACACGCTGGACCGCGTAGAGCGTGTTGTAGCCGATGTTCGCACCGACATCGACGAACGTATCGCCGGCCCTGACCGTCCGATCGATCAGCCGGTGCATCCGCATGTTCCCCGCAACGATCGACACGCGAAATTTCAGCGGACCTGGCAGTTCGATACGGAAAGGACCCAGACGGCCTTTTCCGGACACCGTGGCGTGCAGCAACGCGCCCGCGTAACTGCCGAGCGAAACGAGTACCGAGAGCTTCGACGAGGTATCGCCCGCGCCAGACATCTTCAGTGAGACTATCCCAGAAAAAGCTTCACCACGGAGGACACGGAACGAAAACAGAGGCGGCACAAACCCCAGATGGTCCGTGACCTCTGTTGTTCTCATCCGTGACCTCCGTGGTGTGCTTTTGATTGTGGCGTGATATGTGGCACGCTGCTCGGGATGGGAATTCTGACGCCTGACATGAAACGTGTTGTCGAGGAGCAGCGCCTGGGCTTTGT
>CAVQHT010000013.1:0-201992 GCA_963712355.1 uncultured Acidobacteriota bacterium
CCCGGCCTTCAGTGCCGGCACCCCGACGAAGCTGTTCGACATGCCTTACTTTGCCTCCGGAAACGGCCGCGCCTACGACGTCTCCCGCGACGGCCAGAACGTTCTTGATGATCAAGGCCGCAGGCGGCGATCCCACGTCCACGCCGACGGGGATCGTCGTCGTGCTGAACTGGGTCGAGGAGTTGAAGGCGCGCGTGCCGACGAAGTGACCGACAGACGTTCGCTCCTGGCTCTTGCGCCTCGGATTACTCTCCGCTTGTCGCGCAGTGTAGACCTATCGCCTGGCGGCCGTTGGCGCGAAATCGGTCGCCAATAGCCCGTGTACCAGGAGTAATCCCGTCCGCCGGCCATACAGCCCGTATACTGCAGCGACTTGAGCCTCACTCCCGGCACCCGCCTCGGCGTCTACGAAGTCATCGCAGCGATCGGCGAAGGCGGCATGGGGCAGGTGTATCGCGCGACGCGACACGAAGCTGGAACGCGAGGTCGCGATCAAGATCCTGCCGACGCGTTCGCGCAGGATCCCGATCGGCTCGGCGCGGTTCCAGCGCGAAGCGGAAGTGCTCGCGTCGCTGAACCATCCGAACATCGCCGGCATCTACGGCCTCGAAGAAAGTGCGGGCATCACCGCGCTCGTGATGGAACTCGTCGAGGGCGACGATCTGTCGCAGCGGATCGCGCAGGGCGCGATCCCGCTCGACGAAGCGCTGCCCATCGCGAAGCAGATCGCCGAGGCGCTCGAAGCGGCGCACGAGCAGGGGATCATCCATCGCGATCTGAAACCCGCGAACATCAAGGTGCGCGCCGACGGCACGGTGAAGGTGCTCGACTTCGGCCTCGCGAAAGCGATGGAGCCGGCCGGCGCGGTCGTCGCCGAGCGTGTCGATGTCGCCGACGATCACCACGCCGGCGATGACGCAGGCCGGGATGATTCTCGGCACCGCGGCCTACATGAGTCCGGAGCAGGCGCAAGGGCCGGACGCGTGGACAAGCGCGCCGACATCTGGGCGTTCGGCGCCGTGCTCTACGAGATGCTCACGGGCCGGCGCGCGTTCGAGGGCGAGGACGTCTCCGACACGCTCGCGCGGTCCTGAGCAAGGAGCCGGACTGGACCGCGCTGCCGGCCGCGGTGCCTCCGCGGTCGGCACGGTGCTGCGGCGCTGCCTGAAGAAGGACGCGAAGCAGCGGATGCGCGACATCGGCGACGTGCGCCTGGCGCTCGGAGGGCGCGTTCGAGACGACGGTTCCGGGACGGCCGCTCCGGCACCCGCGATCGCTGCCGCGCCCACTCTGGAGGCGCGCCCTTCCTGTCGTCGCCGCCGCCGTCGTCGCGGGCGCGATGGTCGGCGCCGCCGCATGGATGCTCAGGCCACCCGCGCCCTCGTCGCCGGTGACGCGCTTCGCGTTCGCGCTCGGCGAGGGTCAGCAGTTCACGATGGTCAACAACCAGAGCCTGGCCGTCTCCCCTGACGGCACGCGGCTCGTCTACGTGGCCAACAACCAGTTGTACCTGCGGTCGATGTCGGACCTCGAGGCGAGGCCCATCCCGGGCACACAACAGACGCCTGACAGCCGTCCACCCCGGTGTTTTCACCCGACGGCCAGTCCATCGCCTTCTATTCACAGGTGGACCGAGCGGTCAAGAAGATCGCCGTCAGCGGCGGAGCGGCGGTCACGATCTGTCCGGCCGACGACGCCGTTTTTGGGGATGACCTGGGACGCCGACGGGATCGTCTTCGGTCAGGCCGGCAAAGGCATCATGCGCGTCTCGGCAAATGGCGGCCAGCCGGAGGTGCTCGTCAGCGTCAAGGACGGCGAGGTGATGTACGGCCCCCAGGTGTTGCCGGGTGGCGAGTGGGTGCTGTTCACCGCTCGCCACGGCCGCCACGGCCGAGGCTGGGACAAGGCGCAGATCGTCGTGCAGTCGTTGAAGTCGTCGGAACGAAAAACGCTCGTCTCGGGCGGCAGCGACGGCCGGTATGTGCCGACCGGGCACCTCGTGTACGCGCTTGGCGGCGTCCTGTTCGCCGTGCCGTTCGATCTGCGGCGTCTCGCGGTCACGGGTGGACCGGTGCCGATCGTCGAGGGCGTCAGGAGATCCTCAGGCGCCACCGGCACCGCGCATTTCAGCGTCTCCAGCACCGGGTCCCTCGTGTTCGTCCCAGGCCCGGCGTCGACGTCCTCGGCGCTGTCAGACCTCGCGCTGGTCGATCGAAACGGGGCGGTTCAGCCGCTGAAGCTTCCGCCCGGGCGCGTACGAGTACCCGCGTCTGTCGCCAGACGGCAAGCGGATCGCCTTCGGCAGCGACGATGGCAAGGACGCCATCGTGTGGATCTACGACGTGGCGGGCGCAAGCTCGATGCGCCGGCTCACGTTGGGAGGCCGCAATCGTGTGCCCGTCTGGTCCGCGGACGGCGAGCGCGTGGCGTTTCAGTCGGACCGCGACGGCGATCTCGGCCTCTTCTGGCAGCGCGCTGACGGCACGACGGCGGCGGAGCGCCTGACGAAGCCGGACAAGGACACGGCCCATGTGCCGGAGTCGTGGTCGCCCGATGGCAAGACGTTGTTGTTCAGTGTCGCCAAGGGTTCCAGCTACGCGGTCGCGGCGTTGTCGTTCACGGATAAGAAGGTGACACCCGTTCGGCGGCATCCAGTCGCCGTTTCCTCCCTCTGCGACGTTTTCACCAGACGGCCGATGGGTGGCGTACTCGGCGGGTGCGCCCGGAGCGCCCGCCGGTTCCCTGTTCGTCCAGCCGTTTCCTACGACCGGCGCGACGTATCCGATCTCGAAAGGCAGCGGCTTCCATCCCACGTGGTCTCCCGATGGGAAGGAGCTGTTCTACGTTACGGGCGGCGGCGGGCAACCAATTCGCGGCGGTGAGCGTCACGACGCGGCCGACCTTCACCTTCGGCAACCCGGTGCCGGTGCCGAGACCTTTCGTCGAGCGCGGCCCAGGGTTCGAGCGAAACAACGACATCACGCTCGACGGCAAGCGATTCCTCGGCGTCGTCGCTGCCGGACAAACCGCGTCCGGCGCGCCGGCGGCTCCGCAGATTCAGGTCGTCCTCAACTGGTTCGAGGAGCTGAAGGCGCGCGTGCCGACGAAGTAGCCTCGCGCGCCGCGGCCGCACGCCGTTCGACGTTGTGAGACGCCTCGTAGAGCATTACTCCTCCCTGGTCGCACAGCGTTTAGTAATCCAACAGGGACCACCCTCGTCGAAGCATGGGATTCCTCTGGCGTCGGTCACCCTTAACCCTGGACGAGCGCGCAGAGGTCAGTGACTGCCCGCACGACGCGCGCCGCCGGGTCCTGTAGGCCCTCTTGAGCTTCATTTGCTCCAACACTGCACGGCCGAGCAGACCATAAGGATTACCAAGTGTTTCGTGGAGCTCAAAATGGTTGTAGCCCTCACCGATCAGCAACGTCACCGATTTGCCTGCCGCTTTAACTGCCGCTGCGAACTCGCGGCTCTGGCGCTGAAATTCCGGCGTTTCCAGCGTGCCGTGCGCGACAATCACCGGCGCCATCAACCTATCGAGATGCCGCTGCGCACTCAGCGCCTCCACAACCTCGTTTGTAAACTTCACGTAGTTGCTGCGCGCCGACAAGGTCACTGGATAGAGATCGTACATGCCACTGCCACATAGCCCTCCCTTCACAATATTGACCGGCAGGCCGAAGTCCTTTTGCCAGTCCGTCGTCAGCACGACACTCGCAAGATGACCACCTGATGAGACACCGGATACGTAGAGCCGGTTCTGATCGCCCCCGAAACTCAAGGCGTTGCGATATACCCAAGCGACGGCACGTCTCACCTGGTCCGCCATCGCCATCAGATTGCCGTTGGTCTCGAGAACATTGTTGAAATCCACAGCGAGGAAATGGGCGCCGAAATCGACGAAGGTCTCTGACAGATACGCAGAGGCGGCTGATGCTGTTCCGGAGCCAGGCACCTCCATGGATGAAGATATTCATTGGTGCGTTCGGCTGCTTCGTCGTATACACGTCAACCTTCTCGATCTCAGTCGGCCCATAGGCAAGCCGTCGTGGTGCTCCAAGGCGGGCAATGGCAGCGGCGCTCTTCTGAGCATTGCGTTTGGCGACTTCTGCTTGATTTGGTGCCCAGAGGGATTGAGTGTAGGCAGCGTCAATCTCGTCCTGGTCGTAGTCGAGGAAGACGAGCGGCCCCTTCGCTCTTGACGCCATGCCCGGTGGCATGTGCGTTTGCGTCTGTTGGGCGAGCACTGGGCGAACTGCCGCTGCCGTGGCGGTGGCCAGGGCGCCAGCGAGGAGCGCCCGGCGTGACATCCGAGTATCGTTTGCCAGATCAATCCTGCCCAAACGTGTCCCCCTCATCTCGCTGTTTGAGATTGGTCCGCCCAACGCGGCCGCTCAGCCGCGAGCGGCTCAGTGCACACTCCGGCCGCTCGTCGGCTGCAGCGGCAGGTTAGACGGCTTCTTTGAGGTAACGGCTGCATCGTGTGTGCGGATCTGATGATCAGGCGCGAATCGTCAATGGGCCATCGAATGTCGCGGTCGCAGGCCGCAGTCCAGGAGTCGTCACGGCGTGCTTCGCTGCGAAGGCCCGACTCGCTTGAACGTCAGGAACCCTACACCCTCGCGGCCGTCGACGAGTCCCCTGTTCGGTTCCGTCTTGAGGATGAGCGTGTCGCCGCTGATGGTGTAGAAGCGCACTTGATCGGTGCCGAGCCTGCGTCCGTCCCAAGCAATGTCAACGTGATGTACGACTGTGCCTGGTGACAACGAGTACGTGCCACCGTACGAGAGCATCGTCTTGTGGAGCATGATCCGCTGGTCGTCGGTCGGTTCCGCTCGCGGTCTCGGCTGCTCGTCTGAGACGAAGAGCACGAGCATGCGGCCGTCCGCACCGTAGCTGAGATACCCATCTGGGTGCTCTCCGAGTTGGTTTTCCCTCACGCCGGTGCCAGCCACTTCCCGGTAAAACGACGTAAGACGCCAAGTGCCGACCAGCGTGTCCTCGGCAGCGTAGGCGGGTGCACACGCCACGAGGCAGAAGAACGCCAGGGCCGTCGCACCAACGATCATCCGCATGCGAGACAGTCCTTGGTCGAGAGTTCGGGTCCAACAGCGCGAATGCCAATGCACTTGAGATCTGTCCTGTTCTTTGATGTCTTCAGGGCACATTGTCCGTTCTAACTATGAGTAGGCCGACCGGCATATCACGGCCGGCCCAGCGAGGCGCGCAGCATATCAGCAGACGGGCCGCGTCGAAGAATGTCTGCACCTTCATACGGTCACAGGCACTCATTGGACGAAGCAGTCGCCCGTGAGACCTTCAATAGGCCGACCTGCATAACACCCCGCCAGGTCGCGGCATATCGCGGCCGGACGGATTGGTCCTGAGAAGTCGCATTTCCCGCCGCTCACAGGCTTGCGAATCCTCAAGACCGACCTGTGGGACGAGGCCAAGAACACGCGCATCCTGGCGTGGGCGGCGCACCGCAGGGCGCGCGCCTTCGGCATCGACATCTCCGAGCCGACGGTCATGCAGGCGAGGGCCGCGTTCACGCGCGACTCGGGCCCGCTGCGGGCGGCGGCGGCCGACGTCCGGGCGCTGCCGTTCCGCGACGCAAGCTTCGACGCGATCTACTCGATGGGCACGATCGAGCACTTCGACGAGACCGAGCAGGCGGTGCAGGAAATGGCGCGGGTGTTGAAGCCGGGCGGGCGCGCGATCATCGGGGTGCCGAACCGGTTCGATCCGTTTCTGCGGCCGCTGCTCGCGGCCTTGCTTCAAGCCGTCGGGCTCTACGCCTACGGCTACGAGAAGTCCTATTCGCGGCGGGCGCTGAGGAACATGCTCGAAGGCGCGGGGTTCAGCGTGACGGCCGAGACCTCGATCCTGTTCATTCCTGGCGGGCTGCGGATGCTCGACCTCGCGTGCTACTCATGGTGCCGCCCGCTGTCCGTGGTAACCTCCGCGCTGGTGTGGCCCTTCGTGTGGCTCGATCGGCACGTCGCTGCCGTCCGGAAACACGGATACCTGCTGGCCACCGTCGCGATCAACCGATGACCGTGACTTGTGTCCTGTCCCGGTAGAACCTGCAAATAAATGGTGCGGCCCGCTCGGTCCGAAGATCGGAAATGGTACCCTCAGGTGCGCTCAACCAATGGTGCGACCCAGGCACGAAGCGCGTTGCGCCATTCTCTGCCGAAACTCATCGACCATCAGGATAAAGCCGAAGAGTGGCCAATCGGCGGAGTCGCGCTCGGACGTCGACGTGCAGCTCCTGTGCGGGAGTGTTGACACGCGCACGCAATGCGATGAAAGGAGCGCAGAAAATCAGGCGTGGGAACCGGTTGGCTTGCCACCCGGAGCTCGCGCAACTCGAGACAGCCCACCTTCGCGCGTTGCGCTACTGTGGGCACCCTTCGCGTGACATGCGAGCGAAGGGTGGAGCGGGCTACGGGGATCGAACCCGTCTATCTGGCTTGGGAAGCCAGGGCATTACCACTATGCTAAGCCCGCGATCGGAAGGCTGATTTTATCACGCGCGAATCAGCGCGAGCACCTCGTCGCGCTTGGCGGCCATCAGCTCCGGCGTCGTCGCCTCCAGATTCAGGCGGAGCAGCGGCTCGGTGTTCGACGGCCGCACGTTGAAGTGCCAGTCGTGGTACTCGACCGACAGCCCGTCCAGCGTGTACTGGTGCGCGTCGGCGTACTTGGCGGCGATCGCTTCGAGCTTGGCCGGCACCGCGTCCATGCTCTGCAGCTTGGTGTTGATCTCGCCGGAGATGAAGTAGCGGCTGACGCAGCGGCTCGAGCAGTTCGTGCAGGCTCTTGCCGCTGCTTCGACATCAGCTCGAGCATCAGCAGCGCCGGGATGAAGCCGTTGTCGGCGTAGAAGTTGTCGCGGAAGTAGTAGTGGCCCGTCACCTCGCCGCCGAAGATGCCGTTGGTCTCGCGCATCCGCTTCTTGAAAAAGGCGTGGCCGACCCGGTTCATCAGCGACGTGCCGCCGTGCGCGCGCCACGGTGTCGCTGACCGCGTAGCTGGCGCGCAGGTCGTAGATGATCGTCGAGCCGGGATGCTTCAGCAGGAACGCTTCCGCGAGAAGCGCCGTGACGAAGTCGCCCGAGACGAACTCGCCGGTGCCGTCGATGAAGAAGCAGCGATCCGCGTCGCCGTCCCACGCGATGCCGATGTCGGCCTTCTCGGCGATCACCCGCTCGACGATGTCGCGGCGGTTTTCTTCGATGAGCGGGTTGGCTTCGTGATTGGGAAAGCTGCCGTCGATCTCGAAGCAGAGCCGCGTCGTCTTGCAGGGGAGGCGTTCGAATAGCTTCGGCGCGACCAGTCCGCCCATGCCGCTGCCCGCGTCGAGCACCACGTTGAACGGCTTGATGATCGACGGGTCGATGAACCCCATGACATGGTCGACGTACGGCGCGAGCACATCCTTGTGCGTCACCGTGCCGCGCGTCGCGGCCGGCGCCGGGATGGTTCCGCTGGCGATCATGTCGCGGATGTCCGAGATCCCTTCGTCGCCGCTCAGCGGCAAGGCGTCGCGCCGGACCATCTTCATGCCGTTGTACTGCTTCGGATTGTGCGACGCCGTGATCTGGACGCCGCCTTCGAGACCATCGGTGGCGACGGCGAAGTACAGCATGTCGGTCGGACACATGCCGTAGTCCACGACGTCGGCGCCCTGGCTGGTGGCGCCGTCGATGAAGGCCTGCGCCAGCGCCGGCGACGACAGCCGCATGTCGCGCCCGACGGCGATGCGTTTGGCCTTCAGATACGCCACGAACGCGGCGCCGATGGCGCGCGCGCCGTCTTCGTGAATCTGCTCCGGGTACGTGCCGCGGACGTCGTAGGCCTTGAAGATGTCGGGATCGAGAGTGAGCGCCATGATGAATTCCGCGATTAAAGACGGCTGAAGTCCGTGACCACCGACTTGTCCCCGAGCATCGCTTCGTCGTCCACGGTCGCGTTGCGCCCGATGTGGCAGTGGCGGCCGAGGATGGAACTGCGCACGACCGCTTCCTGGCTGATGCGCGTGTTCGCCCAGACGATCGAGCGCTCGACGCGCGCGTGCTCCTCGATGTGGCACTGACGGCCGATGACGCTGTACGGCCCGATGTGCGCGCCGGTCTTCACGATGGTGCCCTCATCGATGAAGCACGGGCCCTCGAGAATCGCGCCCTCTTCGACGCGAGCGTCGGGCGACACCCAGGCGCGGCCCGGCGCGCCGGCGAACGGCGCCGCCTGGTAGCGCCCGTCCATGATGTCGCGATGGACCTGCGTGTACTTTTCAGGCGTGCCGATGTCGATCCAGTAGCCGTCGTAGAGGTACGCGACGAACGTTTCGCCCCGCTCGATAAGGGAAGGGAAAAAACTTCGTTCGATCGACCAGGGGGTGTCCTTCGGAATGCGATCGAAGGTGTCCGGCTCGAGGACGTAGATGCCGGCGTTGATCGTGTTGCAGGTGATCTCGTCCGGCTTTCGGCTTCTCGAGAAAGCGCTGGATGTTGCCCTGCGCGTCGGTTTCGACCAGCCCGTAGGCGGTCGGGTTCTCGACCGGCGTCAGCACGATCGTCGCCTTGGCCTTGCGCTCCCGATGCAGGCGGATGACCGCGCCGAGATCGAGCGCGGTCAGGACGTCGCCGTTGAAGACGACGACCGACTCGCGCAGTTTCTCGCCGGCGTAGCGCACCGCGCCGCCGGTGCCGAGCGGCGCCGGCTCGACGACGTAGCGGATGCTGAGGCCGCTCTCGCCGCCGTCGCCGAAGATCTCCTCGATGCGCCGCGGCTGGTAGTTGAGACTCAGGATCACCTCATCGATTTCCGGCACCTGCTTCAGCAGGTCGAGCTGATAGTGGAGAAACGGCCGCTCGAAGATCGGGACGATGGGCTTGGGCGTGTGGATGGTGAGTGGACGGAGGCGCGTGCCCTTGCCCCCCGCGAGCATGATCGCCTTCATAGGCAACCAGCGATGTTATCATGGCCAAGACCCGCCCATGAACCTGCCGAACTCGCTGTCGGTCACGCGAATTTTTCTCGTGCCGCTGCTCGTGGTGGTGCTCCTCACGAAGTTCGAGGGGCGCATGATTCTCGGCGTGCGCAAGGAGCTGGTGGGCGCGGCGATCTTCGGGCTGGCGTCGCTCACCGACTGGCTCGACGGCTATCTCGCGCGCCGCCGGAAGCAGGTCACCGCCCTCGGCCAGTTCATCGATCCGTTCGCCGACAAGCTGCTCACCATCGCCGCGTTCATCTCGCTGGTGCAGATGGATCTCGCGCCGGCGTGGATGGTGGCGATCATCATCGGCCGCGAGTTCGCGGTGACGGCGCTGCGCACGCTGGCTCACGCGCGCGGCGCGACGATGCCGGCCTCACCGCTCGGCAAGATCAAGATGATCGCGCAGGTCGTGGCGATCCTCGCGCTGATCCTCGGCAAGGATCACCTGCACGGATTCGTCGTGATCGGGCAGATCGCGCTGTGGGTGGTGGTGGTGACCGCGCTGGTGTCGGCGGCCGATTACTTCCGCCGGTTCGGGATGTATCTCAATCCGAAGGTCGTGCCGCTGCCGTCGAGCTGCCGCCGCGCCCCGCGCGGACCGGAAGGTCGGCTAGCGTTCAGCTCGAGGTCTTGGTCGGCGCCTTGGCCGGTGCTCTTCGGCCGGGCTTTTTTCCGGAATCCCGTTCTTCAGTTCGTCGATGCGCCGGCGCGCCTCGTCCAGCCGTTCGCTGACTTCGAATTCCTCCACGATCTTCTCGTAGAGCGGCAGCGCCTCGGCCTTGCGGCCCAGCATCATCAGCGATTCGGCGAGCGTGAAGTACGCCTCGTCGCGGCTGGTGAACTCGGGGTCGTCCTTGATCAGCAGGCTCAAACGATCGATCGCGCCCGGATACCAGTGGATGCGGAAATAGAACTTGCCGACTTCGAGCTCGGACTCGCTCAGGCGATCGCGCGTCTCGCGGAGCTTCTTCTTGACCTCCGGCATCAGCGAGCTGTCGGGATATCGCGTGATGAAGGTCTGGAATTCGCGCAGCGCGTCGCGGGTTTCCGTCTGATCGCGCTGCGGCGAGCGCATCTGGCGGAAGTGCGCCATGCCCAGCTTGTACTGCGCGTAGTCGGCGCGCGCGTTCGTCGGGTAGAACGAGAGGAACTCCTGGAATTCCGCGATCGCCAGCACCAGCGCTTCCGTGGAGCCTTCGCCCAGGTACGTGTCGCCGACCCCGAGCTTGGCGTCGGGCCGGAGCGGGCTCTGGGTGTAGGTTTCGGTGACCTGCTTGAAGTACTCGCGGGCCGTCAGCCACTTCTTCGCCTGGAGCGCCGCGTTGCCCTTGTCGAACAGGAACTGATCGGGCTGCGCGGTGCCGGCCGGGACGGGCGCGCGGCCGTTGGTCGCGCAGGCCGACGCCGTGATGATGAGGATGGCCGCCGAGAGGGCGCGCACGACGTGCTGACGCGCGGACTTCTGTTTCACAGGGTATCCAGAGATTGTTTCAGCCAGGCATACTCGGCCGCCAGGCCTTGTTCCAGCGTGACGGTCGGTTCGAACGCCAGGTCCGCGCGGGCCAGATCCGTATTGGCGTAGGTGTGGCGCATGTCGCCCTTCTGGGCGCTGTCGACGGTGAGAATCGGGCGGCCGATCCGCAACGCGCCCGACAATCTCGAGCACGTGGTTGACCGATACCCGGGAACCACCACCGATATTGTACACACGGCCCGGGACGCCCCGCTCAGCCGCCGCAATGGTCGCGCTGACAATATCGTCCACGAAGGTGAAATCGCGCGTCTGCTCGCCGTCGCCGAAGACCGTAATGGGCTGGCCAAGAATGGTCGCCCGCAGGAACTTGTTGAAGCCCATGTCCGGGCGCTGGCGGGGTCCGTAGACCGTGAAGTAGCGCAGCGACACCGTCGGCACGCGATGGTTCACGAAATACAGGTAGCAGAGCTGCTCGGCGGCGAGTTTGCTGACGCCGTAGGGCGACACCGGCTGAACGAAGGCGTCCTCGCGCATCGGCATCGCGACGTTGTCGCCGTAGACCGAGGAGCTCGAGGCATACACCAGGCGATCGATCGGCCGGCCGACGCACGCCTCGAGCAGCACCTGCGTGGCCTCGATGTTGTTCACCGTGTAGATCTCGAAGTCCTTGCCCCAGCTTTTGCGGACGCCCGCCTGCGCGGCCAGGTGAAAGACGTGCGTGCGATCGGCGAGCAGCGACGGCAGATCGGCGTCCTGAATGCGCGACTCGACGAACTGGAACTTCGGCGCGCTGCGCAGGTTCGCCAGATTGCGCTCCTTGAGCGGCCGCGGGTAGTAGTCCGTGAAGCAATCGATGCCGACGACGTCGGCGCCGGAGCGGATCAGCCGCTCGCTGAGCGTGGAACCGATAAAGCCGGCAGCGCCGGTGACAAGTGCTTTCATAGGGTGGCCGTAAAGAGACTCTTGATGCGATCGGGCAGCCGCCTGGGCCGGCCGGTGGAATCGAGCGACGCGTGGACGGTATGGCCGTCCGCCAGCAGCAGCGCGTCGGACACACGAACGATCTGATAGTCGAAGCGGACGCGCACGTGCGACAGCAGCTCGGCCGTCGTCCTGATCTCGAGCTCGTCGTCGTACTGCGCGGAGCGGCGGTAGCCGCAGTGCGCTTCGACGACCGGCAGCGCGAAGCCCTCGGTCTCCATGTCGCGATAGCTCCAGTCCGACAGCCGCATCAGGTCCGTGCGGCCCACTTCGAACCAGACGAAATAGTTCGCGTAGTAGACCACGCCCATCTTGTCCGTCTCGGCATATCGCACGCGCACCCGGGAAGTCGATTGCGGCGTCGTCAACGTGCGGGCATCGGAGCCGCGAGGCCGCTCGAGGCGCGCGCCTTGAGGTCGCGTGTCGCGGCCTCGGGATCGCGGGTGTTGAAAATGGCCGATCCGGCGACCAGGATGCGGGCGCCGGCCGCGACCACCCGGGCGGCGTTGCCGGCGTCGATCCCGCCGTCGATTTCCACCGGCGCCGCGGTATTGCCGGCGCGGTCGAGCGGCGGCACGGACCTCCCTCACCTTAGACTCGCTGCGCGGAATGAAAGTCTGGCCGCCGAAGCCCGGATTGACCGACATGACCAGCACGAAATCCACGTCCGCCGCGATCTCCTCGATCGCGATCACCGGCGTGGCCGGGTTGAGCACCACGCCGGCTTTGACGCCGAGCGCCTTGATCGCGTGGACCGTGCGGTGAAGGTGGGGCAGGACTTCGACGTGAACCGACAGCATCGCCGCGCCCGCGTCGGCGAACGCGTCGATGTAGCGATCGGGATCCGTGATCATCAGGTGGACGTCGAGCGGCACGCGCGCCACGCGCTTGAGGGACCGCACGACGGGCGGGCCGATCGTGATGTTCGGCACGAAATGTCCATCCATCACGTCCACGTGAATCAGGTCGGCGCCGCCGCGCTCCGCTGCCGCCACCGCGTCGCCGAGCGCCGCGAAATCCGCGGAGAGAATGGAAGGCGCGATCAGCACGCTCACCGGCTCACCTCGATCGAGATCGGCTCGCCCGGGCCGAGTTGAAATCCGCCCTGGGGGCTTTGCCGCAGGACGACACCGGAGGGAATGCCGGGATAGGGCGTCGAGCCGACGACCGCCACGCGAAAGCCGTGATCGCGCAGGATGCCCGCGGCGCGCTCGCCGTTGACGCCGATGAGATCCGGCATCACGAAACTCGCCGACTGTTCGGCGCGGTTCACGAGCAGCGCGACCGCCGTTCCTGGCGCGTTCGCCGGCGGGTCCTGCGCGACGATCACATCGCCGGG
The DNA here is from genome assembly GCA_963712355.1 of uncultured Acidobacteriota bacterium. GTDB lineage: Bacteria > Acidobacteriota > Vicinamibacteria > Vicinamibacterales > CAVVIG01 > CAVQHT01. The sequence goes on from CAVQHT010000013.1 coordinate 12,800, forward strand.
ATACCCGTCGGAGCGAATCTCGGACGTCGAGGTCACGGCGAAACCGTCCTGCGCGAGACGCAGCTGCGCGGACCGTTCGGTCTGGCCGTTGAGCGCCGGGACGATCGCGGCGCGTTGTCCCGCGCTCAGCCAGAGGCGGACGCTCCTGGTACGCCGCGTCGTGTTGCCCGGCAATGGGTCCTGCGCGAGGACCTGGCCGGCCGGTATCTTGGGGTCGAGGCGGCGGCTCTCGTCGACCTGAACCGACAAGCCGAGATCGCCGGCGATCGCGGTGGCTTCGTTCGCGGTGTGGCGCATGAGATCGGGGACCTGGACTTCACGCGCGCGAAGCGTCAGGCGCATCGACGCGACGGCAAAGACGATGTAGGTCGCGAGCAGGGCGCCGCCGAACACCAGCAGTTTGCCGGCGGTCCAGACGCGGGTTCGAAAGGCCATCGGGGCCAAGATCGTACTACAAGTGCCGGGCGCGCTCGAACACGGCGCCGAAGAACACTTCGAGCCCATGCCCATCCGGCGACGTGCGGAAATAGCCGTCCTCGTCCACGGTTTCCGGCGGCAGGCGCGCGTGGGCGTCAGTCGCGCGCAGCGGCCTGAAGACTGGCCACGCAGCCAGGAAGCGGCGGGCGACCTGTTCGTTTTCTTCCGGTTCGCTCGAGCACGTCGCGTACACGAGGCGGCCGCCGGGCGCGACGACCGCCTGGGCGTGATCGAGCATCTGCTGCTGCGCCTGCGCCAGCACGTCCAAATCCGCTTCGTGACGGCGCCAGCGGATGTCCGGATCGCGCCGCAGCGTGCCCAGACCGGAGCAGGGCGCATCAACGATCACGCAGTCGAATACCGGTCCGAAGGGAAGCGGCGCGAGCAGATCCGCCTGGACCACGCGAACGTTGGATGCGCCGGTCGCGGCGACCGTCTGCCTGAGAAGGTCCACCCGGCGATCGCGGACATCGCAGGCGATCAGCATGCCGCCGTCGCCGAGGCGCGCGGCGATCGCCGTGGCCTTGCCACCGGGGGACGCACAGGCGTCGAGCACTCGCGCGCCGGGCCGCTCGCCGGCAAGGAGCGCGACGAGTTGCGAGGCCTCGTCCTGGACCACGAAGCGTCCGGACGCCGCGCCCGGCTGACGCAGTGGATGACCGCTGCGGACGATCAGCGCGTCGGGCGCCCAGCGGCCAGGTTCGGTGATGACGTCATCCGCCGCCAGTTCGTCGCGCACGTCGGCTGCTGCCGCCAGGAACGGGTTCGGACGCAGCGTCAGCGGCGCCGGGCGATTGTTGAACTGCATCCACGCTTCGGCGCGCTCGAATCCGAGCCGCTTGTACCAGCGCGCGGCGAGCCACCGCGGATGCGACAGCGTGATGCTCAAGTAATCGAGCGCGGCATTGACGTCCCCGGCATCGGTAGGCCGCGCGGGCAACGGGAGGTCTCGCCGCTGGCGTGACACGGTCCGCAGCACGGCGTTGACCAGGCCGCTCGCGCTGGTCTTGCGAATTCGCTTCGTCAGCTTCACCGCATCGTCCACAACCGCGGATGCGGGCACGCGCTCGAGGTACAGCAGCTGGTAGATCGAGAGCCGCAGGATGTTCACGACTTCGACGTCCAGGCGATCGAGCGGGCGCCTGGCGAACGCGGCGATCAGGTGATCCAGGGCGCCGCGCCAGCGTTCCACGCCGGTGGCGATCTCGGCGGCCAGCGCGCGATCGCGATCCTCGTCCAGCGATTCTCGCGAGTGCGCCAGCGCTCCCGGCAGGTCGGATCGGCCCGACGAAATCGCTGAAAGGACTTCGTAGGCTGCGGTCCGCGCGGGCGCGATCATGGCGCGGCGGTCAGCAACTCGCCGGCCGCGATCGGATGGCCTGCGAGAAATTCGCGCGCCGTCATGACGCGCTTGCCTTCGGCCTGCAGGGCGACGATGCGCAGCGGCGCCAAAGCCCGTGGCCACGCGCAGATCATCGCCATGGGCGGCGACGATCGTCCCCGGCGGCTCGGTCACGGCCGATTCGTGCGGGAGCGCGTGATGCAGGATGAGTCGATGGCCCGAGTGGAACGTGAACGCGTGCGGCCAGGGATGGAGCCCCCGAATGAGGTTGTGGATGTCCCGCGCCGGCCGCGCCCACGAGACAATGCCGTCGTCTTTCGTCAGGCGGTGGCGCGTAGGTCGCGGCGGAATCGTCCTGGCGTTTCCTCGTGAACGGCGCCTCGCGCCAGATCATCGAGCGTCGAGACGAGCAGGTCCGCGCCGAGGACCGCCAGGCTCTGTTCCACGTCTTCGCTCGTCTCAGGATCCTCGATGCGCCGCCTGACGGTCGCGAGCATCGGGCCCGCGTCGAGCGCCTTGACGACGCGCATGATCGTGACGCCGGTTTCGTTGTCGCCGGCAATGATCGCGCGGTGGACGGGCGCAGCGCCGCGGTGGCGCGGCAACAGCGATGCGTGCACGTTGATCATTCCCCTCGGGGGAATCGTCAGGAGCGCCTCCGGCAGAATCCGGCCGTAGGCGGCGACCACGCCGATGTCAGCGCCAAGACTCGCGAATCGCGTCGAGCGTCTCGGGATCCTTGAGTGCCGTCGGTTGCCAGCACCGGCACGCCAGCCGCGAGCGCGCAGGCCTTGACGGGGGAGTCGGACGTTTTCTGCCCACGGCCGCGCGGCCGATCGGGCTGGGTCACGACGCCGACGACCGCGTGACGGGAGGCGAGGATGCGTTCGAGCGTGGGGACCGCGAAACGCGGCGTGCCGAAGAAGGCGACGCGAAGCGCCGGTAACGTCACCATTTGCCGGCGCGCGACAGTTTCTTGATTTTCCGGACGATGATGTCCCGCTTGATACCGCGGAGACGATCGACGAACAGCATGCCGTCGAGATGATCCATTTCGTGCTGGAAGGCCCTGCGCCAGGAGTCCGGTGGCCTCGTGCTGCTGCGGCTGTCCCTGGCGATCCAGCCCCTTGACGACCGCGCGCTCGGGGCGGACGACCGTGGCATTGAACCCCGGCACACTCAAGCAGCCTTCATCCTCGAGCTGCATGCCCGCGCGCTCCACGAACTCCGGGTTGACCATGATGATCAGCCCGCGCGGATCGCGTCCGAGCGTGATGTCCACCGTGAAGATGCGAAGCGGCACGCCGATCTGCGTCGCGGCAAGCCCGATCCCCGGCGCCGCGTACATGGTTTCGACCATGTCACCGATCAGGGCATCGATTTCCGGTGTGACCGCCTGGACCAGTTGTGCCGGCTGATGAAGCAAAGCCTCGCCGTACCGAAGAATCGGACGAATCATCGAGAGAGTCACGACGACTAGGGAACGCAGAGACCGCAGACCACGACGACAATCAACCGCAGAGGCCGCGGAGCTCGCAGAGACACTATTCAGGGAAACCATATCACGACCCGTTTGAAGCCCTGGCCAACGAGCCACTTGACGTTGAAGTTGAACAGGAGCCCAAGCGTACAGCCGGAAAGCTTGAGATACGAGATGACCTGGGCGAGATGAACCGGTTCGAACCGCTCCACGCCTTGACCTCGACGATGATGGATCCCTCCACGAGAAAATCGACACGGTATCCGCAACCCATCTCCGTCCCGTTGTACGTAAGTGGTAAAGCTTTTTGGCGCTCGATTGCGAGGTGACGCCGTGCAAATTCATAGCTGAGACAGGATTCGTACGCCGATTCGAGAAGTCCAGGCCCGAGCTCGCGATGCACCTGAATCGCCGCTCCGATAATCTCTCGCGAGACGCCATTCAAATTGCACGTCACGCCTGAGCGTCGATGCAAGATCCTTGCGGACTTTGCGTTCTCTGCGGTTGATTTGCACAGAGTCTTTTAGTCGCGAGCGAACTGCACGACTTGCCGGCTGTGAGAAATCGCAGCATCGCGCCGTCATTTTATCCGAAAAATTTGCGCACCCTGGGACGCTGACCACTTCGGTCCTCGAAGGAAATCGATCGGACGCGATCTTGCACAAGGGTGTGGCGATGCCGGTGCGGCTCGTCGCGGATCGCTTCGTGGTCGACGAACAGGGCGTGGCGATCGATCTGGCAACCGGTTCGCGCGTGCAGTTGGACATCGCCACGCGCGGGGCAGCCGCGGAAACCGAGCGATGGGCGATTCGCTGCCGGTGGTTTGCGGCGCTGCATCACCGCTCCATCGCGCCACTCCTCGACTACGGACCGCTGGGCGAGGTGCACCGCTTCGAAGCGTGGGCGTGCGAGGAGGGCTGGTCCGGTTCGCCTGAAGCTGGCGCGCAGGCGCGCGGGCATGCGCAGGCGTTTCTTCGCGCGTGCGGACTCTCGACCGGAGCGGCCGGCGACGCTCGTCTCGGCACGCTCGACTCGCGCCCGGTCGTCGTCCCGGGCGCGGCGGCCGGATACGAATGTTCAGAAGCGGCCACCGACGAAGAAATTGCCGCTCTCCCGCTCGATGTGATCGGCATGGTCGCCGTGCCGTCTCACGAAGACCGCGATCTGAACGACGTCTTCGAAGAACGGCGCGGCTGCCGCTCCTTGATCCTCGCGCTCACTGGAGAAACGGATGCGCAGTCTCGCTGCGTCGTGCCGTCAACTCGCCCGATCCGCCCGGCTGTCCGGATTCGTGCCGGTCGCGGCGCGAGCGCTCGAGACGCCGTTCGCGTCGCTGCTGTCTGGCCGCTCAGTGTGCCTGTGGGTCGATGCGCGCGTCACTGACCGATGGCGGCCCTGGCTGACGCTGCATCTGCATTCGCCGCGACCGCACGTTGGCGTGTTTGTGGGCGCCCGTGCCACTCCGGCGATCCGCGACGTATTGCGGAACGCGATTCGATCGGAGGCGCTCGCGGGAGCGGTATGGCCGCAGCGGCTCCCGGAGAAGCGGCGCGCGGCTGCTGTTCGGGCCTGGAGTCAGGGCGGCCGCTCGACCTCGCTGCCGGACTTTCTTTGGGGGACACACAGGATGCCAGACGCTGACGACCGTTCGAAGTCACCCCGCGTCGCGGAGTCCGTGGCGACTTACGGGCAGGCGGCCGACCGCGAACCCGAGACCGCACGTGTCATGGCGTGGCCGGCGCAAGCCGAACTCGCGGCGCTTCGCAAACGGATGGCGGATGCGGTCGTCAGTGTGCGGCGGGGGCATCACGCGCGCGCCGACCGCACGCTGCGCCAGGTTGGTCCGTTCTTCGCGCGGCGCGGCGACTGGCATCACGCCGCGCGAGGCCGCGATCGTCCTGGCGGAATCGCTTCTGAAGCGCGGCCGGGTTCGCGAGGCGGAAGGAGTGCTCGACGAGGCGAAGACCACGGCCGAGCGCACCGCGGACGCGCGGGTCCTGCTTGCAGATCGCGATCCTGTCGGGCGTGGCGGCGACGGAACGTGCGAGCCTGGACGAGGCCGAGACCCTGCTGTCGGCGGCCATTCCTGCCGCGGAAGGACTGAAGGAGAGCGCGAGCGAATACGCCGCGCGCGTGGCGCTGGCGCGGTGCCTGTTCTGGCGGGGCCAGTTTGCCGAGGGAGAACGTGTGTTGGCGTCGATCGATCCGCAACGCCTGGCCGACGGGGACGCGGTCCGGCTCGCCGCCGAGCGGTCGCGGCTGGCCGTTGGTCGCGGCGACTTCGAGACCGCGGTGTCGGTTGCGGCGGCGGGGTTGCTCCGGGCGGAGCGATCCGGTGAAGCCGGCTGGACGGCGGTCGCCACGCGGGCGGCGGCGCTCGTTTATCTGAATATCGGCGATCCGGCGTCGACGAGCGTCCATGTCGCGCGGTGCGTGGCGGCGGCGCGCGCCGCGCACGACCCGCTGCTCGCCATTCGCGCGCGCCTGATTGGCGCGGAAAACGACCGTCGCCAGGGGCGCCGCGCGCCAGCGGTCGCGCTCGTCCGGCGTCTCCAGCGTGTCGGCCGATCGCGGCTGCCGCCGCTTCTCGCTGCCCGGACGGATCTCATCGCCGAACTTCTGGCGGACGCGGCGCGCGTCGACATCGCCGAGTCATGTGAAGGCCACCGGGCTCGGCGGCCTCGCGCTCTACGCGCCGGCCCGCGGTCCGCGCTGCGCGCAGGGACCGCTGGTCGAGGATCTCGTCACGATCCTGCAGTGCTGCCACGCGGCGGAGGAGGAGAGCGGCGTCCTCGCGGCGTTGTGCGCGAGCCTGCGATCGCGCCTTCACGCGGCGGCGGTCGGATTCTTTCTCGATGCGCGCGGCGGGCCGGTGCCGGCGGCCACCGATGGCGGCCGCATCGAGTCCACGCTGGCGGCCCGGGTCCTCGCCATCGATCAGGTGATTGCGCCATCGGACACGGGCGGCCGGACCGAAGCCGGCGTGCCAATCCGGTATGGCACGAAGCGCCTGGGCGCACTCGTCGCCCGATGGACGCTTGCGAGTCCGGTCGCGGCCGGCGATGCGGTTCTCCTGTTGTCGACGGCCGCCGTCGCCGCGGCGCCGGCGTGCGCAGGGCTGGTGGCCGGACGGCAGGCGCCGGCCGTTCGCGTCACGAGCGATCTCCTCGGCACGAGCGATGCGATGGAGAGCGTGCGACGCGCCGTCGAGCGGGCCGCGCCGGCGCCGTTTGCCGTGCTCGTGGAAGGGGAGAGCGGCAGCGGCAAGGAGCTCGTGGCACGGGCGCTCCACCGCCAGAGCCCGCGGCGCGACCGGCCGTTCTGCACGCTCAACTGCGCGGCGCTGCCCGACGATCTGGTGGAATCGGAGCTCTTCGGACATTCGCGCGGCGCATTCACCGGCGCGGTCGCGGAGCGCCCGGGCGTCTTCGAGGAAGCGCACACCGGCACGGTCTTTCTCGACGAAGTGGGCGAGCTGTCGCCGCGCGCGCAGGCCAAGATCCTGCGCAGCATCCAGGAAGGCGAGGTGCGGCGGGTCGGCGAAAACATCGCGCGCCGCGTCGATGTCCGCCTGATCGCCGCGACCAATCGCGATCTGCGGCAGGAGGTCGCCGCGGGCCGATTCCGGCTCGATCTGCTCTACCGCCTGGACGTCATCCGGATCGCGCTGCCGCCGCTCCGCGACCGGCGCGACGACATTGCGCTCCTCGCCGAACACTTCTGGCGCGAGGCGAGCGCGCGCCTGGGCAGCCGCGCCACGCTCAGCGCGGCCGTTCTCGGCAGGCTGGCGCGATATGATTGGCCCGGCAACGTCCGCGAAATGCAGAACGTGCTGGCGTCGCTGGCCGTCCGCAGCCCGAGGCGCGGCGTCGTCGGTCCGTCGGCGCTGCCGCCGATCTTCGAAGGCACAGCGCCGGACGCATCGTGGCGGCTCGACGAGGCCCGGCGAACGTTCGAAGCGCAGTTCATTCGCGCGGCGCTGGCAAGAACCGGCGGCCGGCGCAGCCGCGCGGCCGAGGAACTCGGGGTCACCCGGCAGGGCCTGAGCAAGCTTATGACGCGACTTGGCATCAACAGCGAACCTGAAGACTCACCGGTCGTCTGATTCGCGCCGTGTCGCGGTTCCTCCTTCGACGCCTCGTCCTCACAATCCCGGTGCTGCTCGGCGTGGCCACGCTCGTCTTCGCGCTCATTCACCTGGTGCCGGGCGATCCGGTGCAGGCCATGCTCGGCGAGAGCGCGTCGCCGCAGGAGATGGCGCAACTGCGCGCGCGCCTCGGGCTCGATCGACCGCTGCTCGTGCAATACGTGGATTTCATGAAAGGCGCCGCGTCCGGCAATCTGGGCACGTCGCTGCGGACCGGCCAGCCGGTGACGCGCGCGATCGCCGAGCGCCTGCCGGCGACATTCGAGCTCGCCGTGGCCGCGATGATCGTGTCGATTCTGGTCGCGATCCCGCTGGGGATTCTCGCCGCGGTGCGGGCAGGGACGATCGTCGATCAGGCCGCCACCGCGCTGCGCGCTCGCCGGCATTTCCATGCCCAGCTTCTGGCTGGGACCGCTGCTCGCCATCGTCTTCTCGGTGTGGCTTGGCTGGTTTCCCGTCGCGGGCCGGGGCACACTCGCCAATCTCGTGCTTCCGGCGATCACCCTCGGCGCGCCGCTCGCGGCCACCATCGCGCGCATGACGCGGGCGAGCGTCATCGAAGAATTGCGCGAGCTCTACGTCCTGGCGGCGCGGGCACGCGGCGTGTCATGGATGCAGGCGGTGCTGAAGCACGCCTTCCGCAACAGCCTCGTGCCGGTCGTGACGGTCATCGGTCTCCAGCTGGGATCGGTCCTGACCGGCGCGGTGATCACCGAGACCATCTTCGCGTGGCCGGGCGTCGGACGCCTGCTCGTGCAGTCGATCAGCGCCCGCGACTATCCGGCAGTGCAGGGGTGCATCCTGCTGATCGCGGTCACCTACGTGTCCACGAATCTTCTGGTGGATGTCGCGTATGGCTTCCTGGATCCGCGCATTCGCTATGAATAGCGCAGCCGTGCGATCGACGGCGAGCGATCGATGCTGAAAGCCGGGGCGTTTCTCGTGTGCCTGGCCGCGCTCGCGGCGCTCATCGGGCCGGGCCTCACGCCGTTCGATCCGGCCAGCCAGGAGCTGGCGTTGCGGCTCGCGCCTCCGTCGTGGGGCCATCCGTTCGGGCTCGACGAGCTCGGACGCGACATCCTGGCGCGCGTGCTCGCCGGCGCGCGCATCTCATTCTTCGTCGGCCTGACCGTGGTCTCGGTTTCCGCCGTCGTCGGCACGGTACTAGGCGCGGTCGCGGGATATTTCGGCGGGGTTCTCGACGAAGTCATCAGCCGCATCGTCGACACCCTGCTCGCGTTTCCGGGCCTCCTGCTGGCGATCGCGCTGGTGGCGGTGCTCGGCCCAAGCCTGGTCAACGTCCTGGTCGCGCTGACCATCATCGGCTGGGTGGGCTACGCGCGTCTCGTGCGCGGCCAGGTGCTGCGCGCACGGGAGTTCGAATACGTTCAGGCGGCGCGCGCGCTCGGCGCGGGGACGCCGCGGATCTTGTGGCGTCACGTCGTGCCGTCGGCCATTCCCGCGCTGGTCGTGCAGGCGACGCTGGGCATGGCCGGCGCGATCATCGGCGAGGCGTCGCTCAGCTTTCTTGGCCTCGGCGTCCAGCCGCCCGCCCCGAGCTGGGGAACGATGCTGACCGGCGGGCGCGCGCACATCCTCGACGCCCCGCACGTGACGATCTTTCCCGGCCTCGCCATCGCGCTCCTCGTGCTCGGCTTCAATTTTCTCGGCGACGGCCTTCGCGATCGGATCGATCCGCGCAAGACGAGGTGATTCTTGAAGGTGCGGGGTGCGTGGGTGCGAGGTGCGTGGGTGCGGTGCGGAGGTGCCAGGTGCGGTGTGCTTCGTGCGAAACACCCGGACGCTCGCACAGTCAGTGCCGGCTATTCTTAACGCAATCGGCGGGAGAGCGCCTGCAGGTCGGCGTTCGCGGGGTCGATTTCCAGGCCGTGGGCAAGAGACGCCTGCGCGCCGTCCTTGTCGCCGGTTCGATATTGCGCGTCCGCGAGCGCGGCCAGGACGCGAATGTCGTTGGGTGTCGCCGCCGCGGCGCGCTGCAGCCAGGGCAGGGCGATCGTTTCCTCGTTGAGCCGCAGCGACAGCTGGCCGATCTTGAGCGCGCGAGCGGCAAAGCCCGCATCGTCGCCGACCAGGCCGTGGTAGGCAATCAGCGCGTCCCGTGCTTCGGCCAGGTGATTGTGTTTTTCGGCGACCGCGGCGTACTCAGCGAACGCCGCCGGATCCACCGGGTAGCGCTCGGTTGCCTGCTGAAACACCTGCTCGGCGGCATCGGTCTGCCGATCGCGCAACAGCGCGCGGCCGTACAGGGTCTTGATCTCGCTCGTCGCTGACGCCGCCGATGACGCCTGCGACAAGCGCTTCGAGCGCCTTGCTCATCGCGTCCGGGCGATCGGGCTGCGCCTCGGCGATCTCGAGCCAGACGCGCCCGAGCGCGCCGTAGACGAGCGGCTGGTCGCCCGACTGGCCGATGGCGCTGCCCAGCGTGAGGACGGCCAGGTCGGCGTGCCCCGCCCGTGCGTGCGCGAGGCCGACCGCGATGCGCCGTTCGACATGCTGACTGTCGAGGCCGGCCAGCACCTGCAGCTGTTCGAGCTGTTCGTTGCGGCGTCCGAGCTCGCCGTACAGGTTGGCCAACTCCTCGCGGGCGGCCACCATGCCCGGCGAACGGGCGATGGCCCGCTGAAAGGCCGCCACGGCCTCTTGCGGACGGCCACTGTCCCGCAGGCACAAACCCATCAGGTAGTGCGCGTCGGCCATCTGGTCGTCCAGCTTCAGCGTGAAATCGAGCGACTTGGCGGCCGCGTCCAGGTCGCCGGCGCGATATTGGGCGAGCGCTGTGCGGTAGCGGGTGGCGGCGGAGCGGTCGTCGATGCGAAGACGCGCGTCATAGACCTCAGCCGCTCGTGCGTATCGTTGCTGCTCGTAAAGGGTGTCGCCCCACTCGTCGAGCGGCCGGGTGGCGGAGGGGTCCAGGTCGGCGGCGGTCCGGAAGTCCTTGGCGGCGGCCTCGAGCTCGCCGCGTTGACGGTAGATTTCGCCGCGCCTCAGCCGCGCCAGCATCGAATCCGGCCGAAGGGCGATGGCGCCGCTGTAGTTCTCGATGGCCGCAAAGGTCTGGCCGTCCGCGACCGCCTTGTCGCCGGCGGCCAGGAGCGTCCGGTAGTCGCGCTCCCGTCCCGCCGACTCGTACACGACGGCCCCGCTCACGGCGACCGCCGCGAGGAGCGCCATGATGATGAGAGCCCGTCTCACACCGCATATCGTAGCGTCCGGCCGACCGGATTGCCGCGTTCTTTCTGCCGCTGCTCAGGAACCTTGGGGGACAGTCGGGGTCTAAATTGATTACTATGGCCTCTGTGAAGCAGATGCCCGCCGTCGGGTGGTCGGAGATTGCCAGCGGGGAAGCGGCGCTCATCCAGCGTTGCGCGACCGGCGACGAGACGGCCTTTGCCGAACTCGTCGGCGACCACCAGCGGATGGTCGTCCAGTTGGCCATGAATCTCCTCGGCGATCGCGACGAAGCCCTCGACCTGTCCCAGGAAGTGTTCCTCCGCGTGTTTCGCACCATTGCCCGGTTCCGCGGGCAGTCCACGCTGCGGACCTGGATTTACCGGATCGCCGTCAACCAGGCGCGCAACCGCCATCGTTTCTGGAGGCGGCGTCACCGCGCCGATCAGGTGTCGCTCGACGCGCACGTCGCGACCCACGGCGAGTTCCGCTCGAGCGCTGCCTCGGGCCCCGATCGCGTGCTGGCCCAAAAAGAGCTGGCCGTGCGGCTGCAGCACGCGCTCGACGCGCTGCCCTTCGACCAGCGCACGGCCATCGTGCTGCGCGAGGTCGACGGATTGAGCTACGACGAGATCGCCTATTCGCTCGGCGTAGCAGTCGGGACGGTGAAGTCGCGGCTCACGCGGGCGCGTCAGACCCTGCGTCTCGAGCTGCGGGAGGCCAGGACGTCATGAAGGATCTCAGCTGCGCCGCCGCGCGTCACATGCTCGAGGCCTACCACGACGAGGAATTGCCGGTGCGCGAGCAGATTGCCATGGACGCGCATCTCGAACGATGCGGGGATTGTGCCGCCGCACTCCGGGAGCTCGCCGATCTTCGCGACATCTTCCGGGTCGCCGCTCCGGGCCGTGCTCCGCTGACCAACGAAGAGCGGCATGGCTTCCATGCCTCGGTCGTCAATCGCGTCGGTGCCGAAAACACGCTCTCGTGGTCCGTGCTCGTGCGTGACATGTTCGACGACATGCACTTCGTGTATGCCGGCCTGGGCGCAGCCGCCTCGGTCGTGATCTGCGTCGTGATTACGCTGAACATGATGCGCTTCGCGTCGGGGCCGCCGCCCGGCTCGAACCAGAACCCGGTCATCGTCGACGTCCGGATGCTGATGCCGAGGCTCGATCAGGGATCGTATTCGTCCGCGGGAGGGCCCGAAGCGAAGAGCGATGACGACGATGCGGCGTTTACGGTGTCAGCGGTGGTGACCCGCGAGGGACGCGTCGTGAACCTCGAGCTGCATCCCGAAGACGGCCAGACGCTGGCCGAGGGCAGCAGCGAAGCGCGGGCCGTTCAGGACATGCTCGGTGCGATGTCGCAGGCGCGTTTCGAGCCGGCCCGGGTCGGCGGCTTGCCGGTCGCGGTCAACATGGTCTGGCTCGTCCGGCACATGACCGTGCGCGCCGCGAAGATGCCGAGCGCGCTGCCGGCGCGACGCCGGCTGCCAAGAAGCGCCGCGTCGTCGATCCGATCGCGTTCCCCGTCGGCCGCAAGACGGTTAGCGCTTAGCGGCCGCGCGGCGCGTCCACCTGCGCGGTGGCGATGTTGTTCATCGAATCCGCCGCGCGAAGCGTGAGGCCGCGCGGGCCGATCGCGCCGTTCAGCGTCAGCTCGTAGTGCTCGGACCTGGAATCTGCGATTCCGTCGGTCGGAAACACGCCCCGCCAGAGCTGCCCATCTTCAGAACATTCGACCGTCTTGATCGGCGAGTGATCGTCCTTCACGTCGAACGTCACGATCGTCCGGCCGCCGTCGACCCGCGTCGAGGTGACGGAGATGACCGGCGGCGTATTGTCGACTTCGAACGCCACGCTCTCGAGCTCGCCGGTGAGGGCGGTGCTGGCCGGATTCGACGGCCCGTCTGACGCGACGATCTTGATGAAGTACGTGCCGTTGGGCACCGTCGTCGTGTCCCACACGAGAATCGGTTCCATCACGTCGTGGCGAAGCGTCGTCCAGCCCGGCGTCGCCTTCGCGACGGAACAGCACGTCGTACGACAGCTCGTCGTCGTTGTCATCGTCGGCGCGCCAGACGAGCGTCTGGAGACCTTTCTGATAGGTGCGGCGGCCGAGCGACGGTGACGTGCCGCCTTGCGGCGTCTGTGCCGCCTGGGTCAGACGGCGATCGGGCGTGCTCTGATTTTCGAAGCCCGCGAGATCCGGATCGCCCGTGCCGTACGGCTTCTGGTAGACGATGCCCGGCGGATGGACCGTAATGGTGTGGACCTCGCGGCCGCATGTTGCGCTGCAGGTACGCGGCCGTGACCGACGTCAGGATCGGCCCTTCGCCGCTGCCGCTGAGCGTCGCGCGCCACTGCAGGTACCGCGCTTTCGGACTGACGATGGACGAGCCCTCCGCCGCGGTGTAGGCGGGCGACCACGCGCTCCAGGTGTCGTCGGGCGTTTCGCTGTTGCCGGTGCGCGTTGAAATCTCCACGCGGCCGCCGTTCGGCACGGTGCCGCGCCAGCTGACCGTGCCCCACGTGGACACCATCTGCGCGTCGCGCACTTCCGATTGATAGGTGCCGCGCGTCGCGCGGGTCGACGACAGCCGGAACAGTTTCCCGGGGTTGGCCGTGGCGTAATACAGACGGCCGCGCGCGTCCTTGTAGAGCGCGGTGACCTGTTGCGCGCTCGCGCGCGCCAGCAGCATCGGCTGCAGCGGATTGCCTTCGAGGCGGTAGATCTTGCCCTTGTTGCCGGTGCCGACGATCAAGCGGTTCTCGGCGTCGAACGCCAGGTCGTACGGCGCGTCCTCGCGCGATTCCCAGAGCTGATCCCACAGGCCGTCGGGCGCGATTCGATACACCGCGCCCTTGGGCGCGCCGCGCGCCTCGTTGCGCTGGGCGCTGGCGGCGCCGGCGTCCGTTTCCACGCCGCCGACCGACGTGATTTCCGTCGAGACGGTGACCGACGCGACCGGCGCGCGTTCCGCGGTCAGGCGCTCCGGACGGCACGGGTTCGACCGTCGGCGAGGGCGCGGCGCTGCTGGCCGGACGGCCGTTGACGGCCGCGACGTACAAGACGCCCTTGTCGTCGAAACGCAGCGTGCGAATCTCCTGGAACGGCGTGTCCAGCAGCATGAAGCCCTTGCCGTCGGCATCGATCGCGCAGGACGCGGCCGGGCGACTCGGTGCCGACCAGCAGTTGCCCATTGCGATCGATCGCCAGCGCGGTCGCGTGCGTGGCCTTCGTCTGGTAGAACGGCGCGCCCTTCCCGTCCGGTGCGATCTTGTAGACGACGCCTTTCTCGCCGGTGCCCGCGTAGAGATTGCCGCGCGCGTCGGTGGCGAGCGCCCAGATGTATTTGTCGTCGGGATCGAAGAACGTCGTCGCGGCGCCGTTCCGATCGACTTTGTAGATGCGGCCGTCCGGCGACGTCGCGACGTAGAGGCCGCCGTTCGGCGCCGGCGTCATCGCGTGGACCTCGAGCTCGGTCGCATCGAAGAACGGCGTGCCGTTGCCCTGCGCATCGACCTTGAACACGCGGCCGTCGTTGCCGGTGCCGATGAAGAGCGTGCCGTCGGCGGTGGGCGTCACGGTCCAGAGAAACGGTGACGGCGTCTCGTAGACGAGCTCGGTCGCGGGCCCGAGCATCAACTGGCCGCGCCCGTCGATCGAGAGATTTTCGGCGTCGCCCTTCAGGAAATCCGCCTGGGTCGCGGACTGAAAGAACTTGGGCGACGAGGCCATGACGGCAGCCGCCGAGGCGGCCACGACCGTCACCGCGACGAGCGAACGCCGCGCGAGCGTAAGAGTAACCATGATGGGGACCTGAAATCGTTGAGCGTTAGTTCGCGGCGACCTGGATGGTCAGCACCCGCGAGCCGCTGACCGCGTGCTCGGTTGGCAGCGACCATTCGCCCAGCGTCGCGCTGTTGAGCGGGTTGAAATTGCCGCCCGCTGCGGTCCGCCTCGATGACGGCCAGGACCGACGGAGGCAGCGAAGAGAGCACTTCGCCGTTGACGACCGCGCCCGGATCGGACCCGAGCAGCTTGACGTAGAGCGTGTTGTTCTGGCGCGCCGCGATTGAGCGCGCTTGATCAACTGCGGCACGCTGCGCGGCTGCGGCAGGCGCGCTTCGCGCTGTTCGGTGGTGTTGAGCCGCGCGCCGTCGGCCACCATGATCGACAGGTTGCCGCTGACGTTGGCCGGAATCTGCGATCGGAATCGTGCGCAGCAGGTCCTCGCCGCGGTACGTCCGCAGCAGCACCTTGAGCGGCACCGTCCGTCCTGCGCGCGGCCGCGGATCGTCGAGCCACACGCGCTCGACGGTCGCGGTTCGCGGTTCTTCGGTGGACTTGATCGTCGAGATCGATGGCGTCGATCTGCACCTTCTCGTAGTCGTTGTTGATGAGCGCGGTCAGCGGCGCGACGACGTACGCCGACGCGTTCGAGCTGGAATTGTCGCCGGCGAAGATGTTGTCGAGGGCGATCGGCTCGTAGCGCCCGAGCTGCACCTTGCCGTTGATCGAATACGTCGCATTGCCGAACTGCCGTTCGTAGGACGTCAGCGTGTTCACGATCGCCGTGTATGTCATCAACGGCGTGAACAGCTGATCGCGGACGACGCTGAACTTGAAGGTGCGCTTGCCGCCGCGGTTCGACTCGAGCGTCATCGTGACCGGCAGCAGCGTTGGGCCCGGCGCCGAGCCGGCCGGCAATCGCCGTCGCGCGATCCTGCAGGAACGTGCCGATCGATGTCGCTCGGTGGTCGACAGCTTGGCGGAGGAGAAGAGGCTCGGCAGCACCGTGTAGACGTAGGCGCGGGTCATCGGGAATTCGGTCGGCCCGAGGTTGTACATCGGGTGCCCGAACGCGTAGACCTTGTCGCCGTCGATGTGCGTGACCGTGCCGGTCGCGCCGAGCTCGAGATCGCCGGTGACGAACGTGACGCCGACCGCATCGCCCGGCTTGAGCGGGCCGTCGAACGGCATGTCGCCGGCGCGCGACCCGCGCGGCGGCGCCCATCGGGATGAAGCCCTGATCGCGGAACGCGGCGCCGAGCGATGTCGGCGATGCCTGGTTCGAAGCCGGACATGACAGCGGCGTCGCGATCGGCCGCAGCATCGTGGCGATTTCGCGCCCGCCGACGCCGGCGACCCGATCCACGCCGACGCAGCTGCGCATCGTCGGGCCGATCGGCGAACGGACGGTTCCAGTTCAGTGCCCTGCGGAACGACGCGATGAGGCCGTCGCGCGTGAGCGGAAACTCCACGCTGACGCGCGCCCCGGCCGGACGCGGCGCCGGTGAACGAGGTCGCGTCGGTCATCTCCGCGATCGGCGTGATGCCGGCGATCGGTTCCTTCGAAAAACTGCCGAGCGCGTACGACACGGCGCCGATGAGCCGGCCGTCGATGTACACCGGGCTGCCGCTCATGCCGGCGATGACGCCGGTGTTGGCGAGCGGGCCGCCTTCGAGCCTGGCGAGGATCAGGTTGCGCTGCGTCCCGATGACGTTCTCGATGACGCCGAGGATGTGCGCCTTGAACTCTTCGACGCGCGTGCCTTCGAAGACCGTGCGGCCGATGCCGACCATGCCCGGCCGGATCTCCGAGACACCCATCTGCGGGGTGGCGGCGCGTAGGCTGAAGTCAGCCCGAGGAGTGCGAGGCTCAGGAGAAACGCGAGCCTGCGTGGTGTCATCAATGCGATCCCGTTATAGAAGAGAAGTGCTTACTGGTCAAGGAGAAATGGGCATTCGGTTGACAGGCGCAAGCGCGCTTTGATATCGTCCTGCTTTCCTGTGGCAGACCCGCGTCCCCTTTACTGTTTCGACGTCTTCAACCCCTGCGCTGGCCGTGTGCCTGTCGGCGTGGTGGTATTGGAGCAGCTGAGAAGAGGCTATCGCTCTGGCCTGACCTGCCACCGCGCGACCAAGATTCACCAGCCTCTTCAGCCAACCGGTTGAAGAGGCTTTTTTTTGTATGTGCCGAAACGACTGACGCCGTGACACCGAACCTTGCCGCCACCTCGACCCGCTCGTCTGCGTGACCGTCACCGCCCCGACGATGGCGGAGCTCCGCGCCGAACGCGACCGGGCGCGCGGCGACCTGGTGGAGCTGCGTCTCGACACCGTGAGCGATCCGGACGTGGCCGGCGCGCTGGCCGGACGGCGGCAGCCGGTGATCGTCACGTGCCGGGCGGCGTGGGAGGGCGGGCACTTCAAGGGGTCCGAGGAGGAGCGCCATCGCCTGCTCCGCCAGGCGCTGGACCTGGGCGCCGAGTACGTGGACGTCGAGTGGCGCGCCAGTTTCGACGATCTGCTCGACGGCGCGAATGCCCGGCGGGTCGTCCTGTCCTCGCACGACTTCGACGGCGATGCCCGCCGACCTTGTCCGATCGCGCGCGCGCGATGCGCGCGAACCGGCGCGGCGGTCATCAAGATCGCCGGCCACGCCACGCGGCTTGAGCGACTGCCTGCCGCTGCTGGACTGGTCGGACGCGACGGCGGCGAGCGGTGCTGATCGCGATGGGCGAGGCGGGCCTCGCGACGCGCGTGCTGGCCGGGCGGTTCGGGTCCGCGTGGACCTACGCCGGCGCCGTGAAGGACGTCGGCCAGCTGAGCGCGCAGTCGCTCCTCGACGACTTCCGGTTCCGTTCGATCAACGCCGTCGACCGACGTCTACGGCTCGTCGGGATCGCCGATCGCGCACTCGGTCTCGCCGGCGATGCACAACGCGGCGTTCGCGCAGCCGGACCTCGACGCCGTGTATCTGCCGCTGCCGGCCGCCGATCGCGACGACTTCGTGGCGTTCGCGCGCGCGCTCGGCTGAAGGGCGCGAGCGTCACGATTCCGTTCAAGGTTCCGCTGCTCGAGCGCGTGGACGAAGTTGACGACGCGACGCGCCGGATCGGCGCGCTCAACACGATCCGCATGACGGCGGACGCTGGTCGGACGCAACACCGACGCGCCGGTTTTCTCCAGCCGCTCGACGATCGCGGCGTTCGCGCTGCAGGGACTGCGAGCCGCGATGCTCGGCGCCGGCGGATCGGCGCGGGCCGTGGCCGTCGCGCTGGCGTCGCGCGGCGCGGCGTCGACGGTCCACGCGCGCGAATGCGCGAGCGCGCGGCCGGCGTCGCCGGTGCCGTCGGAGCATCGGCCGGCACGTGGCCGCCGCCGCCCGGCAGCTGGGATCTGCTCGTGAACTGCACGCCGATCGGCATGCATCCGCGCGTGGATGAGACGCCGCTCGACGCGTCGTCTGCTCGGCGACGGCGTCGTCTACGACCTGGTCTACAACCCGCGGGTCACGCGGCTGCTGCGCGAGGCCGCCGCCGCCGGCTGCCGGACGATCGGCGGGCTCGACATGCTGGTCGCGCAGGCGGACGAACAGTTCGAGTGGTGGACGGGCGCGCAGCCCGACGTCGCCGTCATGCGCGCAGCTGCGGTGAAGCGGCTTTCGGAGTTCGAGGACCGATGAAGATCACATCGTTTGAAGAGTTCAAGGAACTGGCCCGGCGCGGCACGTTCGTGCCGGTCTGCAAGGAGATCGTCGCCGACCTGCTCACGCCGGTCTCGGCGTTCCTGAAGATCGCCGAGGACGCCGACTACGCGTTCCTGCTCGAGAGCGTCGAGGGCGGCGAGCACGTCGGCCGCTATTCGTTCCTCGGCAAGGATCCGTTCCTGATCCTGCGCGCCGAGGCGGGCGCACGACCATCGAGCGCGCGGGCGTCGTCACCGAGAGCGAGGCGCCGTTCATCGACACGCTGCGCAGGCTGATGGCCGACTTCCGGTCGCCGTTCGTGCCGGATCTGCCGCGCTTCACCGGCGGCGCGGTCGGCTATCTCGGCTACGGCGCGGCGTCCTGGTTCGAGCCGGTGCTCGGCGATCTGGGCTCAGCGCAGGACGGCGCGGACGATGCCGGGTTCATGCTGTTCGACACGGTGCTGGCGTTCGATCACGTGCAGCACCGGATTCTGATCATCGCCAACGCGCGCATCACGGCCGACGACGATCTCGAGTCGCTCTATCAGTTCGCGTGCGCCAAGATCCAGTTCCTCGAACGCGAGCTCGAGCGCAATCTGTCGTTGCGCGAAGCGAACGCCAGGAGCGCGACCTCGACGTCCAGTCGAACCACACGCGAGAGCGGTTCGAGCAGCAGGTCCGCGACGGCGAAGGAGCACATCGCCGCCGGCGACATCTACCAGGTCGTGCTCTCGCAGCGGTTCGAGGCGCGAGGTCGACGCCGATCCGTTCACGGTCTACCGCGCGCTGCGGCACGTGAACCCGTCGCCGTACATGTATTTCATCCGGATGGGCGGCGTGTCGGTCGTCGGCTCGTCGCCCGAGATGCTGGTGCGCGTCGAGGGCATCGCGTGTCGAGACGCATCCGATCGCCGGGCACGCGCCGCCGCGGCCGGAACGACGAAGAAGACATGCGGCTGGCCGAGGAGCTGAAGCGCAACGAGAAGGAGCGCGCCGAGCACGTGATGCTCGTCGATCTCGGCCGCAACGACGTCGGCCGCGTCTGCGAGTACGGATCGGTGCGCGTGCCGCAGTTCATGGGGCTCGAGCGCTTCTCGCACGTGATGCACCTGACCTCGATCGTCGAAGGGCGCCTGGCGGACGATCGCGATCGGCTCGACGCGCTGGTGTCGTGCTTCCCGGCCGGCACCGTGTCGGGCGCGCCGAAGGTGCGGGCGATGCAGATCATCCGCGACCTCGAGCCGTCGGGCCGCGGCCTCTACGCCGGCGCGGTCGGCTATCTCGACTTCGCCGGCAATCTCGACTTCTGCATCGCGATCCGCACCGTCATCATGTCGGGCGGCAAGGCCTACGTGCAGGCCGGCGCCGGCATCGTCATGGACTCGAACCCGGCCGCCGAATACGAGGAGACGCGCGACAAGGCGCGGGCGCTGCTGCGCGCGCTCGAGCTCGCGCAACAAGGTTTGTGACCTTCGTTGGGAGCTGACATGGTTCTGGTCCTCGACAACTACGATTCGTTCACCTACAACCTGGTCCAGTACCTGGGCGAGCTGGGCGCCGCGGTCACCGTCGTGCGCAACGACGCGGTCACCGTGCGACGCGATCGCCGACGCCGGCGCCGGAGCGCATCGTCATCTCGCCGGGCCCGGGCGGCCCGAGGACGCCGGCATCACGATGGACGTGATCCGGCAGCTGGGACAGACGACGCCGATCCTCGGCGTGTGCCTCGGGCATCAGGCGATCGGCGCGGTGTTCGGCGGGTCGGTGGTCCGCGCGCCGGTGCCGATGCACGGCAAGACGTCGACCATCGAGCACAACGGCCGCGGCGTGTTCACCGGCCTGACCGCGCCGTTCCTCGCCTCGCGCTATCACTCGCTGGTCTGTCGCGAGGAAGGCTTGCCGGCCGAGCTCGAGGTGACGGCGCGGACGCAGCGAGGACGGCATCGATCATGGGGCTGCGGCATCGCACGTTGCCGGTGCACGGCGTGCAGTTCCATCCCGAGTCGATCCTGACGGGCGAGGGGCAGCGGATTCTGCGCAATTTCTCGAGAACCGTTTCGACTGAACCAGCCTGGAGCTCGACCGCCATGTTTCCAGCACTGATCGAAAAACTGATGCGCCGCGAAGACCTCACGAGCGACGAGGCGGCGGCGGCGATGGCCGAGATCATGGAGGGGCGCGCCGCCGACGCGCAGATCGCCGGGCTGCTCGTCGGCCTGGCGATGAAGGGCGAGCGCGCCGGCGGAGATCGTCGGCCTGGCGCGGACGATGCGCGCGCACGCGGTGCCGCTGTCGCGAGCCGTCCGGAACGCGTGTTCGACTACCTGCGGCACCGGCGGCGATCGGTCGGGCACGTTCAATATCTCGTCGTGCGCGGCGCTGGTCGTGGCGGCGTGCGGCGTGCGGGTCGCGAAGCACGGCAACCGCTCGGTCTCGAGCCTGTCGGGCAGCGCCGACGTGTTCGAGGCGCTCGGCGTCAACGTGACCGCGCCGCCGGCGGTCGTCGAGCGATGCCTGAGCCGAGGCGCGGCATCGGGTTCTTCTTCGCGCCGACGTTTCATCCGTCGATGCGCCACGCGGCGGCCGGCGCGCGGCGCGCTGGGCGTCCGGACCGCGTTCAATCTGCTCGGACCGCTGACCAATCCGGCCGGCGCCACGCGGCAGCTCGTCGGCGTGCCGCGGCCCGAGTTCACCGAGCTGCTCGCGCGCGCGCTGCTGCTGCTCGGATCCGAGCGCGCCTGGGTCGTGCACGGCGCCGACGGCATCGACGAGATCTCGACGACCGGCTACACGAAGGTGTCGGAGTGCCGCGACGGCGCGGTGAAGACGTTCTACCTGCACCCGGCGGATGTCGGGCTGCCGAAGGCGGCGCCGGCGCGCTGACGGCGGCGACGCGGCCGAGAACGCCGCGCATCATCGACGCGGATGCTGGACGGCGAGCCGCGGCCCGGCGCGCGACGTCGTGCTGCTGAACGCCGGCGCGGCGCTGTTCATCGCCGGCGAGGCCGCGTCGATCGAGGACGGCATCGCGCGGGCGGCGGACGCGCATCGACAGCGGAGGCGGCGCAAGCGGACGCTGCGAGCGACTGGTCGACGGTGTCGCACGTCGGACGCGTCCGTCGCGGAGACGAGCGCGTGAACGCCGACAGCCGCGTCGTCGGCGGACCTGCTCGAGACGATCGTCGCCGCGACGCGGCGGATCGTCGAGGTGCGCGAAGCGCGCGAGCCGCTCGCCGACGCTCGCGCGGCGGGCGCGACGCGCGGCCGCCGCGTCCCGGCGCGTTCACGCCAGGCGCTGGCGCGGACGGATCGCGTCAACGTGATCGCCGAGTGCAAGCGGCGGTCGCCGTCGCGAGGCGTGCTGCGCGCCGACTACGATCCGGTGGCGATCGCGACCGGCTATGCCGCGGCCGGCGCGGCGGCGATTTCGGTGCTGACCGAGCCGACGTTCTTCGACGGCTCGCTCGACGCATCTCGAGGCCGTGCGCGCCGCCGTCACGACGCCGCTGCTGCGCAAGGACTTCATCGTCTCCGAGTATCAGCTGCTCGAGGCGCGCGCGGCCGGCGCCGACGCGGTGCTGCTGATCGTGGCGGCGCTGACGCCGGCGGAGCTGCAGCACGCTGTCTGGCATCGCGCGCACGGCCCTCGGCCTGGACACGCTGGTCGAAGTGCACAACGCCGAGGAACTGGCGGTGGCGATCGACGCCGGCGCCGCGGTCATCGGCGTCAACAACCGGAACCTGCGGACGCTCGACGGTCGATGTCCACGCGTCCGAGGCGCTGATCGCGCGGATGCCGCGCGAGCGTGATCGCGGTCAGCGAGAGCGGACTGAAGACCGCCGGCGATCTGACGCGCCTGCGCGGCGCTCGGCTATCGCGCGTTCCTGATCGGCGAGCGCTTCATGACGAGCGACGATCCGGGCGCGCGCTGGCGTCGCTGGCGTCATGTCGACCGGTTGCGCCTGACCGACGCGGCGAAGGCGCGACGGGCGATGCTCGTCAAGATCTGCGGCATCACGCGGCTGGAGGACGCGCAGGCGGCGGTCGAGCGGCGGCGCGTCGGCGATCGGCTTCATCTTCTGGCCGGCGAGCCCGCGGTACATCGAGCCGGAACGCGCGCGGCAGATCGCGTCGCAGCTGCCGCCGTTTGTGACGACGGTCGGCGTGTTCGTCAATCAGCCGCCGGACGCAGGTGAACGACGTCGCGGACCGCGTGTCGGCTCGGCGCGATCCAGCTGCACGGCGACGAGACGCCGGCGTTTGCGTCGCGGTCTGACGCGGCCGGTGATGAAGGCCGTCAGTCGCGCGTCGATGCGGCGGCGATTCGCGACTGGCCCGATCGCGTCATGCTGCTGGTCGACGCGCACGACCCGGTGCAGCGCGGCGGCACCGGGACAGACGGCCGACTGGGCGGCGGCTGCGGCAGCTCGCGCGCGGCGGCGCAGTCTTGCTGGCCGGCGGTCTGACGCCGGAGAACGTCGCCGAGGCAATCGCGGCAGTGCGGCCGTTCGGCATCGACGTGTCGTCCGGCGTCGAATCGGCGCCCGGCATCAAGGATCGACGGCAAGCATCGCGGCGTTGTTCGCGGCGATCGCACAGATCATGAAAACGATGGTCACTGCATGACCGCGCGCCGCGATCCGGACGCGCGCGGCTACTTCGGCGAGTTCGGCGGCCGCTTCGTTCCGGAGACGCTGGTCGAGCCGGTCGAGGAGCTCGAGCGCGCGTACTTCGCGGCGCGCGAGGATCCGGCGTTTCACGCGCGAGCTCGATCGGCTGCTGCGAGCACTACGTCGGCCGGCCGACGCCGGTCTACGAAGCGACGCGGCTCGTCGAAGGCGTCCGGCGGCGCGCGCATCTTCCTGAAGCGCGAAGACCTGACGCACACCGGCGCGCACAAGATCAACAACGCGCTCGGCCAGGCGCTGCTGGCCGTCCGCATGGGCAAGCGGCGGATCGTCGCCGAGACCGGCGCCGGCCAGCACGGCGTCGCGACGGCCACGGCGTGCGCGCTGCTCGGCCTCGAGTGCCACGTCTACATGGGCGCCGAGGACATGGAGCGGCAGGCGCTCAACGTCTTCCGCATGCGGCTGCTCGGCGCCGAAGTGATTCGGCGTCGACGGCGGCAGCCGGACGCTGAAGGACGCGATCAACGAAGCGATGCGCGACTGGGTGACCAACGTCGGCGACACCTACTACCTGCTCGGCTCGGTGCTCGGGCCGCATCCGTATCCGCTGATGGTGCGCGAGTTCCAGTCGGTGATCGGCCGCGAGGCGCGCGAGCAGATCCTCGAGCAGGCCGGCCGCCTGCCCGACGCGATCGTCGCGTGCGTCGGCGGCGGCAGCAACGCCATGGGCATCTTCGACGCGTTCATCGACGATCCGGCGGTGCGGCTGATCGGCGTCGAGGCCGGCGGCGAAGCGATCGTGCGCGGCCGCCATGCCGCGCGGTTCGCCGGCGGCAGCGCCGGCGTGCTGCAGGGCACGCGCACCTTCGTGCTGCAGGACGAGGACGGCAACATCGAGCTGACGCATTCGGTGTCGGCGGGCCTCGACTACGCGGCGGTCGGCCCCGAGCACGCGTGGCTGCGCGCGCTCGGCCGCGCCGAGTACGCGCACGTCAGCGACGCCGAGGCGCTCGCGGCGTTCCAGACGCTGGCGCGGCTCGAAGGCATCCTGCCGGCGCTCGAGTCGGCGCACGCCATTGCGCATGCGCAGCGCCTCGGCGCGCGAGCTCGGGCCCGTCGGCGATCATGCTGGTCAAC
Organism: uncultured Acidobacteriota bacterium; assembly: GCA_963712355.1. Classification (GTDB taxonomy): domain Bacteria; phylum Acidobacteriota; class Vicinamibacteria; order Vicinamibacterales; family CAVVIG01; genus CAVQHT01. Next base: position 36,683 of record CAVQHT010000013.1, read on the forward strand.
CTGTCGGGGCGCGGCGACAAGGACGTCCACACGATGGAGAAGCATGTCGCGGCTCGCTGAGACGTTCGCTCGTCTTCGGCGCGAGCACCGGCGCCGGGCCTGGTCACCTACACGACCGCCGGCGATCCCGATCTGCCGCGCTCGGCCGAGATTCTGAAGGCGCTCGATCGCGCCGGCGCCGACGTCCTCGAAGTCGGCGTGCCGTTCTCCGATCCGCTGGCCGACGGCCCGGTCATTCAGCGGGCGACCGAGCGCGCGCTGGCCGCCGGCACGCAACCTGCGCGGCGTGCTCGGCGCTGATCGAGACGATGCGCCGCGACGATCACGGCGCCGATCGTCGTCTTCAGCTACGCGAACCCGTTCTGCGGATGGGGCTCGAGGCGTTCGCCGCGCGGGCGGCCGCGGCCGGCGTCGACGGCGTGCTCGCGCTCGACCTGCCGATCGAGGAAGCCGACGAGTTCCGCGACGTGCTGGCGGCGGCCGGCCTCGATACGATATTCCTGTTGAGCCCGACGACGACCGACGCGCGGATTCGGAAGGCGGCGGAGCTCGGCCGCGGATTTCTCTACGGCATCTCGCGGCTGGGCGTGACCGGCGCGCGCGACAGGTCGCGTCGGGCGCCGAGGCGATGGTCCGCCGGATCCGCGCGCACACGACGCTGCCGATCGCGCTCGGCTTCGGCATCTCGCGGCCCGAGCACGTGGCGGAGGTCGGCGCGCTACGCCGACGCGGCGGTGGTCGGCAGCGCGCTGGTGTCGCTGATTGCCGAGGCGAGCGGATCGCCGCGAGCTCATCGAACGGGTCGAAGCGTACGTGCGCGAGCTGAAGAGCGCGTGCGTCGCCGACGCGCACATGAACCTCACATGGCATCATGACGCTCGACGACTTGCGACGGGACATCGACCGGGTGGACGAAGTGCTGGTGCGGCTGCTGAACGAGCGGGCCCGGTGCGTCTGCGAGATCGGCCGGCTGAAGAAGGAGCAGGGCATCGAGATCTACCAGCCGGATCGCGAGAAGGACGTGCTGCAGCCACGTGCGCGAGGTCGCCGTCGAAGGGCCGCTCGGCCCCGACGCGATCGCCCGGCTGTTCGAGCGGATCATCGACGAGGCGCGGCGGCTCGAGCGGCGGGTCGTGCACGACGAAATTGAGCCGGACGCGATGAAGACCAGCCGTCCGGCGGGCCGCGAGTGACAGGAGTGAGAGGAAACTCATGGTTGTCGTAATGGAAGAACGCGCCACCGAAGCGCAGATCGAGCACGTCGTGGCGCGCCTGGTGGAGATGGGCATGGACGTGCACCGCTCGACCGGCGTGACCCGCACGGTGCTCGGCGCGGTCGGCCAGGGGCATCCCGACACAGGGCTGATCGAGATGCTCGACGGCGTGCACGAGGTCGTGCGCATTTCGGAGCCCTACAAGCTGGCGAGCCGGACGTTCAAGCCGGAGAACACGGTCGTCACCGTCGGCGACGTCCGCATCGGCGGCGACGAAGTGATCGTCATGGCCGGCCCGTGCTCGGCGGAGAACCGAGCAGCAGGTGCGGGCCACGGCGGCCGCCGTGCAAGCGCGCCGGCGCGAAGATCTTCCGCGGCGGCGCGTTCAAGCCGCGCAGCTCGCCGTACAGCTTCCAGGGGCTCGGCGAGGAGGGGCTGCGGCTGCTGCGCGACGCGGCGAAGGCCGAGAACATGGCGCTCGTGTCCGAGGTGATGGACGTCAGCCAGATCGCGCTGATCGAACGCTACTGCGACATCTTCCAGGTCGGCGCGCGCAACATGCAGAACTTCACGCTGCTGCGCGAGCTCGGGCACACGCGCAAGCCGGTGCTGCTGAAGCGCGGCATCTCGGCGACGATCGAGGAGTGGCTGCTGTCGGCGGAGTACATCCTGAGCGGCGGCAACACCGACGTGATCCTGTGCGAGCGCGGCATCCGCACGTTCGAGACCGCCACGCGCAACACCTTCGACGTCTCGGCGATTCCGGTCGTCAAGAAGCTGAGTCACCTGCCGATCATCGCCGACCCGAGCCACGGCGCCGGGCCGCCGCGACATGGTGGCGCCGATGGCGCGCGCCGCGGTGGCGGCCGGCGCCGACGGCCTGATCATCGAGGTGCACTGCGATCCGGATCACGCGCTGAGCGACGGCGCGCAGTCGATGTTCCCGGCGCAGTTCGATCGCCTGATGGCGGAGCTGCGGATCATCGCGCCGGCCATCGGCCGCAGCATCTGCCTCGAGCCGGTGGTCCGCCGCGGCTGGGGCGCGTAGATCTGTGACACAGCTGCCTGTCATCCAGCCGACGCGGCGCGCCGAAGGACAGCCGCCGATCTTCGCCAAGATCGGCATCGTCGGCCTCGGGCTGATCGGCGGGTCGATCGCGCTGGCGGCGCGGGAGCTCTGGCCGTCGTCGCTGGTCATCGGCGTCGACAACAAGGACGTGCTCGAGACGGCGATGCGGCTGCACGCGATCGACGTCGCGGCCGACGACCTCATCGTGCTCGCCGAGGCCGACCTGGTGATCCTCGCGGCGCCGGTCCGCCAGAACCTGACGCTGCTCGAGCAGCTCGACGAGAACGTCCGCCAGCCGGCGGTCGTCACCGACACCGGCAGCACCAAGCGCGAGATCGTCGAGGCGGCGCGCGCGCTGCCGCCGCGATTCACGTTCGTCGGCGGCCATCCGCTCGGCGGCGCGGCCGCGAGCGGGCTCGAGCACGCGCGGCCCGATCTCTTCAAGGGGCGCCCGTGGCTGTTCACGCCGACCGGCGACGCGGCCGGCGACGCGCTCGAGAAGCTGCTCGCGTTCGTCGCAGGCGCTGGGCGCGCGTCCCGCGCGTCGTGGACGTCGCGGCGCACGACCGCCTGCTGGCGTTCCTCAGCCACCTGCCGCAGCTGACGGCCAGCGCGCTGATGCAGGTGGTCGGCGAGGCGGTCGGCGCGGACGGCCTGGCGCTGGCCGGCCGCGGCCTGGTCGACACGACGCGGCTGGCCTCCAGCCCGGCGGAGATCTGGAAGGACATCGCCGCGACCAACGCCGACGAGATCGGCCGTGCGCTCGACGCGCTGATCGCCGTGCTGCAGGAGCTGCGCGGCGATCTGCGCGACGGCGACCGCCTGACCGAGGTCTTCGAGGCCGCCGGCCGCTGGCGCGAATACCCTCGCGCCTCGGTAGGTCCGCTACAATTCAGTCAGACATGAACAAGGTTGCTCACGGATGCCGAGGCGGCCGTCGCGCTGATTCCCGACGGCGCGTCGATCCTGATGGGCGGCTTCGGCCTCTGCGGCATTCCCGAGAACCTGATCCAGGCGCTGCACGCGCGCGGCACGAAGCAACCTGACCGTCATCAGCAACAACGCCGGCGTCGACGACTTCGGCATCGGCATCCTGCTGCGCGCGCGGCAGGTGCGGAAGATGATCTCGACCTACGTCGGCGAGAACAAGGAGTTCGAGCGGCAGTTCCTGCCGGCGAGATCGAGGTCGAGCTGGTGCCGCAGGGCACGTTCTCCGAGCGGATTCGCGCCGGCCGGCGCCGGCATCGGCGGCTTCTTCACGCCGACCGGCTACGGCACGATCGTCGCCGAAGGCAAGGAGACGCGCGTCATCGACGGCAAGCCCTACGTGCTCGAGACGCCGCTCGCGCGCCGACTTCGCGTTCGTCAACGCGTGGAAGGGCGACCGGCTCGGCAATCTCGTCTATCGCCGCACCGCGCGCAACTTCAACCCGGTGATGGCCACCGCCGCGCGCGTCACGATCGCCGAGGTCGAGCACCTGGTCGAGCCGGGCGAGATCGATCCGGATCACGTCATCACGCCGGGCATCTTCGTGAAGCACATCTTTCAAGGCCGGAACTACGAGAAGCGGATCGAGAAACGCACGACCCGGCCCGACATAGCCGCAGCCGCCATCCATGGACATCCGAGAACGGATCGTCAAGCGGGTCGCGCGCGAGCTGAAGGACGGCGACTACGTCAACCTCGGCATCGGCATGCCGACGCTCGTCGCCAACTACGTGCCGCCCGGCATCGACATCACGCTGCACTCCGAGAACGGCATGCTCGGCGTCGGGCCGTATCCGCGCGAAGCCGAGGTCGATCCCGATCTGATCAACGCCGGCAAGGAGACCGTCACCGAGCTGCCCGGCTGCTCGTACTTCAGCAGCGCCGACTCGTTCGCGATGGTGCGCGGCGGGCACATCGACCTCACCGTGCTCGGCGCGCTGCAGGTCGACGAGCGAGGGCAACCTCGCCAACTGGATGATCCCCGGCAAGATGGTCAAGGGCATGGGCGGCGCGATGGATCTCGTCGCCGGCGCCAAGCGGGTCATCGTCGCGATGGAGCACACGACGAGGGACGGCGGCCACAAGATCCTCGAGCGCTGCACGCTGCCGTTCACCGGCCTGAAGGTCGTCAACCTGATCGTCACCGAGCTGGCGGTCATCGACGTGACCGCCGACGGGACTGCGTGCTGCGCGAGATCGCCGCCGACACGACGCTCGAGCGCGGTCAGGCGGCGACCGGCGCGCCGCTCGATCGTGCCGGACAAGGTGGGCGACTTTTGAGCTGAGGACCTCGAACGCCGTCATTCTGAGCGCCTGCCGGACGCCGATCGGCTCGTTCGGCGGCGCGCTGAAGGATCTGTCGGCGCGCCGACCTCGGCGCCATCGTCGTTCGCGAAGCGATCGCGCGCGCCGGCGTGCCGCGCCGACGATGTCGGCGACGTGATCCTGGGCTGCGTGCTGCAGGCCGGCGCCGGCATGAACGTCGCGCGCCAGGCGGCGCTCAAGGCCGGCCTGCCGGTCGAGGTGCCCGGCCGAAACGGTCAATCGCGTCTGCGGCTCCGGGCTTGCAGGCGGTCGTGCACGCCGTCGAGGCGATTCGCGTCGGCTACGTCGACACGGTCGTGGCCGGCGGCACCGAGTCGATGTCGAACGCGCCGTATCTGCTCGAAGGGCGCGCGCTGGGGCTATCGCATGGGCAACGCCGAGGCGATCGACTCGATGCTCAGCGAAGGGCTGACCTGCGCGATCAACGCGTGCCACATGGGCATCACGGCCGAAGAGGTCGCGAGCCGCTACAACGTGTCGCGCGCCGATCAGGACGCGTTCGCCGCCGAGAGCCAGCGCCGGGCCGGTCGCGGCGATCGCAGGACGGCAGCTTTCGAGGCGGAGATCGTCCCGGTCGACGATCCCGCAGAAGAAGGGCGAGCCGGTCGTCGTCGAGGTCGACGAATATCCGCGCGCCGGCACGACGGTCGAGAAGCTGGCGGCGCTGAAGCCGGCGTTCAAGAAGGACGGCACGGTCACGGCCGGCAACGCCTCGGGCATCAACGACGGCGCGGCCGCGCTGGTGGTCGTGACCGAGCGAGAAGGCCCGGTCGCTGGGCACGCCGCCGCTGGCGCGAATCCTGTCGTACGCGTCGACCGGCGTCGATCCGAAGATCATGGGCATCGGGCCGGTCCCCGCGGTGCGCAAGGCGCTCGAGCGCGCCGGCCTGACGATCGACGACATCGATCTGTTCGAGCTGAACGAGGCGTTCGCCGCGCAGTCGGTCGCGGTCGTGCGCGAGCTCGGCATCGACCCGGCGCAGGTCAACGTCAACGGCGGCGCGATCGCGCTCGGCCATCCGATCGGCGCGAGCGGCGCGCGGGTGCTGACGACGCTCATCTACGCGCTGCGGGCGCGGCAGCTGCGCTACGGCGTCGCGTCGCTGTGCATCGGCGGCGGCATGGGGATCGCGATGGTGGTCGACGCCGCGTCGTGACGTGATCATCGCCCGCGCCGTGCTCGACGGACGTGCTCGCGCATGCGCGAGAGGACGCATCCGCGGGAGTGCTGCGGAGTGCTGCGTCGGCATCGGACGACCGCGATCATCGAGGCCGTTCGCGCGCAGCAACCTCGCCGATCGCGCCGATCGCGTTATCTGATCGATCCGCGCGACCACATCGACGCCAGGCGCGACGCGCGCGAGCGCAGGGCCGCGACGTCGTCGGCTTCTACCACTCGCATCCGCACTCGGCGCGCGCTATCCGTCGCGCGACCGATATCGCCGAAGCGGCGTATCCGGACGCGGTCTATCTGATCGTCGAGCATGGCGCGGGCGAGGCGCGAGCTGTTTCGGTTGATCGAGCGGGACGGTTCGAGAAATTGCGCTGACGGTCGAGCCGGCTGAGATACTCGGGCGCGTTAGTCGGACGGTCCGCGAGCGCCGGGCTGGACCTGCACCACGATGGCCGCCGACCCGAGGAATCTTGTCCTTGCGCTTCATGTGGAAGTAGACCTTGTACATGCCGTCGCGGCGGAACGTGTGCTCGACGGTGAAGCGCCGCTTGATCTGGCTCTTGCCGGCTTCGTACGGCTCGCAGTCGAGCGTCGACTCCGAGCTCGTGTCGTCGCCCCACTCCCATTCGATCGCTCGGGCAGTAGAACTCCTCGAAGTCGTCGGCGCCGCCGGTCAGTTCGGCGGTGAGGACGACGCGCGCGGGCGCGACGCCGACCGTCGGCTGCGCGCGCAGCGTGAGCTTCGGCCGCTTGGCGTCCGTCCTTCGTCCTTGTCGATTTCTGCGCGGCCAGCACGACGCCGGTGCCCGCAGCAACGACGCATGCGACCAGGACGACGGCTGAGCGGCCGGCCGGCGTCTTCGCGACTGTCATCGCCATCGTCATCGCCCGAATAGGTCTCCGATTGCACACATTGTAACGCGGCGATGGTCGCGCGTCGAACGCGCTTCAGGGATAATGTCCGCGATGTCATCTGCGAGCCAAGCTCCAGTCGATTCCGATGCTCTGCCGCTCCGCTGGCTGCGATCGACGCCGATCTGCTCGTGGTCCCGTGGTTCGAGGCGAGAGGCCTCGACGAACTTCGGCGAATTGGATCAGGCGACCGGCGGCGAGCTGGCGCGGGCGCTCGCGTCACGGGAATTCGTGGCCCGGCCGTTCGATCTCTTCGTCACGCCGCTGGTCGAACGTGCGCTGGAAGGCGCGCCGCGTCCTGTTCATCGGCGCCGGACGCGAGGAAGCGTTCACGCCCGATCTCGCGCGAAAGACCGCGCGGCCGCCGGCGCACTGGCGGCGCGGCAGCGCCGGGCGGCCAGCCTGGCGCTTCTCGTTCGTCCCGGCGCTGCCGGATCCGTCCGGCGATGTCGACGTCGCCGGATTCTTCCAGAGCGCGGCCGAAGGGCTGACGCTCGCCGAGTTCGACGGCGGGTCCTACAAGACCGCCGAGGCCGGCATTGGACCGGCGCCGCGGCTGGCGCTCGCCATCGGGCACGATCGCGGATTCGTCGCCGGAGAGCGCCGCGTCGATTGGAAGGCGGCGGTCGCGCGCGGGCGGATGCTCGGCGAGTGCAGCAACCTCGCGCGCGAGCTGGCGAACGAGCCGGGCAACACGCTGACGCCGCGCGAGTTCGCGGACCGCGCGTCGAACATCGTCAGCGAGCGGCGGCGCGGCGGTCGAGATCCTCGACGAGAAGCAGATCGAGGCGCTCGGCATGGGGCTGCTGCTCGGCGTCGCCCGCGGCAGCAGCGAGCCGCCGCGCCTGATGGTGTTCCGGCACGATCCGCCCGGCGCCGCGCCAGGCGGGCCGGTGCTCGGCCTGGTCGGCAAAGGGCATCACGTTCGACACCGGCGGCATTTCGATCAAGCCGGCCGACGGCATGGACCGGATGAAGGACGACATGGCGGGCGGCGCCGCGGTGGCGTGCGCGATGCGCGCGATCGCGATGCTCGGCGCGCCGATTCGCGTCATCGGCGTCGTGCCGACGACGGAGAACATGCCGGGCGGCCGCGCCGTCAAGCCCGGCGACATCCTGAAGAGCGCGGAAGGCAAGACCGTCGAGGTGATCAACACCGACGCCGAAGGGCGGCTGATTCTCGGCGACGGCTTGTGGTACGCGCGAAAGCTCGGCGCGACGCATCTCGTCGACGTCGCGACGCTGACCGGCGCCATCGTCGTCGCGCTCGGCAAACTGACCACCGGCATCTTCGGGACGCCCGACTGGTGGGTGGAGCACGTGCGCCGCGTCGGCGATCGCGCCGGCGATCGGATGTGGCCGCTGCCGATCTTCGAGGAGTACTGCGATCAGCTCAAGAGCGAGATCGCCGACTTCACGAACACCGGCGGCCGTCCCGGCGGGGTCGATCACCGCGGCGCTGTTCCTGAAGGAGTTCACCGGCGGTCTGCCGTGGGCGCACCTCGACATCGCGGGCACCGCCTGGGCGGAAGAATCGCGGCCGTACGTGCCGAAAGGCGCGAGCGGCGTCGCGGTCCGCACGCTGGCGGAACTGGCGTTCACATCCGCCGCTTGGAAGTAACTGCGGCGGTGAGAGAATGAAGCCATGTGGCTTCAGCAGCAGCCAGCGGCGCCGATCATCGTCAGATATTGCGCCGCCGAAAAGCGGAGACCCGACCGGTCTGGCGGATGTGCTGATCGGCGCGCTCGGACTGTCAGGAGCGCTGATCCTGCTCGCGTTTGCCCTGGCCGCGATCTTTGCCGTCGCTGCTGTTCTGGTCGCGCTCCCGCACCGGCCTCGACGTCGCGGATCCGAGCGAAACCCGCGATCAGCACATTCTCTGAACGTCGTCCACGCTGAAACGACGCTGTCAGGGCTGAGAACGCTGGGCGGTGGCCGACGCCGGCCCGAGCGTCGATTGATACTTCCGGATCCCCTCGAACAGCGCCTCGGCAATTCGCTGGCGGTAGGCGGCAGCTCTTCAGCAGCCGCGCATCCTGGCTGTTGGTCATGAACGAAATTTCCGCCAGGACGCTCGGCATCGCCGCGCCGATCAGGACCACGAACGGCGCCTGCTTCACGCCGAGATCCTTCAGGTCCTTGTTGGCCGGCCTGCAGACGGCTGACCATCTCGCGCTGCACGTAGCGTCGCGAAATCGCGCGACTCATCCAGCTTGTTGTTGAGCGCGATGGTCTTCACGACATCGGGCAGCTCGCCCATGCTCTGGCCGGACGCGGCGTTCTCGCGCGCGGCCACGGCGGCGGCGCCCAGGTTGCTCGCGAAGTTGAGGAAGTAGGTCTCGATGCCGTGCACGTCCGACGCTGCTGTTGGCGTTCGCGTGGATCGAGAGGAAGAGATCCGCGCCCTCGCGGTTGGCGATCGCCGTCCGCTCCTGCAGCGACACGTAACTATCGTCGCGGCGGGTGAGCACGACGTCCATGCCCGACGTCTTCTGCGAGCAGTTTCTCGAGGCGCAGCGCCACGTCGAGCACGAGGTCGGCCTCGTTCGATCCGCCGCCCTTCGTGCCAGGATCGTGACCGCCATGGCCCGGATCGATGACGATGCGCGAGACGCCGAGGCCGAGTTGACGGGCGATCGAGAGTCCGCCGGTCAGGTTGCGCGACGCCGCTCCAGCGGGCGGCAGCCGGCGGCGCTGATGTCGCGACCGGCGCCACGCGGGCTGCGGGCAGCGGCGGTCGCCGCATCGCTGAATGCCTCGGCGATCGCGGCGGTCGCAATGGGCGATGCGAACGGATACGACTGCAGCGACGTGCTGAACCGCAGCGCCACCAATAGTTGCGGAGGCGCGGGCGCCCGTCCCGTCGTTGAAACCGCCGGCGGGGTTCGCGCCGGAGCCGGCGACGCCGCCGGCAGGGCTGCAGGAGGAGCGGGAGTCGGAATGGGCGCCGGAGCGGGAGTCACGGGCCGTGCCGCAGCGACGGCTGGCGGAGGAGCGGGCCGCACCGCCGGCGCGGCTGATTCCGTGACCTGCGGCGCCGAGGCGGTGGCCCGCAAGCAATCGATGACCAGGCGGTACGGGCTGTAGAGCGGGTAGACGCTGTAGCTCGAGATGCCCGCTGCCTCGAGCACGACGCGCGTCGTCTCGTTCGGGTGCCGCCCGATGCGAACCTGGCGGACCAAATCGGCATCGCCATCGAATCGAATCGTCTGATCCTTCAAGCGGTCGATGGCGCGCGTCGCGGGCAGATCGACGAAGACCCGCGCGGGATTCTCGAGCCGCTCGTCATGAAACGACACTTCCTGTCGAGCTCGATGATGATCCGCACCGTGTCGCCGCATGACCGCCCGGCGAATGTCCTTGATGGTGGCGACCTTCGACGCGGACGCCGACACCGACCGCTGGCCGCCGCGATCGCTGCGGCCGCTGAGGGCCCCGGGGTCGCTGTGGTCGGCACTGTGGCGTCGACGCTGGCGCGGGAGCGTGGCGTCGGCTGAACCGGTGCGGCAACTGCGGCGGGTGGAGGCGCGGGCGTCAGCACGGGCGCGGCCGCGGGAGTCGCCGCCCGCAGGAGGCTGATCTCCGCCGGAGCCTGCCTGGCGAACTTGCTGGTCGGATATCCGGTCTGCAGCGCGCTGCAGCAGGCGGATGCCGGCCGACTGCTCGTGCGGCGTCGCCGAACTCCGCGAACGCGTCGCGCGACAACAGGGCCGCTCGCCACAGCGCATCGTCGCAATAGCCGCTCGCGGGATAGCGGCGGACCACGTTTTCGTAGTCGCGCGACCACCGTGCGGACCGCTTTCAGGAGCGTCGCCTGGCGGAGACGATGCCGCGAGCGCCTTGCGCACGGCCGCTTCCTTCGCGCTCGCATCGGCGAAGAGCGTGTCGGGGGTTCCGGACGCCGGGGATGTCGTTGCCGCTGGAGCGGGCGGCGGCGGCGGGGGATTCTGCGCGCGCACTCCGGCCGACTCCGCCACGACGGCAGAAATCAGCAGGCCGAGAGCCATGCGCGAGAACGATCCGCGTCATCGCAGTTGGGCGTCCACCTCGTCGAAATACCCCTTGTCGACCAGCACTTCGCGCGCTTTTCCGCCCGCCGCCGGCGAGACCAGCCCTTCCATCTCCATCATGTCCACCAGGCGGGCGGCGCGGCTGAAGCCGACGCGCAGCCGGCGCTGCAGGTACGAAATCGACGCCTGTCCGCTCTGGACGACGATGCGCGCGGCCTCGTCGTAGAGATCGTCCTTTTCCATCTCGATGCCGTCGGTGGTGCTCTTCTCCTCGGCGGTGATCGTTTCGTCGTAGGTCGGCTTGCCCTGCTTCCGCAGGAAGCTCGCGAGCCGCGCGCTCTCCTGTTCCGAGATGTAGGGGCCGTGCAGGCGGATGAAGCGCGACGAGGCCGGCGGCAGGAAGAGCATGTCGCCCTTGCCGAGCAGCTGTTCGGCGCCGTTGGCGTCGAGAATCGTGCGCGAGTCGGTCTTCGACGACACGCGGAACGAAATCCGCGACGGCATGTTCGCCTTGATGAGGCCGGTGATGACGTCCACGGACGGCCGCTGCGTGGCGAGAATCAGGTGGATGCCGACGGCGCGCGCCATCTGGGCGAGCCGGCAGATCGACTGCTCGACCTCGTTGCTCGCCACCATCATCAGGTCGGCCAGTTCGTCGATCAGCACGATGATGAAGGGCAGCGGCTTCGCGTACTCGCCGTTTTTCGGCGTCCGCTTCTCGGTCACCATCTGCTGCACGTTGCGGTTGTACTGCTCGATGTTGCGAACGCCTTCGGCGGCGAGCGTCTTGTAGCGCTCTTCCATTTCGCGCACCGCCCAGCGCAGCGCGTTCGCGGCCTGCTTCGGATCGACCACGACCGGCGTCAGGAGGTGCGGAATGTCCTCGTACATTCCGAGCTCCAGGCGCTTGGGGTCGATCATGATCAGCCGGACATCGTCCGGCGTCGCCCGGTAGAGCACGCTCGTCAGCATCGAATTGATGCCGACCGACTTGCCGGTGCCGGTGGAGCCGGCAATCAGCAGGTGGGGCATCGTCGCCAGGTCGGCGACGTACGGCTCGCCGTGGATCGTCTTGCCGAGCGTCAGCGTCAGCTTCGAGGTGGATCGCCGATACAGCTCGGACTCGAGCAGTTCGCGCAGCGAGATCTGCTCGCGGAGATGATTCGGAATCTGGATGCCGACGGTGGATTTTCCCGGGATCCGGTCGATCAGGACCGACTCGGCGCGCATCGCGAGGCAGAGGTCGTCGGCCAGCCCGGTGATCTTCGAGTACTTCACGCCGGCGTCCGGCTTGAATTCGAACGTGGTCACCACCGGACCCGGATGGATCTGGACGACCGAGCCTTCGACCGAGAACTCGCGGCACTTCTCCTCGAGCAGGCGCGCGCCGTCCATCAGCTCGCGCTCGTCGATCTTGCGCTCGGTCTTCGGCGCGTCGAGCAGCGCCAGCGGCGGCAGCGCGTAGTCGCCTTTGCGCCGCTCGGCGGGCGCCTTGGCCGCCGGCTCCGGATCCGACAGCGGCAGCGGCGGAGCGGGCATGGTCACCTTGGGCGGTTTGGCGGCGCGACCGGGCGCGCGGCCACTGGCGCCGCCGCTGCCGGCTGTTCTTCCTCGCGCCGCGGCGCGCGGCTTGGCGGCCGGCGCCGGCGCTGCGCCGGCGACCTTGATCTCCGGCGCCGTCGCGCCTTTCTTCGCGTGCTTGGCGATCACTTCGCGCCGCTGTTTTTCCTTGCGGCGATCCTCGCGCCACTTGCCGAACGCCTCGAACGCGTGACCGCCGCCATCCCGCAGCAGGCGGAACAGCGCGCCGAAGAACCGGCCGAAGGAGAACTGCGTCGACATGATGATCGCCAGGAAGATCATCGTCATGATGACGATGATCGATCCGGTGCGATTCAGGTACTCCGACAATCTCCGCGGCGAGCCATTGGCCGAGATAACCGCCGGCGCGGAACGGCTTGCCCGATACCGTGATCGTGCCGACCACGAGACTGAGGAACGTGCTGATGCACGAGAACAGCAGCGTGGCGCCGGCGATCTTCGTGCCCGCGGCGTCCACCTGGCGGCACCAGAAGTAGTGCCAGCCGACGACGACCATGACCGCGGGGATCATGTAGGCGGCGTAGCCGGCGAGCTGGAAGGACAGCTCCGCGAGGAACGCGCCGACGCGTCCCGCGAAATTGGCCGGCGCGGCGTGCAGTCCGGCGCTGAAGAACCAGACCGGGTCGTCAGGCTCGTAACTGCCGAGCGAGATGATCCAGATGAGCGCCGCCGCGAAGAGCGCGACGCCGACGAATTCCCTGACCCGGCGAGAAACGGTCGATCCCTTCACGTCTCAAATCTCCATGATCACCGGCAGCACGAACGGCCGGCGGCCTGAACGCTTGCGGAAGAAGCGGCGCAGTTCGACGCGCAGTTTTTCCTTGATGATCCCCTGGTCGGTCCGCTCTTCGACCGTCGCCTGATCGATCACCTCGCTGATGCACCCGCGCGCCGTCGGCGAGCAGCGCTTCGCTGTTTTCCATGACGAAGCCGCGCGTGATGATGTCGGGCACGCCTTCGAGCGCGCCGGTCTGCTTGTTGATCGCGACCACCGGCACCACGAGCCCGTCCTCGGCGAGGTGGCGCCGATCGCGCAGCACCTCGTCGCCGATTTCGCCGGTCCGCGTGCCGTCGATCAGGATGCGGCCGACCGGCGCCTTGCCGGCCACCTGCGCGCTGTTCGCGTCCATGTGCACGATGTCGCCGTTTTCGATCAGCAGGATTTCCGGCTTGCGGATCGCGTCCGGCAAACACCCGGCCCGCGACGCGCGCGTGCTGCGCCAGCTGCCGGTACTCGCCGTGGACCGGGATGAAGTACTTCGGGCGGACGAGCGTCAGCATCAGCTTCAGCTCTTCTTCGCTGCCGTGGCCGGAGACGTGCACGTGCTTGATGCCCTCGTGGATCACGGTGGCGCCGCGCCGCGCGACGTGATTGATCACGCGGCCGATCGCCTTCTCGTTGCCGGGGATCGACCGCGCGGAGAGGACGACGGTGTCCTCCGGCGCGAGCTTGACGTGACGATGGTCGTCGATGGCGATGCGCGAGAGCGCCGACATCGGCTCGCCCTGCGATCCGGTGCAGAGGCAGAGCACGATCCTGCGCCGGATAGTTCGGCACGTCGGAATCGCGAATCTGCAGGCCGGCCGGGATGTGCAGGTAGCCGAGGCGCTGGGCGATCTGCGAGTTCTCGATCATGCCGCGCCCGACGAACGCGACCTTGCGATCGAACTGCGCCGCCAGGTTCACCACGATCTGCATCCGGTAGATGCTCGACGCAAACGCCGCGACGATGATGCGCCCCTCGGCGGTGGTGAAGATTTCGTCGAAGGCGTCAACGACCTCGGTTTCCGAACCGGTGAAGCCGCGGCGATCGATGTTGGTGCTGTCGGCGAACAGCGCCAGCACGCCCTGCTGGCCGAGCTCGGCGAACCGGTGAACGTCGAAGTGCTCGCCGTCGATCGGCGTCTGGTCGATCTTGAAATCGCCCGTGTGAACGATCGTGCCGATCGGGCGTGTGAATCGCCAGCGCGACGCAGTCCGGCATGCTGTGCGTCACGCGAATGAACTCGATCTCGAACGGGCCGACCCGCGACGCGCTCCCGCGGCCGCACCGGATGCAGCACCACGTCGTCGAGGCCGTGCTCGCGCAGTTTCGGTTCGACCAGCGCCAGCGTCAGCGGCGTCGCGTAGATCGGACCGTCGACGACGCGACAGGACGTGCGGCACACCGCCGATGTGATCCTCGTGGCCGTGCGTCAGCACGAGCGCGGCGGCGCGCCCTTTCTGCTGGAAATAACTCAGGTCCGGAATAATCCGGTCCACGCCGAGCAGATCGGAATCCGGGAACATGACGCCGGCGTCCACGACGATCGTCGTGTCGCCCCAGGTGAGCGCCATCATGTTCATGCCGAACTCGCCGACTCCGCCGAGTGGTACCACTTCGAGCATTCGATTGTGAAAGAGAGACACCGCCACCACGAGCGTCCCTGGCGGGGCGTATGCGGTTGCGGGAGCCGCCGGTCGGCGGCTCAATCAGGCTACTGGGAGAGCCTGAAAAATCGGGGGCGGGTTCGCCGACAACACGTGTCGGGTGAACGAGATAGCAGCGGAAACTATAGCATAGCTGCCGGCTGGGGTATCAGCGGACCGAAGACGTCAGCCGCGGGCGGCAATGAGGTCGGAGAGGTGCGCGACCTCGGGGATCGAAAGCGTCTCGGGCCGCCGCTGCGGGTCGATCCCGGCCGCCTCGATCACGTTCGCCGAGACCGCCTGGCGAGGCCGGGCGTGTAGGCGAGCAGGGCATTCGCCAGCGTTTTCCGGCGCCGGGTGAAGATCGCCTGGGTCAGCGCCGCGAAAACGGCAGGGCTTCGGACCGGTGGTGCGGGCGGGTGAAACGTCAGCCGGACGATCGCGGACTGCACCTTGGGCGCCGGCCGGAACGCCCCGGCGGGCAACTGCAGCAGACGCTCGACGCGCGCCCGGTGACCGATGAGAATGGTCAGGACGCCGTAGTCCTTCGTCCCCGGCGACGCCGCCAGGCGCACGGCGACCTCGCGCTGCAGCATGACCGTCGCGTCGACGAGCGGCAGGCCTTCGCCGGCGAGTTCGATCAGCTTGAAGAGGATCGGCGAGGCGACGTTGTAGGGCAGGTTGCCGGCGACGCGGAGCGGCGTGCCGGCGGGCGCGACGGCTTCCAGCGCGCGGCGGACGTCGTCGGCTCGCGCCTCCAGGAAATCGCCTTCGATGACGTGAACATTGGGCGTCGCGGCATCGCGCAGGAGGGACGCCAGGTCGCGGTCGATTTCGAAGGCCAGCGACCGTCCGCGCGCGCTGACTGAGGAGCGCCGGTGATCGCGCCGCGGCCCGGGCCGATTTCGAGAAACGTCTCGTCGCGGCCGGGCGCGATCGCGCGCACGACTTTTTCCGCCCAGACCGGCTCCAGGAAGTGCTGACCGAAACGTTTCCGCGCCCGCGGAAAGGCCCCGGGCCTACTCGTCATCGTCGTTCAGGGTCTTCCTGGCCGCGCCAGTAGCGCTCTTCGATTTCCTCGATTTCGTCCTCGCTCAATCCGAAGTAGTGGCCGATTTCGTGGATGAGCGTCTCGGCAATCGACGCCACCAGGTCGTCGTCGTCGCTCGGCTTCGCGCTCGTGCGGCCCCTTGAAGAGCAGGATGCGGTCGGGGAGCACGTTGCCGTAGTCCCAGCGGCGCTCGGTCAGCGGCGTGCCCTGGTAGAGGCCGAACAGCGTGTCGGGTGGATCGATGTCGAGTTCCCTGAGCAGGTCGCGCGACGGCTCGTCCTCGACGACGATGGCGAGGTTGCTGCATCGCTTTCTTGAACCGCCGCGGGATCGTCGCCAGGGCGCCGGTCACCTGGCGCTCGAACTCCTCCCGCGTCATCGCCGCGGTCGCTTGCCGGTTTCTTCGCCGCACGCGATGGAGCAGGCCGGCGCGCGGCGTGGAAGTAATCGCAGTCGTCCTGCACGGCGCACTGGTCGCAGAGCGGTTTCGGCCGGCAGATCCGCCGGCCGTGCAGAATCAGCGTGTCCGAGGCGCGCGTCCAGCGCGCCGGCGGCAGGAGGCGGCACAATTGCGCCTCGACCTTGACCGCATCGTCTCCCTCCGCGATGCCGATCCGGTTCGACACGCGGAGCACATGCCGATCGACGGGCAGCCCGGGTACGCCGAGGGCATGGCCGAGGACGACGTTCGCGGTCTTCCGGCCGACGCCTGAGAGCGCCGTCAGCGCCTCCATGTCGGCGGGGACCTCGCCGCCGTGGTTGTCCACGAGCGCGTTCGCCATCGAGAGGAGCGCCTTCGATTTCTGCGCGGAAGAAACCGGTGGTCAGGATCTGCGGCTCGAGCTCCGCGGTCGTGGCTTTCGCGAGCGCCCGCGCATTCGGATATCGCTTGAACAGCGCCGGCGTGACCATGTTCACGCGCTGATCCGTTGACTGCGCGGAGAGCATGGTCGCCACGAGCAGCTCGAACGGCGTCGTGTAATGGAGTTCGGTGTCAGCGTCCGGATGTTGCGACTCGAGCTTGTCGAGGATCGCTTGCGTCTGTTTCGCGGTCTTCACGGTCTCAATGAACGGGACCCTGGCCCTTGTTCCAGCCGACGTTCGTATAGGACTCGGAAAACACGCGCCAGTGTTCCTGCAGGGCGGAGATGAGGTTGGGCACGAACTGGACCGGCACGACGACCTTCACACGCACCGGCGCGTGCACGACGTGATCGGACTCGGCTTCGCGGATTTCTTTCTCGGAAAGCGGCATCACCTCGCAGAACGTGAGCGTGAAATCGAAGGGCGTATGCGCGATCGCGCAGAAGTTTGCGTACGTCCGGGTCGACGGCGTGTCGGCCGCATCGTCGGCCGGCACGATCGTGAAATTGATTTGCTTGGGCTGATCAGACATGCCCAGATACTAGCAGGGCGGTGCGGCGGCTGCGCCGCTAGTACTTCCGCATCACGCCGACGACCACGCCCTGAATCTGGACCTGATCCGGCTCGACGAAAATCGGCTGCATCGCGGCGTTCGCCGGCTGCAGTCGAATGCGTCCGCCCGGGTCCCGGTAGAACTTCTTCAGCGTGACATCGGTGCCGCGCACCAGCGCGATGACCATCTCGCCGTTGTCCGCCGATTTCCGATCCTCGACGACGACGAAATCGCCGTCGCGAATCTGTTCGTCGATCATCGAATCGCCGCGGACGCGGAGGACGTAGGTGTCGCGCTTGCCGACGAGATCTTCCGGCACGGCGATCGTCTCATTCGAGGCGACTGCCTCGATGGGCAGGCCCGCCGCCACGTAGCCCAGCATCGGCAATTCGATGGCGCGTCCCCCGGTTCGGGTCGGCACCATTTCGACCGAGCGGCTGCGGTTCCAGGCGCGCTTGATGAAGCCTTTGTCCTGGAGATTGGTCAGGTGCTTGTGCACGGTGGCCAGCGAAGAGAGGCCGAAACGGCGGCCAATTTCTTCGAGACTGGGGGCGTAGCCGTGCTGCTGGATGAATTCGTTGAGGTAGTCCAGGATTTCGCGCTGCCGTTTCGTGAGCGGGAGCATCGGCCATTCACCTCCTGACGCGAGGCGAACTATACGCAAAAGAAAGGCGAAGGTCAACACGTCCGGACTTGGCTCGAACTCGCATCGGTCATTGCATTGACCCGATGACCCGATGACCGAAGTTCAGGATCTCGCGATACGCTCGATGGCCGTTCGCAGCCGCGCCTGTTGGTCTGCTGCCAGTAGATAGATTCGCGTCACGCCGTCGGTCTTCACGAGCGACAGTTGCGGAAACGCGTCGATATGCTCAAGGTTCGCAGGCCGTATGTTGCGCGTGTCAAGGACGATGACCGTCACGCCGAGGTTCTGCAGGTACTGGATCGACGCATCATCCGGGAATGGTGCGAGCGCGTCCGCGTGCTGGTAGTAACTCGGCGGCTTGAAGCCTGAGTAGCCGTTCAGCATCGGGTTGAACGTGCGCGTGTTGAAAAGCATGTACGGCGCGTTCAGGTGGAATTGCGGCGACCGTGGAAACGGCAGCCACACGACCGCTGCGCTGTGGCTGATTTCGTTGAAGGCGTCGTAGATCGGCGGGATGCCGCGATACTCGGAGTAGAAGAGCGGTGCCCGCAGCGCTTCGGCGTGCGCCGTCGCGAACACCAGCACGGCAAAGGCCGTCACCCATTTCGCCGGCAGGCGCCGTTCGCACGCCGCCACACCAAATCCGGCGAGGATGCCGATCGCGGCGAGCGTGAACTGACCGTACCGCACCGCGCCGCGGATGCCCGTGAGCAGCGGGAATACCCGATAGAGCCAGCGGTAGGGTGGAAACGCCGGGCCGAAGGACATGGCGAATGCGACGACGCCGAGGGCGAGCACCATGCGCGCGCGCCGATCGCGCCATCCGCCCATGGCGATCCCGGCGCCGGCGAGCAGCAACGCCGTGATGCCGGGAAACAGCGCGTCACCCTGAAAAAATCGCTTCCCGAACCATTCGAAGTAGATGCGGCCGGGCGCCGCCAGGTAGTCGGTGAATTCGGCCGAGTATCGGGCCGTCTCCTCGAGCGATCGCCCGAGACCGACCGCTTCGCTTGCCCGGTAGTACGGCAGGAGAAACGGCAGCAGCACCAACGCCGCGGCCCCGGCGGCGACCGCCAGGCGCCACGCGAACGGCTGAAAGCGCGCGCCGATCCACTCGCGCGGACGCGACAGCGTCGCGGCCACGAGCGAGAGCAGCGTGAACACCATCAGATAGGTACCGGTCAGCGACTGCAGGACGAACGCCACGGCAAGGCCCAGCGGCCGCGCGCGTCGTCGGATTCGTCAGCAGGCGATCGAGAGCGTAGAGCGCGAGCGGAAAGAACTCGAGGTGCAGATCCTGGAGTTGCGGCAGGCGCGTCAGCGAGAACGCGTTGAACGCGACCAGCGATCCGCTGACAATCGCCGCGGGCCAGCTGTCGGTCCATTTCTTGAGAACCAGGGAGGTCGTCCATCCGGTGAGCGCAAATCCGGCGATGAGGACCAGGTTGTGCACGAGCACCGGGCTGGCGCCGGCCCACAGCAGCGGCGCGCCGAGCAGCGACTGCACGAACAGGTGATCGGAATAGGCGAGCGTCTGTCGCTCAGGGAAAAAGATGTTCGCGTCGAACAGGTGCAGCGGGTTGGCGACGAGTTGATGCGCCACCCACGCGAGAATCCACTCGTGCAGCACCGCGTCGCCGTTGTCGTTGCGTGAGAGGGTTCCCGGCGCCGTGGCGAGCGGCCAGGTGTGCAGAATCGCCAGACCGAGGAAGAGGGCGAGGCTGGCGACGACGGGGCGAAGCGAAGGCTGGACGGCGCCGCGTTCGCGTCAGTGCGTCTGGGATCGCGCGTCACCGTCAGTGGCGGCATCCTTCCGCTTGAACACCGAGAAGTTCGGTCCCGGCCGGACGACGTGCTCGAATCCCGAGAACGGCACGAAGAACATGTCCTGCTGATCGTAGACGAGATCGCTCGACGCCGAAAAGGCCTGGAATCGCCGAGACGAGCTCGTAACGATCCTTGACGAGATCGGTCAGGATTTCCTGGTTGCCGCTCGGCAGCGGCGAGTCCTGCATGACGATCCACTCCGGCGCGTCTTTCGCGGACAGGCGCTTGTTGCCGAGCAGGAAGACCCGCCGGCCGCCGTCCCATCGCCATTCGCGGTAACCGAGCGCGCCGGGAAATCGGGCGCGCCCGTAAACCGACCCGCTCTGAACGACGGTGCTGCCCGGCGGTACGTTCTTCTCGAACCAGTCGGCGACCAGCACGCGGCTGTCGGTCTTCGCCATGATCCGATCGAAGGCGAGCGTGCGCGCGGCGCCGGTCCACACGATCGCGAGCGCGACCAGGGCCGTGGCGATCGCCGGCACGAACGCCGAGGGCTCGCGGCGGGTCTGCAGGCGGGCCACTGCTTCGGAAACGCCCCAGCAGACCAGATACGCGGCGGTCACGCACAGGAACGGCACGACCGGAATCACGTAGCGAAAGAACAGCAGCTTCAGGCTGCCGGCGAGCGACGTAGTAGGCGATCGGGAACGACAGCAGCAGCACGGCGTTCCGCGTATCGCGCCAGAACATGACCACCGCGCCGACCAATCCCAGCGGTCAGCATCGGCAGCCCCATGCCGTAGCGCAGCGAAAAGACCAGGTGATGCCACCAGCCGTTGGACGTTTCGAGGTTCACGTCGCCGGTGCGAAGGGCGTGCGCGAGCTCGCGCATGGCGTCGAGAAATCGCGCCTGATCGACGACGACGAACGGCACGCCGATCGCAAAGGCGACGAGGAACGCGCCGCCGAAAATCGCAATCCGCGGGTCGAGCCACGCCGCGCGCCGGCCGTCCACCGGCGCGTCCCACACGGTCAGCAGATGGCTCGCGATCATGGGAACGGCCAGCACGACGCCGTTGTACTTCGTGGCGGCGGCGAGTCCGGCGACGACGCCCGCGGCGGCGAAGGTCGACCGGCTTCCGCGTCCGATGCGCGTCCAGCAGCAGCGTGACGGCGCCGAGGATCAGCAGCGTCATGACCACGTCGGTGGTGCCGAAGTGCGAGCCGCGCACGTGCATGAACGAGAACGTCAGGAAGAGCGCGGCGACGAGGCCCGTGGCGTCGTCACGAATCTGCCGCCCCAGCCGGTAGACGACCAGGATGGTGAGGGTGCCGGCAGCCGCGGAAATCGCCCGGGGGATCAGAAAGAACGGTTCGTAGTGAGTCGGCCACGTCGCGAGCATGTCGGCGACCGTGTGAAACCAGCCGGCGATCGCGCCCCACACGAAGTAGCCGAGATACGCGAGCGCGAGAATCCAGAGAAACAGCCACGGATAGTCGTAGAAGTGCGGCAGGTGCCCGGTGAGCAGCGTGCGAACCGGATCGATGATCGCCGTTTCGTCGGGGCGCGCCTGGGTGTGGGGCAGACCGAAATCCAGCGCGCGGAAACGGACGAACGCCCCGACAGCAAGCAGGAAACCGAGAAGCCAGAACGTGGAACGCCGTAGAGCAAAAGCCATCATGACCGAGCTGGCACACGGTGCACCATCGAGTTCACTAGCGGGCGCATCTTAGCATCCGCTCTATGGCGTTTCCAGCTACGATCGTCACCGGTGCGCATCCCGTTTGAGGTTCCCGCCGCGCGATCCAGAGCGTTCGACGTCGTCACGCTCGGATTGAATAGCCTCGATCTGGTCACGGTCGTCGCAGAATTTCCCGTCTCCAACACGAAGCAGCGGCTGCAGCGGTTCGCGCGTCTGCCCGGCGGGCAAATGGCGACGGCCGCCGCCGTGTGCGCGCGGCTCGGCTGGCAGGCGCGCTACATCGGAAGCTTTGGCGATGACGATTTCGGCCGCATCGGGCGCGAGAGCCTGACTGGCGAAGGGGTCGATGTCAGCGCGGCGAGAACGGTGCCGAGGGGCGACGAACCAGTTTGCCGTGATCCTGGTGGACGCGCGGACGGGTGAGCGCACGGTGCTCTGGGACCGGCATCCGGATCTGACGATGTCGGCCGCGGAAGTCCCGCAGGCGGCGGTCGAATCGGGCCGGATGCTGATCGTGGATTGCTACGAGACGGCGGCGGCGACCCAGGCCGCGCGCTATGCCCGGCGCGCCGGCATCACCACGATCGTCGACGTCGAGCGGGTTCGCCCCGGCATCGCCGATCTGCTGGCGGAGATCGACGCCGTGATTGCCGCGCAGGACTTCCCGGGCGAGCTGACCGGCTACGACAGCCCCGGGCGCGCGCTCGAGGCGATCGCCAGGGAATTCGCCTCGCCGCTCGTGTGCATGACGCTCGGCGAGGAGGGCAGCCTTGCGCGGTGCGGCGGCCGCGAGATCCGCACGCGCGGCTTTGCCGTGGACTGCCTCGACAGCACCGGCGCGGGCGACGCGTTCCGCGGCGGGTTCGCGGCCGGTTGCCTGCTCGCGCCCGACGGCGATGTCGAGGACGCGCTGACCTACGCGAATGCCGTCGCCGCGCTCAACTGCCGCGGGCTCGGCGCGCGCGGCGCGATGCCGACCCGCGCCGAGGTCGAGCGACCTGTTGATGGCCCGGCCGCAGTCGATGCTAGATTCATAAGCGCCTGTGACCGACGACCAGACCATCGAAGATCTGCTGGCGCGCCTCGAACGCGAACGCGCGGCCGCCGACCGCCTGTACAACGACGCGCTGACGGCCGTCGATCACGCGCTGCAGTCCGTCCCGGTTCTCCCGGCGGCGCCGCCGGAGTACGACACGTCGCGCCTGGCGGAGGTCAACGCCGCCTGGAACATCCTGCCGGACGGTCCGCCTGCGTTCGACAGCTCGGTCAAGGGACGGCTGCGGCGTCTCGTCTGGCGCATGGTCGGCCCGTCGCTCGAAACGCAGCAGCGCTTCAATGCGGCGCTCGTCGATCACCTGAATCGCAACGCCGCCAGTCACCGCGAATCGGCCAGGTCGATGGCGGCGCTGATCGATGCGGTCGGCCGGGAGCTGCAGGCGCTGGTGCGGTTCGAGTCGCTGCTGATCCAGTAGCTGCAGACGATCACCGGCTACGTGGACACGAAGGACCGGAGCCTCGGCGGACCGGAGATCCGCCAGCGTCTCGCGCTGACCGAGCAGCGGCTGCTCGCGCTCAAGCGCGATGTCGCGAGCCGCGGCGCGGTGGCCTCGACCGAGTCCGCGGCGCCACGCTCGGCGCCGGTCTTCAGCGGCGCGGTGGATTCGGTCACCTACGTGGCGTTCGAGGACGAGTTCCGCGGATCGCAGGAAGACGATCAGGCGGCGCGTCGAGGACTACGTGCCGCTGCTCGCGACGGCGTCGGACGTCGTGGACATCGGCTGCGGCCGCGGCGAGCTGCTGGCGCTGCTCGCGGAACGCGGCGTGACGGCGCGCGGCGTGGACGTCAACCCGGCGATGGTGGAGTTGTGCCGGTCGCGCGGGCTGGCCGCCGAACAAGGCGATGCGCTGTCGTTCCTCGAACGTCAGGCGGACGGCAGCATCGGCGGGCTCGTTGCGATTCAGGTGGTCGAGCACTTCGCGCCGGCCTATCTCGCCCAGTTTCTCGAGTCGGCGTTTCACAAGATGCGGCCCGGCGCGCCGCTCGTGCTCGAGACGATCAACCCGGCCTGCTGGAAGGCGTTCTTCGACACCTACATCCGCGATCTGACCCATCGCCAGCCGCTGCACCCCGACACGCTGCGACACCTGGTCCAGGCCAGCGGGTTCACGCAGCGTCGACGTGCAGTTCCGCGAACCGGTGTCCGAGCAGGAGAAGCTCGATCGCGTCGATCCCGTAAATCCTGCCGATGGCGCGGGTTCCGTCGCCCAGCTCACCGTCGCGCTCAACGCGCACGCCGACAAGCTGAACCGCCTGCTCTTTTCCTGGATGGACTACGTCGTGATCGCGCGGCGCTGACGCCGGCGCCGGGCGTAACCTTTCGGGGACGCTTCGGTCTAAGGTATTGAAGGCATGGCTTCTTCGACGGCGTGGACGCTTGCAGGCACACCAGATCCGGGCGTGGAAACTGACGGTGGCCGGAGACGACGCACCTCCGGTCGCGGATCCGTCGCTCGCGATGCTGAGCGAGGCCGACCTCGTGGCGGCCTGCCTGGCCGGCCAGTCCGGCGCCTTCGATCTCATCGTCGAGCGTCATCGCCGGACGCTGTATCAGCTGTGCTACCGGTTCGTCGGCAACCACGAGGACGCGAGCGATTTGACGCAGGACGTCCTCCTGCGCGCCTACCGTGGCTTGCGCAACTTCAAAGGAAATTCGTCGCTCGGCACGTGGCTGTACCGGATCGGCGTGAACGTCTGCCTGAACCGGGTCAGCGCTCAAGACGCCGCAGAGCGAGCCGATCGACGCGCGGCAGTTCATCGACGAACGCAGCGAGTCGCCTCGCGAACGCGTGCTGCGCGGCGAGCGCGCGGTGCAGGTCCGCGCCGCGATCACGCAGCTGCCGCGCAAGCAGCGCGCCGCGCTGATCCTGCGGATGTATCACGACATGTCGCACCAGGAGATCGCGGACGCGCTCGGCAGCTCGGTCGGCGCCGTCAAGGCCAACGTGTTTCACGCGCTGCAGAACCTGAAGCGGCTGCTGGGCGAAGGAGCCGGGCTGGCATGAGGCATCTGCCGCCCGATCTGCTGATCGATATCGCGGAAGGGACGCGGCCCGAGTCGTCGGCGCTCGCATCTCGCCGAGTGCGGCGAGTGCCGCCGCCAGCTGGCGGACCTGCGCGAGATGATGGCGGTGGCGGTCAGCGCGGAGATGCCCGAACCGTCGCCGCTCTTCTGGGATCACCTGTCGGCGCGGGTCCGGACGGCGGTGGCCGAGGACGTCGAGCGCCCGGCGCCGTGGACGCGTGTGCTCAACGCGCGCGTGCTGGCGGGAAGCCTCGGTCTGATTGGCGCCGCCGCGGTGCTGGCGATGGCGGTGAGCATGAGAACCGGCAATCGTTCCGGCGACAACCGTCACGCTGACGCCTGCCGCCGATGGCCGCGCCGGCCGACGTCGTGACCGACGATCCCTCGCTCAGCCTGCTGACCGATCTTGCGGACGGGCTCGACTGGGATGCGGCGGTCGACGATGGCCTGACCGTTCCGGTCGGCGCTTCCGATGTGGTCCTGGCGGATCTGAGCGACGCGGAGCGCGTCGAACTGCGGCGGTTGCTGCGTGAAGCCATGTCCGCGCCCGGAGCGTAGGAGGAGATGGCGACCGTGAAGATCCGATGTGCGCCGCTGATGCGTCGCGTTCGCCCTGTGGGTGGTGTGCGTGGCGGCGTGCTCCGCCGACGGCATTCGCGCAGGCGCGCCCCGGACGAGGGCAGGCGCCGGCGCAGGGCGCCGCGCCCGCTGACGAGGCGGCGGTGACGCCGGCCGAGATCCAGCGGCTCTTCGACGCGTACGTCGTGATGCAGGCGCAGCAGGATCTGCATCTGAGCGACGACCAGTTCGCCGAAGTTCCTCGTGCGCGTCAAGGCGCTGCAGGACGTCCGCCGCCGCGGCCAGATGCAGCGCGGCCGCATGCTCCAGGAACTGCGCCGGCTGTCGCAGCAGGACGGATCCGATGACCAGTTGCGCGCGACGCTGAAGTCGATCGCCGATCTCGATCAGCGAACGGCGGTCGACGTGGCGGCGGCGATCGACGCGGTCGACCAGGTGCTCGACGTCCACCAGCAGGCCCGGTTCCGGCTCCTCGAGGAACAGATGGAGCGGCGCAAGATGGAGCTGCTGATGCGCGCCCGGCAGGCGAACCGGCAGCAGAAGAATCAGTTCTAAGCTGGTCGAGGTGCGCGGTCGCCGCAACCGTCGGCATCCCGCACTTTGCACAGCACCTCGCACCCCGCACCTCACGCACCCCGCACCACCGTGAGTACAATTGACCCACGCTCCTGTGGATGTGCTGACGACGCCGCTGCAGTTTCTGAAGGGCGTCGGGCCCCGCCGTGCTGCCGATCTCGCCCGGGCCGGACTGACCACCGTCGAAGATCTGCTGTACCGGTTCCCGCTCCGCTATGAGGATCGCAGCCGCCTGCAGCCGATTGCCTCGCTGAAGCCCGGGCAGAATGCCTCGGTGAGCGGGCGCATCGTGCACTGCGGGCTCCGTTCGACCCGGCGTCCCGGCTTCAAGATCTTCGAAGCGCTGGTCAGCGACGACACGGGCGGTCTGCGCGTCACGTGGCTCAATCAGCCGTTTCTCCGCGACGTCTTCACGCCCGGCCAGCATGTCGTGCTGTTCGGCCCCATCGAGATGCGCGCGCAAGGCGGCCTGCAGCTGACCAACCCGCAGTACGAGATCCTGGACGACGAGGACGGCGAGACCGTGCACACCGGCCGGATCGTGCCGGTTTACGAAAAATCCGGGACGATGACGCCGAAGATTCAGCGCCGTCTCGTCCACGACGCGTTGCATCAACTCACCGCCGACATTCCCGATCCGCTGCCCGAGAGCATCCGGGTCCGCCATGGATTTCCGGCGCGGCTGGCCGCGCTGATGACCGCGCACTTTCCGCCATCGGACAGCGACGTCGACGCGCTCAATCGCTTCGCCACGCCGGCGCAGCAGCGGCTGATCTTCGAGGAAGCGTTTCTCTTTCAGCTCGGCGTGATGGCGAGACGGCGATCGGCGTCCGCGGAAGTCGAAGGCCGACCATGATTCACGTGGACGATCGGATCCGCGATTCCGCGCGCCGCGTGCTGCCGTTCAAGTTGACGCCGGGCCAGCGCACGGCGCTCAAGGAAATCGTGGACGACCTGCAGCGGCCGCAGCCGATGAATCGCCTGCTCCAGGGCGACGTCGGGGCAGGGAAGACCATCGTCGCGCTGCTGGCGGCGCTGGTCGCGATGGAAAATGGCCTGCAGGTCGCGTTCATGGCGCCGACCGAGATTCTGGCCGAGCAGCACTTCCTCAGCATCTCCAAGCTGCTGCAGGCGTCGCGTTTCAGGGTCGCCCTGCTGACCGGTGCGACCGGTGCGGCGGCGCGGCGTGCGCAGCTGGCCGAGATCGAGGCCGGCTCGATCCACCTGGTCGTCGGCACGCACGCGCTGGTGCAGGGAGACGTCGCCTTTCACCGGCTTGGTCTCGTGGTGATCGACGAGCAGCATCGCTTCGGCGTCCTGCAGCGGGCGACGCTTGCGGGAGAAGGGCTGGCACCCGGACGTCCTCGTGATGACCGCGACGCCGATTCCGCGGACGCTGGCGCTGACTCTGTACGGCGATCTGGACACATCGATCATTCGCGATCGCCCGCCGGGACGCCTGCCCATCACGACGATCGCGAAGCCCGAGTCACGGCGCGACGAGATTCACGGCGTCATCCGCCGCGAGGTCGACGCGGGACACCAGGCGTACGTCATCTACCCGCTGGTGGAGGAGTCGGCGAAGATCGATCTGAAAGCGGCGACCGAGATGGCCGACCATCTGCAGCAGGAAGTCTTTCCGCAATACCGCGTCGGGCTCCTGCACGGCCGCCTGAAAGCCGACGCGAAAGACCGCGTCATGAAGGCGTTCGCCGCCGGCGAATTGCAGGTGCTCGTGTCCACGACCGTCGTGGAAGTCGGGATCGACGTGCCGAACGCGACGGTCATGCTGGTGGAGCACGCCGAGCGGTTCGGGCTGTCGCAGCTGCACCAGCTGCGCGGCCGGGTGGGCCGGAGCGCGCACCAGTCGTACTGCTGCCTGGTGTATCAGTCGCCGCTGTCGGACGAAGCGCGGGCACGCCTCAAGGCGATGACCGAGACCGGCGACGGTTTCGAGATCGCCGAGCGCGACCTCGCGCTGCGCGGGCCCGGCGATTTCTTCGGCACGCGCCAGGCCGGCGTCCCGACGTTCCGGCTGGTGGATCTGATGCGGGACCATGCGCTGCTCGGCGTCGCGCAGCACGAGGCCGCCGCCTGGCTCGAAGCGTCGCCGCCGGCGCCGGCCGATCTGGTGAAATTGATCGGCAACTGGGAATCGCGCTTTCGGCTGATTGAAATTGGCTAGGCGTTGGGCTGAGTGGAACGAGAGCGCCTGCGGCCATACGAGCGCGAGGACAAGCAAATCCGAGCGCGAGTATCGGCGTCAGTTCGCGGCGGGGGTGGGGCCCCGCCGCCAGTGAAAAAAAGTTGACGGGATAGGAGCGATATCGGATGCGTGTAATCGCGGGCTCTCTGAAGGGCCGGAAACTGAAAACGCCGACCTGGGACGGGCTGCGGCCCACGTCCGACAAGCTGCGCGAGACGCTGTTCAACGTCCTGGCGCCGCGAGTGGCCGGGGCGCGCGTGCTGGACGGCTATGCCGGGACCGGGGCCGTCGGCATCGAGGCGATCAGCCGCGGCGCGGCACATGTGACGTTTGTCGAGTCGGACCGCCGGGCCCTCGAGCTCATCACGGCCAACCTGGCGTCGTGTGGAATCGAAAGCGGCTATAGTATGCTGCCGTCGAACGCCGCGCGGGCGTTCAGGACGCTCGCAACCAGTTCCCCATTCGTGCCGTTCGATTTGATCCTTCTCGATCCGCCGTACGAGTTGTCGCCGGCGGAGAGCCTGGCGGGCGCCGACCTGCTGGTGGCGCCGGATGGCTGGGTGGTTCTCGAGCACGCGCGACGCGTCGCGGTGCCGGACCACGAAGGGCGCCTGCTCGCGGACCCGCGATCTGCGATCCGGCGACAGCGCGCTGGCCTTTTACACATGTCAACACTAGCCGTCTACCCGGGCACCTTCGATCCGTTGACCAACGGCCACGTCGATATCATCGAACGCGGCGCCCGCCTCTTCGATCGCATCATCGTCGCGATCCTGGTGAACGCCGAGAAGTCGCCGCTCTTCAGCGTCGAGGAGCGTCTCGATATTGCGCGGACGGTGTTCCGGAATCTGCCGAACGTCGAGGTCGACACCTTCGACGGCCTGCTGGTGGACTACGTCGAGCGGCGCCAGGCGCAGGTCATCGTGCGCGGCCTGCGGGCGGTTTCCGACTTCGAGTACGAGTTCCAGATGGCGCTGATGAACCGCCGCCTCAATGGTAAGATCGAGACCGTTTTCATGATGCCGGCGGAGCAGGTACTCGTACATCAGCTCCCGCCTGATCAAGGAAGTCTTCTCGCTCGGTGGCCGCGTCCATGGCCTCGTCCCTGACACGGTCGAAGAGCGCCTCCGCCAGAAAGTGACTCACGGAAAGTGACATCGAGATGACCCGCCTCGCGGATCGCACCGCGCGCATCGCCAGCTCGCCGACCATGAAAGTGACGGCGACGGTCGATCGGCTTCGCCGCGAAGGCGTCGCGGTGATCGACTTCGGCGCCGGCGAGCCCGATTTCGGCACGCCCGAGGCGATCAACGTCGCCGCCAAGCAGGCGATCGATCAGCATTTCTCGAAATACACGCCGGTCGGCGGCACCGCCGATCTGAAACGGGCGATCGTCGATCGCTACCGTCTCGACTACGGCGTGGAGTACCAGGACAACCAGGTCATCACGTGCGCCGGCGGCAAGCAGGCGCTGTTCAACGCGGCGCTGACGCTCTTCGGGCCTGGCGACGAAGTCATCACGCACGCGCCGTACTGGCCGACCCTCACCGAACAGGTGAAGCTCGCCGAGGCGACGCCGGTGCTGGTGCGCACGACCGCCGCCGACGGATTTGGCATCGCGGCGGAGCCGTTCATCCGCGCGATCACGCCGCGGACGAGAGGCGTCATCATCAACTCGCCGTGCAATCCGACCGGCGCGCTGATTTCGGAAGAGGAACTGGCGCGGCTCGCGCAGGAGACCGCCCGCCGCGGCATCTGGCTGGTTCTGGATCTGTGCTACGAAAAGCTGATCTACGATCCGGTGCCGCACAATCTGCCGGCGGTCCTGCAGAAGCACAGTCCCGATCTCTCGGTCGTCTGCGGCTCGGCCTCGAAGGCGTACGCGATGACGGGATGGCGCTGCGGCTGGTCGATCGGACCGGCCGATGCGATTGCGGCGCAACACGCCTTGCAGAGTCACGCGACCTCGAACGTCTCATCGATCACGCAGAAAGCGGTCGTCGAAGCGCTGACCGGTTCGCAGGAGCCGGTGACGCAGATGCTCGACGAGTATCGCCGGCGCCGCGACGCGCTGCACGCGTGGCTCACCGCCGACCCGCGCATCCGGTGCGTCAAGCCGGGCGGCGCGTTCTACCTGTTTCCCGACGTCAGCGAATGCCTGGCATCCGGCGGCTTCGCGACGACCACCGACTTCGCCCAGGCGCTCCTCGACGAGGTCCGGGTCGCGGTCACGCCCGGCGAAGCGTTCGACGCGCCGGGATTCGTTCGCCTGTCGTACGCCACGTCCATGGATAACCTGCGCGAAGGCAGCCGGCGTCTGCTGGAATTCGTCGCCAGGCACGCTCCCCACGCACAGCCGGTTCGCTGAATGGCCAACAATCCCAAACGTCACGCTCCCAGCCGCACCGCCAACGGCGGCGATCCTCCACCGACCGACACACCGGCCGCGCCGGCATCCGCCGCGGAAGCGCCGCCTGCCGTTGCCGAAGCGCCGAAAGGGCGGCCGCCCGACTCGCTCAAGATCACCGATCTCAAGGATCTCAGCATCCAGAAGCTGACCCAGATCGCCAAGGACAAGAACGTCGCGGGCGCGACCGGCATGCGCAAGCAGGATCTGATTTTCCAGATCCTCAAGGCGCAGACCGAACAGAGCGGCTTCATCTTCTCCGAGGGCGTTCTCGAAGTGCTGCCCGACGGCTTCGGCTTCCTGCGCGCGCCCGACTACAACTACCTGCCTGGCCCCGACGACATCTACGTCTCGCCGTCGCAGATCCGCAAGTTCGATCTGCAGACCGGCGACACGGTGTCCGGGCAGATTCGCTCGCCCAAGGAAGGGGAGCGGTACTTCGCGCTCATCAAGGTCGAAGCGGTCAACTTCGAGGCGCCGGACCAGGCGCGCGAAAAGCTGTTCTTCGAGAACCTGACGCCGCTCTATCCGCAGGAACGGTTTCGGCTCGAAACGACCCCGGAGCAGCTCGCCGGGCGTGTCATGGATCTCATGACGCCGATCGGCAAGGGACAGCGCGGGGTCATCGTCGCGCCGCCGCGCACCGGCAAGACGATGCTGCTGCAGAGCATCGCGCAGTCGGTCTCGGCCAATCATCCCGAGGTCTACCTGATCGTGCTGCTCATCGACGAGCGGCCCGAAGAAGTGACCGACATGCAGCGCTCGGTGGACGGCGAGGTCATTTCCTCCACGTTCGACGAGCCGGCGCAGCGCCACGTGCAGGTCGCCGAGATGGTGATCGAGAAGGCGAAGCGCCTGGTCGAGCACAAGAAAGACGTGCTGATCCTGCTCGACTCGATCACCCGCCTGGCGCGCGCCTACAACACGGTCATCCCGCCGTCAGGCAAGGTCCTCTCTGGCGGTCTCGACTCGAACGCGCTCCAGAAGCCGAAGCGGTTTTTCGGCGCGGCGCGCAACATCGAAGAGGGCGGCTCGCTGACCATCATGGCGACCGCGCTGATCGACACCGGGTCCCGCATGGACGATGTCATCTTCGAGGAGTTCAAGGGCACCGGCAACATGGAGATCCACCTCGATCGCAAGCTGGTGGACAAGCGCGTGTTCCCGGCGATCGACATCCTCAAGAGCGGCACGCGCAAGGAAGAATTGCTGCTGCCGCGCGACGATCTCAATCGCATCTGGGTGCTGCGCAAGGTGCTCAATCCGCTGTCGCAGGTCGAGGCGATGGAACTGCTGCTCGACAAGCTTGGAAAAACCAAATCGAACGCCGATTTCCTGGCGGCGATGCAGAAAATGGGGTGAGCTGGTGGCGACAATCAAGGTCAGGGAAAACGGTTCGTATCTGGTCGAGGGCGACGACGTGACGCTGGTCGACTGGAACGGCAACCTCTACGAGATTCCGAAGCGCCCATTTTCGCTGTGCCGCTGCGGCCATTCGCACCGCAAGCCGTTTTGCGACGGCACGCATCGCGCGGTGAACTTCATCGCCGGGGAATCGGCCACCCCGATCGAAACCTAGCGGATGCCGGCGGAAAGTAGTCGCGGTGCGGCGGCCGGCCCTCGACTCTTTCCGATCGTTCTGGCCGGCTTTACGGCCTTCCTCGATCTCTACGCGACCCAGCCGCTCCTCCCGCTCCTCATGCGGGTGTTCGACGCGAGCCACTTTGCCGTCAGCCTGACGATCACCGCGACGACCATCGCGGTTGCGGTCGCGGCGCCGGTCGTCGGCCGCCTCGCCGATCTCATCGGCCGCAAGCGCGTCATCGTGGGATCCGCGTTCCTGCTGACGGCGGCGACGGCGCTCGCGGCGACCTCGACCAGCCTCAATCAGTTCATCGGCTGGCGATTTGCGCAGGGACTCGTGACGCCCGGCATCTTCGCCATCACCATCGCCTACGTTCAGGACGAGTGGCCGCCGTCCCATGCCGGACGCGCGACCGCGGCGTACGTGAGCGGCACCGTCATCGGCGGATTCTGCGGCCGGGCGCTGGTCGGCCTGGTGGCGGCCGATCTCAGCTGGCGGGCGGGCTTTGTCGCGCTGGCGTGTGCGAACCTCGTCGCCGCGGTGTTGCTTGCGATGTTCCTGCCGACCGAATCACGCCGCGCGGCGCCCAGGCCGCACGGTCACGGGCGCTCGATCACGAGACTGCTGTCGAATCGCCGGCTGATCGCCACGGACCTGGTCGGCTTCTGCGTGCTGTTCACGCAGGTCGCGATGTTCTCGTACGTGACATTTCATTTGAACGCGCCGCCCTACGATCTCACGACCGCGGCCCTCAGCTGGCTGTTCGTCGTCTACCTGGTCGGCGCGATCATCCTGCCGTTCGCGGGCCACTGGATCGACGCGCGCGGTCATCGTGTCGCGCTGGCAATCGGGATGGCGGGCGGCGGCCTGGGCGCGCTGCTGACGCTGACGCCGCCGCTGGCGCTGATCGTGATCGGGCTGGCGCTGGTCGGCACCGGCGTGTTCATCGCGCAGGCGACCGCGAGCAGCTACATCGGCACGGTGACGAGCGAGGATCGCGGCCTCGCGGTCGGCTTGTATTCGACCGCGTATTACGCCGGCGGCAGCGTCGGCGGGGCGCTGCCGGCGCTGTTCTGGGAGTCGGGCGGGTGGACGGCCTGCGTGCTGCTGGTGATGCTCGTGCAGACGGCTACAGCGGCGCTGGCGTTGACGTTCTGGAAAGCAACCGACGCAACTCGTCACCCTCCATCACTTCAATCTCCAGCAGCCGGTGTGTGATGGATTCGAGCTCGTCGCGGTTCTCCTGAAGGATCTGCCGCGCCGTGGCGTGCGCGTCGCCGAGGATGCGCTTGATCTCGGCGTCGATCTGCTGCGCGGTGTCTTCGCCGTACAGCCCGCGCTCCTGGCCGAGCGGGATGTCCATGAAGCGCGCGCGCTTGTTGCCGTCGTAGTTGATGGCGCCCAGCGAGTCGCTCATGCCGAACTCGGTGACCATCGCGCGCGCGAGATCGGTCGCGCGCTGGAGGTCGTTCTGCGCGCCGGTCGAAATCTCGCCGAGCGCGATCTCTTCAGCCGTGCGGCCGGCCAGCAGCACGGCGAGCTGGCTTTCCAGGTCGCGCCGCGTCATCAGATAGCGATCCTCGAGCGGCAGCTGCATCGTGTAGCCGAGCGCGCCGAAGCCGCGCTGGACGATCGAAATCTTGTGGACCGGATCGAGGCCCGGCAGCACGGTCGCGACAATCGCGTGTCCTGACTCGTGATAGGCGACGATCCGCCGCTCCTTCACGCTCATCACGCGTTTCTTCTCGAGACCGGCGATCAACCGGTCGATCGCGTTGTCGAAGTCGCGCGGCCCGACCGACTCCTGATCGTTGCGCGCCGCGAGCAGCGCCGCTTCGTTGACCAGGTTCGCGAGATCGGCCCCGGCAAAGCCCGCGGTCCGCGCCGCGACGACCTTCAAGTTGACGTCAGCCGAAACTTTGACGCCCTTGGTGTGGATGTTGCAGGATCTCTTCGCGGCCCTTCACGTCCGGCTTGTCCACCAGGACCTGGCGATCGAAGCGGCCCGGGCGGAGGAGCGCCGGATCGAGGACCTCGGGGCGGTTGGTCGCCGCCATGATGATGACGCCCTTGCGTCCGTCGAAGCCGTCCATTTCCGCGAGCAGCTGATTCAGCGTCTGCTCGCGCTCTTCGTGGCTGCCGATCGGGCTCTGCACGCGCGCCTTGCCGAGCGCGTCGAGCTCGTCGATGAACACGATGCACGGCGCCTTGGCTTCGGCCTGCTGGAACAGATCGCGGATGCGCGCGGCGCCGACGCCGACGAACATCTCCACGAACTCCGAGCCGCTCAGGCTGAAGAAGGGCACGTGCGCTTCGCCGGCCA
Organism: uncultured Acidobacteriota bacterium; assembly: GCA_963712355.1. GTDB lineage: Bacteria > Acidobacteriota > Vicinamibacteria > Vicinamibacterales > CAVVIG01 > CAVQHT01. The sequence goes on from CAVQHT010000013.1 coordinate 70,732, forward strand.
CGGCGCGGGCGAGCAGTGTCTTGCCGGTTCCCGGCGGCCCGACGAGCAGCACACCCTTCGGAATGCGTCCGCCGAGGTTCGTGTACTTCTTCGGGGTCTTCAGGAACTCGACGATTTCCTTCAGCTCTTCCCTGGCTTCGTCCACGCCGGCGACGTCCGTGAACCGCACCTTCACTTCATCGTCCGCGTACGCCTTGGCGCGGCTGCGCGCGAAGGACATCACGCCGCCTTCCGCGCCGCTCATGCGGCGGAAGAAGAACCCCCAGATGCCGACGATGAAGAGCAGGGGAATGATCCAGCTGAGAAGCTCGGGCAGCCAGCGGTTGACGACTTCGCCGCTGTACTTGACCCCGTGCGCCTCGAGCTCTTCGGTCAGCTTCGGGTCGTCAACGCGCGTCGTCGCGAACTGCTTGGATTGTTTGGCGTCGTCGGCGGGCGGCGCTTTGAGCGTGCCGCGAATGAACTGATCCCCGACCGTGACCTCTTCGAGCGCGCCTTGCTTCACCAGCTCCTTGAACTCGCTGTACGGAACCGTGCGGGCCGCCGGCGTCAGGTAATAGGCCTGCACCAGGACGAGCAGCAGCAGGAAGGCGAGGCCATACCAGAGCGACGATGCGGGCCGTCCGCCGAACGTGCGCTGGCGGCGGTCGCCGCCGCGCGGCTTCAGGCGGGGGGACGGTTTCGTGGATGCCACAAGTCCATTATGCCTTGATGGACACTCCCTTTTCGAACGTCAGCCCATCCGCCCCGGCGTCCACGAGGACGACATCGCCTTCACTGAATTGCCCTTCGAGGACGCGGAGCGCCAGGGGATCCAGGACTCGCTTTTGAATGGTGCGCTTGAGCGGCCGGGCACCGTAGGTCGGGTCGTAGCCTTCGCGCACGACCTGCTCCTTGGCCGCCTCGGTCAGCTCGACGTGAATCTTCCGCTCCTCGAGGCGCTTCACGAGACCGGCGAGCTGGATGTCGATGATGTGCTTCATGTGGTCGCGGGTCAGCGCGTGGAAGAAGATGATCTCGTCGATGCGGTTGATGAATTCCGGCCGGAAGTGAGCGCGCAGCGCCTCCATGACTTCGCGGCGCGTGCCTTCCGGGATTTCGTCGGACGCCGACCCGCGCGTGCGTTCCGCATCGGCGACGGCGCTCTCCGCGATGAACTGGCTGCCGATGTTGGAGGTCATGATCACGACGGTGTTCTTGAAGTCCACCGTCCGCCCCTTGCTGTCGGTCAACCGGCCATCGTCGAGGAGCTGGAGCAGGACGTTCAGGACCTCGGGGTGCGCCTTCTCGACCTCGTCGAAGAGCACGACGGCATAGGGCCGGCGGCGAACCGCCTCGGTGAGCTGACCGGCCTCGTCGTAGCCCACGTATCCCGGCGGCGCGCCGATCAGCCGCGAGACCGTGTGCTTCTCCTGGTATTCGGACATGTCGATCCGCACGATCGCCTGATCGTCGTCGAACAGGAATTCGGCGAGCGCGCGGGCGAGCTCGGTCTTGCCGACGCCGGTCGGGCCCATGAAGAGAAAGCTGCCGAGCGGGCGATTGGGGTCCTGGAGGCCGGCGCGTGCCCGGCGGATGGCGTTCGACACGGCGCGGATCGCTTCGTCCTGGCCGATGACGCGGTGGTGGAGACGCTCTTCCATTTTCAGCAGCTTCTGGACTTCACCTTCCATCAGCCGGCTGACCGGAATGTGGGTCCACTTGCTGACCACGTCCGCGATGTCTTCCTCGTCCACTTCTTCTTTCAGCATGCGGTGGCCGGACTGCAGCGAGGCGAGGCGCGCTTCCGCCTCCTTGATCTGCGTTTCCAGCTCCGGAACGCGGCCGTACTGGAGCTCTGATGCCTTCGGCGTAGTCGCCGGCGCGCTGCGCGCGCTCGACGTCCTGCCCGACCGTTTCGAGCTCCTCCTTGAGCTTCCGTCCGCGCTGGATGAAATCCTTTTCCTGCTGCCAGTGGGCGACCAGGCGATCGCGTTCTTCCTTGAGATCCGCGAGCTCCTTTTCCAGCCGGGCGAGCCGCTCGATCGACGCCTTGTCGCGCTCCTTGCGCAGCGCCTCGCGCTCGATCTCGAGCTGCATGATGCGCCGCTCGATTTCGTCGAGTTCCGCCGGCATGGAATCGATCTCCATCCGCAGTTTCGCCGCGGCCTCGTCCACGAGATCGATCGCCTTGTCGGGCAGAAACCGGTCGGCGATGTAGCGATGCGACAGGACCGCGGCGGCCACCAGCGCGGCGTCCTTGATCTTGACGCCGTGATGGACCTCGTAGCGCTCGCGCAGGCCGCGCAGGATGCTGATCGTGTCTTCGACCGTCGGCTCGTCCACCAGCACGGTCTGAAAGCGGCGCTCGAGCGCCGCATCCTTCTCGATGTATTTGCGGAACTCGTCGATCGTCGTCGCGCCGACCGTGTGCAGCTCGCCGCGCGCGAGCATCGGCTTCAGCATGTTCGACGCGTCCATCGACCCTTCGGCCGCGCCCGCGCCGACCACCGTGTGGAGCTCGTCGATGAACAGGATGACCTGTCCGGCCGAGTCCGTGATCTCCTTGAGCACGGCCTTCAGGCGCTCTTCGAATTCGCCGCGATACTTCGCGCCGGCGACCAGCGCGCCCATGTCGAGCGCGACGATGCGCTTGTTCTTGAGGCCTTCGGGGACGTCGCCGCGCACGACGCGCCCGGCGAGCCCCTCGACGATGGCGGTCTTGCCGGTGCCGGGTTCGCCGATGAGGACCGGGTTGTTCTTGGTGCGGCGGGAGAGGACCTGGATGACGCGGCGGATCTCCTCGTCGCGGCCGATGACCGGGTCCAGCTTGCCGCGGCGCGCGAGCTCGGTCAGGTCGCGGCCGTAGCGTTCGAGCGCCTGATACGTGCCTTCGGGGGTCTGGCTGGTGACGCGCTGAGAGCCGCGGATGCTCGTGAGCGCCGCGAAGATCTTGTCGCGGGTGAGCCCGCGGTCAGCCAGCAGGCGAGGCGGCGGGGGCGCGGCCCCCTTCGGTCGCGATCGCGATGAGGAGATGCTCGGTGCTGACGAAGTCGTCCTTCAGCCGGGTCGCTTCGGCTTCGGCAAGGTCGGTCACCGCGCGGAGGCGCGGCGACAGGCCGGGCTGGGAGCCGCCATAGGCCTGCGACATTTTCCCCAGCAGCTCGCGAATATCCCGCGCCAGGCTCGCCGGGATCGGCCGACATCTTCCGGAGAATCTCCGGCACGATGCCGTCGCGCTGCTCGACGAGGGCGGCGAGGAGATGTTCAGGCTCGACCTGGGCATGACTCAGCTGTTCGGCGAGCTGTTGCGCCGCCTGCAGCGATTCCTGCGCCTTTTCGGTGTACTTGTTGATGTTCATGACGGATCGCGTCTCCGGCGTTTAGAGTCCGCTCTCGAGCAGGGCTTCGAAGTGCTTGCGCTGTTCGGGCGTCAGTTCCTTCGGGAGCTGGACGTCGACGGTTGCATAAAGATCGCCAGTCTGGTCCGGCTTGTTGACCGTGGGCATGCCGTGTCCCTTGAGGCGAAACACCTGACCGGTCTGCGTGCCGGCCGGCACTTTGAGGCGCAGTTTTTTTCCGCTCAGCGTTTCGACCTCGGCCTCGCCGCCGAGCACCGCGGTCGTCAAGGCGACGCCCACGTGCTCGTACAGGTCTTTGCCCTTGCGCTCGTACTTGTGATGCGGCGCGAGACGAATGCGGAGATACGAGATCGCCGGCCTTGGCGCCCGATGTCCCGTATTCGCCCTCGCCGGCGATCCTGACGCGCGAACCGTCGCCGACGCCGGCCGGGATGCGGACGTCCACGTTGCGCGCCTCGCCGTTGTGCGTGATCGAAAAACGGCGCGTCGTGCCGCGGAAGGCATCTTCGAGCGGCAGCTCGATCTCCTGTTCGACGTCGCGCCCCTGGCGCGGCGCCCGGCTGCGTCCGCGGCTTCGCCCCGACGACCCGGCGCTCGGCCCCTCGCCGCCGCCGAAGAAGGTGTGGAAGAAATCGGAGAACGGATCGGAGTCTCCGAACATGCTCTCCATCTCTTCCGGCGTCATCGTGCGGAATCCGCCGCCGCCCGATCGTCCGCCGCCGCCGCCGTATTCGACGTTCCAGCCCGGCGGCGCGCCGGCGCCCGGCCCGGCCTGTTCGTACGCGCGCCAGTTCGAGCCGAGCTCGTCGTACTTCTTCCGCTTGTCGGAATCGCCGAGCACCTCGTACGCCTCGTTGATTTCCTTGAACTTCGATTCGGCGGACTTGTCACCCTGATTGACGTCCGGATGGTGCTTGCGCGCGAGCTTGCGGAACGCCTGCTTGATTTCTTTATCAGTGGCCGTTTTGGCGACGCCGAGCGTTGAGTAGTAGTCCTTGAAGTCCATTGATGGATCCAGAGTAAAGGGCGGCGACCTATACTGGCAAGGCGTGTCCTTTCTCTCGCTCTTTCAGGACGTTCATCCCGCCGACTTCGTCACCATCGCCCTTCTGGTCATGCTCGAGGGGCTCCTCAGCGCCGACAACGCCATGGTTCTGGCGGTTCTGGTGCTCGGGCTGCCGAAGGACGACCAGAAGAAGGCGCTGCGCTACGGCATTCTCGGCGCGTTTGGCTTTCGCTCAATTGCCACGATACTCGCGGCGTACCTCATTCGGCTCGGCTGGGTGAAGCTCGCCGGCGCCGGCTACCTGCTGTATCTGGCCGCGCATCATTTCACTCAGCGCGGCGGAGCCGAGGCGCGGCGCACGCCGCCGGCGGCGCGCGGCATGCTTGGCTTGTCCGCGTTCTGGGCGACGGTCGTAAAAGTGGAACTGACCGACATCGTGTTCGCCATCGATTCCATTCTGGTGGCCGTCGCCATGTCGCCGAAGATCTGGGTGATCCTGACCGGCGGCATTCTCGGCATCGTCATGATGCGGCTGGTCATCGGCCAGCTGCTCGCCATCGTCGAACGCTATCCGCCGCTCGTGGACGGCGCCTTCATCATCATCGCGTGGGTGGGCATCAAGCTCTTCATCGAGTACCTGCACACCGAGCACTACCTCTCGTTCGAGATACCGAAATGGCTGTCGCTCGGCCTGATCGTGGTGATCTTCGGCGCGGCCTACTTCTACGCCCGGCGGCAGGAGCGGCACGCGCCGACGCAGACCGACACTGACGCCGAACAGCTCCTGTCCGACGTCGATAAGGACATGCACCGCAGGGCGCGCCGGTGAGCAAGCCCGGATCGCGGCGGTTGTGGAGGAGGGCGGCGTATGCTCGTGGCCGCCCTCGCCGTGGTCGGGGGCGCTGCACTCCTGTGGCAGATGGCGCGCTACAGCCGCGCCGTGCAGCAACTGACGCGCGGCGTCGGCGACACCATGTTTCTCTACGCCGACGGCGCGCCGTGGTTCCGGCTCGACGAACAACGGCACGACGTTCCGCTCGACCAGATTTCCGCCGACCTGCAGCACGCGGTGGTGGCCGTGGAGGATCGACGCTTCTACTACCACCCCGGCATCGATCCGATCGGCATCGCGCGCGCGGTCGTACGCGACGTGCGGTCGGGCGAGCGGGCGGAAGGCGGCAGCACGCTCACGCAACAGCTCGCGCGCACGCTGTTCCTGTCCAACAAGCGGACCTTCGCGCGCAAAGGCAAGGAAGCGGCGATCGCCCTCACGATGGAAGTCGCAGCTGACCAAGCCGCAGATTCTCGAGCTGTATCTGAACCGCGTGTATTTGAGCGCCGGCGTCTACGGCGTTCAGGCGATGTCAGAGCACCTGTTTCGCAAGCCGGCCCGCGCGGTGACGCTGCCGGAGGCCGCGCTGATCGCCGGGCTCATTCGCGCGCCGTCCGCGCTCTCGCCCTGGTCCAACTACGACGGCGCGCTCGAGCGCAGCCACGTGGTCCTGGCGCAGATGCGATCCGAGGGGTTCATCACGCCGGAGCAGGAACAGGCGGCGCGCCTCGTGCGCCCGGCCATCCAGCAGTATCGGCAGGCTCGCGTCGGCGCCAGCGGCTGGGCGCGCGATTATCTCCGTCAGCAGTTCCGCAACGAGTTCGGCGGCGACAGCCCGCCGGACTGGAAGATCCGCACGACGTTCGACAAGAACGTGCAGGCGGCGGCGGAGCAGGCGGTCGCGGCCGGCCTGAAGCGTCTCAATACCCGCGGGCTCGAGGCGGCGTTCGTCGCGATCGATCCGCAGACCGGCGACATCCTGGCGATGGTCGGCGGCGGCGACTACGCCGCCAGCACCTTCAACCGCGCGACGCGCAGCAAGCGCCAGCCGGGATCGGCGTTCAAGCCGATTCTCTACGCGGCCGCGCTGTCGCACGGCTTCTCGCCGGTCTCGGTGTTGTCGGGCCTGTCGAACGTGTCCGTTCCCGGCGATCCGGAATGGGTGCCGAAGAATGCCGATCACCCGGAGCAGGCCGACGCGCTGACGCTGCGCGCGGCGCTCGTCGAGTCGAACAACGCGGCCGCCGCCGATCTCCAGCAGCGCGTCGGCTCGGCGCCGGTGCTGCGGCTGGCGTCGGATGCCGGCCTGGACAAGCTGCCGGACGTGCCGTCGCTCGCGCTCGGCAGCGGGGAAGTGACGCCGCTCGAGCTGACAGCCGCGTTCGGGTGTTTGCCGCGCGGCGGACGGCTCGTGACGCCGCACGGGATGACGTCGGTCTCGGACCAGGACGATGCCGAAGTGTTCACGAGCACTCCGGAGCAGCGCCGGGTCGTTTCCGAGGACGTCGCGTTTCAGATGGTCAGCATGCTGCGGGACGTCGTCGATCGCGGGACCGGGAGCGCGGCGCGAACCCTGGGTGTCCACGGTCCGGTGGGCGGAAAGACCGGCACGACCAACGATTACCGGGATGCGTGGTTCGTCGGTTTCTCGAGCTCCGTCGTGGCGGGCGTCTGGGTCGGCTTCGATCAGCCGGCACCCATCGGTCCGAACGCCTATGCCGCGCGAGTCGCCGTGCCGATCTGGGCGGATTTCATGAAGCGGACCGCGACGGCGCGGCCGGCGTCCGAGTTTGCGGTCCCCGACGGGATCCAGACCGTCGAACTGTGCAGCGTCAGCTATCAGCGGCCGGTTGACGGATGTCCGAAGTACGTCGAGTACTTCAAAGAAGGCGATTCCCAGCCCTCGGCGCTCTGTGCCGATCCACGAAGGCTCGGTCTCGCAGCGCGCGCAGCGGGCGGTCGGCGGGTTCTTCCACTCGATCGGCGGCCGCATCGCCGGTCTGTTCGGCCGCAAGAAGTAGCCCGAGCCCCGAGCCCCGAGTCCCGCGTAGAGCTCTATCCGCCTTCTTTGAACTTCCGCAGGGCGCGCCGGGCCCGCTTGTCGGGCGCGCGAGGCGGCGTCATCGCGGCGCGGAACATCCGCTCGGCCCGCCGCGCTTCGATTTCTTCCGGCGTCGGTTTCGGCGTCAGATCCTCGTACAGCTCCCTCGCGAGCGCCCTCGCAACGTGACGGTCGGCCGTCGCCCGGACGACGAGCCGCTGCTTGGAACCGAACGGCCGGCTGATCACGATTTCATCGCCGGCGCGCACGGTGCGATGCGGCTTGGCGCCTTGGCCATTGACGTCCACCTTGCCGCTCTTGCACGCCTTCTGCGCCTCGGATCGCGTGCGGAACAGACACGCCACATCGAGCCACACGTCGAGCCGGACTTCAGGCTGCGGAACTGGAATCGCCCATTCCTTGAATCGTATTTCATGTATAACTTCCCGGGCTCGAGGAGCGGGGCCAAGCGCATGTGGCAGCACAACTACGCACCGATCGGTGGAAGCCTGGGAGTCTCGGCAGTCTTCGCGGCGATTCCCATCGTCGTCCTGTTCCTGATGCTCGGGGTCCTGCGGAAGCCGTCGTGGATGTCCGCCCTGGCTGCGCTCGCCTCGGCCTTCGTGCTGTCGCTCCTCGTCTACGGGATGCCGGCGAAACTGGCCATCCTCTCGACGCTCTACGGCGCCGCCTACGGGCTCTTTCCCATCGCGTGGGTCGTTTTCAGCTCGATCATGCTGTATCGCCTGGCGGTTGATACCGGCAAGTTCGAAATCATCAAGGATTCGGTGGGCAGCCTGACCGACGATCGCCGGCTGCAGGCGATCTTCATCGCCTTTTCGTTCGGCGCGTTCATCGAGGGCGCCGCCGGGTTCGGCGCGCCGGTCGCGGTGGCCGGCGCGATGCTGGCCGGCCTCGGATTCAATCCGTTTTACGCCGCGGGCATCTGCCTGCTCGCCAATACCGCTCCGGTCGCGTTCGGGTCGATCGGCATTCCGGTCGTCACGCTCGCCAACGTGACCGGGCTGCCGTTGCAGGCGTTGAGCTCGATGGTCGGCCGTCTGTGCGCCATGGTGTCGGTCTTCATTCCCGGGTACCTGATCGTCGTCATGGCCGGCCGCAAGCGGGCGCTCGAGATCTTCCCGGCCATTGCCGCGTGCGGCATCTCGTTCGCCGGCATGCAGTTTTTCGTGTCCAACTACGTCGGCGCGGAGTTGACCGACATCGTCAGCTCGCTGACCTGCATCCTCGTCATGGTCGCCGTGCTGAAGTTGTGGAAGCCGAAGAACATCATGCGGCTCGACGACGATGGTCCGGTCACCGTGGCGATGAAGCGTCATCCGGCCGGCGAAGTGTTCGTCGCGTGGCTGCCGTATCTGCTGCTGGTGATCTTCGTGCTGGCCTGGGGCGCGCCGTCGATCAAGGCCGTGATCGATCGCTGGACCAACGGCCTGCTGCCGGCGTGGCTCCCGAAGAACGCCGGGACCCTCAACGGCTTGAACGTGCCCGGCCTGCACAACCAGATTACGCGCGTGCCGCCGGTGACCGCCGCGCCGGCGCCGTACGCCGCGGTGTTCACGTTCAACTGGCTGAGCGCCGCCGGCACGGCCTGCCTGTTCGCGACGCTCACGACGGCACTCTTCCTCCGCGTAAAGCCAGAACGGGTCGTCAAGGCCTATACCTCGACGTTCGCGCAACTCAAGTTCGCGATCCTCACCGTCGCCGCGATGCTGGGCCTGGCGTATCTCATGAACTACTCCGGCATGACGTCAACGCTGGGGCTGGCGCTGGCGTCCACCGGCAAGCGCCTTTCCGTTCTTCAGCGCCGTCGTCGGATGGATGGGCGTCTTCCTGACCGGCAGCGACACATCGGCCAACGCGCTCTTCGGCAACCTGCAGGTGGTGACGGCGAACGCGCTCGGCTTCAGCCCGATCCTGATGGCCTCGGTCAATTCAGCCGCGGGCGTGATGGGGAAGATGATCTCGGTGCAGAGCATTGCCGTCGCCGTCGCGGCCACCGGGATGACCGCGGACGACGAGAGCCGGCTGTTCCGGTTCACGATCAAGCACAGCGTGATTCTGATGTGCGTGATGGGCGTGCTGGCGCTGCTGTTTGCGTACGTCCTGACCGGCTACGTCCCGGTCGCACCGCCGAAATAGCCGCGCGACGCGTTATTCCGCGCGGTCGGGCGCCGATCGCGGCTCGTACGAGAACGCCAGTCCGTCATCGGCCGTGCTGATGGTGACGGTGCCGCCCTGTTCGAGTTTTCCGAAGAGCATTTCATCGGTCAGCGGATCGCGCACTTCCTTCTGCACCACCCGCGCGAGCGGACGCGCGCCGAAGATCGGGTCGTAGCCCTTCTTCGCCAGCCAGGCGCGCGCATCCTCGGTGAGCGTAATCGCGACGTGGCGGTCCTTGAGCTGACTTTCGAGCTGCAGGACGAACTTGTCGACGATGGTTTCCATCACCCCGAAGGTCAGCGACTTGAACGTGACGATCGCATCCAGGCGGTTCCTGAATTCCGGCGTGAACACGCGTTCGATCGCCGCCTTGGATTTGCTGGCGGCGATACGGCGCGCGGAATCGTCCTGGTTGTCGCGGGTCGGCCCGCTGGCAAATCCAAGCGCCTTCTGGCTCATCTCGCGCGACCCGGCGTTCGACGTCAGGATGAGGACGACGTTGCGGAAGTCCGCCTTGCGCCCGGTGTTGTCCGTCAGCGCCGCATGGTCCATCACCTGCAGCAGGATGTTGTAGATGTCCTCGTGCGCCTTCTCGATTTCGTCGAGGAGCACCACGCTGTAGGGATGCGTCCGCACGGCGTCCACCAGCTGGCCGCCCTGTTCGAAGCCGACGTATCCCGGCGGCGCGCCGATCAAGCGCGCCACGGCGTGTTTCTCCATGTACTCGCTCATGTCGAACCGCACGAACTCGTTGCCGAGGTGAATCGCCAGCTGCTTGGCCAGTTCCGTCTTGCCGACGCCGGTTGGTCCGGTGAACAGGAAGCAGCCGACCGGGCGATCGGGCTGGCTCAAGCCGGCGCGCGACCGCTTGATCGCCTGGGCCACGGCGTGAACCGCCTCGGTCTGGCCGAACACCACGCGCTCGAGTGATTCCTGCAGCGTCCGCAGCCGCTCGCGGTCGGACGCGGATGCCTGCCGCGCCGGAATGCGCGCCATGCGAGCGACGATGCGCTCGATGTCTGCGACCGTGACCGGCACGGTCTCCTTGCCTTCGGTCCGGGGCGCGCCGAGCCGGACGACGGCGCCGGCTTCGTCGATGAGATCGATGGCGCTGTCCGGCAGGCGATAGTCGCGGAGGTGGCGGGACGCCAGCCTGGCCGCCGCCTCGAGCGCCGCATCGTCGTACTTGACGCGGTGGTGTTCCTCGTAGCGGCTGCGCAGCCCCGCGAGGATCCTGACCGTCTCTTCGATCGACGGTTCATCGATCGCGATCTTCTGGAGACGGCGGGCGAGCGCGCGATCCTTTTCGATCTGCTTGAACTCCTCGAACGTCGTCGAGCCGATGACCCGCAGGTCGCCGGCCGTCAGGATCGGTTTGAGCAGCGTCGCGAGATCCATGGCGCCGCCCGAGACCGCACCGGCGCCGACCGTCGCGTGGATTTCGTCGATGAACAGGATCGACTTCTTGCCCTTGCGGCTCAGCGCGTTCACGACCGCCTTGAACCGCTCCTCGAAATCGCCGCGGAAGCGCGTGCCGGCGAGCAGCGCGCCCGTGTCGAGCGCAAAGACTTCCACGTCCTTGAGCTGGTCCTGGACGTCGTCGGCGATGAGACGCTGGGCGAGCCCTTCGGCCATGGCGGTCTTGCCGACGCCCGGGTCGCCCACGAAGACCGGATTGTTCTTGCGGCGCCGGCAGAGGATTTCGATGGTGCGCTGCAGTTCGTCGGCGCGGCCGACCAGCGGGTCGAGCAGCCCCTGGCGGGCGCGATCGGTCAGGTTGACGCAGTAGGCGGACAGCGGATTGCGCGATGTCGCGGAACCTTCGTCGCCGGTGCCCGCCGCGGCGTCGGGCTGCTGGGTCGGGGTCGTCGGACGGCGATCTTCGAAATGCCGTGCGAAATGAACTCGAGGACGTCGAGACGCGTCACATCCTGCGATGCGAGGAGCTTCGCCGCGTGCGTCTGCGGCTGCTGAAGGATGGCCGCCAGGATGTCGCCGGCTTCCGCCTCGTCGCGCTGCGCCGTCTGGACGTGGAGCACCGCCGTCTGGAGCGTGCGCCGGAAGGCCGCCGTCTGTTCGGGCTCGCCGCTCCGGCCGCGTGGAAACTGCTCGATCGAGTCGCGCAGGTAGCCGTCCAGCTCGCGCCGCAGTTGGCCCGGGTCGGCGCCGCAGCTGCGCAGGATCCGCTCGCCGTCCGGATCGTGGAGCAGGGCGTACAGCAGGTGCTCGAGAGTCAGATAGGCATGCCGACGCGACTGCGCCTCGCGGTACGCCACGTTCAGCACGACTTGCATGGCAGTGGAAAACATCAGGCTTCTTCAATTGTGGCGCGCAGCGGGTATCCGGCCTCGCGCGCCATGGATTTCACGGTTTCGACTTTGGTATCGGCGATTTCCCACGGATAGACGCCGGCCAGTCCTTTGCCCTGGAGGTGCACCGCCATCATGATCCGGTACGCCTCGGCGGGCGATTTCTGGAACACCGATTCCAGGACCTCGACGACAAAATCCATCGTGGAGTAGTCGTCGTTGAGCAGGAGCACCTTGTAAAGCGCCGGCTCCTGTTCCTTCTCTTTCGGTTTGACGCGCTCCTTGACGGCGCCGTCGGTCTGTTCCCGATCCCCCACACTAATAGCGTAGCGTATTGCGCTACACTCGGGCCCACCCGAAGGAGTAGGAAGCCATGAGCCTGTTTGATCGGGTCAGGAATATCTGTCTCACGCCTGCCACCGAGTGGCCGGTCATCGCCGAAGAGCCCAGCACCACGGGCGGCCTGCTGACCGGCTTCGTGGCGCCGCTGGCGGCGGCCAGCGCCATCGCCGGATTCATCGGCGCGAGCATCATCGGCCAGAACTCCTTCATCGCCGGGTACGTGCGCATCCCGATCATGCTCGGCCTGTGGGGCAGCGTGTTCTCCTTCGTGATGACGATTGTCGGCATCCTGGTCTGCGCGTTCATCATCAACGCGCTGGCGCCGACGTTCAGCGGGCAGAAAGACGGCATGCGCGCGCTGAAGGTGGCCGTCTATTCGTTCACGCCCGCGCTCGTCGTCGGTCTGCTCAAGGTCGTCCCGGCGCTCGGCGTGATCGGCGGCTTGCTGGCGCTCTACAGCCTCTACCTGCTCTATCTCGGCCTGCCGGTGCTGATGAAATCGCCGCCGGACAAGGCGCTGGGCTACACCGTCGTCACCTGCATCACCGTCATTGTGGTCAGCGTGGTCTGGTTCTGGGCCGTGGCGTTGACCGGCATCGGCGCCCTGACCGCGAGCGGCATCCTCGCGTCCAACCCCGGCCTGTCGGGCAGCACGGCGTCTTCGAGTTCCTCGAGCGGCGGGAAGCGCGGCGGCTGACACGCCGGTGGACAAGAACAGTCCGCTCGGACGTCTGCAGGAGTTCGGCAAGGCGGTCGACGAGAGCAACAAGAAGATGGAAGCCGCGCAGAAGAGCGGCGATGCCAACGCGCAGATGACCGCCGCGATGCAGAGTCTCGGCACGCATTCTCGGCGGCGGGCGGCGCGTCGATCCGCTGCCGATCGATCAGATGAAGACGCTGCTTCCGGCGTCGCTCGGCGGGCTGAAGCTCGAAGGCACGCCCACGCTGGAGAAGACCGGATTCGGCGGCCTCATGGTGTCGAGGGCGGAAGCAAAATACGGCGAGCCGTCCAGGCGCGTGACGCTCGAGATCGTCGACAGCGGCGGCGCGAGCGGACTGATGGGGCTGGCGAGCTGGGCCGGCATTCAGGGCGCCAGGGAAGACGAGTACGGATCGGAAAAGACCGAGAGGATCAACGGACGCACGGTCCACGAGAAGCGATCGAAGGGCGGCACCGACGAATACGAAATGATCCTCGGCGACCGCTTCATGGTTTCCGCCAAGAGCAGCGACGTGCATGTCGATCAGTTGAAGGCTGCGGTGGCCGGCATGGATCTCGCCAGGATCGAAGCGATGAAAGACGCCGGCGTGCAGAAACCCTGAGCGCCGGAAGGCAGCCGCGCGGCGATTGCCGTGCTCAATGCAGCGGCCGCTCGATGCGATACCACAGCGTCCGCCCCTGCGCGGCGTTGGAGAGCGTGCGGCTCGGGTTGAGGAACGTGCGCGCGAGCACACGAAGCGTCTTGCTGTCGGTCCAGCCTTCGATGCGCGTGATCAGATAGCGATCGAGCACATCTTCCGCGAGCATGAACCCGAACGCCCCGGCCGGGGTCACGACGTGATCGACCCAGCCGGTGGTGGCGGGATTCATCCCGACATTCCCGATGGACGCCTCGCTGATCGGCCCGAATTCAAACTGCAGGCTGTAGCCCGCGGCCCACGCGGTGGCTCGCCCGCGGCTGGCCCAGTACTCGCGCGAAAATCCCATGGACACATCGTGACTGCCGGTCTCGTGGTCGAGCCAGATGAAGCCGGAGGCGGCGCCATGAATCGGGTGCCCGATGTAGTTGACCCCCCAGGCGTCGCCGTCGTTCCACGTTTTCGGCCATTTGACGGAGCGCAGGTAGTCGCTGACGAATGGGCCGGTGAGCTCGCGGCGGGTTTTTTCCTGAAAGGCGATGCGGGTCGTGTGCTCGATCGCCAATAGTCGCAGCGAGTCCGCGAGTGCGCCTTTCCACGCCGTCGCGGATTCCGTGTCGCGGTTACCGCGACTGGTCGTGGCGGTGTCAACCGACTGATCATCGTCGGCGAACGCTGGCGCGTTCCCGACCACCAGAATTGCAGCAACCATGACCGCGAAAAGGACGCGGTTTCTTTTGCGACACGACGCGAAGAACACAGGGAGTCCGCTCACCATCTTTCAGGAAACGTGCCACAGCGCCGTGCGCTTGACGGCGCCTGCCTCACAGGGCCGCGATGGAGGTCACTTGAAACGCCACGGACTGGAGCGTCGTGCTCGACTGAGTTCCCTGGGTGACGACGCTCACGTCGAATCGCAATTCGACCTTGCCGGATTCGTCGTCAAGGGTGGACGAAATGTCGTCAATTGACCACGAACAGAAATTGAATTCTCCGACCGACCGTCGACAGAGCCGCGTTGGACGTTCGCGAACGAGACCATCGCGGTTGACTTGCGGAACTGACCCGGCGCGAGCACTGGATCGACCAGGAGCTTGATGCTGTCGGATTGGCGCGTCTGATTGGCGTTTTGCGAGAAGGCCTGGAGGCTGAATTGGGCGATGCCTGTCGTGACAAAGACGCGGGTAACGCTCTGGGCGGCTCCCGGGACGTCGAACTGCAAGGTCTGTTGAGCGACGACGTTGGCGACCTGCGACATGGCGTGTCCTTCCTTGTGACCGCGTCAGGCGGCAGTTGATAATGCCTCAAAGTGCAGGCGCGGCCGCCGATTTTTCCGCCCCGGCGGCTGCGATCAACGCCCAGACGATCGCGCCGATGTACAAACGCACAATGGGATGGTAGTTAGTGTACCGGCAAAGAACGTGATTTCATCATGATCAGCACACTCAACGGCACGCCACTCGGCGAGGAACGCATCCGGGGTCTCATCGCCGGTTCCGAGCGATACCTCCGCGATCCCACGCTCGAGTGCGTGATTCGACGCGAGCGAGGGACACGAGCGCGACCGGCCGATCCGAGCGGCTTGACGCGGCCGACGGACGGGGAGACCGTCACGATCGTCCTGAAGATCAACGGCGGCGCGACCGTCACCAACGACAACCTGCTGTGATCGCCACGACAGCCTGCTGTGATCGGAGAGGGTAGCGAGGTACAGTCAGGAAGGAAGTCCTGCCGACGCGCCTACCTGCATCCTGGCACGTAGTCTCGCCGGCCTCTCTCCTGGAGGCCCGATGCCCAGCTCGCGAATTGAGCAGCTGAACGAATGGGAACGATCGCGACGTGCCGAACTGAAAATCGACATCTACGCGCACTGGTCGAGAACCGCTCCGGTCATTACGCTTGCCGTGGCGGCGTGGGCGGCGGTCAATTACTTCCACCTCGAGCCGGCCGATACGTGGAAGTTTGCCATTGCGTTGCTCGCCATCGTCCAGATCGTCAGCAAGGTGATCGTGTGGCTGCGCCTGTGGGGTGCGTACGTTGAGAGACGCATGACCGAGGTCGAGGCGCTCCTCATCAACGAGTCGCCGATGTACTACAAGACAGACGACGTCATCGATTTCGCGCGCAATCCGTTGTTCGCACGACTGGACGCGCTCGAAAGCGCCGTCAACCGACTGCGGCCTGGAACGTAGAAAAGTCGGCGGAAAATCGGCGGCGCGTCTTCCGCCGAATGTCCTGGACGACCTTCTCGGGGGTCCTATCTGTGCTGCCTTCCTCGCGCATCGGGATCCTCCTCCCGTGGCTCGGGAGTGTCTCTTATTGTCCAGGCCTCAATGGTCCAAAAAGGCCTGACAGCGCCCAGACGTTAACGCTGACCCTGACACGTCCGACCGGGGTCGTCCGCGCCAGGGTAGAGCGTCTGTCTAACCGTCACTTCTTCTTTGCAGCGTCGAGTGCGTCAGCAAACTGCCGCAAGTTGTTGGCGAAATTGCCAATGATATGTTCCGGATGCAACGGATAGAAGAAGCGCCGCATGTACCGCTCGATTTCCTTATTGTCCCATGTCGTCTGGCGAGTCTTCGCGTCGTGGAACACGGTGGGCAAGGGAAGGAACGGTTCGTAGAGTCCGAAATGCTGTGCAGACGTCATAGCCGCCGTGATGGCGGAGGGTCCCGGACTGAGCTTCGGAATGGGATTGGGTGCAGTTGTCAGGCAGAAGGAAGCACCGTTGGTGGCGATGTCGTCCGTCTTGCTGTAGGTGCGTTGCACATCCCACGTGTTGGCCCCAACGGTGATCGAATCGGCCTCCCCGTTGCAAATGTCGCCATTCTCGACGCTGGAGGGGCCGAACCAGCCACATGGAAAAGCCGGGTCGGTCGCCATTTCCGCGAACTCATGACTGGTGACCTGCGTACGTCTCTGCTCCTGAGTCTGGGAGAGCGATAGGGAGCAGCCGCCTCCACCGATCCGGTGTTGATCAGACAGGTGTCGTCGAGCGCGGGGATGACCGAGTAGTAACAGGAGTTGCCTTTGGCCGTGGTGAAGAAGAAGTGGTAACCGAACGCATTGTCGCCCGAGGGCTCGCACATCGAGATACCGAGCGTCGTGTCCTTCACGGCAATGCTCGAGTCGAGATAGATGATGATGCAATGCGTCTTATTGTTGGCTGGTGGCTCAGGGATGGCGCCGGAGTTGATGGCACCCTGAATGATTTGGTGAATGTCAGTGTCGCTGATGCTAGCGGCAACATTGGTGATAAAAGAAGCCTGCATGAACAGGCCCGTGCCGGGACCACTGCCCACGCCGGTACTGGCTGAGCACGTTCATATACTGGCTGTTCACGATGTCCTGCAGAAACTGAGTGAGGCGCGCGGCTTCTGCCAGACCGGAAGGACTGCTGGTCCAGGAAGGTCCCCAGAAGGTCGCGTACATCAGCGGGCACGTTAAGACGGGACCGCCGTTCCAAACGAAATCGCTGTGTGCGGGGCTGGCGGGACCAGCGGCCGGAGCCAGAAGACGTTCGTGCCCAGGCTTTGGCGAGACGCCGCCAACCGTTCGTCCAGACTTACTGACAAGCCCACTGCCCGCAATGTTCGCGGGACGTACGGAAACGCCGCCCACCTTCGCTTGATCTGCCATGATTGACCTCCTGAAACTCAACAGAGTCGACGGAAGGATCTGCACGACGATTCTCGCTGGACCCAATACTGGACCCAAGCTCCGAACTGTTGGTCGCCCGTCGCGCCATTCATCTACAGGACGCTGTTGATCGTTCTCTATCAGAGTCCGATCCACGCCCTGTTACTCGCTGCGAATTACCTCGGTCGGGGCGATCGCTCAGCAGACAATAAAAGCCAGAAGATCCTGGACGTTCTAAACGTTGAAGGGGACGCAGTATTTTGTACCTCTCGCAGGTACAGTCATGAAGTTTCGTCATCCCGCCTCGTGGGCGACGTGGGTGTCCAACGACGTCCCAATGTCTTCAGTGAGTTTCCAAGTTGGCGGGGTCGAGCCGACCGTGTGTGCCGCCCCATGCGCTCAGCTCAAAAGCTGAGCTGGAGATTCGACCCACGTCGAGCATTGCGGACTCGCTTTAGGTGGCATTCGGGGCTGTGAAGAGCGCGAGGGTGGCGGCCACGAGGGCGACGACCCTAAGCGAAGCTGCGCGGTCGTGCTGCGCGCCAGCCCAGGTGTTTCGGGACGTTGACCTCGGCAATTTCCACGAACCTCCCGGCAACGAGAACGCAAACAGCCCGCAGCCCCCGAACTATAGTGTCCCTGTCATCAATACATCCTCGCGAGTACAAAATCATCGCCGCGTTGTAGATGCTCGGCGACTCGGATGGTCATGCTGGAAGCGCAGACACAAGAGCGCTCAATCGGAGCGAGACCACGATGATTTCAGGGGATCAGCGACTACGAAGTCCGGCTCGAGTGCTCCTTGTGATTGACCAACCTGTCCTTACAGACATGGTCAAGCTTGCACTGAATCACGGTCAGTACAGCATCCGCGTCGCCCAGACGTTTTTTGAGGCATCTTCCGCGATTGCCAGTTGGCGGCCCCACTTAGTCGTGCTCGACATGGACATGACGGGAAGCGAGACCTTGAAACCGCTTCCTAACGCGACGCGAGAGGGCGATCGTCTCCCAGCGATCGCGCTACGCGACGCGGCGACCTCAAAGCCAAGTTGGAAGCGTTTGAGCGTGGGGTAGACGATATCCTCACCCTGCCGTTCTCTCCGGAGGAATTCGTTGCACGCGTGTTGGCGATCATGCGTCGAGCCTATCGCGAGGCGGTGGTGTTCACCCCGGTGCTTCGGCTTGGAGATCTGGAAATTGACATCTTGAACCGTCGCGTGCGCGTCGGAGCGAGGGAGTTGCATCTTACTGCGCTCGAGCAGAGCCTGCTCTATCTGCTGGCAGCAAACGCCGGCCGACGGCTCACCGTGACGAGATCCTGGACTACTTTGGGGTGCCGACTACGTGGCGGAGAGCAACATCGTGGACCGGCACGTCCGGAATCTTCGTCGTCAAACTACAGAATCATTCGCGGACGCTGCAATATATCGCCACGGTTCCGGGCCGGGGTTATCAGTTCCTTTCGATCCCTCAGAGAGTAAAGACCCGTGCCGATCCCTGAGAACTTCTGGTAGCGCCCTCGGCCGGCGTGCGTATCGAGATCGAGATACCCGACGAGCCGAGGAGGTCCTGAACGCGTATCTCTTTCACTCCACACCCAGGAGGCGCAGCAGCTACGAGACGCGGCTCGTCGACTACAACGAGCTTACGAGCACAAGACGCAACGAAAGGAGGGGCACCCGGGCGAGGAAAGCTCTAGTCTTTATTAGTCACGATACGCGTGACGCTGGGCTCGCAGAAGCTTTTGTGATCCTGCTACAAGACGCAAGCGGCGCTGTACTGAGATCCTTCCGATCGTCTGATCGTATGGCACACGGGAATCGAGTTCGCTGCGGAGTGGTATTCAGCCATGATGGAGAGACTTTAAGGATGCAACGGACGTCGTCGCATTGCTGACACGGGAAAGTCTTGCATGGCACGAAGCTGGGCCGCACGTCAGATTTCGCACGCGCGAGAAATTGCGCTTCACGCTCGCGCCAGAACGTGTAGCTTTCATCGCTCCCTCGGCGATTGTCGGCTCCCTGTGACACCAGGATTCCCGGCGTTCGCCGTGGTCAATTACGCCCACGGCCACGCGGCACCTCTGATTGTAGGGTCTTGGGCAGTGGCCGTCTCGGTGAAGTCGATCACCTTCTGCGCGAAGATCGCGGAGTGGCAATTGTGACCCCGGCGTTACCCCAGAGCGACTGTGCGACGCAGGTATTGTGCGCCGAACCTCAGGCGTAAACATCTGCTGGGATTGTGTTTAGGAAATGGTGGCGAGGGGCGGAATCGAACCGTCGACACTACGATTTTCAGTCGTATGCTCTACCAACTGAGCTACCTCGCCACGCCCTGGACTCGCGTGCGGCACAGGCATGAAACCCGTGCCAGGGGAAGAACGGAATCATAGCACGCAGCTCGGGCAGGCCGGAAGAACTCAGCGCGCGAGCCCCTACAACGTCTCGAGCGTCAGCACCACCGGCTGCCGGCCATCCAGATCGGTCACACCCAGCCGCCGTCCTTCGGCCGCGGCGACCAGGACCTGACCCGAACGCTCCGCGAGAGTGGGATCGCTTGCGAGCGCGGCGATGACGCGTCCGCAGAACTCGGGGCTCTCGCTGTTCGTGATGTCGATCCAGCCGCCTTTCGCAGCGGCCATGACCGCTTCGGTGCGCACGAGACCAGGATAGAGCGACACCGCCGTGACGCCGTGCGGCGCGAGCTCGTGCGCCATGTCCGCGGTCATCTTGTCGGTCGCCGCCTTCGAGACGCCGTAGATCACATTGCCCAGGTGCTTGCGCGCGGCCCAGAAGCTGATGTTGACGATGAGGCCGCGGCGCGCGGGGACCATCAGGCGCGCGGCATGAACCGAGGCCACGTACGCGGCCCGAACGCCGGCGTCCATCATCGACGCCCAGAGGTGCGCGGGCTGCTCCCAGAAGGGAAGGGGCCACGTGAAGCGGCCGGTCTCGTCGACCATACGCTCGTAGCCGCCCCACGCCGAGTTGACGAGCAGATCGAGCGAGTCGATGCGGGTGAAGAGCGCCGAGACGTCGGCGTCGCGGGTGTGATCGCAGGTGATTCGAACGATGTCAGCCGGGAGGTCGGCCGTGGCGACAGACCTCCCGGTGGCAAAGACTCGATAACCCGCGTCGGCGAGCGAGATGGCGATACCGCGGCCGACGCCGCGGCTCGCGCCGGTGACGAGAGCTGTTGGCAACGCTCCGGTGTTACACCGCCGCGATTTCGGGCTCGCGCGTCAGCCCAAGCTCGCGGCGCACGCGATCCTCAATCGTCTTGC
Source organism: uncultured Acidobacteriota bacterium (assembly GCA_963712355.1). Lineage (GTDB taxonomy): Bacteria > Acidobacteriota > Vicinamibacteria > Vicinamibacterales > CAVVIG01 > CAVQHT01. The sequence continues at coordinate 91,065 of CAVQHT010000013.1, forward strand.
AGATGTCCGGGTTGTCCTTGAGAAACTGCTTGGCGTTTTCGCGGCCCTGGCCCAGGCGTTCGCCGCCGTAGGCGAACCACGCGCCGCTCTTGTCGATAATCCGCTTGTCCACGGCGAGGTCGAGCAGGTCGCCCGTGCGCGAAATGCCTTCGCCGTACATGACGTCGAACTCGGCTTCGCGGAACGGCGGCGCCACCTTGTTCTTGACGATCTTCACGCGCGTCCGGCCGCCGACGACCGTGTCGCCGTCCTTGATGCTGGCGATGCGCCGGATGTCGATGCGCACCGACGAGTAGAACTTCAGCGCGCGTCCGCCGGTCGTCGTTTCCGGATTGCCGAACATGACGCCGATCTTCTCGCGCAGCTGGTTGATGAAGATGAGGCTCGTCTTCGACTTCGAGACCGCGCCGGTCAGCTTGCGCAAGGCCTGCGACATGAGGCGCGCCTGGAGGCCCATCTGCGCTTCGCCCATCTCGCCTTCGATTTCCGCCTTCGGCACCAGCGCCGCGACCGAGTCGACCACGACGACGTCCACACCGTTGGAGCGGATGAGGACTTCGACGATTTCGAGCGCCTGTTCGCCGTTGTCCGGCTGCGACACGAGCAGGTTGTCCACGTCGACGCCCAGCTTTCTGCGCGTAGGCGGCATCCAGCGCATGTTCTGCGTCGACGAACGCCGCAATGCCGCCGGCCTTTTGCGCTTCGGCGATCACCTGCAGCGACAGCGTCGTCTTGCCGGATGACTCCGGTCCGAAAATCTCGATGACCCGCCCGCGCGGCACGCCGCCGACGCCCAGGGCGTAGTCGATGCTGATGGCGCCGGTCGGAATGCACTCGATCGGCTGAATGGCGCCCTTCTGGCCGAGGCGCATGATGGCGCCCTTGCCGAACTGCTTTTCGATCTGGCCGACGGCGAGTTCGACCGCCTTGAGCCGCTCCCGATCCTGACGGTCATCTCTGTCGTTCCGGTCGTTTCTCTCAACGGCTACTGGCGGCATGGAAGCTCCTTGGATGAGTCGAGTTCGGAAGCGCAACAATCCTAAAATCGTGCCGAGCGAAAGTCAAGCGCAAATATGTGCATGTCGGCTGAATAACGCGCTGAAAACATTAGCCTTATAGACAAGCGTCACTTTCGCCTTCTGGCGGCGGCCTGGCAAAATCTGCCATCATGGCGCCGCTGAGATGCCTAGCCCGGTTGGCCACGCCCTGGCCGGATTCACCATCGGTCTCCTCGCCCAACCGGCCCCCAACGCGGAACGGCCCCGGCGGCTGCTGACCCCATTTACCCTGCTCGGTGCGGTCGCGGCCGCACTGCCGGACGCCGACCTGCTCGTGCGTCACATGCACCGTGGCTGGACGCACAGCATCGGCGCCACCGTGCTGGTATTTATTGTCGCGGCCATCGTGACAGGGAAGGTCAATCCCCGAATCGCCTGGCGGCTGGCCGTGTGTCCTCGCCGCCGCGCACGCCTCGCACATCGTCATGGACTGGATGGGCACCGATCCGTTTCCGCCCGGCGGCGTGCAGGCGTTGTGGCCGTTCGGGCGCGAGTACTACATGTCAGGCTGGGATTTCTTTCCGCCGACCGAGCGCGATTTCGCGAACCCGCAACTGTGGATCATCGACGGCAAGGCGCTCGTCGTTCGAAACCGTGGTGATGGGCGGCGTCGCGGCGCTGGCGATCCGGCTTACGCGTACACGTAGAAGCCGCGACCCGATTTCCGTCCGAGATATCCCGCCGCCACCATCCGCTTGAGCAGCGGACACGGCCGGTACTTGGGATCGCCGAGGCCGTCGTGCAGCACGTTGAGGATGGCGAGGCAGACGTCGAGGCCGATCAGATCGGCGAGCGTCAGCGGTCCCATCGGATGGTTCATGCCGCCTTTCATCACGGCGTCAATCGCCTCCGGCGTGCCCACGCCTTCCATCACCGCGTAGAACGCCTCGTTCAGCATCGGCAGGAGGATGCGGTTCGCGATGAAGCCTGGGTAGTCGGCGGCTTCGACGCCGGTCTTGCCGATCGCCGCGCAGAGCGACGACGCGGCCTGCATCGATGCGTCCGAGGTCGCCTGGCCGCGGATCAATTCCACGAGCGACATCAGCGGCACCGGGTTCATGAAGTGCATTCCGAGCACCTTGTCGGGCCGCTTCGTCGCGGCGCCGATCGTCGTGATCGAAATCGACGACGTATTCGACGCGAGGATTGTCTCGGGGCGCGTCATCTGATCGAGGTGCGCGAAGAGCGTCCGCTTGGCATCCGCGTTCTCGACGATCGCTTCGACGATGTAGTCGGCATCGGCGAGTTGATCGAGCGCGGTGGTGAACGACAGGCGCTGGAGCGCCGCGTCGCGATCGGCGGCGGCGAGTTTTCCTTTTTCGACGAACTTCGCGAGGCTCTTCTGGATCGTCGTCTGCGCGCGATCGAGCATCGGCTGGGCGACGTCCACGAGCCGGACAGTGAAACCCGCCTGAGCGAACACCTGGGCAATCCCGTTGCCCATCGTCCCCGCACCGATCACGCCGATGACTTTGATGTCCATCGAGTATCGCGTCAATCTCGGCATGAATCACGAAGGCACGAAAACACGAAGACACGACGCACTCAGGCCAATTTGTACTTCGTGTCTTCGTGTCTTCGTGGCTCTGTTTCTAGATTCGTTCCACGGCGACGGCGACGCCGTTGCCGCCGCCGAGACACAGCGTCGCGATTCCGCGTTTCAGGTTGCGGTGCTGCAGCGCGTAGAGCAGCGTCGTCAGCACGCGCGAACCGCTCGAGCCGATGGCGTGGCCGAGCGCGACGGCGCCGCCGTTGACGTTGACCTTGTCTTCGGTGAGCCCGAGCTCTTTGAGAACCGCGACCGCTTGAACGGAGAAGGCCTCGTTCAGCTCGACGAGATCCACGTCCGCGAGCTTCCAGCCGGTTTTGTGCAGCACCTTCCGGACCGCTTCGACCGGCGTCATCAGCACCAGCTTCGGCGCGAGGCCGCTCGTCGCCTGGGCGACGATGCGCGCCATCGGTGTCACGCCGAGTGCGGCGGCGCGCTCGGCAGACATGACGACGACCGCGGAGGCGCCGTCGTTGACCGGCGGTGCGTTGCCGGCGGTGACGGTGCCGTCCTTCTTGAACGCCGGCTTCAACGCCGCGAGCGCTTCGACGGTCGTGTCCGCGCGGACCGATTCGTCGCGATCGAAGACCAGCGGCGGACCCTTCCGCTGCGGAATCTCAATCGGCAGGATTTCGTCGGCAAACAGTCCGTGCGCGGTGGCGTACGCGGCCTTCGCGTGGCTGCGGGCGGCGAACGCGTCCTGGTCGCCGCGGCCGACGTGGTAACACTCGGCGACGACTTCGCCGGCGTTGCCCATGTGGTAGTCCTCGAACGCGCACCACAGACCGTCGTTGACCATCGAGTCGACGATCTCGCCGTTTCCCATGCGCAGGCCCTCGCGGACGCGCGGCATGAGATACGGGCAGTTGCTCATCGACTCCATGCCGCCGGCCACCGCGATCTCGATGTCGCCGGTCTCGATTCCCTGCGCCGCGAGCATGACCGCCTTGAGCCCCGATCCGCAGACCTTGTTGATGGTCAGCGCGCCGACGTGATTCGCCAGCCCGCCGTTCAGCGCCGCCTGGCGCGCCGGGTTCTGGCCCAGGCCCGCGCTGACGACGTTGCCCATGATGCATTCGTCGACGAGCCCGGGATCGATGCCGGCGCGGCGGACCGCCTCCGCAATCACGCGCGCGCCGAGTTCCGGCGCGCTCAGGTCTTTTAAGCGACCCGAGAAATTTGCCTGTGGCGGTTCTGACCGCGCTGACGATGACGGGCTGATGGAGAGAGGGCATGATCGCGAGGATTTCAGGTCCGCAGTCTGACGAGGATCATCTTCGGCACGTCCGCCCCGAGCAGGCCTTCCATGCGCCGGAGGATGACGTGCGACGAGCGCTTGACCTCCTGGCCCCACGCTGCGGTCTGCACGTCGACCAGGAGCGTCGCGCCTTCCTGGCGGACGGCGGTGACGCGGTCCATGGCCGGGCCGACGGCCGCCTTCCACGCGAACAGCACCTTGCCGGGGGAGGTCGGGGCGTCCCTGAGGAGCTCGGTCACGGCACGGGGGATCGCATCGGCCAATAGCTGCATCGCGGAAACCGTGCGATCCTATCACCCGCCATGCGCCTTGTCCTCGCATCAGGATCGCCACGCCGCGCCGAGCTGATGACCGCGGCCGGATACGAATTCACATCACACGCGCCGGATATCGATGAGCGCCATCAGGCGGGCGAGCCGCCGCGTGCGTACGTCGAACGGCTCGCGGCCGAGAAGTCCGCGCGCACGCTCGAGGCGCTGGGCAGCCCCGCCGACGTCATCGTGATCGGCGCCGATACGGCCGTGGTGGTCGGCGAGCAGATTCTCGGCAAACCTCGCGACGCGGAAGACGCCGGGCGCATGCTGCAGGCGGCTGTCGGGCCGGGTGCACGAAGTCATCACCGGGGTCAGCCTGCGAACGACCGTCGCGGCGGTTGCCAGCGTCGAAAGTACCAAGGTGTCGTTCGTCGCCCTGAGCGAGGATCAGATTGCCTGGTACGTCGCGAGCGGCGAAGGACGCGACAAGGCGGGCGCGTACGCCATTCAGGGGCTGGCGGCCCGGTTCATTCCGCGGATCGAGGGGTCGTACTCGAATGTCGTGGGGTTGCCGATTGCCGTCGCTCGACGGCCTGATCCGGAGACTGAGCTGGCCTCCTGACATCCTTGCATCGAAGGGGGAGTAGGGGTATTCTCAACCTGTCTCTCGCCCGGAAGTCCTTATGACACATCGATATATAAAAATAGGTATCACCGCGGTGGTGCTGGTGCTCGCCTTTTCCGGGATGCTCTGGTCGACGCTGCGCGAGGGTGCCGAATTCTACAAGCACGTAGATGAGGTCATGGCCAGCCCGGAACAGTGGGAGGGCAAGCACCTGCAACTGCACGGGTTCGTCGTCGCCAACTCGATCCTCGTCAGGCCGGAAACGCTCGAGTACAAGTTCAAGGTCCAGAGCAACGGCAAGGTTGTGGACGCGATGTACAAGGGTGTCGTCCCGGACACGTTCAAGGATCGGCCCGGCGAAGAAGCCGAAGTCGTCATGAAGGGCGAGCTGACGCCCGCCGGCTTCAACGTCGCCCCGAACGGCATCACCGCGAAGTGCCCCTCCAAGTACGAGGCGGCCGCAAAGAAAGCCAGCTAGCCCATGGCGGCACTAGGGACGTTCCTGCTCCTGGCGGCGTTCATCGTTGCCAGTTACGCAGCCGTCGGATCGGTGGCGGGAGCCCGCCGCGGCTCGCGCGCGCTGGTCGAGAGCGGCATCGGGGCGTCGTATCTCGTCTGCGCGATCATGACGTGCGCGTCGGCGGTGATGATCAACGCGTTCCTCACCGACGACTTCTCGATCAAGTACGTCTCGCACTACTCCGACAGCGTCCAACCGCTCTTCTACAAGATCACCTGGTACTGGGGCGGGCTCGACGGCTCGATCATGTTCTGGGTGTTCCTGCTGTCGGTGTTCTCGTCGATTGCCATCTATGTCAATCGCGAGCTGTACCGCGAACTGATCCCGTACGTCGTCGCCACCATCTCCGTCGGTGGAGATGTTCTTCCTGTACTTGATGGTCGCGCACAAGAGCCCGTTCACGACCTTTCTCGCCACCGTCCCGCCCGACGGGGAGGGATTGAACCCGCTGCTGCAGAACTACTGGATGGCGATCCATCCGCCGTCGCTCTACACGGGATTCGTCGGGATGACGATTCCGTTTGCGTTCTGCATCGCGGCGCTCGCGACCGGGCATCTGGACGATTCCTGGCTGCGCGCCGTCCGCCGCTGGACGATGTTCAGCTGGCTGTTCCTGTCGTTCGGCCTGACGCTCGGCATGATCTGGGCGTACGAAGAACTGGGCTGGGGCGGCTACTGGATGTGGGATCCGGTTGAGAACGCCGGACTGCTGCCGTGGTTCACGGCGACCGCGTTCCTGCACTCCGTGATGGTCCAGGAGCGGCGCAACATGCTGCGCATCTGGAACGTCACGCTGATCATCGTCACGTTCTTCCTCACGATCTTCGGCACCTTCATGACGCGCTCGGGCGTCGTGCAATCGGTCCACGCGTTCGGCGAGGATCCGGTCCTGACGCGGATGTTCGTCGTCTTCATGATTTTCATCGTGGTGGTGAGCTTCGGGCTGGTCATCTACCGGCTGCCGCTCCTGCGCTCGAGGAACGAGCTCGATTCCTGGGTGTCCCGCGAAGCGGTGTTCCTCGTCAACAACTGGATCCTGCTGTTCTCGGCGTTCTTCGTCCTCTTCGGCACGATGTTTCCGACGCTCAGCGAAGCGGTCACCGGCACGCGCATGACGGTGGCGGAGCCGTTCTTCAACCAGTGGATGGCGCCGATCGGGCTGATCCTGTTGTTTCTCACCGGTACCGGCCCGCTGGTCGCCTGGCGCAAGTCCACGGTATCGAACCTGCTGCAGCAGCTGACGTTCCCGGTCCTCACGGCAGTCGTCGTGAGCGGCGTGCTGATGGCGCTCGGGCTGAAGTTCTGGGCATCCGGTTTGTGCTTCGCGCTGTGCGCCATGGTCGGCGCGACCATCGCGCAGGAGTTCTGGCGCGGCACGAATATCCGCCGGAAGAACTCCGGAACCGATTTCTTCACCGCGCTGGTCGGCCTGGTCGGCCGCAACAAGCGGCGCTACGGCGGCTACATCGTCCACCTCGGCGTGGTGCTCGTCTGCCTCGGGTTCGCCGGGCGGCGCCTATAAGCTCACGAAGCAGGTCGCGCTCAAGCTGGGCGAAGAAGTGACCATCGGGCGCTACACGCTTCGCAACGACGGCATCAAGGTGCACGACGACGGCCAGAAGCAGATGATGACCGCGTACATCGCGGTCTTCGCCGGCGGCAAGCAGATCGACACGATGTATCCCGCCAAGTGGTCGTTCCGGCATCACGAGAACGAGCCGCCGACGACCGAGGTCGGGATCCGGCGCACCTTCGCCGAGGATCTCTACGTCGTCATGCCGTCGCGACGATCCGAAGACGGTGGCGACGCAGATCGCGCCGCTCGAGATCTACGTCAACCCGCTCGTCAACTGGATCTGGCTGGGATTCGGCGTCCTGGCGTTCGGCACCGGCATCGCGCTCCTGCCGGAGCGCACCTACTCGTTTGCGCTGGCGAAGATGCCGAACGAAGCGGCCGTCACGACCGCGCTGACGCTGCTGATCTTCTTTGGCGCGGGAACCGGCAAGCTCTGGGCGCAGGGCATGGTCGGCGCCGCGCGGCGTGGACACGCAGATTTCGTACTACGCGCGGACGCCGTTCGAAAAGCAGATGCAGTACGAGATCGTCTGCACCTGCGGCTGCGGCCATCAGCCGCTGGCGGAGTGCCGCAAGGATCCCTGCCTCACGTCGCATGAAATGCGCGAGCAGCTGGCCACGCTGATCGACGAAGGCAAGAAGCACGACGAAATCCTCACGGCCTTCGTCACGCGCTACGGCAGCGAAGAGATGCTCGCCGAGCCGACGAAGAAAGGCTTCAACCTGGTCGCGTGGTGGCTGCCGTGGACGGTCGGCGGCGGCGCCGCGGCAGCAGTGGGGCTGGTCGCGCTCCGCTGGTCGCGCAAGGAGCAGACGTCGCCCGACGCGCTGCCCGCGCTTGAACCCGGCCTCGACGAGCGGCTCGACGATGAGCTCCGAAACCTCGACTAACACCCTTCAGCCCTGGCAATTTTTCGTGCTCGCGGCGCTCGGGTGCGCCACGGCCGTCACGTTCATGGTCCGCAGCCAGGGCGTGGTGAACGTCATCCTGCTCTCCGTGCTGATGGCGACGTGCGCGCTGGTCGGACTGGCGGCGCTGCGCGCGCTGCGGCCGCTGGTGTCGCCGCAGGACGAACGCACGGCGGTCATCGGTCAGCGGACCCGTGCGGCCCTGGAGTCGGAGAAGGCGCTCGCGCTCAGGACGATCAAGGAGCTCGAATTCGACCACGCGATGGGCAAGATCTCGGATCCCGACTTCCGGGAGATGTCCGGCCGCCTGCGCGCCCGCGCCGCGCGCCTGATGAAGCAGCTCGACGCCGGCGCCAGCTACCGGTCGCAGATCGAGCGCGACCTGGCGAAGCGGCTCGGCGAAGCGGTCGACAAGGCGCCGCGCGCCGCGAAGGCCTGCGCCAAGTGCTCCACGTCGAACGATCCCGACGCGCGCTTCTGCAAGGAGTGCGGGGAGAAGCTGTGAAGCAGAGGAACTCTCCACCACAGAGGACGCGGAGGACGCGGAGCTTTTCAGGCTCGCGCATTCTGGCTTGGTTACTCTGTGTCCTCTGTGTCCTCCGTGGTGGCGCTTTTCTGTCCGCACAGATCGCGATGCCCGATCCGAAGCAGATGTCCGGCATTCCGCGGCCGGTGACCGATCTGCCGGACGGCAGCCTGTCCGTGCGCCTGATCAAAGGCGATCTGTCCAACAACATCGCCAACCATCCGGTTGAACTCCACATCGGCGACAAGGTTCAGACCGTCAACACCGACGAGGCGGGACGCGCGCAGTTCGATCGCCTGCCGCCGGGCGCGACGATCAAGGCGGTGGCCACGGTTGACGGCGAGCGGCTGGAATCGCAGGAGTTTCCGGCGCCGGCCCAGGGCGGCATCCGGTTGATGCTGGTGGCGACCGATGCCGAGAAAGAGCGGCGCAAGGCGGAAGAGGCGAGCGCGCCGGCCATCTCGGGCACGCTGGTGCTCGGACAGAATTCGCAGATCATCATCGAGCCCAGCGACGAAACGTTGAGCGTGTTCTATTACCTGGAGATTCTCAACAACGCCCGTGCGCCGATGAATCCGACGACGCCGTTCGTGTTCTCGACGCCGAAAGGTTCGGTCGGGACCGGCGTGATGCAGGGATCGTCGCCGCTGGCGACGAGCGCAGGCACGGTCGTCACGGTCCTCGGGCCGTTTCCGCCGGGCGCCACGATGGTGCAGGTCGGCACCTCGATTCCGGTGACCAGCGGCACGGTGGAGTTCTCGCAGTCGTTTCCCGCGCCGCTCGAAGCGCTGTTCATCGTCGCGAAGAAGGAAGGCGACATGAAGCTCGCGTCGCCGCAGATTCAGCGCCAGCAGGACACCGTCTCGTCCAATACGCCGGTGATCGTGGCCGCCGGCAGTGCGCTGGCCGCCGGCCAGCCGCTTACCCTCGCCGTCTCGGGGCTGAAGCACCACGCGAACTGGCCCCGGCAGGTGACGCTGTCGCTCGCGAGCGTGATCGTCATGCTGGGCGCGTGGGGCGCCACGCGCAAGGTGACGACCGAACGCGGCGACGACCGCAAGCGGCTGATCGCGCGCCGCGAAAAACTGTTCCAGGATCTCGTCCGGCTGGAGCAGGACCACCGCCGCGGAAAAATCGACGCCGGACGCTTCGCGACGCGCCGCGAAGAGCTGATGGCGGCGCTCGAGAACGTCTACGGCGGGCTCGACGCCGACGAGGTCAGCCTCGTGCCGGCGTCGTGAGCGAGCCGCTCGATTTCGATCGCGTCGAGGTGACCGACGTGTCGCGTCATTTCGGACGCCGTCGCGCGGTCGCCAATATTTCGCTGACCGTGCGGCGCGGCGACATCCTCGGGCTGCTCGGCCCGAACGGCGCCGGAAAATCCACCCTGCTCGGCATGCTCGCCACGCTCGTCGCTCCAACCGGCGGCGCCATTACTTACGGAGGCCGCTCGGCCAGGGAGGGCGGCGCGGAAATCCGCGGCCGCATCGGCGTCCTCGCGCACGAACTGCATCTCTATCCCGAGCTGACCGCGCGCCAGAACCTCGAGTTCTTCGCGCGCCTGTACGGCCTGGGCGTGGACCTCGTGCCGGGGGCGCTCGAGTCGGCGGCGCTTTCGGATCGCAGCGAAGATCAGGTGTCGTCGTTCTCGCGCGGCATGCGCCAGCGCCTGGCGCTCGAGCGCGCGCTGCTGCATAAGCCGCGGCTGGTGCTGCTCGACGAACCGTTCACCGGTCTCGACGACCATGCCGTGTCGGTCGTGTCCGAGCGGCTGCGGCACCTGGCCGCCGCGGGCGCCATCGTCGTGCTCGCGACCCACGATCTCGATGTGGCCGACGGCCTGATCACGCGGATGGCGGTGGTCGTGCGCGGCCGCCTCGCCGCGGCGACCGAAGGAGGCACGAGCGTCCGGGAACAGTATCGCGCGCTCGTGGGCCACGCGTGAGGTTCGCGCGCGTCGCCCTGCTCGTGCTCCGCAAGGATTTTGCGATCGAGCTGAAAAGCTACGAGATCGTGTCGACCACCGTGTTCTTCGCCGTGTCCTGCGTCGTCATCTTTGCGTTCACGTTCGCCGACGAGGAAGCGATCCGCCACGTCGGGCCCGGCGTGCTCTGGGTGGCGATCGCGTTCTCCGGCACGCTGGCGCTGGGCCGGACGTTCGAACGCGAGCGCTACAGCGAGACGCTGAAGGGTCTGCTGCTGGCGCCGGCGCCGCGGCCGGCCATCTACATGGGCAAGCTGCTCGGCATCGTGGCGCTGCTGCTGGGCATGGAGTTGCTCCTCGTGCCGATGGTCGCGATCATGTTCGAGGCGCCGTTCCTGCAGGCGCCGCTGCTGATGACGGCGCTGCTCGTGACCGGCACGATCGGCTACGCCTCGGTGGGGACGCTCTTCGCGGCGATGCTCGTCCGCGCGCGGACGCGCGACGTGCTGCTGCCCATCCTGTTGTATCCGATTACGCTTCCGGTCATCATTGCCGGCGTCGAAGGCACGACGGCGCTGATGGCATCGCCGATCAACGAGCCGGTGGCGACGCGCTGGATCGCCATGCTCGGATTTTTCGATGTGGTGTTCGTCACGCTATCGTTGTGGATGTTCGAACCGCTCATGACGGAATAGGGCAGGTGGTGGCTGGAGTAGAGGCAGGTAGGGCGGGTGGGTGAAAAAGGGGAGCGCCTGCGGCTAAAGAAGCACTGCGGCCAAAGAAGCGCCTGCGGCCATGCCGAGCTGAGGACAAGCAAATCCGAGGCGAGGCATCAGCGTCAGTTCGCCGCGGGGGTGGGGCCCCGCGGCCAGTGAAAAGAAGTAAGACAAGCGCAACATGCGCAAATTATTTCTTCCGTTGGTCGTGATCACCGCGGCGATGTTCGCGTACTCGCCGGTGCTCATCAACCGCGCGCCGTACGAGTCGACGATGCTGCTCGTGCAGAAGATTTTCTACTACCACTTCGCCACGTGGATGGCGGGCACGGCCGCGCTGACCGTCTGCGGGATCGCGAGCGCCATCTACCTGTTCGCCGGCACACCGCGCGCCGATCGCATCGGCGTTGCGTCCGCCGAACTGGTCGTGATCTTCGTCGGCTTCGGTTTCTTCAGCGGCACCCTGTGGGGCCGCAAGGCGTGGGGCACCTGGTTCGCCGGCGACGCCCGCGTCATGATGGCGCTGATCGTCGAGCTGATCTTTTTCGGCTACCTGCTGGTTCGCAAGTACGGCGGTCCGGGATCGGAAAAGCTGGCCGCCGCGATGGGCGTCTTCGGCGCGGCGACGGCGCCGTTTGTCTACAAGTCGGTGGACTGGTGGCGCACCATCCATCCCAAGACGAGCGTCATGAGCACGCTCAACGACACGCCGGGCGGCGCGATCATGTGGTCGACGGTGCTGTTCTGCTCGGTGACCTTCGTGCTGCTGTTCGCGGTGGCGCTGGCCGCGCGCATCAGGCTCGAGAATCTCCGCGCCGATCTCGATCGGCTGTACCTCGCTGCAGAGGACTAAGTCATGCTTCGACGAATTCTCATCACGCTGTCCGGCGTCGCGCTGCTGGGCGTCGCTGCGTTCGCGCAAACACCCAACGCCGGCCAGGGCGGGTTCGTTCCGCTCGACCAGATGCCGCCGGGGCAAGAGCTGCCGGCCGCGCAGTTCGTCATCGGCTCCTACGCCTTCTTTCTCATCCTGATGATGTTCTATCTCTGGACCATCTGGCGGCGCATCGGCAAGGTCGAGCACGAGATGCGCGAGCTCGAGCGCCGCACCGGGAGCCCGCAGCGGTGACGGCAGGTCACTTCATCTTCATCCCGTCGGTCCTGCTGGTCGGCGTCGTGATCGGCTGGATTCTCGGTTCCCGCGCCGCGCGCGACGCGTACGCGATGGAACTCAGGCGGCGGGAGGAGAGGGCGGAGAAGAAGGCCAGACAGGGCGGGCAGGCAGGCGGTGGGCGGTAGGCGGGCAGGCAGAGCGCCGCGGCCATGCGAGCCGAGGACATGAAAATCCGAGGCGAGATCGGCGTCAGTTCGCGCCGGGGTGGGGCCCCGGCGCAAGTGAAGACAGCCGCCCTACCTCCCCAGCGTCAGACGGCGCGCGAGCGGTTCGGGCAGTCCAGCCTTGTGCATCTTCGCCTGCGTGATCTCCAGCGCGTAGGGAATCCTGATCAAATCCACCCGCTGTTCGTTCACATCGTAGATGGCGTAGGCCGCGCGCGGATCGCCGTCGCGCGGCTGGCCGACCGATCCGGGATTGACCAGATATTTCGCGTCGCCGGCCACCGGCAGAGATGGTTTCGCCGTTCCCTGACGGTCCGACGATGTCGAGCGAGTCGCCCGTCAGCCGGAACGCGACGGGGAAGTGCGTGTGGCCGTAGAAGCAGATCGGCGCGGTCGCGGCGTCGAACGCGTGCCGCGCGTCGAGCTCGTCGAAGATATACGCATCCTCGTCGAACGGCGCGCCGTGACAGATTTCGAGCGTCGTCGCCAATCAGGCGCGGCCCCATCGGCAGCGCGACCAGCCACGCGCGGTTGTCGGCCGTCAGCGTATCGAGCATCCAGTGCGCGGCGGCCTTGGCCGCGGCATGAAACCCTTCGGCCTGATTCAGCCCGAGCGCCACCTTGTCGTGATTGCCGCGGACGATGGCGAGCGGGTTGAGCTCGCGCGACGCGATCGATGACCGCGTTGGGGTCGGGTCCGTAGCCGACGATGTCGCCGAGCACGAGGATCTCGTCGTAGCCGCGCGCGCGCGGCATCGTCGAGACAGGTCTCGAGGCCTTCGAGGTTGGCGTGAATATCCGTGAGGATCAGGTAACGCATCAGCTCAGAGGCGACGAGCGCCGGCGGTCGGCATTTCTGCATGGTTGCGTTCCTGCGCGTGTGCATGTCCGGAGTCCCGCTACGCCTGCAGCCAGTCCGCAAGTTCTTCGACGATCGCAGGGATTCTGGCATGGGCCGGCGTCCACGCGATAGCTGGCCTGCGCGTACGCCGTGCGGCGCGCGAGGTACAGACGCTCGAATTCGGCCCGGTCGGCAGCCAGCGGCCGCCGGCCGTCGGCCGGCACACGGGCGATCAGTCTATCAATCGGCACATCCAGCCAGACCGACAGTCCGTCGCCATTGATGACCGCACGGTTTTGTGGATCCACGAACGTGCCGCCTCCGGTGGCGACCACGAGGTGCCGGGCGGGCACCTGTTCCATCAGCACCTGGCGCTCGACGGCGCGGAAGTAGGCCTCGCCGTGCCTGGCAAAGATGGTCGCGACCGGCTGGTGCTCGCGCTGCTCGATCAGCTCATCCACATCGATCGCTCGCCAGTCGAGACGCCGCGCGAGCGCGCGCGCGACGGAACTCTTGCCAGCGCCCATGAATCCGACCAGATAGACCTTGTCCGGTCTTCACGCCACCAGCCGCTGCAGCGTGTCGAAGAACCCGGGATACGAAATGGCCACGACGTCGGAGCCGTCGATCCGCGACGACGTTTTGCCGGCGAGCGCCGCAATGGCAAACGCCATCGCCATCCGGTGATCGCCGTGGGCGTCGGCCACGCCGCCCGCGGGGGCGCCGTTTCCGCGAATCACGAAGCCGTCCGGCCGTTCCTCGGCGTCGATCCCGAGGCCGCGGAAGCCGGCGACCAGCGTCGCGATCCGGTCGCTTTCCTTGACCCGCAGTTCGCTCGCGCCGCGACACGCGGACCTCGCCTGCCTGCGCGGCGAGGGCGGCAATGGCCGGCAGCTCGTCGATCACGCCGGGCACTTCGTCCGGCGCGGATGTCGAGCGAGCCGGTGCGGTCGCCGGTCACGACGATCGTTCCGAGCGGTTCGCCCGCCTGCGCGCTCGTGACGTGAACGTCGACGCGCGCGCCAAAGCGGCGCAGCACTTCGATGAGCCCGGTTCGTGTCGGGTTCAGTCCGACATCTTCGATGGTGACTTCCGAACCGGGAAGCGCTGCGGCCGCGACCATCCAGAACGCCGCCGACGAAAAATCGCCCGGCACCTGGAGGCGACTGGCCGTGACCGACGCTGGTTCCCGCGAATCGACACAGTGAGCCCAACGATATCGACGTCGAATCCGAACGCCTCGAGCGCCCGTTCCGTGTGATCGCGCGTCTCGGCGGGCAGGGTGACCGACGTCGTGCCTTCCGTGTGCAGCCCCGCCAGGATCACCGCGCTCTTCACCTGCGCGCTCGGCAACCGGACTGGTGTAGGCGACGGGGTGCAGTGCAGTCCCGTGCACGACGAGCGGTGCGTGGCCGTCGGTGGCCTCGATGCGCGCGCCCATCAGCGCGAGCGGCTCGATGACCCGCCGCATCGGGCGCCGGGAGAGCGATTCGTCGCCGGTCATCTCGCGAGCGAAACGGCTGGGCCGCCAGCACCCCGGCCATCATCCGCATCGTCGTCCCCGAATTGCCGGCGTCGAGGGTGCGTCGACGGTGAACGAAAACCGTGCAGTCCTCGTCCCACAATAATGAGGGCGTCGGCGCCCATCGAGACTTCCACACCCAGTGCTCTCAAACATGCCAGCGTGGACCGGCAGTCCGCGCCGTCCGCAGTAGCCGACGTAGCTCGGTTCGGCCCTCTGAGAGCGCGCCCAGCAGGGCATATCGGTGAGAAATCGACTTGTCGCCGGGGACGCGAACGCGCCCGCGGACACGGCGCGCAGGCGAGATCGTGGCGGTAGACGTGGCGGGCATCCGGTCAGATCTTACGATACTCGGCTTGACATCATTCTGCAGATGGGATGGTATTCACTCGCATCCATGGCCTCCAAGAAGCCTCTCAGTATCCGGCTCGAGTTCAGCAGCGCGTTCGAAATGGTCGATTTCGTGGAAGTGGTGGGCGGCCATGTCTGCCGGGATATCGGCCTCGATGAGGACGCCGTGCACTGGGTCGGCGTGGCCATCCGCGAGTGCGTCATCAACGCCATCAAGCACGGGAATCACCACGACCTGTCCAAGCGCGTGTTCGTCGAATTCGACGACGCTGCTGAACGGCGTGCCGCGAGATCACGATCCGCGTGCGCGACCAGGGCGAGGGATTCGATCCCGGAGACGATCGCCGACCCGCTCGCGCCGGAGAACCTGCTGAAGGGCAGCGGACGCGGCATCTTCCTGATCCGCAATTTCATGGACGAAGTCGAGCTCCAGCGCGCCCCGGAGGGCGGCATGGAGGTCCTGATGGTCAAGCGCGTGCAGTCGCAGGACGCCAACGGCGACTCCCTCTCCGCCTGACACGCATTCCGGCCGGACGCCGCACCTCACGCACCGCACGCACCTGGCACCGAGCACCCGACGCACCGAAGCACCTGACGCACCCCAGCACCTGAGCCCGACTATGTCTTTTGATCCCCTTTTCCTGACCACCGCGGTAGAAGCCGTCGTGCGCGCCGGCGACATGATGATGGAGCGGGTGGGCGGGGCCATGCGCGTCGACAAGAAGGGCAGCATCGATCTGGTGACGGAGGTCGATCGTCGCGATCGAGCGCATGTTCCGGGATCTGATCGCGAAGCGCTTTCCCGATCACGCGGTGCTCGGCGAAGAGTTGGGCGGCAGCGCGACCGCGCCGGCCGGCCCCTGCTGGGTCTTCGATCCCATCGACGGCACCACGAACTTCGCGCACGGCCTGCCGATCTTCTGCTCGTCTCTCGCGCTGGAGATCGACGGGGTCGCGGAGATTGGGGCGATCTACGATCCGAACCGCAAGGAACTGTTCACCGCGACACGCGGCGGCGGGGCGTTCCTGAACGGGCAGCCGATTCGCGTGTCATCGGCGACCGACGCTCATCGACGCCATGCTGGTCACCGGATTTCCCTACGACGTGCACGCGCGCGTCGAAGAGATCGTCGGGCTGTTCCGCGAGTTCGTCGGCCGGGCGCGCGCCGTCCGGCGGCTGGGATCGGCGGCCATCGATCTGTGTTACGTCGCGGCCGGCCGCATGGACGGATTCTGGGAACGCGATCTGAATCCGTGGGACATCGCCGGCCGGCGCGCTGCTCGTCGACGGAAGCCGGCGGCCGGGTAACTGGCCTCGACGGCCGGCCCTTCACGTCGCGCGGCCGCAGCGTTCTCGCCAGCCAACCAGCTCATCCACGATGCGATGCTCGACGTGATCCGCGGTGTCGAATAATCCGGACGCCTGATATCCCCGAGAGACACTGACGACCGCGCAGCGCGTTTTTCCGCCGTTTTTCGCACCGGCGGATGGCATCGCTCCTGCTAAAGACCTATGCAAGAGGAGCCTATGCGCCGACTACTAGCCGCTGGTTTCGTGGTGATCGCTGCCGGGTTATGCCTGCCCGCGACGACATACGCGCAGCAGACGGTAACTTTTTCTCTGGGTGGATTCCGTCCGACGGGTGCCGAGCGGGCGATTGCGATAACGGCGGACGACGTCCTCGTCAACAATCAGGACTTTCTGTCTGTTCGACATCGGCGACTTCCACGGCTTCACGTTCAACGCCGAATACACCGTGGCGCTCGGCCGATTCTTCGACGCCGGTCTCGGCGTCGGCTACTACCAGCAGACGGTGCCGGCGATTTACGCGGACTTCGAGGACACGAACGGTCGCGATATCCAGCAGGATTGCGGCTGCGCATCACGCCGTTCACCGCGACGTCCGGTTCCTGCCGCTCGGACGCCAGCACGGCATCGAGCCCTATGTCGGCGGCGGACTTGGTATCTTCAATTGCCACTATTCGGAAGCCGGCGACTTCATCGACTTCAGCGACAACAGCATCTTCAGCGACAAGTTCGTTGGATCGGGTACTGCGACCGGCCCGGTGATCCTCGGCGGCGTGCGTATTCCGATCGGTCCGCTCGGCTTCGGCGGCGAGGTCAGATGGCAGAGCGCTGACGGCGACCTGCCGGCGATCAGAGGAATTCTCGTCGGACCATATCGAGCTCGGCGGGTGGACGTATCTCGCGACGTTCCACGTGAGGTTCTAGCGGCGGTTCGCATCCTCGTGACCCGCGGGCGGATTGCGACGATAGAGCGCTAAGCCGGCCGCTTCACATACGCGCGAGAATCCCGTCAGAAAGGCGGGGTTCTCGCGTGCCCGTTTGGCGAGCATGTCGCCTCCCTCGGCCTTTTCCTCGATCAACATCCACCCGGCAAACGGCCGCGGATCCTCGAGCGCGTTCAGCCAGATGTCGCCGTTGCCCTCGTGCAGGAAATCGCGCAGCCGGAAACCGTGGCGCGACAGGTCCTGCATGTAGTGGCCGAGCGATCCCATGCTGGCCATGACGCTCTCGCCGTGGTACTGATCGACGAGACACCGGCTCACCTGTTC
Organism: uncultured Acidobacteriota bacterium; assembly: GCA_963712355.1. Lineage (GTDB taxonomy): Bacteria > Acidobacteriota > Vicinamibacteria > Vicinamibacterales > CAVVIG01 > CAVQHT01. Next base: position 108,609 of record CAVQHT010000013.1, read on the forward strand.
ACGTGCCGCCACATTGGGCAGGTCCCACTGCGCTTCGGTCACCATCGGCGCCGTCGCGTCGAGCGGTCGCAGTTCGTATGCGACGAGCGCCGCGAGCATCAGCGCGCCGGCGAGGCGCCCGCGCTTCCAGATGCCGGCCGCCGACGCCCGCGCACACGGCCTCGGCCGCAATCAGCGGCACCATGTAGCGGATGCGATAGGGGTGGCCGTCGATGAACGCGGTCCACGGGACCGCGGCCGTCGTGATCAGCGCGAGCGGCATGAGCGCGATCGCCTCCGGTCTCGCGGCAAGTCCCAGCACGACGAGCGCCGCGGCGCCAATGCCCGCGACGATGAGCAGGCCGAGGCCGCTCAGCGCGCGCACGCCCCAGACGATCTCGGCGATCGACTGATACGGGTGGCCCTGTGCCGGATTCTCCGGCACGAAGAAGTCGCTGGCGAACCACGACCCGCACGACGATGCGGCTGAAGATGAAGAAGGCGGCGATGGCGACAGCCGGATAGATCGCGACGCGCGCGATGCGCATCACGACCGCTGCGAACGGCAGGCCGCGCGCGCCACAGCGCCCAGGCCGCGGCCACGAACGCCGAGCCCATGACCGGCCACGCCTCGTATCGCGTCAGGCACGCCAGCACGAACACCCACCCGACGAGCGCGTCGGACGGCCGTGAATCCCCGGTCGTGCACCACGCCATCAGCAGCGCCACCGCGATCAGCGTCAGGCCGATGAGGAGCAGTTCCGTCATCGGCGTCGCCTGCAGGTACAGGACGTTCGGGTTGAGCGCGAAGACCAGCGCGCCTGCGGCGCCGGCCGCGCGCGATCCGGTGACCGCCGCGACAATCCAGGCGATCGCTCCGCACGCGACGGCAAACGACGCGATGGAAATCGCGACCGCCGACAGCCCCGTCCGGTAGAAGAGATCGATCTGAACCGGCATGGCGTTCAGCAGGTGGGGCAGCGGCAGCCAGACGGCGCCGATCTGCTGCCAGCCCGGCGTGAGGCTGTCGAAGATCCGGCGGGCGACGACGAGATGTCCGCGCGCATCGTAGTGGCTCAGCGTGAGTCCGAGGCGGTGGTAGTGAAGCGCCACCAGGCACCCGCCGAGCGCCGCGAGAATCGCGAGCGCCGGGGCGGCGCGCCGGGCGGACGGTATAATCACCCGTTTATTCTATGGGCAGCTTCGTGGACAGGGTCCGGACACTCGCGCTCGCACTGGGAGGCCCCGGCCTCTTCCTCATCGGGTTCCTGGACTCGTCGTTCATCTCCCTGCCGGAGATCAACGATCTCCTCCTGATCTGGATGGTCACGCAGCACAAGAGCCGCGTGCTGTATTACGCGGCCTGTTCGACGCTGGGCTCGATCGCCGGCTGTCTCGTCCTCTACTACATCGGCCGCAAGGGCGATGAATGGGTCACGCGGCGCTTCAGCGCGGCCCGCGTGGAGCGGGCGCTCGGCACGTTTCAGCGATACGGCGTGATGGCGGTGCTGATTCCGTCGATCCTGCCGCCGCCGGCGCCGTTCAAGATCTTCGTGCTGCTGGCCGGGCTCGCCGGCATCAGCACCGGCCGCTTCGTGGCCGCCATCGCCATCGGCCGCGGCTTCCGCTACTTGGTCGAGGGGCTGCTGGCCGTCGAGTACGGCGATCAGGCCATCGATTTCATCAACAACAACGGGCGGCCGGTCGCGCTCGTGCTCGTGGGGATCGTGGCGGTCGGCTTCGCCGGCTATCTCCTGTGGCGGTGGCTCGCCCGGCGGAAAACGCCTGTAAACTAGTCCCACCCGATGATCGATCTGAGCATCGTCATTCCGATTCGCAACGAGGCGCCCGGTCTCGAGGAGCTCTGCCGCGAACTGACCGACACGCTGACCCCGTGGGGCCGCTCGTACGAGATCATCATCGTGGACGACGGGAGCACGGACGAGAGCTTCGAGATCCTGGCGCGGCTCCAGGCCGGCGATCCGCATCTGCGCGTCATCCGCTTCCGCCGGAACTTCGGTCAGACCGCGGCCTTCTCCGCCGGATTCGCGCACGCGCGCGGCCGCCTGATCGTCACCTCGGACGGCGACCTGCAGAACGATCCGGCCGACATCCCGGCGATGGTGCAAGAGCTCGAAGACGAGCAGCTCGACATCGTCTGCGGCTGGCGGAAGGATCGGAAGGACGCGTTCCTGTCGCGGCTGCTGCCGTCGATGATCGCCAACCAGCTCATTTCGTGGGCGACCGGCGTGCAGCTGCACGACTACGGCTGCTCGCTGAAGGTGTTCCGCGCCGAGGTCGTGAAGCCGCTGAAGCTGTACGGCGAGATGCACCGGTTCATTCCGGCGATCGCCAGCGAGCAGGGCGTCGCGATGGCGGAAGTGGCGGTCAACCATCGCGCGCGCAAACACGGCACGTCGAAATACGGCATCTCCCGAACGATTCGCGTGGTTCTCGATCTGGTCACGGTGAAGTTTCTCCTCAGCTATTCGACGCGTCCGCTGCAGATCTTCGGGCTGATCGGCATCCTGACCGGACTGCGTCGGCGTGCTCATTACGAGCTGGCTGGCCTACGTGAAGCTGGTCGAAGGGCAGTCGATCGGCAACCGGCCGCTGCTGCTGTTCGGATTCCTGCTGATTTTCACCGGCGTGCAGCTGGTCACGCTCGGGCCTGCTGGCCGAAGTGCAGGCGCGGACCTATCACGAGTCGCAGAACAAGCCGACGTACGTGATCCGGGAGATTCGGGAAAGCCCGGCGCCGCTCGTCGCGCCGCGGGAATACCATCGCGCCTGAACCGATGGCTGTTGCGCACGCCGACACGCCATCCCGCGCGGCACAGCCCCCACGCGCGATGGTGTGGGTGCTGCTCCTCGCCTCCGCCGCCGCGGTCCTCATCGTCGGCCTTCTCGCGACGCTGGTGCTGTTCGGCCGCGTCGGGTCGTTGCCGAGACCGCCGTGGACCTTCTGGCCGCGCCTGCTCGCCTTGTGCGCGCTGACCATCGTCAGCCTGTCGCTGCGCAGCCTGCGCTGGATCTTCCTGCTGCGCCGCAGCCGAGACGCGGATTCCGATCCGCGACGCCTACATCGGCTACTTCGCCGGCCTGAGCCTGCTGTTCGCGCCGCTGCTGCTTGGCGAGATCGCCGTCCGCGCGGCGATTCTTCGCGCGCGCGGCCGCGTGCCGGTGCTGACGACGGTGGTGGTGAACATCTGGGAACGGGTGCTCGATCTGCTGTCGCTCGGCGCTCGTCGCCGCTGCGCTGTCGGCCGCGGCGGGCGAGGGGCGCGCGTGGATGATTGCGGTGCCGATCGCGTGGGTGCTGATGTTCGTGCCGCGCGTTCCGGCGGTTCGTGCTGGCGGCGATCGTCGTCGGTGCGCCGCGTGGCTGACGCGGCTGTTCGAGGCGCCGCCGCCGCCGACTTTCGAGCGCCTGACCGAGACGCCGGTCTGGCTGATGTCGGCAGCGGTGAGCCTGGTGATCTGGTTGATTCCCGGGCTCGCGTTCTGGCTGCTCGCCGGCGCGTGGGCGCCGGGGTTCGGACCGCTCGCATCCGAGCAGGCCTACGCGCACGCGGCGGTCGTCGCGGGCGTTTCGCTGGCGCCGGGCGGCGTGCTGGTCGCCGGGCCGGACATGCTCGCCACGCTGGCGGCGCACGGGATACCTGAGGATGTCGCCGTGCTCATCGTCTTCGGCGTCCGGCTGGCGACTGCGGGTCTGTCGATCGCGCTCGGCGTCGTGTTCGTGGCGATCCATCTCAGGACCGCGCGTGCCGACAGCGCGACGCATTTCGACGACATCGCGGACGCGTACGACGTGCAGATCCCGGAATCCCGGCGCGACGCGCTGCTCGGCAAGAAGACCGCGCTGATGCGCGAGGTTCTACAGGCGGCGACGGCCGGGCTCAGGGGCTCGACGTCGGCTGCGGGCAGGGCGCCTACGTGGCGCGCATGCGCGAGCTGGGCTTCGACGTCAGCGGCATCGACGCGTCGGCGGGGCAGGTCCGCCTGGCGGCGCGCAATGTCGGCCAGGCCGGCGTGGTGCAGGTCGGCTCGGTGCTGGAGATTCCCGCGGCTGACGCGTCGTACGATTTCCTCTACGTCATCAACGTGCTGCATCATCTGAAGTCGGTCGACGAGCAGCGGCAGGCGTTCGCGGAATTGTTTCGCGTGCTCAAGCCGGGAGGCCTGCTCTTCGTTCACGAGATCAACACGCGCAACGTGCTGTTCCGGTTCTACATGGGCTATGTGTTCCCGTCGCTGAACTGCATCGACGAAGGAGTCGAGCGCTGGCTGCTGCCGAACAAGATGGGGCAGTACACGACCGCGCGCGTCGTGGACATCCGCTACTTCACCTTCCTGCCCGGATTTCGTCCCGCGCCCGATCGTGCGCGCGTTCTCGCCCGTCGAGCGGGTGCTCGAGTCGTCGCCGCTGCGCGCGTACTCGGCGCACTACATGGCGGTTCTCGAAAAAGAGCGACCGCGCGTGTCATGACGCGGCACCAGTCGGGGCGCGACGTGCTCGCGGCGGCGCTGGCCATCGAGGGGCTGGCCGTTGCGCTGTGGCTCATCCCCGCCTCCATTCACATCGTCAAATGGCCTGCGAGCGGTCCGGTGCGTCTCGCGCTGCTGGCACCGACCTGGCAACTGCTGGTGCTCCTTGCCGCCGGACTGATCCTGTCGGCGGCGGCTGCGTGGCGCGGCGCCGCAGCGCGGCTTCGGTCGATCGCCGGTCCATTGCTCGCTGCTGTGGCTCTGGGTCGTGCCGTTTCTGCCGTGGCTGCCGGATCGGCTGCCGCTGCTGCTCGTGCTCGCCGGTCCGCTGCGCTGGGCGATTGCGGCGGTGGCCATCGCGATCGTCCTCCTTGCCACCACGCCGTCTTCAGGAGTGGCTCGCGGCGATTCTCCGGTTGCGCAGGCGCACCGTGTTCGTCGTGAGTCTCATCGTCTACCTGGGTGTGGGACTCTATTCGGAGAAGACGGTCGGGCCCGGCGGCGACGAGCCGCACTATCTGATCATCACCGAGAGCCTGCTCAAAGACGGCGATCTGAAGATCGAGAACAACCACCAGCAGGGCGACTACCGCTCGTTCTGGGCCGGCGATCTGCGTCCGGACTTCTTCGAGCGCGGCAAGAACGGGGAGATCTACTCGATCCATGCGCCGGGACTGCCGGCGCTGGTCCTGCCGGCCTATGCGATTGCGGGACGGGCAGGCGCCGTCGCCTTCATCGCGCTCCTCGCCGCGCTGACCGCGCTCGCGGTCTTCGATCTTGCCGAAGCGCTCGCGGGGACCGGGCCTGCGGTTCTCGCCTGGGCGGGCTGCTGCCTGACGGTTCCGTTCGTCCCGTACGCTGGCTGATCTTTCCGGAGCTGCCGGGCGGGCTGCTGGTCGCCTGGGCGGCGTTGTGGACGTGGACCACGATCGAGCGCCCTGCGCTCGTCTGGCTCCTGCGCGGCGCCGCGCTGGCGTGGCTGCCCTGGCTGCACACGAAGTTCGCCGTCTTTCTCGCGATCTTCGCCGCGGCGCTGGCCTGGCGGCTGCTCCGGCGGCCACGCCTGCTGGTCGCGTTCGCGCGCGCCGATTGCCGTCTCCGGCGCGCTGTGGCTGTATTCGTTCTACGCGATCTACGGCGTGTTCGATCCCGAAGCGCCGTACGGCGACTACACGAAGATCTACGTCCTCACGCGCAACATCCCGCACGGACTGCTCGGGTTGTTCTTCTCGCAGAAATTCGGCTTGCTGCCGTACAGCGCCGATCTATCTCGCGGCGATCGCCGGCGCCTGGATCGTGCTGCGCGATCGCGACACTCGATTTCTCGGCGGCGTGTTGCTGCTGACGATCGCGGCGTTTGTCGCGCAGCACGGCGCGGCTGTACATGTTCTGGGGCGGATCGAGCGCACCGGCGCGTTTTCTCGTGCCGCTCCTGCCGTGCCTCGCACCGCTCGTTGCGCTGGCGTTCAAGCACGCGCAGAGCGCGGCCGCCCGCGCGCTCCTCGGCATGTCGCTGGCGATCAGCCTCGCGGCGGCGCTCTTCGGCGTCGTGCCTCCCGATCGGTTGACGCTCTTCAGCGATCCGCATAGCGGAGGAGCGCGCCTGCTCGAATTCGTCCAGGCGGGCTCGCCGCTCTCGCTCGTCGCGCCGACCTTTACCGAGCCCACGCTGGGGCGCCGAGCTGGGCTCGCTCATCGCGTGGCTGGTCGTTGCGATTGTCGCCATCGCGGCGTTGCTCGCCGTATGCGCGGCGGCGGTCCGCGAGCGCGTGGCAACTCGCCGGCGTGGCGAGCCTGGTGTTTCTGCTGGGCGGGGCGATCGTCTCGGCGACGCCCTCTGCCGGCATTCGTGAAGTGACCGCGCGCCGCAACGACCTCGACGTCCTGAACCGCTACGACGGCACGCGTTTTCGAACGCTCGACTATCAGGCGCTCGGCCGCGCGACGCCGGATCGCCTTCGCGATCTCCTGACGCTCGTCTTCGAGCAGCGCGCGCCGGATTCGTCTGAGTCCAGCAGCTCGCCGGGACCCTTGCAGGCCGGACCGGTCACGGTGCCACCGGGTCGCTATGACGCGGCGGTCACGTTCTCCGACGTCGGGCCCTCGCCAGGGAGAGATCGCGGCGATGATGCTGCCGGCGACGGTCTTCGGCCGCGTGTCCGGAGCGCTCGACAATCCTGCGATCGTTGCCTTTCAGTTGCCGGTCACGATCCGGCGCCTGCTCGTCCAGATTCCCGACAAGCAGCTCGCGGCGTCCGTGCGCCGCATCGATCTCATTCCGCGCGCGGTGGTGCCGCCGGCCGATCGCGAGGATGTTCCGGTGCGCACGGTTGAGACGCTGCCTGAGCGCCCGGGCGCGTACCTCGTCTACACCGACGAGCACGCCTATCCCGAGAACGGAATCTTCTGGTCGCGCGGGACCGAGGAGACGCGCGTGATGATCGCGGCCGCCGGCATCACGCGCCTGACCCTGACGCTGTCGACCGGACCGATGGCCGGAACGGTCGCTGTCTCTGCCTTTGGCCAGAAGAAAACCGTCACCATGCGTGCGGGGGAGATTCAGGTCGTATCATGGGATGTGGCGCCTACAACGCAGCGGCTCATCCCGGTCACCGTGCAATCGTCGGTGATGTTTCGTCCGGCGGAGATGGACAAGGCCTCGACGGACATGCGAGGCCTGGGATGCCAGGTGAGAATCGGACTTGAGTAGGATCGGCGCCCTGTGGACGCTCAGTTCGCAGCGTTCGTGTGCCTGGCCGGCGTGGCGTGTTCGTCTCCCACCAAACCCACCGTCTTCAGCATCAGTTGCCCGCTCAGCCAGATCCTCACTTCGTCTGACAACAACCCGGTGACGCTGACCTACGCCGCACCCACGGTGACCGGCGGCGAGGGCACAGTGACGACGACCTGTTCCGTTCCATCGGGATCGAAAGTGCCGGTGGGATCGACGCCGATCACCTGCAATGCGAAGGACAGCGCGCAGAAGACGGCGAGCTGCGGTTTCGAAGTGCAGGTCAAATACGTGCCGCCGGCGCCGACGATCTCCGCGACGAAGTTTGTCGCGTTCGGCGACAGCATCACGGAAGGGTTCGCGCACGTCTGCGACGGTGCCGCCGCCAGCCTGACCGATTACTGGCGCCACCTGCGCGAGATCCGGCCGCCGCCGGTGGATTCGCCGATCTCCTATCCGAATCAGCTGCGCACGCTGCTCTCGGCGCGATACACGACGCAGACGATCACGATGATCAACGAGGGGAGCGGCGGCGAGTCGATCGAGACCGGCGCCGCCGACCTGGCGCGCGTCCTCACGCAGGATTCACCCGGCGTGGTGCTGCTCCAGGAGGGCACCAACGACATGGACGCCATCTTCTTCGGCGCCAATCCCCAGGCGCAGATGTCCATCGTCGTCACCAATCTGCGCAACATGATTCGTCTCGCGCGCGGACGGGGCGTCGTCGTCTTCGTCGGGACGCTGACGCCGCAGCGCCAGGGCGCGTGCCGCGGCTACGCTCCCTCGTGGATCGCCCCGGTCAACGACCAGATCCGATCCATGGTGGCGGGGGAGGATGCGACTCTGGTAGATCTGTACACGGCGTTTGGCGGCCAGGCGACGACGGATCTTGTGGGACCGGACGGCCTGCATCCCTCCGCCACCGGCTATCAGGCCATCGCCCAGACGTTTTTCGACGCGATCAAACTTCGACTTGAGAAATAGCCCCGCGCTTGTCGTCCTGGTGGCCGCTTCCGCGATCCTGGCCTCTGCCTGCGCGAGCGTACGCGCGCGTACCAGCTCCGCAACCGACGCCCGCGGCAGCCCCGTCCAAGCCCGGGCACTTGAGCGTCACGAAGTTCGTGGCCTACGGCGACAGCATCACCGAGGGGTTCGTCCAGGTGTGTCCCGGCGCCGCGCCGCGACTGGCGACGCGCTGGGCACTGCCTTCCGGGCCTCCCGGACTGGCGTTCGAGCCGCGTCCGGCCCCATTTGCGCCGACCGCCTATCCGCTCAAGCTGCAGGAGCTCCTGGCCGCCCGGTATGCGGGGCAGACCATTGCGGTGGCCAACGAAGGGTCGGGCGGCGAGGAGATCGAGGCCGGCGCGCAGGATCTGCCGCGCGTGTTGACGACCGACGCCGCCCAGGCGCTTCTCCTCCAGGAAGGGATCAACAGCATCAACGCGACGCATGCCGCGGCGATTCCGATCGTCGTCGAGGGCCTGCGGACGATGATTCGGGAGGCTCGCAAGCGAGGGATGACGGTGTTTGTCGGCACACTGCTTCCCGAGCGCGCGGGCGGCTGCCGTGCCTACGACTATCTCGACGAGAAAGACGACATCGTCATGGCGAACATCCAGATCCGGACGATGGTGGGGGACGAGGGAGCGGTGCTGGTGGACCTCTACCAGGCGTTCAACGGGCGGACGGCGACCTTCATCGGCGAAGACGGCCTTCATCCGAGTGCCGAGGGCTATCAGCAGATTGCCAAGAGTTTCTTCGATGCGATTGTCGAGCGCCTGGAAGAGTAGCGCCGTCCTCGTCGTCACGCTGGCTTGCGGCGCCTGTGCCAAGGGGCCGGTCAGCCCGTCGCCGGGCAGCGTCAGCGCAACCGACACGTCCGAAGTCATCGGGCAGATGGGCGTGGCGTTTCTGAACCGGTTCGTGGCTTCCGAAGTGTCGCCCGAGGCGTGCCTCGTGGATTTCACCGACGCGTGCCCGGGGAAGCGCGACGAGCTCAGCGATATTCGCTACAACCGGGTGCACTTCGACATCCTGGGGTCCCGACTGGGGCAGCCGACGGTCCGCATCGCCACGAGCGGCGTGACGGCGAATATCTCCATCCCCTGTGCGTTCGACTCTCGCGCCATCAAATGCGACACCCCGGACTGCGTGGTCGGCAGCCATGGGTTATGTGACTGGCAACTGCACGCTGACGAGCGTGCGCGAGACCGCCGGCTGGCGGTTGTGCACCAGCAATTTTTCCGGAATTGCGGTGACCCCCTCCGCACAGTTTTTCTTTGGGCCGCCGATAGAGTAATTGAGTGTTTCGCGGTTCTTTTACGGCGTTTCTTGTTCCCTTCGTACTGGTCGTTGTGTATACTTTTGCGCACTCGGCTCGTAATTAAGTCATAAACCTCATCCGTTGAAACCTGTTTGCGGAGTATCTGCGAAATGAAAGTGAAACTTGCATGTTTTGCCGTAGGAGTGTGCCTGCTCGCCGCGGTCACCAGCTGCAGCAAGAGCTCGCCGGCGGCGCCGGTGGCGCCCAGCGCCACCGCTAAATCCGGCACCGACGCCAACGCCGACGGCTCGACCCTGAAGGTCGCGGCGCCAACGCTGTCGTCGCCGGCGAACGGATCGAGCCCGTCGCAAGGCGGCGACACCATCGCCCTCGTCGTGAACAACGCGCCTCCGAAGTACGGCAACGCACCCATCACGTATCGCTTCCAGGTGTTCAACCCGGGCGGCCAGATTGTCGCCGACGGTCAGGGCATCGTGCCCGGCGCCACGACCACGGGCTACAACATCAACACGGGCAACCTCGAAGGCGACCAGCCGTACACCTGGTGGGCGCGCGTCGAGTACCAGGGCGAGGCCGGTCCGTGGTCGACCAAGTGGTCGTTCATCGCGCCGAGCAACGACGGCTACATCCGCGGCAACGAGCTCTACGATCCGCTCGTCAACGGCAAGTCGGTCGGCCAGATTGCAGGACCGACGACGTTTATCCCGGGTGTCGGACTTCGATTCCACGCGCAGCTCAGCCTGGTGACTTACACGCTCCAGCAGACGCTCACCGAAGGCGAATTTTCCATGCTCGATCACCGGCATGGATACCAACACCGACGGCGACAAGACCAAGATGTTCTCGATGGCGCGAAGGCTACGACGACATCGTGACGAACAATCGCCGCTTCACCGTTGAAAAGCGGGGCGATCCGGCCGGTGAAGTCGCGTGGCGTTTCATCACGCACGACGATCAGATCGACACGCTCGGCGCCGAGCGGCAGACGGTGCAAGTTCAGCGCCAGCCAGACTTACTTCTGGCAGGCGACGTGGCGCGGCAACCGGTTCCGCCTGCTGATTCAGCGCGGTGGCGTCGGCGGCCAGACGATCTACGACCTGTCGAAGCCGTTTGCGGGTCGCGCCTACGATCCCAGCCCGCACGTCGCCTATCTCGGTGCGCCTCCGGGACGAAGCGGCGAGTCTGGTGCGTCAGTGGACAACGTGACCTACCGCCAGATCTGGATTTCGGCCCGTCCGCGGCCGGCGTTCGCGAACAAATAAGCGCGGCGACGTCAGAGGAAAAGACAAAAGGCCGGCCCCCGCAAAGGGGCCGGCCTTTTTTTATGCCGATATCCGACTGCCGCCGACCGTCCTAGAACGGTCGCGGCCGGGCGCCAATCCACACGTTGCGGTAGATGGTGCCGGGAATCGACGCCGACTCCGCGCCGCTCCGGCCGGTCGGTGTCCCGATGAACACGATGTGCGGGACCGGGTTGTACGATCCGTTGGTCGAGTTGCGCGTGATGTCGTAGATGGTCGGGCCGGTGGGTCCGCCCTGCTGGACCGTCACCCGGACCGTCTTGCCCCAGGTGTACTTCCAGAAGTAGGTCGTGTTCGGATCGAGATTGCGGACCGACGGAGAGACGCTGATCGGTCGTCGGCTCGTAACGAACGTTGAGATCGTTGGCGTCCCCGTAGAGCACGCGGTAGGTGATGGAGTTGGGTGGCGAACCGCCGGTGCCGCGGTACTGGACGTCCACACGGTACGGGTCGGTAATGTAGTCGGCGGTGCCCGACATCATGCCGAACACCTTCGACTTGTCGCCGGGCGCGTTCGCGCGAAGCCCTTCGATCTCCATCGAGAATTCGCCGGACGTAATCGTCACCGGAATCGTGTAGCGGATGTAGCTGCCGACCGTCTCGAGCCTGGCGCCCTTGTTCGGGATGAAGGTCACCGGACCCTGCGACCTGGCCGACCGTGGTGCCGTTGTAGATCGGATCGAACACCTCGTTGCCGCGGATGTAGCCGCCCTCAGGCGAGACGAACGAACCGAAGGACGACCACGGGCCGGCTTCGCCCTGCGCCTCGGCGCGGACGCGCCACGTGTAGCGCTTCTTGAAGTCCAGGGTCGTGGTGACCTTGTACGACGGTCCGGCCAGCGGCCCCGAGTCCGCGACCTTGGTGTTGCTCTCGTTGTAGAGCTCGAATCGATACTGCAGCCCGCCCACCGAGCCGTACTTGCCCGTGGAACCCGATGCCGTCAGCGTGGGCGACGAGTCGGTCAGCGCCTGGTCGCCGATCGGGGAAGTCGGGGTCGGCGCCGTCACCTTCAGCGTGGAGCCATCGGAGGCGGCCGGCAGGCCGGTAGCGGCGGCAGCGCCCGTCGACGGCGAGGTCGGCGACGACGCCTTCCCGCTGCACGCGTAGGCCGCGGCCAGGCACATTCCGAGGCCGATGAAAACAAACCTGCGTCCGGTCATCCCAAATACTCCTGATGACGATGAAAAATTCAACGGTCTAACGAGTGATGCGCGCCGGCTTCAGGGCGCCGTTGTTCGCCCTGGCCGAAGCCGGTCCGTATTCGAGGACCATGATGTGATGCTGTCGAAGCGTGACCCCTTTTGAAAGGCGGGCGCCTCTCAACATTTCCCGGATGCTCGAAAAGATCTCGGCATCCTCCACGGAAAGATTGGGGTCGTCGAGCTCGTCCTGGATGAGGAGCTCGAGCCGTGCCGGGGTCATCGATTCGTCGAACGAGATGAGCGCCCGCCCGTCCGGCATGGGCACGAGCAGGACGCCGGTCCGCTGTTCGAGCGTTCGCGTCGGGTTGACGACAATCACCGCGCGGCGCCCGAACGTCGCCAGCTCGACCGACGGATAGCGGCGCTTGGCCAGCTCGGTCTGCGCGACGCGCACGACCGCGCGGCTGAGGTCGTGGTCCACGTCGGCGAGCGCGGAAATGACGGTCTCGGGCAGCGTCAGCGTGACGGCGCGCGAGCGTTCGGTGAACTTCCGGGGCCGCCCGCGCCGCCGCGCGACGTCAGCTCGACGCGACAGGCATGGATGGATTTTGTACGGATTATTCACGAGCAGGCGATCTTATCACAGGAATAAATCGAAGACCGTCGGACGGCGTAGCGGCCGGCTACTCGGCTGAGGGGATGGCCTGTCCTGAAAACAGCTCGACGCGCTCGAGCGTCAAGGTCACGCCTTCGTTGACGTAGAACCGGTACTCGACCGACCGGGCGTCCTTCGGCACCGTAAAGTCGACGTGCGCGAGCGATCCCGCTGCCGGATTTCGCCTTCGCCATCACCGGTTCGCGCGTCAGGCGGACGCCATCGATCCAGACTTCGACGTCCCCGGCCCGGCCGCCGGGCGCGGCATCCACTGTGCCCGTCCATCGGGCGCGATAGAAACGCGGCTGAAGCGGAATGCCGGGGCCGTACTGCAGATACCCGGCCTTGCCGGTCGTGCGCATGACGCCGGCGCGGTCGTCGCGAAACCCGACATCGGTCAGGAACCGGAAGTGGTTGGCCGGAATGGACAACTCGATCGGCCGGCGCTTTTCGAAGTCGTCCTGCAGGTGCCGGTAGCTGACGTTGAGCGACCAGATGTCGCGCAGCCGGGACATCGCGGAACACCGACCCGCGCGTCACGTTCCGGAGCTTGTCGTAGTAGCCGTGCAGCAGCGGATCGGTCAGCAGGTTCTGGTCGCGCTCGTTCGACTCGAGGTAGCCCTCGGGCACGTCGCGGAAATAGTGGCTCGTCCAGAAATCGAAATAGACCCGCGGCGAGACCGGCAGGCGGGCGAGCAGCGGATCCGACAGCGCGTTGTCGTCCACGATGTGCTTGGTCGGGCCGGCATTCAGGCCGTATTCGCCGATGCAGCAGTAGACGGTGGCCTTGCGATCGCTGGCGCCGAAACTGGTCCCTTCGCGGCCGAACGGCGTGTCGGGCAGCGTGCGGAACGGCGCGAAGAACAGCATGTTGCTGACCTGGTGCGTGTGGCCGCGCTCGTCCTTGATGCCGTTCTGCGTCCGCCACGGCCACGCCCCGTCGTACGTCGCCGTCGTCTTGATCGGCACGATCGGGACGATCAGGTTGTAGAGCACGAGTCCCGCGCCCGCCCAGGGCACCAGCGCGCCGTCCACCGCGGGCACCACGGTCATCGCCGCGACCAGGAACGGCATCGCGAAGAAGCGGCCGCTCATGAAATCGCCGCCGACGCGGACGGTGTAGATCACGTAGAGCAGCGCGCCGATCGTCGCGCGCCGCGCCTGCCCCGGCGTGGACCAGGCGAGGACCGCTGCCAGCGCGATCGTGCCGAGCGTGATCGGATCGTGGCTGATGCTGTTGAAGCAGATACGCCCAGCCCTGCTGGTGCTGCAGCCACGCGGGGATGCCGTTGGCGACCTTGGCGTAGTAGGTGTTCGGCAGCGGGAAGCCGTAGTAGAACGTCGCGAAGAGCAGCCAGAGCCACGCCGGCGACGTGGCGACCACGACGGTGGCAATGCGTCTTCCGCGCGTCCACGAACAGGCTGCGGAGTGTCATTTCGGCGACCGGCACGGCGAACAGGAGCACCGCGTCGGCGCGATTGACGAACGCCAGCGCGGACACGAGGACGAAGAACCGCAGATCGCGCCACGTCGGGCGGCGCATCGACCGGCCGCGTCGAAATATCTGCGCGTAAAAGATCGCGATCAGGAAATAGCTCAGCGGGATATTCCAGGCCCGACGACGTGTAGTCGACGAGCGCCTTGGAGCTGAGCAGCCAGAGCGTCAGAAGCACGGCCGAACCGACGGTCGCCGTGCGGCGCAACAGGACGACACCGGCGGCGACGTCGAAGATCCACGACAGCGCCGTGACGGTGAAGAAGAACTCGCCGGTCAGCAGGTGCGAGACCGAGATGGCCATCATCCAGAGCGGGTGGGTGTAGGCCTGGACGCGCTCGTCCGGGTTGTAGGTCAGGCCGTAGCCGTGGACGAAGTTCCACACCGACCGGAAGGTGATGTGGGCGTCGTCGCCCATCCAGTGGTTGGCGAGGAAGATGTAGGTGAAGAGGACTAAAAGCGCGCCGCGGGCGAATCTGGCCCCACTCGGACCGCGCACACCCGTGGTGGGCGCGAGGACGGCGTCAGGGTACACGGTGCTTTACGATGCCTGCTAAAGCGCGTAAAATCAAGGAGTAAATGGCACAGAACTATGCGCTGAAGTACCTGACCAGGGCGGCGATCAGCGCGCCTCGCGACATCCTCAACTCGTATATCGCCCGCTTCAAGCCCATCTATCCGACCTGCCTGATCTTCCATTGCACCTTCGTCTGCGACGCGCGCTGCGAGATGTGCAGCAACTGGACAGCGCGGCGACCGCAAGGCAGACATGACGCTGGAGCAGATCGAAAAGGTCTTCGAGATCGCCGCTCTGGAAGAACATCGAGATGCGCATGCTCTCGGGCGGCGAGCCGACCACCCGCAACGACATGGTCGAGGTCGTCGCAGGTGATGCTCGACAAGCTCCCGAAGCTGCGGAAGTACGGCATCAACACCACCGGCCTGACGCCGCATCGCGCGATCCCGATGCTGACGAAGGTCGCCGAAGCCTGCCACGAGAAGGGCGTCATCTTCAGCTGCCGCGTGTCGATCGACGGCGTCGGCGAGATGCACAACGAAGTGCGCCAGGTGAAGAACGGCTTCGACAAGGCGAACGAGACCATCGCCGCGATGCAGGAGCTGCAGAAGCGCGTCCCGTTCAACTTCGGCATCTCGGCGACGATCTTCAACAAGAACATCGACGACTGCGAGAACATCCTGGCCTGGGCGAAGAAGGAAGAGCTCGACATCGTCTTCAACATGGTCCGCTTCACCGACGCCGATGCTGGGCAACGCCGACCTGTCGAACACGGTCAAGCCGATCGGCCGCGACGAAGAGCGGATGCGGAAGTTCTTCCTCGAGCGGGTGCGGCATGGACCCGCTGCTCGACGGCCAGAACTACATCTACATGCACTACGCGGACATGATCGCCAACGGCTATCACCGCGAGGCGCCGTGCCCGTTCCAGACCCAGGGCATCATGCTCAACCCGGACGGCGGCCTGTTCTTCTGCGAGAACAGCGAGGTCGTCGGCAACGTCCTGACCGAGGATCCCGAGGAGCTGTACTTCCGGGTCACCAGCCAGAAGCACCGCGACTGGATTCGCGACGACGAAGTGCCCGACCTGCCTGAGCCCGTGCCAGATGAACGTGGCGGCGGTCAAGCAGGTGGTGCCCTACGTGAAGTTCCTGGTGCGCGCCTCGCGCGAGAAGCGGCGCGGGGCGGCGTCCAGCGTTCCGGCTGCCGCGGGGTCCGCGTCCAAATAGCTCCCGCCTGAAATCGGTACGGGTCGTCCTCTTTTCCGGCGGTCGGGGATCCGGCGTTCTCTCCCGACAGCTCCTGAAGGACCCGCAGATCTCCCTGACGCTCGCCATCAACGGCTACGACGATGGCGCGTCGACGGGGGAGGTGCGGCGCTTTCTGGGCGACAGCCTCGGGCCGTCGGATTTCCGCAAGAACGCGTCGCGGCTGGCGCTCGAGCTCGGCACCTGTCCTGCCGGCGCTGATCGAGATGCTCGACGCGCGGCTGCCCGACGGATTGTCCGAAGGCGCCGCGGTCGAAACCGTCCGGCAGCGCGCCGGCGCCTTTCCCGCCGTGTCCGCGCGGGTCGACGCGTTCCTGCACGAACGGGAAGCGACCGGCAAGCCGTTCAACTTCAACGATTGCAGCGTCGGCAACCTGGTCTTCGCCGGCTCGTTCCTGCGCTCCGGCCGGCAGTTCAACGCGGCCGTGGACGATTACTGCGCGCTGGTCGGCCTGCCGGCGGGGCTCATCGAAAATGTGACCGACGGCGCGAACGCCTATCTCGTGGCGATCGGCGAGGACGGCGCCATCCTCGGCAGCGAAGGCGAGATCGTCGATGCGGCCGGCGGCCATAACCGCATCCGGGAAATCTATCTCATCGATCGCGCGCTGTCCGACGACGGACCGCGCTGCGCTCGGCCGCGATCGCGACAGCCGCGGCCGCGTTCTTCGAGCAGCACCGCGCGGTCGTCGGGCTCAACCCGCGGCTGGCCGACAAGCTGAAGGACGCGGACCTGATCGTCTACGCGCCCGGCACCCAGCATTCCAGCCTGTTCCCGTCGTACCTGACGCCCGGGCTGAGCGATCTGATCGCGCGGAACCTCGGGGCGATCAAGCTGCTCATCACGAACATCCAGACCGACGCCGAGATCGCCGGCAGCAGCGCCGTGGATCTCATCGACCGGGCGCTGTTCTACCTGAACGACAAGGGGCGCCGCACGCTGCCGTCGCCGTGCCTGATCACGCACTACATCGTGAACGACCCCGGCCGCGACGAGCAGGCGGTGCCGTACGTGCCGCTCGGCCAGATCGAAGCGCTCGAAGATCCGCGGCTGGTCCGCATCGCCAACTACGAGGAAGGCATCAGCGGCCGCCACGACGCGAGCAAGATCCTGGAGCCGTTCGTCCGCTCGCTGGTCGAGCGGCGCGATTCGCAGAAACTGGCGGTGCTGCTGCACGACGCCGGCTCGCTCAACAAGGTCACGCAGACGCTGCTCGAGATGGTGCGCGGCGGCATCGGCCGACCTGCCGGTCGCGGCCACGGTGTTCTACGAAGGCGCGGCGCTCGATCGCGGCTTCCTGGACTCGCTGCCGTTCGCGGTCCGCGCGCTCGCCGCGCCGCAGACCTTCGAAGACGCGCTGCGCGGCGCCGATTTCGAATACGTCCTGCTCTTCGAGTCGTCGGGGATGTATCGCGGCGAGGACATCGCGGTGCTGGCCTCGCACCTCGCCATCGGCCGCCTCGACGCGGTCTGGGGCAGCCGGCGTCTCTCGGCGCGCGACATCGCGGAATCGATCCGCTTCCGGTACCAGAAGACGCCGCTCTTCGGCGCGATCAGCGCCGTCGGCAGCCACGTGCTGAGCCTGGCGTGCCTGTTTCTCTACGGACGCTACATCTCGGACACGTTGTCGGCGGTGCGCGTGGTCCGATCCGAAGATGCGCTCCGCCTGTCGGTCCCGCTGACCCACAAGCACGCCAACGAGCACCTGCTGGCCCGGCTGCTGCGGCGAAAGGCGGAACTGCTGGAGATTCCGGTGCAGTTCTTTCCGATTTCACCTGAACGGGTGAAACGCACGAGCGTCGGCGAAGGGCTGCGGTCGCTGGCGACGTTGATCGCCGGACGGCTGACCGCCGGCGCCCGTCCCGGCTCAGACCGCGCCGCGACGCCGCCGCCGAGAACCGGAGGACGACTCCTGTCACCACGCGGTGAAGGCCAGCCGATTCTGATCGTGCCCGCGGCCGGCGCGGGCTCACGCCTGCAGACGAGCACCCCGAAATTTCTCGTTCCGGTCAACGGCCGGCCGATGATCGATCGGCTGATCGATCTCTACCGGCCGCACGTGTCGCGCATCGTGCTCGTCGTCAACCCGGCGTTCGAGGCCGAGGCGCGCGCCCGGTCGGGCGGCAGCGGGCGTGCCGATCGACGTCGCGGTCCAGGCGCAGCCGACCGGCATGCTCGACGCCGTGCTGAAGGGCCGCGAGATCGTCGAGCGTTCGTCAGCGCCGCGCGTGTGGGTCACCTGGTGCGATCAGGTCGCGATTCATCCGCGGACCATCGCCACCCTCTCGGAGCTCTCCACGAAGCCGGGCGCCGCGCCGATCGTCATGCCGACGCTGCTGCGATCCAATCCGTATATTCATTTCCAGCGCGACGGCGACGGGCGCATCGTCAGGGTCCTGCAGCGGCGCGAGGGCGACACGATGCCCGATCGCGGCGAGAGCGACGCGGGTCTGTTCAGTTTCTCGCGCGACGCGTTTCTGACGGCGCTGCCGCAGTATGCCGCGTCCCTCGAGACGGGGAGCGCGACCAGCGAACGAAATCTCCTGCCGTTCATCCCGTGGACGGCGGAACGCTCGGAGGTCGTCGTCTTTCCGTGCGTCGACGACATGGAAGCCGTCGGCATCAACACGCCGGAGGAACTGAAAGTCGTCGAGGGCTACCTCGCCCGGCGCCAGCAGCGCGGTGCTGTCGATTGTGATTCCCGCCTACAACGAGGAACGATTCATCGGCACGCTGCTCGATCGAATCACGGAGGTCGATCTCTCGCCGCTCGGTCTCGAGAAAGAGATCATCGTCGTGGACGATTGCTCGAAGGATCGGACGGCGGCGATCGTCGGGCAGCACCACGGCGTGACGCTGCTGCGGATGCCGAAGAACGGCGGCAAGGGCGCGGCCGTTCGAGCGGGGATTGCGAAGGCCACCGGCGACTACCTGATCATCCAGGACGCCGATCTTGAATACGATCCGCGCGACTACGTGCCGATGATCGAAGCGCTGCTCGAACGCAAAGGCGACGTCGTCTACGGCAGCCGTTACCTGGGGCGCGGCAAGCATCCGAACCAGGGTCTGGCGGCGTATCTGGGCGGCCGGAGCCTGAGTTTCGTGGCGCTGGCGCTGACGCGGCAGTACCTCACCGACACGGTGACCGCGTACAAGCTGTTCGAGCGCGCGGACCTCGCGTCGCTTGCCGCTCGAGACCAGCGGATTCGAACTGGATCACGAGATCACGGCGCGGCTGGCGGCGCAGGGCAAGCGGATCGTCGAAGTGCCGATCAGCTATGCGCCGCGGAGCAAGGCCGAGGGGAAGAAGATCGGCGCCCGCGACTGGTTCATCGCGGTCCGCACGTTCTGGCGCTACGGGCGCACGGCGTAGACGACCGCTTCGGAGTTCCGGAAGGCCGGCGAGAAGTATTCGGGGCTGCTGTCGAACTTGCTGACCGCCGGATACGCGGAACGTTCCGTCGCATCGACATACAGGTAGTCGATTCCCAGGCTCCTGGCGTCCTGCCAGGCCGCCCGCGCGTCTGCCGAGGCGTAAATCCTGCGCACGCGGTCGTTGCGCTCCGCGTAGGCCGGAGTCGGCAGCAGCGCCAGCGCGTTGCCCGTGGCCATCCGCCGCTCGGCAAAGCTCGGGATCAGGCTCCACGTCTCGCGGCCGCGAACGGTCGGCTCGAACTGCACGATCGCCTGCGGCGGCGTGCTGGTACGAATCCATTCGAGCGCGTCGCATTCGGCCCTGGTCAGCACCAGCGTCCAGTGGAATTCGGCATCCGGCTCGAAAGGCGACCGGACCCGTGCGTACTCGCTCGGCATCCCGCGAGAGATGACGGTTCTCGACGTCCTGCGTGTTGTACGCGTCGACGACGGTCGTCGGCAGGCCGGACAACAAGACGACGGCGACGGCGGCAACTGCCAGTGGCGGACGCCGGTGCCAGAGAACGATCACGCCGCGCGCGACCAGCGCCGGCGCGAACACGAAAAAGAGATTCCCGCCGCGGAAGCCCACCCACGCCAGGTCCACGGTCAGCGCCACGAGATGCATCACGAGAATCGCAATGACGACGCCGGCCGCTGCCGCAACGCAGGCCTTCCAGGGCAGAGCCCGTGTCCGGCAGGAATGCCAGGGCCATGGGAATCAGGATTGGACCGAACTGCAGCAGGAAGCCCAGGATCGTGCCGTTGCGCGCGAGGCCCCAGAAGCCGAAGTGCAGCGCCGCGTTGGCGCCTTCGCCGACCTGGTTCCACGTACACCACGCGAGCGCCGACGGCAACCGGAACGACCGCGATGGCGTGCATGAAAAGCGCAGAGATCGTCGCGCGCGTCGTCCACGTGTCGACGAGCACGGTGATGCCGTAGACGGCGCAGAACACCGCGCCGAGCAGCGGGTTGAACGCGATCGACGCGCCCAGCGCGCACCCGGCGAGCGCGATCGCCATGGGCCTGGCCCGAGCCCCGGCGGCGAGCGCGACCGGCACGGAGAGCAATCCCAGCGCGCAGGAGAAGCCGTGCTGCGGCGTGTACCACATCGTCCGCGGCAGATTGTCGATTCGCAGCCCCTTGAACGCCCACGCGGCGATCGCATCGATGTTGAGATCGCGCAGTTCGGCGAGCGGCAGACCGCGGCGGAGGATATCCGCGATTCCGGCGATGCCTTCCGCGCTGGCCGCGAGCGTCGTCAGAGCGACGGCGAGCGCGACGGTCAGCGGCCAATCCGGAACCGCGGCCCACGCCGCGAGGAAGATGGCCGCCATCAGGCACAAGGCGGTGAAGAGCGCGTTCAGCTTGAGGACCTCCGCGATGCCGAGCGAGGTCTGGTCGGCGACCGTCGCCGGCACGCGGAAGTACGTCCAGTAGTAGTGCAGAGGCTGTCCCGACAGGAACGGATTGAGCGGGCGGGGCTCGTGCTTGGCGAGTTCGGCCGTCACCGCCATGTGCCAGACGAAGTCGGCGATGAAATAGGCGCGGTACTGCCGGCTGCCTGACGCGTCTTCCGCGCCGAGGCGCGCGAACGGCCGCCCGACGATCGCCGGCACGATCAACAGGACGAGGAGCAGCGCCGTCGTCGTGGTGCGAGTCCAGGTGGGCAGAACGACCAGCGGGCCGCGGCGCCGAGCGTTCGACAAACCACGCGAGTCCGGCGGCGATGACCCACGCCAGCGCGAGAAAGACGAAGGACCGGTGACCCGCCACGATGACGGACCACCACGCGAGCGTGATGACCGCGTAGCCGAGGATCACACCCGCCACCCATCCCGCCGGATGCCGGCGGCCAAAGAGCGCCCAGCCGAGCGGCAGCCCCGGCACGACCAGGATCATCAGGATGGCGATATAGGCGAAGGCAGTCACTCCGCCGAGCGCCCATACCGTCGCAGCCAGGGCGACGACAAGGAGAATGCCTGGAATGAGAGGACCGTTCAGCGCTGTTCGGTCACGGTAGGCGTCAGGACGGGCGGGAATGAGTCAGCGTACAGAAACCGTCGGCGGGCCGCAACTCATCGAAACACGAGACAGGCGATCGCCGACGTTCCCACGGCGAGGGTGACCAGGAACCCAAATCGAAGCATCCGGCGCAGGAGCGCCGATTCCTCGAGCGTAAACATCAGAAATAGCCCCGATTGGCCTCGTAGATCTCCCGCTGCGGCACCGGCGCCGCCTTTTTCCGGCGGAACAGCGACGGAATCGTCCGCATCGTCATCGTCAGATCGGATTTGCCGGTCATCAGCACGGTGTTTCTGAAGTAGCGCAGGGCCGGGACCGGGCGGACCCGGTAGAAGAGCAGTTCCTGCACCATGTTGAAGGACCCGATCAGCCTGAACAGGATGTTGTCGGGCAGCGACACGACGCGGCGGAGGAACGGCAGCCACGACGGCGGGCACTTCACCATCAGCCAGAACAGCGACGCGATATTCCGGAATTCGCGCGCGTAAGGCGTCTTGAGCGTGATGTCCTGCGAGGTCGCGACCTGCTTGTCGATGTCGAAGTCCTTGTCGACGTAGCCGTTGGCACGCGCGTACTCGACGAGCGGCAGGCCGGGGAAGAGCAGGAAGGTGTTGGCCCGCACGTAGTCGGACTTGAGCCGCATGTTCAGCTCGACGGTCTCGAGCGCGTTGTCCAGCGTTTCGCCGGGCAACCCGATCATGTTCGTCGTCAGGACCTTGATCCGCTTCTCGCGCAGCAGCCGCGCGCCCTCGACGATGTGGTCGTTCTTCGAGCGCTTCTTGATCACGATCTCGCGGATCGTCTCGTTGCCCGATTCGAGGCCGACCGCCGCGCCGTAGCAGTGCGCCTTCTCGAGCAGATCCGCGGCGACCTGGTTGACCGAGTCGTAGCGGATGTTGCAATTGAAGGGGATGCCGATTTCCCGCGCGTAGTGCTCCGCGAATTCCTCCAGCCACTGATAGCTGTTGCGGATGAAGAACAAGTCGTCGGAAAAGTGCACGTGGTTGAGCGGGTAGCGATCGGCGATGTATTTGATCTCGGCGATCGTCCGGGCGACCGACTTGCGGCGGACGTACTCGGACTTCGTGTCCTTGCGATACAGATCGCGAATGACCGGCTCGTGGCAGAACGTGCACGGATACGGGCAGCCCATGCTCGAGATGAACCGCTTCATCGGCATGTCGCGAAGGAATTTGTATTTGTAGTAGAGCTCGCGATCGGGGAACGGGAGCTCGTCCAGCGGCACCGCGGGGCGCAACTCGTTTCGGTGCACCGTTCCGTTGCGCGTCTTGACGTGCAGATTGCGGATCTTCGTGACGTCGCGATCGTGTTCGAGCGCGTCCGCAAGCTCGAGCATCGCGAGCTCGCCCTCGCCGCGGCAGATGATGTCGATGCCGTCGCCGAAGATCATTTCGGGCGAGTAGGTCGGATGCGGGCCGCCGACGATGATCGGGACGTCCAGCTCGCGCTTGATGCGGACGGCGAGCTTTTCGATCGAGTGGTGGACGCCGGTCAGCGCCGAGAAGGCGATGAGGCCGGGATCGTATTTGCGGATCGCCCCGATGAGATCGGGCGTATGCGACACGAGCAGAAGATCGACTTCGTGTCCGCCACTTTTCAAGATTCCGGAGAGGTTTGCGACGCCGATGGATTCCTGGATACCGTTGTTCTGTAAGAACAGCGTACGCACGTTCGTACAGTAGCGCTACGGTAATTTGCCATTTAAAAAGACGTCGAGAGTAAAGAGTAAATAAACGCCGATATATCGAACGATATCTCCGGCTAGACTCGGGCTATGGTGGCGCTTTTCGCGGCGGGGACAGCGCGTACAGCAGGCCGCCGGGCAGGTTGCCGACGATCCCCAGCGCGACAAAGAGCACGGACAGCGCAAACGCATCAGCCTGCGCGACGCCGGCTCGTCCGAAGAACCAGACGAAACCGGCCTGGCTCGTGCCGATGCCGTTGACCGTGAACGGCAGCAGCATGATGAGCAGGATCAGCGGAATGAACGTGAGGTACGTGCCGAACGGCGCCGCGATGAACAAGGCGCGCCCAAGGCAATACGCCTGCGCGATCCGTAACAGCTGCACGCCGACCGAACCGGCGAGCACGAGAAACAGTTCCCGGTGATAGCGGCCGTACGCGCGCGTGGCCCGCGTCAGATCGGTGCCGATGCGCCGCAGTCGCTCGATCGGCACGATGCGCATGATCGACTCGGCGAGCGCGGCGGCACGTTCGCTGAACACGATCGATCCGGCCGCCATGGCCAGGAGCGTCGTCCCGGCCAGCGACAGCACGACCAGCCGCCGCGACGCCAGATCGCCCTCGCCAGCCAGCGACAGGCCGACCGCTCCCACGATCAGAATCGACACGACGCCGAGAAAGCGATCCATCAGCACCGACGCCACCGCGGGTCCCGACGCGACGCGAAGCTGCGACAAGCCGTAGGCCCGCACGATGTCGCCGCCGACGCTGGCGGGGAGAAACGTTCCGGCAAACGTGCTGGTGAAAAAGACCCGCAGCAACGCGGGCAAACGCGGCCGCTGCGCGCGATCGATCGGGCAGAGCAGGAGGATCCATCGATACGCCATCAGCGCGCGGTCGGCGACGACCAGCAGCAGGGTCACGCCGATCCACCGGAGGTCGGTGCGTCCGAGGACGCCGAGTACCGCGGCCGGATTGGCGCGCGTCAGGACATACGCGGTCAGGGCGATTGCGACGAGGAGCCGGAGGACGTGCCCGAGCGGGCGAGCAGACAAAATGGGAGGAATTTTGCCGGTAATAATACCTGAACGCGCGTTCATCGTGTTACCATGATTTCCGGCTTTCGCGCGTAGATCTTCGCGCAAATCCACGAACAATTTGACGAGGACTATTGATGGCAAACACGAAGACTGTACTGAGCCTGATGGCTGGAATGGTGCTCGTTGCCGCTTCCGGAGCCTTCGCGCAGGCAGCGGAACCGTCGACGGACAAGTTTTTTGTGAACGTGAACTTTGGCGGACAGCTCGCGGATCGCGCGCTCGGCGTGACCGTGTCAAAAACCATATACGAAGAAACAGCCACACTCACCTCGACGCAGGACGTCAATAAGGGCTTCCTCTTCGATTTCGGCGGCGGCATGCGGATCTGGGGCGACATCTTCGTGGGCGTCGTCGTCTCCCATTTCGGCGACAACGAAAGCGCCAACTACACGGCGTCGATCCCCGACCCGATTTTCTTCAACCGGCCGAAGACGGTCACCGGCACAGTCACCGATTTGAAGCGCACCGAATGGTCCACGAGCCCGCATGTGCTCTGGGCATTCCCGCTCACCGACAAGATGGACATTTCGGCCGCCCTCGGCATCGCCATCATCAATCTCAAGACGGACCTGCTCAGCGATTTCGACGTGCCGGCCGGCACGCAGACACCGAACATCGTCCTGGTCAATGAAAGCGGCACCGGGGTCGGCCCGTACGCGGCAGTGGATTTCATCTACAACCTCAGTGGGCACTACGGCGTCGGCGGTTACGTGCGATACGCTGGCGCGAAAGTGGATCTGCCGTCGAGCTCGGGTGAGAACGTCGGCGGCATGCAGGCGGGCGGCGGTATTCGGCTGCGCTTCTAGGCTGCCGGCGGCGATTTTCGTATAGACGCTTGTCGGGTTCGAATGTGGGCCCGCTCCTCGCGAAGAGGAGCGGGCCTTTTTTTGTGGGTGCGGGTCCCGGGGCAGCGTGCACCCGGGCATCGCGGCTACTGGATGTCGCAGGTGTCCACCCGGATGTTCGGGTAGGTGCTCGGTCCGCTCCAGAGCGGCGTCTGCGCGCCGTCCGAATCGCCCAGGATGTCCCACTGCTTCTGAGCCGAGCCCTGCCCCGTGCAGATGATGTCGCACGAGTAGCCGCTGCAGACGCCGCCAGGCTTCTGCAGAATACCGAATGGTCCGCTGCCGGCGACGCCGTTCACGTTCAGGTCTTTCGCGACCGTGCGCAGGAACGTCAGCGTCTGGGATGCGGACATGGTGCTGACGTACTTCGCGCGTTCGCACTGCACGACCGTCAAGGCGCTGGGCTGCGCCACGCAGTTGCTGGGCCCGCCGCCGCCCGCCGGCGGCGCTGGCGCTGACACGAGCGCCGGCGTCCGGAAGATCTGCGTGTCGGACCACGGTCCCAGGATGCCGCCCTGGAACGCGCGCACGTGCCAGAAGATCTGCAGCGCTGGGCGGCAGTGCGGAGCCGGCCGCCACGCTGGTCTGACCGGGCTGCTCGGAATAGGTCCAGACGGCGATGCGATTCGCGAACGTGTCGCTCGTCGCGACTTCGACGACGTAGCCGACTTCGATCGGCGTGCCCTGGCGCGGCGCATCGCCCCACTTGAAGTCCGGCGACTGCGACGACACCTGCGAGTTGTTGATCGGCGAAATCGGCGTCGGCTTGTCGAAGCTGACCGGCGTGACGACGTTGAAATTCGCGGTCGCTGAATAAGGCCCGGCGTTCGCGCCGTCCTGCGCCTTGGCACGCCAGTAGTAGCCGCGGCCGGTGCCGAGCGCGTCGGGCAGCCGCAGGGACGTGCGGCCGTTATCCCCGGGCGTAATGCCTTCGCGGGAGAACACCTTGTTCGCGAACCCCGCATCGCTGGCCACGTCGAAGGTGTAGCTGAGCGGCCGTTCGCCGGTGGTCAGCGCGTTCTCGAGCAGGAGCGTGACCGGCTGGAGGTCTCCGGAGATCGGCTGCCCCGAGATAGGTTCGAGCGGTTTCGGCGCCGTGATGTTGACCCCGGCAATAGGACCCGCGACCGTCGGGCTCAACGGGTTCGAGCTCTTCTCAATCGCGCAACCGGCGGCGACGAGCATCAGCGACGCTGTTAACCAGGAAAATTTGGCACTCTTCATACCGAAACCCAGAACCGCGAAGGCGGCAAACCTGCGGCGCAAATAGGAAACGCGGGCGCGTCCGTTCTATCGGTCACGCGGCGCGGTCTCTTTAAGCTAGCGTTCGAGTCGTGCGGTGGGCTGGGGGACCCGGCCGCGAGTGGCTGGCGAGCGGAGAAAAGTGTACGGTTCGGCGATCAGAGTGTCAAGATAGAACACGTTACAGTGCCCACAAAAACGCTCAATGTGCTTCAGGTCTGCGATCACCTCGGCTGGGAAGGGTCGCGCATGCACGGCGTCAAACGGCTGTTCAGCTGGATGATTCCGCGCTTCGATCGCGAGCGATTCAACGTCTCGCTGGTCAGCCTGCGCAAGAAGGATCTGTCGGAGGAAACGCTCGAGTCGCTGGGCGTCGACATCACGTACCTCGAGCGATCGAAATTCGATCCGCTGACGCTGCCCGACATGCTGCGGATCGTGGACGCGAAGCGCATCGACATCCTGCACCTGCACGGCTACGGGGCGACGACCTTCGGGCGCCTGGCCGGCGCGCGCCGCGGCATCCCGACCATCGTCCACGAGCACGCGAACCTGACGACGACGCCGTGGTTCCAGAAGATCGCCGATCGACTGCTCGAGCCGGCCACCGACATCGCGCTCGCGGTCTCGAAGAGCACCGCCGACTTTCGTGATCGACGCGCGCCATGATCCCGGCGTCGAAGGTCAAGGTCGTCTACCTCGGCGTGCCGCTCGAGGAATTCAGCCGGCCGCGCTCCGCCGCCGAAGATCGCCGAGGCCCGCCGCGACCTGGGCATCGCCGCCGGCGAGTTCGCGATCGGCACGATCACGCGGCTCCACGACTCGAAAGGCAATTCGTACCTGGTCGACGCCGCGGCGCGTGTCGATCAAGGAGCGCCCGGCGGCGCGGTTCTTTCTCGTCGGCGAAGGTCCGCTGCTGCCGGACCTGCAGGCGCAGGCGGCGAGCCTCGGACTCGGCGACCGCTTCGTCTTCGCCGGCTTTCGCCGCGACGTCGCCGGAACGCTGTCGGCGTTCGACCTCAGCGTGTTTCCGTCGCTCTGGGAAGGGACGCCGATCACCGCGTTCGAAGCGCTGGCGATGGGCAAGCCGATCGTCTCGACCGATGCCGACGGCCTGCTCGACATCCTCACCGGCGACCGCGACGCGGTCATCGTCCCGAAACGCAACGCCGCCGCGCTGGCGGAGAAGATCGTCTGGGCGATGGATCACCCGGACGAGCGCGCGCGGCTCGGCGCGGAGGCGCGCCGGACCGGCCGCAGTACGATATCGATGCCTTCGTCCGGAAGATGGAGCGCCTCTACGTCCTGCTCCACGAAGTGTCGCGCGCCACCCGGCCGCCGCGGCATCCTGAGCGCCGACCTGTCGTTCCTCACCTCGAGCACGTCCGCGTGATGTCCGTCGCGCCATCTCGGGCCGGCCGTGCTCGGCTTCGTGCTGTTTGTCATCGCCGGCGCGCTGGCGCTGTCGGTCGATGTGCCGCGTACCAGCTACGGCCTCAAGAGCGACGAGGCGACCTACGTCGCCGCCGCGCTGAGCGCCGCCTACGACAGGCGATCTCGCGTTCGAGCGGCACGATCTCGAGCGGTTCGCCGGCCTGTATCACAGCGGACCGGACGGCATCTTCCTGAAGCGCGGCAAAGCAGCTGCGAATCCGCGTGCGCGCGCCGTTCCCGTTCGTCCACCTGGTCAAGCAGCGAGGATCCCGACGAGAACCGCCTCTACTTCGGCAAGGCGATGGCGTACCCGCTCGTTCGCGGCGCCGTTCGTCCGCTATTTCGGCCTGAACGGCCTCCTCTTTTTTCATGTCGTGCTGCTCGGCGTGGCGGCGGTCGTGCGCCTACGCGTTCCTGGCCGCGCAGTCGCCGCCGGCCAGCGCCGCGGCGTTCGTGACCGCGTTCTTCGGCGCGTCGGTCCTGCCGGTCTACGGCGTCTTCCTGATGCCGGAGATCTTCAACTTCACGCTGGTGTTCGTCGCGTACTTCCTCTGGCTCTACAAGGAAGTCGCGCCGGGTCGCTGGCTGGACGGCCGCTGGTCGGATCTCGCGGCGGCCGTGCTCCTCGGCATCGCCACCTACTCGAAGCCGATCCCGACGCAGCTGCTGGTCGCGCCGCTGGTGATCCTGTTCTGGACTGCGCAAGCAGTGGATCCACGGCTTCATCGTCGGCCTGACCGCCGTGGCGATGGCGTGCGTGTTTTTCGGGTTCACCGCGCTGGTGTCCGGCGAGTTCAACTACCAGGGCGGCGATCGCAAGATCTTCGTCACGGCAGCTTTCCGTTCGAGTCGCCGGCTCGCGACGTGGGACGCCGTCGGCGGCGGCGGACTGGTGACGACCGACAGTACGACGCCGACAGGAAGTGCTGACC
Source organism: uncultured Acidobacteriota bacterium (assembly GCA_963712355.1). Taxonomy (GTDB): domain Bacteria; phylum Acidobacteriota; class Vicinamibacteria; order Vicinamibacterales; family CAVVIG01; genus CAVQHT01. Next base: position 137,172 of record CAVQHT010000013.1, read on the forward strand.
TCGAGCGAACTGCCGGCGCGCTTCGCACACAACGTCGAGTATTTTCTCGTCGGCCGCCATTTCGGGTTCGTGCCGTACTTCTTCCCGGGCGTCGTCGCGGTCGCATGGCTGGCTGATGTCGAGCGCCCGGCGGGACAGGTGGCGCTTGCTCGTTTTCGGCACCGCGGTCGCGGCGGCGATCGAGACTGCTCATCGTGCTGCCGTGGACGTGGAGCGGCGGCGGCGGTCCGCCGGGCAATCGCTATTTCTTCGCGGTGTATCCGCTGTTCCTGTTCCTGATGCCGCCGGGCGCGACCGTGGTGCCCGGCGTCCTCGCCTGGATCGGCGGCGCGCTGTTCACCGCCAAGATTCTCGTCAACCCGTTCTGGGCCGCCAAGTTATCCCTATCTCGTGATGGAGAAGGGACCGCTGCGGCGGCTGCCGGTCGAGTTGACGATGGCGAACGATCTGCCGGTGCGGCTGGCGCAGCCGCTCCGCGGGCACGTGCAGTACCGGTTCGATCCGGGCGCTGCTGCTGTATTTCCTGGATCAGAACGCGTGGCCGCCGGAGCCGACAGCGATGGGCCCCGACGGCAGACCGGTTACGGCATGTGGATCTCCGGCTCGGGCCGCGCGGACATCATCGTCCGCACGCCGTGGCCGCTCGATCGTCTCGAGATCGAAGCGGAGTCGCCGATCGCGACCGTCGTGACGGTGGCACTCGGCGCCGAGCCGGTCACGGTGCAGATGGCGCCGGGGAAGGTCTACACCTTCAACGTGAACGCGAAGGGCGTGCGCGGATTCGGCGACTACAACTACCTGTTGACGACGCGTGTCGACGGAAGGCTTCATCCCGCACCTGATGGAGCCGGCGAACATGGACTACCGGAACCTCGGCGCGCAGCTGCGGTTCAGGCCGATTATTTCCGCAGGAACACCATCACCGAAGTGAAGACCGTGTCGTCGAGGCGCACGGCCATGTGCGGCGACTGGTACGGATCGCGCCTGAGATCCACGGGCGTCGGTCTCGTAGCGGCGGTAGACCTGCTCGTCGATCGGCTCGACGAGCTCGAGGCCGGACTGCGCGACCAGTTCGGCGATCTCGTCGGGCTGGAACGTCTCGTCGTGCGGCGGGCCCTGCGATGACGTATTCGGTCGCGAGCGCCAGCATGCCGCCCGGCTTCAGGACCCGCGCCATTTCCCGCATGGTCTGCCCGGCGCCTTCGACACCGCCGAAGTGCTCGATCGACGACAGCGAGTACGCGATGTCGAAGGTGTTGTCCGCGAACTCGAGCTGCCGGCCGTCCATCTTCATGAACGCGAGATGGTCGCGCCGATACGGAAACGGCGCGTACTGCTCGGGGTTGCTCAGCACGATCGGATCGCCTTCGCGCGCCGCGTTGATCCTGCCAGTCGCCTTCGTACATGTCGGTGGCGACGACCTGCTGCACGTGATTGGCCAGCCAGTAGAGCACGTGTTCGTGGCCGGCGCCGACGCTCAGGACGTGGGCGTCCTCGCGAAGCACGCCGAGCCGCCGGCAGCCGTACAGGAACTGGGTGAACTCGTACGGCTTGCGGTGCATCGCCAGCTTGTCGTCGGACAGGCCGAGGCTGCGCAGCAGCTCCAGCCACTCCTCGTTGTCCCACTTGGCGGGATTGGCCAGCTCGCAGAGTTGAGTGTCGCGGGGGACCGCGCGCACGCGATTCTCGAACTCGTCCGACAGCGCGAGGCCGCGGACGATGTTGAGCCGCCGTTCGCCTGACGCCAGCGCGGCCGCGTAGTGCTGCGCGCCGCCCTCGTCGGGCGCGCGGCCGAGAATCGATTCGTAGGCGCGCCGCACGAAGAGCTCGGGCGGCCCCAGCCTGACGAGTGCGGCTTCGACCGCGCCGGGATCGGGGTGGGCCTCGCGGCCGTCTTTCCAGGCGCGCACGATGCGCCGCGAATTCCGCCGACGACAGCAGCCCGCGCAAGAGCGTCGTCTGATCGCTGTTCAGTTGACCCTGGCGTTCGTCGGCGAGCTCGATGGCGGCGGGTGCGCGGCCGAGCACGATCCAGTACGCCTGCTCGACGAACGCTGATGTCGCGGCCGGTCGCGGGCACGATGCTCAGCGGCCGCGCGAGACGTAGACGGCCGCGCCGGACAGCGAGAACAGCATCATGAGCGCGGCGGCGACGAGCGACAGGAGGACGGCCGATTCGATCGGCAGGTCCGAGGCGCGTGAAGTAGAACGAGAAGGTCGCTTCGCGCACGCCGAAGCCGTTGACCGAAATCGGCAGCATCTGCACGACGAGCGACAGCGGCACGATGACCGCCAGATCCCACGGGCTGATGGGCATGCTGCAGCGCGTGGACGACGGCAAGGTAGAAGGCGACCATCAGCCCCTGGACGAGAACCGCGCCGCTGAAGCAGCCGAGGAGCGCCGCGGGATGCTCGCGGAAGCGGCCGAGCGCCGCGGTCAGCGTGTCGATGCGGCCGCCGACCCATTCCGGGTGCACGGCGGTCAGCGGCTGCAGCAGGCGGCCCAGCCCCTGCGGCGCCAGCATCGCCGGCGCGGCGATCGCGAGCGCCGCCGAGGAAGACCGCCCACAGCCACGACGGCCAGATCGGCTGCGACGCCGCTGCCATGCAGTCCGGCGGCCATCGTCGCGCCGAGCGCCGCGATGAGCACGAGCCCCATCAGGCCCAGGCCGCGATCGACCAGCACGACCGTCGTGGCGAGCGTCTTCGACCGCGACGGTCCGGCGCGTGTCGCGGATGCGGATCACGTCGCCGCCGATGTTGCTCGGCAGGAAGTTGTTGAAGAAGTTCGCGACGAGAAACGAGCCGAACAGCGTCCGGCCGGGCACGTGCACGTTCTGCGCCTCGAGCAGCAGCCGCCAGCGCCAGGTGCTGGCCATGACGTTGACGCCGTACACGGCGAGCGCGGTCGCCAGCCAGGGCAGCGACGCGCGCTCGCGCTCGTCCCACAGCCGCGCGGTGTCGATGCGCGAAAAGAGAAACGCCAGCAGCGCGACGCTGACGACGAGCTTCAGCGACGGTGAGGACATAGCGACGTCCGGCGGACGTACGGGTGGACTCGTCGGACATGCAGTGATTGGGAGACGGCCACTGTACTACGGATTCGTGCGAAAATCACTCATCTCATGCGCATTCTGATGATCGCGCCCGAGCCGTTTTTCGAGCCGCGCGGGACGCCGTTCAGCGAATTCCACCGCATCCGCGCGCTGACCGCGCTCGGGCCATCAGGTCGATCTCGTCACCTATCCGTTCGGCGAGGACGTCACGATGCCCGGGCTTCGGGTCTTTCGCGCGATGCGGCCGCCGTTTGTCCATCGCGTCAAGATCGGGCCGTCGCTCGCCAAGCTTCCGCTCGACGCTTTGCTCACGTTCACCGCCATCCGGCGCGCTGTTCAGCGGCACGCTACGACGCGATCCACTCGCACGAAGAAGGCGGTCTCATCGGCGTCGTGCTCGCGGCGCTGTCGCGCATGCCGCATCTCTACGACATGCACTCGAGCCTGCCGCAGCAGCTCACGAATTTCGCGTTCAGCCGATCGCCGATCATCCGCAGCGTGTTCACCGCCATCGAGCGCCTGATGATTCGCCGCTCGCGCGTCGTCATCGTCATTTGTCCGGCGCTCGAGGAGACGGTGCGCGGCGATCGAGCCGGGCGCCGAGATCGTGCTGATCGAGAACGCGCCGGGTTCGGCCGAGGAGCACGCGACGCCGGAGCAGGGCCGCGCGGTGCGCGCGCAGTTCGGGTTTCGGCGCGAGACGCCGGTCGTGCTCTACACCGGCACGTTCGAGGCGTACCAGGGGCTCGACCTGCTGTTCGAGGCGATGGCCGTCGTCAAGACGGCGCGCCCGGACGCGCGGCTGCTGCTGGCCGGCGGCAAGCCCGATCAGGTCGACCCGCGCCGTCGCCGACGCGGCCGCCGCGGGGATTGCCGACGTCACGATCTTCGCCGGCGAGCGGCCGGCTTCGCGAGATTCCGGCGTACCTGCTGGCCTGCGACGTGCTCGTGTCGCCGCGCTCGCGCGGCACGAACACGCCGCTCAAGATTTATCAGTACCTGCGATCCGGAAAGCCGATCGTCGCGACGCGGCTGCTGACGCACACGCAGGTGCTGAGCGACGAGACGGCGATCCTGACCGGCGCGTCGCCGCAGGAATTCGCCGACGGCATTCTCGAAGCGATCGCCGACCGGAACGGGCGGCCGGCCGGTCGGACGTGCGGCGCGCGCGCTGGCCGAGACGAAGTACAGCTACGAGGCGTATCTCGATCGGACGCGCCGGGCCTGCGGTGCGCTGATGCCGGACGCGTCCGCTCACGACGGTGAAGGACGTGGCGTGACCGGCGAGCGCCGCGATCACTACAGCTACACCGTCTACGCCGACCCCGCGACCGCCCGGACCTTCGACGAACGCCGGTTCGGCGGACCGATCGGCGATCTCGTCGCCAACGATCAGGCGCGGGTCCTCGAGACGTTTCTCGGGCCGGCGTCCGGACAATCGATTCTCGACGTCGGAACCGGCACGGGCCGCGCGGCGTTGCTGCTGGCCGCGCTCGGCGCGCACGTCACGGGCGTCGACGCGTCGGAGGAAATGCTCGCGATCGCGCGGCAGCGGGCCGCCCAGGAACACGCCGCGATCACGTTCGCCGTCGGCGACGCGCACGCAGCTCGAGTTTCCGGACCGCTCGTTCGACATCGCGGTCAGCCTGCGGGTCGCTGATGCACACGCCGCGGTGGCGCGAGTGCGTCGCCGAGCTCTGCCGCGTCGCGCGCCGCAGCGTCGTGCTCGACTATCCCTCGGCGCACAGCGCGGCGCTCGCTGCAGTCGGTCGCCCGCAAGGCGCTGCATGCGGCCGGCGCGCGGACCGAGCCGTATCGCGTGTTCTTCGACGGCGAGATCGCCGACGCGCTGCGGCCGCACGGCTTCCGCATTCGATCGGTGCATCGCGCAGTTCGTGCTGCCGATCGCCCTGCACAAGGCCATCGGCTCGCGCGCGCTTCACGCAGGGCGCCGAAGCGCGCGCTGGCGCGCGCTCGGACTGCTCAGGCTGTTCGGATCGCCTGTCACGCTCGTCGCAGAACGGTGCGCGACCTCGTAACCGGCGCCACCGGCTTCACGGGTGGGCACCTGGCGCGCGGCCTCGCCGCGCGCGGCCACACCGTTCGCGCGCTGGTCCGCGATCCGCGCGCCGCGCCGGCGATCTCGCCGCGAGCCGGCGTCGAACTGGTCGACCGGCGATCTGCGCGACCGGCCGTCGCTCGATGCGGCCGCCGCGCGGCGTCGACGTCGTCTACAACATCGCGGCCATCTACCGGCAGGCGGGTCTTGCGACGGAAACGTATCGCGCGGTCAACGCCACGGCGGTCGGCGACGTGATCGAGGCGGCCGCGCAACGCCGGCGTGCGCCGGGTCGTGCACTGCAGCACGGTCGGCGTCCACGGCGACGTCGAGCACCCGCCGGCCAACGAAGACGCGCCGCTCAAGCCCGGCGACGTCTACCAGGAAACCAAGCTCGAAGGCGAGCAGCTCGCGCGCGACACCGGTCAGCGCCTGGGCGTCGAAGTCACCATCGTCCGGCCGACCGGCATCTACGGGCCCGGCGATCGCCGGCTGCTGAAGCTGTTTCGCGGCGTCGCGCGCGGCGTTTCTGCCGATACTGGGACGGGGAGAGATCTACTACCATCTCACCTACATCGACGATCTCGTGGAGGGCTTTCGACTCTGTGGCGAGCATCCGGCGGCAGCCGGCCGCACCTACATCCTCGCCGGCGGCGAGGTGACGACGCTGAACGAGCTGGTGGCGCGGATCGCCACGGTCGCCGGCGTCCGCCCGCCGCGCATTCATTTGCCGGTGTGGCCGTTCTGGCTCGCCGGCGCGATGTGCGAGGCGATCTGTGCGCCGTTCGGCATCGAGCCGCCGCTCTACCGCCGCCGCGTGGACTTCTACACGAAGAGCCGCGCGTTCGATATCTCCCGGGCGCGCAGAGAGATTGGCTACGCGCCCGCAAGTCGGTCTGAATGATGGCATCGCCCGGACTCTCGCCTGGTACCGCGAACATGGATGGATCTGAGCTGAAAGGCGGCGTGCCGGCTCCGTCGATCGCCCGCGCCCAGGATCAACTCTTCGCGCCTGGCCGGAGCGCGCGCGAGAAGTACGCCGCGCTGGTGATCGGCCGCCCGGGATTCGGCGCGATGCTGAAGTACGAGGCGATCGTCATGCTGTCGCAGAGCTGTCCGGGCGCGCTGGGGCTCGCGCTGCGCAAGAGCGCTCTACCCGATGCTGCTCGGCGCATGCGGCCGCAATGTCGTGTTCGGCCAGAACGTCGTCCTTCGCCATCCCCACAAGATCCACATCGGCGACAACGTCGTCATCGACGACAACTGCCTGATCGATGCGAAGGGGGAGTCGAACGCGGGCATCCGGATCGGGAACGGCGTCTTCATCGGACGCAACAGCATTCTCTCGTGCAAGAACGGCGATATCGACATCGACGACGGCGCGAATATCGGTTTCAACTGCGAGCTGTTTTCCGCCAGCAAGGTTCGTATCGGCGCCAACGTGCTGATTGCGGCGTACACCTACGTCATCGGCGGCGACCACGATTTCTCGGATCCGACCAAGCCGGTCCTCGAGCAGGCGCGGGTTTCCGCCGGCGTGTCGATTGGCGCTGGCGCCTGGGTTGGCGCTGGTGCGAAGATTCTGGACGGGGTGACAATCGGCGAGCGCGCGGTGATCGGCGCGGCAGCGGTCGTCCGCACCGATGTCGCAGCGGGCGCGGTCGCCGTCGGCATTCCGGCGCGCGTCGTCTCCGGCGGTCACGACTGATCAACAGGGAAGAGACAAGGGCATGGCATACCGCACGGACCTGGAAGCACGGATCGCGAAGAAGACCACCAAGGCGATCGTCGACTACGCGATGATCGACGATGGCGATCGCATCATGGTCGGGCTGTCGGGCGGAAAGGACAGCTGGGCCCTGCTGCAAATGCTCGACGTTCTTCGCCAGCGTGCGCCGATCCAGTTTTCGCTCGTCGCCGTGAACGTGGACTCCGGCTACAAGGAATACAAGCACGATCTGATCGCGAAGACCTGCGAGGCGCGAGGCTGGGAGTACCGGATCGAGCACACGGACATCGGCGGGCTGATCGAAGACATCCTCGACGTGAACCAGACGCCCTGCTCGCTGTGCGCGCGGCTGCGCCGCGGCGTGCTCTACCGGGTCGCGAAAGAAGTGGGCGCGACCAAGATCGCCCTCGGCCACCACGCCGACGATTTCATCGAAACGCTGCTGCTCAACGTGTTCTTTGCCGGCGCGTTGAAAGCCATGCCGGCAAAGCTCGTGTCCGACGATGGCGCGCACGTCGTGATTCGGCCGTTTGTGTACGTCGGCGAGGACGAGGCGCGCCAGTTCTGCAAGGAATCCGAGCTGCCGATCATCGGCTGCTGCTGCCCGGCGTGCGGCGATCTGGGACTGCAGCGGCAGCGGATCAAGAAGCTGCTGATGGAACTGGAAATCGAGCATCCCGGCGTGAAGAATTCGATGCTCAAGGCGCTCAGCAACGTCGCGCCGCGGCACCTGCTGGATACGCGGCTCAACCCGCCGGCGGATCTGCGCGCCCGGGCTCTCGCCGCCACCACGCGGGAGTCCGGCTCGAGCCGGACTCTACACATGCTCAACAGCTAGAGCGCGTCCAGCACGTCGGCGATGAAGCCGGCGTGGTTCCACGCGTCGATGTAGATCGACAATCCGAGGCGCACGACGACGGTTGCCCGTGATGGGATGACCGTGATGACCTGCCCCTCGTGACCGACCGCAAAGAATGCGTCCGCGGGAATTCGCGCCGCCGCGGGGCTCTCGCCGCCGAGTTCGGCGCGCAGCCCGAGCCACCAGTGAGCGCCGAAGATTCCGCCTGGCGACTGCGGCGTCGGTGTCGTCGAGAAGCGCACCCAGCCCTCCGGGAGGATGCGTCGCCCATTCCAGATGCCGTCCTGCAGGTACAGCTGACCGAAGCGAGCCCAGTCCCTGGCGGTCGCGAGCATGAAGGACGAGCAGACGAACGTCCCGGACGAGTCCGGCTCCATGATCGCGCTGTGCATCCCGAGCGGTGCGAAGAGCGCTCGACGGGGCCACTCAAAATAGTGGGCGTCGCCGACCCGGCTGCGGACGATCGCCGACAGGATGTTCGTGGTCCCGCTCGAATAACTCCAGGTCGTGCCGACCGGAAATTGCAGCGGCAGGCTTGCCGCGTACGCGGCGGCGTCGGGCTGATTGAAGAGCATCTCGATGACGTCCGAGCGCAGGTCGGCGTAGTCTTCGGAAAACTTCAGACCGCTGCGCATCCGCAGCAGATCCTCGACGCGGATGTCCGCGCGTGCATCCGGCGCCTGCCACTCGGGCCGGACGGCGCTGTCCTGCAGCGAGAGACGCCCGTCGCCAACCAGCACGCCGGCGAGCGCGTTCAGCACGCTCTTCGTCATCGACCAGCCTTGAAATCGCGTTTCAATCCCGAAGCCTGGCGCATAGCGTTCGGCGAGGAGCTCGCCGCCCCGGACGACGACGATCGCGCGCGTCCGGTGGAGGCGGGCCGGATTGCGTTCGACGAACGCCGAGGTGATGACGTCCTCCAGCCGTGGCGATCGGCTGTGTGATGCCCAGTTGTCCGGCTCTGTCGGACTCCCCGCGGTTTGCGCCGCACGGGGAAGTGCGGTGTGAGCGGCGCCTGGCGGCAGGAGCGTCGCGCCGAGATCGGCGCGGAACAGCGCGGTTCTCGGGCGCAGGCCGAGGAGCGAGGCGGAGACCGCCTGCCGATCGCGATCGACGCGCGCGCGGAACAGGCGCATCAGCGCATAGCTGTCAGCTGAGATTTCCTCCGCGTGCTGCGGGTCGACGACGCGTCCGGTGCCGAACACGATGGAACAGAGGACCTTGGCTTTGTAGGCTGGACCCACGGTCATGGCGCGCCATGCTCGTGGCGCGAGCCAGAGTCCCGCGCTCGTCAGGGCAATCACTGCCGCGGCCAGAACAACGGTGGTCACGTCTGTCGAACGGCTCCAATCTGGAACGAGGCTTGCGACGTACGGCCAAAATCGGCGGCCGCACGTCTTAGGACTGTCAGGACTGTACGGGGATCGTGCGATGGCCCTTCACCGTACACGGCTCGCGGACACCGTACGTATATGCTGAAACGGCGTGCCGCTCAAGACTGCTCCGGCTCGAGGGGCAACGACGAAAGGATTCTTCGTGCGCATATTCCGACTGGTTCTGGTCCTCCTTGCGATCGCGGCCGTCTCGCGGACCGCCGCCGCCCAGCAGCGGCCTCTCGTGACCGAAGATCCCGAGGTCATCGGTGCGGGACGCATCCTCCTCGAGGGCGGCCTCGACTTTTCCCACGACGCGCACTATCCGTTATCGGGTCTCGAGGGGAACCGCTGGCGCATGCCCATCCTTGGGGTCAGCTTCGGCGTCAGCTCCATCGCCGAGGTCCAGATCGACGGGGGACCGTTCGACTACCTGACGATCACGCACCGGCATCCGGCACCGCTGGCCGGCCTTGTCACGGCGACAGACAACCACACCCACGACGTCGACGACATCGTCATCGGCACGAAGATCAAGCTGGTGCCGGAAGCGGCCAAGCGGCCGGCGCTGGGTTTTCGCTTTGCGACGCGCCTGCCGAACGCCAGCAACGAGAGCGGCCTCGGCCTCGACACCACGGATTTTTACGCTTCCCTGTTGTTTGCCAAGACGGCGCAGTCGATTCGTATCGTCGGCAACGGCGGCTTCGGCATTCTGGGTGACCCGCTCGACGGACATACGCAGAACGACGTGATGACCTACGGGCTGTCCGTGTCGCGTGCGCTGACCGACAAGGTGGAATTCGTCGGCGAGGTGAACGGCCGCATTTCGTTCAACGACATCGACTATCCAGGAACCGAATCGAAGGGGCTGCTCAATTTCGGCGGCCGCTACACGCACGGTCCGGTACGATTTGATGGCGGCGTCTTCTTCGGTCTGACGAGCGTCGATCCGACGATCGGCGTGACGGGCGGATTCACTTACGTGTTCAGCGCGTTCACTGTGCCTTAACTCGGGCAGGTGGGCCGGGTGGGCTCGATAGGGCGGGTGGGGCGGGTAGGTGCTAGGGCAGGTGGGGCGGGTAGGGTAGATAGGGCAGGTAGGGTTACTCGTAGAAGGCGCGCAGGGCTTCGGATTCCCGTTTCTGTTTCTCTTCGGTCCAGCCGAGCGCCGCCCCGACGATGCCGGCGGCGTGGGCGATGGCTTCGTCGCCGGGATAGCCGAGGGCGCCAAGCGGTGTGCGCCGGACCACGGCGTCCTCGAGCGTCACGACCATTTCTTCCTTGACGGCATGCGCCATCAGCGCGTGTCCCAGCGAGAGCGGGCAGCGGCAGCGGCGTGGTTGCCGTCCGGCAGGCGGACACCGCTCGACCGAGCTTTGAGACGACGCGGTCGGTGACGCGCTCGGCCACGGCCCGCGCGGTCGTGTACTTCGTTCCGGCGACGCTGATCAGCCCTTCGATGCCGCGGCGTGCGTGATCGTGCACCTGATCGTGGCCCTCCAGTGACACCCGTCCGTCTCCCCGCACGACCGCCGGAACGACACCGCGATGCACGAGCGTGATGTCGTTTCGCGTGAGCGCGGCGGATGGGAACGCCTGGTTCACATCCTCGAGGAACGCGTCGATGTCGCTCGCTGTGCGGGCGGCGATCGTCGGGATCGGAGCGATGGGCCGATTCCCAGGTGCCGAAGAGCGCGCGGCCTTTCCACGGCACCATGAAGAGATTCCGGCCGGAGCGTGCCCGGCCGCCCAGCGCGTGCGGGCAGGGCATTGAGCCGGGTGACGAAATTCATCGCCTTCAGCATCGGCAGGCCGGTCGCAATCGCGGCTGGCGCGAGCAATCGATCGATCGACGCCCCGGTCGCGTTGACCACCACCCGCGCGCGTATGTCGACGCGGTGGTTGCCGACCGCGTCGGTCGCGGTCACGCCCGTCGCGCGACCTCCTTCGATGGTGAGCGCGGTGGCCTCGACGTAGTTGGCGAGCACCGCGCCATGCGCGGCGGCCGCCAGACCCCAGGCCAACGTGAGCCGATCGGCGTCGGTCGTCACGTAGTCGTGCCAGACCGCGACGCCTTCCAGCGGCATTCCGGCGAGCGCCGGAAAACGCTCCACCGCCGCGTCCCGTCCCAGCACTTCACCCGGCGGCAGGCGAAGCGACGCCGGGACGTCCTGGTTGCGATCGCGGCCGACGTAGCGATCGACGAGGAATCCGGCCCGCATCGCCAGCTTGCCCCGCGTCAGCGACGCCTGCAGCGGCAGCACGAACGGGACAGGGTCGAACGGCGGACGGCGCGATGCGCGCGAGGGTGCGCCGCTCGAGAATCGATTCCCTGGCTCTCGCGATGTCGAGCGTCTGCAGATAGCGGAGGCCGCCGTGAATCGTGCGGTGATGGTTGAAGGAGCTCGCGCTGCCGAAGTCGCGCGCTTCGATCAACGCCACGGAAAGCCCGCGCTGCGCCGCGTCGCACGCGACGATCAGGCCGTAGATGCCGCCGCCGACGACCAGCAGATCGAAGGGGCGGGCGGTGAGCTGTCCGATGTCGCGAAGCATGAAGTGCGCGGAGGGCCGCGCTATCATTATCCGCGATGGCGACGATCGACGACGTACGCGGATACTGGGAACGGCATATTCACGATCTGGAGATCACGAAGCATCCGGTCGGGTCGCCGGGGTTCTTCCAGGATCTCGACCAATATCATTTCGAGAAACTCCATCACCTGCTGCGGCTGGTCGATTTCGACGCGTATCGGGGCAAGGCGGTCCTCGAGGTCGGCTGCGGCGCGGCGGTCGATCTGGCGCGGTTTGCGAAGGGCGGAGCGGTCGCGACCGGCGTGGACCTGACGGAATCGGCCATCGCGCTCGCGCGCGCGAACTTCGCGCAGCAGGGCCTCGCCGGCGACGTTCGAGGTCGCCAACGGCGAGCATCTGCCGTTTGCCGACAACAGCTTCGATCTCGTCTACGCGCACGGCGTCGTGCAGTACACCGCGGAACCGCAGCGCCTGGTGGACGAGTGCCGGCGCGTCCTGAAGCCGGGCGGGCAGGCGATTTTTCAGGTCTACAATCGCGTGTCCTGGCTCAACGCGCTCTCCAAGCTGATGAAAGTCGGCCTCGAGCACGACGACGCCCCGGTGCTGCTGAAATTCAGCATCGGCGAATTCCGGAAGATGCTGACCGGTTTCAGCGACGTGCGGATCGTGCCTGAGCGATTTCCCGTCAAGTCGCGGCTGCACGGCGGCTGGAAGGGCGCGGTCTACAACGGCATGTTCGTCGGAACCTTCAATGTGCTGCCTCGCGGTCTCGTGAGGCGCTTCGGCTGGCACCTGCTGGCGTTCTGCCGCAAATGATCGCCTTCGCCAAAGCGCACGCCTACGGCAACGACTTCCTCTACGTTCGCGCGGCGGACGTGGACGGACTGCCGTTCGAACGATCTCGCGCGCGAGATGTGCGCGCGCCACACCGGAATTGGCGCCGACGGCCTGATCGTGTACGACGACGCGGCCTCAGGGCGCGTCGATGCGGCTGTTCAATGCCGACGGCGGCCGCGCGGAGGTGTCGGGCAACGGCGTCCGCGGTCTGGCGGCGCTGCTGCTGCAGGGCGACCGGCGCGACGAGGGGACGCTGACTGATCGAGACCGAAGGGGGCACCAAGCAGTTGACCCGCACGGCCTATGACGGTCCGCGGCAGACGTTTCGCGCGTCGATGGGGAAGCCCGAGCAGCTGCGCCGGGAGCGCGCGACGGCCGGCGGGGAAGACGTGGACCTCATCGCGCTGAGCATCGGCAATCCGCAGGCGATCGTCCTTGGCCCGCTGCCCGATGACGCGCGTTTCGAACGCCTCGGCGCCGCGCTCGAGCGTCACCCGCTGTTTCCCGAACGGCACCAACGTCGAGTTCGTCCAGGTCGAGGCGCCGGACCGTCTGCGGATCCGGATTTGGGAACGCGGCGTCGGTCCCTCCTGGTCGTCCGGCACCGGGTCGTGCGCGTCGCTCGTGGCGGCGGCCGCGTTCGGCGGCGCTGCCCGGGACGCCGAGGTCATCGCGCCAGGCGGCTCCCAGCGCGTCGAGTGGCGCGACGACGGCGTCTACCTGACCGGCTGGGCCGAAGTCCTGTGCGACGGGGTCTGGCGTCTGCCCCCGCCCTCCGGGGTCAGATAGGTGTCGGGTCAGATAGGTGTCAGATGGGTGTCTGACACCGTGGCAGATTCTGCGGACCGGCTGACCCTTGCGCGGGGCAAATCCTGCCGCCCCGGCTACCGATGACGACGAGAACTGGGCGCGAGGACCGACTGGAGTTCGTCGACGGCGTCGTTGATCTGCTCGGTGGCGGCTGATGCGGTGCTGGTCGCGGCCGCGATAGTCCGCGCGGCCGTAGGCTGCGCGCGCTTCTTGCAGGCGCGGGGTGACGTCGGCGATGACGGATCGCGCAGCGGTCAGGACGCGCGGGGCCGCGTGCGCGGCTTCGGCGGTTTTCAGCTGGCGGTTGAGGACCGCGAGCGCCGACGTCGCATCCGAGATGGCATGGTCCGCTGATTCGCGTTCGCTCGCCTTGGCATCCGCCGCCTGCTTGGCGGCGTTCTGCGCGCGCTCGCGGCTGTCGAGCGCGTGGTTGAGCGCGAGCCGATAGTCGCGCTGTTCGACGGCGGTCTTCGCGCCTTTCAGCGCCTCTTCGGCGGCGGTCAGTTCGCTCGCGGCGTACTGTTCCGCGCCGGCCGCGCGGGCCGTGTCGATCGCGGTCTGCGCCTGCTGCATTTCCTTGTCCGGCGGATCGCCGCCGCAGGCCGCCGACACGATCGAGAGGAGCAGTACGGTGGACAGCAGACCGCGGCGCAGCGACATCTGCCGAAGTATACGCGTTCCCTTCGCGCTGTAGTACGATGAAAGACCTGTCGCCAGACGATCGGCCGCGCGAAAAGCTGCTGCGCCACGGAGCCAGCGCGCTCGGCGACAACGAACTGGTGGCGCTCGTGCTCGGCAGCGGTTTTCGCGGCGCGGGCGCGCTCGCGGTCGCCAACGACGCTGTTGCGATCGCACGGCGGGGTACACGGACTGGCCCGCGCGCGCTGCGCCGAACTCGCGCAGGTCGCCGGCGTCGGATCGGCCAAAGCCGCGCAGGTCCTGGCGGCGCTCGAACTCGGCCGGCGCACGCTGACCCACGCGCCCGGCGATCGCGTCCAGCTGCGATCGCCGCAAGACGCCGCCGAGTATCTGCTGCCGACGTTCGGATCGCGGGCGGTCGAGCAGTTCGGCATCGTGCTGCTCGACAGCCGCCATCGCGTGCTCAAGACCACGGTGGTCGCGTCCGGAACGCAGAACGCCACCATCGTGCAGCCGCGCGACGTGTTTCGCGAAGCGATCCTCGGGGCGGCGGCCGCGGTCGTCGCCTTTCACAACCATCCGTCGGGCGATCCCAGTCCGAGCCCGGACGATGTGGAGTCTGACGCAGACGGCTGGCGGCGGCCGGGCGACTGATGGGGATCGATCTCGTGGACCACGTGGTCCTCGGCGACGCGCGCTACTGCAGTTTCAAGGAGATGGGCCAGCTGTAATGTCACGCGTGCTCTACTTCGACTGTTTCTCCGGGATCTCCGGCGACATGATCCTCGGCGCGTTTCTCGACGCCGGGCTGCCGCTCGCGGACTTGAGGGGCGCGCTGGGCAGCCTGGCGCTCGACGGCTACGAGGTCTCGGCCGAACGGGTCCTGCGCGCGGGGGTCTCGGCGACCAAGTTCCTGGTCCACGAACAGAGCGATCACGCACCGTCGATCACGATCATCACGTCGATCAGGATCATCATCCCGACGATCATCACCACGACCACGGTCACTCTCACGACCACACGCACGGCCACGAGCTGCCGAGCGAAAACAGCCATCATCCGCATCGCAGCCTCGCCGAGATCTTCGCGCTGATCGACCGCTCGGCGCTGACCTCCGCCGGCCGCGACCGCGCGAAGGCGCTGTTTCAGCGGCTCGCGGAAGCCGAGGCCGCCATTCATCAGATGCCGGTCGAGCAGGTCCACCTGCACGAGGTCGGCGCCCTCGACTCCATCATCGACATCGTCGGCGCGGTGTTCGCGCTCGAGTGGGCCGCGCGCCGATCGGATCGTGTGTTCGCCGCTGAATGTCGGCGGCGGAATGGTCCATTCGGCGCACGGCTTGTTTCCGGTGCCCGCGCCGGCCACGCTGAAACTGCTCGGCGATGCGCCGGTCTACGGCGGATCGGTGCAGAAGGAACTGGTGACGCCGACCGGCGCGCTGATCGCCACGGCATACGCGAACGCGTTCGGCCCGATTCCGCCGCTCACCGTCGATCGCGTCGGGTACGGCGCCGGCACCCGCGACAATCCGGAGACACCGAACGTGCTGCGGATCCTCATGGGCCGGGCCGCCGATCGCGTGCAGGGCGATCGGGTCGTCGTCATCGAATGCGAAATCGACGACATGAACCCGCAGCTGTTCGGCGCGGCGATGGAACGCCTGTACGCCGCCGGCGCGCTCGAAGTGTTCTACGTATCGGTCCAGATGAAGAAGAACCGGCCGGGCACGCTGCTGACGGTCGTGGCGCCGCCTGAACTGCGGGAGCCGCTCTCCGACATCATCTTTCAGGAGACGACGACCATCGGCTTGCGGCACTATGAGGTCGAGCGCGAATGCCTCCGCCGCGAGGTGGTCCTGGTCGACACGCCGATTGGGGCGATCCGGTTCAAGCTGGCCTGGCGTGACGGCCGCATCGTCAACGCGGTGCCGGAGTTCGAAGACTGCGCGGCCATCGCACGCGAGCGCAGTCTGTCGGTGAAGGACGTGCAGGCCATCGCGCACCAGGCGTATGGCACGGCGCAAGGAGCGCCCATCCCACGATCGTGAGCCGCTTCTACATCACGACGCCCATCTACTACATCAACGCGCAGCCGCACCTCGGCCACGCCTACACCAGCATGGTGGCGGACGCCGTGGCGCGCGCGCATCGCCTGATGGGGGAGGACGTGTTCTTCCTGACCGGCACCGACGAGCACGGGCAGAAAGTCGAGCGGGCGGCGCAGAAAGCCGGGCTGCCGATCACCGCCTTTGCCGACCGCGTCGCGCAGACGTTTCGCGACATCCTGCCGGCGCTGAACGTCGTCGAACGACGATTTCATCCGGACGACTGAAGCCGCGCCATCATCGCGCGTCGCAGGCGCTCTGGCGCCGCGTGAACGATCGCGGCTTCATCTACAAGGACAAGTACGAGGGCTGGTACTGCACGGTTGACGAAGTCTTCGTGCCGGAGACGCAGCTGGTCAACGGACACTGTCCGATCTGCGGTTCAGTGGTCGAACGCATCGCGGAGGAGAGCTATTTCTTCAAGCTGTCCGCGTTCCAGCAGCCGCTCCTCGAGCACTATCGGAAACATCCGGAATTCGTGTCGCCGGCGATTCGCCGCAACGAGATGGTGTCGTTTCTCGAGAACGGCCTCGAGGATCTGAGCATCAGCCGCACCTCGTTCAAGTGGGGCATTCCGGTTCCCGACGATCCCGCGCACGTGATGTACGTGTGGTTCGACGCGCTGACCAACTACATGACCGCGGTCGGCTGGGGCTCGGACGATCCGAAGGACCAGGCGCGGTTCGCCGAATTCTGGCCGGTGGACGTGCATCTCATCGGCAAGGAAATCGTTCGCCAGCACGCCATCTACTGGCCGGCGTTTCTCCTGGCGGCGGATCTGCCGCTGCCGCGCCGCATCGTGAGCCACGGCTGGTGGCTGATGGACGGCGCGAAAATGTCCAAGTCGAAGGGCAACGTCGTCCGGCCGCGCGGACTACATCGCGCGGTTTGGCCTCGATGCCGTCCGGTATTTCGTGTTCCGCGAGATGGTGTTCGGCCAGGACGCGAATTTCGCCGACGAGGCGCTCCTGACGCGCTACAACGCGGATCTGGCGAACGACCTGGGCAACCTGGTGAGCCGCGTCACGACGCTGATTCACCGCAGTTGCGGCGGCGTGGTGCCGGCGCCGGACGCGAGCCTGCAGTCGCGGCCGCCGGAAGCCGCGCTGCAGCAAGGCGCCGAGACGCTGGTGGCCAGCGTGAGCGCGGCGATCCAGACGTTCCAGCTGAGCGCGGCGCTGCGCGACATCTGGGACTATATCGGGGCCGTCAACCGCTATATTGTGCAGCGCGAACCCTGGAAGCTCGCAAAGGCGTCTGAACATCGCGCCGATCTCGAGACGACGCTTTACACGTCCGCGGAGGCGCTGCGGATCATCGCCGAGCTGCTGCGGCCGTTCATGCCGGATTCCGCCGGCCGCACGCTCGGGATGCTCGGCGTCACCGTCCGCAAGGATGCATGGTCCGGGCTGCGCTGGGGTCAGCTGACCGCCGGCACGCGCCTGACGGAAACGCAGCCGCTGTTTCCGCGGATCGAACAGACAGTAGAGGAGCTTCGAAAAATGGCCGACGAGCAAGCACCCAGCACCACCGCACCAGGCACGGTCGCACCCAGTGCGGCACCAAGCACTGCCGCACCGGCACCGTAGCACCGCACCCAAGCACCCCCGCACCTAGCACCTCAGCACCGGTCGTGCCGGCGAGCGAGAAGCTGTCCATCGACGACTTCATGAAGGTCGAGCTTCGCGTCGCCAAGGTGCTGACCGCCGAACGCGTGCCGAAATCGAACAAGCTGTTGAAGCTCTTCGTGGATACCGGGACTCGACCAGCGCACGATTGTCGCCGGCATTGCCGAGGCGTACGAGCCGGAAGCGCTGGTTGGCCGGACGGTGGCGATCGTCTTCAACCTGAAGCCGGCGAAACTGATGGGCGTCGAATCGCAGGGGATGGTGCTCTGCGCGAGCCCCGAAGGCGGCAAGCCGATGCTCGTCAGCTTCGAGGAACCGCCGGCGCCGGGTACGCGGGTGCGATAGATGCGGGGCGCAGCGCGGATCGCGATCGGCTTCGTGGCGCTCGCGGCCGCGGCGCCGCGCGGCCAGACCAATTCGCCTATGAATGCGATCGCCGAACAGTACGTGAAGCTGGTGCTGGCCGTCGGGCAGCACGACGCCGCGTACGTGGACGCCTACTACGGGCCCGCCGGAGTGGAAGGCCGAGTCCGAGCGCCAGAAGCGGCCGCTCGCCGACATCGACGCCGACGCGGCCCGGGCTATCCAGCAGGCGGGTGCGATGCCCGCCGCGTCGGATGAGCCATCGCGGCTGCGACACGAGTACCTCGTCAAGCAGCTGCAGGCGCTGCGGGCCAGGGTCCGCATGCTGACCGGCGGGAAATTCTCCTTCGACGAAGAGTCAGCGGCGCTCTACGACGCCGTCGCGCCGACGCATCCCGAATCGTACTTCCAGGCGGCGCTCGACGATCTCGAGCCGGCGTCTGCCGGGCAACGGGCCGCTCATCGACCGCTACGACGCGTTTCGTCAGAGCTTCATCATTCCCAAGGATCGTCTCGCGCGGGTGTTCGACACGGCCATCGCCGAGTGCCGCCGGCGCACCGCCGCGCATCTCACGCTGCCGGCGGGCGAGTCGCTTCACCGTCGAGTACGTCACCAACAAATCGTGGAGCGGCTACAACTGGTATCAGGGCAACTACCGGAGCCTGATCCAGGTCAACACCGATCTGCCGATCTACATCGACCGCGCCGTCGACCTGGCGTGCCACGAGGGCTATCCCGGGCATCACGTCTACAACGCGCTGCTCGAGAAAACGCTGGTGCGCGATCGCGGCTGGGTGGAGATGACGGTCTATCCGCTGTTTTCGCCGCAGTCGCTCATCGCCGAGGGCAGCGCGAACTACGGCATCGAGGTCGCGTTTCCCGGCGAGGAGCGGGTGGCCTTCGAAGCAGCGCGCGCTGTTCCCGGCTGCGGGCTTGAATCCGGCCAGGGCAGCCGAATACTACGCGGTGCAGCACATCGTGGATCGACTGTCGTACGCAGGCAACGAGGCCGCCCGGCGGTATCTGAACGGCCAGATCGATCGCGCCGCGGCGTCGGCGTGGCTGACGCGTTTCGCGCTGATGTCGCCGCCCGCGCGCCGAGCAGCGCACCCGGTTCATGGACGATTACCGCAGCTACGTGATCAACTACAACCTGGGCAAGGATCTCGTGCAGCAGTACGTCGAAGCCCACGGCGGCGGCGCGGCGCAACCCGCGAAGCGGTGGGACATCTTCGGCGAACTGCTGCGCTCGCCCCGTCTGCCGTCCGGGCTTCGAAGTGATCGACTCGCACTGCCATCTCGCCGACGAGACCTTCGCGCAGGATCTCGAGGACGTGGTCGCGCGCGCCAGGGCAGCGGGCCTCGAGCGCGTGCTGGTCATCCTCGAGGCGGGCAACGAGCAGGAAGCCGCGCAGGCGGCGCGCCTGCAGCTGCTGTGGCCGGCGGTGCGCTTCAGCGATCGGCGTTCATCCGCACAATGCCGGCACCTACGGCACCAACGCCGGGCAAGGCGGCCGAGGTCGTGCGCGCGCAGGTCGACGCGCACGCCGGCGGCGCGCGCCGTTGGCGAAATCGGACTCGACTACCACTACGATTACTCGCCGCGCGATGTGCAGCAGGTCGTCTTCCGCGCGCAGGTGCGGCTGGCGCAGCGAGCTCGGGCTGCCGGTCGTGATTCACACCCGCGAGGCCGACGCAGGACACGCTCCGGATTCTGCGCGAGGATCGGACGGTGCGCTGCGCGGCGTGCTGCACTGTTTCAGCGGCACGCCGGAGCTGGCGCGCGCCGGGCTCGACCTCGGCTTCTATATCTCGCTGGCCGGCATCATCACGTTTCCGCGCGCGGGCGAGCTGCGGGACGTCGTCAAGCTGGTCCCGCTCGATCGGCTGCTGGTCGAGACCGACAGTCCATTTCTGGCGCCGATTCCGCACCGCGGGAAGCGCAACGAGCCGGCCTTCGTCACGCACGTCGCCGCCATGCTGGCTCAGATTCACGATGTCGACGCCGCGGAGGTAGCCCGCGCGGACGACCGGCGAACTTTCACACGCCTCTTCCGGCCGTGATAAAGTTCCAACCTGAGCCACGCGTGGAAAAAACACCGGCCCTTTCGCAGATCTTCGAGCCGATTCGCGCCGACCTCGAACTGGTCGATCGCGAGTTCGTCCGTCACGTCGAATCGCAGGTCGACGTCATTCCGAAGATCGGCCGCTACATCCAGACGAGCGGCGGCAAGCGCGTCCGCCCGGCGGTGCTGCTGATGGCGGCGCGCCTCAGCGGCTACCAGGGCGATCGCGCGGTCCTGTACGCCGCGGTCGTCGAGTTCATTCACACCGCGACGCTGGTCCACGACGACATCATCGACGACTCGGAGCTGCGGCGCGGCCGGCTCGCCGTGCACTCGCGCTGGGGCAACGACATCACGGTGCTGCTCGGCGACTACCTGTACATCAAGTCGATGGCGCTGGCGCTCACGCACGACACGCTCGACATCGTGCGCGCTGCTGTGCGACGTCACGCTGCGGATGATCGAAGGCGAGCTCTATCAGCTCACCAAGAACGGCGACGCCGGCGATCACCGAAGACGAGCACTTCGACATCATCCGCCGCAAGACGGCGTACCTGTTCGGCGGCTGCGCGCAGATCGGCGGCATGCTCGGCAAGGTGAGCCGCGAGCAGGAAGCAGGCGCTCCAGGAGTACGGCTTCAATCTCGGCATCGCGTTCCAGCTGGTCGACGACCTGCTCGACTTCACCGGCGACCTGAAGGCGCTCGGCAAGCCGGTCGGCGCCGATCTGCGCGAAGGCAAGATGACGCTGCCGCTCATTCACCTGCTGCAGCACGGGCGAGGCACGGCCGGCGAAGATCGTCCGCGAGATCATCGCGTCGCGCACCGCCACCGACGAGCAGTGGGGCGAGCTGCTCGACGCTCCTCAAGACGCACCGCTCGATCGACTACGCCTACCGGCGCGCGGTCGAGTTCGCCGAGCGGGCGAAGAAGCCGCTCCACGTCTTTCCGCCGAGCTCCGAGCGCGACGCGCTGCTCGCGCTGCCCGACTACGTGCTCTCCCGGGACCGGTGAAGCGCGCCGGCCGACCGCATCCGCGAACTGCGCGACGCGATTCGCCACCACGAAGAGCGCTACTACATCCACAACGACCCCGAGATCTCCGACGAGGAGTTCGATCGGCTGCTGCACGAGCTCGAACAGCTCGAAGCGCGAGCATCCCGATCTCGTCACGCCCGATTCGCCGACCCAGCGCGTCGCCGGCCGTCCGGTCGAAGGCTTTCCGACCGTCGAGCACCTCGCGCCGATGCTCAGCCTCGACAACGCCTACAACGAGGACGAGCTGCGGGCGTTCGACGAGCGCGTGCGCAAGGGCGCCGGCGCTCGGCGACGACGCCGGTCGCCGTACGTCGCCGAGCTGAAGATCGACGGCCTGAGCATCGCGCTGACCTACGAGGACGGCCTGCTGGTGCGCGGCGCGACGCGCGGCGACGGCAGCGCGCGGCGAGGAGGTGACGGCGAACGTCCGGACGATTCGCGCGATTCCGCTGCGCGCTGCGCGGCGGACCGCGCCGGCCGCGATCGAAGTGCGCGGCGAGGTCTATTCTGCCGCGAGCGGCGTTCGCCCGGATGAACCGCGAGCGCGAAGAGGCCGGCGAGCCGCTGTTCGCCAACCCGCGCAACGCCGCCGCCGGCACGATGCGCAACCTCGATCCGTCGCTGGTCTCGAAGCGCGGGCTGGGCGCCTTCTTCTATCAGCTGGTCGACGCCGACGACGGCCGATGGCGCCGGTCGCGACCGCACGCGGAGACGCTGGCCGCGCATGCGCGCGCTGGGGACTGCCGGTCGAACCGCACTGGCGGCGCTGCGCCGGCATCGACGAGGTCGTCGGCGTTCTGCGACGAGTGGGCCGAGAAGCGGCGGACGCTCGCGTTCGACACCGACGGCGTCGTGATCAAGGTCGACGACCTGGCGCTCCGCGCAGCAGCTGGGCGCGACCGCGAAGTTTCCGCGCTGGGCGACGGCGTTCAAGTTTCCGGCGCGAGCAGGCGACGACCGTGCTGCAGACGGATCGCGGTCAACGTCGGGCGGACCGGCGCGGTCACGCCGTACGCCGTGCTCGAGCCGGTGTTCCTCGCCGGTTCGACGATCTCGATGGCGACGCTGCACAACGCCGAAGACATCGCGCGCAAGGATCTTCGCGACGGCGACCGCGTGCTGATCGAAAAGGCCGGCGACGTCATTCCGAAGGTCGTCAAGCCGATCCTGCCGCACCCGGACGACAGCGTGCCGTTCGTGATGCCGACCGACGTGTCCGGTGTGCCGCAGCGCCGCTGCAGCGCGACGAGGAAGAAGTCGTCTGGCGCTGCGAGAACACGTCGTGCCCGGCGCGGATCCGGCGCAGCCTCGAACACTTCGCGTCGCGCTCGGCGATGAACATCGAAGGGCTGGGCGAGTCGCTGATCGATGCAGCTGCTCGAGCAGCGGCTGGTGCAGCGACTTCGCGGACATCTACCAGCTCGACGGCGCCGCAGCTCGAGGCGCTCGTCGTCACGCCGCGCGAGCCGCGCTCCGAGAAGGCGCGGCCCCGCAAGCTGGGCAAGGTCGGCCGCAACGTCGTCGAGCAGATCGAGCGCAGCAAGGCGAACGACCTGTCGCGCCTGATTTACGCGCTCGGCATCCGGCACGTCGGCGAGAAGGCCGCGGCCACGCTGGCGCGAACTTCCGCACGATGGAGCGGCTGCTGGACGACGCCGGTCGAAGCGCTGCAGACGGCGTCCGGAAATCGGGCCGGTCGTGGCGGCGTCGGTCCGCGCGTTCGCCGACGAGCCGCACAACCGCGCGCTGGTCGAGCGGCTCGCGGCGGCCGGCGTCAACATGGCGAGCCAGGCGCCGGAGCCGGCGGATCGAGCCCGGACCGCTCGCCGGCAAGGTGTTCGTGCTGACCGGGACGCTCGACGCCATGTCGCGCGAGGAGGCGACGGCGGCGCTCGAAGCGCTCGGCGCGAAGGTGGCCGGGTCGGTCAGCAAGAAGACCATCGTGCCTGGTCGCCGGGCGCGATGCCGGCAGCAAGCTCGAAAAAGCGCAGAAGCTCGGCGTCGAAACGCTGGATGAGCCGGCGTTTCTGGCTCTTATAATGAAGAATACGTGAGTTGATGTCGCGCCGGTTCACCCTCGTCACCGTCGCGCTCACGGCCGTCGTCGCGTTTCTGGTGGGCGCGATCGTCGCCGGAGGCGGCTCGGCAGTCCGCCGTGACGGCCGAAACGCCGCAAGCGCGCCGCGCGGTCATCCGCGCCGCGTAGCGGCAACGCCGCCGTCCCGGCCGCCGCTCGTCAATTTCGCCGACGTCGTCGAGCGGATCAACCCGGCCGTGGTCAACATCGACGCGACCTCGCAGGGCACCGGCGACGGCCGGCGCCGCCGCGCCGGGGAACCGAACGCGCCGGATCGCTTCGATCGGCCGGAGCAGCGCGGCGACAACGCCGCGCCGCGGGGCGGGCAGCGGCTTCATCATCGATCGCCGACGGCAGCATCCTGACGAACAACCACGTCATCGACGGCGCCGAGCGGATCATCGTCAAGCTGTCGGACGGCCGGAGCTGCGCGCGCGGGTGGTCGGCGCCGATCCGGACACCGACATCGCGCTGATCAAGGTCGACGGCCAGCAGGGACTGCCGGTCGCGCCGCTCGGCGATTCGTCGACGCTGCGGATGGGCGAGTGGGTCTGCGCGATCGGCAATCCGCTCGGCTACGAGCACACCGTCACCGTCGGCGTCGTCAGCTACCTCGGGCGGAAGCTGTTCGACGCCAGCCTGGACAACTACATCCAGACCGACGCGGCGATCAATTTCGGCAACAGCGGCGGACCGCTGATCAACTCGCGCGGCGAGGTGATCGGCATCAACGCCGCGATCAGCTCGCGCGCCAGCAACATCGGCTTCGCCGTGCCGATCAACGGCGCGACCGCGATCCTGCCGCAGCTGCGCGCGCGCGGCCGCGTGTCGCGCGGCTACATCGGCGTCGGCGCTGCGCGACATCGACGCCGATCTGCAGCAGGCTCGCTGAAGCTGCCGGTCGCACGTGGCGCGCTGGTCCAGGACGTCACGCGACGGGTCGCCGGCCGACCGGGCCGGCATCCGGCCGTACGACGTCATCGTGTCGTTCGACGGCGCCGAGGTCGACGAACGACGACCAGTTGATTCGCTGCGATCGGCGCCGCGCGCGCCCGGATCACGCGGCCGAACTGCAGATCCTGCGCGACGGCCGCGAGTCGACGGTCACCGTGAAGCTGGCCGAACGGCCGCGGCGAGCGACGCGCCGCCACCGCGCCGCCGGCCGCGCCGCCGGTCGGGACGCCCAATCGCGCCGCCGACGAGAATCCGCTCGGGCTGACGGTTCGCGATCTCGACGCGGCGGCGTTCAACCGCTACGCGCTGCCGGCGGCGACGCGCGGCGTGCTCATCACGCGCGTCGAGCCGCTCAGCGCGTCGGCCGACGCCGAAGTCCAGCGCGGCACGGTCCTGCTCGAGGTCAACCGCACAGCCGGTCCACATCGGCCGCCGACTACCGCCGCGTCGCCGGCGCCGCCAGGCCCGGCGACATCGTCACGCTGTATCTCTACTCGCCCGAACTCAACCAGCGGCAGCTCAAGACCGTCCGCGTCGAGGACCGCTGACCCCACGCCGATACCTCATACCCATGCCCAAGTCCCGCATCCTCGTGATCGACGACGAGGCGGCGATCCGCGATTCGCTGAAGATGACGCTCGAGTACGAGGGCTACGAAGTTCCTGGCCGCGGCGACCGGCCAGGAGGGGCTGGCGCTGGTCGAGCGCGAAGCGCCGGACCTCGTGCTGCTCGACGTCAAGATGCCGGGCATGGACGGCATCGAGGTGCTCGACGCGCCTCAGGCGATGAACGACGCGCTGCCGGTCGTCGTGGTCTCCGGCCACGGCACGATCGAGCACCGCGGTCGAAGCGACCAAGAACGGCGCGTTCGATTTCATCGAGAAGCCGTTCGAGAGCACCGATCGCGTGCTGGTGAGTCTGCGCAACGCGCTCGAGCAGCGGCCGGCTGCGCGACGAGAACCGGTCGCTCAAGCGGGCCGTCGAAGTGCGCCACCAGATGATCGGCGACAGCACCGCGCTCAAGCAGGTGATGGCGGCGGTCGGGCGCGCCGCGCCGACCAACGCGACGGTGCTCATCCAGGGCGAGAGCGGCGTCGGCAAGGAGCTGGTCGCGCGCACGATTCATCGCAACAGCCTGCGCAGCCGCGAGCGCTTCGTGCAGGTGAACTGCGCGGCGATTCCCGAGGAGCTGATCGAGTCGGAGCTGTTCGGCCACGAAAAGGGGTCGTTCACCGGCGCGACCGAAAAGCAGGTCGGCAAGTTCGAGCAGGCCGATCGCGGGACGATCTTCCTCGACGAAGTCGGCGACATGAGCGCCAAGACGCAGGCCAAGGTGCTGCGCGTCCTGCAGGAAGGCGAAGTCGAGCGGCTCGGATCGGCGCGGACGATCAAGGTGGACGTCCGCGTCATCGCGGCGACCAACAAGAATCTCGAGGAAGAGATCGAGAAGGGACAGTTCCGCGAGGATCTGTACTTCCGCCTCGCGGTCATTCCGATCTACGTGCCGCCGCTGCGCGAGCGCCCGGAGGACATCCCGCTGCTGGTGCGTCACTTCATCGATCACTTCAGCCGCGAGAACAACACCCGGCCGAAGCGGATTACCCAGGCGGCGCTCGACGCTGCTGCAGCGCTATCGCTGGAAGGGCAACATCCGCGAGCTGCGCAACACGGTCGAGCGGCTGATCATCATGACGGCGGGCGACACGATCGACGTCGCGGATCTGCCGGACAGCCTGCGTTCGCCGGCGGCCGTCGTGGCGGGCAGCGCGCCGGCCGACGGCGACTCGGGCAAGGCGGGCACGCTGCGGGAGTTCAAGGACACCTCCGAGCGCGCGTACCTGGTCGCCAAGCTGCGCGAGAACGGCTGGAACATCTCGAAGACCGCTGAAGTCATCGACACGCCGCGCAGCAACTTGTACAAGAAACTGGAGCAGTACCAAATCTCGCAGGAAACGGACGGGTAGTAGAATAGGAGCGGTCGCAGCAAGCCAGACGATCGTCCTTCGGCGAGGTCGCGAAAGCGCCGGGTCGAGGGGAGGAAAGTCCGAACTCCGCAGGGCAGTGCGCCGGGTAACTCCCGGTCGGGGTAACCCGAAGGACAGTGGCACAGAAAATATACCGCCCACCTTCGTGCTCGGTGGATCGAACGCTCGCACTTCGGTGGGCTTGCCCTCCGAAGCGCGAGGCTCGATGCATCGAGCGCGAAGGCGGGTAAGGGTGAAAAGGTGCGGTAAGAGCGCACCGCGCCCGTGGCAACACGGGTGGCAGGCAAAACCCCGCACGGAGCAAGACCAAATAAGGAGGCCCGCGGCGCAAGCCGCAGCAGACGGTCCGTCTGTAGAGTCTCCGGGTAGGTCGCTTGATCTCGCCAGCAATGGCGAGGCTAGAGGAATGGTCGTCACCCTGAGTGAGCGGCGGCCGCGCGCAAGCGCGGCGCGTCGCGAATCGAAGGGACAGAATTCGGCTTACGGCTTGCTGCGATCTTTTCCAATGATGAAACGATTCATTCCCGTTGCCCTCGCCGCGCTGACGCTGTCGCTCGGATACGTCGCCGCGCAGCAGCTGCCGCCCGGCCAGATTCGTCCGCGTCCGGCCGAAGGACGCGAGCCTGAATTTCCGCCGCCGAACATCCGCGAGTACAAGCCGCGCTCGACGCTGGTCGTGCCGCAGCACCCGGTGCCGCGCGCCAAGTTCCCGGTGATCGATTTCCACGGCCACCCGCCGCGGCTCACCGGCCCCGATCAGGTGAACATCGTCGGCGATTCGATGTCGCCGCTGAACCTGCAGGTGATGGTCAACGCCAACGCCACGCCGAGCGACCGGCTCCAGGAAGAGTACGCGGCGATCAACGCCAGCAGGTACAAGGGGCGGATGGTGAGTTCGTCGGGCTCGATCTCCGCAACGTCGGCCCGGGTTCGGGCCAGAAGATCGCGGCGCAGCTCGAAGCCGACGTCAAGGCCGGCGCCATGGGCGTCGGCGAAATCATGAAGAGCTTCGGCCTGCGATCAAAAGAAGGCCGACGGCACGCGCCTGAAGCTCGACGATCCCGAGCTCGACCCGGTGTGGGAGAAAGCGGCGGACCTGAAGATCCCGGTGTTCATTCACGTCGCGGATCCGTCCGAGTTCTTTCAGCCGATCGACTACAACAACGAGCGCTGGCTCGAGCTGGCGCTCTACGCGGATCGGCGCTATCAGGATCGGTCGCGCTTTCCGAGCTTCGAAGAGCTGATGGGGGAGCGCGACCGGCTCTTCGCCAGGCACCCGCGGACGACGTGGGTCCTCGCGCACCTCGGATGGCACGCGAACGACCTCGCGCGCCTCGGCAAGATGTTCGACCAGATGCCGAATCTTCATTCCGAGCTGGGCGCGGTGCTCTACGACATCGGCCGCCAGCCGCGCACCGCCCACGACTTCTTCGTGAAGTACCAGGACCGGATTCTGTTCGGCAAGGACAGCTACCAGCCTGACGAATATCCGTACTACTGGCGCGTGTTCGAAACCAACGACGAATACTTCGACTACTATCGCGACTATCACGCGTTCTGGAAGCTGTACGGGATCGGCCTGCCGGACGATGTGCTGAAGAAGGTCTATTACAAGAACGCGCTCCGGCTCGTTCCGGGCATTGCACGCGGAGCGTTTCCCAACTGACGGGGCCGGCGAACTCGCAGGCTGGTCCGACACTCGACCCTCATGACCTCATACCTTGTGACCGGCGGTGCCGGCTTCATCGGCTCGCATCTCGCTGAAGAACTGGTGCGGCGCGGCCATCACGTGCGCGTCCTCGACAGCCTGATCACCGGCAAGCGCCACAATCTCGATCACGTCAACGGGCGTGGAATTCATCGAGGGCGATGTCGCCGATCCTGACGCCTGCGCGCGGGCCGTGTCGGGCGTGGAGTACGTGCTGCACCAGGCGGCGATTCCCTCGGTGCCGCGCTCGGTTGACGATCCGGTGACGTCGAATCGCGCCAACATCGACGGCTCGTTGAATCTGCTCGTCGCGGCGCGCGACGCCGGCGTGAAACGACTGGTCTACGCGGGGTCCTCGTCGGCATACGGCGACACACCGACGCTGCCCAAGCGCGAGGACATGCCGACCAGGCCGCTGTCGCCGTACGCGCTGCAGAAGCTCGTCGCCGAGCAGTACTGCCAGATGTTCACGGAGCTCTACGGATTCGAAACCGTGACGATCCGGTATTTCAACGTGTTCGGTCCGCGGCAGGATCCGGGATCGCCGTACTCGGGAGTCATTTCGCTTTTCGCGACGGCGCTGCTGGCAGGCCGCCGCCCGACGATCTACGGCGATGGCGAGCAGACGCGCGACTTCACCTACATCAGCAACATCGTGGACGGCGTCCTGCGGGCGTGCGAAGCGCCGCGCGCGGCCGGAGAAGTCATCAACGTGGCCACCGGCGGGCGCATCTCGCTCAACGAGCTGCTGCAGACGATGAACAAGACGCTCGGGACGAGCATCGAGCCGATCTATCAGCCGACGCGGGCCGGCGACGTGCGCGATTCCCAGGCCGACATCACCAAGGCAAAAGAGCTGCTCGGCTACGCGCCGCTCGTGGGACTCGAGGAAGGCCTCGCGCAGACCATCGCGTGGTGCCGGTCGGCGAGCGCATAGAACCTGCCTTCAGGTCGTAGTGTCCGGCTTTAGCCGGACCTTGTACCCTCTCCTAGAAATCGAGCTGACCGCCGATTTGCGCGCGCCGGCCCTGCAGGATGATTTGCGGGGCGAGCCACGTCGGGCCGAAATTCTCGTTCACGGTCAGCACCGTCGACGCATTCAACACGTTGAAGACCTCGACGAATCCCTGAAGACGCGTTCGACCGAGCTTGAAGATGCGTGCGGCGCGCATATCGAGCTGCGAGACGTAGTCGTAAAACCGCGTGGTTGGATCCACGAGATTGACCGAAAGCGTGCCGCCCCCGGTGATGGGCACGCCCGCGATGGCGCTGTTGACCGTGTAGTTGGCCGCCTGGCTCACCGCGGGTCTTGCCAGAAATGATCCGCTCAGCTGAATCGCGAATGGCAGCGGGAATCCGGCCGACACTTTGTAGAGGGTCCGGAACGGCGGCACCTGGTCGCAGAAGCGGCGGTTGTTGGGATTGTTGTTCGTCAGGTCCGACGCAACTGTTGGTGGCGGTGCGATCGGACGTGAGGCCGCCGAACGCGAAGCCGCCTTTGGGCAGCCGCGCGGTCGCGCTCAGCTCGAAGCCGTTGTAGTCCCGCGTGTTCGCCGTCGAGAACGTGCTGACGCTGTCGACCTGCTGAAACTTGTTCAGGTTCAGGTTGTACATCGTGATGACTTCGCCGCCGCCACCCGGCAGTTCAGGATGCGGCGGGGCGACGATCGTGAACGGCGTGTAGTCGCGATCCGGATCGACCGCCAGGTTCTTGGTCACCGACATGTTGTAGAACTGCCGTTTGTAGTACGCCGCGGTCACGGAGACGCCCGGGTACAGCTCGTGGACGACGCGAGACGCTCTCTTCCCAGTTGCTCGGGCGTGGCGTGTCGGGATCGAGCCTCGTCGCGCCAGCCGGCAGACCGAAACGCGAGTTGCTGGACGGGCCGATTTCCGCGTACTGCGCGTTGCCGGCCGCGTCGAGCGCCGAGCCGTTGCCGTCGAGATCGTTCCACGACCGGGATTCCGTCTGCGTCTGCAGAGGATTGACGTTGCCGGCGAGCCCGAGCGCCTGCGCGGCCAGAAACTTGCCGACCGTCACCTTGACGGCCGTCTTGCCGTTACCAAAGAGGTCGTACGCGCCGCCGAGGCGAATCGCCCAGTCTTTCCAGCATGGCTGGCACGAGACGGCCTGGATTTCCCGCGCGGCCACGAAGCGGCCGGCCGGAGCCGACTGCGCCGGCACCGAGGCGTTGAAGTAGTCGAAGCGGCCGCCGGCGGTCAGCGTAAACCGGTTGACGGTCCATTTGTCCTGCACGAACGCGCCCAGGTCGGCGTTCAGATCCTCGCGCTTGAAGATCGGCGTATTGCGCACACCGACCGTGCTGGGCCGGTTGTTCAGGTATGTGAGCACCGACATGTCGCCATGGGGCTCGTAACGCGCCGTCTCGTAGCCCCACATCGCTTCGACGCCGGACTTGATCGTGTGCGATCCGGTCACGTACGACACGTTCGCGATCGTGTTGTAGATCGGGCTGACGTAGTGAGTTCGCAGAATGGACGTGGCCGTCGTTCTCAACGTCGTCGGCAGGTACGAATGCTGAACATCGAACGGGCCGTTGTCCTTCTGGTACTCGAACACGTATTCAGGGAGGTTGAACGACTGGCCCAGTTCGAGCAGCACGCGATTGGTCAGCGTCGAGACCCATTTCGCCTGCGCCGCGTAGTTCATCGGCACCGGCGTGCGAAGCGCGGCCTCCGGCTGGATGCCGGCGCCAAGCGTGCTCCGTTCGGTATTGGTCGACTGCCGGTAATAGCTGATGCGCAATTTATTCCGCGGCGACGCCTGGAAAGTCAGCCGCATCGTCGCGTTCGGCGACACGTGGCCGCCGGTGTCGGCCTGGCGCCCATCGGGAAAGAACGTGTTTGCGACGAGGGTGTTGGTCTGATTCAGGCGAAGCGCGGCGAAATACCACAGCCGGTTTTTCCGAATCGGACCGCCAACGGCCACGTTGCTGTCCCAGTTGTAATCGAGCTTGTCACCCTCCCTGATGAACTGACTCAGCTCGGGGGTGACGTTGTCGGCCTGAAAGGCGCCGGTTGAACCGAACAGGCGCCACACCCCGGAAAACGTGTTGCCGCCTTCCTTGGGGATGGCGTCCATCTGCACACCGGCCGTCGCGCTCTCGGCCGATTGCGTCCCGGCCGTATAGACGACCTCCTGCTGGCCGAGCTCGTTGACGCTGACGCCGCTCGTCTGCCCGCCGCCGGCGACGAGGATCTGGCCAATCTGCATCCCCTCGAACGTGATCCGCTGATCGCCGTTGGCGGAGCCGTGAACGGTCATGACGGCGAGCCCGCCCTGCGGCGTGTAGAGGATGACGCCGGGGACGAGCGCCGCGCCGCCGTATGTCGTGCGAGTCGCCGGCAGCGCTTCCAGCACCTCGTGGTTGGCCACAAACTGCGTCTGCGTGCTCTGGACATCCACGACCGGCGAGGCGCCTGAAACGGTGACGGTCTCCTCGACGGCGCCGACGCTCATCGAGACGTTCACCTGCGCCGAGAAGGCGCCTTCGAGCTCGATCCCTTCACGCCGCACGCTTCGAAATCCAGGCAGGGTGAAGGTGACGGTGTAGGACCCGGGTCGAAGATCGATGATGGCGTACCGCCCGGCGCCGTCTGAGACAGCCTGCCGCCGTTGCTCGATGAGCGCGGGGTTGGAGGCTTCGACCGTGACGCCCGGCAGGACAGCGCCGGACGAATCGGTGATGAGACCGACGATGCTCGCCCGTTCCTGTGCGCGAACGATTGCGGGCCCGACGAGGAGTGACGCAGTGATGATCGCAATCAGCGATCGGATTGTCGGGACGCGCATGACAGGTCCTCCTCGCTGCCGGCTTCATGGCCGAAGCCTTCAGTTGCGGTTCGATTGTGCCGCGACTGTATGCGCGAGTCAGGGGCCCGTCAACGGATTTCTAACGATTTCTTTGCGAGCGGTAGAGCTGGCGCCGACCATGGCGGAGGGTCGGCGCCAGCGAGCGTCTCGAGTCGGATCGCCGCCGAAACTTACTTACCCGCAGTCGTCCGCGCTGCCGGTAATCCGGTGAATTCCGGCGGCGGTTCGCGATGCCTGGCGACCTTCTCGAACGCCGACGCAATCCGAAGGAGCGTCGGCTCCCCAAAGGGGCGGGCCGCGAAATCGACGCCCACCGGCAGCCGTGCCGGGACCGGCCCAACGAGGCGCGTGCCCGTGCCGTCGGCTGAGGCCGGATCCGGCACACGATCGTAGATCTCCTGCGTGAATCCTGCCGGCACGGAAATCGCCGGGAAGCCGTTCTGGCCGAAGATGACCCAGTGCGCCTGGTTCCGCCCGTTGACCGCCGGTTCCTCCGGCGCCTGAATCTTCATCGGCGGAATGTTGTTGGTGGGGTAGACCAGCGCATCGAGATTCAGGTCCGCCATGCACGACAGGACGACCTGCTGGAAGGCAAAGCGCTGCAGCATCCGATCGCCCATGTCGAGTTCCTTCCGCTCCTGCCATTGCCGCCGCCGCCGCGTCCGCTGCCATACGGCGCGGCTCGACGCTGATGTTGGGCTGCGACGCCGCAAACACCGGATCGGTGATCGGCTTGGTCGCCGCGTTCGACCTCTTGCGACGCGTCTTCAGCGCCGGCATCGTTGCCGATCGTGCACATACAGCATCCCGCCAATAGGCGCTGTCGCCGACCGCCGGCGCCGGGCCCAGCTCGCGAATATTCGGCATGTTGGGCACGTTCTCCGGATTGGCCTTCATCTCGACGAGCGTCGCGAGGTGATTGGTCGTCGGCTTGCCCCTGCGCGTCCACCGGGAACAGATCCGGATGTTGCGCGCGTGAACAGCTTGCCGAAGGCCTGCGGCATGTACTTCTGAAAGCACGCCGTGAAGAGCGCGCCGCCCGGCACCGGGATCGACGACCGTCGCACCGGTCTTGCGCAGATCGGCGACCGCCCGATCGACGATGTCGATGGCCGCTTCGTCCCGCTTGGTGAAGAGGCGCTTGTCCATGTACTCGCGGATGACGCCAATGCGCACGCCGTCGAGCCGATCGCCGCTCGCGTAACTCGGATACGGCTGCGCCGGAAGCCGCCCGATGCTGAACGCGGTGAGCGGATCTTTGGCGTCGTAGCCCGACGATCCGCGCGCCGACGCATCGCGCCGCGTCGTCTGCGACCGTGCGGCAGATCGGCCCGTCCGCGTACGTTGATGCCCCGCGCCGTTCATGCCGGTCCGGCTGATCAGCTCCATGCGTCGGCGACAGCCCGACGACGTTGCTCGACGAGGAAGGAATGCGGATCGACGTGCCGGTTTCCTCGCCAATGGCGCAGGTCACCAGATTCGCCGCCACGCCGACCGCCGAGCCGGAGCTCGAGCCGCGCGGCGTGCGCTCCGTGTCGTACGGGTTGCACACCGTGCCGCCGAACGGCGCTGCGCGAATTGGAAGCCGCCCACGATTCGCCTTGGCCAGGATGATCGCGCCGGCCTTGCGCAGGCGCGCCACGACCGTGGATCGAGCGGCGGACGATCGTTGGCGTAGGCGACATCGGCGCCGTTGGTCGTGCGCATGTCGAACGTGTCGTACTGATCCTTGATGGCGACCACGACGCCCTGCAGCGGACCGACGAGCTTGCCGGTCTGCGCGAACTCCTTGTCCTGCGCGGCGGCCGTTTCGAGCGCGTCCGGCATGCGCCGGATCGGCGTCCGTCAGATCGGTCATGCTGCGCGCGTGATGGTCGTCGAAGCCCCAGCGCCTTGCGCGTCGCCGGCCGCAGATTCAGCGTGCTCGAGCGCATTCAGCTGGCCGGCATGAGCAATCGTCGAAATCGGACCGAGCAGCCCCTCCGGCTGGTTCACGCACGTGCCGTTGTACGCCTTGATGCGCGCCAGATAGAGCTTCACGATGTCGGTCGGTCGTGACCTGCTTGCTGAGGATCGCCTGACTGGATATCGGCGATGGTCGCCTCTTCGATCGATGAACGGCGCTCTGGTCGTCCGCGCCGCTCGCGTTGAGGGCCGGGCCGCCCGAGCGTCCTGCCAGGCACAACAGCTGCCAGGCCGAACGCGCAGAGACGGCGGGTGGTCTTCCTATGAGGAGGGTCATGGCGGTCTCCCTGTTGGATGTTTTTGGATGCCGATGTCAGCGCCCGGTTGGCGTCGCGGCGACCAGCGGACCGAACTCCGGCGGCGGGCGGCGATGCTTCGTCGGCCGCCGCATAGGCCGAGGCAATTTTCAGAATCGTCGGTTCGTCGAACGGCCGCCCCGCGACGTCGAGGCCGACGGGTAGGATGCCGGCGTCGGTCCGACGAGCCGCGTGCCGTCTGGCGAGGCCGCATCGACCACGCGGTCGTAGACGTGCGTCGTGAAGCCGGCCGGCACGGTGATCGTCGGGAACCCCTGCTGCCCGAACACGGTCCAGTGATACACGCCGCGGTTGTTGACGGTGGGCTCCTCCGGCTGCTGAATCTTGAGCGGCGGAATGTTCATCGTCGGATACACGACCGCGTCGACCTGCAGCTCCGCTCATGCACTGCAGAATCGTCTGCTGGAAAGAGAAGCGCTGGAGCATGCGCTCGGCCATGTTCAACTCCGACCGGATCGCCGCCCTGCCGCCGCCGCCCGCCCGGCCGCCCGGCGCGTGACGGCGAGAAACTGCGGATCGGTAATCGCGCGCACCTTGGTGCTCATGTCGCGCGCCGGTCTTGATCGCCGCGTCGCCGCGCTCGCCGGACGTAGAGCTCCCGCATGTAACGGCCTTCGCCCTCCGCCGCCGCCTGGCCAAAGCCGCGGATCCTGACCGCGTCGGGCGTCCGCGACGGATCCCTCGCCAGGTCCACGAGCGTGCGCAGTGTGATCGCTCGTCGGCTTGCCCTGCGCGTCGACCGGAAACAGCTCCGGCACCTGGCGCGTGAACAGCTGGTCGAGCGTCTGCGGGCGCGTACTTGTTGATGCACGACTGGAAGAGCGCGCCTTCCGGCCCTGGATCGACGATCGTCGCGCCAAGCGCGCGCAGATCCTCGACGCGCGCGGCTCGACGATGTCGATCGTCTCCTCGTCCGTCTTGGTGAAGAGCCGTCTTGTCCATGAACTCGCGCACGACGCCGATGCGGACGCCGTCGAGCCGCTCGGCCGTGCGCGAAGCGTCTCGTAGGGCTGCGCCGGCGTCCGGCCGAGCTGAAGGCCGTCAGCGGATCCTTCGGGTCGTAGCCCGCGATCACCGTCAGGACGCGCGCCGCGTCCTCGACGGTGCGGCAGATCGGCCCGACGCGCGTGTTGATGCCGGCGCCGATCATGCCGTCGCGGCTGACCAGCTCCTGCGTCGGCGCCAGCCCGACGACGTTCGTGGAGCGCGCGGGAATGCGGATCGAGGTGCCGGTCTCCTCGCCGATCGAGCAGGTCACGAGATTGGCGGACACCGACGCGCCGCTCCCGGCGCTCGAGACGCCCGGCGTGCGCTCGGTGTCGTAGGGATTGCAGACGGTGCCGCCGAACGCGCTGCGCGGCTGCGGTGCTCGCCGACGTTCGCCTTGGCCAGGATGATCGCGCCCGCCTCGCGCAGCCGCTGACGAACGTCGCGTCGTGCGGCGGCCGGTCGTTCGCAAAGAGCACGTCCGCGCCGGCCGTGGTGCGCATGTCGAAGGTGTCGTACCAGTCCTTGATCGCCATCACCACGCCGTGCAGCGGCCCGACCAGCTTGCCGGTCTCCGCGAACTTGCGATCCTGCTGCGGCCGCCACCTCCAGCGCGTCCGGCATCGCCGGATCGTTGTCCGTCGCGATCCGTCATGCTGCGCGCCTTGTGGTCGTCGAAGCCCCACGCCTTCCGCGTGGCGGGCCGCAGGTTCAGCGTGCCGAGCGCGTTCAGCTGGCCGGCGTGCGGAATCGTCGTAATCGGACCCGAGCAGCCCCTCGGGCTGGTTCACGCAGGTGCCGTTGTAGGCCTTGATGCGCGCGAGATAGAGATTCACGACATCGACCGTCGTGATCTCCTTCGCCGAGGATCGCCGACTGGATGTCGGCGATCGTCGCTTCCTCGATGTGAAATGGTGGCGTGCGCGGCCGCGCCGGACACGATGGCCATCGCCGCGAAACCAATCGCGGCGGTGCTGGCGGCGACGAGCCATGCCGTCCACGATCATCTGCAGACGTCCGACGCGGATCGCCCTGTTCGATGGATTGCTGTCATGACTTGAACCCCCGACATCAGAAGGACATCTTGACGGCCAGCTGGCCGGTGCGCGGCGAACCGGCCGTGCCGTTGGGCGTGCCGAACGCCGCCGACGTTTCGAGCGTGTTGTAGGTGAACTGCGCGTGGTTGTAGAGATTGAACACCTCGAGGATGCCCGTCAGCTTGATCCCGCCGAGTTGAACGTCCTTCGACAGGTGCAGATCGAGCGTCTGGAACGAATCGCCGTAGAAGTTGTTGCGCGGGATGATCGTCAGATCGCTGCGGATGCGCGTCGAGCCGATCGCCAGCGGATCGACGTTGGTGCTGGTCGTGTACGCTGGGATTCGGCGAGCCGTAGCCGAAGAACGCCGAGAACGAGAAGCCCTTCGGGCAGCGTCCAGACGCCGTTGGCGCGGAACGTATGCCGCTGGAAGTCCTTCGCGGTCGCCCAGTCGGTGTTGATATCGAAGTTATTCAGCTGCATGGCGCCGAAGCCGGCGCTGCCGACGCCGGTGTCGCGCTTGTAGAACATCAGCGTGTAGGTGATGCCCACTGGAAGTTGCTGGTGGTAGCGGCGCTTGAACGAGCGTCGCAAGCGCCATGTAGTCGGAGCGGCCGCCGCTCTCATTCAGGTGGATCGAGCCGTACGCCGGGTTCGGGCCGGCCGAAGACGATTCGGGTTCTGCGGAAGCCCGGTGATCGGGTTGTAGAACAGATTCGGATCGCGCTGGCTGTCCTCGCGGTAGCCCTTGTACTAGACGAGGTCCGCATCGAATCCCATCGACTCACTCAGCTGCTTCTGGAAGCCGATCATGTTCTGCCACGCAAAGGGCATCCGCATGTCGTGGCCGGTCGACGAAGATCGCCTGCGGCTGCAGCGGCACCTGTCCCGAGAGCACTTGATCCGCGGTGACGCCGCGCGTCGGATCGTGCATGAAGCCCGGCTTGCCGTCGTTGGTGTAGGTGTTGGCGATGACGCGCTGGCCGTTGTACAGCTGCATGATCCACCGGCTGCTCGGACATCGTGCTGTAGTAGAGCCCGCTGCCGCCATGAATGACGAAGTCGTTCGACTGCCGTGGGTTCCACGCAAAGCCCGAAGCGCGGCGCGATATCGTTCAGGCTCGCGGACGTCGTTGCCGGTAGCCGACGTCCTCGACGCCGTACGGGGCATAGCCGGTGTCGATCAGGATCGTCGTCGGCGTGACGCCGGGCGAAACGAAGTCGTTCCAGGCGACGTCGTAGCGCACGCCGAGATTCAGCGTGAGCCGTGACGCCACCTTCCAGGTGTCGCCCATCCAGCCGGCGACCATCGGGCGCGGGATGTTGAAGTGGTCGTTCGCGGTAGTAGTTGATCGTGAATCGCTGTGGCCGTCGGAGTCGAGACCGCTGAAGTCCCAGCTGGCTCGGATCCAGCGCGGCGCTGCGCCGGGAACCGCGTCGTCGCGTCCGCGGGCAGCCGGCTGAACTGCATGGTCCCGCGCTGCCCCTTCTGCCAGTCGCCGCTGTCCTTCCCGACCGCGAACCTCGCGTGCCGATCTTGAAGTCGTGCGAGCCCTTGTGCCCCGTCAGGTCGTAGCGCGACGTGAGTGAAGTCCTCGAACCAGTTCTGTGGGTAGTTGGACGGCGTGCCCGAGCGACAGGCCCGGAAAGCTGTAGGTCGGGCTCGAGCGGCACGCCCTCGGCCGCCGCGTAGAGCCAGTGATAGTGAAAGTAGTTGACCTTGAGTTCGTGCAGCAGGTTCGGGCTGCCTGACGTGCGACCAGTTGGCGGACGGTGAAGTTCGAGTCGTAGGAGCCGGCTGATATCCGCGCTCGGCACGCTGCTGGTGGCGTGCGACGTGAAGCTTCGCGAGTAGCCGCTGCGAACGGTCAGGTGATCCTCGGTCCGCAACTGATAGTCCACGCGTCCGAGCGCCTTGCGCTGATCGTGTCTCGGTCGGAATCTCGAACTGCTGGCCCGGCAGCGCGCTCGGGCGCGAGGATCGAGCGTGTTCGGCGCTCGCTCGCCCTCGTACGCCACGAAGATAGTGCATCTTGTCCTTGATGATCGGACCGCCGACCGTGCCGCCGATCTGCTGGTTCGAGTAGGGCAGCACCGCGCTGGCGTAGGCATCGGCCGCATTCAGCCTGCTCGTCGCGGAAGAAGCCGTAGAGGCTGCCGCTCGAGTTGTTCGCACCCGGCCTTGGTGACCGCCTGGACCTGGATGCCGGTCGAGCGCCCCATCGTCACGTCGAACAGATTGGTGATGATCTGGTACTCGGCGATGGCGTCGCGGCTGATGATCGGCTGGCCGAAGCCGGAGTTGCTGGCGCCGTTGCGTGATGTTCTGGCCGTCAAGGTTCAGCTGAAAGGCCGCGTCGCGGCTGACGCCCGGCTGGTTGGTGATCGTGTTCATCGTGATCCCCTTGACCAGCGTCGCGAGCTGCTGCCAGTTGCGGCCGGCGATCGGAATTTCTTCCATCTGCCGCGCGTCGACGTTGCCCGGCGACCCGCGCCTGCTGCGAGATCGACGAGCGGCGAAGCGCCGCTGACCGTGACGCTCTCGTTCAGGGTCGCCAGCTTCAGGCGTGAGCGGAATCGTCGCGTTCTGTCCGACCAGCAGCTCGATGTCCTTGACCATCGTGGGCGCGAAACCTTCGAGCTCGGCGCGCAGGTCGTAGTGCCCCGACGGCAGTCCGTCCAGCCGATATTCGCCGCGCTCGCTGGCGACGGCGTTGAACTCGCGGCCAGTACTGATGTTCACCGCAGTCACCAGCGTGCCGGGCAGTACGGACTTTCGAATCGTCGGTCACGATCCCCGATACGGCGGTCTGCTGCGCGAAACTGAGGGTGTGATGAGCGAGCATGGCAAACGCGATCAGCAGGATGCGTAGAGCCCGACTATCTCTGATGTTCATCGTTTTCATCCTCCGGACAGAGCTCCGCCAGTAGCGGCGAACGCTCCGCATGACATCGTGAACTTTCTTGACCAGGGCGAACGCGTACGCCTAGAGCACGACGCGTGCCGACGTCCAATGATTTGAAAAGTGCGAGGAAACGTTAGGAAAAGCGCGAGGCCGCCGTCTGCTTCACGATCGATTCATCTCGGAAAGCGACGGGACTGTCTTGCTTGCGAGGCGGCGCCCTGCAGTCGTGTCGCTTGCGGCGCGATCGGCAGACGCTACTGTCTCTTTGCGCGGATTCGGCCAATAACCAGCGGCCAACAGTGTCGTGTTCATGCAGGTCCGGCTAAAGCCGGACATACGTAGCTTAAAGTGCCCCGCATGTCAGGTGTAGTGTCCGGCTTCAGCCGGACGATCTAACGCGCGGCCGTGACCGTCACCTTCACTTCGCGGTCGGTGGTGAGGATGCGATCGCTGGCGCGCGCGCGCAACACGTAGTCGCCAGGCTTGTCGAAGACGACGAGCGTCTCGGCCGTGCCGTCCTTGACGGGGGAGACGCGCGGCTCGAACGACGCGTTGGCCGGGCCGCGCCAGACGATCCAGGTGACGGTCGGCCCCTGAGGCCTTGGGCCACCGCCGCGCGTCTGCACCGGCGACCTGCGGCACGTTGACGGGCGCGTCGGCGCCGCCCTGGAGAATCGGCGGCGTTTCCTGCCCGACGGCCGGCTTTCTTCTCCGGCGTCGGTTTCGGCAGGCCATCGTCGGTCACGCTCGCGACCAGCTTGACGGAGGCACCGGCAGCAACCGAGGCGATCGGCCGGCACGGTGATCGTCGGCGCGTTGTTCCGGCGCGCTTCGGCGTTCTGCTGGCCGCCGAGGCTTGCGCCGCCCGCTGGATCGATCTCCCATTCAGGCTGCAGCCAGCCGAACGCCTTTTGCGTCTTGCCGTTGACGGTCAGCGTCCAGATCAATTCCTTCTTGCCGAAGTCCTTCGGCACCGACACGGTGAACAGGTTGCGATTGGTCCGCGTCGTAGAAGAATGTCGGCTGGCCGCGATCCGGACCGCCGGGCTCGATGTTGTTCGCCGGGCCGATCGGAATCGACAGCTCCTGCGACGTAGTTCCGGTTCAGATAGCCGAAGTGCATGACGAAACGTGCCGTCGGCGCTCTTGCGACCAGCCCTCGAAGACCGGCTGCACGTCCTGGCCGGAGTTGAACTTGAAATTGTTCGTGATCTCGGTCTGCGCCGTGGCGAGACCGGCGACACCGAGCGTCACGACGACTCCGGCCAGCATCACGAGCTTTCGCGTCTGGAATGCCATGCGAACCTTCCGATAGAGAATCCGGTTGAGAAGATGCCGAGTTGAGGAGTGCCGATTCGGCCGACGAGGCGCACGTCAGGTCTGTCGAACCTGGCGTGCGCCCGTGACCGGCTATTGCTGTTGCTGTTGTTGCTGCTGCTGCGTCGTCTTGGGCTTCTGCTGGCTGGCCTTGCGCGCGGCCACTTCCGCCTTGTATTCCTCGGCGTCAGGTCGTACCAGCCGATCCAGGCAAAACCCATCTCGTCGATCGTGCGCTGACCGTCGCCGACCCAGTTCTTCGGATCGGGATTGGCCTTGTTGGCCGTCGAGTTGTCATGCCAGCTGATCGTGTGGAGGATCGTCCCCGCCGGCACGAGCGGCGCGGCATCGTCAGCGTAGGTGTAGTTCAGGTGCCAGTTGTAGTTGAAGTTCGCGCAACTGACCATCTCGGTCTTCGCACTCGCGCCCGACGTCGGGTAGATCAACTCCAGGCACTGGCGTTTGCCGCGAATGTGCATGTGCGGCTGGAACGACAGGATGCGCGCCGGGCTTGTGGAGGATGGTGTAGCCGTCGATCCGCGCGACGGTGCCGCCCGGAATGTCGAGATCGGCCGTCGGCTGCGCGAGCTGCTTGGACCAGCGGATGTGCTTCGGCACGTAGCCTTCGGGATAGAGCACCATGCCGAGTTCGAGTTCGGCCTGGGTCTCTTCGCCGATGGAGTGAAAGTGATAGCTCACCATCGCCTTCTTGCCGGCCTGGAGGAGCACGCCCGAATCTTCCGGATAGACCTCGGCGTTCTTGCCCGACGCGTACTCGACGAGGAACTGTCCGCCGTCCACGCGCGGCGCTGTCGTCGCCGCTCGCCTCCACGGTCGGATCGTCAACCGAGTAGGACAGCGCGTGGTGGATCGACCTTGCGCGACGCGGCGTTGGCCGGCCGGGTCTGAATCGCCTTGATGTAGCGGTCCTTGGCGATCGGCACGTCCGCGTAGAGATTGCCGAAGAGATCCGGACCGGACGCCGGCACCGTATACGCCGGGAACTTGATGATCAGATCCGGCTTGCCGATCTGCCACTCGTTCGCGTCGGCGAACTGGCGCAGCGGCGGCATGTCGGCCGGGTTGCCGCGCGGCGCGCCGGCATCGACCCACTTGGCGATCATCGCGATTTCCTCGTCGCTCAGCGACGGATCGTTCTTGAACTGCGTGATGCCGATCGTGTGATCGATGTGCCACGGCGGCATCTCGCGCGAGGTCACGCGCGTCTTGATGGCGCGCGCCCACGGCCGCGCATCCTCATAGGTCATCAGCGACATCGGCGCCATCTCGCCTTGACGATGGCAGGTGACACAGGAGCGCTGGAGAATCGGCGCGACATCCTTGGTGAAGGTCACCTGTTTGTCGGAAGCCGTCTGTGCGGCGCCGACGACGGGCAGTAACATCACCCCCAACGCGACTCCACCCAGCACCCAACGCTGCGGCACGAGAAAGCGGGCCACGATCACAGCCACCTCCAACTGCTGAATGAGGCCTACCACACGGCGGCTATCAGCAGAAATCATTGGTATCCTGCGCCCGCATAAGGGGGTTGTCAACGTCCAAACGCGCTCATCCGTAGCAATTCACGCCGGTGCACTTACCGCCGATTCGAGCGCCCGTCCGGCCGTTGGTCGGTGCTGCCAGGCGAGGCGGTTCGCGTCGAGAGTGCAGTGAGGCCGAGCGCCGTCAGGAGCAGGACGGCACCCACCGGGACGAGGAGGACTCCCAGGCCGGGATCGCCGCCATAGAAGCCGAATCCGCCCAGAAAGAAGCCAAGGGGCAGGAGTCCGCCGGCACCGGTCAGCGTCAGGGAAATCGCCGCCTCGTGGCGAAAACCGGGCCTGCCGGATGCCCCGACGGACAGCCCGAACAGGATGTGTACGACCGCGAGCAGCGTCCCGTGCACGTGCGCCAGGCGCCACATCAACCGGCGCGTTTCGTTGGAGACGTCGAGATACGCCGCGACCTTGAAGCCGTGAAACGACTCGAGCAGCAGGCCGAAGGCGGCGAACACCAGCAGGGACCACCAGCCGATGCGCGCGTGGCGCCGGGCGTAATCGATGGGGACGTCAGTCATTCGCGATAGAACACGCGGCGGTTGTTGCGCTGGTTGGTGAGGCGATCGATGCGATCCGCGGCGAACCCGCCGTCGGCGCCGAAGAGCACCGCGGCATCGGTCCGGCGGCCGTCCACCGACCGGCGGTCGCGCCAGAGGGCGAGGGCCCGGCGCCGCAGCGCCTCGCGGTCATTGGGCGGCGCCACGAAGTCCACGGGAAACGCCGCGAATCCCGGCAGCGTGCGCAGCGAGCGTCCCGCGATGTACCGCACCGCGTCGTAGCGATCGGTCAGGAACAGGGCGAGATACGGCGCTTCCCAGTTCGTGCCCGATGCCTGCTGCGCCGGCGGCCACCCGAAGGCCTGCGCCACGATCGCCCGTTCGCCCGCGTCACCCTTGAGGAGCGACACGAGCGAGGCCGCGACCTCGCGATCGTCCGCGGACATCGATGCCGGGGCCGGCGCGCCGTACCACGCGGTGAGATGTTCGGCGGTCCACGCCTGCGTCTTGTCGAGATGACACAGGTTGCACCCCGTCAGCCGCCCGGTGTCGAGGCTGGCCTGCACCGACGGGCTGCTGATCTGGTGGCTGCGAATCGTCTTCAGCAGGCCGTAGGTCGTGAACGGCATGTGACAGTTGTAGCAGGAGCTCCCCGACGAATCGGCGGCGTGATGCGTGTGCGTGGTGATGTTGTCCTTGAACGCGCCGTGGCATTGAAGACACGCGCCGTTCCCCTCGGCGCCCGGCTTCAACTGATCGTCGGCCCAGGCCTTTGGCGGGCGTCGATCGTCAGGCTCCTGGTGCATGGCGTGGCAGGACAAACACGACAGCGTATGGGCGTTGTCCGGGGCGTTCCGGTAGCACGGCGAGTCGATCAGCCCGTTGTACTCGCGGCCGGTCGCCCGGACCATGCCGTCGGACCAGAAGATATCGGCGATGAAATTCGGATCGGCCTCGAGAAGCTGCTGCATGAGCGGCGCAGCTCTGTTCACCGACGGCTGCACGATGAAACGCGTCGCCGTCAGGGAATCACCCGGCCGATAGGGGAGACCATGCGCGTTGGCCTCGCGCTCAGCGTCGGCGTCGGTGAATTCCCACAGTCCGTGACACTGGCCGCAGACCTCGGACGACCGCTTCGCGTCGAGCCGCACGGGATTCACAACCGTGCGATCGCCGGCGCCCGCGAAATGCAGCGCGTACCGGCGCGCTGGATTGCGATTGGCCCGGATGTGTTCGGCAGAGGGACCGTGACAGCTCTCGCAGGCGATCCCGAATTCGGCGGCCGTCGTGTCCACGGTTTGCGAAAAGAGCGCGTCGGTGCCGAACGGCGTGCTGAACGCGGTCTTGCCGAGCGTCGTGTGACAGGAGACGCAGACGCCGTTCCAGCTCCCGCTCTCGGAGGTCAGTGGCACGTCGGGCGGGTGCATGACGGC
The DNA here is from genome assembly GCA_963712355.1 of uncultured Acidobacteriota bacterium. GTDB lineage: Bacteria > Acidobacteriota > Vicinamibacteria > Vicinamibacterales > CAVVIG01 > CAVQHT01. The sequence continues at coordinate 180,842 of CAVQHT010000013.1, forward strand.
GGCGCGGCGCGGAATCCAGCGTCCATCCGCGGTCAATCGAATCGCCGGTAATTCGCCGAGCGTGCGGCCGCGGCCCGTCGCGTACCAATAGATCTGCTGATGATGGGAGCCGGTCGTCATGACCACCTGGCGCCGGATCCGCGGCGGCGCGTCGCCAACGCCGTCCCAGTCCGGCTCGTCGAGCTCGGCCCACAGCTCGCGTCCGCGCCGCTCGAGCAGCATCGGCCGTCCCGGCACCTGGTCCACGCGCACGCCGTCGAAGTCGGCGATGACGGACTCCGGCGTGGCGACTTGAGTCATCGTGCGGTGATACGACGCGTGCCAGCTGCCGTATTCGCCGGGATGACACGCCTGACACGTCTGCGACGACACATACCCGTCGGCCGGCACCTGGATCGGCCGGTCGGCGATGCTCGCCTCGACGCGGGCGCCGCGCAACGCGGGCAGGACGCGCGTGGAGAACGCCGCGCCTGCGCCGAGTGCGACCAGCATCGCCACGATCGCCGTATTGCCGGTACGCCGCACGAGTCTCTGCCGCCTCCTCCCAGAACCCCGCGAATCTTAGCGCGTCCCGGCTACGGATGATGTTCTGACTGACGGATCAGGCGAAGCGTGCGGTCATCGGGCTGGCCGTCGAAGTATTTGTCGAGAATCCGGTGGAAGGGCGAATTCGCAGGGGACACTGCGGCAAAGAGCGTGGCCGACGATCGCAGCTTGAGATCGTCCGGCGAGTGAAAGATGTCGAAGGCGGAGCGGCCGTGGACGCCGAGGACCGCCTCGGCACATTCGGCCAGCCGCGGGCCGAGGATCGGGTGAGAGAGGTACGCCGCGGCCTCGGCGACGCTCTTCACCGCGTAGTGTTGCGACGTCGAGCTCGTACCGAGGCCTTCGAACTGCGGAAAGACGTACCACATCCAGTGAGTCTGCTTGGATCCGCGACTGATCTCGGCGAGCGCCGTCGTCATAGTCGCGCGCCTGGGCGTCGAGGAAACGCTGAAGGTTGAAGGGATGCGCTCACCGAAGCCAGGCCCGGATCGCGGCCTTGTCCATCGTCTCGATCAACGCGCGATTGGCACGGCACCCGGCGGGGGACGGGGAGTTGGCGTCGAGGTTGTACTTGTCGGCGGTGTCGAAGCAGCGCTTGATGCCGGTGATGATCACGACCTGCGGCGCCGACCGGGGCAGAGCGGCGTTGAAGTATCCGTAGTTCGGGCGCACGAGGGGGCTGCAACCAGCCGAGGCGGCCGTCGTGAATCTGGCGCGAAGCGTCGCGCCCTTCTCGACGTAGCACGACGGCGCCGCGGCCTCCGCCGGCGAGAGCTGGGCGATCCAGTCGGTGACCTCGCTCAGGGCGCGCTTCGCATCCGCCAGGCTCTTGCCGGTGCCCGCGGCCGGGTTCAGCTCCTTCACCAGCGACGCCTCTTCCGCGTCGAGCGACTGCTCGATGGTCTTGATGAACGCCTGTGGATTCGGCATCTTCGCCAGGGCGGCGCCCTCTTGCGCCTCCTTGATGCGCGCCGCGCGGTACCCGGGTTCGCGGATGACCGCCAATCGATCGGCATACTTCGCGACGCTCTCTTCGAACTCCTGCACCACGAGCGTCCGGGCCTTCGCGACCAGATCGAGCGCGCCTCGCTGCGGCAGTGGCGTCCACAGGGCCGCGGGATCCCGGGCGATGATCAGGCCGTCACCGTAGCGGGGCAGCCCCGCAATCTCGCCCTGCGGCATGGGCTTCTGGAACGCATCGGTGTCAACCGAACCCCAATCCGCCACGGTGCCGCGATCGATCAGTCCGCGTCCGATCTGATTGATCGCAAACGTCTGAAGCGCCGTTTCGCCGGTGTCCTCGCGGATGGTCTTGCCGTTTCTGTCGGTACTCGAAGATGGGGAACGCGCCGAACGTGAATCCACCGGCGATCGGCAATTTGCCGGCGGCGGGCTGACCGGGCGCGTGCTCCGACACTTGGTACCCGGCAATGTATCCCCAGGTCTCAACGCTGAACCCCACCGGAGAGGCAACGCCGGTTGCGCGGCGCAGGATGGCGCCGAGCGCCAGCAATTCGCCTTCAAAGGCTTTCACGAGCGCCGGTGTCGCTGCCTGATCCTTCGCTCCGCCTGCACCGCTGCTGGTGGCAAGAGGCTTCCACGGTTTCCAGGTGCCCGGTGCGTCCGGCAGGTGTCGAGTTTGCGACCAGACCGGCACACCGCCGGCGACGGCTCCGAGGAGCACCAGGACACCGAGCCAACACCGGAAGCGGGTCAGATTCATGCGTCGGATTGTAATTCGCGCATGCAGACGGAGGTAATGACCACGCCGGGTCACAGCGAAGGGTCCTCTCAACATTGGTCGCCACATTGGTCGCCACGATTCGATAACTGCTCAGCTCAAAATCTGCTCCCTGACGGCGCGATGTCGATACAATTCAACCCGCGCGATCACGCCCGCGATTCGTTCCAGTCGGTCCAGCGCTGGAGGGCATCCGATGGCCACCGTCGTCCAAAGAACCCGTTCGATCCCCCAGCGGCCGATCAACCGGTTCAGTCCCCTCGACAACGAGCCCACCACGGTCTTGCGCCTTGCGACGGCGACCGCCGCGAGCCTCACGAGAGTCCTCGGCATCTCCAAGCCGCCTCGCAAAGGAGATCATCGCCGTCCGCAGGCGGCAATCGCTTGGGCGATCAATCGACGTGCAGGCGCTCCTGCAGGCGAATCGCGCCGCGGTTGCGCGCATCCGGCGTCGCGCGCTGCTCGACGACGACCTGCATGCCGTCATCACGGACGTGTCGCCTGCGGCAGGCCGGGTGATGAGCCAGAGACCGTTTGCGCTGCGCCTGCAGTTTGCGTCCGTGCCGGCGGCGCCGCCAGTCCTCGCGCGCGTCGCCGTGGAGTGGGCGGGACGGCCGTTCGCCGTCGAGCAACGCGTGACACCAGCCAACGTGCGCGCGGGCTACGTAGACGTCCGCTTCGACCGCAAGCGGACGCTGCCGCCGGGGCCGGCGGTCTTCCGCGCGTCGCTCGCCACCCGCCAGGGCGGCCGGGCGGAGTTCCGCGTCACGTGCATGGTGCTGCCGTCGAATCCCTTCAGCCTGTCGCTCTCGCCGAGCGGCAGCTTCGTCACCGGCTCGTTCAGTGCCCGCGGCGTCCGGAGCGGCAACGCCTTCGATACGGGTATCGCCGTCACCCTGAGCAACGGCAACAACTCGGCGGCCGGCGTCTCGACGCAGTTCACCTGGAAGTTCTGGGACGGCGGCGTCGGCGGATCGCTCGTCGAGCAGGGCACCGGCCACTTCGGCGGCTCGATCACCGTGCCCGCCTTTGGGACCTGGGGCGGCACGATTGGTTTTCACTCGCCGCAAGGCAGCGGCGTCTTCAACAAGTTCGACGGCCGCGAGGACATGACCATCGAGATCATCATGACCAAGCGGCCGAACACGACCGTGTCCGGCACGATCACGTGCCGGACGATGTTCCGGTTCGGCGTCAACATCACGAAGGTCGCGTTCGAGGATTTCACCGGGCAGGAGGTTGGAGACTTGATCGACGCCACCGCGGTCACGCGCTCGATCTACGAGCGTCGTGACGTGACCTTCGGCAACGACCGGCGCGGCATCCACCAGGCGCAGGCGGGCGGGTTCGAGAACATCACCTCCGACTCCGAAGCGCGCGATCTCTGGGAGCAGTGGTCCGGCCCCGACACGAACAACAACATCGATGCGTTCGTCGTGGACCAGCTGCTCATCGACGGCAAGTACGACGGGCTCGACGGCGACATTCCCGGGCCGACGTCGCATAGCGGCCGGAGCAGCGGCACCGTGCAGAACAAGTCTGGTTTCGTTGACGCCGCCGGCCACCGCCGCCTGGACGTGGCGTACCTGGGGATGCTGATCGGACACGAGCTCGGTCACTACCTCGGGTTGAGCCACACGAACGATGCCGGCAACCTGATGCTGCCGAGCAGCGGCACGAACGACACGACGCTGACCTACGACCAATACCGCACGATCATTCAGCACGGCTGGGTGTCGATCGATTGAGCCTGGAGGGAACCGTGGCGAAGACATCGAAACGCCGGCGACCCGACCCGTTCACGCTGAACGAACCCTCCCCGCGCATCGCGGGCGGCGCCCGGCGTCCGTCTGCCGTCCTCAAGGGCGAGGCCTTTTCGCGCATTCGCGACCGCGCGCGGCTCGAGCGTCTGCTGCTTCAGCACGACCCGGATGGCTCCGCACCGCGCGTGGCGGCGCGCGACTGGAGCCTGCTCCGTCAGATGGCGATCGAAGGCGCGGTCACGAACCACGTCCCGGCCATTCGCCGCGGCGCGATCCTGCTCCTGGGTGAGTCGCCGACGTCCGAAAACCTCGCGCTCCTGACCGAGTTGGCGCTCTCCGGCGAGGACATCTATGTGAGAGGCCACGCGCTCGTGGCACTCGGCCGCACGGGACTGACGATTGCGGCGCCGCTGCTGCGTGATGCGCTCCGATCGCAGGAATCCGAGGAGCGCCGGGCGGCTGAAGCGGGACTGCGGCTGCTGGGTGGCCGCGCCGGCCGGTCGATTGTTGCCGCGCTCCGCGAGAACGAGGGCGACGCCGCCGCCAGAGCGGCGCTCGATCGCGTGCTCGCCGCGCTCAGTGGTGAGCGCCCGACGCCGCGCCGCCGGCGGATCTCCAGCAGTGAGCCGGTGAAGTCGAAGAGGGGCCGCGGGTAGATCCGCAACCGGCGGCGTCATTTTCATCGTCATCCTCGAGCCCGCCAAACGCTGCTCGCGCACGCGCGGTCGCTATCAGCTTCATCCGCAACACGTTGCACCGGCGCGGTGAACGGCGCAGCGCTGGCCCCGCGCTTGCCCTGACGTCGGACGACCCGGCCCGGTGCAAAACCACTCATCGCGGGGCCCGTACCTCACCCGAACGAATGAGGCGCCGGCGCCAGGGTCCTTCAAACAAGGAGGAGTCAATGGTGGGAATGAATGCGGACATGCTGCGAACGATGGTGTCAGCGCTCGTGCTGTCGGTGAGCGTCATCGGCACCGCGCGCGCGGCGCAGGTGCCGGCTTCGGCTCAGGCCACGCCGGCCAAGCCGGCGGCGGCCATCGTCAACCTGAACACGGCGACGCAGAGCGAGCTCGAGGCGCTCCCGGGAATCGGCCCGAAGGTCGCCGCGCGGATCGTCGAATACCGCAAGGCCAAGGGACCGTTCAAGAAGATCGAAGAGGTGATGAACGTTCAGGGCGTCGGCGAGAAGAGTTTTCTGAAGCTGCGCCCGCAGCTCACGGTCGGGACGAAGCCCGAGCCGGCCGCCGGACAGCAGTGAGGGGCCGTGGCGGCGTTCTCCCTGCTGGACCTGGTCTTTGCGATGGGGCTCGCCGCCACGCTCGGCTCGATGGCGATTCCCCAGACACTGTCATCTCTCGATGAAGTGCGAACCGTCGCCGCGGCGCGGCATGTGGCCAACCAACTGCAGCGCGCGCGGACGGAGGCTATTGCACGCGGCACCGCGACGGCGTTGCGCGTCACGCGTTTGCCGATCGGGCTACGGCTTCCAGCTCCATGTCGACGGGAACCGCAACGGCGTCCTGTCGGCCGACATTCTCGCCGGCGTCGATCAGCCGATTGACGCCTTCGAGCAGCTGCACGATCGCTTCGCCGGCGTGGAATTCGGCGCCCTCCTCGCGCTCCCGTCCGTCGATCCGACTGGAACGCCGCCAGGTACCGATCCGATCCGCGTCGGAGCCAGCGACATCGCGACATTTACGCCACTCGGCACATCCACGTCCGGCAGCCTCTACATTCTCGGCCGGAACGGCACGCAGCTGGTCGTCCGCATCTACGGCCAGACCGGACGAACACGAGTGCTGCGATTCCAGCCAGGGAGCGCCCAGTGGATGCCGCTGTAAACGATCGCCGGACGGCAAGGCGGTCCAACCGGATCGCAGAGCACGGGATCGTGCGCGCCCGCGTGACGCTCGGACACGAAGCCTCGGTCGTCGATGTGTCCACGACCGGCGCGCTCATCGAAACACACCATCGCCTCCTGCCCGGAATGACCATCGAGCTGTACATGGAGACAGGTGAGCATCGGCGATCGATTCGCGGCGCGGTCGTGCGCTGCACCGTGACACAGCTGCACGCAGGCGCGCTCTGGTATCGAAGCGCGATCGCGTTCGATCGGCCAGCCGCGTGGCTTGACTGCGTGACGAATGACGAGTTCGCGGGCGGGAACGATGAACTCGATATCCCATCGCGCGCGTCGCGCGTGAGCACGAATTACCCGGGTCGTGGCAGTCAACAAGGACGACGAACGAGACAAACATGAGCGGAAATCCAAGAATTCTTGATCTCACCAGTCGTGGCATTCGCTTTGGTTCTCCCGCCAGCGTGGAAGGCAGGAGCAGCCATATGGGATCGAGCGAAGGACGTGTCGCGTCAGGGCCGGCATCGACGCCCAGGCAGCGCGATCGGCGACGAGGGTTCGGCGAGCTGCTGGCGACGCTCTCTCGAGGCGTGACCAACAGAAGCGATCCGGCGCTCCTGCGCGGCGCCTTCGAGGAATCGTTGCGGAAGTCGCTCGCCGTTCGAACCGTCCACCTCCGCGATGCGACCTCCCGCTGGAACAACGGACCGGATGCGACGCCCATGGAATCGGTCGCCTTCGAGGTTCCCGGGCCGTCGCCGAAAGCGCGCGGCGTGCTCGAAGCCACGTTCGATCCGATGTGCCGCCCGGGCGAGTGGGATTTCCAGCTTCTCGGCATGGCGGCGCACCTCGGCGCGCTGCTCCTCGAGCTCGAGCGCACTCGACGCCCTATCCCTCGCTCGGACGGCATGGCCGCAGGCGGCGCATCCAGACCCGATGGGGCAGCGCCGCTCATCGGTTCGACGCCGGCGATGGCGGCGCTTCGTTCGCGGATCGAGCGCATCGCGGTCACGGACTTTACCGTGCTCCTCGAAGGCGAATCCGGCAGCGGCAAGGAACTCGTCGCACGGCTGATCCACGAGCTGAGCCCGCGACGGGCCGGCCCATTCGTCGCCATCAACTGCGCGGCCCTGGTCGAAACCCTGCTCGAAGCCGAGCTCTTCGGCATCGAGGAGCGCACCGCGACCGGTGTCCGCGGCCGGCGCGGGAAGTTCGAACACGCGGACGGCGGGACACTGTTTCTCGACGAAGTGTCCGACCTGTCGGTGTCGGCACAAGCCAAGCTGCTTCGCGCGATTCAGGATCTGTCGGTCGAACGCGTCGGCGGGCAGGGCAGTCACACGCGTCAACATCCGGATCGTCGCCGCCACGAACCGCGGCCTGTCAGGCCTGGTGGACCGCGGATTGTTCCGGCCCGATCTGTTCTATCGTCTCGGCGGCGTGGACATCCGCGTGCCGCCGCTGCGCGAACGCCGCCCCGATGTCCGCGAGCTCGCGACGTACTTTCTTGGCGCGTCACCGCCAGGCGCGGCCGCTGTCGCTGTCGGAGGCCGCCATGCAGGTGCTGGTTGAATACGACTGGCCCGGCAATGTCCGCGAGCTCGAGCGATTGATCGAGCGCGCCGTCGCCCTCGCCACCAGCGACGTCATCGAGATCGACGATCTGCCGGCGCGCGTGCGCGGCGACTACGGCGAGATCCTGATGCCGTCGTTTCGCCGGCAGGAGACCCTGCGTGTCTGGGCGTGCCGGTACGCGCGCCTGGTGATGGAGCGCTGCAAAGGCAACAAGCGGGAGACCGCCCGCACGCTCGGCATCAGCTATCACACGCTCTGCAGCTACCTGAAATCGTGGCCCGAGGACACCGCGGATGCCCTGATAGCAGACGACCAACCGGCTTTGGCGGACGTTGAACCCGAGCGAGTGTGATGCCTGAGCGAAAGTGCAGACGGTTCGCTCGGGCGGTGCTGTGCTGAGGTACTCTGTCCTGAAGAACGGCGCGTGCGTTTCGAGAGGACAGCTATGGGTACGCGGATTCGGCGGCTCTGCCGGCAGGATCGCGCCGTTGGCCTGATCATCGCCGCGACAGTCCTGGGCATCGCGATCGACGCTCAGCAGCCACCTCCGTTTCGGATAGAGGCCAACTACATTCGGGTGGACGTCTACGCTACTCGAGACGGCGTACCCGTCGCCGACCTCACGACAAACGACTTCGAGGTTCGAGACAACAACGAGCTGCAGCGCATCGAGGGATTCAGCCGCGTGACGTTCGCCGCGAACCCGGGCGCTGCTCCCTCGTCAAGATCGGCGTCCGCGCCGGTTCCGCAGCCTTCGAGTTCGCCGGGGCGCGTGTTCGTCCTCTTCCTCGATCGCAACCATGTGGACCGAGCGGCCGCCGTTCATGTGAGGGAGCCGCTACGTGCCGCGCTCGCGCGACTGCTCGGACCCGACGATCTGATCGCGGTGATGACACCGGACATGGCTGCGCGTGACATCACGTTTGTTAAAGGGACAACCGACCTGGAAGCGGCTCTCAGCCGAGCCTGGGGCACCCGCGACGAAGTGAATTTCACCGATCCCGTCGAGCAGCGGTTTGCCGCGTGCTATCCGGGAGATTCCGAGAACCGTCGGCGGCGCGGCCCCTGACCGCGGGATCGCCCAGGAGATGATTCTGCGGCGCAGGGAGCAGCGGACACTCGACGCGCTGGACGAACTCGTCTTGTTTCTTCGCGGCGTCAGCGAAGAACGCAAGGCGGTCATTTCGGTTTCGAACGGGTGGAGATTGTTTACGCCGAATGCGTCGCTCGCGCGTCCGATCGACGACACGATTCCAACGGGCGCCCCGTTCACCGTGGATCCCCGCTCGGGGCGCCTCGGCACGTCCGCTGCGTTTGGCCAGAGTGGTCCGCGGCCATGCGAGGCGGAGCGAGTGGCACTGGCGGCGCTGGACGAGCCGCCGCACTTCCAGGAGATCCTGGACACAGCCAACCGGGCCAACGTGTCGTTTTATCCCATCGACCCGCGCGGGCTGGCCGTGTTCGACGAAGACATCGCACCCGCTGCGGGCGTCGGCGTCGGTTTCGACGCCAATCCGACGATTCCAGTGGACCAGGATCTCGCGCGCCTGAACGCACGCCACGGAAGTCTGAGAACCCTGGCGGATGCCACCGATGGAATCGCGGTGGTTGACAACAGCAACCTGAACGCCGGGCTCGCACGAGTGACGAGTGATTTCAGCGCCTACTACTTGTTGGGATACCACACGACCGGCAGGCTCGACGGGAAATTTCACAAGATCAGCGTGCGCGTCAAGCGGCCGGGCATTCAAGTGCGCGCTCGACGCGGCTACCTGGCCCTGGCAGAGGATCCCAGGACGACTCCAGAAAGGACAGCTCCAGGGCAGACGCCTGTGTCCGGCACCGGCGCAATGCCGGTCACGGCGGCGCTCGCCGCGCTTGTACCGTTCACTTCTGACGCCACCCTCCGTGTTCGCACCGCGGTCGCACCACTTCCCGGTGGCGGAGTTGCCGTCTCCGTGGTCGCCGATGGAGGGCCGACGTTTGCTGTCCGAAGCGACTCAGCCGAAGGGGAGGCCGACGCGCAACTTCTGGACAAGAGCGGCGTGACCGTCGCGCGTGGTCACGCACCGTTCGCCGCGAATGCGCCCGGTGTTCGGATCGTGCTGGTCGCAGCCGCATTGCCGGCTGGTGACTATGACCTTCGCGTTCGCACGGCGCGCGCCGGAAACAGCGTCACATCGCTGGAGTCTGTTCGACTCACGGTGCCCGCAGAGCACGCCGGCATCGGCACAATCCTCTATCGCCGCGGCGTCACGACCGGCAACAAAGAGGTGGCGACGGCGGATGTGCGGTTCCGCCGAACGGAGCGGCTCCGGGTTGACGCTCCTGTGCACGACGGCGGAATCCAGGTACGGTTCGCCTGCTCGACAGGACGGGAAAGCCGGTCGCCATCCCGCTTTCGAGCTCCGCTTATGTTGATGCCGACGGATCCCGATGGACGACGACTCAGTTTCCACTGGCACCGCTCGCACCCGGAGACTATGTGGTCGAGTTCAGCGGCGGCGCCGATCACAGGGAACCGGTCCTCGCCGCGTTTCGGGTGGTGCCGTAAGAACACCGAGTCGCATCAGCGTCGTCGCCTCTTGATGTCCGCATTCGCAACGATAATGGTGGTCGCCGAAAACGATGCCATTGTCACAGCACCTCGCCGCGCTGATCGCTGAACACGGGTACTGGATCGTGGCCGCCGCTGTAGGGCTCGAGAGCATGGGCGTTCCGGTTCCTGGCGAAACGACCCTCGTGACGGCGGCGATCTTCGCCGGCACGACCCATCGCCTGAGCATCGCCTTCGTCATTCTCGCCGCCGCGATCGGCGCGATTGTCGGCGACAACATCGGATACCTGATCGGTCGCCTGTTCGGTTACCCGTTCCTGCAGCGTTACGGGCGGCTGGCAGGCGTCACCACGACACGCATCAAGATCGGGCAATACGTGTTTGCGCGGCACGGCAGCCAGGTCGTGTTCTTCGGCCGTTTTCTGGCCGTGCTGCGAGCGCTCGCGGCGCTGCTCGCGGGCATCAACCGCATGGACTGGCGCCGATTCCTGTTCTTCAATGCCTCAGGAGGCGTGATCTGGGCTGCCGCCTACGGATTGGCGGCGTACATATTTGGGGAGCGCCTCGAGCGCGTGCGAGGCCCTGTCGCGGTTGTCGGACTCCTGGTCGCCGTCGTCGCCGGCGCGGGTGGCTACTGGTGGATGCGCGGGCACGAAGCCGCACTCCAGGTCGAGGCCGAGCGGATGTTTCCAGGTCCGCTGTGACGCATAAACCACGAACAGCTTGACGCGTCACGCGGCTCGAGATCGCCTCGCGGCAGCCGGTGGGTCTCACGCGTCAGGACGGCCGAAACGCCTCTGCCGCACCCCACGTGTCGAAAAACTCCTGAAACGATGTCAGAAGACCGCCTTCGTCAAACGTTACAAGGTGCACGAAGTCGGTCTCGTAGGTGTTTCCCGTTGCGCGCACGCGGCAGCGCGTGTGGCCAACCACCGCGACCGCATGCGCGTTTGTCAGGAATTCCCGCGGTTCGAGCGACAACACGTCTTCCGCCTCGCTGCCGACGCGCGCCCATTCGAGAAAGCCCGCGTGTCCGCGGCGCGTGCCGCCCGCCGGGTTGAACGGGTTCGCCGGTTCGCTCCAGACAACATCCGGGCTGAGCACCGCGAGAATCGCCGCGATGTCGCGGCGGGCAAACGCGGCATACAGCTGCTTGACGACGGCGACGTTCGCGGCGGTATCCATGAATCAGCCATCGTTAGCCGTGTTGTGCGAAGAGCAGTCTCGGCCCGACCCAGAAGCCCAAGGTGATGAGGAACACGAGCATCAGCGTCCAGCCAACGACGCACACAGCGAGCGCGCGCCGCGTGCTCGAGAAATCGAGCGCCTGGCGGACGGCCACGACCATCGCACAGAGCATCCAGACGGTCGTCAGGACAAAGATCGTCGTCGCAAGCTGGGGGATGACGCCGAAGACGCGAAAGAGGCCTGGCGCGGACGAGAATCCAATCGTCCGCATCAGCTCGCCAACGTCGGAGCGCGTATCAGCCGTGGGGAACAGGCGCACGCCGATCTGGTAGGTGAGCAGCGCCCATGCTACCCAAGTGATCAGCGCGACAATCGCGACACCGGGAACGAGCGACAGTGGTGCGCCCAACCCGCGCGCGCCGACTCCCGTCGCGACTGCCGACAACAGCACGACGATCATCGCCTGCCATATCGCGGAGCGATCCGCTTCGACCTCTTCATAGGCCGCGGCATCCAGTACGACCGACCCGATCAGCCGCGGTATGAATCTGGCCATGCCGATCGGTGGGGCAACTGGCGTGCCGTGGCCGTCGTGCTGATCAGGGACGAAATCCGCGAATTGTGAAGGACCGTCGCCGGAGGCCGCGGGCAGGCAGTGGGAGATTTTCCTGATCGTCGGGGTATTTCACGGGCAGCGACGCTGGGAGAACGGTGACATTCCTGCGAACTCTTCCGCGGCGACGTTCCGATCTTAACGTCGCGACCGAAGAAGACACTGAACCGTTGCTGGCGGCCGCTTTGCACACGCACCAGGCGGCCATGCTGACATTCCGAGCGGCCGCTGGGATGTTGCTCTTCGCGGCGCTGAGCGCGTCGACAGACATGGCACGTCCGACGCGCGCGGCGCAGGGCGATGCGATTCACCAGCGGATTGAGGCGCCCGATGCCGCGCCGTTCGAACTGGGAAGCGCCGACCGCGCGCAGCTGCGTGCGGTCTACAGCGCCAATGAATACCGGCCGCTCTGGATTGACGATGACCGACGGGCGACCGAGCCGCGGCCGGGCCGCGCTCGCCCTGATTGCGGGCGCGAAAGAAGACGGCCTCGAGCCGGCAGACTACGGTGTCGAGGCGCTCGAGCGGCTCGCATCGATTGTGAGCCAGGACATGCCCGCGCGCCGGGACACGGTGGCGCGTCTCGATGTTGGGCTGAGTGCGGCGCTCATTCACTACCTGCAAGAGTTGCGTCAGGGCCGAGTCGACTCGCGGACACTGGGCTTCAGGCTCGGCGCCGCGCCGCCGCTCGATCTCGGCGCGCGGCTCGCCGATGCGACGACGGTCGACCGCCTGCGCGCCTTGGCCAGGGAGATGTGGCCGCCATTCTCGCAATATCGCTTACTACGCGCCGCGCTCGGTCACTACCGGCAGCTCGCCACGCGAACCTTGACGCCAATCGATTCCGGCCGAAGTGCGACCGTCGAACCTGGCGCCGTATTTCCTCAGCGTGAAGCGCTCGCGCGTTGGCTGTCCGCAACGGGGGATCTGGCCAGCGACGCCCCTATGAGCGGCGAGATCTACGACAAGGTGCTTGTCGACGGGGTCAAACGATTTCAGACGCGACATGGACTCGCGACGGACGGCATCATCGGCCCGCGCACGCGCCTGGCGCTCCGGATCACGCCCGCCGAGCGAGTGCGTCAGATTGAGTTGGCCATGGAGCGACTTCGCGCGCTGCCTGATCTGACCGGTCAGCGAACGGTGGCCGTCAACATTCCGACATTCCAGGCCTGGGCCTGGGATGCTCCGATGGTCGATCCCACGCCGCGCCTGGCGATGAAGGTGATCGTCGGACAGGCAACGCGGACCGCGACGCCGGCGTTCATCGCCGAGATGCGGCAGGTGATCTTTCGACCGTCGTGGGATGTGCCGCCATCGATTGCGCGCCATGAGTTGATCCCGCTGATCAAGAACAACCGCGGCTACCTGGACGCTGCGCATTTCGATGTCGTCGCGCGCGACGGTCGCGTGATTGCGCCGCCGCTCGACGACACGCTGCTGGCAAAGCTGCAGGCTGGTGAATACCGGTTGCGGCAGCGTCCCGGACCAGACAATGCACTTGGCTTGATCAAGTTCGTGTTCGCCAACGACGCTGGCATCTACATGCACGGCACGCCGGCGCCTGGCTTGTTTGCGGCTGCGAGGCGCGACTTCAGCCACGGGTGCATTCGCCTCGAGGACCCGGTCGGGCTGGCGGCATGGGCGCTGGAGGGAATGCCAGGCTGGTCCCGGGCGCGAGTGGTCGAGGCAATGGAAGGAACCGGCACGGTGACCCGGACGCTGGAGACTCCGGTGCGGCTCGTGATCTTCTACAGCACCGCGATCGTGGATCCAGCAGATGGCCTCGTCCACTTCGCGGAAGACATTTACGGCCACGACGCGGGCCTTGCGCGAGCGCTCGCCGCACGGTCACGGCGGTAGCCCAACTCGTCCAGGAGGCGCGAACACGATGACACCGTGTGATTGTCGGGCCATTCACCAGCCCCGCCGCATCGCGCTGACCGGCGGACCGGGCGCGGGAAAAACGGCGCTCCTCGAGATGGTCCGCCAGGCATTTTGCTCGCACGTCAGGATTCTTCCCGAAGCCGCCAGTATCGTGTTCGGCGGCGGCTTTCCACGCGAGGACGATCTCGCCTGCCAGCGCGCCTCGCAGCGCGCCATCTACCACGTGCAGCGGGAACTCGAAGCCACGGCGGAGGCGCACAACGCGGCGATTGTGCTGTGCGATCGAGGCACCGTCGACGGCGCGGCCTACTGGCCGCCCGGCGATGAAGATTTCTTCGCAGCGGTCGGGACCTCAGCCGACGCCGAGCTGGCACGCTACGATGCCGTGCTGCACCTTCGCACGCCGCTGTCGGCAAATGGCTACAACCATCAGAATCCGCTGCGCACCGAATCGGCAGAAATGGCGGCGCGGATCGATGCGCGCATCGCCGCCGCCTGGCAGCGGCACCCGCGCCGATTCGTCGTGGAGTCGTCGCCGGCGTTCGTCACCAAAGTGGAACTCGCGCTCGAGTGGCTTCGCGACCAGGTGCCACCCTGTTGCAGCCGACCGGCATCACGAGCGCGTTGACGACGTCGGCACCGGTGCGTCGTCCCTTCCCCCGATTATGCGGAGAGCGCGACCGGCTCCACGGCAGCACGTATTGCCGCGAGATCTTTCGTCGCGGTGTGCCGGTCCGCGACCGGTTCATCGCTCCGGATGCGGCCGTCGCGAAACGCGATCCGGCGCGCGGCGTACTGCGCGATGTCGGGTTCGTGTGTGACCAGCAGGATCGTCAGATGTCGTTCCACGTTCAGCCGCTGAAAGATCTCGATGACCTCGATGCTGGTCTTCGAATCCAGGTTGCCGGTCGGCTCGTCGGCCAGAAGCAGCATCGGGTCGTTGACCAGGGCGCGCGCGATCGCGACCCGCTGCTGCTGTCCGCCGGACATCTGACTCGGATGGTGGAGCATGCCGATCGCCGAGCCCGACCGACGTCCAGCGCCGCGGCGGCCCGTTCGGCCGTCGTGCGCCGAGGAAAGTGCGCCGCCATACAGCAGCGGGAACTCGACGTTGTCGATCGCCGAGGTTCGCGGCAGAAGGTTGAATCCCTGAAACACGAATCCGATGTCGCGATTGCGGATCTCGGCGAGCTCGTTCTTTGAACAGGCCGCGACATTCTGGCCATTGAGCCAGTACTCGCCGCTGGTCGGATGGTCGAGACAGCCGAGCAGGTTCATGAACGTCGATTTGCCCGATCCCGACGGCCCGGTCAGCGCGATGAATTCGCCGCGCTGCACGTCCAGCGTGACGCCGCGCAACGCCTGAACGGCGGCGAGCGCCTCGCCAAGACTGTAGGTCTTGGTCAGCTCACGAACCGAAATCAGCGGATCGGCCATGGGTTCGCTACGGCGTCCATCTGCGTTGCGGTCTGTATCAATGCTCGCGGTCGAGCGTGTGATCGGCCAGCGCCGGACACCTCTCGATTGACCACGACGAGGCGGTTGTCGACTTCGGTGATGCCGGGTGTCTGCGCCGCCGCCCACTCGGCCGCGTCGCGCTGGCCAGGCTGCCAACGTTCCGGACAACGTGACCACGCGAGCCGGCCACATCGACTTCGATGTGATCGGCATCGACAATGGCGTTCTGATGAAGCGCCTTGACGATGTGCTTCCGCACGTCGTGGGCCACGCTCCTGGGCGCGATCTGCACGTGGTTGTCGACGTGGCGCACGCCGCGGACGTGACGGATCGCTTCTTCGGCCGCCCGTTTCTGGAAGACGTAAGTCGACCTGGCCCGCCGAGGAGGACGTGCGCCGTGGCGGACGCTGGCCTGCACCGACTCCGGGACGTGGACTGTGCAGCCGCAGCGCATGGACCACGTCGTCGGCGATGTCGGTATCGGTGCGGTCGAGCATCGGACGGACGTCAATCTCATTGGCAACGGCGCGGACGCCGCGCACCTGCTTGGCGGCGCGTTCGGCGGCCAGCTTGCCGGCGTAGGTGTCGATGTAGCCGGTCAGCGTGACGGTGGCGTCGACAACGGCGACCCCGACACCGGCAGCATCGACCGCTGGATCCCATTCGAGTTGCCACAGAACGTTGTCACGGAGCTGCAAGTCGCGGGTGGTGAGGTTGCCGGTGCTCATGGTGCGCTCCTCCCTGACTCGAATGCGGCCACAGCTCGCAGCGGTGCGCGCCGTCGATCGCAGAACTGTGAGGCAAGATGGATGCCCGCAGATCGAGCGTGAGATCGGCGCGTGCCCGCCGGAATTGGAACGGTGGCCAGCTGCGGGATGGGGAATCTTCGCCGGCGGTGCGGTATTTCCCGCGGCCGTCGGCTCGGCCGCACCCTCGCATCCGCGTATTCCCCGGGATAATGCCGGATGGGAGGCTTCAATGCGTGCCCGGCAAGAAGCCGGCGAGCGGCACGACAGTTGCCCACCCCACCCGCGGGAGACCACCAACGCCAGTTCCTTCCAGGAGGACACCCGTGACTCGCACAGCTGATATTGAATCGGAACTGCGTGCTCGCCTCGCAAAACTGACAGACCGTGCCGGTGCGATCAGCGCCGGCCTGCGCGTCACTCTCGACGACGACTCGGAGGAACGCGCGGTGGAACGGGAAAACGACGCCGTGCTGGAACAGCTCGATGACGTGACTCGAACTGAGGTCGCCGCCATCCGCCATACACTGGCCCGGATCGAGCGCGGTCAATACGGCATCTGCGAAGCATGTCACCACCCGATCGCCGCCGCACGACTGCAGGCGGTTCCGACCGCCGCACGATGCGCGGCGTGCTGATCGCCAGGTGGGGCAGTAGGCGTGTCAAGTCGAGCGCGCGAGCTCATGGCGCATAAGGCTGGACCGCCGCGGAGACACGACCGGACACAGCGCGCCGGGAGCACCAGTAGCCGGGGAGCATCGGCAGCCAGAAGGTCAAGCCTCGAAACAGGAGGGTCGCGGACAACGCCACCTCGAGGTCGACGCCGAGCATGCGCAGCGTGAGAACCGACGTCGCTTCGAACGTCCCGAGCCCGCCGGGAAGGATGCCCATCGTGCGGACCAGGCTGGCGATCATGAAGCTGGCGAAAACGCCCGCCGCAGAAGCCCTCCCGCCCAGCGCAACGATCAACGTCCAGAGCGTCGTCGCATCGAGGAGCACGATGGCCAATTGCAGCCCGATCGTGTGCGCGAGGACGCGAAGACTGCGCACGAGCGCGGGGTCGGCTCCGGCCATGAACTCAAACAGCGCACGACTCGCCCTCATTCTGCCCAGCGCGGTCCTCAGACCGTCTGGGACACGACCGGACAGCGCGACGATGGCCGCGGCGAGTGCAAATGAGAACGCGAGAAAGAGACACGCCGGTACGATGACGATGGCGTGTGCACTGCCGTTCTGCCACATGATCGCGAGCGCGACCGAGAGTGCGAGGACGTAGGCCAGATGGTACGAGGCCATGTTGATCAGCACGGCGGCCCGGACCGCTGCGGGTGGGCCGCGGCGCTGTTCGAGCGCCTTCGCCACGAGCACGCTGCTGCTTAGCCCGGCCGACGGGACGACCTGATCCGCGAACAGCTTGGCCAACCCGAGTTCAAAGGTTGTCCGCCGCGGAAGGCGGAACCCGGCCGCCGCGACCACGTGTCCCCAGATCGCTCCTTGCGTGAGATAGGTGGCCGCCTGGAGACCGAGCGCGAGGACAAGCCAGGCCGGCTTGGCCTGCTGTGCCAGACGAATGAACGCGTGTTCCTCAGAGAAATGCAGGGCGGCCACGACGACGACCACCAGGAAGGCGCCGCCGAGGAACAAAGATATCCAGCGCGGACCTTGACGGTCTTCGGCATCAGGTACGCTCGAACATAGTTCCGCCATCCGCCATGCGGTTCAGCCATTGCACATCGTACGCCGTCGGCAGCCGGCATCTGCCGGCGGCACGCGCGTTGCTCTTTTGGCCGTTCAGCGGAGTACGGGCTCAAACACGGCGTTCTTCTAGAAGGGCGTGCGACATGACACCGGCACTATACGTTCTCGATTTCGCGGAGATTGGTCTCGCGGATGTGGCCACGGTCGGTGGGAAGAATGCATCACTGGGGGAGATGTTTCGCGCGCTGAAGCCGAAGCGGGTTGGTGTACTCGATGGCTTCGCCACAACCGCGGCCGCCTATCGGCACTTGCTGAGTGCACAGGGTCTTGAGGGACGGCTCCGCACGATCTTCAGCCCATTTGATCCCGAGAACCTCGTCGAGCTGGCTCGACGTGGCGAGGCCGCTCGCGCGGCCGTCCTGGAGACGCAGATTCCGCAGGTGGTGCGCGTCGCCATTTGTCGACGCATACGACCGCCTGTGCGCGCGCGTGGGACGCCAACCAGAACTGGCGGTACGGTCATCCGCCACGGCGGAAGACCTGCCGGAGGCGTCCTTCGCCGGCGCGGCCGAAACCTTCCTGAATGTGCGAGGCCCTGAAGGCCTCCTTCGCGCCGTGCAGGCCTGCTATTCGTCGCTGTTCACCGATCGGGCGATCAGCTATCGTGCGCGGCTTGGATACGACCAGCTGAAGGTGGCGCTCTCGGTCGGCGTCATGCCGATGGTGCGATCCGACAAGGCGAGCTCTGGTGTCATCTTCACGCTCGACACGGAGTCGGGTTTCCGCGATGTCGTGACGGTCTCCGGCGTGTACGGATTGGGGGAGTACGTCGTCCAGGGCGTCGTCACGCCGGACGAGTGGACGGTCTTCAAGCCGACGCTCGCCACCGGCCACCGCGCCATCATTGGCCGGCAGCTTGGCACGAAGGAAGTGCGGTTGGTGTACGCCGACGGCAGCAAAGGGACACGCAGCGAACCCACCCCCAGTCAGGAACGCGCCCGGTTCTGTCTCAACGACGACGATGTGCTGACGCTCGCGCAGTGGGCCTGTGTGATCGAAGCGCACTACTCCGACCTGGCCGGACACCCGCGGCCGATGGATATCGAGTGGGCGAAAGACGGGTTGACGGGTGAGTTATTCATCGTGCAGGCGCGCCCGGAGACCGTTCATTCATCACAGGTACGATCGCCGATCGCAGAGGTCTACCGTCTGACCGGCCCCACCGGTCTCCCGCTGGTTCGCGGACAGGCCGTGGGTGAACGTATTGGGACGGGCCGGGTTCGAGTCGTGCACGAGGCGAAGGCGCTCGAGTCGGTGCAGTCCGGGGAGGTGCTGGTCGCCGAGATGACCGATCCCGACTGGGAACCGGTCATGCGCCGCGTGGCCGCGATCGTCACCGACAAAGGCGGTCGGACGGCTCACGCGGCGATCGTCTCACGCGAGTTCGGCCTGCCATGCATCGTCGGCACGGACACGGCGACCCGCACCCTGCACGACGGCGACGAGGTCACCATCTGTTGTGCCGAAGGTGCCGAAGGTCACGTCTACGCCGGCCGCGTACCATTTCAGGTGGACCGCGTGGATGTGTCGACCGTGCCGGACACGCACACGAAGGTGATGCTGATCGTCGGCGATCCCAGCCGCGCGTTCGACCTGTCACGTATCCCCAATCAGGGCGTCGGACTGGCGCGGGCGGAGTTCATCATCACGGATCACATCGGCATCCATCCGATGGCGCTGGTGCGCTACCCGCATCTCAACGATCCGGCCGTGGTCTCGGCGATCGGCGCGCGCATCGGCCGCGAGGACGCCCGCAGCTTCTTCGTCAACCGCTTCAGTGAAGGCATCGCGCGCATCGCGGCGGCGTTTTATCCCAAGCCGGTCATCGTGCGCATGAGTGATTTCAAGACGAACGAATACGCGCGTTTGCTTGGTGGCCAGGCCTACGAGCCCGCGGAAGAGAATCCAATGATCGGCTTTCGTGGAGCGTCGAGATATTACGATGATCGCTACGCAGAAGGGTTTGCCCTGGAATGCGCGGCGCTGCGGCGCGTGCGCGCCGATCTCGGATTGACCAACGTCAAGGTGATGATTCCCTTCTGCCGTACGGTCGATGAAGGGAAGCGGGTCGTGGCCGCGATGGCCGCTAACGGCCTGCGCCAGGGCGACGACGGCCTCGAGATCTACGCGATGTGCGAGGTCCCCTCGAACGCGATCCTCGCGGACGAGTTTCTCCGCGTGTTCGACGGATTCTCGATCGGATCGAACGATCTGACACAACTCACGCTTGGCCTGGATCGTGACTCCGCCACCGTGGCGCACCTGTTTGACGAACGCAATGAGGCCGTGCGGTGGTTGATCGCCCGTGCGATTGCCGCTGCCCGACGGGCCGGGAAGTCGATCGGGATCTGCGGGCAAGCCCCGTCTGACTATCCCGAATTTGCCGAGTGGCTGGTTGCCGAGGGGATTGATTCGATCTCGTTGAATCCCGATGTTGCGGTCGCCACGCTACTGCGCGTCGCCCGCGCAGAGAACGCCAGACCGGCCGTGGCCGTCGCGAGGTGATCCTTGTGAACGCGAACTGGCATCGACGGCATCCCATGCCGGCACGTCCGACCCTGGAGCAGCGGGTGCGCTGGCATCTCGCCCATGCCAAGGCCTGCGGATGTCGAGACATACCGCAAACCGTTGCTGAGGAGTTGGCGCGCCGTGCGATACGGGTTCCTACCAGCCGTCGCTGACTCCGAGATGGGCACAAGACCGCCGGGGGTTGACTAGTTTACGGAACGAGAACCGCGGCACCGGACAGACGGCCCGAGCGCAGGTCTGAGAGCGCGCGGTTCGCGTCGGTCAGCGCGTAGGCATGGACGTGCGTCGTCAACGGGATCTCGGCGGCGAGCGCGAGAAAATCGCGCGCGTCCTGGCGAGTCAGATTCGCGACCGATCGGACGGCGCGCTCCTCCCACAAAAGCCGATACGGAAATGAAGGGATGTCGCTCATGTGGATGCCCGCGCAGACGACGATGCCTCCGGGCATGACACGTTGCAACGCTTCGGGGACGAGCGAACCCACCGGAGCGAAGATGATTGCGCTGTTCAGCGGGCGCGGCGGCGGCTCATTCGAGAATCCCGCCCACGTGACGCCGGTGTCGTTCGAAAACTTCAACGCCTCATAGTCGCCTGGCGCCGCAAAAGCGAATACTGTGCGGCCTTGATGCCGTGCGACCTGGGCGATGATGTGCGCCGCCGCGCCGAATCCGTAGAGGCCGACCGTCGCACCTGGCCCCGCCATACGATAAGCCCGGTAGCCGATCAGGCCGGCGCACAGGAGCGGCGCCGCGTGCAAGTCCTCGGTACTTGTCTGGAAGTGGGAAGCAAAAGGCGGCATCGGCAACCGCATATTCGGCGTAGCCGCCGTTGACTTGATAGCCGGTATACCGGGCGGTCGGGCAGAGATTCTCGCGATCGGCTCGGCAGAAGTCACAGATGCCGCAACACCAACCGAGCCACGGAATACC